>NZ_JBHTGZ010000009.1:58320-633788 GCF_042676425.1 Paenibacillus sp. GCM10027629 | reverse complement strand
AGGGAGCGTACGTCGATGATAGATTTCCTTTGGCTGGATACCAAATCTGTACCATGATCTCACGACGATCATTGGGATCATTAGTGAAAATCTCCGGGCGAGTTTTATCTACCCAATGATAGGTCAATGTACCGAGTTGGTTAGGTCCTGACGGTTGTGGTAAGTGGAATACAGGAAAAAGTATCGGTAGAGCGGAAGAAACAATCAGTCCTAGTGAACCCAGACCAATAGTAAAACCGAAAGCAAGTCGCCTAATCATACTGGTTCCACCAAGTTTAGGCTTTCGCACAATATTTTTAGCTAGGCAGGCCACGAAGAGTATCCCACTCATGATATAAGCTGGGATCATCCCCCAGCGCGAACCCTCCACCAGTACCTGAACACCGGCTATTGGCAGCAGGACGAGAGCCAAATATCGTACCCACTTTATTGACCGTTGCAATGGGATTACCAAGGCAAAAAAAGCCAGTAAATTGGCAAACAGTAGTATTATTTCAATTAGTCTCATCACATCACCCCATACACTTGATCGCACGTTTGTATCGGACGCGTAGCCGCGATTACTTTTCCGCCCCGTCGGAGATGAGCATGACATCTTCGGTCAGCAGGGACAGCACCTGATCGACGTTACCTTGCTCGAGAGATGTGAGGAACTGGCTAACCCATTCCAATTCGACCGCTTCGGCCGCGACCGGCTCCTCCTCGGATATTCCTATCTTGCTTCTTGCCCGGCTCATCAGCTTGCGGCAATTCTTCTCTCACTTGCCGAGCCGTTCGGCTAATTCGAGATAATCGAACCACAACGCCTCACGCAGGACGAAAATCTCTGGGCTGTTAGACATCTTGCAATCTTGGTCTCTTTGTTTCTATCGTAGCAAACTGGCGTAATCCCAAACCAGCTTCTTGGCTTTCCACGCTAGCTTTCCTGTTATGATAAAATCAAGTCCCCATTTGCGTGCCCACAGAAACCCGCGATTTTCCCCCAAGCCGATGTTGAAGGCATCCATATTATTTTTTAACGCTTTGTGAATCGGCGCGGGACGGCCTTCCAGATCGGCCATCACGATTTTACCTAGTCGATTCCCTTGCATCCCAGCTTCAAAGCACGTCATCTGATCCACCTTGCCGGTTTTCGGATCGATGATTCTCGCACAGTCGCCAATGCTGTATACGCCCGGCGACCCTTGAACACGATAACATTCATCTACCAGCACTTGACCTTCAGGTGTAAGCGGCAAGCCCATGCCGCGAAGGGCCGGATTCGGTATCAGACCAATCGTCCATACACATAGGCCAACATCCAGACAATCGCCATTGCTGAGCGTCACCACTCCTGCTTCCTCCCGCTTCGCCTTACGATTGTGTAGCACTGTCACTCCACATTCGCTGAGCGTCTGTTCTAACTTCCGTCCAGCTTTCTCCGGTCCTCCCGTGAACAGCCGCTCCTGCGCATTCAGTAAATAGACGGAGGTATCAGACAAGCTCAGCCCTAGCGTCGCTGCTTCCTTCCGCATGGCGAGCGCCAGTTCGGCGGACGTCTCGATGCCGCTGATCCCTGCTCCCGCAACCGCGATTGTCATCAGTCGCTTTCGTTCCTCAGGATTCGTCTCTCCGCTTGCTTTCCGAAGGTTGGCTCGCCAGCGCTCCCGAATGTCTGCCGCGGCTTGCGGGTCGGTCAAGGCGATGCCGCCCTGATCGGGATCCGGTCGCCGAACGATGCTGCCGACCGCCACGACTAGAAGATCATAACGAATTCGGGCTTCATTTCCTTGCGCATCCGTATATCGAATCCGTTTTTCCACACTTTCCACGGACGTAGCCGTACCTTGCACGAATTCGACTCCTTCTGAACTATAATGCGTCCAGGGAACTATAATCTCTTCCCCGCTCGCGGCCGGTCGGAACATCATCACTTTGCGCACATGACCGGGCTGCTTGTCGAACAGAACAAACCGAATCCGCCGTCCCTTCGCCATGCCTCGGGTCGTTTCCTTTATTGCTTTGAGCACTCCAAGCCCTGCATGGCCGCCTCCGATGATTATGCATGTCATGTCATTCATCATTCCTCAGCTCCTTTTACGTTTTGCATATATAACGATTTAAGGCTCTGATTTGTGACATCGGAAACGAACGATTAACCTTGCATGAGCCCGTTTAATAAGCCGTACTTTCGTGCCAGTTTGTTGAGTAAATCTGCCCGTTAGCTCAACGAAGAATGAATTGCCAGTTTGGAAGCAACTCATAGTCCCTAATGTGTTTGTATTTTAGAACCATTACAGCTCCCGTATTATCTATACGAAACTTCATCGAATCCATCCCTACATCCAAATGAGGTCCCACATACGGAATCACTGTAACATTAACATCAATATGCGAAGGATGATATTCAAAGTTTAATTCAGTCCCTCCTAGAAAAGGCGAAAACGTAGGTATCACAGTTAGTTTATCTTCATAATATCGATTAATCTGTTCCTGTATATTTGGAGCTAACAAAGTAAGTACAAGCCGTTCCAATGGTTCTTCGTGTGGTTTAGCATAAACTGGCTGTATAAGCACGGAGAAAATGATGACTGCTAACAATAACCCGATATAGCTTTTAACATTCACTACTAATCACCCCATTGAAGTAATTTCCGTTAAGTGATTTGGGTTTATGCATGCAACTAGATAAAATGAAGATCCATTAACGTAATCTGCCAGTTAGCGCAACGAGGCTGCCGAACTATGCCGACAGCCTCGTTTTAGTTATTTATTAAGCTATCGTGTCCCCCCTGCTTACCCTTCCTTTTGTTTTGAAATATCTCCCTAAGGAAGAAGCGAGAAAAAGTAATGTAGATGTATTGGGTTTATTTCTCGTGGGTATTTCGGCAGCCCTACTCCTATACTCTAAACATACTTCCAATCACTGTTGTTTAGTTTAAAACTTGCGATAGAACTATGAAGTGAAGTGCCTCTTCAATTGATCCCATGTCAAAATCTTGATAGACCTCCCATTCTTATCGCATAAGAACAGATAATATTCATTGGAATTTTCGTATTTCGCAAGGGCTAACCCTGAAATGATTATTTCCTTAGAAGAGCCATTATCTTCTTCACATAGCATTTTTGTAATTGGACGGTTCACGTCATTATCCACATACATTATCACCTTCGCGCCGTCCAAATAAGCAGATACAATCATTGAAGACCTCCCCCTACGGTTTGCTCCCTGGATTAATTGAACAAACGTGTCCCGTTAGCTTAACCCCAAACAGAAAACAGCCATCTCCCCCAGTGGACGAAAATGCTGTTATGACGGTACCGGGTGGGTGGACGTGTTTGCCGTCAGCGCGCCTTCGCGAGTTTCGTGCCGCGAACTGTTGCCGTAGCGTATACGACAAGCGCTGTCCAGATGAGCGCGAAGCCGATGAGAAGAACCGGCGAGACCGATTCCTTGAACACGAATACGCTCAGTAACAGCATGATCGTCGGCCCGATGTATTGTACGAAACCTAGCGTGGACAGTGCCATCCGGGCGGCCGCTCGCGCAAAGAAAAGCAGCGGTAGCGCTGTTACCACGCCGGAAAGAAGCAGTTCGACGAACGTGGATACAGGTAGCGTCCATGCCGTCGTCTTTCCCACGGTGGCCAAATAGATCCAGTAGCCGAGCGCAACGGGTAGGACTACAGCCGTCTCCGATAGCAAGCCTACAGAAGCGTCTTGTCCGATCTTCTTCTTTGCGAGGCCGTACAAGCCAAACGTCGCGGCCAGTGAGATTGAGATCCATGGGAACCGTCCGTAGTCGATGGCGATGATGAGCACCGCGGCACCAGCGATGGCAATCGCGAGCCATTGGCCACGGTTTGGCTTCTCACGAAGGAAGACAACCGCAAGCAGAACGTTAAGCAACGGGTTCAAATAATAACCGAGACTTGTCTCGACGACATGATCGTTGTTGACCGCCCAGATGAAGATGAGCCAATTAGCAGCGATCAGCAGTCCGCTAGCGGTGAGCGACAGTAGGAGCGAGCGGCTAGCCGCAATCCGCTTCATGTCACCCCAGCGACGCTGAACGGTGACGAGAATACCCATGAAGACGAACGACCAGACAACCCGATGTGACAGAATCTCGCCTGCCGGCACATCGTTAAACAACTTCCAATAAAGCGGGAGAACCCCCCACATGATATACGCGATAATAGCATTGACCAACCCGTTGTTCATAATCAATTTCCCTCTTCTCACTCCGATATCTTAACGGATTATACGCCTCGATCATCGTTTAAGTAAAGGGATTAATATTTTGGCCCAAATAATATGTTACGGTATTGTATCACTTATTATAGGAAGGATTCTCGTGAATTTTGCTTCTGTACGCATAACGCAAAATTACCTTAAACTGCCCGATAGCGAAACGCGGCTACCGATCTATGTCGGCAGCCGCATTTTAGATATCTATTAAGCTATCGTGTCCCGTTAACTCAATAGCAAATGAATTACAACTCGGTATTTCTCCTAAAGCACACCGAACAGCACTCCCTAGATTATTGTTCAGTGGTAGTATGGTTATTATTGTTCTTCTGATCTTTTGATTTGTTATTAATCTTTATACAAGTATAGAAGAATATTAGGAAATCGTAATCGCCAAGCAACTTCATTATGAACGGCACCCTCAGCAATTTCAAAACGATAATTGATATTCTTTTCATCAATCACATTCTTGAAGGAAATATTCGAGTTAACATAAACATCCGAACCAAACGTTGCTGTTTGTTCTTTCGTTCCTACATCAAAATAAAACTTTTTTACATCTGATAAATCACTTTTTTTAGCAAAATCCTCTATTTCTTTCTGGCTTAACCAATAAGCATTAGAAAGTGCAGCTACTCTTTTAAATATAGACGGGTATTTGCACATTGCATAAGTAGAAATGATTCCTCCTGATGAGCTTCCCGCCATTGCCGTATCATCTACTATTGTCCTGTACTTATCATCGATATATGGCTTTAATTCTTCTACGATAAAATCAATATACTGTTCTCCTTCTCCACCTAAATCAATCGATTCATCAATGGATAATCCTCTATTTATGCTTTTTTCACTTACCCAAGGACCGTATTCATCAAATCGTTTTGTTCCTTTCGGGTTACAATCAATACCAACAACTATAAGTTCTAGGCCAATTTCCTCAAGACAATCAGCAATTCTCCAACTAGAACCAAAAAATGAATCTTCATCTCTATACAAATTCTGTCCATCGTGCATATATAAGACTGGATAATGTTTATTAGAATTCTCATACCTCTTTGGAAGACAAACTCTTATCAATCTTTCCGTGTTTAGTGCTGAGATATTAACTGTAAATTTTTCAATCATGTCTTATTTCCTTCCTAACATTTGTATATTCCTTACATACATTCGCCTTTTTGTTCACAAAAGCCTCTTATTAAAGCATAAGTTTTTTAAATAAATGACCCTGTACCGAAACCACTTTAGTAACTCCCTACCGAATCTATTCGCAACACTACTCTCCGCTTTACCACTATCTATAATACGGTTCACCGTAATTGATCTGCAACCTAATTGAAAATCGTCCTCATTTATGTAAACAATATATGTTCTTATCCTCAATCGGTAAACGATATATGTTCTTGTCACACGACAAAAAACAATATTTCTTATTCTATTATTAAATTTTAAAAGCCATTTTCACCAAAGGTTTTGTAACAAAGTGATAAATAATTACCGATATAATTAGACCTAATCCAAGACTACTAAAGATGCTACAAATAAGGAAAAAAACCACAAACATCGCCACTAAATCTGTTATATAATAAATTACTTTATTCTTTTTATTATTCACTACATCCACCTTCTTTCAGAATTGGTACGGCTTATTTACGAACTTAGTAAATAACTCCCTCCATATGTAGAGTATTCGTGAAATCATTGAGCTAATCTGCCCGTTAGCTTAATAAAAACAAGGAGCAGCTGCCATAGCAAACTGCTCCTCGCTCTGTTCAACTAACGTGTCCCGTTAGCGTAAAGCATCAGTGCTTTCAAGTACTGCCTTTATCCTCCTTACGCTAGAAGACGAGCTCTCTTCCTTAACAATTTTAAAAGTACCAAGGTCAGCCGTATTCACCGCGTGAGGACCGCCGCATATCTCTTTGGAGAATTTGCCCATCGTATATACTTTTACCATCTGGCCATACTTGCTCTCGAATAGACCAATAGCCCCTGTTCTACGTGCATCTTCAAGCGTCATCTCTTCGAACGTAATCCCGACGCCCTCGGCAATCGCTTCATTGACCAGCCGCTCGGTTGCCACGATCTCTTCTTCAGTCATTTTACGATGGAACGAAAAATCAAAGCGCAGTCTCTCAGCCGTTATATTGCTGCCCTTTTGCGCCACCTCATCTCCGAGAACCTTTCGTAGTGCAGCATGCAGAAGATGAGTTGCCGTATGCAGATTTGCCGTCTGTGCAGAATTATCTGCTAAACCGCCTTTAAACTTTTGGGCTGCTCCGGCTTGAGATAACTCTCTATGCTTCTGAAATTTCTCTAGATATCCTTCCAGATCGATGGCGATGGAACGCTCTGTTGCCAGTTCCATGGTCAATTCGATGGGAAACCCATACGTATCATAAAGTTTGAATGCAGCTGCACCGTCTATTTGACCATTTACTAATGAAATCGAAAGCTTATCGAATTCACGAAGTCCCTGCGCGAGCGTTTTTTGAAAACGAGCTTCTTCCGCCTGGAGTTCCCTAATAATTTTATCGCGATTGCTTTGCAGCTCTGGGTATATTAGCTCGTACTTGTCAATCACAGCGCTAGCGATATCCGCTAGACCGCCTTCTTGAATACTCAATTGCATTGCGAATCTAACAGCTCGGCGAATCAATCTTCGCAGCACATAGCCTTGGTCGACATTAGACGGAGTAATGCCGTAATTATCACCAAGGATAAATACTGCCGTGCGGGTATGATCCGCAACAACTCGATACGCTTTGGGTTGATTTTCGTATGCCGTCTCCGACAGTTCTGCAATTCGTGAGAATATCGTAGTAAACAGGTCGCTATCATAGACTGTTCCTCCATTCAAAGCGACTAGCACTCTCTCTAAGCCCATTCCCGTATCGACGTTTTTTTGATCAAGCGGTTCAAACTTTCCCTCCGCCGTTTTGTTATATTTCATAAATACATTATTCCAGAATTCAACATAGCGCCCACATCCACATGCTGGCGAACATGTAGGACCGCAACGTTCTTTATCCGAGATAATGAAGATTTCCGTATCGGGACCGCAAGGACCTGTTTGACCTGCTGGCCCCCACCAATTATCGGCTTTAGGCAAGAAGAAGATCTCTTCCTCACTTTGACCTAATGCACACCATATCTCGTACGACTCCTGATCACGGGGAGCATCATCATCTCCTTCGAATACAGTAACCGCAATTTTATGCTTGGGTATATCGAGCCAGTTCGGCGAAGTGACGAACTCCCAACTCCAGGATATGGATTCATGTTTGAAATAATCGCCAAGTGACCAGTTGCCCATCATCTCAAAAAAGGTGCAATGGGTATCATCACCGACTTCATCTATATCCACAGTACGTATACACTTCTGAACATTGGTTAACCTCGTTCCAGATGGATGCTTCTCTCCAAGTAAATAGGGCACCAGCGGGTGCATGCCCGCTGTCGTAAACAATACGGTGGGATCGTTATCGGGTATAACGGAAGCGCTAGAAATGACGGCATGACCTTTTTCTTGAAAAAACTGAATATACTTCGCTCTAATCTCTTCAGATGTATACAGTTTCATTGATATTTCTCCTTTTACTCTATTTTAGACAACAAAAAAACGCCCCAAGATTGGGACGAATTAATCGCGGTACCACCCAAGTTATTGTCTTCGCATTTAGCGATACAATCAGCTCAATTGACTATAACGAGTCAAATCGGCGGGCATTAACCGCACTCCTGAACCGGCAACATACTAAGTTTCGTAGGATTTCACACCAAAACATCCCTCTCTGAACGAAATGTAGCATATTTTGTTCATTCATTGATTTCATTTACATCATTTCCTAATTATTGTTATTGTAGCCAGTTAGAATTCAGATGTCAATCGTGTATATTAGCAACCTGCATAATACTCGAAAACCCACTCGTAATTAACGTAAACTGCCCGTTAGCGCAACGCGGCTGCCGATCTATGCCGGCAGCCACGTATTAGCTATTTTGTTAATCTATCATGTCCCGTTAGTTCAAAGTAAATCAGAGTTTCAATACGGTTATTGGTTCGTTGTGGATGATTTCGCCGTTCTCACGAAAGCCGAAACTTTCATAAAACTTTTTAGCGACAAAGTTATCGGCCTCATAACAAGTCCAGCAGTAATGTGCAGGCCCAGCCGGAAATGTCCGGATAAATTCCAAGATTTTTCTCATGACTTCCCGACCATAGCCTCGGTTCTGGTGGTTCTTGTCAATCATCAGTCGTAAAATACAATAGCTGTCATGTGCGATTGACGGGAGGTCGTATCCGGTGATTCCATAAGTTAACATAACAAAACCGACAGGCTGCCCATCCGAATAAATGGCAAATGGAATTGGATGTCCCCCATTGGTTGCAAGGATATAGCACGAAGCCACACTTGATAGATTGGACGCAACAAAGCGCCGCTGTTCTTCGGATACTTCCAAGTTAAATATGGCGCGTCTGTTTTCCAACGTTATTTTTCTGAGAGTAATCATTCAGGTCTTCTCCCTTTATCCATTATCGTTTTGCGCCGCGGTCGCATAAATAATATTACAGTTTTCACCAAAAAATTATAGACTTATATTGAAATTTTTTATACACTATTATGTATCCGTGACTTTTTTAGGTGTATCCTTTTTGGCATAAGGCAATTAGTGAATCGGTACATAATTGTGCCGGTTTTATTTTTTATTAACGTAATCTGCCAGTTAGCGCAACGCGGCTGCCGATCCATGCCGGCAGCCGCGTCTTAGTTATTTATTAAGCTATAGTGTCCCGTTAGCTGAATCAGCAAGCTGGCAGATCTCAGCATAATAAGCAGTAAGTAAACTACACTTATTCGCTACTTAATTGTTTATACATGTACCATAGAAGGTCTTGTGGCATTTTCTTTCCATGTTTACTTTCCTTCTTAATTATCCGCCAGTTCCCTTGAGCATCAATTAAGGTATAGACATAATTTGTTCCGTCGGCCTTTTTGAATAAAATATATGCCCTGTCATCTTTTATGAAAGTAATTGGGTTAATGAAATTCTTATAACCTGTACCCGCTTTATAGTCCTTCATTAGTTCTTTCTGAATTTCATCGCTTATTTTATAAAGGGATTTGAATCGTCCTTGCTCGGACTGATACGCTAATTGTTGATACTCAAACCTTTCAAATGAAGATAAGTCTATATTAAAGGTTTTTAAAATGTCTTCAAGGACTTCATTCTTAAATTTCGCAATTTTGAGTTCCCATTCATCGCCTTTGTGTTCATAGTTCATAAGCTTAACCCCTGTGGGACTAACATTAAAGGTGATTGTTTCAGTACCGAAAGGATTAGAATGGGCGTGTTCAAAAGTCGTAACTTCTAACTTTACAATGAATGAATATCCACCTTCAGATTCCCTTTTTATATCCAATACTTTTGACCAAAATAAAGCAAATTGTTTGGGATAACCATAATGGTGAATGATGGCATCTTTTATGTTTGGGGTAAGTGTTGTAAGCAAAGCATCATTAGCGATTTTTTCTTTCGATTCTTGTGGTTCAGCAAAAACAACAGAATACGTCGTTGACGCAGCAATAACGGAAATCAACAAGACTAACAAGCATGTTTTCCTCATAAAGCATCACCTCTTACGTTATGCTTCCCAAGAAAAGGTAATATATGAAACACAGTAGTGTCAAATTTTCAGACGTTCCATTTATTGGAACCGATAAAATAAGCAGGCTTTGGCAGCCTGCTCAACAATGTGTGTTATTCAACTATCGTGTCCCGTTAGCTTAATGATCTACGACGATTTTTGAGGATTTACCGGAGTCGGCACGGCGGGCTCATTCTCCCCTCCCATACGGCGGCGCGACGTCTCCATTTTGCCAACAGCCGGAATATGCTCCGACACCTTCGCAAGACCAAACACCGGCATATTGCCGTATACGCACTCATACTCGTCGGCTCGGATCTTATAGGTTTCATGGTAGATTCCGACTGTTCCATCCGTTCCGACCTTGCGGTTGAAATTTCTCCATGCGGTAAGATGCTGCCCTCCGCGGGCATATGCCTCCAGTTGCTCATACGAATCCCAATATTGGAGCAGATGGACGCTGCGCCAGCCCAGCATGAACTCCGTACCACGGAAGCCGAGCTTGCGATTGGTGTAAAGTTCCCGCAGCATGGGTCCCATTGCAAGAAATACCGGTAGCCATTTGTGTACAGCCCAGAGCCGATTGACGCGCATGCCGATTAGGAAGACGACGAAATCCCCCTCCATACGAGCTGTGTATCTTCCCGGTATTACTTTCGCCATTGTGATTCATCTCCCTCTACATTCCATTATTAATTAATAAAAAAGCTTAATTCTTTTTTATATTTCGCAACCTTCAAACGGCATTTATTTCCTTATAATACCATACTATACTGCCCGTTACTTCAATGAACATCAAAGCGAGCTTTCATGTATTTTTGACTTCCCCAAAAGAAAGAACATGCACTTCAAACTTGATTTCCATGTCAGACAATGCTTTTAATACATCAGGTTTCAATTCAAATCCCATCTGCCCCAAACCAGACCGTAGGCTAAAGAATATGTATGTTTCATGGTTGTTAGCAATGCTTCTTATGAACTCATTTGATGGCTTCAAACTGTTGAGAAAAGATTCCAATGCAGTATCCATTTGACCATCGCCAAACTTAACCTTATACGACCAATAATCATCGTTAATAACTTGGTCTGATGTGAGTGGTTCACCTTTTCTTTTTATCGTTGTAGGTTGAAGTTTCAAACTCGTTGTTATATCTTCAAAACTCAAGCTATTCCCTCTAATGATTAAAGAAACAAACCCTTCCAAACTGTTTTCACTCCCATTCCAAATCAAATATAATCATTCTTTCATCAACGTGTGCACCATATGTTGGAATTTACTTGTTATCGTGCGCTTCGCTATCACCAGTCTCTACCATACTCTACTGCCAGATAGTTGAGCAGGCTGCCAATCATGTCGGCAGCCTGTCGTCATGGAGCTATCGTGTCCCGTTAGTTCAATCATATCTCCGTAGATGTACTACTCCTCGTCATTAACTTCTGGATAAAACCGCTGTAAAACCTCATTCATACTTTTTTCTTTTGATACATCAAACTGTCTGGAGTAAATCTCGGTCTTCTTTAATCTCATCGTCAAAAAGATGAAAACAATCTAATGGCTGGACATATACCCACTCCACTAATTGACCATAAGGATTGAAATGCTTGGTTTCTGAATCTTTAGCTTCACGTTCTGCCTTTTCATACGCTTCTTCAAATGAATCAGCATATATAAGATATAACCTTTCTTCGTAAGTTTTCGATTCATCATAAGCGTCATCTATTGTTAATGGTTTTGGCTCACCAGTGATTTTAGCTTCAAACAAAAGTTTTACAGAATACCATTTTTCACTCTCATGAGCAACGTGTTCCATCACTTTGTTGCCTCCTTAAGACATATATAATTCAACAATCTCCCCGTAATAAACTTGATCTAATCATCTAAAGTCCATGTATGAAAGATAGCAGCAATTCCGTAATTTACTGCTTGGTCAAAACATTCAAGCGTTTCAGCTAATTCATCATCACCCTCATACTGTTCACGGCTTGCAATAAACTGATCTTCAACTTTCATCACTTCCCAGCCTTCATCGTTAATGTAGGCAGTCGCACTCGTCAAAGCAGAATTAGGAGCGGTTGAGTTGACCCAGCACGTAACATACGCACCTGCGAACTCATCTCTCTCTGGATTATCTATTTTAGGGATCGCCTCAAACATAAAACAATAAATTACCATCGAATTCCTCCACTATCATTTATGTTGTTTTCCTTTATACTGTTTTTCATTATCCTGCCCGTTAGCGGAACGCGGCTGCCGATCCATGCCGGTAGCCGCGTTTTAGTAATTTATTAAGCTATAGTGTCCCGTTAGTTCAATTTCTTATTATCGTATCTTAATCTCATCACATTTATAAAGCTGAATATGAAGATAAATAATGAGCCCCAAATAATATAGGGACCTATACTGAAAAGTCCAATCATCGAAAACGCTGTACAAAGAAAACCGATTGACAAGCACAGCTTCCAATATTGTTTGTTCATCAGCCACAATGTGACAAGAAAGATTAAAGTGAATGCTGAACCATACTTAATGAGTAATATCCCATTATGGTAATCGCTTGTATCAGAACCAAAATTATTAACATGCTGCAATCCAATCATTACGAGCCAAACGGAACCAGTTACCCCCACCATTATTCCTAGAATAGCAGCAAGTTTCATTCGTCGCCCTCCCTTTCTCGTTAACTAAAAAGGCAACCTTAAGCTATAGTTTCCCGTTAGTTCAATTTATTATTGTTTCATAGATTCCTTTTTTTCCTACGTTCCATTGATCTAGAGTAACCAAAACATTCTCTAAATAACTTCCTGCCTATATAATGTTGAAAATTTTTGTATTTATATTTGTAATATTCGTTCCAATAGCTAGTCATTCTATTATAGCTTTTGCAAAACAACTCAATATTTTCAAGACAAAATTTCTTAATACGTTCTGTATCCTCTTCTTTTAAGAAATCATAATTCATTTCTAATATTTCTACGACATATTCATCACATATTTTTACGATATAAGGAATTGTCCAATCTTCATAATCCATCTGAAGCAACGAATATATATGTTTTTGGCGAACAAACCCGTCACAACTTCTTGAATAAATGCAATGCAAAATCATTTTTTGTCGTACACTTAAATTTTGTATAACTTCATCTGAAATATCAATGTAGTAGATACGATAAGGAAACCTAATCACTTTGTTATCTTGAAAATATTGAATAATATCCTGGGACACACCAATAGTGACGTTACTATAAGTTTTATGGGGAATCAGTCCAACCGCTTTATTTACATCGTCTCTCAAAAGGTTTGGAAATCCATCTTGAAACATACATTCACATCCTTGCTTCACATAATGCTACAAATGTGTAGTTCAGCAAATCTACCAGTTAGCCTAATGAGGCCGCCGATCCATTTTTGGCAGCCTTTGTTTGAGCTATCGTTCCCAGTTAGCTTAATCTAATGCTCATCTACGTTTGCCTCTGTTTACCCAAGTGTGCCAAAGAAGAAAACTTGAAATAATGAAGGCTAATATTGCCAACAATAACTTAGTTCCAAGATCTTTAAACACAAAGGCAACAAGAAAATAACAAATTACAACTCCTACAGTTACCCACTTTTCTATGCGAAGAAATCTTCTACTTTGAACAAGATCATACTTTTTTACTATGAAAACCTCTAAATGATTAATTACAACAGAGATGAGAATTATTATCAATATTAATAGCAATCTTCATTCCCCTTTGCAAAAATGAAATGTTCTTCCTATCTAAGTTTTCGCGAGGTAATTTTAAAAGCCATTGTTAAACTCCAGGTAATAACTCAGGTATGATGTTTCTTCCATAATCAACAAGGTATGTGTTTAGTTTCGAAATGAGCTCTTGGTTAGTGGACTTGTAGATGTTCTTGTTATAAATTAAATAGCCTTGGCTCGAAAATTCTTTATCACTTGAAAATTCTAATGTGAAAATCTGTCCAACTCCACCAGGTCTATTGACCTTTGTATATTGCATTGCCTGTAAGTCGTTTATTATTTTTTCAATGGTCATCTTATCATCCAGCTTTAGAATGTTGCCATCACCGTATTTTATAACTACATGTTCAGGAACAGTAAGTATCTGAGTGACATTATTCTCAATCTGCTGAGTAACAGCCTGTTCTTTCTCACACCCAATCAGTTGCATAGAAATGAGTGCAACGAATAATGAGATTATCAATGACTTCATAATTACACCCCCTAACATATTTGACGCTTTTGTTTATTGGTAGGTTACAGACTAATTTCCTCCATAATCCTTCCCGTTAGCTTAATAAAGTGAGCAGGCTCCGCAGCCTGCTCAACAATGGTCTGTGATTCAACTATCGTGTCCCGTTAGTTCAGCAATTGAATTCCTGTTTTAAGACAAAATCCCCACCCGAATACAGTTTCTTTACTTGTTATCTCTGCCCGAATTGTGTTGACACCCGATCTCCAAGTAATAGGAATACATACATGGTCCGGGCGAATTCGGCCATCACGTTCTGGTGGGTCCCACATACATACACCTCGATACACTTCTTCCTCATTTATCCAAATCCGCACCTCATCACTGAATCCAAAGGAAACCGTAGACATCGCTTCCTCTGATAAGGTAAGAGTGCTCTTAATCTGTACTGATTTATCCTTTTCTGACGTATAGAGCCTATTAATATTTAAAGTGCCATTTTCTTCGGTAGATGTTTTAGTCCATTCATGCAGCTGATCTGGCTGCGAATTAGAGAAGTATGATTCAGACACAAGCCATTCATTTACAAACTGATCTTTATTTCTTTCATTTAGGGTTGACGGAATACTTGGGATTTCCTCAATAGATAGATCTCTTATGTACGCCGGTAAGTAGCCCCAAACTCCAATTTTGCCAAAAACCTCTCCATGCTGAAGTTTTGAAATAACTAGTTGTGGAATGCTAGTATCTTCGCCAATGTAAACTTTTGCTGAATGTCTGTCCACATCAATAGTAAACTTAACCCAGTCGCCGACATTATAATGTGTATAGGATACGTAACTTGGTCCATTATAAATTTGCCACGTAGTTGATCCGTTCATTACCGGATCATACTGAATCTCCCCATTCCCTTTGGTATAACCGGGGGAAAGATAAATTAACTCATAATTAGCCGAATCGCGTGCCCCAAAAGCCAACCCAATAAATCCTACTGCTTCTGGTATAGCTACAAAAGCCTGTATACGAAAGGATTCCAAATAAAATTCACTATTTATGAAAGCTGCAGCTCCTGCCTTATTTATATGTAATGCTTTGATTCCTTTCCATTCGCCTATAAATGCATTTGAATCTCCAAGACTAAGCTCTTGTAAATCATCTACCAAACTCCAAGACCGTCTACTGAAAATTCCCTCTACATCTTTCACTACATCCCCTCCATTTACTTTATTTACCATCAATTGTAAAGAACATTTGTTCCCTTGTCAATGTCATCAATATTTGTGTTAAACTGCCAGTTAGTATAACGAAAAAAGCAACCGATCGATAATCGGCTGCCTTCTTGTTGCTATTGAACTATCGTGTCCCGTTAGCTTAACCCATTCATCTTCTTTGCCTCAATAAAATAGTTCAAAGAATAAGTTTACTTTCTGTTCCTGAAAGCAGTCTTTTTATATTTCCCGTATGCCTGAAAATAGTCATAAACGCCATTAGGCATGCAAATAAATAAAAATATAAGGTATTCCCAAAAACAGGAATAAATGAAATAGCCGCAAAAAGCATTGTAGCACATATTGTACCTAAAGAAACATAACGGGTTACAGCTACTATTATCACAAAAAAGCCAAGGCATAAAAGGGCCATAACCCAGTTAACCATAAACAGCACAGCCACTGCTGTAAGTGCCCCCTTTCCTCCTTTAAACTTAAAATATACCGGCCAGTTATGCCCTATAACTGCTCCTGCGCCTGCTGCTAAAAGGCTTACGCAATCTTTAGTCTCTCCCGAATAAAAGTAAACGCCAAGGAACAAGCCTATATAACAGGCAACTACCCCTTTTAATATATCTCCCGCAAGAACAAACACCGCGGCAGATTTCCCAAGTACCCTCAGAGTATTGGTAAGCCCGGCGCTTTTACTTCCATGGCTTCTTATGTCCTTGCCGTATATTTTCCCTACAATCACCGCTGTATTAAGGCTGCCTAACAGGTAGCCCAAAGCTAAGGCCACAATAAGCTTTAAGATATCAATCATGACTCATCTCCCTTGAAATTATTTATTACGATTTATCTTCTTCAACGACACCACGCTATTCTGCCAGTTAGTTGAGAAAAGGCAGCCGATCTCAAGAAGTCAGCTACCTTTAATGTCTTTTATTGAGCTATCGTGTCCCGTTAGCGTAATCTCCAACGTTCTCTAAATAAGAAATAATATATCAACTGATCTCTTAGTTTTGTTTCTCTTTCAAAATTTAGTTTTCGAAGTAAGTTTATTGATTTTTCATTTTCTTGCTCGACAGTAGCTTCAATGAAATCTAAGCTCATCTCTTTGAAGCCAAAATCTATAACAGGCTTCAATGCTTCTTGCATAATTCCTCTTCCCCAATATCCCCTCGCTAAATCAAATCCGATTTCAGCTCTAGGTTGTTCACCTTGAAACCAGCAATGGAAGCCACAAGTCCCTATTAACTGAGCATCGCTCTTGCTAAAAATTCCCCAGCGACAACCAGTATCATCAATATGAAATCTTATGATTTCTTCAGCTTCATCTATATCTTTACAAGGACTTATATCCATAAATCTTGTAACATTCTCATCTGAAAAATGCCTAAATACGGCTTCAGTGTCGTCTAAAGTAAGAATGGCGAGTTTCAACCTGTCTGTCTC
The DNA here is from genome assembly GCF_042676425.1 of Paenibacillus sp. GCM10027629. Taxonomy (NCBI): domain Bacteria; kingdom Bacillati; phylum Bacillota; class Bacilli; order Caryophanales; family Paenibacillaceae; genus Paenibacillus; species Paenibacillus sp. GCM10027629. Next base: position 617,054 of record NZ_JBHTGZ010000009.1, on the reverse strand, counting down.
TATTTCAGGAAATATAATGGACAATTCTTATGGCCTCCGTTAAGTAGATTTTTCTAACTAGATAATACCACATATTGGAACTATCCTGCCCTTTAGCTTAATAAAAACAAGGAGCAGTTGCCGTAGCAAACTGCTCCTCGTTCTGCTCAACTATCGTGTTCCGTTAGTTAATTTACTGTTGCTTCCATTTGTTTCAATGGAATATAGCGACTGTTCCTCTCCAAACCTTTGAAGTTTACTTTCTAATTTCATTCCAACTCTCTCTAAAAGTTTGCACGATGTAACATTGGCAGTCTGTGTCTCAGCTAATACTTTATTTATATTTAGACCATTTAAAGCGAAATTAAGTATTTGACTGATGACTTCAGTTGCATATCCACCACCCCACCAGTCAGGGAGAAACTCATAGGATACCTCTGTGCCACCAGTTACATGCTTATCTAGGGAGACTAGACCGATAAACTGGCTACTGTCTTTGAGCCTAACAACCCAAAAGTAGCCATCATTATGCGAACGGTTTAAAGTATCATTGAACTTTGCTTTCGTATGTTCTTCAGGAATGATACCACCTAAGTATTTTCTAACCATTTCATTTACATATATTTTTTTCACATCTTCATAATCATCCGTTGTCAAACTCATAAGAAAACAACTTAAGGTCTCCAAAATGACTCCCCCAGCTCACTAACAATGTACGGCATATTCAATAGTACCATAATTCTCAGGCGGAATATTGAGCAATCCTGCCCGTTAGCTTAAAAAAATGAGCAGACTGCCGTAGTCTGCTCAACAATGTTTTTTTCAACTATCAAGTCCCGTTGTCACATCCCAACTATTGCACCAAACCACTTAGCACGTTGCAGATCGTCTTACTTTTCCTCGTCCGTTCTTACCTCTCCTTCGATGGGTACGATGAGTACGTTTTTGTATTGCGACTGCTGCAATCGGTCGATGCGTCCCAGCTCCATCCCTTTGCCGCTAGCGTCAATCTTGCCGAATATAAGTAGATCGTTCATCACACTATCGGTGAAGAATACTTGACTGCCAAGGATGTCCGGTTTCGTACCCTTCTCAATTATTTGGGGATAATTAAATGTGTCTCTCTGCCATTTCACTTCCGCTAAACCATCTTCGTTAATCTCCACATAGTTAGTTAATGACTTGTAATCAACCATGAAACGCATCGCCTGACCTTCGGGAAACGTATAATCTGTCGTGAAGCCTTCTCCCTGAGGAGTTAATGCGTCCTTGGCGTAGACCCGGGATAGACGGATCGCTAGCGTACGCGCTTCTGTTAGATCACCGCTCATTAGCTTCTTGTACTCTTTCTGGCCAGCAGGAGTCCGGATAATCACACGCTTGTCAGCAACATTATATGTAACGTATGCATTCAACGATTCGCTTATAAACCGCAGCGGCACATACGTGTGACCGTCCTTTATTACAATCGTGGCATCTAGAGTCATCTTCTTACCGTCGACGGTAGCCACTTTCTCTCCCGCTTTCAGTTGTACGACTCTGCTGTTATCCTTGCTTCGAGCAGAAACCGTTCGCGACTTAGCATCATAGGTATAAGTGAGCCATTCCGGATCATCGAGTGCCCTCAGCTGCACAAGCGTCCTTCCCTGTACGGTAATAACGCTGTCCTTCATCATTCCGTTGATAAACACCTGGTTCGATACTGCTGGCGTGCTCGCGTAAACCGAAGATTCCGTAACCAGCAGGCCAACTAGCAAAGTAGTCACTACCAAAGATTTCATCCATTTTTTCATTTTTCCACTGCTCCCATCTTTCTAAAGTGCCTTTATGATTTGAACGGGGATCCCGAGTATTTGTCGCACAAATCCCATGCTATATTAAACATTCAGGGTCATCAACTCCATCCACCTAGATCTTGCTATATTCGACGAAGCGGTTGAATAAACCTGCTACTTACAGCAGACAGAGTTCCTAATCCTAATGTTGCGCATAACTGCCCGTTAGTTGAGAAAAGGCAGCCGATCTCAATAAGTCAGCTACCTTCAAATGTCTTTTATTGAGCTATCGTGTCCCGTTAGTTCAACGGAAGCAGTCCCTTTGGCAGTAAGATATTTGAGTATTATATCGATTTCTTACATTCGCTAATATCGCAAATAGTAGATAATTTCAGATAATTTCTATCTGTCCAGTATCTTTTTCGAGCCTCTATTCCCCAATGTATCCAACTTAATTATTGAATTTAAAAACTTTGGAGAATCCGACATCATTCAGTTCTTTATCTTCTTCGGTAAATTGATTATTTGTGTACCCAGATAATGTTTTTCTCCAGAAACTTATAGTGTTCAAATTCTTGTCCGTTGGTGTAGTAAAGAGCATCCATTTTCCTCGATGTAAATTGAAGACTTCTCTTACGCCGTTTTCGCCTATACCTTTACCTCTATAGGGTCTTAGAATAAATATTTCGTTTATCATAAAGTCACAATTGTCAAATAAATAGGGTGGCGTTGTAACCAAGATAAATCCTGCTGGTAATCCATCAACTTTCAATAGATATGGAAACAGAACCCCCTCTTTTTCCCACCATATATCAAATACAGGTATTTGTTGTTCAAGTGTATGATACTTTTCATCATCCTCGAAAACACCATATTTATTTGGCAGTACATTCCGAATTTCCGCTAAATCGTGTAAGTATAGTGGATATAGGTTATTGATGATAAATTTGTTGTTACGTTCGCACAATTCGATTGTTAGATTATTCATAATATCCTCCATAAAATTGACTCTCTAAGAATACCGTCCATTTGTCACCATATTAAGGCGGCGAGGGAACTAAAACAAGGATATATTTTATTTAATTTGTTTTGTACTGAAGTTTGAATTATCCTGCAAGTTAGTTTAGAAAACGGCAGCCGAATAACCGGCTGCCGTTACTGTGTCTTATATTGAACTATCGTTCCCAGTTAGTTTAGTAATTTTGAAATTAACTAATACTGTCTTGCAGATATATTCATATCCATTTTCGCACCATCTTTGGTATAAATGTATACTTTCCAATTACCAGAAATGCCTGAAGCAATTTTTTCTTCAAAAGTCTGGTTTTTTTGAACACCAGTTGCGACAGCATAATCAGATAATAAACTCTTGACCGTTACGATAGATTGTCATGTAAACAGTTCCAACACCATCATTTTTGTAATAGACATCCAAATGTTTACCGTTTTCTGGAGCGGTTGTAAATTCACCCGTATAGGCACCTTTACCCGTATGACGAATTGGATTGATAACTTGAGAATTTCTAGGAGAAATATCACTACTGTCTTTTCCATGAGCCACATTTTTTGAAGTTCCAGATGCTTGAGTTGAATCTGTTCCAACTAAAATGGCTTCTTCAGCAGAACCGTATGTCTGTCCATATTCATTTTCAGGATAGTTAGGAGAATTTGTGTGGCTTTGATTAGTTGTACTTTTAGCAAATGTGCTTTGGAATACCATTACACCTCCCACTACACATACGATAAAAACCACACCAATCAATATTCTAATGCTTTTAGAATACATCCTCACATTTGTTCACTCCTAAACGTTTTCTCGCTCTTCACTCTATAGCCGTTGTCCCGTCTGTTTCACTTCTTAAACGACACCATATAATACAAAGTTCCACTAATCTGTTAGCACAACGCGGCTGCCGATCCATGTCGGTAGCCGCGTCTTAGTTTATATATAGCTATCGTGTCCCGTTAGCTTAAACACCAGGGCTTATCATCCCCCATGATTCGGTCAACGATATGTTCGGCTCCCCACACAGCTGCTATCTCTAGTCCTTCACATTCCGAAGAAAATCCCATAACAACCGTGCTTGGATTCTGAAATGAATATTTTGGGTTTTCAAATCATTCAAAACATATACTTAATTTACTTTCGTAAAATCGATGTGTTAACGACTTACACAAGTATATATATAATGACGTATAAAATAACAATGAAATGTATAGGTATCTTAGTCTTTTTACAAAAGATTTCTGTTATTCTTGCCATATATGGAATTACAAATTTCCAGAACAAATAAAACAAACAGATTTGAACCACAAAAAATAATAAATCATATTCTAATAAATTTTTTAACGGATCATTTAGTTTTAAAAGTACTAAAGTTATTCCAACAAAACTCCAAAACGAATAGTATGAATTTTCTTCTTTTTCCTCTTTCAAAATTATCGACACCTTTGCTTTTGAGCGTTTGATACCTCCAAAAAATTCTATAAATAAATTTATGGATCAAGTATTATTACGCTTCTATTATAATAATAGTAATCCATAAATTCCATCTTTTTCCGTTATCCTGCCCGTTACTTCAACAAACGAAAAGGAGCGACCGCGGAGGAAGTTCCTAAATTATCGTTCCTCGTTTTCTTAATGCTTACTTGTATCGTCCTTCATCAATTCTGTTCTTTGCCAATGTTCGTATGTCTTCGTCCTCATCGTTAATTAATATACTTAGAACTTGCAATGTTGCTTTTTTATTATGGACAATCCGTTGTCTGACAGAGCTATCTGAGTCTTTTGCCAGTTTTAATTGTAAGTGTTCAGGTAGTCGATTTTTTGTTGCAACGTTAAATCTAACCCTTTCATCTGCATCGTCAGCGAGAATTTCCATTATCTCAACAGGAATTGATTTATTATGTGCTACCCATACACGCATATCAGGGTACTATTTAATTACTTCTAACCAAACATCAAAAGGTGCATCATCCCATGCAGCTTTCAGGTACTCATCCATATTTTCACTAGTTCTTAACCTAACAAATTCTTCAGCAGTAATAATCATCTCTCAACCTCAATTTGCAGATTCATTCCACCATTTTATCATAAAGAGTTTTAAACTAATCTGTCCGATAGCGCAACGCGGCTGCTGATCAATGCCGGCAGCCGCGTCTTATTTATTATTAAGCTATAGTGTCCCGATAGCTTAGTTAACTACTGTACTTCTTTTCCCAATTGTCTAACCAATCCTTATTATTCATTCCCGTTACTTCCTCCAGCGTTTTACCATCAATTGAGTAAACGCTACCTACCAAACCGTCGATATTAGGAAAAGAATATCCGCCGATAACCTTTCCTTCGCTAAGCATTATATAAACATTTGTATTCGATTTATTTATTTTTTCTAAAGGGTGATTCGATACAATAAATCGATAGATAATTATTTCCTTCCCAAAATACTTATCGGGTTCTACTTTTTGAACAGCCCACGCCTGTCGGTATGGTATCGATTCCGTAGTTCCGTATAGTTTGTTTTTCTCTAAAGTGTATCTGTGAAATTCACCTTTATGTGAGATGATTGTAAAGCCTTGTGCCTTAACATATTCTGCGGCAGTTTTTTCATCGCCTGTGAGTTCTTTGTTGCATCCAATAAGGACGAGAAACAAAAACCCTATTATTAGACCAATGCTTATTACTCTCCTCATTCACACCTCCGAAATCGTTTATTCTTTTAGACGTTGGAATTCTATGGAAGTTGCATTAAACTGCCCGTTAGTGAAACGCGGCTGCCGATCTATGCCGGTAGCCGCGTTTTAGTTATAGATTAAGCTATCGTGTCCCGTTAGCTCAATAGTCTTATGTTTTAATTAGAGTCGCTGCTTATAGTTGTGAGGCTTGCCGAACACCTAACGCAGTGACGTCCCGACGGGCTTAGGGGGCTGGATGTGGTCATTCGCTTCTCAGAGTGACCCGGAGCGTCAATATGGTGTTAGCCGAAGGAAGTTCTGGAAGCAGCCATTGCATTTAAGGCGTTCTCAAAATAGCTATATACTTCATCTGCAATTCCCAGAAACTCTTCAACAAGTACATTACTATCCAAGTAACAAGCATACAGATAATCAACTAAAGCGGAGTCAATCTCACAATAGTTTAATATGGCATTCTTCATCTTAATAATGTCATCTTGCCATACACCTGTATCTTCTAAAACCAAAGAGTATAATGCACGAATTAATCTCTTAGAGTAACCTTTAATATATCTAGTTTTCATTGTGTTATCACTAGCATTAGAAAGTAAACTATGTATACGATCTACTTCCTCCTTGGTCTCTGTATTTAAGTCTAAAATGAACTCTGGAGAAATAATTATCGGTGGTACTTTTTCACCAACGTCATGACCATATATGCAAACACAAATTATCTTTACCCAAAAACCCCACTCATTTGGTTTACTTAATACATCGTCAATCGAGCAAATTATCGTATCAATCTTAGTTACTACTGGATATTCTTCCAAAAGCCTGTCTTTAATATTTGACAATCTTTCGTAATCAATATCTTTGGGATTTACACATACAATAGTAAAGTCTGCATCTGACTTAAAAGGTTTAGCAGTTCCTTTTGGAATCGAGCCACACATATAAATGCTATGAATCTTACCTTTAAATTCGGTAAGTATATTATCTATATACTTATCAACAAAATCCTTATATTCACTTTGTATTACAATTCTATTTATAACTTTTTCTAATATCATATAGACTCCTCCTAAACTAAGAACTTCTTTCGACTAACGTCTTTTTGCGAACTTCGTAAATTCGTCGTGACTTAAGTTATTCGCGAAATCATTCAACTATCCTGCCCGTTAGCGGAACGCGGCTACCGATCCATGCCGGTAGCCGCGTTTTAGTAATTTATTAAGCTATAGTGTCTCGTTAGCGTAACGGAACGTGCCGATCGTGTGGTATTTGGCCACTTCGCTTAAAATTCATTTAACACCTGAAATAAAAATTGTAGGCAGAGCCCATACGACGCGGCTTTACCTTATTTTCTCATAAACTATTTTATCGTTGATTAGGAAGCTTTTGAATAATATCGGAATAAATATTGACTTTTGTTTTTAACTCCACCGATTTGCCGTTTTCATCTTTGTAAATAGCTCTCGCTGGCCCGTATCTATTTTCTATAAACAGGACGTTACTATTGTGATAGGCCTCAAAGAGGGGATCGGTATCAAAAATAAAATTGGGAGGAATATCCCCAGATGTATGGGATCGATCAGAATCCGCAAATTAACCGACAGCCGTTGCTTTCCCATCTTTAATGTTAACAAGAGTTTCATTCCGACCGTCCAGTAACATGTATACATCTGCTCTTCCTACAGGGAAAGAATATTCATGGTAGACTCCAGATAAATCAAGCGGTTGAAAATCAAACTTTATAGGCAAAGAAATTGCGGCTTTACGTGCAGCTTGCAAGTCCTGTTGAGTAATCTGCTTCATATCAAATTTATAACTGTCGGAGTTCACAAAAACCATTTTGCGAAGGGTTTCATAGTCTACATGATAGCCTAAGGCCTCACTCACAAATCGAATAGGGACAAGCACACGTCCATCCTGATTTTTTGCGGCCTGATCCATTTGTATTTTTTGATTCCCTTTATAGGCGACCTTACTGCCTACAGTAATCTTCAAGTATTCTCCGTTTTTATTCTGTAAAGTCACTACCTTTGAAGAAGGATTCCAACTGTAATGAATCCCTAAAGACGCTAATGAACGGATAGGAATAAACAAGCGATTATTATCCATAGTCGGGTGTACATCCATTGAAATAAAATTCCCATTAACGTTTAGCTCCACAGGCCTTTTATTATAATCCACCGCTGCATGAGCATGTTGATAGCCCATTAAACTAAAACTTAGTACCATAAATAAGGCTACAACCAATTTCTTCATTATTCATTCTCCTCTTGTAAAATTATACCTCACCTTCTCAAGTAGACGTATTAAGCTGCAATGAAGTTGCGCTAAACTGCCCGTTAGCGCAACGCGGCTGCCGATCCATGCCGGCAGCCGCGTCCTAGGTATTTATTAAGCTATAGTGTCCCGTTAGCTGAATAAGGCTCTTTCTTTTAGCCCCCGTTTATTACTCCGTATCTATTTTGTTTTCCCATCCAAGAACTAGCATCACGCCACTTTAGACCCTTGGCAGAAATCCAGCTATTAGAGCCAAGTGTATAATTTTCGGGTTCCCAATCATAGTTATCAGCCCAATAATATAAACCTTTATGGAAAATCAGTTTTGCATCAAAAATAATTGGATCGTAATTAATCTGACTTGGAACAATATGAAATTGGGTTACACCTTCAAACAACAACTCAATTGCAGATGGATCACGAAACTGCCTCTGGAAAAGGATTCGTACATTAGTATCGAGTTCTAGTGACATACCCATCGATAAATTTTCATCAACATAACTCTCTGTCCACATGTATAGTTCCTTTAAACAACTATCATGGAATCCACCAAATTTATTCAAAAGATTTTCAATATCTTTATTATCTTTAACTTCTAGCCAAGCCATTGGTTACCTCCTGCTTATTAGATATTACCTTCATTTAATTACCATTTTCTTCTTCAACTAAACTGCCCGTTAGCGCAACGCGGCTGCCGATCCATGCCGGCAGCCGCGTTTTAGTTTTTTATTAAGCTATCGTGTCCCGTTAGCTTAACTTTAGAGTCTGCTTAACCAAATTAATGAATGAGTGTTTATGCTCGGGATGGCATGCAATTATGTATGGTTCAGGATTCATTCCTTCAAAATCTCCCCCGTTGAAATCAACTATGGAGGCTCCAGCTTCTTTTGCAATTAGTATCCCAGAGTACAAATCGTCACCTTCGGAATTAAAAAGAAAAATCCCATCTATATCCCCACGGGCTAGCATGCACCAAAGAAGTGTAGGCGCCCAAAGTCGTAAGACTCTTTTGAATTCTATATCCAATTCATGCTTTAAAGACATAGCTTTCTCGTCTTTTTGCACCAAATGACCTTGTATCCAACCAACTGTCATTTTATTAGTCTTTTTCAAGTTCTTCCCGATTGATAAAGGTTTGCCATTAAGCGTCGCACCTTTGTCTTTTTGTGCAACATATAAATCTCCTAAATGAGAATCATATATGACTCCAAGTACTGGTTCTTTTTTATAGATGAGGGTAACCGACACACCATACACAGGGAGACCAATTGCATAGTTGTTTGTTCCATCTAACGGGTCAACTAACCATAACCAATCACTCTCATTACCCGACCATCCAGTCTCCTCGCTCCGTATCTGATCATCTGGAAAATGAGCGAGAATGGATTGTAATATTATTTTTTCTGCTAGGTGATCCACAATTGTGACCACATCACCGTCCTCGCCTTTTTCAACGATTTCCTTTTCCTTGAAAAAGTATTCTTTCGCAAGGTTTCCAGCTTCTACTACCGCTTTAATCGCAACTTCCGTTGCTAAACTAATTTTATCTTGCATATTCATCACATCTCTCTAATTTTCTATTATTTTAAAGTGTTTCTTTTTCTACTATTTTCTATATTTATTCACGTTATCCTGCCCGTTAGTGAAACGCGGCTGCCGATCTATGCCGGTAGCCGCGTTTTAGTTATAGATTAAGCTATCGTGTCCCGTTAGCGTAACAGGCTCGCAAAATAAAACCAACATCCTCAGGTATCGTACCAAACTTCGTCTAAACAAATATCAAAATAAAGCTTTTGCGTAACAATGCCTAGGATTTCCACCATACATTTGGCGGGTAAATTTGAGGGAAAACCCTTCAGTTTCTAAATTTTTTATGCTTATAAAATTTTCGGGATGGACTGTTGAATATAGATAACGGCATTCTTTCTCCCTAGCTCGTTTTTCACGCAACTTGTTAAAATGACTTTGTAAACCCCGACCCCTAACGGATTCATGGACTATCGTTCCATCAAGAACAGCTACATAATTTAGTTCTTGCTCATGAACCCCGAATTCCCTGCCAAGATTTTTTTCACTCAGTCCAGGGAACGCCAATACTGAATATGCTACGAGCTCCCCTTTAATAAAAGCACAATATATTTCACCTTTATCTTGAATGTAGGTGCTAAAATAATAATTATCATGCATCGCAAAAAGCTCTTGTGATGGGAGTCTCGATAGTACACCTTCCATGAGTGTAAACATATTTGATACATCCGAAAACCCTAACCGTCGGATCTCAAAATCTTCTATACTCCGCAAAACAAAACCCCCATCAGCATTTTAATAATAACCCAACTCACTCTTAACTGAACTATCTACAAATATATATAACTATCCAAATAAATCCAACACTTTATTATGCAAAACTGCCCGTTACATCAATGAAAAAGGCAGCTGATCGTTTGACCTGCTGCCGCTATATCATGATTCAACTATCGTGTCCCGTTAGCTTAATCGAGATTACGTACCTAGCGCCGAGTCCGACGGACTTAGCCTTGCAGGGTTGTGAGCTTGATTCACTTCTCTGCCTATCACTTCTTGCTAACCTAGGGCGTAGCCCGCAGCGTAGATATGATGTTAGGTTAAGGTAATGCCATCTTTGATACACTTACGAGTCTTCTTTAATTGTGTGTACAGTCCTTGGGTTTCCGATAATTATTATTCCTTTATTAAGATCTCTAATATGCCATGATTCTTCATCACTCGGATCTGATACAAATGTTCTTATAATAATCCCATCGTCCATCTCGATTTGTAAGTCATTTGTAATTGGTTCAATAGTTATTCTCTTTATTGGCTTACTATACAATTGTTTGAAATACCCTATAATATTTTCAAGTTCTTTTTCATCTTCCGTTTGAGCTGCTCTTGATCCCGTTATCACTTCTACACTACATCTAAAATGCCATGTCGGTTCTAACCAGATACTATATCCTTGTTTAAGGTCTCCTGGTTCACAATCACAATATATTATCAAGGAATTCCCAGCTAAACGAACAAATTGAACTGTTCGATTCACTATCGAATTAATCATTTCTTGAATTTCCTCTGAGATCATCGATTCACCTACAATTTATATAATTTTGCATTACGCCTAACGTCTTATTCATGAACTTCATAAATAACTCCATATGTAGGCTATTCGCGAAACTTTTGAACTATCCTGCCCGTTAGTTGAACAAAGGCAGCCGACCATTACGTCCGGTTGCCTCATGTATTGGTTCAGCACTATTGTATCCCGTTCAAGCCTATTTCACAGTAAAATCTGCAAAGGCAGTTGTCTTGTACCACTCATATATTTATGGAGCCCAATTAATTGAGCGATCATCATTTTTAGGTACACTACGATTCTCCATGCCGACTGTAACGGCAAGAATTAAAAATGCCCCATGGCGGGGTGATTGGCCCTCTCTGAACTTATACACCAAATTGCTTTAGGTGGTGGTCTAAATGCTTATAAGTTCCTTTGCCCCATTGCTCAGGCGTAAGTTTTCCAAAAAACGGATGCAGGCGATTCGCGCACTTCTCCGGCCCATTCGCTTGAAACGCTCTTAGTTTTCGTTTCAATTCGCCCCTTTCGAATTCGAATTCTTTTTCATCCGTTATGCGTGCCGCCGGAACCGTGGGTGAATTGGGTTTCATTGGCTTGTCGTTGTAAATAATCGATTTGAACAATGGGCCTATTAACTTTCCGAGCCAATGCCTCTGGGGAACGTAAATGCCCATCGCGATGTCCTGGAACGATGAACAATGGGCAAGCATCTGAGCGACGTTCATTATCCCCCATCGCGGTTCGGAATTCGGCGTTAAATTGTCGATACGGCAAATGATCTCTTCCATATGTGAATCAATGAAAATATTATTCATGCGCGAATTGTCCCCTATTCTTTTTGATTTCGAGTTCCACAATACATCACTCACATATGTTGAAGTCCGATGCGATTTCCTTCAGAATCAATGAATGTCCCTATATAACCCGATGATTTTCCTGTATATGTTTTCTCCATGACTATCCTTCCCCCCGCCTCGATAACCCGCGTCAGGATTGTTGCTAAATCAGGGCTTCCGTCCAGATACACGGTGACGCCATCAGCTGCCGGTTTGTGTTTAGACCCCTGAACCAAGGCGCCCCCATTAAACTGCTCCTGTACTGGAAAGAATGCATATCGATCTTCTCCCAACGCCATGGTTGGCATTTCTATCTGAAAAAGATGCTCGTAAAACGTTTTGGCTCGTTCCAAACTTACCGCGGGAATTTCCACCCAAATAAATAAGCGCTGCATGAAGTCGTACCTCCGAATTTAGATTTTGCCTTTCAACTTTACAGACGAATGAGCATATCAAAAATCATCGGTACCTTATAAAGTTTTTCTCATGAGTTCTATTTCGTTATGTAGGCAGCTCGAATCGACTGAACAATTCGCTATCAATGAAGGTATGAATATGTAATATCTTATTGCCTTTTAATTCGAGTACATGTATACCCCATGGTACGAATGACCGCTCCTTGGGACTCCATATATATTGGGCATAGGCTGAATTTTGTCCATTGGCTGAAATAGGAAGAAGCCGAGATCCCTCACAATGGCTTCGTGTAATTTTATAAAATGAGGCCAGATCAGCTCGGCCGCATACCCACATATCAAATGGTGGCATCGATAGGCTGCCGTTCTCATGAAATAGCTCCAATAGCGCGTCAATATCATACCGTTCGAAAGCATCCACATAGCAGGAGAGAAGGTTCGGGTCAGGCCCGTCGTCCGTATGTCGGAGTTCATCTGAACGAAGCTTCGTACGAGTCATCGTTCCTCGGGCTCTCTGTAACGCACTGTTGACGGCTGCCGGCGTCATGCCTAATGCTTCCGCCGTCTGATTGGCCGGCCATCGAAAGACATCATGCAATATGAGCACGGCTCGTTGGCGGGGCGGTAGCGTTTGCAGAAGTGCAAGAAACGATACTCGGAGTGTATCCCTCCGGACCAGTGAATCCTCAGGATCCCCTTCAGCATGAGGGGCCGGCCAGATCCAAGCGGAATGGTCTCGCTTATGACGAGGTTCCTCGATGGACACCGCAGGATCGATCAGATCCATGGGAAGGGCGCGGCGTTTAGCCTGCCGCAACTTATCTAAACATACGTTTGAAGCAATACGGTAGGCCCAGGTTTTGGGGGAGGATTCATGTCTGAACTGAGCTCGACTTTGCCAGATACGGATAAAGGTTTCCTGTACGGCATCATCCGCATCGAAAATGGACCCTAACATTCTGTAGCAGTATGAAGTTAGTTCCGGCTTTAAACTCTCGAATAGCTTCTGATCTAAAGCATTTCCATTCATTTGCTCACCCCCAAAATGCCAGATAGTTTCCCGGAATTCGCACCTCTACCTAATATTTGAAAATTATTTTCTTTAATATATTTTCCATAGTACCGCTTTTATTAGCCGCTTGATTTTACCACTTTTAGTCTCATTATATCTTAAAGTATTGAGCTATGCTGCCCGTTAGCGAAACGCGGCTACCGATCCATGCCGGCAGCCGCGTTTTAGTTATTTATTAAACTCTCGTGTCCCGTTAGTTCAATAACAATAGTTATTTTTCATGGCAAATACTGATTGTCATTGCTGCTTTTTATTTAGATGCTACAAAAATAGAGTTTTGTTTTTGCCATTCGGAGGGACCAATTTTGTTCCAGTAATCACCAGTTTGCTTATCGAAAATGATAAAATAATCACTTGCTACCATTATGAATTCATATCTGTTTTGCACATCTTGTGTTGGAACTTGCTTGTTCGGCGTTTGGATATTTTTTGTTTCTAAAGATTGCGAAATAAACCATGAACTTAAAAGAAGACATATACCTAAAAATACTACTGATAAGAACTGAAAGTTTTTACTCATTTACAACCTCCTTAAAGTAGTTAACACTAGTATGTATGTATTTACTTTAGTACGTTTCCAATGGTTGGAAAGTTGCGTTAACCTGCCCGTTAGTTCAATGACAGATGAGAAGCTGCAGTGATTCGAGTACCTCCACTCAACCATCAAAAATGATCAGATAATTATCTATTCGGTCAAGTATCCATGTTCTTGTCGTTTTCCGAGAAGTATATATGTTCTTGTGATTCACCTTTATTCATATGCATCAAAAGTATACCTTTGCACACACGTGCGATTTATACACTTAAAAAGGCGTCCGTTATCCGGCACGCCTTTTCTAGATCATACTAAAATTCACCGCTTCGCCTTATAAAACTCATGATACAGCTTCATCAGTGCCCTCTTCTCGATCCGTGACACATAACTCCGCGAGATTCCCAGTTCCTTCGCGATCTCCCGCTGCGTACGCTCCTCGCCGCCTGCTTCGAGTCCGAAACGGCCTACGACGACCTCTTTTTCACGATCATCCAGGATCTCGAGGTTTTGATAGATTTTCGATTTCTCAATTTTCAGCTGTACCTTCTCCACAACGTCGTCGGCTTCGGAGCCGAGAATATCAATTAACGTAATTTCATTGCCTTCCTTATCTGTCCCTATGGGGTCATGCAGGGAGACGTCCTTACGTGTCTTCTTCAGACTGCGGAGATGCATCAGGATCTCGTTCTCAATACACCGAGCCGCGAACGTCGCTAATTTCGTGCCTTTATTGGGTTGAAAGCTCTCGATGGCTTTGATCAGACCGATCGTGCCGATCGAAATTAGATCCTCGAGATCTTCGCCGGTGTTATCAAATTTCTTGACGATATGCGCGACGAGCCGTAAGTTATGTTCCACGAGCATATTCCGCGAATACGCATTGCCCTCCGCCATCTGCTGCAGATGCTTCATCTCTTCCTCTTCGGTTAATGGCTGGGGGAACGCGTTATTTTTAACATAGGATACCAACAGAGAAAGCTGCTTAATGAACATGGCGATCGTTGACAAAAATCCAAGCATTACTCCACCTCCTAAGACGTGCACGGTCTCCATCCGAATGACTGAGATCGTTACATTCTATGTGGGCGGGAGCCTATCTGTGCCTGTACGCGGGAAAATAGTACATCAGCCGCGATGCGAAAGTACGTTGACGGCTAACGAATCCCAGTAGTCTTATTTACCCTAAAAATGCCCGAATAAAAATCTAAGGAACTCCACGAGCGCTATGTACACCAAAACCGCACAAAATCGTTCGTTCTGAACACAATAACGCCGCTGGAGTTCCTTAGCCAGAAAATCCCCCTAAATTTACTCCAATAGCGTCTATGAGATTCGTTAGATGATTGCGGCCAAATGTACTTAGGCTGAACACGACCAAGTGAGTTTGGCACCCTACGATCCTGCGCTACTGCTATCCATCGCCCCCATGCGCCAAAGCGCCCGAACAACGAAAAAAACCAAGCCCGCACTTGGCGAACTTGGCTTTCCTCTTCTATGACACCGACTGCAACTACCGCAGTAAGCTTGGGCCTATTGATTAGGCATTACAATATACAGGCTGGACGCATACCGGTTTGGAAACTTCAACCGATTGCCCGGTATAGTTCAGCTTCCCTGTCGATGCATCGACGCGGAATACGACAATATTGTTCGTGTCGCGATTCGCTGCGAGTACATATTCCCCGCTTGGCGTTAGTGCAAAATGGCGCGGATGGCGGCCCTCGGTCGATACATGCTGGATGACCGTCAAGGTACCTGATTCAGGATGAACTTCGTAGACGACGATGCTGTCATGTCCGCGGTTCGATCCATACAGGTAGCGTCCATTGGCGGAAATAGCAATTTCCGCGCAGCCATTCTCGCCGCTGTAATCATCCGGCAGCGTGGACACGGTCTCAATCAAGCTCAGCTCGCCCGATTCCGAATGATAAGTGAAGACGCTCACGGAGGAACTAAGCTCGTTAATCACATAAGCGAATTTGCCATTCGGATGGAATGTCAGATGTCGCGGACCTGAACCTTCCGGAACCGCAGCTTCTCCTTGCGGTACAAGAACGTTACGATCGGAATCAATCGTGTAACACTTCACGCGATCAATGCCCAGATCGGATACGTAGAGATAACGCTCATCCGGACTGAAAAAGGCCGAATGCACATGCGGTTGATTCTGATTCGGATGCGGCCCATGACCGTGGTGCTGCTGTACATCAAGTTGCTGACCAACTTGTCCATCCGCTTCAAGCGCGACTAACCCTACGCATCCCCCATGATAGCTGGATACGATCAGATAGCGGCTATGCTGGTCCCGCTGAATATGGCATTGCGGAGCATCCAGTGACTTCGCGCGGTTCATCACATTCAGCTTACCGCTCACCGTATCGATCGAGAAGCTGACGACTTCTCCGATCTTCTTACCTTCTTCCGTTGCATTTTCGGCGATGGCATACAACCTTTGGTGATCCATATCTACATTTACATAGGTCGGATTTTTCAATCCCGACACTTCATCAAGCTGGGTCAACGATCCAGACTTTTCGTCAAATGAATACACATATACGCCGAAAGCATCCGCTTCGGCATAGGATCCTACGAATACGAGCATGCGTGGTTCCATTGAAGTAACCTCCTTCAGTACATAGATAATATGTATGTTGCTGTTTCATAACTTTACACTTGATACAGGAGGAAAATCAATACACCAAGCACTTCCCGCTCAATCTGAGCGGAAAGCGACCTAATATTTCTATGCTTGTCCACCCGTAAGAAATCCACGACTAGCGTCGGTTCGTGTTCATATCGTGTTTGACGATGTCCGTGACGAGCCTTAAGTGATGTTCCACGGGCATATTCCGCGAATACACGTTGCCCTCTGCCATCTGCTGCAGATACTTCATCTCTTCCTCTTCGGTTAATGGCTGGGGAAAGAGTTATTTTTAACATAGGATACCAACAGAGAAAGCTGCTTAATGAACATGGCGATCGTTGACAAAAATCCAAGCATTACTCCACCTCCTAAGACGCGCACGGTCTCCATCCGAATGACTGAGATCGTTACTTTCTATGTGGGCGGAAGCTATCTGTGCCTGTGCGGAGGGAAAATAATACGTGGAGCAACCCTCGTTCTTGAGCTAGAGCACTCCAATGACAAAAAAGCCAAGTCCGCTACAAAGCGAACCTGGCCTTATATATTCTCGATTTTATCTCGTAGATTGAAGTAAAAATCGGTCGACATCCTCTTTCACCGGCATGCCGTCCTGCGCACCGAACTTCGTCACCGCGAGCGCTGAGACGCCAACGGCGAACCTGACGCTTGTCTCGATCTCCTGCCCCTTGGACAGGGCGCAGGCTAACCCCGCGTTGAACGCATCGCCAGCCCCCGTCGTATCGACGACTTCCAGACGGTGGGCGGCCATATACTGCAGGCTTCCGCCTTTCTTCTTCCATGCGGCGCCCTTGCTGCCTAACGTGGCAATGACAACTTCCGGACCTTGCTCCAGGAGCGCATCCATCACGGATTCCAAGCCTGCATCGCTTGGATCGATGCCCGTGATTGCGCGAAGCTCAGTTTGGTTCGGCGTGATATAGCGGACCTTGCGAAGGATGTGATCCGGAATGTCACATGCCGGGGCGGGATTCAGAATGACTGGAATGCCATGCTGGTCAGCGATATCGACGGCAGCCGCTACAGCTTCTATCGGAATTTCGAGCTGCACCAACACCATCGAAGCTTCTGCGATGACACTGCTCCAGGCGCGTATATCTTCGGCCGTGAGTGATCCGTTCGCGCCCGGAACGACGAGAATTGTGTTATCGTCAGGCGTCAGTGTAATCGAAGCGATGCCGGTTGCCGCAGCATTTGTCTGCTTCATATGCTCAGTGCTTACGCCGCTTGCCTGCAAAGATGCAATCAGGCTCTTGCCGAAGCTATCCTCGCCGACAGCGCCCAGCATGACAGTATCATGTCCGAGACGTGCACACGCAACTGCTTGGTTACCGCCCTTGCCGCCAGGAATAAAATGAACCTCCTGCCCGAACAACGTCTCCCCGCTCTCTGGGAATCGCGAAGATTGCACGACGATATCCATGTTCAAGCTTCCGACGACAACCACTTTCCCATGATCCGCTCTCATGACGCGTCTCCTCCCAATAGACGACGCATCAATAGCTGAACAAGCCGTTCCGAATCAACGTCTAAGCATACCTCCACATTGGCATCTTCCGTGAAGGATGCTACGGTCTGCCCCGTCCTTGGTCGATGGTCGTATTCGATCTGCACGCTCATTTTCTTCGTCTTCACAAGACTACGATCGATCAGTAAGGATACGGTAAGCGGATCATGCATGAAGGTGTGCTCTTCCTTCACGAAGTCGAACCAGCGTCCCATCATATCCGCAAGCTTGAGGTTCAGCGGATCATTTGAGCGGATGAGATCCTGTCTCTCCTTCTCCGTGATCTGCACCTTCAGCGTAACGTCGAGCCCCACCATCACAATCGGCGCTCCGCTGCCGAATACAACCGATGCAGCTTCCGGATCGCAAGCGATGTTGTGCTCCACGACCCGAAGGTCCGCGCCATTATCGCCTAACCGGGTAACGCCGCCCATCAGCACGATCTCTTTGACGTTTTTCGCGACCATCGGTTCACGAATTAAGCTCGTGGCAATATTCGTGAGCGGACCGATCGGAATCAGCGTGATTTCGCCGGGATTGCTCATCACCGTGTCGATAATAAAATCGACGGCGTGGCGCGAATCATAGACGAGCACTTCGTCGCCATCCAGCAACCCGTCTCCCTCATGCCCAGCCATCCAGATCGGACGGTTGCTCAGCAAGGAATTATCAAGTCCTGCCATGACAGGCACGTCCGTCTGGCCAGATAACTGCAGCATCTTCGCAACCATCTTCGCGCGCAGATCCGAATTGCCGTAAACCGTTGTAACCCCTTCTAACTTCAGCTCAGGCGAGCGCAGAGCAAGCGCAATCGCCAGTGCATCATCGATATCGCTCCCGATATCGGTATCTATAATGATACGATTCATCGTTGTCATTCTATCCACCCTCTCCCCATGGTTCTGAATCCATGCTCTCTGCTCTGTATGAGATCTAGCAAAAATACTTCTGCATGATTCCCGATTTAACCTCATCTTCAACGAACGCCGCTTCCATCGCGTAAGCGTTCATGCGCTGCAGCTCGCTCATATGGAAGTCGTGATGAAGCATAAGCCGCTCATACTCCTGATTCAATGTCGTATTCGATACGGTTGTGTTATCCGTATTCACGGTGACCGTGATGCCTGCATCAAAATATCTTCGAATCGGATGCGCTCCCCAAGCCGTTGCAGCCTTCGTCTGAATGTTACTGCTTAAGCACATCTCGAGCGCAATCTGCTGCTCTCGGATGTGTTGCAATAAGCCAGGGTCCTGCGCTAAACGGACACCATGCCCAATTCTTCGGGCATGAAGGCCAAAGATAGCCGTACGTATGCTCTCAGCTCCTGCCGCTTCACCGGCATGAATCGTAATCGGAATGCCTAAGCGGAACGCCTCCTCGAAGACAGGCTGGTGAAGCTCCGGCGGATACCCCGCCTCGTCGCCAGCCAGGTCAATCCCGACAACGCCCTTGCCGATGAAGGCCTGAACCTGTTCCAACACCTGCCAGTTCCATTCAATCGGGTGGTTACGTAGACAAATCAAGATAAGACGAGCTACCGTTCCAGTCGCCTGCTCCCCGGCTTGCATCCCGGCGAGCACGGCGGCCACAGCCTCCTTCAGCGACAATCCTTGCTCGATATGCAGCTGCGGGGCAAACCGAATTTCGATATATTTCACATTGTCCTTCGAAGCATCTTCTACCGCTTCATAAGCAACGCGCTTCAGATTGGCCGCTGTCTGGAGAAGCGCTGCGGGCAGCTGGAACTTCTCCAAATATTCAGCCAGACTCGTGCAATCATCCGTAACGTGCAACTTTGACAGCAATTCGTCTTCCGTGTCCGGAAGGGCGATCCCAATCTCCTGGGCCAACGCCTTAACCGTGGACGGACGAAGTCCACCGTCAAGATGATAATGAAGCTCTACTTTGGGCAACTGCTCTATCGAATTTGTCATCATGATCGGTTCGCTTTCGTCTTGGCTAGCTTACGTTTCTTCATTTTCACTTCTGTCACCGCATACACGACCAACCCGATGACCGTAACGACATAAGGGGTCGTACCGACAAGCTCGGCTGGAATCTTCAAGACTTGCAGCGCGTTCGCAAGCGCATCTGCCGCACCGAACAGCATCGAAGATAAGAACGTGCCGATTGTCGTGCTTCGACCAACCGCTTCCGCGGCGATCCCGATCCAGCCCCTGCCGGCGGTCATGTCCCGTGTGAAGAGAGACAAGTAACCCATCGACATGTAAGCACCGCCAAGTGCTGCGAAAAATCCGCTGATCAGCAGTGAAATAAACTGAATACGGTTAACCCGAACGCCTACCGATTGTGCAGCCTGCGGGTTCTCCCCGACGGATCGAATCTGCAAGCCGAGCGGCGTTTTGGCGAGCATGTAATATAATCCAGCAACGCATAACAAGGATACATACGTGAGCACGTTATGTCCTGATAAGATTGGCCCGAGCACCGGAATGTCCTGCAGGAGCGGAATATGCAAGGACGGCAGCGTCATGCTCTTCAGCGAAGTCGATGCGCCTTTATCCCCACTAACGAGGTAGAGGATGAACACCGTACCGCCGGACGCGAACATATTCACCGCGATACCGCCCAAGATAATGTGCGTCTTGAACTTCAAAGTAAAGAATCCAAGTAAAGCCGCGATCATCACGCCTGCCAATACAGCAAGCAGCAGGCCGATCCAAGCGCTTCCCGTATAGGCGCTCACAATGACGCCCGTTAAGGCGGAGACGAGCATCGTCCCCTCCAAGCCGATATTGACGATACCTGCCTTGTTCGAGATTAAGGCGCCTAGCGCAGCGAACAAGATCGGCGTCATCACGCGAAGCACCGAGAAGGCGAAGTCCGTCGAGAACAGAATATTGAAAAAGTTATTCACGGATACCCGCCTCCTTCAGCAGCATTCGTGTCTTCCAGAATTTCAGGAATTGCTCTGCGGAGATCAGCAGAATGATGACCGCTTGAACGATCGAGATCATCTCCGACGGAACGTCAGACATGCGAGCCATCAAGTCGGCCCCGATTCGGATATAAGCTAAGAATAACGAAGCACCGATGACGGATAATGGATTATTTTTCGCAAGCAGCGCAACTAAGGCACCATCCATGCCGTATCCCGGCAGTGAAGTCCATTGGAACCGGGAATACATCCCGAGCACTTCAACCGATCCGCCCATACCAGCCAAGAAACCTGCGATCAGGTGGACTGTGATAATCACTTTGGTCGTATTGATGCCGGAATATTCGGCAAAGGCACGATTCGAGCCTGTCATGCGAAGCTCATAGCCCCATTTGGTCTTATACATGTAATAATGCACGGCGAAAATGCACAGGAGCGCAAGAATAAGCCCTGTATGAATACGTGTTCCAGGAATGATGTTGTCCAGCAGCGCTGTCTTCTGAAACTTATACGAAGCATTGATGAATGCTTGCGTATCGCGCAGCTTGTAGTTCAGCAAGTACAATCCGACACCGAACAGAATGCTGTTGAACATTAATGATGAAACCAGCTCGTTCACATTCCATTTGGCCTTGAAGTAACCCGGTATGGCCGATAACAGAGCACCCGTTAATGCACCGGCCAAGATCGCCACGCCCGGATGCAACCAACTGCTCAAGGTCGCATGAATCGCGATGGTCGATGCCAAGATACCAGAGAAATAGAAGAGTCCTTCCGCACCAAGATTGAATAAATTCGTCCGGAACAGCAGCACGACCGATAGACCGGTGAACATTAATGGGATCGACATTTCAATGACATTACCGATATGCGCCACTGAATTGATCGGCTCGAACAGGAAAATCATAATCGTTCCGACGGGATCTTTGCTAATAATGGCAATAATCAGGAACGTAAGGAGCAGAGAAATGAGAATAACCGCAACGGTCCGAATCTTCTCAAATTGGGATGCTCTAAACATGGATAGCCCTCCTTACTTCAGCTTCGCTCTGCACGTTGAGACCTAACATGGCAAAGCCTAAATCTTCTTCCGTCACTTGTTTGACATCCGGGTAATAAGCGACAAATTGACCGTTATACATCACGAGCAGGCTGTCGCTGACTTCCAGAATCTCGTTCAAATCGGCCGACAGCAGTAGAATGGCGCAGCCGTCCTCCCGCATTTCTAGCAGCCTCTGGTGAATAAGCTGGGCCGCTCCGATATCCACGCCTCGCGTCGGCTGTTCGGCGATCAACAGCTTAGGATCCGCCTCGCATTCCCGTGCGACGACGACTTTCTGCATGTTGCCGCCGGATAGCATACCGATAGGCTGTGCTGGGCCTTTGCAACGGACTTTATAACGTTCAATTTGCTCTTCCGAGAATTGGATGATTTTCTTTTTATTCAGCGTCAATCCTTTGTTCCAAGCCTTCATTCGGTAGAACATGGACATCAGGTTGTCCGAAATGCTGGCATCTTTCGCCACCCCTTGACGCATACGGTCTTCCGGGATATACGATACGCCAACATCCCGAATTTGCTTAATTGAGTGCCCTAGAATCGTATGTTCACCGACCGTAACGGTACCTTGTGCATCAGACAGATTACCTGTTAGCGCATTGACGAGTTCTGCTTGTCCGTTGCCTTCAACGCCTGCAATCCCTACAATTTCGCCTTCGCGAATCGTAAAGCCGATGTTGCGAAGCAAAGGCTTGCCGTCCTCGTTCTTATACGATAGATTGTCCACACGGAGAACCGCTGCACCGGGCTCGCGAGTCCCTTTGTCGTATTTCAGCACGACGTCCCGACCAACCATCAAACGCGATATTTCCTGCTCAGACACAAGAGCCGTCTCGTGTACACCTTCGGTCTTGCCGGCGCGCATGATCGTAATTCGATCGCAAATCTCTTTCACTTCCTTCAGTTTGTGCGAGATGAACACGATTGTATGGCCTTCCCGCTTCAACGCCTTCAGCTCTCGGAATAACTCTTCCGTTTCTTGCGGTGTCAATACGGCCGTCGGTTCGTCTAAGATGAGAATTTTGGCGCCACGAATGAGTACCTTCAGAATTTCGACCTTCTGCTTCATCCCGACGGATAAATCCTCTACCTTCGCAAGCGGATCGATCGCGAGATTGTATTTCTTGGACAGCTCCTCCGTCAGTAGGACAGCTTCCTTATAGTTAATATTGAAGCCCTTCGTGGGTTCCATACCGAGTATAATATTCTGAACCACCGTGAACGATGGAACGAGCATGAAATGCTGATGCACCATCCCGATACCATTATCGATAGCATCCTGAGCCGACATAAATCGTACCTTCTGGCCCGCCAGCAGCATTTCGCCTTCACTCGGTTCTTCCATCCCGAAAATCATCTTCATAAGCGTCGACTTCCCGGCTCCATTCTCGCCGACGATCGCATGAATTTCGCCCTCGTCGAGCGAGAAATTCACATTGGAATTGGCGACGACACCGTTCGGATAAACCTTCGTAATGTTACGCATTTCCAGTAACGGAGTAGACTCCATGACGTGATATCTCCTTTCATACCGCATTTGTAGACAATGAGAAGGGGCTCCGGCTTGCAGAACCCCACCCTCGCAAATGAATTATGGTTTCACAGAACGGCGAATTTCTTCGATCTTAGCCGTATCCATGCCCATCGCATTGCTAACCTTGATCTCGCCAGAAGCAAGCTTCTTCTTCAGATCTTCGATTTGCGATCTAATTTTTTCAGGCAGCACGCTGTCGTAGACGCTGTTCTCCGCAAGGCCTACGCCATTTTTCTGAAGACCGACAACTTCGAGGCTTCCTGTCGTCAGCTTGCCATCTTTGGCTTCTTTTACCGCGTTGAAAATCACTTCATCGATTTTTTTGATCGCAGAGGATAGAATCAGGTTTGCTTTTTCTGGATCCGTTCCTTGCATCATCGCTGATTGGTCGGAATCGACACCCACTGCATACTTCTTCTGATCTTTGGCTGCGTCGAACACACCAAGTCCCGTACCGCCAGCAACGTTAAAGATGACATCGACGCCGGATTTGTACTGAAGCAACGACAGCTCTTTTCCTTTACCCGGATTCGCAAAGTCTCCCGCATAAGAGATAGCCACCTTAATGTCCGGCACAACGTATTTGGCCCCTTCGATGTAACCGATCAGAAAGGCGTTAATGCCAGGGATGTCCATGCCGCCGACAAACCCGATTTTTTTATCCGGATTCGCATTTGGAAGGTCCGAAGTGGATGTTAATGCTGCCATTGCTCCAGCTAGGAAAGATACTTCGTTCGTCGCGTAGGACACCGCATAGACATTCGATGCTACTTCGTTGATATCCGTATCATAATTAATGAATTTTTTGTCTGGATAACGCTCTGCTGTCATATTCATGAGCTCCGTAATTTGCGAGCCCCCGGAAATAATGACGTCCCAATCCTGGGATGCAACGTCATTGAAGGTCGGTTCCCATTTTGTCTGGTCCGCGCCCATTTCGATGACTTTCGTCTCCGCGCCAAGCTCATCTTGGACTTTCTTCAAGCCCGTATTCGCAGCGTCAAAAAACGATTTATCCCCCAGCGTTCCTGGAATAAGCAGCACAACTTTGTATGCGTCCTTGCCGTTATTTGCAGCATTTGCATCTGACCCTGCACTTTCGTTCGTCGTGTTTTTGGAGCAAGCGGTTACAAGAATCATAACCATGAGGACGAGTAAGCTTATCGTTTTTTTCATGACCGAACCCTCTTTTCATAGTTGTATTGATCACAACGACGACCGGATAATTTTAATATTTGGCTATCGCTGTGCTATAATCCTAACAAAATAGCGAGCATTATTTTATCCGAATTCGGTCAATATTATTATAGGATATGGCTATGGGGGTGCGATTCTGAGCTCACTAGACTTTATGTTCTATTCCACAAGGGAATCGAAACGATATATTCCACTGCATCGTCATGATTGCTATGAGTTTGTTTATTATTTTGGCGGTTCGGGCGAGTCGCGAATTGGCTCCAAACGGTTTACTTTCAGCGATAATCGATTTGCCGTGATTTCACCGGGAACGCTGCATGACGAGCGGCATGATTCTGAAGGGGACGTTCTATTCATTGGATTTCATAGCGACAACGAGGCGCTGCGCAAGCTGGACGGTATATTCGAAGATCACGGCAGCCGAATGAAGGAATTGATTCTGCGCATGAACGAAGAGTTTATGGAGAAACAGCCGTCTTATGACGAGATGCTAAATATCATGACAGGCGAGTTGATCATACTCATCGAACGTTTGACGACGATCAAAAAAATCGAGGAAGCTTCCATAAACCAAATGCAATATGTTCGAAATTATTTGGACGAGTTCTATCGGGAGAAGATATCGATCCGGTCGCTTGCCAAAATGTCAGGATACAGCTATGATCGATTCCGCCATCTGTTCAAGGAGAAGTACGGCATGGCGCCGCTCCAGTATATCTTCAAGAAACGGATCGAGTATGCCAAACTGATGCTCTATGAAACGAACGAGCAAATCTCCGAAATTGCGCTAACGTCGGGATTTTCTAGCGAAGCGCAGTTCTGCAGCATGTTCAAGCGTGAGACGGGCACGACTGCTACGGCTTTTCGACAGCGCACCAAACGATAAAATGCAAGAAAGCAGTTGCTCCCCATCCTCTTCAAATGGGTTGCAACTGCTTTTTTATCCGATACACATCTCACTTGCCTAACGTTTGGTATTCATCCACTTACCATTCGTGAAATCCGGGATCGCTACCGCCTGACCGCCCGTGGCGATGGAACTCTCGCTAAGCGCCGAGATGCTCATCCAACTCGCCATATCATAGACATCGATCGGCGTCTGCGTTCCTTGCTGCACGCTGTCGAAGAAGTCTCGCAGAACTAGCCAGTCCATGCCGCCGTGGCCCTGCTTGATGCCTTCCTTCTGATACGCCTCCCAGATCGGATGATCGTATTTCTCCCGATACTGCTCGATATTTCCCCATTGCCCTTTCCAATCCGCCTCGTGGCTATGCTCCCCGTCAATGAACAAGGAATCGTTATCCTCGGTATACATGCCCTTGGTTCCGCGAACCGAGAAGTTTCTTGAATAGTAGCGTGGCAGCGTCGTATCGAGCGTCAACGTGATCGTCTCGCCGCGAGCGCACTTGATTGTCGTCGTCACAATGTCGCCTTGCAGGAAGTTCACCTTCGCGAGCTCCTCGTCCTGCTTCACGTTCTTCACGTAATCATGAAGCCCTGCTGACTTGGACGCGACGGAGACGAGCGATACCATCCGATTGCCATGATTGATGTCGAGGATGCGGGCAATCGGTCCGAGCTGATGCGTCGGATAATTATCGCAGTTGCGGTGAATATAATTGTTCAAGCGATAATGGCGATTCTCCTTGCCATAGGCGATCTCATAGCGCAAATCATGCATGTATCCACCTGTACAGTGAACAATCTCCCCAAGCACGCCCTGCTGCACCATATGCAGGAGCATCAGCTCTGTTCGCCCATAACAGCAATTTTCCAGCATCATGACTGGCACTTTGGTGCGCTCATAGGTTTCAACCAGTTTCCAGCATTCCTGGATGGAATATGCCCCGCCAACTTCGCAGGCCACGTATTTGCCATGCTCCATCGCGGCGACCACCAGATGGATATGGTCCGCCCACGAGGTGGTGACCACGATCGCATCCACCGACGGCATTTCTACAATCTCTGTATAATCCTTCGTCGTGATCGGCCGCTGACGTCCCGACTGCTCCACGATTTTCGCCGCTTGTTCGCAGCGATCCTCGTATAGATCACAGACCGCAACCACTTCGATATCATCCATATGCAGCATTAATTGCATCATCCCGATGCCTCGTCCACCTAATCCAATCACGCCGATTTTCATTTTCGACTTCATGCTGATCTCCTCCATCGCCTTCATGATTATGCCCAAAGGCCACCTAACCCTTAGGTCTCTGATTCATCCTCTAAAATATTCCTGATGACCACCCCTCATTCCTTCCATTTTGTCACAAAAATTTTCTTTTACATCAAAAAAAAGAACAAAAAAATCGATATAAATGATGAAATCAATCATCATTTCACATATGACTTTAAGGTCCATATAGAAAAAGGACTGCCCTTAGGTCATCGATGGATGATCTTGGGCAGTCCCTATGAAGATTTTCTATTTTCCGATTTTCTCGATTGGATCTACACGTCCATAAGTCACGTTCGGCGCTTGCGTTGGAGCTGCCCAGCGGACTGCGTTCGAGATCACCTTCAAGACTTCTGGCTGATGGTACACAGGGAAGGTCTCGTGACCCGGTCTGAAATAGAAGATTCTCCCTTGGCCTCTGCGATAGCAGCAGCCGCTGCGGAACACTTCACCGCCCTCGAACCAAGAGATGAATACCAATTCGTCCGGTGCAGGAATCTCGAAGCGCTCGCCATACATTTCTTCTTTTGGAATTTCGATATATTCGCCGAGCCCTTCCGCAATCGGATGACCAGGCTCGATGACCCAGATCCGTTCTTTCTCGCCGTCATCACGCCATTTTAACGCACCTGTCTTTGTTCCTAGCAATCTCTCGAATATTTTGGATGCATGACCGGAGTGAAGCACGATTAATCCCATGCCGTCTAGCACTCTGCTGCGGACCTTCTCAACAATGTCGTCACGTACTTCTTGGTGAGCGATATGCCCCCACCAAATCAATACATCCGTGTTCGCGAGCGTCTCATCGCTTAGTCCTTGATCCGGGTCATCCAGAACAGCTGTCTTCACTTCGAATGTATCTTCTGTTTTCAAATAGCTGGCAATCGCGTTATGAATCCCTTCCGGGTAAATGCCTGCTACCACTTCATTGTGACGTTCATGTCGATATTCATTCCATACGGTAACTTGAATGTGTGCCATAATTAATCCTCCTAAGGTAGTGTGATCCAACGTTCCTCTTCACAAGATTGAGGATTGCGTCTATCGTGACTTGATTGGTTTGTCGTGGTGATTAGAATTTCTACCTTAGTATAGATTGTGATAGAATAATTGAGAATGTCGGATCAAGACACTTTTGTACAAAAGCGACTTTTGGATGAATGAAGGAGAGTATCGATGCTTGCAATTCCTATGGACACACTGTCCACGATCAAGCTTGTCGGTTATGTATCATATAAGACGCCGTGGCGTCATTTTAGACGCAATGTGAACGAGTATATCCTCTACTTCATGAAGAGCGGCGAGATGCATATCCAGGAGAATGGTGTTCAATATATTCTAAAAAAAGGCGACTCCTTCATGCTGGAACCAAACCTTGAGCATGAGGGAACGGCGAAGCATGCCTGCGACTATTACTATATTCATTTTACGCATCCAGAGATTCAATCCGTTGAAGTCGAGGATCTCCATACTCTTGCAAGACGTATTCTTCTCGAGGAAGGCGGGGGCGGAACGCCCATAGAACCTTCCATCTGTTATCTGCCGAAATATGTTCGGTTTGCGACGAGCTCAAGACTCCAGCATTTCTACCATGTCCTAAGCGAGATGGTGCAGCTCTATCACGGCCGCTCTTACAACCGAACACTTACAGCGATGCGGTTATCCGAGCTCTGTATTGAGATTTCCCGAGAATATCTGATGACGGAGCTGCAGAGCAATCATCAGAAGAACACGAAGTCTTTAATCAAACTGAATGCGCTGCTAGACTTCATTCATTTGAACTATGCGCGCAAAATTACCGGAGCCGATATTGAGCAGGAATTCGCATGCAACTTCGACTATATGAATCGTGTGTTCAGCCAAGTGACAGGGCATACGATTACGAAATATATCAATCAGATTCGGATCAATCATGCGAAGGAATTGCTAGATGCCACCCATCTAAGTATCGGCGAGGTTGGTTATCTCGTGGGTCTAGAAGACCCTTATTATTTCAGCAAGGTGTTCAAGAAATATGTGGGCATGTCGCCAAGTGAGTATAAGGGGGAGCTTTGTTGATAGTTACCGACCGGAAGAACTCAACTTTCTCACACTGAAATACCCAAACGAGGCTGTGACAGAAGTTCAGATTCGAACTTTTGCATCAGCCTCTTTAAGTAAATAGATATAGGAAGTATAGCCGATTTGTTATTTAGACTTCCACCTCCGAATACGTCGATACATGGTGCGGTCCCGAAGTTTGAGAAAATGAGACATGGATGGCCGTCTATTTGCTTCGATGATCCATAAATGCCCCGTTTTATCCACTCCCATATCGAGACCATAAATACGTTGACTGGGATAGATTTGTTTTAATCGGCTTGCTGTTGTGACAGCTAGTCGATTAATTGCGGGCAGCAAATTGCGTTTCTTGGAAGGTTGTAGTGAACTTTTCCGAATAGCAGTCCGAACTTTACGAACAGTTCCTCCGCTTCTTGTGATATTTGTAACAATATATCCTTTTCCTGCTACCTTAGCAACTTTACCAGTTACTTTCCATTTTTTCGAGTTTCTTTTGCGTTGAACAATGACCCGCAAATCGAATGTCCGGCCATTTATCTTCGCAAGGCTAATTCGAGGCTGTACTAAATAATCATGCGTCCTGGAGTGAAGCTGAATGTGATTGAAGACTTCTTCTTTTGTATTCACATGATCAATGTTAGACTCATGATGAATTCGATATTGACCGCTTGTAAGTGATGTTACCCGATAGACGTTTCTGCCGCGACTGCCGTTAATCGGTTTAAAAATGATATCACTATATTTATCGAGCAGCTCTCTGAAATTAGTTGGGGTTGCCATTAACGTTACAGGAATATGCGGCCTGAGTCGATCGTCTTGCTTCATAAATTCATTTTTTCTAATTTTTTCAGCTCCGCTCATCACTCATCTGCCTTTCGAAAGAAATCACTTGTCCGCGGGTAATTTTCAAGAGATTTTAAGAATGCTGTCATCCCCGATGTTCGCGATTATCCAGCTTACCGGGATAAATCGTAAAACCCTGATCGTATAAATAATCGTGCATCTCCTGAAAATCGTATCCGCGGCAATCCGGTTCGACAATGGACGTTACGATCTTGGAGTGATGTTCCTTACTCACCTGAAAGGTTATCCATGGAAGGCAGATACTTCTTTTCTGCTTTTTGAAGCTCTTCTGCCTCTTGCAACCGGAAGATTTCTTCTAAAGTGGCCACGCTGCCTTCGACATTAACAATGCTTTTTTCGTTGAAAATTTTTTGGGATATCTTTTGCATTGCAGCAATGGATGCTCTCATGTTGTGGTTTGCCCAGATAACGACATTGACCCCCAGTTCCTGAAACCGCTCCGTCGGCGTGGAATAGTACTTGGTTGGTACAAGTACTACCGGATGTCTACCGGCCCATTCATTCATAAAAGCTTCAATTTCTGTAATATCCGAACTTTTGCTGTGCATCAAAATCGCGTCTGCACCAGCCTGTCGATAAGCCTCTGACCGTTTCAATGCCTCTTCTAGACCCCATCCTGCAATAAAGGCTTCCACTCTCGCCACAACCATAAAGTCGTCGTCAAGCTGGGTATCTTTCATCGCTTTGATCTTGCCGCAGAACTCTTCAATATCTGCAAGCGGCTGGGCCTCGCTGTTAAGAAATGAGTTCGTTTTCGGGAATAACTTATCTTCAATACATACGCCTGCGATATGACGCTGTTCTAACTTTTTCACCAATCGTCTTGCGTTGTTGAAGTTTCCATATCCGGTATCTCCATCCAATAGAATCGGGATCGTCGTCGCATCGCTCATAAACTCTAGAACATCCAGAACTTGTGTCCAGGAGGCTTCATTATTGTCCCTTACACCCAATGATGCGGAAATGGATAATCCGCTGGCCCAAATCCCTTTGAATCCTGCCTCCTCTACAATTTTCGCCGACAAGCCATTATGGGCCTCCATCAAAAAATCCAAATGAGGTGAATGAACGATTTGCTTGAATTGTGACGCTTTCTTCATGAGCTGTATCCTCTCTGTCGTTGTTGAGATATGCATTAATCTGTGATATATACTTATTCCGTTTCATTCGAATTGTTGTAGGCTACATGTCCGTTGAACCGCCCTCTTAATAAGATGAAAAAAAGCATTTGACTCCTTCAAGATTTTGAAGGTTCAAATGCTTCTATGGATCCATCTATGAGGCACGCTTGAATAGTGATTATTCATGGTATGATAGGTCTAACCTGCAGATCTGAGGAGGCATCACTGGATGTTAAAAAATCAACGGTTTACGATTGGCGAGATGGCAAAAATGCATTGCATTCCCCAATCGACGTTACGATATTATGATGAAAAAGAAATCTTCCAACCGAGCAAAGTTGATCCCGACACCCACTATCGCTATTACACAACCGATCAATTCCCGCTCATCAATTCCATTATGTTTCTTCGGCATTTAGGCGTCCCACTTCATGAGATCAAACAATATACGGATCAGCGTACACCGACCGTAGCGCTGGGTTTATTGCAGAAACAGAAGGACCTAGTGCTCCAGAAGCAAAAAGAGCTTGAATATGTTCTCTCCAAAATTAATCACCATATCGACATCATTAGAAACACATCGCAGGCCTCCAGCGCGGAAGTTGTATTTCGGACCTTGCCGCAAAGAGCGATGTTATCCGTCGAAGTCGTTAACCCTGCAACCGACGAAATGTTCGAATACTATATTCTTTCACTCCAAGAAAATCTGCGGAATAGCTTGTCCTTCCCGAATGTCGCTTTGTTCTCAGGGAATATCGGGGTTACAATCGCAAAAGAATCCATTCTTGCCAACAACTATCAGGAATTTCGCCGCGTTTTCTATTTTCTCGATACCATAACCGAACCCATCCCTCGAAGCGAGTTCATTGAGGCCGGACTCTACGCCTGTATCCAGCATCACGGCAGCTATCTGGACACCCACAAATCCTATGCGATCTTACATCAGGCGATTCAAGCGCATGGCTTCGACATTCAAGGTGATTCCATCGAACTCGGCTTAATCGATCTATCGATGACCGAAAATGAAGATGAATTCGTGACAGAAATCCAAATCCCTGTCCAAAAAAGATAATAAAAAACTCCTCTTCTTGGTATTGACCTTCAAGTAACTTGAAGGTTTACAATGTGAAAACCAACAAGATAAAGGAGTTTTTCGTCGTGCAAGAAGTATCTGTATCTGCTCATCAACATTTACGCGAACAAAAAATCATGCCATTGTTCGTATCCTATTTGATCCCCGCCGTCCTTGGGATGGTATTAATGTCCGTTAATATTATTATTGATGGCATCATGGTTAGCCGCGGTGTCGGAGCGAATGCGCTGGCCGGGGTAAATGTATCGCTGCCTGCCTTCTCGATCATCTTCTCCATATCATTATGGATTAGTATTGGAGGCGCAACGTTATATTCGATGGCTCTGGGGGAGAATGATATTCCGAAGGCGCGGAGCGTATTTACCCACTCCATCATCACCGCGATCGTCGTGGTCCTGTTAATTACAATGCTCTGCTTGTGGAATTTGGAACGTGTCGCGCTTCTGTTCGGGGCGAACGAAGTCATTTTGCCTTATTCCGTGGATTATTTACGAATCTTATTCACATTCGGCATCGTCTACGTGCTGGAATCGGTCCTCAGTACATTTATCCGCAATGACGGAAATCCAAATCTAGCGATGGCTGGATTGATTACGACAGCGGTATTGAATATCATCTTGAATTATTTCTTCATTTTCGTTTACGGCTGGGGAGTTCAAGGATCTGCGGCAGCCACAATTCTATCCGCTGCAATCGGATTCCTCGTTCTACTGACTCATTTCATGCGCAAAGACAGTATCCTAAAGCTTACTTTCATCCGATGGGACTGGACAATGCTGCGTCATATTATCGTCATTGGGTTTCCTAGCTTCGTAACGGAGATTGCGGTTGCCATTGTAACAATCTTATTCAACATCACGTTCATATCCTATCTAGGTGAGACGGGGGTTGCGTCTTATGCCATCGTCAACAGTATCCATTCCATGATGCTGCTCGTATTTCTTGGTGTTGGCGCGGCACTGCAGCCCATTTCGAGCTTCCATTATGGTGCCGAGCTGTTCGATCGATTGAAGCAAGCGCTGAGGCTTGCGATTAAGACTGCCGTATGGCTCGGAGTTGTCGCTATTATCGTAGGGTATTTCGGAGCGGACTATCTCATCTTGCTATTCGGGGTGGAGTCGGAACAACTGTTCACCATGACAAGTGTAGGGATCGGGTTATTCTTCCTTCAATATTTGTTCCTTGGCTACAATATGGTGTACGCCGAGTATTATCAATCGATTAATCAGACAGGGAAGTCGCTTGCCATTATTCTTAGTCGAGGCTTGATCTTACTCCTCCCACTGATCTGGATCCTGCCGAACTGGTTCGGCGCGACAGCGATCTGGCTCGTTGCTCCAACAGCTGAGGCTATCACTGCGCTCGTACTGTTCATCTTCGTTCGCCGCAACAAGCAGCAAAGGGCAGTGATGATACCATCATAAGGATTTAACCATAGCAGCTGGGTGAGGATCTCATTTCATTCGATGTACCTGAGATTCTCTTCCTCTGCAATACTCTGGATCTCCTCCGACGAAATGCCAATGATCGGATAGTCTTCTTCCTGCTGCTTCTTCAAAGCGCGTTCTTTGTAAAATCGTGGACTGCCTTCAGCTGCATCTTCATCATAGAACAAGAGAATGCCGTCAGTCTTGCGGAAGAGCAGATCGTCCCTTGCCCTTAGCTGCCAACCTCCGCTATACGGCTCTTTGCTTACCGATGCGTAATAGTCCACACCCTTCAGCAGCTTCTGATAATAGTCTTGCTTGTCCTCTTTCCACTTCTCATCAGGATTCATATAAGCCGTCATGATGGAGACACGGAAATGGGGATAGTCTGCCTTGAGCGCAATGCCCACTTCGATGGCCCACAAGTCAACCCCGTACTGCCCAGGTGTAATCATCCATTCTAACCCTTCTTCGATCAAAGGTCTGAGCCGATTCTCGATCGCTTTCTGTATGTACCCAATCCCAACATGCTTCTGACTGAAAATTTGAAGCTCATGCGCGCGATACCCGGTGACCAGCAGATTTTTCATATGTTGCTCCTTGTCCGATAACCTCATAATCCTCTCATTATAGCGGTTCTGCCAAGAACATGCCATGCTACTGCAACTTACAGATGAATACTGCGTACAATACAGGGATACGATAAATGAATGATTTGAGGAGGCACTACACATGGGAGCAACAAAATCCAGAAAACGCAGAGAAAAGCAAATCCGTGAAGGAAAATATGATCCAGCCAATCGAAGAGGAACATGGCATGGCATTCTGCCTGTTGAACGTACGACACCAACACTTCGCGAAGCACTTGCCAAACAACAGAACAAATATAAACAAAAATGGAATCAGACGCATAAGAGCGATGATTCCATTTTTATTTTCATCTGACATGTTATTTGGTTCTCTTATCCTTATCCTCTTGTAACGCGAGCTGTTTATGCATCTCATCCTCTGGGGAAGATGTGACTTCTAGAATGTCAAGCAAGAACATGAAAATCGGAATACCGATGATCAATCCCCATACACCCATGAAATGTTCCGAGAAGATCAGGATAATGAACGTATAGAAGATCGGAAGATCGGTCTTCGCCGACATCAGCTTCGGATTTAATATATACGACTCAATCGCATGCAGTATCATAATAATGATCAGAATATAGACAATATACATCAATCCGCCGATACTGTAAGCAATAATACTGAGCGGGATCAACGAAATGATAACCCCTGCGACAGGAATCAATCCGAGTAGGAAGATCATAATGCCGAGTGCAATCAATTGCGGGAAGCCCATGAAATAAAGGGCAATAACGGAAAGAATACAGTTCACAACCGCAATAATGAATTGCGCTTCGATCACTTTACCGAATGAATTAACGAATTTCTTGCAGAAATACGCTAGCTCCTCATAGAAGGGTCCAACCTTGCTGTCTTTGAATTTCGCTGTGAATTCCGTAATTCGTTTCTTCTCGAGGAGAATGAACAAACTTAAGATTAGGGCCATGAACACCTGCATGCTGATCTTACCGATGTTCGTGATATTTTTGAGGATGAGGTCAAAACCTTGCCCCAAGTATTTATCGAGTTCAATCTTCTCGATCGTCGGAGCCAAATACCTCGCGATCTCATTATCATTCGGATCGAGACTAAATCCGGTAATGAGGTCAATCAACTGTGTAATCTGTTGGGTCACGACCGGCAAATACTTGTAAATGACGGCAACGATCCCGGCGACAAGGAGGAGATAGAGCGTAACAATCACGGCCTTCTCATTGATCGGAACGATTCGCCTAATTCCTTTTGTCGTAATTGTGGAGAGTTGATTCATCAAGAAGGTGAAGATGAACGTGATAAGAATAAGATTGATCATACTCCGCATCAAATACAGTGCAAGAGCGATCCCGATTAGAATAATAACGCGTTTAAACCCATTACTTCGAAAAAAATTAACCATGCATTCACTCCTACCCCGACACTTATCTCTATTTTATGATTTTTGACACATATCATACCTATACGCAATTACAGCCATTCCGTTCCAATAATTAATTGCTAATCCTTGCGTAATATTAACCCCGATACCACACGATGGACATGAATCCTAACCAGATTGCAAGCGGAATCAACAGGCTAAAGATGGCGTGATACCACATATACGAAGTTCTACGAAAAAGACTTAGTACTCGATCTGTAAGGAAAAACAAAACGGCAGAAATTAGGCTAATCCATACTAGAACAAAGCCAAATACGATGTGAAGACAAGCAGATACAACAAATTCTAGAATTCGGCTTCGCTGCCTTAACATGACCGTAGTGAAATAATCACTGAAGAACGATGTGGCCACACCGTACGTCGCAATCACTGGAAAGCTGTATATCATATAGATTGGTACAATGCCGCTGGTTAATCCAGTATACCATGCCTCGGATCGCGTCCCGAAGAGGTCGGGATACATCATTGCAAACACGATCCCAAACAAAGAACACGAAATCGAAGCGGCTATGAATTTCCTGGGCAATACTTCTTTGACGAAATCAATGAACCTCATCCCTTCAACTCCCATTAACTTTTTCTTATTTTTCATATGTAACATGGCTCTCTATCATTTACAACCATTTAATTCCAGACATTGAATCGACAAATATTATAGCAATGGTTGTCGACAGATTTCACTTTAGTATGCTATCATAGGATTCTGATAACGTGGTAACACACTAAAGTGTTTTATATTCGATAAAAGGTGGTCATCCTTCATGAAACGTACAGCAATTATTGGACTCGTATTCGTTGCACTCTTCACTCTTCTTACTGGCTGTTCCGGCTCTACTGACAAAGATACGATCGTCATTGGCATCGATGACAAGTTCGCACCTCTTGGGTTCCGGGATGATCGTAATGAGCTTGTCGGATTTGATATTGACTATGCAACTGCAGCTGTCCAGAAGATGGGCAAAAAGGTGAAATTCCAGCCCATCGATTGGCAGACTAAAGAATCTGAATTGAGCAGCGGTCGAATCGACTTGATCTGGAACGGCTATACCATTACCGATGAACGAAAAGAAAAAGTACTCTTCACGAAGCCGTATCTCAAAAATGCTCAGGTTGTCGTAACACTCGCGAATTCCCCCATCTCTAAGCTTGCTGATTTGAATGGCAAAGTTGTTGGGCTCCAGACGCTCTCATCCGCGTCGGATGCACTGGCTGCAAGCCCAATTCATGAAAGTGTTAAGACGGTTACAGAATTCGCTGATAACGTTCTTGCCTTGAGTGATTTGAAATCTGGACGCATTGATGCGGTGGTTATCGATGAGGTTGTTATTAAATACTACATGGCCAAAGAAAAAGA
Organism: Paenibacillus sp. GCM10027629; assembly: GCF_042676425.1. Lineage (NCBI taxonomy): Bacteria > Bacillati > Bacillota > Bacilli > Caryophanales > Paenibacillaceae > Paenibacillus > Paenibacillus sp. GCM10027629. The sequence continues at coordinate 580,374 of NZ_JBHTGZ010000009.1, read as the reverse complement.
TAGCTTCAAACTGCTCGATGAATCGCTGGCTCCAGAAGAGTATGGCGTTGGCGTAAAAAAAGGCAACGAAGATTTGCTGAACCAACTGCAAAAGGCACTTGATGCATTGAATCAAGATGGCACGGCTGCGAAGATCTCGAATAAATGGTTTGGTGAGGATAAAGTGCTTAAGTAGGCAAATGATATAAAATAATGAACAAGCTGGGCTTTCTTCGAGAAAGCCTGTTTTATTTCAGATTACGTATTTATTCGTTTCACCTGGAGAGGACTGTACGCTATGACTACCGATTATTTCATCAAAATTATAAAACCGCTGCTGGAAGGCGCGCAGATGACGATCCTATTATTCTTCATCGCCATTATCGTCTCTGTTCCGTTAGGGTTTCTCCTTACGCTCGCCGTGAATAGCCGTGTAAAGCTCCTCTCGCGTCTGGCCGGAATCTATATCTATCTGATGCGCGGTACACCGCTGCTCTTACAATTGTTAGTGATTTGCTTTGGACTCCCGATGATTCCAGGCATAGGCCAATACTTGGTCTTAGATCGGTTCGTCGCCGCTTGCCTCGGCTTCATCCTGAACTATGCGGCTTATTATGCTGAGATATTCCGAGGCGGACTTCTCGCAATTGACAAAGGACAATACGAAGCCGCACAAGTGCTTGGCCTGAATCGCAGACAGACACTCGTACGTATTATTCTCCCGCAAATGTTCCGAATCGCTTTGCCAGCTATATCGAACGAATCGATTACCCTCGTGAAGGATACCGCCCTGCTCTATGCGGTTGCCGTACCGGAGCTATTACACTTTGCACAGACCGCTGTGAATCGTGACTTTACATTGATGCCCTACATTTATGCAGGGATCATTTATCTGCTTATGACGCTCCTATTGACCCTCTTCTTCAAATGGCTGGAGCGCCGATTGAAATTTGATTAATAAAGGAATGGCGAATAATGGGGATTATCGAAGTATCTCAATTGAAGAAATCTTATGGATCAGTTGAAGTCTTGAAACAAATTTCTTTTGACGTGAATCCAAATGAAGTGATCGCGGTCATTGGACCTTCTGGCTCAGGAAAGAGCACGATGTTGCGCAGCCTGATTCATCTCGAAGAAGTGCAAGGCGGCAGTATTCGGATTGCAGGTCAACCCCTTGTTCAGCAAGGAACTTATGGGAAGGCGCAGGAAATCCGAGACATCACCTCACGGATGGGAATGGTGTTCCAGCATTTCAATCTATTCCCGCATCTGACGGTGACTCAGAATCTCGAACTCGCTCCGCTGCAGGTCAAGCGTGAGTCTGCAGACGCTGTTCGGCGCAGAAGTACGGCATTACTAGCAAAGGTCGGACTGTCTGAACGCGCATCCGCATTACCATCGCAGCTCTCTGGCGGGCAGAAGCAGCGTGTGGCAATCGCTCGTGCACTCATGATGAATCCGGACATTCTACTCTTCGATGAGCCGACCTCCGCGCTTGATCCGGAATTAACGGGCGAAGTTCTGCAAGTCATGAAACAGCTAGCAGAAGAGCAAATGACGATGATCGTCGTTACCCATGAAATGGGCTTCGCGAGAGAAGTCGCGGATCGGGTCCTATTCATGGATGGTGGAGAAATCATCGAACAGGGGACGCCGGAGCAATTGTTCACGAACCCGCAATCGGAACGCACACGAGCATTCTTGAACAGCAGTTATGCTTAATAACAAGACCTCTCCAATGGATCCAATCGATCCGATGGAGAGGTCTTTTCTTTGTTGATTCATTTACAGGTATTCGAGCAAGACGCTTCGCTATGAGCAGCTTCAATTCCAACATCGGACTATCTGTTGGAGCCGATTCCCTTCGAAAATCATGCGATAAATATCTGGCATCGATGTCTGATTCCAGAAATCAAATCCATAACTCGAATCATAATAGTTCATGATGACCGTCATGATATTGCCATGGGTCCCGATAACGATATTCTTGCCGCAATAGGCAACCAGCAATTCTTCCATCACAGGAATGGCTCGCTGCTGTGCTGCTCTCGTCGATTCCCCGCCATCCATCGCATAGTCGATATCATCGAATGATTTTGCAACCGCCTGTTTTTTCTCTTCCCACGACACATGATGATGCCCTTCGACGAATCGCTCTTGCAATGCTTCGTACGGAAGAATTGACAGATTCGCCTGATCTGCCAAAGATTGAACCGTCAGGATAGCTCTGGCGTACGGACTCGAGACAACGACATCAATCGCTTCGTTGCGAAGAATATCTGCCACCCGTTTTGCTGCCTGGGCCCCTGCTTCGGAAATGCCTCGTGTGCGCTCTTCTCCGTATCGAAAAGGTGACTCGGCATGCCTCACCATGTAGATATTCGTTCGCATGTTGTTCACCTTTAGGATTGCGAAAGCAGCACTTTATACTGTCTAATCGTGTTCAAATGCATGCCTTCGTGAAATAAATTAAAGGTTAGAAATTGCTCTGGGGAGGCGAGTTCCATCCCCGCTGATGTCGTATATGGCGGATCGATGGGTTCCTGCAGACGATGTTCAAGCGCTGCTTGAACTCGCTCGTTCTGCTGCGCTAAAAGCTGCTTCAGTTCTTCAAGGCTCGGAACACGAACCGACTCCGGTCGCGTAAGCGGTGACGTACCATTCTCGAACTGCTCTTTGAAGCCTTCTGGAAGCTGCATCGGAAGTCCAATATTTTGAAATGCGAATCGTTCGAACACGACATAAATATGGCCTAAATTCCAATGGATATGATTCCGAAACCCATCGGGAACTTGATTCGCCATTTCCTCGGAAACGCCATCAACCACTTTTAACAACATTTGACGAACGAAACGCTGCTGATTAAATACAAAATGACTCATGCGCTCAACCCCTATCGATTATTTAGTCTATTGACACTGACTTGTTACGATAACTCCTGCAATTGGCTGAATTCGGCGACAAAATCGAGCGGTATTAACGGTTCTTCGGAGATGACTTCGTGTTGATGCTGCAATAATCTCTGTAGCTGCTCCTCATTTTCCCTCGACAGGTGGCCAACTTGAATGAATACAATATACAACAGGGTATGGCGCAGCTTAATGAAATCTTGGATATAAGCAATTTCTTCGATTGTTATTGAATTTTCCCGCAGATAACCCTCCATAAAACAACGGAAAAATGTGCGCGCATAATCAGTCATATCATCATTCTTCGTAGGAGCATATCGCATCGCATAATATAAGGTGATTCCGATATCATTGACGAAATACGTATACCCACAATCGTCGAAATCGAATGGATAAATGTCGCCATGATCGATAAAGAAGTTTTTCTGATGAAGATCCGCATGCACGAGACCATAAGTATCTCGCGTTATTGGCAGAGAGCGTAAAGTCTTCAATCGTTCCTCTAAGATGCCAATGACCGGATCATCTGCCGGCAAATATTTGTCGGCTCGCAATTGTTCCTCTTGATCCCACGTCTGGCGTTGAATAAGCGGAGAGCTAACTTCGTAATTCTTCGTATGACGGTGCATTCTGCCGAGCATGGCGCCCCATTGCTCGAATAGCGGCTCATCCCACACATCCGCCGTGATATCTATTCCTCGTGCTTTGACGTAGACAATCGCAAGGAAAGAGCCCTGATCTGCAGCAATTTCCTCAACGAGATTCCCTTGTTCGGATGGAACCACACGGGAGCCTTTGATGCCTTGATCTGCTAAATAATTCACCCATTCGATTTCCCCTCGAATGTAATTCACGCTTCTGCGCAGGGTATGTGTTATTTTGAGAACGTAATCTTCGCCCTGCTTCGTATATTCATAGACGAAACTCTCAAACCCGCCCAGCGAACGAACCTCCTCCGGTTCGACACCATAACGACGAGCTGCATCATGTAAAATTTGATCTGTATATAATGCCTTAATTTCAGGAATCATCTGTTCTGTCTTCCTCCCTATGTTCTGACCATTCCGCATGGAATTGCTGCAAGAACGCCTCCATGAACTGATGTCTGTTTGCTGCGAGCTCTTTGGCATAACCCGTATTCATTAATTCTTGTAACTTCAACAATTTCTCGTGAAAATGGGCGATCGCTGTCTTCGTGTTCGAGCGATGCTCCCCCGGCTCGTGAATCAGATGCCCACGCGACCCTGCGAAGGCAAAAGTTCGCGCAATCCCGATCGCACCGATCGCATCTAGACGATCCGCATCCTGCACCACCTGACCTTCAATGGTCGTCATCGGTGCATTGTGTCCACCGTTATAAGACATGTTCGCAATGATTTCCATGACCGGTGAGATGACTGCCGGGTCTTCCCCCACACGCTCTAACCAATCTCGTACACGATCCAAACCCTCTTGCTTCGATGTATTGAGCTTCACATCCGCTACATCATGCAGCAGTGCTGCCAATTCACAAATGTAAGCATCCGCATGCTCACGATCCGCGATCTCAAGGGCTAAGTTGCGAACACGATGAACATGCCACCAATCATGCCCGCTCGGATCCGACGCTAAGAACTCCCGGGCAAATTGCTCGGCAAGTTCTATCATTTGTCCTTCCTTCCTGCGCATGTGCCACCCCCTTTGAAGTCATTTTCCTTCTATTCGTCGAGAGTTATAATCTGCTCTGGATTTTCGTATTTTCGGATGTAGAGATATGCGATCAGGAACAGCACGGTAAAGAACTCTAGGAATAACTCTGAGATCACGCCAGAGATTAGCGAGAGAAGCCATGGATCCAGATGAATGAACGTTCGAAATACATAGTCGAGTCCCCATTGAACGATGCCGATCCCCACCGCGATTAGCATGAATTCTCCTGTCCTGCCCTTAATCATCTCATTGCTTCGCTTAATCGGGTTATTGCCATAGGTGCCTTCCAGCATAATAATATAATTCACGAAGAGCATACGTACCCCGAAGATGAGTCCTGGAATAATAAAAAGCAGTAACCCAAACGCAGCGATAATTCTTACAATAAACACATAGACCGTGAGCTTGAACCAATATTTGAGTCCTTTGCGAAATGCATCCTTAAGCCCCACCTCTTCGCCATTCACGATCTTCGGGAACATCATACAGATGATTGTCGATGGAATGATGGTCAACAATGCACTCATTATTAAGTTTAATAGAATCTGAAGACCGTATACCTTACCTTCCATCGTATCTTGAAAAAAATAATAGATAAGCCCCTCCACGGGTACTGCGATAATCAATACAATGCATAAGATCTTATGGAAGTTTCGGATATAATATTGCCATGCTGTCCGAAAGAGGTTCACCACTTGCATATTATTGAATAATTCTAGCTCATTCATCATTCAGACTCCTTAAGATGTAATCTTACCTGCCTCGATTAAATCTTCCATCTTAAACAACGTATGCACGTGGAGCCCGATTTCTTCCAATTTCCGACGACCTTCAGGGTCACGTTCGATCACGCAAATCACATCCTCGACGATTGCACCTGCTTCTCTTAAATCTTGCGTACTTAGGAGTACTTGCCCGCCTGTCGTGATCACATCTTCAATAACGCAAACCCGCTTCCCATGAATCGCTGCACCTTCCGCCAATTTCGCGGTGCCGTAGGCTTTCGCTTTTTTCCGAACAAATGCTGCAGGGATCCCGGATTTCAACGAGAGAGCTGTTGCAATTGGTACAGCCCCCATTTCAAGACCTGCTAACACTTCTATTCCCTCAGGAATAAGTCCAACCAATGCTTGCGATATTCGATTTAGAACACGTGGTTCTGCCTCGAACTGATACTTGTCGAAATACTCCTGTGAGACTATCCCCGATCTAAGCGTAAAGCTCCCTGTCAGGTGTGCGACTTTGTAAATCTCTCTAGCAAGATTAGATAGATTCATAGGTTCCTCCCTAGATTTTCCATATATTATAATATACGATCCAGAAATAACCAATGTTTAATTAATTGTTGCTACAGTCTGGGTGAATACATGCTTGGCTTGGACAAATCGTTACTCCGAGAAAGACAAACCTTTCGCTTCCAGAGCCTCTTGAATCGGTTTAACTGCGCTTGGGCCAATCCCGTGTAGATTCTTAAACTCTTTTAATGATAGCTTTGAAATTTGTTCTAAATTCGTTAATCCTGCGTTCGCAAGGGCACGTAGTGCAGGCTGTGATAGACCGCTAGGGATATCATTTGGGCTAGTAAGCTTCTTATTCATCGTTACTCCTCCACAACTAATGGATTTCACCCAAATAAACAGGCTGCTCCATATTCGAATGAGATCGCTTTATTCGTGTTCGAAGCTCAGCTGGGAATAATGGCTCATCCTCTACTTGATCCATATCGATCCATTCAACTCCCAGCTGGTTCGGATCCATGTTAGTCATCTGCGACTCACCAATCACATGGCATCGGAACATCATTTCCACACGATGGATGCCTGGTACGAGGAAGCACTCTCGAATGAACATCAACTCCTGAACTTCTACAACAAATCCAGTCTCTTCCATACATTCTCGGATCACCGTGTCATGCATTTTCTCTCCGACTTCTTGTCCACCACCAGGTAGTAGATAATACATTCCATCTTCGTCCTGCAGCTTCGTTACGAGTAATTTATTGTCTTGAATAATGATTGCTTTGACGGAATTTCTGATTATCACGACATGTTACTCCTTGTAGTCCTCTTTTTATAATCCTTGAACAACCTCTAATAGATCAGCTCTTCCCGAATTGAAATCCCATGCTCTGCACAGTAATCTCGATACTTCTTCAGCACCGTATAGACATCGTCTTGGCCAATGATCTGATTTTTCTCATCAAAATATTGCAGTGCCCCGCCAAGAATAAATAACGTCTCTACCTCTTCATCCCCCGTTATTAACGTATGAATATCTCCAGGCGGTTCGAAAATAAATGTACCCGGCGTTGCGATCCAGTCCCGCCCTTCATACCGCCATTGTCCCTTCAGATGATACCCGATGACACTACCTCCGGTATGTCGATGGCGCGTTAATCTTTTGTTTGGTTTGATTCGGAATAAATACGTCCATGTCCCTGTCGACAGATCAAACCTTAACGGCTTGAAATAGCAGTTCATTTCACCTTCATCAAAAGGCACCCACGGCAAGTCATCCTGATGGATAACTTTCTCCGGCAATTGTAATTGTTCAGCGAGCTGTACGACGGAATCTTTAATAAGCTGTCTCATGCTTCTTCATCCTTTCCCCAACCGAGTGCGACTTCCGTTAGTAACTCTTCCCCGATTTTGATTTCTTTGCTTGCTATCACATGTCCACCGAGTTTCTTATAGAAATGAAGTGATGTATTATCTTCGAGTACCCAGACCATGAATGATGAATAATCCCACTGTTTGAGCGTATCTACGAAAGTATCGAAGAGCTGTCTGCCATACCCAAGCCCTTGAACTTCTTGTAACAAATAAATGGTATAGAGTTCAGCATCATACCCTAATTCAGGTTGTCTGCTCTTCCCACCGTGAAAGAATCCATTGATCATCCCATCTTCATCTTCCAGCACATAAATCACGCTATCGGATTGACCCCGTTCAAAAATTTGAGCCCATTTCTTGATGCGTCCTTCCATGGTCAGGTTAGATAGTACCGACTCTGCGATGATTCCCTGATACGTGGACCGCCAGCTCTCCACATGAACACGAGCTATCCCTTCGATATCCTTTTCAGTGGCAAATCGGATACGCATCTTTGCTTCCCTCACCTTCAAATTTGAGGCCGTCGGACCATAAATCGATTGTCATCCTTTACAAATCCATATTGCTCATAAAGTCCATGTGCATCCGCCGTCCCCAGAAATCCAGATAAGCCTTGTAATTCCTCGCTATGAATGATCGTGTCAATGAACTTCTTGCCAATGCCTTGCCCTCTAAACTCGGAATCGATCACCACGTCACACAGCCAATAGGTTGTTGCCCAATCTGTAATGACACGCGCGAAACCAATCTGCCGATTCCCTTGATACACGCCATAACATAACGAATGTTCGATTGATTTGCGCACCTTGTCTACGGGTCTTTTGTCAGCCCAATATGTCGTCGATAGCAACTGATAGATCTTATCAAAATCTAATTTCAATCGATCCGTGCTGATCAGAAAATCACCAAATACCACGTTCATAAGATCTTCCCCTAACGCTGCTTATTTCTTTGCATTGTTGAATCTAAATATCAACTTCGGTGCCAATGATTATCTGAACAATACTGGCTGCGCGAGCCATTGATCCAAATCTACAGAACCTTGTACGCCAAGTAATCGATACCAATATCTATAGACTCTTCGCACTTTGTCTAATTCAGGAGGCACTAGAATCGTCGTATAACCTTGAATAAAGGCATCCGCTGCACTGCGATCCAAAATATACTCGAGTCCAATAAAATCAAACTCCCTCGGTGCAACGACATAAGCCTCAACATCTACGATCGCCGAGAGTCTCCCGTTATCCATCAAAAATTGAGAGGGGTCCATATCAACTAGCACGGGGCAAAAATGTACTGGTAAAGGGAGTTCCTGTAACTCGGACAAGATAGATTCTAAGCGCTGTTGAATAGGGGATGTTGTCACGTGCTCCCTCTCCACAATCATCGTCATGGCCTGAGATAGATGATGATGAAAATCAACCTTTTCCCCGACCTTCGTTCTCGCAAGATTTCCATAGAAATCATAGGTATTGGCATGCACTTTGGCCAGCCACACACCTAATTGATAGAGCAGTTCTCTCGATTGACTCTCAAAAGACTGAAGCCCATTCCCTTTCATTTTCTCCACCACGAGGTAATCTCGTCCATCTATCTTGTCTGAGGAAATGATTTGTGGTGCCGGGACTTCTGGAATGGGATGAAGAACTTTCAGGTTTTCCTCAAAATATAACATCGCACGAGGATCAATCCCAAAAACATGCTTGCAGCCCCACCAAAACTCCCGATCCGGCTCAGCTTGCAACCGAGAAGAACGCACAACGACCTCTTGAGATTCCGTTCGAACCAACCATACGTCACTCGCATGATCTGAATAGCCCGGATCAAGGGTGCGGACCTTCTCAATTGGTTCATGGAACAAGCGTTGTAGATTTTCTATAGTAGCTTTCATTTACCGCAATTCCTTCGTTAAAAATAGAGCAATATCATCGTCAATCTGAACATGATCTCCGTACCCGATATACTTTTCCCCGTTATGTATGCCTTTCCCATCTGGAATATAACCGCGCTTCGCATACAAAATCTGAGCATTCCCGTAATCGGAGAATAGGCCCACACCTATTCCTGCTACCGCTGATCTCTCCTTGATAACGGCTTCTGCTTGATCCATTAGGATCGAACCAATGCCTTGACGGCGATATCGGATGAGGACATTAAAATCATTAATCTCAGGAATCCCCTGTGATCGAAAAGATGGATAAGTCGAATGCCACAGCACATTCAGGTATCCCGCAAAAACACCGTCCACCTCAGCGATGATCGTAACGCGTTCGCCCTTCTGATGCTCCTGGGCGTATCGTTCATACAAGCTTTGCGGCTTGTCCCAACCCTGTTCTGCGAATGCACTAGAGATGATCACCGGATCGCCCTCATGTATGGTTCGGCACTGAATGTTCATCGAAATCCCTACTTTCCTGATCGTTATCTTGCTTCAATATTTCCGAAAGTGACCTCATCCGCATTCTTCAAGCTCGCGAACCATTGCAATACATTGTTATGATGTTGAATAATCTGGTCCGCCGTAAGATCGTTAGAATCCCATGTACTGTGCGTGTCCTTAACTAACGTAACTTGATAACCCTGGCTGCGAGCTGCTCTACATGTCGTGTCTACGCATATTTCGGTCTGAATCCCCGCGAGGATAACTTCGCTAATGTCCCGCTGTACCAGTTCTTGTCTTAGCTTCGTCTCATAGAAGGAGTCCGGTGTTTTTTTGTGAATAATTACATCTGTCTCTTGCGGCGAAATAGACGGGTGAATCAACCACCCCTGCGAACCACGTTCAAGCGGTGTACCATCCCTTTCCTCATGCTGGACATAGAAAATTGGTATGTGATTAGAGCGAGCCTTGGTGATCAAGCCCTGAATCTTGTGAAGCAATGCTTCACCCTGATAGACTGGGTCCGATGGATCGAACATTGCATTCTGGACATCAATGATAATTAATGCTTGCTGATTCGATGTGCTCATAGTTCACCTCTTCGTAAAGATGATTGTTATATTCGTTCAACGTACTCTTTCCGCAAAATACTCATATTAATCGCGTCCACGTACCGACCATTTACGAAACATTTTTCTCGTAATCGACCTTCTTCTTTAAATCCACATTTCACATAACATTTGTACGCCCGCTCATTGAAATCATGCAGTTCTAACTGAATACGATTCAAATTCATGCGATGAAATACGAAATCCTGTACGAGGCGAATGGCCTCTGCACCAAACCCACGACCTAAATAATCTTTCATCCCGATGACGATTCCCAGTTCGCAAGATCGGTTCTTCCAATCGATACGAAATAAATCAATTTGCCCGATATAGTCTTCTGTATCTTTCAGCGCGATGACAAATCCCTTCTGATCTGTCTTCCCCTCTAAAATGCTGTTCAAATATTGCTCCGATGCATTCATCGTATGGGGATATAAGAAAATATCCGACAAGTTGTCTACGATCTCCGGATCATTACACCATTGCCGTATACAATGAATATCTTCCTGACGATACTCTCTTAGTAGGATGCGATCTCCGATAAGTCTAGGCATGGGTACACTCCCCTTTCGGGATCGAACTCACTTGGTTGACTTCAACGTAGCTTTTTACCCGAACTTCACGGATCGCACCGTCAACGATACTCTCTGGAAAATCCACCTTTCCCCCCGGTGCGATATATCCTGGGAAACCTTTTTGATCCGGTCGATTGATAAGGAGGACCTTCGAGCCATCCTGTACCATACACATCGTATATATTTTATGCGTTAATGCATCTGCCAATGGAATCACTTCCTAGCTGTATTTGTCTATCAATGATTCGATCTGTGCCATATGATGGCGGTTATGCCATACAAATCGTTGGAGCGCTATATTCAACGTGATACTTCCTAACACTGCAGTCCGCAGCTTCTTATGAAAGTCCACAGGCCCCATTCCACGCAAAAGGATGTAAAAACGCCGATGAAGCAGCTCAAGCAAGAATATTGAATCTTCGATAGGAATCTGCTGATAATCATGAAGCTCCGCCCACAGATCTTCTCGATATGTGTTCGACATCGGTTCATCTTCCGTCAATGCCCGCTTGAATCGAAGGTAGGCGTTCATATCATTATCTGTGAGATGGTGAATGATTTGCCGAATGGTCCAGCCTTCATAGGATGTGTCTAATTGAATTGGACTGAGATCCTGTGTTATTGCTCTCAATCGATGACTCATTTCGGGGATCTGATGGATCAGATTGTTACGATCTTCATCCGTTATATTTATTGTTGGTTCGAACTGACCGATGGGAAACCGTATAGGGTCTAGCATTCTATTTTCCATACGCCTATGTATTCCGTATTGGTCGGTCTGTAATATATTTATCTAGTGCTTTGATCCCTCGACGAGCAAGCTTGATTAGAAGCACCAGCAGATAAATAGATACACCAATGATTATGATCCATAATAGTTGGATGATGGCTAATCCCCACGAAAAACTCATTGCTCATCCCTCATTCCCTTTGGATAATCTCACTCACCAAACCTTCTAGTCACAAAATACGTCAAGCCCAGGGTTGCGAAGGTAGTTAAATAACATTTTCACTTGCTCTTCCGTATTCCTTTCCGTTGACAGCTCAGGTAGATTCTCCTCGTCGAAAAATGCGACCTGCATCGTCTCCATCCCCTCTTTGGCCACACCGCCAATGATGTTGCATAGAATAAAGAACTTATAGACGTGGAACGGTGAAGGTGGGTGATTATGAAATTTCTTATCGATCACGCCTAGGAGACGAACCGCTTCAACCTCAAATCCTGACTCTTCCCATACTTCTTTGACAACGACCTCTTTCGGTGATAGACCAATGTCTCCCCAACCCCCAGGCAATGCCCATGCACCATCCAGACGTTCTTTGACCAAGAGAATCTTATTCTCTCTAAAAACAACACCACGTACGTCCACTTTCGGCGTTGCATACCCAGTCTCATTGGCAAAAAGCGCCCGAATCTGTTCAGACTCCACATCAGCGTACTCTCGCATAATCTCGATACTTAGATCTCTCAATTGTTGAAATCGTTCTAGATCGTAGATGTCCTTGGAATATGCTAGACCGTTCTGACTAATGGCTTGGATCTGCTTCGCCCACTCTAACCATTTTAATTGCATGTTAATAACCTCCTCATATACTCTTATGTTGATACGACGAATCGATTCCGTGTCTCGATAGCGTTTTTCAGCGCTTGGGTATCTCGCTCTACTCCTTTTGGTGTCCTGCTTAGCTGGATCCTCTCGAATGCTTCGCTTGGGTCACACCACGCAACAGCCTGTGTCTCGAAGTCATAATTCGTTATTACACCTGTCGGTTTCATCAAAAAATACTTTGTCGTGCATGTATCCGACACATACTCTCCTGGAATCTGAGCGATGATAGTGCACTCGTACCCTGTCTCTTCTAACACTTCCCGCAGGGCAATTTCTTCAGGCATTCGATCACTTGGATCAGCCCCACCTTTGGCAAAAGTCCAGATATATCCGCCCCAATGGCCACTAGGACTTCTCATAAGAACTTGACCATCAACATTAAAGACAATGCCACCATAGGCATAATAATGCATTTGCACTTCTTCGATAAATGCAAGATCCCTCGCAACAATAAAATCACCGATCAAATGATTGGGTTTGTTCGCTTTCAATCGTCGTGCAGCTTCCTCGATTGTGACCCAAACCAGCTTAAATCCTAGATTCTTCTCTAGTTCTGTAAAAGAAGGCTGCTCCATCTCACCCTGAACTTGCGTGACATAGCCATAAGAGAGTTGAAGCTGTTGAATATGATCTCGGTATTCAATCGTGCATCCCAGTTCTTGCAAGATTTCAATCTGAACGCCAACTTCTTCGAGCACCTCGCGTCGAAGCGCTTCCTCATTGCTCTCTCCCGCTTCGATTCCTCCACCAGGGAGCTTATAATAACCGTCCGATGACACATGCATGAGCGCCATTTCCTTGGCATCGTTCCATACGATGGCTCTTGCAGCTTTGCGAATGCGGTACGGCATTTCTGTATCTGGTGATTTCGCACCCTGTTGATAGATTTCTTTAATTAGTTTCATCGGTTCTCCTTGCACCTACTTTCTCAGCAGCTCTTCCCTCGCCTCGATCAACCAAGGGTGGACAAGTTTCAGCTTATGCCTTTGCTCCCAAATCTGATTGAGATAGATCAGTATCGCTTGATCGATTTCGAGTGCATCCACATGGCGTCTCATCTCTTGTAAATGCAGGTGTTCCCCAGGTAGATTCCATGAAATTTTATCGGAGACAAATAATACTTTGGCAATAAGGCTCGCATTCGCCTGATGTGTTGTATGGCTCTCGATGGCATCCAATATGTCCTGATCTGTAATGCCAAAAATCTCACGCGCCATACAGCTGGATAGCTTCTGGTGTACACTTCGATTGTATTTCCGTTCTTCATCGAGAATTTCAATGTCCAGCGCTTCAGCTGCATCTAACATCGTAGAAATCGGAATAACGTTGCTAATATCATGAAGCAGTGCGGCTTGAACAACCTGCTCTGGATCTAATCCATATAGCCCAGCAATGCGCTCAGCTTCTCTCGCGACCTGCAAAGTATGCTCTAACGTTCTGAGGTCATCGTTCATCTGAAAAAAGTACGTGATATCTTTCGTCAAGTCACCCGTTTGATTAAATCCTTCGATAAAAGGCAGCAATACAAATTTCATAAGTACACTCCTTTAAAAATATTTTCTGCTATTTCTTCTACAATCTGATCCCTATGTGCGCGGCCGTCCCGTCAACAAGATCATGCAGTTCTCCTCGTCATCAGGATTAATCCGGTGGACCAGTTCAATTTGCTCATGAAGAAATCTTCTCTCGTCTCCAAATAAGCGATAAGCGCCTCCACCTTGGAACCATGACCTTCTGGCCAATTGGGCTGTGGATTCAGATCGTCAATGATATACAATCCCCCAGGAGCCACCATGTTCAGCGCTTCTTCGATCAGATAGAATTTTCCAGGCCATGTATCTGCGAAAATTACATCGTATAGCTCATTCGCATGCTTTTCGATAAAATGTCCACCATCCTCTGTCACAAAGGTTGCCCGCGGATCATCTCCTAAAATCTCTCTCGCAATGGCTGCACAAACTTCATCCATCTCAACAGTGGTTAAACGACTCTCTTGATCCATCCCTTCCAGAATCCATGCGGTCGAAAAACCCACACCAGTACCCAATTCAAGAATATTGGCACGTGTGTAGGACGCTACAATCATCCGAAGGAAACTTCCCGTTAGTTCATCACATGAGGCTATAAAGCCGATTTCTGATGCCTTCTGAACAAGAATTGAAGTTGAAGCAGGAAAGTGGATATTGTTGTGATCTTCCATCATGATCCCTCCGTGTTTTATTAGATAAATTTACTTATTTTCTGTAAGACGTCATCCCAATTACGTGCCGAATTATTAATGACCAATTTATATAGATCAAGTTGATCAATGATGTCTAACTCATAGCGTTTACGCTTCTGCAGCACTTCACATAGCCCGGTTAGCCCTTGATACCCATTAGATTTTCCATACCCCTGTTCTGTGAAATACCAAATGAAGTATTCCAGCCATTCCTTCGATCGTTCTTGGATCACTTGATCTAATGAAGCTCTAATATCATCCTGATAGAAGTAAATTAACTTCGGACTTAACGGCTGAATAATAGCCACTAATCTTTTGATAAACTCACTTATTACGGATATGGAACAATTATGCCGACCGAACATCATTGTCATTGGATTCTGAAGAAAACAGCATTCTAAGATAACGATCTCCTTGGACTGCTCGGCATAACTAACGAATTCTTGCCATCTACGTGCTATCAACTCTTGATATGTATCAACGGATAATTCATATACATCAAATCTGCGCAATTCATCCATGGCATCCTGATCCACATCGAGAGGATGTTGTTCTTGAAACTTTCCATAGTAGATTAGATGATATGCATCGACAACTTGCATAAAGGGAGCTATCGCTTCCATAAACAAAGGGTGCTTCCTTTGAAGGTTTCCTAACTCACTTGCGTCCAGACATGCCACTGATTCATAATCAGCCGGGTGATTCAAATCTCCCTCTAGATATAGACGATTCGAAATCTGGTCCATATCCAGCTTGTCCTTGATATATTGAGCAGTAGATGTTTTCCCTGATCCGGGTATACCTTCGACTATAATGAGTTTTGTTGGGTTCATGTGCACAACTCCTTCTGAAGCTGCTCTATCAGCTCTCTCACATCTCTTCGATTCTTCAATACAAATATACGTTTACTGGAATCCAGTCCTTCAAGCCGTTGCAGCACCTGTTGTCTTGTCTGCTTGTTATAGTTCCAGACCCAGCGAATGAAAGATCCATCTAGTTTTTCCGGGCAATCTTCGTTCAGGTCAGGTCTAGTTCTCCCCTGGTACTGGATGCGTCGTTTGATAATCCGGTATATACATAAGTATCTTGGCATATCTAGAAAAATGACTGCATCGGCATGCTGCAGCCTCAGATCTAATGTACCGATGTAATTTCCATCCAAAATCCATTGGTCTTGCTCCGTAGCATCTACAAGAAATTGCCCCCACTCATCCTTGGGCGTAGGTACCCAATTCGGCTTCCAATAATACCGATCCAAATGGATGACAGGCAACGATAAGATGCCCCCTAATTGTTGCGACAGTGTTGATTTCCCCGATCCAGGGCAACCAATGATGAGTATTCGATTCACAATGATCAACCTTCCCTTAATAAACAAAACCCGTCCAAGCTCATCTTGAATGATTCTTCTGAACAGAAGAAGGCTCCATTGTTGATGCAAGGCGAGTTTTCAACTTTTCTAACTAAGCTGAGCCAATAAAATAAGTAATCCCAAAGCTAATTAACCCCGAGATAATCAATGCGAACGGCACGCTTCGGAATCTCATCACTCTATTTTCTAATGTATACATATATGGTCCTTGGCGCTTAATCTCTTGCATTTCCCGCTCTAGCTCTATTGTCGAATGGATCGAGTTATACGCACCCCCAGGCACAACCATTCGATTACCAAAGGACCGTCCCTGCATCGATCCATAAATACCAATCAGCAATACGATTAATCCGATTGCAAAGGTCACGGTCGAATATACGAATTCATAATAATAACTAATTCCATACGAGACTAGAAAAATCAATCCAACCGTAAGAAAAATAAAGAACACATAACGATTCCATCCCTTGCGAACGAACTTCATCAACTCACCTCGGCAAACGTATTTATTATTTATTGTCCTTCTCATTCCCGCGTTTAAAATTCCCCGTAACTTTCGCCATGATTAACTGGGCTTCCTTGAAATCCGTATTCGCGATTCTCGCCATAAACTTCTCGCTATGCTTCCCGGATAGAATCGTCACTTGCTTACCCATCCAATAGATAAACACTTTGTTATCCTTCATCTGTTTGTAAGTGAATATTTCTTCATCCAGCCTGTTTCGTTTGTCAATATTACTGATATTGAACACTTCCTCTTCGCATTACGTGATAACAAATAAACCCACATGTTATGTGGGATACCCCTAAATTAACATATTGTTCACCATAAGGATAATTATAACATATGGTTAAAAACCGCAACTACGGGAACAAACCCTAAATTTCCTTTAAGCGTTTGCTCCTTTTGTCATAGGGGCGTCGACCTCAGAATAAGGTACAATTTTGATGCAAAAAAAAGACCCTTTGCCTTTCATAGGAAAGACATCGAGCCTTTTGATCAAACCATTATCTCTTGCCTAAATACACTCTAGCCTCTATTTTCACCACAGCTACTCCATGTTTCTCGTCATCATGTAATACCCAGGAACCGGTTGGTATCCAAGGCTTCGATTGATATTCAGCATCGGCGCGTTGAGCGAATCATTATTCGTGCGAATATAACGATAGCCTCGTTTTAACGCTTCACGAATCGATTGTATTTTCAGCGCTCTAGCAATCCCTTGACCTCGATACGCGCTATCTACCCCCGTAAAGCTGTTGTACAGACTCTCCGATTCTGGATGTGCCGTAAGCTGCACGACGCCAACTGGGCGGTCATCATCAAGAACCAATAGTGCCAAAGACCTGTCAAAGTCTTCTTTATCGATCGTCCATTTGCGCCAATCGCTATACCACATGTACTCCCCTTCAAAGCCAGGAATATCTTCGTGCGTCGATCGATACAACTCATATAACCGTTGTTCAAAGGCCTCACCAGGCCGATCGGCTAATGATACCATTTGTAAGGAATCGTTATCGAAACGGGTATGCTCTAATAACTCACTGCTGAAATTAGATAATTCAATACATGATTCGAACAAATGTCGCTCTTGTGTAAAGCCTCGCTTGGCTGCAAATGCCAAGGAACCCGGATCATCATCTCGAAGATCGAAGATCACGCGATTCGCTTGCACCTCCGACGTATACGTCATCAGCACTTCATAGAGCGCACACCCTACACCCTGATTCCGTACACTTGGATCCACAATGATTTGCTCATATAACACACCTGGCGCTGACCACGGCGCACGCCATGCATGTGCATATCCAATCGTTCTCCCCTCGCCGTCTTTCGCAATCCAACGCGGTCGATCATGCCCCGTTAACCGCCCTTCTTCATCACGACTTAGCGAACCGACAGCAGGAATCCGCGCATCCTCCTCTGCTAGATCCTTAGCCGTAACCAATTCCGATGCAATGACATTGATCAATTTCGCTACATCATCATAATCATCAGGAACGACCATTGGTCGAATAATAATATTCATCGATATTCTCCTCTATTTCTATATAATAATCGTCGCATTCGTAGATCCACTCTCGATCTCCACCGGCTTAATCTCTTGAAATAGAAACGGCTCTACTCGCAAAAAATCCCGGATAATCGCTTGCGCATAGGGTTGTTCACCGATTAAATTGCTTATTTCTGTTGGATTGGCAGCATGGTGCGCATAATTCCCGATCATCACCATGACGAAGAAAGTCTCCAAATGCTGAAGATCTTCCTCCGTCAAGCTTCTAACCTGTAGATAGCCTTGCATGAACATGGCTCGATGCTTCGGATATAAGCCAAGGATCGTGCTGGCCACATCATACAGATAATATCCGTAACTACAGCGGCCGAAATCGATCGGAAAAGGCATACCATCATGAAATACGATATTCCCGGTATGCAGGTCTCCATGGATCAGACCATAATTATCGTTATTCTTATTTATATCCGCGAGAGAAGCTAAGATTTGATCCGCAGCAGACCGGTACATCCCCCAAGCTGCATCCGATAGAAACCGATCATGATAGGTCTCTAATCGAGCCACTTCTTCTCTAAAACTCTCTACACCCAATGTTGGTCGAACAAAATGACCTGGAGGGTTGAATTGCACCACAGCATCATGCAGTTTGCCCGCCATGACGCCCATATTGTAGGCATCGCTATCTGTCATCTCACCTGACGGCGATTCCCCTTCCACCCAGCGCATGATGGTGACATAAGGACTTCGATAGCCCTCTTCCGTAGCTACCTCCAAGATACAGGCTCCATCCATGCTCGCCAGCCCCGTGGGTACCGTCATCCCAGCCTCTTGACTCAGGAATTGCAGCAGAATAAGCTCGGAGCGGATTTGCTCCTTCGTGCATCGATCGGCATGAATGCGAAGCAGATACTTTTCTCCTGAAGAAGTTTCTATTTTATACGTAATCGAGTCGGATAATTGAATGAATGTAATGTGTTCCCACGCTAAATGGTATTGTTCCATGGCGGACAGAGCGACTTGTCTTGCCCTTGCTAATAAGGATGACCGTTTCTCATCCGTGTCCATTTGAAAAAAATCTTGCATGTCGTACCCCCGCTTTGAAGTCTGGTATATCTCAACATTATAAATAAGGAAATAACGACAAATATAGGCAGGAAACAGTTCAAACTGTTCTATGCACAAAAAAGCCACATTAGTATGACATCCAATGTGACTTCTATGAACTACTTTTTTGAATATACAATTTTCTTAATGCTGTCATAGGATAGGCAAAACTGGTCTGACAGCTGATCGATCGAGGTACCAACCGAGAACTTCTGACGAATCTCTTCATTTCTACGGCTAAGGTACACCCTGCTCCCCGATTTTTCGCCCCATTTCTTGCGAAGCCCTGCTGGCTTCGGGACATATAACATGCCGCCTGGCACATATTTCTGTAATTCCTTCAGTAAATGATCGGGAAGGACAACATCTGCATTGATATATTTCATATTCGCTCTACTCCTTAAAATTTATATTGCTTTTTAAGGTAGCAAAGTCTATATGACGAACATGACCATGCATTCATGCATCAATGGATGACGGTTATTAATTTACAGCTCCACACAAACAACCGCCGTTGTTCGTAATATAGACTTGCATGGAGCTGAGTATAAATCTGGTTAAACACATATACGAAGCCTCCTTTCTCATGTTGATGGTGAATCAACCATAAATTCCCTTAACTATAACATATTTCTTCCTCTGGAGGATATGATTTCAATAAATTGCTACAGAATCATGATCACTTCTTAGGACGTGCCCATATCAAATGGATCATATCCATCCAATGGTGCTCTTCCCGCTCTACGCTAAGGCCTGCATGCTGCAGCATGCCCATCGTATCTCGGTTCAAGTGACAGCCTACCATTCGCCGGAACATCGGGTTCATGAGGTTCTGCATATGCCGAACCATCGGTTTGGAGCTTACACCATGCTCCATCAGAAGGATCTGCCCATCAGGCTTGCACCACTTATTTAATGAAGCTAGCACGACCAGAGGATTCTCGTAACCGCAAAAAGATAGCGTCGACACGATCGTATCAAATGTATTCGGTTCGAATGATAGAGACTCAACATCTGCACGAATGAACTCTACGTTCAGACGATATTCCGCAGCGCCCCTTTGAGCGGACAACAGCATTTCGTGACTGAAATCCACGGCAGTGACTTCCACACCCTTCGGATAAAATGGGAAATTAGCGCCCGCGCCAACAGAAATCTCTAGTACTTTGCCATAAGCGCAAGATACCAGTGGTTCCCTCCATTTTCTATCCGATACGTTCTTCCTTCTGCGATCATACACACGTGCCTGTTTATCAAATTTATGTATAAGCTTGTCTTTGTTCACGATGACACCTCCACGAAGTTAGCAGCTACTATGTCAATGCGATGCTATATCTATTTAGTACACTTCTGGATTCTCCGTTGAATTCCTTCTCTCACAAAATAATGAAACGACTATATTTTCCATGCGTATGTTGTACTATTCTGAGAAGTATAGGGAGGTTCTTATTGAATGTCTTTTTTCAATAAAATGTTAGCTAAAGTCGGCATTGGTGCCGCAGAAGTGGATACATTGCTGGAGGAGGTGTCTTATGTACCGGGTGAGGATGTTCGCGGCGTCGTGCGCGTAACGGGGGGCCAAGTGGATCAAGAGATTGGTCGGATCTACCTGCAATTGATGACTCGTTATGTGCGTGAATCCGGTGATAACAAAGTAACCGAGCACTATAGCCTAGCCAAATTCAATGTGTCCGGTCGCATGACCATCAGAAGCGGTGAGACGTTGGAGCTTCCTTTTTCGTTCCCGCTACCGCTTGAAACGCCAGTTACCTACAACGGCCAACCGGTATGGCTGCATACGGGTTTAGATATTGATGTAGCGCTTGATCCAACCGATAATGACGGCATCGAAGTACGGCCGCATCCGTATATGGATGTGATTATCCAAGCCGTGCAATCGCTCGGGTTCCGGTTCCGCACCTCCTCATGCGAATATCATTCACGACTCGGCCGTGGAGTACCGTTCGTACAAGAGTTCGAGTTCCTGCCAGGTTCATCCTTCGCTAGCCGCGTGAAGGAGCTCGAGCTCATCATGAAAGTCGATCATAACGGCATTGACGTATTGGTCGAAATTGATCGCAAAGCACACGGATTATCGGGCCTGTTCGAACAGGCCCTCGATATGGATGAACGCCTCGTTCGCGTCTACTTCACTGAAGCAGAGCTTGATCAAGGGCCACAAGTCATCGCGCTAGAGCTCGCGGACATTATTCAACAACAAGCCCGATAACATCATGAAAGACAGTCTACCCCTCGTGGGATAGGCTGTCTTTTTTATAAGCCGCTAAAATGATAATTGTCCAATTCGGCTTTATGGTTGATTCGCTCCAACGATAGAAAGCTCCTTGTGAAGAAATTCCTTGGTCACCGCTATACATGTCATAGATTCATCCGATTTATAGGCTGGATGGAACGGATTCATAAATCCATGTTCGCCTTCGATTACCTCGATTGTTGTGTTACTCTTCCCTTGAAGTCTCTCTGCTAACGCCAATACATCAAATGACTTCTCATGGCTCGCAAAGAACAATAAGGCGGGGCATTTCGGCACAATATCCACGTAATTTCGAATTCTTGATCCATAGAATCCGATGATGCCGTCTACACCAATTTCGCTATTCATCCAAGCAAGGGTTGCCCCGACACTAAAGCCCATCAGGAAGATTCGGTCATAACGCTCCCGGTTCGCGAGCACCATTTGCTTCACTTCAGCTGCCGCTTGATCGAACCCAATCTCATTCACAAAATAATGATACGCTTGCTCATCTTGGTCATATGTAAATGCTTGACCATGTAACAGATCGGGGGTAATCACGGCATAACCTTCTTGAACCAACATGTCCCGGTAATAGTGCATATGATCGTTGACCCCATATATTTCGTGTAGGATGATGACGAGTGCGTTTTTTCGAGTTTCTATGTTCATGTCATGTCACTGCTTTCTTAATAAATTTACGATAAACCTTCGTCTTTCGCTTATCACATTACTTGTTCAGATTTCATTTACAATAGGGACATATAGCCTTGCTCAACCAGAATTCTTGCCCTTTGAATAATCTCTACCCGCTCCCCTTTACCTTCTAATTGCATAATCATTTGTATAGCCGTCTCAAAATTCATGATCACACAGCCCGTTTTCTCGAACCCTTCAGGCATTTTTACCATTGTATTGACTTTGGCTAGAAACCATATCGTACAGGTATCTGTACTCTCCCAATACCAACTAGCAAAAGGGATCCTCTCATCAGATAGGACAAGCCTTGCCTCTTCCATGACTTCTCGATCTAACCCTGCTTCTAATGTCTCGTCCGCTTCCAGCCTGCCGCCAATCGTCGTTAAGCCTTGCTCATCCCGATCCCAGACCATGTTCATATTTCCATCCGGTAGTATGGGTACGCAATGAACACCGGCAATTTTCTTATCTATCGGTAATTCCGTGATCCAGCTTAACATGAGTCCCATCCTCTACAATAAGTCTGGTTCGATCGGTGTTGCGCAGTTCCTTGATCGATAAAAAATCGACGTTATTGCGATCCAATGTTATATCGAGCACAACCTTACCCTGATGGATGAATACCAGCTTATGATAGCTCTCGTCTAGCAGTGGAAAATCATCCAACCCTTCGAAAATATATCCAATATAGGTGCGACTATGGGTCCATGTACTTCCAGTCACTTGCTGCATCTGCTCCCGAGATAGGTAGGGGCCAAAGACATGCATACGATCCCATGCGAAATGGGTCACTTCGTCCATGGTGAACGGCTTTTTGCGATTCAAGGCCTCGAATAGATTGTTCCTAAATTCATCCGCATATTGGTCGCTAACGTTCAATTTCGTATAGTTGAGATAACTTCCCGTAAATGGGATCAGAATGGCGAGCAGGATTGCGATAAGAATCCAATGCTCTCGTCTTATGTTCAAGAATCCGACACTCCATCATATTCAATTAACCAACAATCTCTCATCTGACCCTCATGCCACTCATGTTCAGGTAATAGCTTCACTTTCCGGAATCCACACTTCTCATACACGCTTAATGCCCGTATATTCCATGTTTGGGGATCCATGATAATCTTATCCACTCCGACTTTCTGCACTAAATATTCCGCCATTGCTTTCACGAGCTTGGTTCCTATGCCCTTATTCCAATAATCCACTTCACCGATGAATTGATCCATCCCACAAATAAGCTCTTCGCTACTATATCCGTATTCCTCGTAGTTTTGTTCAGATATGCGGTAAAACTGAATATACCCGATATCCACGCCATCGTATTGAATGATACAACACGTTGCATCGTCCTCTTCATTGAAAAAGTGTTCGCGTACCAGTGCAAGATCATAAGGTCTATCTCGGCCCTCATAATATTCTAAAACGCAAGGATCTGACAGCCATTTTAGGAGCAGCAGCGCATCGCTTTCGGCTAGGGTACGTATGATGACACCGTCTTTGTTTAAAATGATCATTCCCTCTTCCCCTTTTGCTCCATATTTACTGTAATTTCAATTCCGTCTGATGATGTTCATTCCAAATCCCGAAGCCTTCTGAGTATTTGTTATCGAGGAACAGAGGTATCCGTTCTTTCAAACCCTCTGATAGCGGAAGGGATGATAATTCATTTTTATCCACCCAGAAGAGACGACCTTCTTCGGTCTCATCTAACAACTGACCGCTGAACACCTCTGTTCGATAGCTAAACACGAGGTACCTATCACCCGTTGCATCGTTGTACCAGTATACAATCCCACATAGCTCAAGGTCAGATATCGTCAACCCCGTCTCTTCTTTTATTTCTCGGATCGTAGAATCGATAATGCTCTCGCCATCTTCGATGTGTCCGCCTGGAAACGCGATGCCTTTCCAAGACTTAATCCGATCTTGAACAAGCACCTTGTCCGTTGTTGGATCATAAATCATGCACATGTTGGTCATTTCTACGCTGGGCAATGAGAACACTTCCTTTCAAAATAATAAAAATCTTAAACTTCTTCGGAATGGTTATTTCGGGTCTGCAGGTATGCCGGAAGATGCTATCGTTATCATAGAAGGGTTCATGCTCATGTCGGTGTTGGGATATTATGCATTTCACATGGAAAATGTGAAGATCCACCCCTGAATTCATGAACGTATGCCTCTGCTATGTCAACAATATTGTCAGCCCTACTTAAACGGTGATCGAGTTCTTTATCGTTTTTGATTGAAGACCTCTATTCGTATCTTTAATCTCGTTCACGGTTAACCCAGTTGGGGATGTGATGCGCAAAATACTGGCCTACCTTTACGAGTTCGTTCATAACATATTTGATCTTCGTTTCCTCAGTAAACCAGTTATCCTTGGTTGTACCTGTTTTATCTGTAACGGGGCTTACATAGAACGTAGCGTCCATCGGAAATTCAGTCTGATAAGTAAGTAAGGCACGTCTTGCATGGTATGATTTACATACTAAGATGACTTTCTTGGGGACTAATCCGTGTTCTTGAATGACCTTCCACGAGAATCTTGCATTTTCAAAGGTATTCGTAGCTCGGTCTTCTCGTAATATCGCATGTTCACCTAATCGCATTCCGACATCTCGTAGGAACTCCCATTCTGTTGAGTTAACGTGAGAGGTTGGTCCTCCAGACGGTAATATATAAGGGGCCATGCCCTGATGATATAGTTCCGTGGCTCTCTCCATGAGTTGAGGATGGCTGCCGCCAGGGATAAGGATAAGATCCGATTGCTCTACACCTGTCTCGAAAAACATGAATTCCGTAATACAATCAAAAGGATAACGCATGTCTGTCGCTCCTTTATATACCTCGAATCAAAACTTTCTTCTCATAAATAGAGCAACCTCTTCATTTCCTGCACCTAAATCGTACATAGACAAATCAATGCCTTCGATTTCAAAGCCACATTGTTTATAAAAATGGATCGCTGGGACATTCGTATTTTGCGTTTCTAAGGTTACCGCTCGAAAGCCGTTTTCTTGCGCCAGTTCAATTACCTTGTTCAGCAGCATGTACCCGTATTTCTGCCTTCTATGATCTTCGTGAACATGCAGATGCCATAACATGAGTGTATTATTCCAAGTCTGCGCTTCTGAGATGGCCAGCGCTGCCAGTTTATTATCGATGTAAAGGCCTAACGAATAGCCTTGTTTAACGAGTTCCTCATATCGGTTAAGATCATCTTCTTCGTTCATTTCTTGTTTAACATAGGGTTCATCAAGATCGATCAGATTCATGTTGATAGAGACTGCGTGCAAAGACTCCTCTTTCTTCACTTCATATTTCTGACTGGAAACATACCCAAAATCGCCTAAAGTAACGACCTCATCCATAGTTAAGTGTACTAATTTTTTAATTTCCATTAAGCTACCTCTATTTCTTTGACCAGATTTTAAAATCATAATCCTAAAAGTCCTTCTACGATGGGAATTCCTTTTTCCAACCTTGCTCTGCTTTCCTGAATATATGTACTTGTCCAATCATCTAAATTGGTTAGGTCAAAACTTCGGTGCATCCCAATATAAACGATTAATTCCCTAAGTCGCAGGAATAAGCCAATGTGTTGAAGCGATTCACTATCCATGGATGTGTGTCGTTCATAGCCTTTAAGAAAATGATGTAGAAATTTCCTAGCCTGATTATTTCTCTCATCAATCGAATCATTAAGCACAACATAGACCATATAGAAAAGTTGAATGGCAATATCCTCGACATACCAGCTGTACTGACATTCATCGAAATCGAAAAGCGTGATTTTATTGTGATCGAGCATGAAATTCGCGACATTGATATCGCCATGAATAAGACCATAACGAGCCTCTTTATTCAAAAGATTGATCTGATTCGTTAGCTGATCAAAGCCTTTGAGAACTTCGTGCTGATGTGAGGGAATGAACTTCTTCATATGCGTTAAATAGTAATTATCTGTCCAATGATGACGCGTGATTGACTTGCTAATAGGTACGTACATTTTAGATAATTCATGTATTTGCCCCGTCATCTCTCCACACAGCTCTGACAATGAATCATTATTCATACATTCCGGATAGAAGATCTTCTTACCAAGTGCTTTCTCGAATGAAGTGATGATAAAATAGGAATCTTCCAGTTCAATAACCTCTACGAGTCGATCATGCTGTGAAGTGATGGGTTTGCTGACTGACACGCCATGATTATACAGATATTGAATCCATTCGAGCTCTCCTCGTACTTGATCTGCATTCCTATGGGAGCTATGCGTCATTCTAAAGATGTAATTCTTGCCGTTCTTCTCATATTCATAGACAAAGTTTTGAAACCCACCGATCACCTGTAAATCAGATAGACGTAATCCAAAAGTAATCGCCGCTTGATCAAGCAGTCTGTCATTCATCAGCTCTTTGACTTGTTGTTCCATAGCATTCACCTCTTCTTATGCTAAATCTCCATGTTAGTTTTTATTACCAACGGCAATCCATCGTTAGTCTACTTCTTCAAACACAGCATAGATTCTCGAAAATAATTGCTAATATTATCTTGTATGTTAAATAAACCCAAGTCAAGAGGTTACCAATTTTAGCGGCATATGAAAAAGGAATCTGCGTCGCGCAGATCCCCCATGCGAAAAATATAACGATCTAATCCATCTGAAAATACGTTCGAATTAATTGATGATTCCACACTTGCGCTTCAATGTATGGAATGGTACCCACCGGCAATTCTTTCTCTAACTTGTCATTCATTTCGGGATGGAATAATATTTTAGCCTCACTAAGTGTGAATATGTGCCCATGATACTCAGGACGATAATATTGCTGCGGCTTATCTTTGTTATAACTGAACGAAACCATACTATCCGGGACCGTAAACGTAATATCATCTTCACTAAAAATCGATAGCGGTATTTGTACGGAATTGATTGCATGACCATATTCGAATGAACGCGTATCTAGCCAAGAAGAATGGCCCAGCACCATGTAAATTGGAAACCGTTCTGGAGGTTTACCGCCTTTTTGAATGAAACTGTTCCATAACCATACTTCTGTCTGAGCTCTGTTCTCCAAATATTCCATCGGATGATTAAACCTCTCAAACATAGGCGAATTATCTCGAAGTTCTCCCATAATTTTGAGCGCCTCCGCCTCAGATAATGCGGACAAACTTTGAAAAGGCACTGAATTTTGTTTATAGTAGTGCGTCACGTATTCAAACATCTATCGATCCCCCTTCGCACCTGAATTTGCATAAGAACCACCTTAGCTTCTTATTTACCATTAATTCAAGCCTATTGTACCTGCTATCATTAAATCATCCCTGTCCCCATACTTTATTTTGCTTGTCTACTTATCGTCTTGCTTTCAGAATAATGTTTTTTATAAACTCCGTCTTTGCATCTGCATAAGCGTGCTTATCAGTGCTATATATTTTCGAAAGCCTTTCCTTAAGCTCTTGATATTCTTGTCTAGATTCCTCATTACAGTTCAAATAATCTCTAAATAAAAGCTGTTCTTTTAGATATCGATTATTCTTCGCATACATATGGATTTGATGTGTCCGTGGTTCTCCTTTATTAAAGTAATGTCTTTCTGGCAGTAGATTTGTACCATGATATCGATAACCAAGTTCTTCTAGACCAGAAACACATAACAAACCATCATCAAAATGATCTAATTCTACCGCAATATCAATAATGGGTTTAGCACTGAGGTCACGTATCGAGGTACTTCCTATGTGATGTATCGTTACTTTGAATTTATTCAATTTTGTATTTATTCTTTGACTCTCTTGTTCGTATTCAAGTATCCATTCTTCATTCCAAGGGACGATAAATACTTGCCCTTTTGGTAGACCTAGCATGTGGTGGAATCTCCCCCTTTACTAAACACCTTCTCTACACTTCCATCGAATAATCTTGGCCCTTCCATATGAATCTCCGTAGAACTAAAAGTCACTTTTATAGGTAATGATTCGACTTCAAATTGATTCTTCATTCTTGGTAAAAGTCTGCTATTAGGCCAAATTTGTTGTATTCCATTCATATACAGCTCATTATTCATTCGATATACTTCACATATCATCTCACCGCATTTATAAATCCCCGTATAAGAATCCATATCTTCAGTACGAATTACTACTTCTTTAGACATTGATATCTCTAAGAATTCCATGATTTCTAGTAGGTATTTATCCCAATCCCCTTCAGAATTCTCAATTGAAAGCTTCCGCATTCGTGTTTTTTCAATGATGCTATTCGTGAAATGACGATAATCTTTCCAGAATGAAACCATTCCGTCAAATCCCACTAATTTTCTTGCAATGCCATATTTAGATTCACTTGCATTTTGGATAAATCGCTCTGTAGTCGTATTTCCTCTCTTTTCACATATTTTTTTTAGTGAGTTATGCACGTCACGTTGATGGAAGTAAATCAAAGTTGGTTTCCATGGACTAATAATACGCTCAACTTCAACCAAATATTTTTCAATCTCTTTAACTGGTACGTCCATTGGAAATAAGGTCCAAGTTAAATACCCTAAAAGTACTATCTATGAGGATTACTTGATCTATTCTCATTAAAGAGTCGGAGAATCTCCTCCATTGTTCTAAAGCGTTATTCACTACTTTTTGATAATCTCCATTAGCAAGATCATTTATGACCTCTTTCATAGATTCATCATCGTTAAACATATATACAGGATGTCCTTCTTCTTCCTCATACCACCACTTGTTCGCAATTCCGCCGTCTGAAAGGCATTGGGATATGAATT
The DNA here is from genome assembly GCF_042676425.1 of Paenibacillus sp. GCM10027629. Classification (NCBI taxonomy): domain Bacteria; kingdom Bacillati; phylum Bacillota; class Bacilli; order Caryophanales; family Paenibacillaceae; genus Paenibacillus; species Paenibacillus sp. GCM10027629. Next base: position 551,559 of record NZ_JBHTGZ010000009.1, on the reverse strand, counting down.
GAGCAGTCGTTGACTTTCCTGATCCAGGCAAACCTTCGACAAGAATTATTTTAGAATCTATCATACGATCATTCCTAATCTATTTGGGGTTTTGGATATTCCTGGGGTTTCGCTAACATTTATTTATTTGCGAATCAAATTCTTCAAGTTCAACCGTGTATTATATTATTGAACATTAATTCAATTCTGTTTTGATACATGTTTTCCAGTATGTTATTATATATTTATTAAAGACCAAGTGCGACGAACACTTGGTCAGTACAATTGGCTTGGATGGTATATTCCCTTCTAAGTCATTCAGGAATAAAATCCCACCTTCGGCGGTCAACCTTTGGGTGGGATTTTACTTTTTCTTGTTGTTATTATTTATATAGGTTAAAAGAGCAAGGATAAACATTCCAAATAGGAACATAATCGTTATTGCATCTTTTACTTCCATGGCTTCACCTCCCTTCGAAGGGAAACCATGCCCACCCAAGATTCAATTGTTATCTATATTTTACCTATCTTTCCATATGCGCACAAGCGTTCTCATGAATTAATATTTGTTTTTTTGAATGATTTCAATATTAATCTTTATTTAATTATTGGGGTTCCAATAAATTTTTGAAGATCTTCTAATACTTCCTTCTCATGTTGTTCAAAGTATCCAGATTCAAATTGGGGTAGATTATCTATTGAATAGAACCCAATATTCGTGGTTTCATCTGTTTCTGCTAAGAGTGTCCCTGTCCACTCATCAACTCTAAATAAAAGTTCAAATCCTTGATACTCATCACCAAATCGATTGGTTATAGAATATTCTTTGCCCGTATACATCGCGATTAGTGTTGCCTTTATGACTTCTATCCCTGTCTCTTCTAGTACTTCACGTTTAAGACATTCCATTATGGATTCATTTAATTCAATTCCTCCCGCTGGTAATGCCCATTTCTTATTTCCCTTTCGTTCGATATAAAGAATTCTATTTTCTTCATCCGTGATAATGGCTCGAATCGACGGAATAATGAGTTTCTGATTGCCTAAAATGGACCTGATTTTCCCGGTATACGAATCTCCCCAATTACTGGACATATTGATCTCCTCCAAGATAAGAAGTAATTTAATTGGGTTCACTTCATTGGAAACTGACGATGCCTTACTCATCTTCAGGATGAAAACAGGATATCCAAATAACTCTTTATAATCCAAATACAAACGATTATCAGTATAACAATTCCACTTATTCTTGAAACTTCTGATACTTTTATGTCTTTCTGTCTAATGAATGGTGAGATAACGTAAAAAAACAACCCAAGGGAAAATGGCATTATACTATTTATTAAAAGGGATAGGATTGATTCAAACATAAGTTTCCTCCATGCGTAGAGTAGGTTGGCTGGATACGCTTACTTTTTTAGTTTCTAAAGGTCTGTCCTTCGAATTGAACATCGGGGTTGTTTCGCCTAAATCTATTCGTATTGTTCCATTCGATTGTTCAACCTCTTTATTAAATGCTAAATAACCGCCTATTATTTCATTCCCGGACTCTAAGATGTAACCCACAATTTGATTATAGTTATCGGTTTTCTCTTGCAGTATATATCCAGTTTCTATAACTTCCCCGTCAAGAAATGGAGTTAAGTCAACATGTCCTTGAGTTTGAATATTACCCACATGCTCTTTATAGGATCGTAAAGTTCCTGCTTCATACTTTGTTTCTGACGCGAACCGTTCAGCAGTCCAGCCATAGTTATTCAGATATGTAACATGCTGTTTATTGTGATTTTCAATTAATTCTACCTTCTTTTCTATACATCCAGCTAATACAAGTAACATAAGAACAATAATTGTCTTTATTTTCAATTAATCAGTCCTTCTAACGATTTTACCCTAGCTGCTCTTTAAAAGTTCTTCTTTAATAATCTTTAACATCTCTTTCCGTATAACCCCACTGAAAAAACCAATGAAAAACCAATAAAATGAGAAATATCTTTTAGCTTTACGTGACGTACAGTAAATTCTTGTTTCTGTACTTATTTTTACAAATCTTTCTCGATTCATTTCAAAATTAAAATTCCATGCAATCTTCACGAAGTCTTGATCCCTAAATACCATAAATTGCTCAGGACTCAACTTTATGATGTTCCCGTTAAACTTCCAAGGTTGAGCTACAAGTCCAATGACTATCTCGGTCCGGTCCTCTTCTAATAAAATAAATCCTGTATCAAAAATGCCTCTTAATGAAACCATTCGCTTCGGGAGGCCACGTAATGAAAATAACACCTTTATCATTCTTGACTTACCATAATCAATATCATAAAGAAATTGAATCATTGGAGGAGTTGGGATTCTTACTTCTATATCATTTTTCTTGGTAAAATCCCATTCATCTAAGTACATATCAATTAGCACCCTTGAAACTCCTCCTAATGATTGCATTAATTTTCAATAACGTTCCTAAATTCACGACATCCTAGATCTCGCCGCATAAAGTGAACATAACCAGGTTCCCCTGAGTAGCGACGCCTTTTTAGACCAAATAACGAAACCTCGTTAGGTATACTTTACCATTATTTTACTTTTAGGAGTAGACTTATTTCATTTGAGTTCTGAAATCTTAAATTTCCTAAACCTTGACTTTGATCAGCTGGTTTAGATGAAGTGACAAGACATCTTCAAGCAACTTAATTAAATATGGTTGACTGTCATTTTGTTCTTTCCAATAAGAATCAAAATCCGGCAGGATATTGTACAATCCAGTTTGATTAATATCGACATCAGTAAATTCTGTAAAGTCGTACATATATAATTGCAAGAGATTTTGAAAAAGGTCTTTCTCATTTATCGACGCCAGACGAACATCGATAGTCATTGTTTTCACCTATCTTTCTTATCATATGTGGATATGATCCACCACAAAACGGCCAAATAGAAAGAGGAAGTCGCATATTCGTCATGAATATACAACTTCCTCTTTATTATACAATCAATCCATCTTTCATTGTAATGATATGGTCCGCATAAGAGAGCATTTCTTCATCATGGGTGACCATCAAGGTCGTGATGTTGAGTGTCTTGCTCAGATCACGGATAAGCTTCATCACATCGTGGGAACGCTTCGAGTCTAGACTTGCCGTCGGCTCATCCGCGAACAAGATTTTAGGCTTGTGGATGATGGCGCGGGCGATTGCGACACGTTGCTTTTCACCACCGGATAAGGAAGCAGGATAAGCATCTTTGCGATGATCCATTTCGACCAACTTGAGAATCTTGGCAACTTCTTCTTTTTGCTCGCGTTTGGACATTTTGGACTCTGAGACATCGAGCATGAGCATAAGCTGATCCTCTACGGTAAGGAACGGAACTAGATGAGCAGATTGGAACACAAAGCCGAACTTGCTTGCACGGATCTTGCGAATTTCCTCCTGCGTCATTGCGGTCATGTTGCTCCCTTCGAATTGCACCTTCCCATCGGAAGCGCGTTGAAGGCCGGCTGCGATGGTGAGAAGTGTGCTTTTCCCGGAACCGGAAGCACCCACGAGCGCCGTGAGCTCACCTTCTTTTAGGGATAGGTTAATTCCGTTGAGTACTTGCTCTGTAACTTCGCCAGTAGTAAATTTTTTGGTAACGTCTTGTATTGTGAAGGTTGTCATATTACATGTCTCCTTGTTGAATAGCTTGTAAAGGTTCCACTTTCCGAATCTGTAATCCAGAGAGTGTAGCGCCGATAAATCCGATGACTAAGAATAGGACGGATAATAGGATTGTTCCCTCTATTGTCAGACTAAACGGCATACCTTTCGGTGCGATCATGTTAAAGCCTAGGCTTAATGCTACGGACAGAACTAATGCAGAGATCGTAATGAAGAGCATTTGAGCCCACATCATACGGAATAGCGTACCCGTCTTCACCCCGATCGCTTTCAAGATACCGTATAACCCGATTTTCTGCACATTCATCATGTAGAAGAAAATCGCGAACAACAAGCCGCTGATAGCAATCAAGAACCAAATAATCATTTGTAGGGACATGTTCTCTGCCTTGTAGCTTGAGATGGTGTTAAGAAACTCGTTATTAGTAAAAGATTGTAGTCCCGTAATCGACGGTGCTGTATCTTGTCCAGGAATGAACATCAACTGTAAGCCCTTCGTACGGTAAATCTCTTTATAGTTATCCATGTTAATATAGGCGACAGGGGCGTGGCTGTATTTCTTCTGTTCTACGAATTTGACGACTTTGAATTCGCCGCTGAACTGATTATTCGTGAGTACATCCCCGACTTTAATGCCATCTTTCTCCAAGGAACGGTCTAACACGATTTCTCCCGGACCGACTTTTTCGAATAATGGAGAATCCGTTGAAGTCACGAACGCTACGGTATGCTGCTTGTCCTCTGCATCGTTCACAAAGCCCATCTGAATGGAAAATGCTGCAGCATCCTTTTGTTCCTGTAACACTTGGTCTTGCACGCTTGGATCTATTTTGGAAAGATTATACGTTTCTTTCGCATCGGTATTCATATAGAAATGACCTTGAGGCATATCCTTGATCAACGCCGCATTATCTTGGGACAATCCATTGGCTAATCCCGAAACAATAAAGGTTAGAAAACTTACAAGGAATATAATAGAACCTAATATAATAAACTTCGCTTTACTCTTCTTCATTTCTTTCCATGCCATATTCATGAAAAAACCTCCATTTCTTTGTTACAAACATGAGTATAGGCTTGTTCTATGAACGGAGTATGAACGGAGAATTACATTTACGGATAATAGCGATTTTTGTCATAGCGCTTTTTATTTGCCACGAACGGGCTGAGATTATGGCGAGACGGGGTTCTTTTATCGTTGAGGTGCTGTACGCAAAAAGCAATAAATGCCGTCCTAAGGACAACGTTTATTGCTTTTCGTGTGTTTAACCATATGGATTTAGAATCAGTCTTGGATGCTTTTGCTGGCAGTAGAATGACCGGAAGCTTGGCTTACTTTGGCCTGAAGGCTGTAGGCTATACAGAATTGGGCAGCGTAATAGGTAATCATTACGAGCGTATCCGCGGAAGCGAATGGGGTTACGAACATGTTCCAGGATAGAATGGAGTCTGAGATCCCAAATGTAATGCTCCCGATGGCAGTCCATTTGTTGCCGGTCATGATGGCGGACCACATCATCAAGGAAATGACGGTAATATACAGTAGTACAGGCACGATTAGAGCTTTATTGTTATCTCGAATCAATGCCTGAATAATCTCCCCTCCCATGAAAAAAGCATACAGCCCAATGGGGATGATCGCCGCGAAACGAAGCTTCGAGAAGCGCCATTTGCGGAAGAATCCCGTCATATAGAAGAGGTGCCCGATGAGAAAAGCGGCTAATCCAAAGATAAATTCAAAAATGATGAAGGCATCACCAAGCATACAGAAGAATAAGCCTGTTAACAGCATCCAATCGTAATATTGTTTCCGAAGCGGTGCTTGTACGTAGGCATACGTAATGATGAGCAGCATTGGAATGATCTTGAATAGTAGCTTAACTGCAACCGGCTCAGATGGAATCACGAATATGTACAGTAAGCCCATGACTAGAATAAGTAAGGGTAATCGGTACTTGTTCATAGCGACAGCTCCTTTACAATGGAATAGATTCTATTTGAGAAACATCTTGATTCGTTTGAGACCATCCTTGATATGTGGATAACGAAACGGAATATCAAATAGGGTGGTCTGTCTCAACACACTTTTGCGATGGGAGAACAGATCGAAACCGGCCTTCCCGTGATAATTGCCCATTCCACTGCTACCGACCCCGCCGAAAGGCAAGTACGGTGTGGTGAAATGATAGACGGTATCGTTCACACAACCCCCGCCGAAAGAAGCATGTGTCAGCACTTGCTGCTGAATTTCTCGATTCTCGGAGAAAATATACAGGGCAAGCGGTTTCGAGCAGCTATCGATTTCCTGAAGAACATCTTCAATACGATCATATTCAAGGATAGGCAGGATGGGTCCGAAAATTTCATCCTGCATCACGAGGTCATTCGCTGTGACATCTGTCAGAATCGTAGGCTCAATACGTAAAGTATCACGATTGCTTCGGCCTCCTGCAACAAGCGTACCTTCATGAAGCATGGCTTCGAGCCGCATGAAATGCTTGTCGCTGACAACCCGTGTATAGTTCTCGTTCTCGAGCGGGTTCGCTCCATATAATTGTTGAATGGCGTCCTTTAAGTGCGTAATCAATGATGCTGTAACGGACCGATGGACATAAATATAGTCTGGGGCTACACAAGTCTGACCTGCATTCATGAACTTTCCCCATGCAATTCGCTTCGCCGCGAGCTTCAGGTTCGCGTCCTTGTGAACGATACAAGGGCTTTTGCCCCCTAACTCTAATGTGACTGGCGTTAAATGCTTCGCAGCCGCCTCCATAATGACTTTGCCTACAGGAATGCTTCCCGTGAAAAAGATATAATCTGTCTTCTCGCGCAGCAGCGCTTGGCTTGCTCCGACATTTCCCTGTACGACAGCGATGTATTCATCGGCATACGTCTCTTGAACGAGTGCGGCTATAATCTCTGAAGTCTTAGGTGTAAGCTCGGATGGTTTGATGATGGCACAGTTCCCAGCGGCGATCGCCCCAATCAGCGGTGCAATCGCGAGCTGAAATGGGAAATTCCAAGGCGCAATAATCAGAACAACCCCATAAGGCTCTGCATAAATGGAGCTTTTGGAGCCAAAGTGAGTGAGCGGGGTTTTCACCTTTTTGGGCCGCGCCCAAGTATGTAGATGCTTCAAGAAGAAGCGAATCTCTTTCAGTACGATACCAACCTCCGTGGAATATGCCTCAAATTCGGATTTATTCAGATCCGACTTCAACGCTTGAATGATGGGCTGCTCGTATTTCCGAATGGCATCGCCTAATTTGTTCAGTGCATCCTTCCGAAAGGCGAGTGACTTGGTCTGATGCGTGCCAAAGAAGGCCTTTTGCTTATGAATTAATGCTGAATATATATTCTCGTGCTGCAGGTTTGAGTTTGGTTCTAAGTTAGACATACCTATGCACTCCTGTTCTCATTCATATAAATAACCATATCATAAGTGGTCTGATCATGGGAAATAGACTTGGGTTTTATCGGACATGATGTTCTTGCTTGGATGGAATACAACCGATCAGGAAACAATAAAGAGGAACGTCGCATAGAGCAACGTCCCTCTGTCCTAAAACCTTAATACGGTTACTGCAACTTTCACGAATCCGTAACCAGCGTCTACCGGCAATACTTATCTCTCAAAGCCAGCGCATGTTTGACTGATTGCTCTACGCCTCTTGCTTGATCTTCAAGCATTTGCTCCATGAGCTCTTGCGGTGGGTAATAATAATCTAACGGCTTAATCACGGACAAGTCATAAGGTGGCTCTTCGACTTTAAATGCTCCTTCACCAACTTTGGACACGCCGCCAGCGCCAGGCTCTCTCTTGAAATGGATCGCGTATGGGAAACACATTTCTACGTTGATACGAGTCAATGTCGATTTCTCCACAAGGATTTTGAACAGTTGATCCAAATCGATGTTGCCTGTTCCTGCAGGAACACCGCATACTCTATAGTCTTCTCCATCATGAACGATGATATGGTCTTTAAAATGGGTGGTGTATGCATACGGTGCCAACTTGGTCACAGCATCAACCGGTTCCTCCCACGCCATCATGCCGTTACCGAGATCGCAATGAGCGCCAACCCAAGGACTGTTCACTTCCTCAATGATCTGAATAACCTCATCCGCTAGCTCTTCCTCATGGTTTTCCACAGCAAGCTTAATTCTGTATTGCTGCAGCAAAGGAACAATTTTCTTAATATTTGCAGGTGCTTCAGCCATCCGTGCAGCGTCGTATTCGCCCATACAAGTGTATGTCCGGATGACATCCGCTCCGATTTGATGAGCAACTTCAATCACTTGCGACAAGTGATCCGGATCCGTACCATTCGTATCGATCTCAGCGAAAAATCCGTATTTCTGAATTTCAGCCTTCACTCTTTTCAGGTATTCAGGTTCGAACGATTCGAGTGTTCCCCATCCAGGTAGTCCCGGCCATTTCACGATATTGATCATAACCCCGTCTAGCCCGAGCTCTGCGGTCTTTTGAATAAATTTGAAAATATCCATTCTACCTGTAATAAACTGCAAGTGATAGCTTTCTGTTTCTAAACCGATTTTCATATGTCTCTCCTCCATACATTCTGTTTTTTTACCACAATAGAATTTATAAAAGTTTCGACGCATCGAAACGTAAAATTCTATTTGGCGATAAAAACCACCTCTAAACGCGGTCGCTCATCTTTGAATGGACCTCGATAGAGGTTTTTCTCATATATAATGCAACTACTGAACTTGAGCTTGTTCTTGCGCTCTTTTCTTCTTAACGATTCTTACTAAGTAACTACTGATGATTAAACCAAACACGGCAAACCCAATCATGGTCATAAACACATGTTTGTATCCATTAATCCCTGGTGTGCGATCTAGCATATTTCCATACAGCGTAAAGGCGAACATGGATGGAAGATAACCAATCATACAAGCAATGGATACCGCCGCACCACTAATTTCACGAGGGATGCCAACCTCTTCGATCGGAGCGAAGAACACGGCTCTTTGTGAGAAAATAATTGCGCCATAACCGAGTGTAAACACCATACCTACATAGATATTCATCGTTTCGTGCGGAAGCATGATAAAGATGATCATACCGATAATAGCTAAGACAAAAGTCATTCTCAAAAATTTAGCTGAGGATTTGAATGTTTTATCAGCAAGGAAACCGCCAATCGGTCCGCCGACCATCTTCAAGCAGTATTGGTTGATAATCCCGTACGCCCCGACCAGCGCTACAGGCATTCCGTAAATATCTTTCAGGAATGGAATGAAATAAGTCAATCCGATATACACGGAGTATACAGAGAAGATCGTAAATGAGACGACCCATATTTCAGGCATTTTGAGAGCTTTTAGGGCTCCATCAAACGCCATTTTGCTTCGATTGATTTTGTTGCCATGCTCGTCTGTATCTTGAATGACGTCGTCTTCAATAAGGAAGTACGAGATGATAGCGGTTACAATTGCCGTAATAGAGAAGAAAATGATGGCGCCTTTTAAGCCCGCAGCATTTGCCCCCAGCCATTGGAAAATACCAAGCGCAGTAAATGCTACAATCGTATCTACAATCCCTCTTCCTGCTTCCAGGAAGCCGAACATTCTGCCCTGCTCATTACTGTCCCCGAGCAATCTTACCGTTTTGATCAGGACGGGCCAGAACGCAAGTTCAGCAAACAAAGCGAATAGCGCCCATAATACCAATATTTCATAATATCCTGGAAACGTTGTTAAGTAAAATCCAAGTAACCCTACTCCGCCCAAGGCGATGGGGAGCAGCTTCTTCTTGGAAAATCGGTCTGTGATGTACATCGAGGTGATGTAACCAAACGTTTGAATAAAGGCGTAGACAGACAACGCGACACCGATTTGTGTATGTGTTAGATGAAAATATTCCATCATAGGAATATAAAACGCATCTTTTAGATACGGTAATTTAAAAATTGTCCCCCCGCCCAGAATGAGTACGGCAAGCGTTAACCATTTTTTTGCCACTACATTTTTCGAATTCATATTCTACTCATTCCCTTCCCCAACTTCTTATTCTTCAATAAAAGCTGTTACTTCGATTTCTACCAAGGCATCCTTTGGCAGCCGTGCAACTTCAATCGTGCTTCGTGCCGGATAGTTACCTTCAAAGTACGAAGAGTAAACTTCGTTTACTTTTGCAAACGTATTCATATCTTTCAAAAAGATAACGGTCTTCACAACGTTCTTCAAATTACAGCCTGCAGCCTCTAAAATTGCTTTTACATTCTCGAGCGATTGTTTGGCTTGCTCTTCGACGGATTCAGGCATTTCATTCGTTTGAGGATTGATCGGAAGTTGGCCGGATACAAAAACAAGGTTTCCGATCTTAGCAGCCTGAGAATAAGGTCCGATGGCTCCTGGAGCGTTCTGGGTTGAAATTGTTGTATGCATGTGATGTCCTCCTAATAGTGAATAATTATCATGATGATAATTTATTATTGCGATGATTTTATTTTAATACATGGTTCTCATGATTACAATACTTTTTTTGAGAATTTTTTATTGAAATAATAATTCTTTATTGTTAGACTCGGAATATGAGAACCGGGAGGTAAAGGAGTGGTAAAAATGGATGATTCAGATAGAATCACGAAGTATATCCCAATCGTTCACTTTATTGGTGAAATCTTGGGTAAGAATTGCGAGGTTGTGCTGCACGATGTGACGAAGCCGGACAACTCAATCGTTGAGATTGTTAATGGACATATTAGCGGCAGAAAAGTGAACGGCCCCATTACGGACCTTGCTTTAAAAGTATTGAAGGATAAAAACTATAAAGACAAACATTTCATCTGCAATTACGAAAGCGTCGGCAAGAGCAAGAAGCCTTTTCGTTCTTCAAGTTATTTTATCAAAGATGAACAGAATGAAATTATCGGCATGATCTGCGTGAACGTCGATCTATCCGATCTTATATCGGCACGAAGTGTTATTGAAGATGCCATTATGCTTGCCAACTTTACAACCATGGCTAGCAACGAACCTAATCATACGGAGCAGCAAAAATCGGCGTTGGATCTTAACGTACTGGAAAGCTTCGAGGACAACATCGAGGATCTCCTCTTATCATTGATTAAAGGCGTACTATCTGAGAGCGAAATCGCGCCTGAGCGCATGTCGCCTAAAGAGAAAATCGATGTCGTTAGAAAGTTAAACGAAAAAGGGGTATTTCTGCTTAAAGGTGGCGTAAGCGAGGTTGCCAAACATTTGGAAGCTTCCGAAGCGACGATCTACAGATACTTGAATAAAATAAAATAAACGAATCTGAGGTGGCACCACGAAATACAAATCGCGGTGTCCCACCGTCTTTAGGCACAATCAGGTGCCGACCACGATGCGGATGCCCGATGCGTGAACATGGTGTTATATGATAGGGATGCCTTCTCTGAATTGCTTTCATAAATCATTTATATCGCTCTTCAATATTGTTTTGATACATGTTTTTACATGTGTTATTATATATTTAATAAAGACCAAGTGCTGCGAACACTTGGTCAGTACAATTGGCTTGGATAGATATTCCCTTCTTAGTCAGTTAAGAACGAAAACCCACCTTCGGCTCGTAACCTTGGGGTGGGTTTTTACTTTCTCTTGTTGTTATTATTAATGTAAGTTAAAAGAGCAAGAATGAATGATCCAAATAGGAACATAATCGTTAATGCATCCTTCACTTCCATGGCTTCACCTCCTTCCGAAGGGAAACCATGCCCACCCAAGATTCAATTGTAGTTATATTTTACCTTTATTCACATCTACGTACAAGCGTTCTTATATTGTTTTTTAGAGGTTTTATAGATTTTTATTCTGCATCCCTTTCTCATAACGTTTCCGTATTCACGAACCCTCCATGTAATTCACTTCCTGTTTAATTGATTTGATACGCTCTTAGAAGATTCCACATAACGTTATGTGTATTCACGAACTTGCGCAGCAAGTTGTCAGACAGCAATTGTTTACTTATATTACGTCTGCTGACCAAGGCGTAGCCGAAGCGTGTATACTTTGTTATATGCTGTCGGATCTTCTATGTATTTGCTTAATAAACCTTTATTGAATTGTCTTACTATGTATTTCATTCTCTGATGGATATATGCTTTCAAAATAAAAATCCCAATTGTCATTTTTTATTGTATTGATTTCAACATGGTAGTTACCTTCTTGTTTCACTATATATTCTATTCTATTAATAACTTCTTCTACATCCTCTTCATTGCAATAATAATAGGTTTCTTTTATTCCTAACCCTATAAATCTACCTACTTTGATTACTCTATTATTTTCATTCATATCTATTTCTTCTTCTATTTTATATAAGAGTTCATGTTCTTCTTTGATTGGCAAACCATTAGATTTAGGATTCAATAAAACAATGCAAGTAATGATTAATATTTTTTTATCTTGCACGGGTGCAATTGTTTTATATTTAATATTTGTTGTAAATACAGTAGGAACTTCATCGATTATTCTTTCAAACACTATCCAGTTATCCATTTCATTCCCCTATCTTTATTAGTTTTATCCGATGGCATATAACGTTATTGTATTCGCGATGCCGAGATGCTAAGGCTACAAAGTGGCCGGCTGCGCTTGCGCAGTTAGCCTTGCAGGTGTGTCCGCCTGAATCCGCTTCCACGTAAATGCCTCGGGCGGACCGAGAGGCGAATGCCCCGATGCGCGAACACGATGTTATCAGAAGTGCCCGACTTCCTGACATACTGAATTATGCATTTCCATTTATCGACAAGTCAAAATATTTTTTTTTGGATTTGTTGAACTTAATAGATAGGAAACTTGGCCCTCCATCATTCACAGTAATATATTTATTCTTCCAATCAAACTCATACTCTTCATTAACTAACAGAAAGTTACAATATATAACCTTATTTCCTGTGTTACTTAATCCAAAATACTGTCTTTTATAGTCTTTGAAATTATCAATTACAAATTTGAGATTTTGGGATTCATACGATATTCCACCCTTATCCATTAGTTCAACTAGATATTCCCGAATTCCACTTTCAAAATTAGAAATGTCTTCATTAGTGGGTTTCCAACCACTTAAACTTGAATCAAATAGTATCACACCCTCATAGTCATTCGTTTTTAAAACTATGGGAGTGAAATTGGATTGCTTAATATCTGTTTCTTCATTTGAATTACTTGAACAACTTGAGGAAAATACTACGATACAAATTAGACTTAAGATAAATATGTATCTGTTAAAAATAATAATCATCTCCAAAATTCATTAAATGTTGATTGTTTGAACGGAAAGCGACAGTTTGAGCAGCCATTGAGTCCTGTTTTGCATTTTGGGCATTTCTGATAACGTCTTTTTCACGAACTTCCCCAATCCCTCAGCAACCAGGGAATTCACGTACTTCGCGAATACCCCGCATCACGCCCATATTCACGCACCATCCTATATCTGATCCAGCGGACTCTTAATTCGACTCACATCTCTCACGCTCACATGCGTATACCGCTCCGTTGTCCGACTGCTCTGGTGCCCCAGCAGCTCCAATCATTTGACTGAATTTTTCTGAACAGTTCGTTCGGTTAGATGTCGTCCTGCAATATGCAGTGTTTTGCGGGCTCGATCGAAGTCTTCGATACGCAATCGAACGACTTCACCAACGCGTAAGCCTGAAGAATATGTAACATAGGAAAATTGCTTTATGCTTCAGATTTTTGACAGCCGTGAGCATAAGCATAATCTCATCCAGCGATAGAATCGAAGGCAATTTATTCTTTTTCTTAGGCCTAACATACGATACATTCTCGCGGTATCCCATCACGTGGATCAAATAAAATTTGATCGCACTAATTGCTTGATTCACATACAGATCCAACAAATAAAGGGAATAATCTCGAACAACATGATCAGTCCACCTCACATTGTTCTGTCTCCTATACTCGAAGAAGCGTTGGACCTGACCGCAATAAGCTTTAACCGTCTTCGCGCTGTATCCTCTTGCACGTAATTCATTCTGCAGCTGCTTATGATGCGAAGCATCCCATTTCAGATCTATATCCAAGACCGCAAGCCGGAGGCGCTTCTTCATCGAAAAAACTTGAACTTTATCGCCAAACGCTGCTCACCATATACCGCTACATGTACATCCATAATTCATCAATCCTTCCAATAATTATAACAAGCTCCCCCCGTCCTTGAACACACAAAAAAGAGCGTACAGAGTTCCTACGAACTTGATACGCCCCGATGCTTTCGGCACTGATTTCGATGATCCTCGAAATCTGCTAAATGTGATATCTTTCTTTCAGTATGTTCAAATGATGAATCTCATGACCCGCAATAATATAGGCAAGTGCCCGAACGGAAATCGGCGAATGATTCGCTGTCCCTACTCTCGCTGCTGCCTCATCTGTAACTCCGCGCAATAGTGTATTTGTAGCACGCCGGACGGCTCGAAGATCCTCAATCAATTCAGACATCGGTGTTGAAGCGAAGGCCGCTCCGTTCACGAACGCATTCTCATCAAACCCTGTGAGAGGCGTCTGATCTCCTCTCGCAATACGCAGCAATCGATAGCTCATCACGCGTTCCGTATCCGCAATATGACCGATTACTTCTTTAATCGACCACTTATCCGGTGCATACCGGAAATCTCCTTGCTCCTCCGATAAACTCGCTAAGATCTCGGTTGTACGCTCTAATTGCTGCTCTAGAATTCCCCGAATATCCCCTTCAGGTACGAGGCCTATATATCGGTCATAATAAGTTGCATGCTCTCCATCCAATGGCTGAATTAACATCGTGTACAACCTCCTTTTTTACAAATTATAACACGACAAATTCCTTTTTTGTCCTATCCTATAAATGTTTCATACAAAAAAACTCCAACACCCAAGTAACGAGAACTAGAGATTTTTTCATATCCAAAAATAAGCTGCCGCCTCTGATAACAAATTTCATGATTCGTCATATTCATAGCCGTTACCACCTAGGTACCTCTGGAGCATTATACCAATTCATGCTAATCTATTTGCTAGAGTAAATGATTCCAAGGAGGACCACCGTTTGATACGATTATCTGATATTCACTTTCGAGACCCCTTTATTCTTCCTGTACCTGTGGAGAATACTTACTATATGTATGGAACCCAAGGCGCGACCGCATGGGACGGTAGACCTGAAGGCTTTGACGTGTACCGCAGCTGCGATTTATTAAATTGGGAGGGGCCTTTCCCCGTGTTCCGACCTGAGCCGGGATTCTGGTCCGATCACCATTACTGGGCGCCTGAAGTGCATCATGTGAAAGGCCGATTCTATATGTTCGCTTCTTTCAAAGCAAATGGGATGTCGCGCGCGGTGCAAGTGCTCGTCGCTGATCACCCGATGGGACCCTTCGAGCTCCATAGTCTAGGCCCCATTACGCCAAGGGCTTGGGAATGCTTAGACGGTACCCTCTATATGGAGAAAGACGGTACACCATGGCTCATCTTCTGTCGGGAGTGGCTGCAAGTAACAGACGGCGAGATCTATGCTGCCAAATTAGCCGATACGCTGGACCGAATTATCAGCGAACCGCAACTACTGTTCCGCGCTTCTGAAGCCCCATGGGTGAAGCCTAATGACGATGGCGGTTTCGTGACGGACGGCCCCTTCCTCCACCACATGAACAACGGCCGCCTGCTCATGATCTGGTCCAGCCTTGGTGAACAAGGATATACGACGGGGATTACACGCTCTGTTAGCGGAAGAATTACAGGTCCATGGGTGCATGAGGAGAACCCGCTCTATGACGAAGATGGTGGACACGGCATGTTATTTCGGGATTGGTACAGTAACCTGCTCCTTGCCCTTCATGCCCCGAATCACAATCCGAATGAGCGGCCATCCATTCTACGCGTCGAAGAATCCGCAGATTCGTTAGAAGCCAAATAACCTACTCTCAACCATACAAAAAACCTGCTTGCTCAGCAGGTTTTTCTACATTCTTCAACTAGCCGTTCGTTAGACAGCAATGTGCAGCAATCGCTTGATTGATCCGTTCCCTTGCAGTGAGAAGCCATTCCCCATTCCCTCTCGGATATTCCGAGAATGAGATAGGTGCTGCGATCCCCTCTTCGATCAGCGCAACCGTCTTTTCTTTACCGATCCAAGACTCTAATAGTTCTAGCGCACGCAAATCCTGCAAGCCTTGATGAAGCACCTCAAGCCGAATCGATTCAACAGGTCCCGCTTCGCCCGGATAGACCAGATAAGCATCGCCGGAAGGGAACGCTGCGCCGGCATCCGTCGTCCGGAAGGGGTCGATCTGTTGATTCGCCGAATATTGGGTGTACCAGAAGTTATAGCCCCAGTGCAAGAAGCCTTGCAGGCCGAACTTATACAATTGGAAGCCCAGTACACGATTCCGTGCGGAAGGCATATTAAAGAATCGGTTCGATACTTGATCATCCTGGGAACAACAATAATACGTCCATAAATCCGGTACCTCGCTGCGCAGGAACGGTTCAATATGATTGTTCGCTGGAATCGGACGCTGCACCAGACCCTGCTCATAGAAATCGAGCGATGACAACGCATCCATAATCGGATAAGCCGATAGATGCTTACGCACCATTTCGCTCGCCGCCATGTACGTCTCCAGTTGATCCTGACTCGGCTCATCAGAGATATGGAACCAGCTCTGCTGTGCAAGTCCATTATTCTTAATGTAACCATCTAACGCTGGCAAGAATTGATCCATGAAGCTGCGGTATTCCGCCGACGTCGAACTCGTTCTCCAACCAAAAATTTGCCGTTCTACCCCTTCCACCGTTGCGACGATCTTCGGTGCATGCTTCGCGCCCCACTGTGTAAACAAATGAGAGAACTCGAAATATTCCACCCCAGCATTCCGGCACATCTCCACCCACCGCGTCAGTCGGTCGAATCCGAAGCGATATGTCCCATCACCGAGCACTTCCACATTGATCAACTGGACCGTCGGACGCTCACCGCCAATGGCCGTATCGAGCGGCGGTGTGAATTGCGGCGTCAAAATCATATTCATCCCATGCTTCACAGCCGTCCCCACAAATTGCGCAAGCAGCCCCCAGTGTGCTTCACTAAACACGTCTACGCCATATTGGGTCGCAATACAATCCGTATGGAACCATTCCGTGTGAATCAACCGCTGCTTCGGCAGCTTCGCTGGAATCACATTCAGCATGAACGAATTCGTCGCAAGTAGAGCACCCTCCTCCGATTTGATCGTTACCTTCACCTCATGATCACCCGGTTGTACCGTATCATCCAGTTCGACATGGACCCAGAGCGAACGCCACTGCTCAGGCAAAGCATGGATCGCTGTATGCTCCAGTTCATATAACGGATCTGGGTATAACCCTGCCGTTGTGCGCAATACATCAGCATCATGGTCGTAATAACAAGGCATTTCCGAAGGCACTAACCCAACCGCTCTGACGTGAAAAGGTAACCCAATCGATGACTCGACTTCGACCTGCAAATTTTTGAATAATCGCTCTGCACTGTAAGCCACTTGAAAAGCAAATGTCTCCCCATATAACGCCGAACCCTCTGTATAGGCTCCCCCTTGCGGCTTCTCATCTGCGAATACTTTAGACAACGCATCTAATGTGATCGATTGAAACAGATTGGATTGTTCCATGCTCTATACCTTCTCTCTTATGAATTTAGATATGGACAGTTTCACGAACACAGCTCCACTCTAGCGATTGGAATGTATCCGTTGTTGCTGATTCTCTCGCCTTCAAGCACATCAATGCGCTTAACAGCCCATCTTCTAGCGGATATCTTGATTCCGCTGTCCCTTGCATCAACTCGATGAAGTTTTTCGCCAAATCCGTATCCCCGCCAAAATGCCCACTGCCAAGTGAAAAATCATACGTCTCCACACGCGGTGTATGATGCATATGAACTTTAACGATACCGGTATAGAAATCGAATTCGACCGTGCCTTTGTACCCTAAAAATCTTGCCCCGCGTGCTTGAGCACCACGACGCGCAAAGAAGTTCTGTGAATACGTCAGATGCATGCCCGATTCATACCGAACGATGCAGCTTCCCGAATCTTCATTGCCCGTATCCGCGGCAAACGCGCAATATTCCCACATTTCCGTTCCATCTGCCTTGAAAGCCGTACTCTCCGCACATGTGCGATTCTCTTCGCATTCTTTGCATTTGAGTCCCGCAGGCTTGGTTCCTTTGAAAATTTGCTTCGACGTCATCGCGCAGATGCTAACCGGCTTCAGCTTGATCACATCATTAAGGTAATCCAGATCATGCGTCGCTTTCTGGAGGAATAGGCCGCCTGTCTCTTCTTCATCCCGGTACCAGCTCTGATAATAGACATTGCCGTAAGGAACATTATTCACCGCTTGGACGTGCTCGACGGTTCCAATTTTGCCGGAATTTATAATCTCCTTCACTTGCTTCACAATCTCCGAGTTACGAAGAGGGAAAGAGACGATGACCTTCGAATGCGATGCCTCGTAAGCCTCCTTGATTCGATATAAATCCTCCATCGTCGTAGAGACCGGCTTCTCCACATAGAGCGGGAGCCCCGTAGCGAGCACCTTGATCGCCATCTCCGTATGCAGTGAACACCGCGTACCGATGACGACACCGTCCAAAGCTTCCGATTCGAGCATCGCTTCAGCCGTATCATAGAATCGTACATCCGTATTCCCTTGTTCTGCTAATGCCGTACGAATTTCATCCTTGCGAACATCAACGATCGCCGAAATTTGGCACCGCGCATCTTGATTAATCATTTCCGATATGACATAACTAATCCGGCTTCCATAGCCAATGACACCCAACTTCATATTCTATAAGCCTCCTCATTCGATCCGCTCAATTCAACTCTAGTATAAGACCAAGCCGCGAAGGATTCTTTGTCTTCGAAGCCCGTTTTTTGGTACTTTTCGAGGAGCAGAATTGATATAATAGAGGAACAAGCTAACGAGAATTTCACGGAAAGGAGTCCTTCCGAAGTGAGCATTAAAGAACAACCTGCGACCCAGCCGGTCGAAGAGTATTTCTTTACCCGTACGCCGCTGCAGCAGCTCATTGAAATTCATAATTTAATTACGTTCCACTACTTCGAATTTAGCAAAGACTATGAATTTACCGGGGAACGCCATAATTTCTGGGAGTTTCTCTATGTCGATCGCGGCACGGTGAATGTGACAGTGGATCATACAACCCATACGCTGCAGCAAGGCGAGATTATTTTTCACAAACCGAATGAATACCACAGCTTCTGCGCACTGCAAGGTAAAGCACCGAACCTGATCGTCATGACCTTCGATTGCCACTCCGAAGCGATGAAGCATTTCGAGGATCAAGTCATCGCGCTTGCGAACGAGGAACGGAATTTGCTCGCCATGATCGTCGAAGAAGGTCGTCAGGCCTTCCAGTTTCCTTGTGGGCACCCGATGATTCGCCGTTCCAATGCGCCACTCGGCGGCGAGCAGCTTATCAAATGCTATCTGGAGACGTTCCTGATTCGCATTCTGCGCAATCATCTCGTTGCACAGACATCACCGACTAAGACACTATCATCAGCAGCGAGAGAGAACATTAGCGATGACCTCGTGAGGCAAATCATGGCCTATCTGGAAGAGCATCTCGCCGATATGCATACGCTAGAGTCGCTTAGTCAACGGTTCCTCATCTCCAAGACGCGTCTGAAGGACCTATTCAAGCAGCAGACTGGCCATACGATCATGGAATATGTAATGCACCTGCGAATGGAGCACGCGAAAATGATCATGCGCGAGGAGACCGCCAATATGACGGAGATTGCGACGAGGCTGGGGTTCAGCAGTGTCCATTATTTCTCGAAAAGCTTCAAGAAAAAGACGCACATGAGCCCGACCGAATATGCGAGGACGGTAAAGGCGAGGATCCGAAACTAAACATTTATGTATGAAAAAATGACGTACGCCTGAACCCGATAGTTCAGTGGTACGTCATTTCTACGTTACGTTTAAATATATTTCGTCAGAATGCTCTCTACATGCTGGAGATGCGTCCTCATCGCTTGGCTTGCTTGATCTGGCTTCCCTTGCCGCACAGCCTCGGAGATCGAGAGATGCTCTTGATAGAGCTGCTCCGAAACCGATCGATTCGCATATAACTCGACCCGACGCGTCTGTTGAATCGCCCGCTCCATCTGCTCCGCAATGGACTCGAAGAGCCGAACCAGGACGGAGTTATGCGTCGACAGTGCCAACATCAGGTGAAATTCAAGATCCGTTCGCTCACCCGCTTGGTCATCGCCTATGCTCCGCTCCATTTCCGCAACAATGGCCTGCAGCTTCTGCTTATCCTCTGCTGTAGCCTTCTCGGCAGCAAGCGCCGCGTTCGAGACCTCCAGCGCCTTCCGCGCTTCGATGAGCTCGAGTACCGTGCTGCGGTTCATGCGCAAGGAACTTAGCTCAGGCATCTCGACCTCCATCACGGATGAAGCAATCACGGTGCAACCGCCGCCTTGACGAATCTCAATCAAGCCCATTGCTTTGAGCGCACTTAACGCTTCGCGCATCGTCGACCGGCCGACGCCGAACCGCTCCGACAACTCCTTCGTCGATGGCAGCTTCTCGCCAACCTTGACACGGCCATCCAGAATGAGCCGCTTCAGCTGCTCGATAATTTCTTCATAGTGATTTCGTTTGGCCAATCTCGTAATTTCCATGCGTTCTACCCGCTCCAATCGTACAACCTATCCAAGTCATAGATTACCCTACAATCAACGCGTAGACAATCCCCGGTCCATGAACGCCAATCGTCAAGTCATTCTCAATATCCGAGGAACGACTGGGGCCTGTAATAAAATGAATTCCTGCCGGCAAGTTCTCGCGGCGCATCCCATCGATCTTCTCCATCACTTCGCCCATCCGTGTCTTCAGCCGTTCAACGGGAATGATCGCCATCATGACCGTTGGCAGGAGTGTGACCGATCGGCCCTTGTCAGGCGACGACAACACGGTAATGGTTCCTGTATAAGCAATCGCGTGATCCACGACAGCGACGCCAATATCTGCGCCTGCCGCATGGGCTTTCCAATACTCCTCAGGATCACTGTTCCATACGCGAATGTCCGTCTCCGGCAGCGCCTCTTCAAGCCCTAGTTCATTCAACTCCGGTTGATTCTGCCGAATCATATGGCGTGCGCCGAATTCATTCGCTCGATCCACGATAAACTGCTTCGCTTCCTCCATCGTCTGTAACCGTGCCGCCTGTCCGCCGACACTCTGCCAATTATCCATAAAACGCTCAATCTTCTCTTCCTGCGTCCAGTTCAGCTGGGTCCAGAAATCCGGTGCACCACGGAACGGATGCTGAGGTTTCTGTGCAATGTCCTTGCGCCCGAGCTTCTCCGCAATGCCGCCGATGAACTTCGCCTGCTTCGCCCGCGATTCCTTCTCTAACTGCTCGAGCAGTGTCATCTCTTGATCAGCCATGATGTCTTCCCCCGTTCTTCCGCTGTTCTAATGCCTGCTCCATCCGCTGACGAACCTCATCGCTCATCGTCGGATTCGAAGCTTGAACCTCTTGCTCCAGTGTTCCCCACCGTTCGCGGAACGACTGATTCGGCAAGCTTGGCAGATGTCTTACGCTGTTCCATCCTTTGAGTGGCCCGATCTTCGTCTTGATCATCCCTTGGCGAGCGACAAGCTTCTGACCGATCTGTCCCATCTTGATCACGCTGCGCATGCGTTTGGAATTGGACATAATAGCTGCAAAACCTTTCATCCCGATCTTCTCCGCCGTCTGCCCGTAGCCTTTCTCAACTTTGCGATTCCGTAAGTAGACGAGCATGTCGTGTAGTGGAATTTTCACCGGACAAGCCTCATAACAAGCCCCGCACAGGCTCGAAGCATTCGCAATATCATCCCACTCTGCCACATTGCTCTGAAGTGCTGGCGTCAACACCGCACCAATCGGGCCGCTATACGTGCCGCCGTAGGCATGCCCTCCAATATGACGGTAAACCGGGCAAGCATTCAGACATGCGCCGCAGCGTATACAGTTGAGCAGCTCCTGGAATTCTGGATCACCCAGTTGGAGTGATCGCCCATTATCCACGATAATAATATGCATCTCTTCCGGTCCGTCTGCATCCGCATCCCGCTTCGGTCCCGAAATTGCCGACATGTACACCGTCAGCTTCTGTCCCGTGGCCGATCTTGGCAGCAAAGTCGCCATCACTTCAAGATCTGCGAACGTCGGAATAATCCGTTCCATCCCCATTAACGTAATCTGCGTCTTCGGCACCGTAGAGACCATCCGAGCATTGCCCTCATTTTCGAACAGGACCATGGATCCCGTCTCCGCAATCGCGAAGTTGCACCCAGTCATGCCGATCTCGGCGTCGAGGAATTTCTCCCGCAATTTCCGGCGGACGAACCCCGCAAGGATAGATGTGTCTGCAGGCAGCGTCTCGCCCGCTTCCTTCGAGAGCAGTTCTGCGATTTGATAGCGATTTTTGTGAATGGCCGGAATGATGATATGTGACGGCGTCTCGCCTGCCAGCTGAATGATATATTCGCCGAGGTCGGTCTCAACCGCTTCGATCCCCATTTTTTCAAGCGCTGCATTGATATGGAGTTCCTCCGAGACCATCGACTTCGACTTCACGACGGAGCGTGTCTGCTTGGACGCTGCGATTTTCATCGACAGCTCGACCGCTTCTTTCCCATCTGCTGCGAAATGCACATGCACCCCGTTCGCTCTCGCATTCTCAACAAATTGGTTCAAATAATAATCCAAATGCGCGATCGTATGCAGTCGAATTTGCCGCCCCCGCTCCCGCCATTCTTCCCAATTGCCATGCTCTTCCGTCGCCTTCTTCTTACCATTGCGCAGTCGCTCTGTCGTGAACTTCACCGCTTTTCGCAGAAATTCATTGTTCAGCGCGATATGCGATCGTTCTTTGACCGTACCTGCCTGCTGCCCGTGACTCATGCCTGCTTCACCCCTTCATATAACAATTCAGCCAGATGCATCACGCGAATCGGCTTGCCTTGGTACATCAGATTACCCGAAATGTTCATCATACAGCCCATATCCAAGCCGACGAGTACTTCCGCTTCCGTCTCCAGCACATGCTGCGCCTTCTCCGACACCATCGCGGCCGAGATTTCAGACATTTTCACGGCAAACGTTCCACCAAATCCACAGCAATCCTCCGCAAATGGAAGCGGTATCAATTCCATGCCTTTGACATTCTCCATCAGTGTTATCGGCTCTTCTTTAATCCCTAATAACCGGCTGCCATGACAGGATGGATGATACGTGACTTTATGCGGGAATACCGCGCCGACATCCTTGACCCCGAGCACCTGTACGAGAAATTGGGTGAATTCATAGGTCTTCTCTTGCAGCTGTATCGCCTTCTCTAGCATAATTGGATCTTTCTCGAACAGTTTCGGATAGTAGTGCTGAATCATTCCTGTGCAGGATCCCGATGGGGAGATGACAAAATCGCTGTCCTCAAAAGCCGCCAACAACGTTCTCGCAGATTCTCGCGCTTCCTCCCAATAGCCACTGTTAAACGCCGGTTGTCCGCAGCAGGTCTGTGTCTTCGGGAACTCTACTTGAACGCCGTACCGCGCCAGCAATCGAACCATCGCCTCGCCGACACGCGGGTAAATCGCATCGCTTAAGCAGGTAATAAATAAAGAAACCTTCATCCTTCACACCTCATTATCGTCTTAGTATGCATTCATCTTATTGTCAGGTTGTCAGACATGTTGGATATTAAGAATACCTAACGCCATGACGCCAGGCCGTGCAAGCGATTGTCCCTTTTGTGAGGAAAATCATACCTATTATTCATGATAAGCCCGCTGCGTTTGCTGCGTCAATGGGGTGCTTGCAATTTTTTTGCTCGACCGGTGGTAGCCGCCATGCTATAATGTTTCAGGCTGCCGACCCGGCTAGCCATAATCACATAGACAGAGTTCGTAATCTCCGCCTCTGTTAAAACAAAACTAGGAGGGCAACATTATGCCACAGAAAAAAGCTTTACCCCCATTCATTCCTGTCGACCCCAGCTCGAAGAAGCTGCTGTTGTTGTCAGGCCTCTTTATTTGCTGCGTGATGATCGCTAATATCGTCGCGACCAAGATCGTCACCTTCGGCTTCACTTCTGCGACGGTCGCCATCCTGTTCTATCCCTTTACCTACGTCATTGCCGACACGGTCTCCGAAGTCTGGGGCAAACACGTCGCTCAGCGCATGGTCTGGCTCGGGCTCGCGGCCAACGTCATCATGGTCTGCCTGTTCACAATTGCCGTGAAATTCCCTGGCGCTGCGTTCTATGAAGGGCAAGCTGCCTTTGAATCTGTACTGCTCGGCGTGCCGCGTATCGTGCTAGCATCCGTTATTGCGTATGCCATTTCGCAGAACCTAGACATCTATATGTTCCTAGGCTTGCGTAAGCGAACCCATGGCCGTCATCTCTGGCTGCGGAACAATGTCAGTACGATGGCTAGCCAGCTGATCGATACGACGATTTTCTCGTTCATTGCGTTTTGGGGACGCGTGCCTACAGGAGAAATCGGGAAGATCATCGGCACGGAATATGGGATCAAGATTGTACTCTGTATCATTCTAACACCGCTCGTCTATGCGCTCGTCGCATGGGCACGAAGCAGCTATACACAGGAGGGAATTCATCATGACCACGCAGCATAACGTGAACCAACCCATTGAAGGCTTAACTTTACTCGGGAACCAGAACACGGTCTACACCTACGAATATGACCCGAAGCTATTAGAGACCTTCGAGAATAAGAAGCAAGACCGCGACTACTTCGTCAAATTCAATTGTCCGGAGTTCACGAGCTTGTGTCCGATGACGGGCCAGCCGGATTTCGCTACGATCTATATCAGCTATGTGCCGGATGTGTTGATGGTCGAGAGTAAGTCGTTGAAATTATATCTATTCTCCTATCGTAACCACGGCGATTTCCATGAGACTTGTGTCAATACGATCATGGACGATCTCGTTGCACTGATGAAGCCCAAATATATCGAAGTCTGGGGCAAGTTCACCCCGCGCGGCGGCATCAGCATTGATCCCTACTGCAACTATGGCAAACCTGGGACACCTTGGGAAGAGGTTGCGCGTCAGCGCCTGTTCCAGCATGATATGTACCCGGAGAAAATCGATAACCGTTAATGCTCTAAGCCTCTACTCTTCGCTTGCGAAGGTTAGAGGTTTTTCTATGCCTGGACACGCACCTCAGCGCACCCATTCTAGGCTCATGCATAATGTATAGCAAGTGTTCAAAAGGTTGACTTATCAGCACCGAGCGTGATGAGATAACCCATTTATCGAAGTAATTCATTGTTGAGCGACTGCGTTTTTTGGGTCAGGTTATTCGCCAATCAGCAAGAAAATCGCTTCCTGTTGTGGGCATAAGTCAACTTTATGAATCACCTCGTATATCTACTGGAGGGGTAGACATGGATGTCCACTTATCAGCTCTGCACTGGATTTATGTTGCTTGTATTGTACTCATCATCGGGTTCATGGTTCGCAAAAGAGATACGACGCTGCTCTGTATCGCAGGCATCTTCGTGCTTGGCCTCGTCGCGACCGGATCGCTCACAGCATCGGTCAGCGGCATTTTCTCAAGCTTTATCTATGCGTTAAAAGAATTGCTCGGAACCATCCTCATCATCTCCGTCATTGTCGCTCTAAGCCGTGTCCTCGCGCGAACCGGCATCAATGAAATGATGGTGAGTCCATTCACTAAACTCATACGCACCCCAACCCTCGCCTATTGGACGATCGGAATAGTCATGATGGTCATCTCCTGGTTCTTCTGGCCTTCGCCCGCTGTAGCGTTGATCGGTGCCGTGCTGCTTCCGGTGGCCATTCGCGCAGGATTGCCCGCACTCGGCGTTGCCGTCTCGATGAACCTGTTCGGCCACGGAATCGCCTTATCGAGCGATTACATCATCCAAGCCGCACCGAAGCTTACCGCAGACGCCGCTGGCATTCCCGTCGGGGACGTGATCTCTGCAAGTGTACCGCTCGTTTTGGTGATGGGAATCGTCACAACCGTAGCTGCCTTCTGGTTTCTTCTGCGCGATATGAAGAACGGTTCGTTAACCTTCACGACAGGGTTAACAAGCGGCACAACAACCACATCCGTCAGCAGCGACGGTGCCGTTCCACCCACAGAGACTGAGTCCCGTTCACTCATGCCTCGTAAGATGCGGATCGTCTTCTCGATTCTCGTTCCACTTTTCTTCCTCACTGATGTCGCTGCCATGATCTACTTTAAGCTACAGGGCGGCGATGCAACAGCACTCATCGGCGGTACAGCCCTCTTGCTCCTCCTGCTCATCTGTCTTTTCGCCCATGGCAGCCGGGGATTAGAGCAGTCGACGACCGATATGGTGGACGGCTTCTTATTCGGGTTTCGCGTCTTCGGTCCCGTCATCCCGATTGCTGCTTTCTTCTATTTGGGTGACAGCGCTTTCGTCGACGTCTTCGGCAAGACGCTTCCTGCCGGCTCCCATGGCATTGTGAATGATCTCGGTCTCGCCCTTGCGCATACCGTGCCTGTCAATACAGCTGTGAGTGCCGCGACCTTAACCACCGTCGGTGCGATCACGGGTCTCGACGGATCTGGATTCTCAGGTATCTCACTCGCGGGTTCCATCGCAAATCTGTTCGGGACAGCTATTCAGAGCGGTGTCGCGACCTTAACCGCGCTCGGGCAGATCGCAGCCATCTGGGTTGGCGGCGGCACGATCATCCCTTGGGCATTAATCCCGGCAGCAGCCATCTGCGGCATCAGTCCGTTCGAGCTTGCCCGGCGCAACCTAAAGCCTGTTATCATCGGCCTTGTCGTTACGACCATTGTCGCGATGTTTCTCATCTAATCGCATTGGAGGTGTAACAGAATGCCCGTATCCGCACAAAGTCTACACGGACTTCTCGGTAAACCCGTCGGTGTCTCCATGATGGACGGTACCGGCGTAACCGGTGTCCTGTGCAGCGTCCAAAATGGCGAAATCTACTTGATGGAGTATCTCTACCACACGCAATTTGCTACAAAACATTATCCGCTCAGTCAGATTCAAGCCGTCAATCCGTTTCCTGGGTGTCAATGGCCTGGTCCTGGATCCCAACAGCCTCTATACTAGAAGGTGAACACCAAAAAACCTGTTGATTCCGCTTAAGGATTCAACAGGTTTTCCTCTTTTCCGAAACAATGCTAGCTCTTCGCCAGACTCAATTGCCAGGATACACCGAATCGATCTGAGATCCAAGCGAACTTCGCACTGAACGGATACGCTTGTAACGGCATCAGAATGCCGCCGCCTTCGGATAATGTTGCGAATACGCGGTCAATTTCCTCTTCCGTGTCGCATGTGACATACATGGATATCGATGGCGTGAATGTGAAATTATGCTGCACGTTGCTGTCATTGGCCATAAAGACTTGCCCATGCAAAGAGAAGGAGGCCATCATAACGCTTCCCTCTGTCCCTGGTTGACCTGGCCCATAGCGCATCATACTTAAGATTTCAGATTGGTCAAAAGTCGAGGTATACAAGTTGATCGCCTCTTCCGCTTGTCCCTGGAACATCAAAAATGGAGTAACCTTCGGCTTACGATGTGACATGGGATCATCTCCTTGATTCAATAAGTTGGATTGCTTGATGTTAGCCTAGCTCAAGTTTACACCATATGATCTCTGGACATAAGTAGCTGCGATATAATAAAAGGAGCCACCCCGAAAGGAGAGCCCCATGCCAATTAATATGTAATATTCCGGTGCGCATAACGCGCGACAATATTTCGATTATGCTCGTCGCCGCCATCCAAATTCGCGCTGCGATAAACAGGTGGCAATTCCTCGCGCTCAACGGACAGAAGAATAATCTCATTCGTAATTGCCTGTGCAATCAATCCCCCGACAATCGAGGACGCCGATCCCGTTCGCTCTTCCATGTTCGGAATCTCAAGCAGCACATCCCCGTAAGGGCAGCAGTTATCGATCACAATATCAGCGAGTTCGTAGAGTTTCTTGCCGCTCGGATGCCTGCTGTCCGTATTCGTCGAATGCTTCAGCGATGTAACCGCGACAATTGGAAGTCCCCGATCCCGGCAGATTGTCGCCAACTCTACGGCAGATCCATTCCGACCCGAGTTCGATACAATAATAAAGGCATCTTCATCCTGCACCTGGTGAATATCCATCAATCGATGCGCCGTCTCCGGTGAACGTTCAAGTTCCGTCAGATTAATTCCAGCCTTGCCTTCTTCAAGCGCAATGTCTTCAAGCGCGACAAGCTTCATCGGAACAAGCCCACCTGCTCTACCGCACATCTCCATCCCAAAGGCCCGCGAATGCCCTGCCCCGAACACATGAATGATGCCGCCTCGTTGCAAACACGCAGCCAATAGCTTCGAAGCTTCTTGAATCGCATTTACCTGCGTAGCTTCCATCTCTTTCACAACATCCAAGATGGCCCCCATCATGACTCTAGCACCTAACTTCATATTGTGATAACCTCCCTTTCCGAAATGGGATACAATGTTCTACTGTAAGAGAGTATGCTGTTTCATAGAAAAGTAACACAAAGAAGCCCTTTTTCAATATCTAGCTAATACAGCTAAATACTGAAAAAGGGCTCTTCAAACATTAGTCAACCATATCGCCAAGAATTTTCTTGCCTAGTTTTACTTGATTATCGAATTCAGCTTGATATTCTTTAATCACATCTGTGCTGAATCCATTAGATTCGAGCTGTTTCTTCGTCGAGGACACAATACCGTTAAATTTAGATGTTGTGCTATCTAGAAGTTGCTGTCCTTCTTGCTTAATTTTTGTTTTTTCAGCTGCATCGGTTGTATTGACGTATTTTTTAGCTAGTGCATAGAACTGATCTTCTGTGCTGCTCTGAAGTGCCTCTAAACCACTTTTCGCTTTACTAGTAATGGTGTCATAGAGCGCATTATTTGGTTTGCCATCGCCGTTACCGCCTGTACCGCCAGTCGCGCCTCCAGGTGCTGTCGTATCTTTGCCATTACCTGTTTGGTCACCCTTTTGCGTGTCGGTACCTGTTTCTTTATTAGGTGATGTTGTATCTTTATCTTTCTCTACATAATCTTTCGTATTGGCTGTCACCGTGAAGCTCTTCGCATCCCAATTCACTTGATGCCCTACAGCTTCAGATAAGAAACGAATTGGTACGAACAAGGCATTATTCACAAGATATCCCGATTTGCTTGCGTTCGGATCGAGCTTCTTGCCATCAATCACATAGGTAATGACTGCATTCGAAGCATTGATTTTCTGTGTCTTTACCTTCTCGACCTGCGTTACTGATTGCGTCGTGCTTTTTAGTTCAGCATTTAGCTTAAACTCTTCAATTTGAATACGTTCATGCGCCGTTGGTTCAGCGATCGTAACTGTTTTGCTTGCTGTATCCCATTGAACCGATTTATCCAGTGCATAGGCAATAAAACGAAGCGGCACATAGACAGTATTATTGTACATGAAGCTTTGTTGATCTTTCGGCGAGGCAAGTTCTGATCCATTAAATTTAAAGTGGATCGGTAAAATATTGACTTGCATTTGTTTAATTATCGTACCGGAAGCTGACAAAATCGCTGCATTCATGAAAAATACTAAAATCGAAATCGTCAATATTTTCATAAGCTTATTCTTTCTCACTATAAGTCACCCTCTATTGGATATTAAAAAACCTATTCCTTACTGCCATAGTAATAGTAGTACATTTCTTCTTTCTTACGTTTCACGTTATTTAATACAACGCCGAGGATTCTCACGTTAACCACCTTGAAAATATTATATATCCCATCATTGAAGACGTTAGATATCGCATTAACGACCTGTACAGCCTTCTCTTAAAATAATCTTCCATTTCAATGGCCATGACTTGTGTATTATTAACAGTACTAACTGATACTTTCTTCATTATTATGCCGAAGTAAAACGAAAATCAGGATTTTCTTTCACGATGCTATTCTTAATGGAGGTATCAATGATCCAACGAATTCATAATACAATAACCATTCCGCTTGCCAAACAAGAAGACTTTCCACAATAGATAGCCGCCTTCCCCCTAAGAGAAAGACGGCTCTTCTTCACATTCTACTACTTCACGACTCGGTAGATCACAACCGCTGCTTCCGCACGAGTTGCGGACCCCTTCGGATTAAATTTACCATTCGAACCGATAATTAATCCTTCGTTCACTGCAACGGAAATATCCGATTTCAATGAAGTTGGGATCGCATCAGCATCTGTAAATGTATTCAATACACTGTCATCAGCTACAGTTGTTTTTGTTAATTTCAATGCTCTAGAGATCATTGCAGCCATTTGTGCACGTGTAATCTCTGCATTTGGATCAAACTTGCCGTTACCAACACCGTTAATGATACCAAGAGATGAAGCAGCTGCAACATACTCTGCTGCCCATGAAGTATCAGCTACATCGCTGAACTCATTCTTCGCTGTTGTCGATTCAAGCTCTAATGCCTTGACGAGCATCTTCGCGAACTCTGCACGTGTTACTTTTGCTCTTGGATCGAAGTTGCCTTCGCCTTTCCCTTCAATAATACCTTTCGCTGCTGCAACTTGAATTTGCTTGCCTGCCCAAGCTTCAACACTCTCAACGTCATTGAAAGATACTTTGTTCTCTACAACAACATAAGAGGAAAGCGAATTGCGGGATTTCTTGAAGGAGTTACCTTGTAACTTACCACCAAGGATCTGCAGCTTGCCGTCAACGATCTTCGCGATCGTTAAGAATTCATTCACACCTGTAGCGCTTAGCAATGGAATTTGCAATTCAACTTTGTTGTTGAATTGTTCTACTGCCTTGCCATCAACCGTAATGCTGAAGCTGTAAACGCCTGAAGCAAGTGGGAGCTTCGTAACATTAGTCGCTACGGAATCATTCTCTTTCGTAATGCTAACAACTACGTTGCCTTTGAACTCAGCGACTGGCAAGCTGAATACGGCGCCATTCACCAGTACACGGATATGGCTAACTTGCGCCTCGCTAGCAAGTTCTAATAATTTCTTGGACAATTTCACCTCAGCTGTCGCTGTTTTGGTTGTGCCCAAATCTAACGTAATGCTGAGTGCTGGTGCTTTGAAGTTCGGATCAAACTCTTTTGCTTGCTTCACGAGTTTGTCGTAAGCTTCTTTGATCGCTTTGATATAAGCAGCAGCCTTATCATCTGAGATTGAAACGACGGATTTGCCATTCTCTACAACAATGAGTGAAGATACATTAAGTGTAGACAGCTTAGCTAAAGCTGCTGCAAATTTAACGTTTAGTGCATCCTTCGAGGTTTTGAAGCTTGCAAAAATGTCATCGAATTTAGGTAAAACGTTGTCGATAACTACTGCGCCACCGCCAATACTGCTTCCGTTGCCGATGCCGCCAGGACCGCCAGTTTCGGAAGAAGGAACAGTTACATTACCTATGTAGATGGCTTGACCTTTAAGAAGCGAATCATCCAAGATTGCTTTGACTGCAACATTTTTTCCGCGCTTATCACTTGGGATTTGTCCATTAGCAACTTCTGCCCCATCTACAGTCCATTTAATGAGTTGGGATGGTAATTGCGCAAGAATTGCGTTACCTTTTTCTGCATAGAAGCTTCCTTCTTTAAATGCTAATTCCATTTTCAAATCAGTCAATTTCAAAGTAAGTTCAGTACGTGCAGTAGCTACAGCCATAGCAATCGTAGCCTTTTTAAAATCCTCTTCACCTACTGCCGTTTTGAAGTTACTAAAGACCACTTTAAGATCTTCAACATTCAAATCCAAAGACTGTAACGCTATGGCGAAGTTATTGTTATTTAATTTGGAGATTGTATCCTTTACCGCTTCAACCATTAAACTTTCAGCAATGGACAACGAATCCGCAAGTACGATTTGACTAATCTTTCCATTGTTTAGCAGTTCTTTAGCAAAGTCTTTAACATCCTGCGTTTTTACATCCTGACCAGCTAACAGTTTTAACTTTTCCAATAGTTTATGGAAGTTAATACTTTCCAATTGCTCTGCTTTACCATAAGACACTAGAGCTAAATTTTTAAATAATTCTACAGTTTCATCTTCCGTAAAGCCAGCTGCGTCTAGTTTTGCTTTGTTCTTTGAATATACAGGTTCTAGAACATTTTTGTTAATCTTGTCAGGTGTTTCTAGTGCAGCTATGACCTTATCTACGCTAGCTTTATCCAGATCGCCTTTGGCTAGCTCTGCATTAATTTCATCAAGCTTCACTTTCAGAGTAGCCTTTGTAAATTGTGTACTAGCCGCATAAGCAGTTGATACGCCTAATGCTTCCTGCAACCCCTTGGAACTAAGAGGAATACCTGAAAATGTGCTTA
Source organism: Paenibacillus sp. GCM10027629 (assembly GCF_042676425.1). NCBI lineage: Bacteria > Bacillati > Bacillota > Bacilli > Caryophanales > Paenibacillaceae > Paenibacillus > Paenibacillus sp. GCM10027629. The sequence goes on along the minus strand of NZ_JBHTGZ010000009.1, from coordinate 519,485 downwards.
ATACCATTCCTGCTGCAACTGTTGTTAATACTATTTTCTTACTAAACTTCATGTTGTCACCTCTTACATATATTTTGAAATAGGCCTACACAAGTGCAGGCCCATATCAATCCAAATTGACTATTCTATAACATTCAAAAAGCATACGATTTCTTCTGCTTCTGAACCGGCTCCCAAGTAAGAATCCGCTAGAACACGCGCGCTTCAGATTTAGAGAATGCGAAGCAATTCGCCTTTGCGAACCTAACGTAAAATCCCTTCCTCATGCTGCTCAAGATAATCTCTTTAAAATGGTCTTCAATTTATCAACTTTATTAATGCACTATCACCAGTGTTCATCGCGAATCTTCTGTTTCTCCTGATTAGATAAATTGTTGTAATCTTTTAAAAACGTATTATATTGTTGAATAATTTCATCTACATCACCGTAACCCCGTAACTCTCCGTAATGAAGCCATAATGCCTTATTACAGAAACTTTTGACTTGAGATAATGAGTGACTTATGAAAAATATTGTCTTTCCTTTTTCCTTAAATTCATTAACTTTAGCAAGACATTTGTTCGTAAATGTCTGGTCTCCTACGGATAAAGCTTCATCAATGACTAAGATATCTGGGTCAATGTGTACTGAAATCGCAAAACCTAATCTTGCTTTCATACCACTCGAGTAAACTTTAACAGGCTGTTTCATGAATTTCCCTAGTTCAGCAAACTCTATGACATGTGGTGTAATTTCTTTAATCTGCTGCTTCGTTAACCCCATCATTAGACCTTTTAATTCGATATTCTCTAATCCGGTAAGTTGATTATTTAATCCTGATGAAATAGCTATTAGTGCAGCAGAACCATTAATTTCGACGCTACCTTCTGATGGTAATGTCACCCCTGCGATGAGATTAGAAAGTGTGCTTTTACCTGATCCATTGAGTCCAATAACACCAATTACTTCTCCTTCATCAACGTCAAATGTAACAGCTTTAAGTGCACAATGAATTTTTTTTGTCCGCTTTAATGATAGTAATTCTAATAATATATCAGTGTTTTTTTCATATAATTTAAACTTTTTTGTCACTTGCTTGAATCTTATTTTATAAGTCATACTATTACTCACCTTCATGAATAGTCGACAAAGTATCTTCGAAATTTAACATGCAATATAGCACCAAGAATGAATAATACAAATGTTAAACACCAAAACAATAAACTAGGTACTGACCATATCGTAACCTCACCCCAAATTAAAGAAGAGCGGTAACCGGAAATAATATAATTTAATGGGTTCATTTCTATTATTTTCTTCAAAAAAATCGGAGTATTCTCACTCATGGTCCACATTACTGGAGTTAAAAAAAACAACATACGGCTAATTGCCTGAACAATCAGTTGAATGTCTCTTACAATACTTGATAATGTTGATGTTACAAATCCAAGTGCAATAAGAAAACATGTCAGTGATACCACATAGTAAATAAGCCCAAATAATGAAATTACCGAAATCCCATGAATTATGGAAATCAATATTATTACAAAAATCAGCAAAATCACATGAGTATATAATTGAGCTGTAATAACAACCGTTATAATAATACTTAGTGGAAAATTCATCTTTGAAACCGTTCCAATACGACCATAAATCGAATTTGAACCTTGTGTAATTCCAGATGATACAAAAAACCATGGAATCAGCCCTGATAATAACCAAATAAAAAAAGGAACACCATTGACCGGTGCTCCTCCTCGTATACCAAGACCAAATACCATCCAATAGACAAAAATTTGAATTAAAGGGTTTAGTACCAACCATACTAAACCTAGTCTGTTTGAGATGTAATTTTTTTTAAGTTCATACGCGGACAATCTTGAAATTAGATATATGTTATTAACATGCTCTTTAATTATTACTTTTATTGAATTCATGCTAAAACAGCTAACTTATTGGCATCTTTTACGTATATATTACCAAAATTAAAAACTTTCATTTTATTATATAAACTTGGGTTAATACAATTTCGAGTATCAAACATCAATGGGTGAACCATATTATCTGATAATAAATCATAGTCGAGATTTTTGAATTCACTGTGATCAGTTAATAATAGAATTAAATCTGAATCTTTCGTTGCTTCCTCCAAATTCATAAAACGTGAGTCTATCGTTTCAACATGTGGATCATAAATCGAGAGATTGTAACCAGCATTTGTTAATAAGTTAATTACATCCATTGAAGGACTTTCCCTCATATCATCTACATCTGCTTTATAAGTGACTCCAAACACAGTAATTTTAGGTCTATTAATATAACCTATCAGCTCTTTAACTTTATCATATACAAAATAAGGCATACTAACGTTTGTCTCTCGTGATAAATGTATGATTTTTGCTAAATCCGGAGTCTTTGCAACAATAAAATATGGATCTACAGCTAAACAATGCCCTCCTACCCCTGGCCCAGGTTGATGAATATTAACACGAGGATGTTTATTGGCCATCTCAATAACTTCCAACACATTAATTTCAAGATCATTACATATTTTCGTCAACTCGTTTGCTAACGCAATATTAACGTCTCGAAATGTATTTTCCATTAATTTAGACATTTCTGCTGTTTTTGCATTTGTCTTAATAATTTCACCTTTAACAAAAAGCTCATATACTTTAGCTCCAGCCTCTGAGCAAGCTTCTGTAACTCCGCCAACAATTCTATTATTAAAGACAATTTCATGTAGAATTTTACCTGGTAATACACGCTCTGGGCAATGAACCAAATAAATATCTTTACCAACAACAAACCCCGCGTCCTCTAATAGAGGTTTAACATGGTCATCCATGCTTCGCGGGGCGATTGTCGATTCTATTATTACTACATTTCCTTTTTTTATATAGGGTAAGATTTTTTTTGTAGCTTGTAATACAAAGCTTAAATCACACGATTTATACTCATCATCATGATTTGGAGTAGGAACTGCTATTATATATACATCAGCAGCTTCAGGATTTAATGATGCTTTAAATTTCTTATTATTTACAACTTCTTTTAATACGTCTCCTAAGCCAGGTTCTTCAATATGAATTTCTCCAGCATTCAGTTTCTCTACAACATGTGAAAGCAAATCTACCCCTACGACATCTGCGCCATACTTTGCAAACATAACTGAGGTTGGAAGTCCAATATAACCAAGTCCCATTGTGCAAATCTTCATAAAACATCCTCCTAATCCTATATATAATAATAATGAACTAAAATAAGTAGAACTAATCGTCATAAACCACAAAAAAAATACACTCATTTTTCGAGTGTATTACATGATCTGAACTAGTTAAAAATATGACGAGAAGCAAGTAAAAAAGCCATATATCAAATTAGTAAGTAACGATTGATATCATATACTAATCTATCAAAGTATTTAACTAGTTCCAGTTGAATGGATGATACTATTTTCAACTTAAATAGGGAATTTCTTCACTCATCTGAGTATATTTCTTATTTTCATGATCTTTAACAAATACTTTACACTTGTAGATTCCTTTTTTTGATATCCTATATTCCAATACATTATCAAATGTATAAAATATTTTTTCCAGAATAACTCCTTCTAAATATATATAATATGCATATTGTACTTTAGATTTATCATTACATTGTATTTCACACTCAACTCTCAGAATTTCGGAATCTATTTCAATGTTTACATATTTAATAACATGAAATTCCTCTGTAGGTATATTTAAAATACTACTTAATGATGACGAGATGAAAAAAGGGAAATACTTCCTAATCCCGTCGTGACTATAATATTCTTGAACATCTAGAATATATCTATTTTCACCTAGCTCATCCAATTTCCTAACCAAAGGATTTACATGATTCTTATAATGATGATCTCCTATACCAACATGCAAATATATTTTTGGTAAATTATCTTTTTGCTGCGGTAGAATTTTAAACAATAGATCATTCAATCTCTGTTTCCCTTCAATAGATAAATCGCCTAAGATAAATTCTGCAATATTATAGTTTTCCCCTTGGTCAAATAAAAAGTCTCCTAACTTTGTTTGTGGTCCTCCAGCAATAACACTACCATAAGAATATTTTATCGCATAATATAAAGCCGCGTAACCACCCTTTGATGACCCTATCGTAATTACATTTCCTAGCTTGATTTCATACTTTTTTATTATTGAGTTTATTAACGAAACTACAGATGTTTCTATTGAATGACTATTATTTTCACCTAAATAATATGCCCCCTGCTCCCCATATTTATCAAGAATAAATAATTTATTAACATTTAAATATTTTAGTGTGTTTATATAATTATAATTAAATACATTAGGTGGATTAACAGCAGAAAAAATAATAACTAAATGTTCCTTAATAGTGCCTTCCTCAAAATAATATGAAACATTATCTAAAGAACAAAATACTTGTTCTATATTACTGATCATATCTTCAGTTTTCTCCATAATGCCACCTTCTTTGTTAAATATTAATACTAGGATTTTCTTTATCTATTATTTTATAAGTGTTATTTTTTTTACTTCTTACAAAAGTCCACATAGTTAAACTTCCTTTAGAGGTAATTTCATAATTAAATATTGGACTATCTTGATATTTGAATTTCTCCATAATTTTATTATTTATTAATATATAACAGGCGTATTCTAAATCATTTCCCACACCTTTAATTTCTAATCTTATTACATCTCCCTCTCGGTTTATATCAGTACCTTCTAGTTTCATTACCTCACTTACATCAGTTTTTGTTATCGAATATATTATTGATTGTTTATTTACTTTAATAAATAAAACCACAGTCTTTTTATTTACTTCAATAATTTCACATGCTTTTAATTCAGATTCATCTTCTTCTGAATTATTACTTACAGTAATATGAGTAATACATTCACAAGATTTTCTATCTTTGTATATAAATTCGACATTATGACAAGGATTCAACTCTCCAAATTTTATTGATCTAAAGCCTCTAATAGAACGATCATCTTTCTTCCCATAACTATATATCACATTATCTGGAATTAACGATTGATCTAGTACAACGCTTGTACCACTATCATTAACACAAAATCCAAACATACCCTTTTCGATGAAACGCATTTCAGCGTTAGTATCTACATTAAATATCAGTGAATAATTATGATTCTCATTTGATATCATTTCATCAAATATAATCAAAACATTAGGCTTAATAAATAATAAATTCCTTGTAATCTCTACTCCTTGATAAAGATTATTGATTAATTCTATTTTATCTACATGTTCTGAGATTACATAAGATGTAATTTTAGCTTTATTAGCATTTTCTTTATTAATACTATAATTTTCTCCATCTACAACTATTCCATTATGAGCATATGCGGAAATAATGTATTGTCTTAACGGATCTTTGTTATTGTAATTATATTTCCCACTATCAATAAATAAATTTACCCCTTTATATGAAAAGGTAAATGATATATCATCATAATGTTTATGACTAGTATTTATATATCCTGATTTAATAGTTAAGTAACTATTATTCGTTTTCAAAATAGCTAAACCAGAATCCGGGAAAACTATCGAATTCCCTTTAAAACCATTCCCAGGAAAGGTCTTCTCAGTTGTATCCCCTATTAATGGGTAAGATTGGTTTTGATTTAGCATCTCAAGATGATTATTAAATACTTTATCAAGAGTAGATTGAAACTTTTTATCAGTAACTTCTATTTTATTTAGTACTAGAAAATTTGATAATTCCTCAAATAGGAGATATGTATGATAGTGATACTCAGGTGAGTTCTCTACATTAATATAATCATTTGTAAAACTATCTTGTAATTGTTGGTTTATTCTATATAAACTCTTATTGTACCACTCATCAAATTTGTAAGTATTCTTAAAAAACAATGACAATTGTAGTAAGGCTCTGTCCATCATGAGACCATGATTATTGTCTATATAATTATTTTCTTCACATAAAAAATCGCCATGTTGCAGTAGTGAATTAAATAATAATATTTTAAAAGCATCATCTAATTCAAATTGGGCTTGTTCACAAAGGTATAAAAAATGTGTAATAACAATAGTTCTATTTGCTACTGAAAAATCATACCAAATGAACTGACTATTTTCTTTATTATTATAATTTAACCATCCTAATATCACTTCTTTAATTCTGGTTAAATACTTTATATTTTTAGTAACTTCATAACCATTATTCAAGTAACTTAGAAATTGAAAAGAATGTAAATATACTTGATAGGTATTTCTAGGCTCCCCTTGTAATTCCCATACTTCATTAATTGATTTTACAGTATGTTCTACAAGTGATTGATGTAGATAAATATTATTACTATAGATACTCTCTGCTCTATCTATAGCAGCCGTACCAGTAGCATGAGTTCTTTTTAAGATACACTCTAATTTTGCAGAGTAAACAGTATTTAACATTTCCACTTGTGAGGACATTGAAAATAATGTGCCTCCTTTCGATTGAGAAAATAAAAGGTTTGGTATTATTCAACCTAGTAATAATTGATTTTCGATGCAACTTATTATTAACTCTTTAGCGAAATTCATGTTAGGATATCTCTTTAAATTTTCTCTCATATCAGTTGTATAATTATTATTTTCTTGTACATATCTAACGATCTCTTCTTCACTATTAAATATAAATTCCTCGGGATAAATAGTTTCAGCTCCTACCCAGTGCAACACAAGGGGAATACTGCCAGATGCCATTCCTTCCATCGGAGCAAGATGAAAACTTTCAAAATCGCTTGTGGATAATACAAATCCTATTTTTTGAAACCAATCATCCATATCATTTCCTGGCTTATCAAAAACAACATTCTTTTTCCACGGCGCTTTATTAATTCTATCGAATACATCATTATAATATTTGCGTTCTTCTTCGCGTTTCATTAGCCAAGGTAGTTCTTCAGGCTTTTTACTCTTTACATACAAAGTATATCTATTATCGGTATTCCACAAAGTTTCAAATATATTTAAAGCTCGATCCAACCTTTTACGGCTGGGCAGTATTCCACAAATTCCAATATTGAAATTAATTGTCTTTTCAGTACGTTTAGGTTTATTAAAAAATTGGGTATCAATCATATTATAAATCATTTTCATTTTCACTCTTGGAATATGACATACACGATGAAATTCTTCGTATATATACGGTGAAATAGCGATAAATTCATCAATATTTTCAATACAGTATCTGTTTGGAAATTCCGTCTCTCTTTCTTGTAAATGCATTCTCACGAACAATTTCTGACCTTTTTTCTTATTGTTGGAGTACCAGACAGCATTACCCAGTCCCCATTCGCAAAATATGATATCTGCCCATTCTAAACAGTCTCTACTAAATATTTCATCATGTTTATCATGGCCCATCCATTTGTCTATTTTCACTTCAAAGCCATCATCATTGTCAAAATAATCGATTAGCATTTTAATAAATTTCAAATCATGTCCTGCAAAAAGAAGTTTTATTTTTTCGGGATGATAAGACCATAATATTGGTTTTAACCTTTTGTATGCTTCAGTAAAAGTGTATTTTCTACATGATTCATATATTTGTTTCGCTGTTTTTCTATATAAACTTGGATTATTTAATATTTCATAACTTTTATTAATGAATTCTTCTTCATTCTCGGCGAATAAAAAATAATCTTTGCCTAGCAGTGATTCATGCATTTTTGTTCTTCGCACTAAAGCTGGTTTACCCAAACTCCCATATTCTAATAGTTTTGTGGAAAGTTCTACACTACGATCATTATCGATTTCTTCACTTCTCCATCCAATACCTAAGTCAGAATCATTTATCAATTGATAAGCATCAGAACGAGATAGAGAACCAACCCAATTTATCCCTTCTATCGACTTTAAACGATTCGTTAGAATTTCCTTTTTCTTAATCAGATCTCCTTGAAATTTATTCCCAGCAACATTTAATGAAATACTATTATCTAAATTATGTAATTTCTCATAAGCTGAAATGATTTCTTCAGTGTACCATTTACTTTCAAATTTCCCACTGTACACAAGTGTATTATTAATATTTTTAAACTCCGGTTCTTGCCCATAATCGGGTATCATTGGTAGTAACTCAACAAATTTTGCACCATCAATACCTAACATTTCTACAAGTAAACTTTTCATTTGTTCTGTCTGAACAAACATTTTTCTTACTGAATTATAAAGTGTACTTAACATCTCTTTCTCATGATCCAATAATAAAGCTGGATCATGAGTAAAGCTCGTAACATATGGTATCGTTTTTGTTATCAATCGAGAATTCAACATTTCTTTTGCAATGTCAAATCCTCGAATGATAATACAATGATAATTATTTTTATTATCATACTCTTCCATATAATTAACAGCTTCTTTAACAGTTAATCGATTGTTATTAAAGTGCATGAAATTAGTAGAATTGTCGTATGAATCAATTAACTTAATTTGACTCAATTTCTCTATCTCAGAAAGCAATAGTTTATTCTTGATACGTGATTTTAATAACACATCTACCGTTATATTTTTATCATTATTTAAAACATTACATAATGATGTTAACCATACCGATGATCCATCAATAATATTTAAATCAACATCACCATATACAAGTATTTTCAATGTTCTCATTTAAGAAATCACCTATCTCTCTATCTTATTGTACTTTTCAAGTACAATGTTATCCCCTAATTTAACATAATTATATTTATCAGAACTAAACAATCGAGCACCCTTTTTGAAATAATCTGTCATCAACTCGTTATTCTCCATTTTCTGAAGCACTGATACAATATTTTCACCGTTAAATATATCTACGGAAGCTACTGATGAACTAAAGAATAATTGACTTACATATGTATACTCGTTTTCCTGTCCACTCTCTTCAATATTGTTAGTTTTCTTATCGTATGCAAATACATTTCCTTTTCCAACAATATCGGCTTTACTGTACTCTATAGCAATTGCCAAATCTAGCATATAATTCTCACCATAAAAATCATTTGGATTAAGAAAAGCTATATACTCATCTTGAATAATCTCACTAATCCTAGAATATTGATTGATGTAACTATAAACATAAGAATTAATATTCCCAACATTATAATTATTTAAAAGTTCTATATATCCATCGAATCCCTTAAGGAATACCACTAAATTCTTTCTTTTCCATGTCTGTTGGTTAAAGTAATGTAATACCCTTTGAAATTCATCTTTTGAATTAACAATGGATACAACGGAAACATTAGGATAATCTATATTTATTTTTACCCCTAATTTATTAATGATGTATTGAAGCCTGTGTTTATACATATGATTCATATAAACTTCTCTTATCCCAGCCAAGGAAATATTCCGATAAAAATCTTCATCATTCATTAAATTTTGGATGTGATTATTTAACTCTTCTTTATTATCTGTACTCAAAACTATGTTCTTAAACAACATGTTAATGCCTTTAGAGTACGTACTTACTATAGGTGTACCGCTTGCTAACCCTTCAAATACTCTACGTGAAAACATCGTAGGAGAATTCTTCACGCTATTTACATTTAACATGACTTTATAGCCCTTATACGCTTTTGCAATTTCGTCATACTTCAACTTTCCAACAATATTATCTCTAAACTGAGGAGGATAACTAAACTGAGTTGTTCTCCCTTTATTCTCGTCAAAATTGCGGTCATATATTTCCAATCCATACTCTGAAGCCACTTCCAGTAACTCATCCATATCAGATTGTCGATCCTTGTGTCTATTAGAATAATAAGAACCTGCAAAAGAAATCTTATTACTTCTACCGGTAGAATATCTAATCGGATTATGTAACGACGGCTCCGCCGAAAAGGACAGGGCATATACTCTATCATGCTTCACATATTTTAGATATTCACCTATCATGTCCTCATCAGTTGTATATATATAATCAAACATTTTTGCTGAATCTATAAACTTTTCAAAGTGTATAGGGTCTTCTTTATTCCAAAAAATTGTTGGAATTTCCCTATGATTACACCATGCAATCAAATTATTTAGTGGTTCTTTATCTTGATTATTGTATTTTGCAATTTTGTACTGCCATGATCCAAAATTACCTTTCCACGCTGATTCAACAAATAAAATATCTGGAACCTTCTCTTCTAGAACTGTTTCCCAATTGTCAGGAGTAAAACTGATAAGGTTTGCTACTTTCTCATAACATGAAATTGTAAATTCATCAAAAATACAAGCTATTTTTAACTCAGACAAATTATTAATAACATTATTCTTCTTTATCTCAGGTAATTTACTTGGGAAAACAATCTTATTATTTTCTTCCATCAATTTGCGAGTAACTTGCAATTTATCTATTACAGCTAACCCTTTTCCCGAAACTCTAATTGCTATGCGTACCTTCTCAGTACTTGGCGAAGTATGAATCATGGTTGATTGGTTTAATTCTATTAAGTACTGCTTAATCTTCTTAACATGAGAATATTCAATGATCGCCAAATGTATTTTTATATTTTTAAATTCATCACCGGTAAAGGTAATTTCAAAAGTTTCATCAGGAAGAACTAACAAATCGGTTTTAGGTAATTGAACAAAGCTATTGTTATTTTCTTTGTATGAGATATATTCATTTTTTGTGTTTTCATAGGAAATAATCATTTTGTCATTATGATTCTCTAGTAGGACATTATCACTAGATACATACCAATTCTGTACATTAAAATCTACTTTAGAATTAAAGACGAATGGTTTTAGATCATTTAATATTTTTTTTTGAAACCCAATTATCTCAGACTTTAACACTCCAACGTTGTTCACTTACTATTCACCCGTTTCAAAAAATGTTTTCTAAACTCCCAATATTTCTGTGCTAGTCTACCAAATTTTGATTGTTCAAGCGCATTCAATCTTCTATTTATTTTCATGTTTTTATTTTCAGCATCTCTTATTTTTTGATTTAGTTTGCTTATTTCATCTTTAAACTTTTTCGTTACTATTTCGTATTGCTTATTTTCTTCTAGTGTTTTTTGAAGCTCACTATCGATGCTATCAGCCCTACTTCTAATAATATTTAATATATCTAAGGTTTCCTCTTTAAATGAGAAGAGCTGTTTATTTAATTCCATATTAAGTTTCTTTTGCTGAATAAGTTCTATCTTTATTTGTTCTTTCTCTTGCATTTCCTTTTTTAATTGTTTTCTTATATCCTCTATTTGTTCCTTCATTAACACCATTTACATCTCCAGACCATTATATATTTTAATGAAAACATTACTTTCATTAGTCCAGTTGTATCTATCTCTTGCTCGCATACAGTTTTCTTTAATAATTTCTATTAGATCGTCGTTGTTTAGTAAATGATTTACTCCACAAGCTATTGATTTAGGATCATGCGAATTAACACAAACACCTATATTCTCTTTATCAACTACTCGCTGAATTTCCGGAAAACTACAAGCCACTACTGGGACAGCACTCATAATATATTCAAATAATTTATTCGAAGATGCGGAATAGTGATTGAAGCATACGTTGTTAAGAATTTGAAATCCTAGATAAGCATTTCTCGTATAATCAAGCAGATCTTCAAGTGGAACCTTTGGAAGAAATTTCACTCGATTCTCTAAACCCATATCTCGAACCATTTTTTCTAATTCAGGTTTTATTCTACCATCACCAATTAAGACTACTACACCACGCTCAAACATAGGTGTAGCCTGGATAAGTTTATCCAGGCCACGTCCAATTTGAATCCCACCTTGATATAATAAAATCGGTTCATCTCTTGGGATATCCAATATACTATATAAATCTATCTTCTTACTTGTCTCTGGTTGCATAGGAATCGGATAATTATGAACAACTTTAGGATAGAAGCCATACAAGTCCTCAATATACTTTGCACGCGTATGATTTTCCATGATCATAATATCTATATGCTTTATAAAGAATTTCTCTGCGATTCCATATATTTTGCTATTGTACCCTGTACGACTCGTCTGTACCTCATGAGAATCATAGATAAGCTTTCTTTTCCTTAAAACTCTTGCACAAATAAAACCTTGTGGTAATGTATTTAAATCATTCGAATGATATATATCATATTTTCCAGATACTCCAACTCTTATCATTTGAAACGCAATATAAGTACGTAGGTAAACCGTTCTCATTTTATGAGGAGCAATTAAGATCATTAATAACAATAGTGATAAAGTGATTAAAGGCACGCTCCACAAACCAAGTAGAACTATCCCCAAAGTGATTAATTTAGTAATTATATTACGCGATAGCAAACGTCTTAGTCGTTCAGCAGGTCCAGCTATAAGACTAAGTAATCTCAGTCGATTATTCACACGAATAATATTAAATCCTTCGTTTCTTTGTTCTCTCTTCTGCAAATCATTATCTTTCCAATCATGAACAGCAATTAAATCCACTTCAAAACCAGCTTCTATTAATGCAGTACATTCTCGAAACACACGAGCATCATTTGTGAAGTGGTTCCATACGAACATGCACACTTTCTTTTCCATATTTCGGCTCCAATAATCTAGTTAGTACTACAATATTCTTATTCCAACTATAATGACGGGTCGCAAATTTATAACCGTTCTCACCAAATGTATTTCTTAATTCGGGGTCATCCACTAATTTTTCAATGTATTCACAAATTTCATCAGTCTGTCGCTCAAGTGATATGTAACCACATTCTGCACGCAGAATAGTATCTGCAGCATAGCCTGACACAGCACCAACAATAGGCTTCCCCATACACATATAGTCAACAATTTTACCTGGAAGTACAGTATCGAACACTTTCTGATTAACTAAGCTGACATAAGCTATGTCCGCAGTTCTTGTAGCTTCAGTCGCTTCTCTTCGATTCTTCGGCCTGACGAAATCAACATTTAATATTTTTTTCTCCCTTAGTCTTTCCCTTAACTCCTTACTCCGATAACCATATCCTATTATTTTGAAGTGAACATTGGACCGGTGCTTCATTCTCTCAGCTATATCAATTAATTGATTGACATCTTGGGCTAATCCAATATTCCCAGTATAAATGATAGTTACTTTATCATTGGGTACCTGCACTTTATCCGTCTTATTTAGCAATTCATCTTCCGTTAATGAATTCGGCATAAAGCTTATTTTTTCATTTGATATTCCTTGATCTATAATATGCGGCAAAAAACCTTCACTATTTATAATTATATTGTCTGAACCATGATACAACTTTTTTTCTAATAGACCCGCCATCGAAATAATAGGTTTAAATGTAAATACACCTACTCCTACTAGTGAATCTGGCCACAGATCTCTCACATCCAATATTAATGGACATTGAAACTTTTTCTTAGCATTCAGCCCTGTTAAGCCAACGAAAATTGCCGGAGTCGTAGCAATCACAAAGTCGAAATTCCCATCCAATCTTGCAATTGCTCTATTAAATTTAACCATCATCTCTAGGTATAAAAAAAACCTATTAAAAATATTATTACTATACCTTCTAACATTTGTTGTGATACGAATTACATCATTTTCAAGTTCTTCTTCATTCCAATATTCAGAATCTTTGTAAATATTCCGATTAGGATATTTAGGATCAGTGGTTAATACCTTAACCTCATATCCTTCATTCGTTAACTCTTTATATATATTCTTTATTCGATTAGCTGCGCTTCCAATTTCGGGATAAAAATTTTGTGTGATTATCAGGACTCGGCTCATTGTATCAATCCTCACTTGTTTGATGCATTCACCTTAGGAATACAATAGCTTACATATTAACCGTACTGGGCAGTTGATTTCTCAACACCAAATATTCAAGTTGTTTGAGTAACGGTTCTTTTAATTCTTCATTTTGTAAAGCAAATTCAACTGCAGTTAATATAAACCCTAACTTTTCACCGACATCATAGCGTTTCCCTTCGAATTGGTACGCATAGACTTCTTCCACTTCATTTAATCGCTGAATTGCATCTGTTAGTTGGATTTCGCCCCCAGCACCAACTTTTTGTTCAGCTAAAAAACCAAAGATTTTTGGAGTAAGTACATATCTCCCCATAATTGCCAAGTCCGATGGAGATGTACCGGGTTTCGGCTTTTCTACAAGTTGTTTAACAGATGCCAACCGACCGTTAATGCTCAATGGATCAACGATCCCGTATCGATATGTCTCTTCATAGGGAACCCTTTGAATACCTACAATTGAACTTTGGGTTGTTTCATATGTATCAATTAATTGTTTCAAACATGGAGTTTCTGCTTGGACAATATCGTCACCAAGGAGAACTGCAAACGGCTCGTTCCCTATAAATTTCCGAGCACACCATATGGCATGACCCAATCCTTTAGGTTCGGATTGTCGAATATAGTGAATATTCGCTAATTGAGAGGATTTCACAACCTCCTCTAGCAATTTTAATTTATTGTTATCAATCAAACTTTGCTCTAATTCGAAGTGACTATCAAAATGATCCTCAATTGCTCGTTTTCCCTTACCAGTCACAATAATTATATCTTCAATACCAGATTCAACTGCTTCTTCAACAATGTACTGTATCGTCGGTTTATCTACGATCGGAAGCATTTCCTTCGGCATCGCCTTTGTGGCTGGCAAGAATCTGGTCCCTAAACCCGCTGCTGGAATAATTGCTTTTCTAACTTTTTTCAACTCCTACACTCCCCCTCTAACATAAAAAAACTCCAAACGATGTCACGCTACATCATCAGGAGCATATAAACTATTTCATATACAGTAGAAATCCGATCTTCTATCGTTTCAACGTACGTATTGTAAGCGCTACCAGTTATTTTCGTACACTCAAACCATTAAAGATTTCCTCTACTTTTTACGCAGGCATTTAACCTAACCTCACACCGTACCCTTGGCGATCAACGCCTAAGGAACTATGCTTTAGCTCCCACAGAACGGCCGAGTGCCTCCATTGATAACGGAAAGGATGACATCTCCGGAATATTTCCTGTGTATCAATATGTCGATCTAATCATTTATTTGCAGTTTTTTGTCAAATACATGCACACTACAACATATTCCAACATACTACTATCATTTCCTAATCCATACAACCCATATTGTCGACTCTTTAGGTAATCTTTAAGTTCTACAAACCACTTCTAGAATTAAAAACTTTATCTGCAATTAAATGTTAAAAAGTATATGATTTGTACCTCGTTTTATGGTATCGTAACTGAAAACTACTAATATTCTACAAAGGAGTAAAATATTCAATGCGCAAAAAAACACTTATTGTCATTTTAGGGATTGTCTTGATATTAGGAGGAGTAGGCTTATATACCTATAATTATTTGTTCAATCGCGATGTTACAGCGGATGAAATTCATGCCGATGCTGACTTTTTTGATTTTTCCAGTGTGCTTGACCCTGGGTTGAATACTGGGGCTGACACCGACAAACCTAGCGACCCTTCAAAAGAAACATCAGACGAGAATTCGACAGCATCAAATGACAAAAAAGCTGGAAAGGAGGCCAAGCCTGTGGCTGCCAAAGCAGAACCTATTTCGAAAGAAGAAGTGAATAAACTGATCGAAGGAGCAACATCTGCAAAAGAAAAAGAAATTTCGGAGAAATATGCTTCAACATTTGTCAAGCTGCAGAGTA
Organism: Paenibacillus sp. GCM10027629; assembly: GCF_042676425.1. Classification (NCBI taxonomy): domain Bacteria; kingdom Bacillati; phylum Bacillota; class Bacilli; order Caryophanales; family Paenibacillaceae; genus Paenibacillus; species Paenibacillus sp. GCM10027629. Next base: position 503,826 of record NZ_JBHTGZ010000009.1, on the reverse strand, counting down.
TGGCCGTATCCAAGCTCGATATTCTCCTCAAAAATGCTAAAAAAGATTACAAAGGGTCTGATCGGTCGAAGTCCGAAATTGCTTCTATTTATATGAGCGCAGCCAAAAAATTAGAGAAGAGTGTTAATGGTGTGTTCTATGACATTCTGGATAAAATGAAGCAAGAATTGAAAGATGCAGGATTATCCTATCAGATGGCTGATAAAGCAGAAGAAGCCTATAAATCAACGATCAGCAAGAAAAAATCAGAAATGATGGACAAAGCATTAAGCTAATCATCAAATGTGATCTACATAACCCATCAACATCATTGGCATTCCCGCTTAAAAAGTGGTATCGTCGCTATATAGAATCTCTAGTTAGCGAAAGGATGAAATCCACAATGACGAACCGCATCAATCAACTCTATACCCTTATGCAAGCAAGCGGCATGTCCACTCTATTAATTACGGAACCGAAGCATGTTTACTACTTCACTGGATTCGCCTGCAATCCGCATGAGCGTTTCCTCGGTCTTATCATCTCTACAGAGCAAGAGCCAGTGCTGATCGTTCCTGCACTCGATGCAGAAGCAGCTTCGCAGGAATCTTCAGTGAAGCGAATTGCGACACATACGGATACGGATAATCCATATGCCATCTTAAAACAACACCTGCCAGCTTCGATCCACACGCTCGGGATTGAGAAAGAGCACCTGTCCGTCGTTCGTTTTGAAGCATTAAGCGCCGTCGTGCAAGCGAACGCGTATATCGACGCAGGAGATCAGCTGCGCAGCATGCGCATGCGTAAATCCGCAGACGAGATCGCGCGAATGAAGGAAGCCGTGCGGCTGGTTGAGGCAGCATTACATACCGTCGTCAGCCAAGTGAAGGTCGGCGTAACCGAGATAGAACTCGTCGCTGAGCTCGAATACCAGATGAAGAAGCTGGGCGCTGACGGGCCTTCCTTCGATACAATGGTGCTCGCAGGAGAGAAATCCGCATTGCCGCATGGGAATCCAGGCACACGGAAAGTGCAAGCCAATGAACTGCTGCTCTTCGACCTTGGCGTCTATGCGAATGGTTACTCTTCGGACATCACACGGACGTTCGCTGTAGGCGAGATTGATGATCAGCTCAAAGAAATCTACAATACGACGCTTCAAGCGAATCTGGCAGCCATCGCAGCCGTCCGTCCCGGCGTCACCTATGCCTCCATTGACCGCGCTGCGCGTCAAGTGATTGAAGATCAAGGCTATGGACAATATTTCATGCATCGCCTAGGTCACGGTCTCGGCATGGATGTACATGAATATCCAGGCGTTCATGCGAACAATGAAGATCTCCTGCAAGAAGGCGTCGTATTCACGATTGAACCGGGCATTTACTTGCCAAACCGAGGCGGCGTGCGTATTGAAGATGACGTCGTCGTGACGGCAGACGGAATCGAAATTCTGACGACATATCCAAAAGAACTAACGATCATCGGAGGGTAGCCCTACGCTTCCCATCTAACCCAATTCATCTAAATCAAAAATCCCCTTTCCTCACAGTCCCAACAGACTGGAAGAACGGGGATTTTCATTTATTCCCCTTCGCGACGGGGGGTTATACCCACCACATCTCGCCAAGCGGCTCTCTAATCAAGACTTGATTCAAGTTCTCTACGGCTTTTGTGAAGCCTTCTTCCACCGACATCAAGCCATCTTCATGCTCAATACTTACGACATAGTCATAGCCGACCAGACGAAGCGCACTCATAATGTCCGCCCATACCTTCATGTCATGACCATAGCCCACCGTACGGAACTGCCATGCACGATCAAGCATCAAAGCATAGGATTGCATATCCGTCACACCATGTTTGTTCACATTGATCGGATCGATCGTTGTATCCTTCGCATGGAAATGATGAATCGCATTCTCGCGTCCAAGAATATGGATCGCTTGTACCGGATCAATACCTTGCCACCACATATGGCTCGGATCGAGGTTCGCGCCGATCACTTCCCCAACCGCTTCACGCAGACGAAGCAAGTTCGCTGGCGTATGCACCGAGAATCCGCCGTGCAACTCTAATGCGACTTTGACTCCACGATCCGAAGCGTATTTCCCCGTCTCCGTCCAGTAAGGGATTACTTTGTTCGACCATTGCCAGTCGAGAATTTCTTGATAGTCACCCGGCCAAGGTGCAACCGGCCAATTCGGGTATTTCGCACCCTCATGGTCGCCTGGGCAGCCTGAGAATCCGTTAACCACAGGTACTTCAAGACGCTCCGCAAGCTCGATCGTACGCATGAAATCATCATGGAACGGCTTCGCGATATCCTTCTGTGGATGCAGCGCATTGCCATGACAGCTAAGCGCACTGATCGTTAATCCACGGGAATCGAACGCTTGCTTGAACGCTTTTAATTTGCCCGCGTCAGCTAACAGCTCTTCCGGTTTGCAGTGACTGTTCCCCGGATAGCCTCCTGTACCAATTTCGACAGCTTGCAGCCCTTTGCCTTGAATATAATCGAGCGCTTCTTCAAGCGGCTTTTGACCAAATAATACAGCGAATACGCCTAATTTCATCTTTCAACGCTCCTTTGCTGATTAGTTGTTGAAGTAGACAGCTTTGCCTGTTTTGGAAGATTCGTAGATTGCTTCAAGAATTTCAGAAACAACGCATGCTTGCTCAGCTGTTACGACAGGATCTTTATCCTGCTCGATTGCTTCGATCCATAGACGCATTTCTACATCTGGAGCATCTTCCGAAGCGCCATCATAGAAAGCTACGCCACTTGCACCAAGTTGAATCTTCTGATCATACAATTTGCTGTGCTTCTCGCCGTTGATTACAAGACCATCCCACATGTCTGCGCCGCCTTCCGTACCGCATAGCGTACAGATTGCTTCACCGGATTTCACCACGTTAAGCGCCCAGCTGGATTCGAGCATGATCGTTGCACCGTTCTCCATCGTAATCATTCCGAATGCTGAATCTTCAACGGTGAATTTCTCTGGATCCCATGGTCCCCATGCATTTGCTGCATTTTCACGGCTCGAAAGCTTATGGAATGCCGTTCCTAGAACTGCTTTTGGCTTGTAGTTATTCATCATCCACAAGGTTAAGTCAAGCGCGTGTGTACCGATATCGATAAGTGGTCCGCCGCCTTGTTTCTCTTCGTCCAAGAATACGCCCCACGTTGGTACAGCACGACGACGAATCGCATGAGCCTTCGCAAAGTAAATTTCACCCAAATCGCCTGCATCACATACTTCTTTCAAATAACGGCTGTCTGTACGGAAACGGTTGTTGTATCCAACGGTAAGCTTCTTGCCAGTCGACTTCGCAACTTCTACCATACGACGCGCATCTGCTGCTGTCTTCGCCATTGGCTTCTCACACATAACATGTTTGTCCGCTTCCATCGCAGCAATTGCAATCTCAGCATGGGAATCGTTCGGCGTACATACGTGTACGATATCAATTGTCTTGTCTGCGAATACTTCGGTGTAATCTGTGTATACTTTTGCACCTTCAGCACCATATTCTTCTGCTGCTTTCTCTGCACGCTCAGGAATGATATCGCAGAAAGCTACCATCTCGATATTTTTCAATTTCTTAAGACTTGGCATATGTTTGCCGTTCGCGATACCACCACAGCCGATAATTGCAATACGATAGATTTTTGACATGTTAGAACGCCTCCAATAGTTTTATAGAATATATTATAGTTAAATTATACCTTATTTTCGGTGCGCGCGCGCCCATTGCATACTCTGCGTTACACTCTCGATCGGATCGATCTGGCACATATCCTGCTCAACGATCAACCATTCTACGCCCGTCAACTTCGCTGTCGCAATCACTTCATCCAGCTCCATCTCACCGGTACCGAGAATAACTGTCTTCGCGGATCCGTCTTCATTCGTCACCAAATCTTTCAAATGGACGAGCGGCACACGACCCGCATATTTCATCATATATTCGGATGGATCGAACCCTGCATGATGCACCCAGCAAGCGTCAAGTTCAACGAACATCGGCGCTGGAGCCGTCAATTCGAAGATCGAATCGAACACCGTCTTGGTCCCGATTTGCTCCGTAAATTCGAAATCATGGTTATGATAACCGAATTGGAGGCCATGCTCCGCGCACTTGCGGGTTGCGTCTTTGAAAATCTTCGTAATTTCCATCAAAGAACTAAGCGTCCCACGCTCTTCAGCGGATAAGTACGGGCAAGCAATATATTCACTTCCAAGAATTTTATGGAAAGCGATCTCTTCATCTAAATGATTGCGAAGGCGATCCAAGCCCACATGAGCACCAATCGACACAAGATTCAATTCATCAAGTAATGCTTTTAGTTCTTCCGCAGCCATACCGCCATAACCTGCAAATTCGACACCTTCATAGCCAATTTCTGCAACTTTACGCAAAGTTCCTACAAAATCACGACTTGTCTCCTCACGTAACGTATATAACTGTAGCCCAATCTTCATCATTGCAATCCAACTCCTATGAAAAGGTTTTCCTACGCTTCTATTCTAGACAAATTATCGATATAATGGGAATGAATGATATGACCTAATCCTGAACTATTTTGCTACACTTGATCATAAAGGATGATGAAAAATGACCATAACAGAGACCCATACAGGTACGCTCGAAGTGCTGCTCGTGGACTATGCCAAACATTATAGACCTTACGATAATCGGGAACGCAGCCGTCTACCTTACTACCTCATTCGTCTTCAGACCGAGGGCTCTGCCCATGTATGGATGAACGATCACTTCGAATCAGTGGAACCCGGCGACCTGCTGCTCTATAAAGAAGGCGATATCTATGAACTCAAGATAGGATTTCAGCATCCAGTCTCGAATCAGATTCTACCAAAAATTAATAGTATGGACTACTTCCTCATGGTCAGAGGCAGCTATGTGGAAGAATGGTGGAACTCGCGCGAACGCAATCCGAAGACGCGAATTCGGCTGGACGAACGGCTTATTACGTTGTGGCGCCAGATGATTCAAGAGAAACGGCGTTTCCATGATTCCATGGAGGAGATCGTCCAGTATCTCACCAAGTCCTTCTTCCTGATGCTCGACCGTCTATTGGAAGAATCCAACCGATCCAGCGCGAAGTCCAAATATGTACCGATCTGTAATCATATGAAAGATTATATTGAGCAGCATGCCGCTGAATCGATCACTTTGCAGGACGTCGCAGACCATGCGAAGCTCAGTGTATCTCGCGCTGGCCATCTGTTCAAAGAGGTATTCGGTCAGACGATCATGGATTACGCGATTGAGGTCCGGATCTCGACAGCTCGTGAACGAATTGAATATAGCAAAATGACATTGGAGCAAATCGCCGAACTGTGCGGGTTCCAAAGCTATACGTATTTCCACCGCACCTTCAAGACGCGCACGGGCTTAAGTCCGAGCGAATATCGTGAGTTGAATACGCGAAAATAACGGCATATGACGGTGTTCATTTTGATTTAACAGGCGAATATGCTATCGTGGTAGGGAAAATACTTTCAGTTCAACACGTTGAATTATTAGCACCAAGAAAGAGGAATTCATCTAATGACCAACATCGACACCCCCTCCCTGATCCTATTGCTATTCGCGGCACTCGGCCTGTTCAGTGGTAACTCCACCGTCACCATCGCGATGGTCGTTCTGCTACTTTTACGTGTGACGCATATGGATCAGGTCTTCCCTTGGATTGAGAAATATGGGCTTACAATCGGAATCATCATTTTAACGATTGGCGTGATGGCCCCCATTGCGAGCGGCAAAATAAGCCTAGATACGATGCTTCATTCCTTCTTGAACTGGAAATCGATCCTCGCCATCGTGATCGGCGTCCTCGTCTCCTACCTTGGCGGACGCGGCGTCACGTTGATGGGCAATCAGCCCACGCTCGTCGCAGGTCTCCTAATCGGGACCGTACTTGGCGTAGCAATCTTCGGCGGCGTTCCGGTTGGACCGCTCATTGCGGCAGGAATTCTATCGATGTTAATCGGCAAAATGTAACGGTATTTGCACGCACCAGCATAGCGCCCCTCAAGGCTTCTACATGAGGGGCGTTGTTCGTTCTATTTCGAATTCGTGAGCTGCATTAGATATTCGAATGACTGGGCCAAGCTGTCGAAAGGATTGCCCGGGCAATAATCCTGCTCAATCGCGTAATATTCGACACCATTCGCTTCGCCCCACGCTAGAATCGGCTCAAAATCGATACATCCAGCCCCAATTTCCGCAAAATATTGTCTGTCATCCTTCGTCATATCTTTGAAATGCAAAATCGGCAGCTTCCGACCTGCATACGTTGAAATGTATGCGAGAGGATCGCGCCCCGCTTTCTTTATCCAGTAGGTGTCCAATTCGGGGATCAAAGTCCCTGTTTCTTCCGGTTCAAGCACGTAATCCAACGCTGCCTTCCCATCAACAACCGTATGGAATTCAAAATCATGATTGTGATGACCGATGTAGAGTCCCTTCCCGCGAACCTTTCCCGCAATGTTCAGCAGCTCCCGCTTCAATTGACGATACCCTTCCTCATCCTGCAATGCACCGGGTACTGAATTACAGTAAATATACGGCGTGCCGAACCATTCCGCTTCGCGTATCGCCGCATCCAGCTCATGATTCATCCGGGCTAAGCTCACATGCATACCTGCAACGGAAAGGCCCGTTTCTTGCAGCACCGCAGCGATCTCCTCTGCTGGGTATCCGTGCAGTCCGTCAATTTGTACAGCTGACCACCCCATCTGCCGCAGCGTACGCAATGTCCCATAGAAATCCTCCTTGCATGCTTCCCGCAATGTATATAATTGAGCGGCGAACTTATTCCGCATGCCCTTCACCTCCTTCAAGCAAATCCAGCCACCGAACCTCCTGCTCGGTTATCTCGATCGCGAGTCCATCTACCGAAGATAACACTTCCTCAACCGTCTCCATCCCCACGAGCGCCGCGGTCGGAAACGATTGGTGGAGTACATAAGATAATGCGATCTGCATTCGACTTACTCCCTTCTCCTCAGCGAGCCGATCCGCGCGGGCATACCGCTCCCAATTGTCTGGGGTATAGTACACGTTAACCATCTCGGCATCATCCCGCCGATCCGGTGTGAATCGACCAGTAAAGAACCCGCTAGCTTGCGATGACCAGGACAAAAGCGGCATCCCATTGCCTTCATGCCACGCACACATCTCGCGCCCCGCCGAAACGCAGCCTTCCCACCGAGGCACCCTGCACTTGGCTAGGCTAAGATTCGGACTATTGAACGTAAATCCGATTAACCCGTGGGACGACGCATAATCATTCGCCGCTTGGATCCGCTCATGCGTCCAATTTGATGCGCCAATGGCATGAATTCGCCCGCACGCGATATGTTCATTCAACACGTCGATAATGGGGCCGACCTCGACCGTCGGATCATCGCGATGCAGGGCATAGAGCTCCACATGGTCGGTTCTCAATCGTTCCAAACTTTCTAGCAAATCATTTGTTATCGCCTGCGGATTCACGCGCGGTCCCGGTTCACCATCGTCATGATGCGCACCTTTGGTGAGAATCATGAGTTCGCTGCGTCTGCCCGACGTATTCAACCACGCACCGATCTTGCGCTCGCACCGACCATACTGATGCGCCGTATCAATCAGATTGCCGCCAACGTGAAGGAACGTATCGAACATCCGATCGATATGCTCCATATCATCCCGTCGCAAGAAATTTCCCGAGCCCATGATCAACTGGGAGACGTTATACGTGATGGGACAACCATTTTTCACGCCTTCAATCGCAATCGTCTTCATTCACACCTCCTCCTTCCCTTCATGCTGAGCTGCACGATGGAGTGCCCATTCTGCGAGCAGACGCGTGCCAAACCCTGTCGCTCCTTGCACAAGATATCCTTTGGCTGCCGATACCTCCTTCAGCCCAGCCATATCGAGATGCACCCATTTCATCGACGGATGGGCGAATCGCCGCAGGAACAACGCTGCGGTAATCGCTCCCGCCTCACCCACGCTGCTTACATTGCACAAGTCTGCACAATCGCTATCCAAATAACTGTCATATTCATCGGCTAGCGGGAGCTGCCATACCTTCTCACCTACTAGCGCAGCGACCTCTTGCATCGTATCGACCAAGGCCTGATCACCCCAGACGCCTGCGTATTTGGAGCCAAGCGCTCCGGTGCAGGAATACGTTAACGTCGCGATATCTGCGACTTCAGCCGCTCCGAGACGATGGGCATACAATAGCGCATCCGCAAGGACGAGACGGCCTTCCGCATCCGTATTGCCAATCTGTACCGTTAGTCCGTTGGTATACGTTAGAATTTCACCAGGCAATAACGCATTCCCACCGGGCATGTTCTCTGCTGCTGGGACCAGTGCAACGACATTGAGCGCAGCTCCACTTCGTGACAAGACCTCCATTGCCCCAATCACGGACGCCCCGCCGGCCATGTCCATCCGCATATCACTAATATTGTAGTCCCTCTTCAGCGAAATCCCGCCCGTATCGAACGTGATGCCCTTGCCTACGAGTGCGATTAATGGTTTGGAAGGATCCGTAACATACGACATCTTGATCAGTACGGGTGGATGCACGCTCCCACGCCCGACCGCTAACAGCCCTGCCATCCCTTGCAGCTCCAGGCTGCTCACGGGCAGCACTTCAACTCGAACTAGCGTATCTTCAAAATGCTTCTGAACTCTGCGTGCAAGCGTCTCCGGACGAATCGCATTCGGCGGTTCATTCGCTAGATCGCGAGCAAGCATCGTCCCTTCTGCACGACGATTCGCGACCCGGATCCGCTCCTCCACCGCCTCCGATGGCTCCACATCTAAGTACACCACCGGAACAACACGCTCCGCCGCCGATGATTTGTATCGATCAAAAGCATATGACCCGAGCAACCATCCTTCCATCCACGCGCCCGCCGCTTCAGCTGCCGACAGCGAGCATAGCGTTAACCAGCCAAAGGATACTTGAACCTGCTCCAGCTTGTCGCGCATGACCGCTCTTCCTGCACAACCCGCATCATGCCGCACACACTCTACGTCCACACGCACCCGTTCACCAAGGCCAATGAACAGCATTCCCGGACGGTCCGACGGACTACACACCCAAGTGAGGGCTTCTTTATCGCCCGCCGATGGACGCAGCTCCAGCTCAACCGGTTCACCCCCTACCATCATGCCGCCATGCACGACATCCTCCTTACAAATCGGAACAATGATCACTTGCGCATCCTCTGAACACCCGATGATCCCCTTCATTTCGCACTCTCCTCGTCAATACGATGCGATTCAATGAACTGCATCAACGCTGTAAGATCGACTGCACCCGTGCTGCCGCCATAATTCTGAACCGACAGCGCACCGCAAGCATTACCGTATACGAGGCATTCCCCTACCGACATGCCAGATAGGTAGCCGTACATAAAGCCCGCGTTAAAAGAATCCCCCGCACCCGTCGTATCCACGACTTCAACCACATAGCCCGCGCAATGCGACACCTTGCCTCCGATGATAGCCGTTGCTCCTTGCGCGCCTCTTTTCACGACTACATTCTTCTGCCGCTCCTTCAATTGCCCAATACTCTCTTCGATCGCTGCACAACCCGTATAATGCAGAGCCTCCGTCTCGTTCATGAAGAACACATCAATCCCATCCATCAGTTCAAAGACACCCGGATACCACTCCCCGGTATCATCCCAACCAACATCAAGTGACACCGTGATGCCAGAGGCCCTCAATTGGCGTACAATCCGCATAAAAGCTTCATGATTGCTGCTCCCCCTGTACCCCGTAAGATGAACATGTCGGGCTGGAATCGGTTCCAGGTCTGCAACGTGATCGACTTGCAGCTCCGCATTCGTGCCCGCGTATGATATAAAGGAGCGATCCCGCTCCGGATTAATCGCAATCGAAATGCCCGTCGAATTCTGCTCGCTTCGCTTCGTATAGCTGGTATCGATACCAGCGAGACGGAATTGATCCAGAACATACTGACCATAGTAATCTTGGCCGACGATCCCTTTGAAAGCCACCGTCTTGCCCAGCTTGGCAAGGGTTAAACTGAATAATGCTGCCCCGCCCCCGACATGCAGAGACATGTCCTGAACGAATATTTCTTGTCCGGGAAGCGGTAACGTGTTGCAGCCGACAATTACCAAATCAACGTTCGCGTCACCAATGACCAAGGCATCAAATGTCTTCAACATTTCTCCCTCTCCCTGTATCTTCCTGCCGAAACACTCCCTTACATCGAGCGCTGTCTACAGCTGTCTCGAACTTCCAATCGGTGGCCTAGTATGATGTCCTCATCCTGTTCAATCTCGCCTCGAATGAGCTGGAGTAACGTCTCAACGGTAACGACCCCCATGTGATGAATCGGTTGTTCCATCGAAGTAATTCTTGGCCGAACCAGCTCCGTCATTTGACTTCCGTCGAAGCCCATGACCGAGATATCTTCGGGAACGCGCATGCCGTGATCAATAATGCAATTGACCGCGCCGATCGCCATATCATCACTCACAGCGAATACAGCCGTTGGCCATTGCTCGTATTTCAGCAGCTCCCCCATCCGTTCGTATCCGCTTTTCACTTTGTAATCCCCGAATCGAATCCGTTCGTGAATGATCTTGAGCCCATGATCCCGAAGAGCATTACAGTAACCAACATATCGGTTCTGACCCGACGTAATATCCCGCATGTCGCCCCCGATGAAGCCAATTCGCTCATGACCTAACTCGATTAAATACCGCGTCGCATCATACGCAGCCGTATAATCATCGACGATCACCGAGATGAACGATTGATCCATCGGTTTGACGCTCGAGAAAATGACCGGAATCTGCAAGCTATTAATGAATCCACGAATCTCTTCGTTGATTTTCTCATGCATGATAATGATGCCTTCGACCCGCATTTCCTTGAAAATGTTCAAATACTTCAATTCCTTATCGATATCTTCGTTAATGTTGCACACCAGCAGATTGTAGCCGTTCGAGGTCGCCGTCTGTTCGATGGAACTGAGAATCGTCGCATAGAAGCTTGAGGTGAGATCAGGCACGATCACGCCAATGAGATCCGTCTTGTTGCGCACAAGACTTCGGGCAATATGGCTCGGCGCATACCCCAGCTCTTCAATCGCGTCATTTACCCGCTTCTTCAGATCTTCCTTCACATACTTCTCCCCGTTCAATACCCTGGAGACCGTCGTGGTCGAGACCCCTGCTCGAATGGCAACGTCTTTGATTTTCACATTCATTTCGACCTCATCCTAATCCTTCATAATAAACAAGGGCTGCGAAAACGCCGCATAACCTCCCTCAATATAGGCACTCACGCGCACATACTCTTCATCCCCTTGGCACTCGTACTCCACTTGCTTTATCCGACCTGTCGCTTCATGCAGCACCCTGCCGTCCTTCCCGAACAAGGTGACGTATTTGTACATCTTATCCAGCAGCGCATTCGATCTGAGATTAATCGTTATCTTCGAACCCTCGCAGTGAACTGCGTCAAAACCGTACCCCGTCGACACGTAGAAACTCCCCCCTCGAATCGCATCCAAAATCGCTTCCTGCGAATGATCGGCGGCGAGCACCATGTTCCAAGCCTGCTTCTCCTGCCCGTAGACATGAGAGTCATCATTTCCGAAGCCCCAGACTTTGCGCCCAGCCGAGAGCAGCGCATCCCATTTATCGAAGGCGATATCGTATTCTACATTCCCGTCCCCGTTATAAATCTCCACCCCGGTATAGCGCTCCATCTGCAGCATGTCTTCGATCGTCCAGAAGTTGGAGAAATAGCGATTCGGATGCACCAAGACGCAAATGCCGCCATGATCAAGCGTTGCATCGGCAAGCTGTTGATAATTCGCAATCGTAAATTCGTTGCTGTACCCTTCCATGATCGAATGCGGGGGCTTGACGAGCAACATATGCGGCTTACTACTGCTGACCTCAATCGCTTCGAATACGGTAGGAATCCTGCATTTCGCCTCTAGATTCGTAATTTTGTCATGATCGGATATGGCTAGAAAATCATAGTCCGCGTACATCTTGTAGACCGTCTCGAGCGAGAACCAGCCGTCGCTGTTATTCGTATGATTGTGGAAGCTGCCCCGCAGCCATGTGCCCTGCTTATCGTACGGATTGTCAATGCGCATGCGATTCCTCCTATACCCAGTCCTCTATTCCTTGATCGATCCGATCATCACGCCTTGCGCAAAATACTTCTGGATAAACGGATAAATGATGATAATCGGTGCGATGACGATAATAATCGTAGCCATTTTCATCGAATCGCCTGTCACCTGCATCTTATCGAGCATCTCATACTGCGTCGTTCCCGCTGCCGACTCCAGCTTGCTTCGCATCGCTTCCGCCCTGGTGAGCATTTCTTGTAGCAGCGTAGAGAGTGGCCGGAGATCCCCCGATCTGACGAAGAAGGCGCCCGTGAACCAATCATTCCAATGACCTACGGCGTTGAATAACGTAATCACTGCGATCACCGGTTTACTGAGCGGCATGATGACCCGCATGAAAATCGAGAAATCATTGTATCCATCGATCCGTGCCGACTCTTCGAGACTGACATGAATTTGCTGAAAGAACGTCCGCATAATGATCAGGTTCCATGCACTGTAGAGGGATGGGATCACATACACCCAGATTGTATTCGTCAAATGGATGGATTTCAGCAGCATATAATAGGGAATGATGCCCCCGCCGAACAGCATCGTGAAGAAGATCAGCATCGTAAAAAATCGAACGCCCGGCATCGTCTTACTCTTCAAGGTATATGCAGCCATGGCCGTTAGGAATACACTTGCTAGCGTTCCGACAATGGTCCTGAACAGCGATATGCCGAACGCCGAGAGCATATTGGCTGAAGTCAGCACCTCCGCGAAATTTTGAAGCGACCATACACGCGGCCAGAAGTAAATCCCTCCGCGTTCCGCATCTTTACCCGCATTGAAGGATAAGGCCAATATATTGAAGAAAGGAAGGATGATGGATAGACATAGCGCCGTGATACATAGATAAATGAAGACTTTAAAGACTTTTTCCCCGAATGATGTCTTGTAGAACTCCCTCAATCTCGGTCTCCTCCTCATATTGGCGATTGAAAGGTGAACAAGTAGGGCCGGTTCAGCGAAGCTTGAATCGAGCCGACCCACCCTTTCCCGTGTCGGATTAGAACCTCACATGCGTCTTTGGATCAGCATCTTTCGTCTTGAGCAGTTCCAGGAATTGCTGTAATCCGGTTGCTTCCAGTTGTTTGGAGGCAGAATCGAGAATTTTCTTCGCTTCGTCCGTGTTCTTCGCATAGTACGCCCGAATGAGGCTGTCATCGTAATTATCAAGTGCTGCTTTTAATTCCGTTCCATGCTCAAATTCACCAATAAAAGATAATGGGGTATATCCGTCCACCATCTTGGCATTTTTGTGTTTCTCTTCCCAGCCCCAGTATTCGGCAATCTTGAGTGCACCCGCGTTGAGCTCCGGCGCGACAGCGTCCCCGTACTCCATCTCGCCAAAGTCCGCCATCCGGTCAATATCGGTACCGCCGAGCAGATCGCCCCAGGAATTGCCTACGCCTGCGAACCCAAGCTTCTTGGCTTCTTCCGGATTACTTACTTTGAGGTCAATGACTTCTTTCTTCGCAAGCGGATTACCCTTCGCATCCAGCGTATAGTCTCTGCCTTCCAGTCCATACTGCCACAGCAGCTTGCCTTCACGACTTGCCAGGAAATCCGCCAGCTTCATAATATCTTCCGGGTTCTTCGTTGTCGCAGGGATAGCCCAACCGGAATATCCCGATTTGAAACTCATTTCCATCTGATAGGGACGATCCACGAAATCGATCGGACCAAGCGGCAAGTAATGCATATCGCGGTTGAATTCTTGATAGTTGTGCGCATTTCCGATAATACCCCATGTCCCGTTCAACGCTCCCTCGGTCGCGCGACTTTCGTCCATGGTGAAGAATTCTGGATGGATGAGCTTCTCTTTTAGCAGCTTTTGAATGTACTCTACTTTTTTCAATGCATATTCGGTCTGACTTTCATGCAAAATGTTGCCGGACGAGTCCTTCTTAATCCGCTGATCGTCACTGCCCCATTCCAGATCATTGAACAGGACGCCGATCTCTTGACCGCCCCAATAGTTAGGCCCGATCGGCACGACATCTTTTCCGTTATTGTCTTTGAAGCTGCCTGCTTTGATTTTCTTCGCAAGCTCATACAGCTTCTCCGTGGTATTGATCGTGCGAGGATCGACTTTCAGTGCATCGGCGATATCTTTGCGAATGTAAGGGCCCCCAGCAGCTTTCCACGTCGCATAGCCGCCTTGGCGTGCCACATTCATGTGGATGAAGTAAGTAGAACCATTGAATTCTGGGCGGAACATGACGCCATATTTCGTATCGAGCGGCAAGTAGTCATCCTCCAAATATTTGCTGTACACCTTCGTATCCTTCATCAGCGGCGTAAGATCCGTGAACATTTCTTCCCTTGCAGCTTTCAAAAGAACAGGCATTTCCGGACGACCGCTGTTATTCAGATAAAAGGTGATAAAGTCCGGCAAATCGTTCGATGCCAGCCCTGCGATAAGCCCGTCGATAGAATGATCTGCGACCATAATTTCAACTTCCAAGTCGATTCCTGTTAATTCCTTTAATTTCGCCTTGATCTCCGCGTTCATATCCCCGGTGTAATCATCCGTCCCCATGAAGACAAGCCCTTTAACCTTCCGATCCGCGATCCATGTTGCAGGTTTGCCGCTGTCCGCCGATCCTTTGTCCGTCCCTTGATTCGCCTTGTTGTCCTGAGGCTGTGCGCCCTTGTTGTCCGAACCGCTGTCATTCCCGGTGCATCCTGCGAGGAGCATCGTCAAGATGAGCGGTAAAGCAAGCAGTCGAAGCCACCTTTTGTTACTAAGCATGCCATCATCCCTCTTTTCATTGGTTTAGTCATTCCTCTGGAATCGCTACCATAATGAAGTGTCTGATACCTTCTTAGAAATCCGATTTGCTGCGACGACGAGTATTAATCCAATCACCCCTTGCATGAGACCGACGGCTGTCGCATACCCATATTGACCGCCTTGAAGTCCGACCCGAATGACGTACGTGTCGAGAATCTCGGCTAATTGCATGTTCCCTGGTGTTCGCAGGAGATACAGCTGATCGAACCCTGCAGATAAGATACTTCCGAGTGATAGAATAAACAGAATGAGAATGGTTGGTTGGATCGAAGGAAGTGTAATATGCCAAATTTCTCGGGTCCTGCTGGCCCCATCCATCTTCGCCGCTTCATACATATCCTGATTCACACCTGCAATCGCTGCCAGATATATGATAGAGTCCCAGCCGATCGATTTCCAGATATGACTCCCGAACATGATTTGGTAGAAATAATGCGGCTCCATCATGTAGAATACGCTGCTGTCGCCGCCGAAGAAGCCGACGATCTGATTCAGTAAACCGTTATCTGGTGCAAGAAGACGTTGGGTTAATCCAATCACGACAACCCAGGATAAGAAATGAGGTAGATAAGAGATGCTCTGTGCGATATTGCGGAAGTAGCGATTTTTCACTTCATTGAACATCAGCGCGAGAATGATGGGGAACGGTAAGCCGATGAACAGCTTCATACACGAGATAATCAGTGTGTTCTTAATGAGCATGCCGCTCTGGTAATCATTAAAGAATCGTTCGAAATATTTGAATCCTGCCCAGGGGCTCCCGAGAATCCCTTGGTTGAACTTGTATTCTTTAAAAGCCAGAATAATGCCGGTCATCGGAATGTAGGAAAAGATAATAAAAAAGACGAGGCAAGGCAGTAACATGAGGTATAAGTATTTATGCAGTAGAATATTTCTCCAGCGTTTGGATCTCTTCGAAGTGTTCACCGCTCGGTTCACATGTGTTGTCATGAATGATCAATCACCTTCTCATGAGTTAGTGGGTTCTATACAATTCGTCCAATCTTAAGCGTATGGCTCATCTCCCTTCCATTGCGGTTTGATGATCATTATATCGATGAAGTGTTAACGCAACGTCATGTACGGCTTAATTCTTTGTGAAGATAACAATAAATTCCAATGCGGGTAAAATAACCTGCTTATTAAGCCATATTCAATCTATATGGTATCGATACCATATTTTTCGAAAAATTTTTAAAGCGCCTTCATTTCAGCTGTATCAGCGAGCTTACATTTCTCGTTGTGATCGCATCCACGCCCATCGAAATACACTTCGCCATCCATGCCGATTCGTTCACGGTATACACCCATACCACCAAACCGCTCGCGTGGGCACGATCCACAATCTCCTGACGGCAGGTTAGGTAATCCATATTGAGTCCGACGTATCCTTCCTTTCGTGCCTGCGCACAGATTGCATCAGCAAATGCCTCGTAGTTCGCCTCATCTTGGTCCGTCAATGCATCAGGCGTATTCATCATCACCCAAAGTCCTGCCTGAAGACCCACAAGTCCCTCTGTGCATCCCGTGAAATAGACACATTCTGCGGCTTGCGTCATCTGAATCGCGGCCAACGCGGGTTCAATGCTACGGTGGTCTTTCATATCCAGGTTTAGCTTCACTTGGTGCTTCATCGCAATCTGTAAAATTTGTTCAAGACGTAGAATGTCATGGTGTGCATAGAGGGGATTGAGCTGGGTGCGCATTTCCCGAGCGTTCAGCTGCTTGTAAGTATATAGCTGAAGCAGCGGTGAATCATCATGAAGCAGGATTGCAACGCCATCCTTTGTCGATCGGACATCGATCTCGACCATATCAGCTCCGCTGTTTACTCCTTCGAGGAATGAGTCCATCGTATTGTCCGGGGCATTGCCCGAACCCGTGTGCGCTGCAACCCAAAAATGAGAATGATGCATGCGTCTAACCTCCTTGGAAACGGGCTGTCCTACAACCCTTGCTGAATATAGCGATCGATTCGTGCTTGAATCTGTTCTACCGTAGGCATCGCGTCCGAGCAGCTATGGCTGGACACCACAATCGAGGCGGCAGCGCTGCCGAATTGCTGACATCGGCTTAAGCTCCACCCTTGCATCAGGCCATAAATAAAAGCACCCGCAAAGGAATCCCCGGCTCCGAACGTCTTGACCACCTGGGCAGGGAATACATGACCTTCGGAGCGTTCCCCTTGCGCGGTAAAAGCGACCGAGCCGTCCCCACCCCGTTTGACGACAACCACACGAGCGCGATGATGAAACCACTGGCGTGCTGTGGCATCGTCGTCATGACGCAGCGGGCCATCCAACGCTTCGATCAAGTCGAATTCTTCTCTGCCGCCGATAATGACATCCGACTTCTCTGCGACAAGCCTGCAGTAGATCCCTGTCTCCTCCTTGGATGTCCACGTATATGGGCGATAATCGATATCGAAGATGATAGCGACTTGGTGTTTGTGCGCTAGCGTGAGCGCTTTGAACACCGCTTCACGGGAAGGACTCTGCGCAAGGGCGGTCCCCGAGATTAGTAAGGCTTTTGCTTGGCGAATATAGGCTTCACTCACTTCGGATGGCGTCAGCTTCAGGTCGGCCACGTTGTCACGATACATCAAAATGCTGCAATCGGTAGGCGATTTGATCTCCGTAAAAGCAAGCCCTGTCACGCTGCCCGTCTGATCCACACGAATGCCGTCCGTATTGATATGCGTCTTCTGCAAATAGTGGACAATAAAGCGCCCATGCGCATCATTGGCGACTTTGCCGATAAATCCAGTGTTCATTCCGAGGCGTGCCATCGCAATCGTGATGTTGGCAGGTGAGCCTCCTACATATTTCGTGAAGGTGACGGTCTCCTCCATCGGGCGATGAATCTCGTTCGCATTCAAGTCGATACACAATCTTCCTAAACCGATCAAATCGAGTGGTCGGTTATTCTGACACGGGATTAGACTCATGCACAGACGCCTCCTTCCCCGGTCTCAATAACCATTCATGCTTCGGATCATTATGGAACTTCCATGTGCGCATCGGTCCAGCCATCACATTCAAGTAATAGACACCATATCCCGGTGGTACTGAGACGGGATGATATCCGCGCGGGACCATGACCGAATCGCCGTCGTGAACGACGATCGATTCATTCAGAGACAAGTCGTCGGTGTATACACGCTGCATGGCAAACCCTTCTACAGGCGTAATTTTGTAATAGTACGTCTCCTCCAACAGCGATTCGTGCGGCAGATCATCCTGATCATGCTTATGCGGCGGATAGCTGGACCAGTGCCCGGCTGGTGTGAACACTTCGACGACGAGCAGCCGCTCGGCTTCTTCCCGTTCCGGCAGGATGTTGTGAATCGCTCGCTCCATCGCGCCGTACCCTCGTTGTTCAACGCCTACCTGCTCTGGCGTAATCAATCGCGCTTCCAATCGGCCTTCAGCAGGTGCTGCGCATATGGCGATTTCGAGTTCCGTCATTGCTTCAACATGAATTTCGTCTCGTGCAGGCACGTACACGGAAAAAGGCGGCGTCTGCTCGAACACGCTCATGCGGCGGCCAATCTGGTTGTAACGCTCATGCTGCGTGAATACATTGGCGATTCCGCTCAGCACCACAACACAGATCTCGTTCGCTCCTGTTTCTTGGCTTAAGCATTGGCCGGGTCGCAGCTTATAGACTTGAAATCCGACATACTGCCAACCCGCAGATTGTGGTGTTATTGTCAGGGTGTTCCCCGCTGCGTCCGGCTGCTTGCCTCGTATAAGTAGATTCGACATTGCATTCGCTCCTCTCCTTAGATGTTTAACGCCCGATTCGTCTTCTCATGCATCCGCTGGTAGGCACGCTGGACCTGATCACTCGTCGAGACTTCCGGTACATCCACTCTCCACCACGATTCATAACCGCCTGAATTTGTCCCCGGCAGCACCTGAACGGCGATTAGCGTTGAACTTTTCTCTTGCTTCGCTTGATGAAGGGCCTCTCTTAATTGCTCGATGTTCGTCACGGTGTAAGCTGTTGCGCCCATACTTCTCGCATGCGCTGCGTAATCTATCGCAATATAGTCCCCTGTCAGACCGCCCATTTCTCGACTGCGATATCTGAATTCATTGCCGAACCCATCGCTGCCGTGATCCTTCTGCAAGTTGTGAATACATTGAAACCCATGATTGTCTAGCAAAATAACATTAAGCTTCACACCCTCTTGGATGCTCGTGACAAGCTCAGAATGAAGCATCAAGTAACTGCCGTCCCCGATAAGCGCATACACTTCTTGATCCGGCTCGGCTAATTTGACCCCAAATGCGCCTGCGACTTCATACCCCATACAAGAGAATCCGTACTCCATATGGTAGGATTTCGGACGTTCGGCGCGCCACAGCCGATGAAGATCCCCCGGCAGACTGCCTGCCGCCGCCACAATGACTTCATGGCCGTCCATGAACCGATTGATTTCACCAAGGACGTACGTCTGCGACAAGCCTTGTTCTAGCTCCACTGCATACAGTCGATCCACTTCTCGGTTCCATTCTGCCTTCTTCGCTACAAGCTCCGCAGCATCATAAGACGATTTATACCCTCTCGCTAGGAGTACATCCGTTAGTTCCTTTAATGCTTCTGCTGCATCTGCAACCAGTTTGACGCCATTCATCTTCCCCGCGTCGAAGTTGTTTATATTGATATGGATGAATTCCACTTCCGGATGAAGGAAAGCTGACTTCGATGCCGTTGCAAAATCCCCTAACCGTGTTCCGACACAAATGATCGCATCTGCCTCCTTCGCTAGCTGATTGGCTGCGAGTGAACCTGTCGTTCCTATGCCACCCATATAGAGTGGATGATGCCAAGGTACGGCACTTTTACCCGCTTGGGTCTCGGCTATGGGGATGCCAAATGCCTCAGCAAATTGAAGAACCGGCTCATAGGCAAGGGAATAGTGGACACCGCCGCCTGCGATCAGCAATGGCGTCTTTTTACGCGCGAGTAATTGAACGGCTCTATCACAGGCCGACTTACTTAGTGGCATCCGATCAATCGAATGGACTCTTTTCGCGAAAAAATGCTCCGGATAATCATAGGCTTCCGTCTGTACATCTTGAGGCAAGCAGATCGTCACCGCCCCTGTCTCCGCAGGGTCCGTCAACACGCGCATCGCCTGCATCATCGAGCTCATCAATTGCTCGGGCCGAGTGATTCGATCCCAATATTTGCTCACAGGCTTAAACGCATCATTCGCCGATATCGTATAATCCATCGGATGTTCAATCTGCTGCAGCACAGGATCCGGTTGTCGACATGCAAAGATATCCCCCGGCAGCAGCAGGACCGGGATTCGATTCACCGTCGCTGTCGCAGCGGCTGTCACCATGTTCAAGGCGCCCGGTCCAATGGATGACGTGCACGCGAATATTTCGAGTCGATTTTTCTGCTTCGCATATGCGACAGCGGCATGCGTCATGCCTTGCTCATTTTTCCCTTGAATGAATTGCAAATTTCCCGGCTCCCGCTCCAACGCCTCGCCGATCCCAAGTACATTGCCGTGTCCGAAGATGCCCATGACGCCTTTTACAAATTTCGTTTCCTTCCCGTCACGCTCTACGTACTGTTGATCAAGAAACTTCAGCAACGCCTGTGCCATCGTTAATCGAAGCACACCCATTTCATCTCACCCTCTCGTTCTATGATCGAGCTATGCTGGTATGAAACAACCCGCTCCCTTCTTATATGCCGGATTCTAGCATGCTATGAGAGAATGTTTGGGTAGGGTGAGGAATAAGCCTTCAAGAATATTAATATAATCGTGCGTATAAAGGGATGTGCGATAATCTATCTCGAAATTGAGGGGGGATGCTTCTTGCCTCGAGAGGAACATCAGGGCGTGAGCGCCTTTACCAATCGTTGGACGGTCTTGCTCAGCTTCACGCTGCTAGCAGGCATAAGCCAGATGCTCTGGCTGAATTTCGCGCCGCTCATCACGACGCTGGAGGAACGTTATCATGTATCCGAAGAAAGCATGAACTTACTGTTAATGGTGTTCCCGCTCGTCTATGTTCTCCTATCCGTACATGCGGGAATCGTCATCGATCGACGAGGCTATCGATTCGGGGTAGGGATTGGCGGATTGTTCATGGCCATTTTCGCTTGTGTTCGGATCTTCGATCAGCAATTCATCTTCCTCGTCATTGGTCATATCGGTATTGCGATCGGTCAGCCCTATGTCATGAATGGCATTACCAAGCTAGTCGCAGATTGGTTCCCACGAGATCGACAAGCGATGGCAACGGGGCTGGGCACCGTAGGCATGTTCGCAGGGATGGCCCTCGCGCTAGCAACCACGCCCATCTTTGTGGCAGCAACGAATCTGCAAGTTACGATGATTATTTTCGCCGGGCTCTCTGTGCTTGCTACCCTATTCTTCTGGCTTGTTGCGTATCCTAATCCCCAAGGCAATCAACAGCAAGCTGAGCCTTCCGTACGATGGAAAGAACTCCTCCCCTTGCTTCGTAATCGGCAATTGCTTCTCATTTGCATCATCGCCTTCCTTGCGCTCGGCTTCTTCAACGGCATTACCTCCTGGCTCGAACCGATCTTGAAGCCCTATGGGGTGAACGCCGAACAAGCCGGACTCGTCGGTGGCATGCTCATCATCTTCGGTATGTTGGGTGCCGCGATCATTCCTGCCATCTCGGATCGTTATCGTCGACGTAAGCCATTCCTCATCCTCTGTTGTGCGGTGGCGCTGCTGCTCACCTACCCATTATGTTCAACAGGAAATATGGGTACCCTGCTGCTCTTCAGTGGTTTACTAGGTTTTATGTTCCTTCCGGGGTATGCCTTACTGCTCTCCATGACCGAAGAAATCGCCGGCGAGAAGCATGCCGGTGAAGCGACAGGACTGATGATGCTCGCAGGCAATCTAGGTGGTGTACTCGTGATCGCAGCGATGCAATGGGTCAAGGGGGCAGCGAATCCTGGCTCTCCGCCGTCTATCTCATGGTCGCGATTTTGCTCATCTGCACCATGCTCGCTTGGAATATGAAGGAAGGACAGAAGCGTCTGGGGGATTAGCGGGCGTGAACAGGGTAGGTTACTTTGAAGGTAATCCAATCCCCCAACATCCCGTTAACGAACCCAGCAATCCTTATTTGCCCCAAATGTCGCGAATAATTTTTCTAACGAACCTCACGATCGCTATTCAGCCTTATACCGCCCTTTTCCGCTCATTTTGATACGAATAGCATGACTACGGTTCGTTAGCTCAAAATTCACTGCATTTTCGCATCAATAAGCGTTTTACGATTCGTTAGACGGAATGCGGACCATGGCTCGCTTGAACCAACACGATGCTGGGCCGCCACCTACACGAAACAAAACAAAGCCATCCCCGCTTCAGCTGGAGATGGCTTTGTTCATTTAGGAGTCCTGCTTGGATATGTTATTCAAGCTTGGAGGACGACGGGACGCCTTTTCAGTACTTGAAGTCACGGCCTCTTCTTTCAAACGCGACTTGTTGTGCTGATCGTTGATTTTCTGCGATTTGTTATGTGGCAAGGAAATCACCTCCTCACCATAGGATGTCAATTCATCCAAGAATTACTCATCCTATTCTTGCGCCTTTGGCTTCTGTTCAGCGACCAGCGCAGTTAGAGCAGCCGGTACAGATGACGTTGCAGCGATTTCGCTCGTCTCGTTACGCTGACCCACTTTCGCCGTCATCCCTTTGATCAGCGATTCGACGTCGATACCTGATACGCTTTTCAACATTTCTGGCGCTGTCGCCATCAGCTGGGTTACATAATTGCTGACGCGTGCAGCGCCGGCACCATTCCCCGTATCTACAACCGTCAACTTCTCGATCGATGAGATCGGCTCTGCGATTTTACCAGCAAGCTCTGGGAGCATTTTCACGATAATATCGAGGACCGCTGCCTCACCGAATTTCTGGAATGCTTCGGCCAGCTTCTCTTTCGCTTCGGCTTCCGCTAGACCGCGAAGTCGAATGACTTCCGCATCGGCAGTACCTTTCGCACGTTCCGCGTCCGCAATCGCCATCCCTTCGAGACGCTTCTGCTCGGCGTTTGCCTTCGCTTGCGCTTCGATGGAATATTGCAATGCTTCTGCTTCCCGCATCTTACGCGCCTTATCGGCTTCAGCCGCTTGTTCGACCGCGTATTTATCCGCATCGGCTTTCTTCTTCACTTCCGCATCATATTGCTTCTGACGCACTAAGATTTCCTTCTCTTGAAGATCGATCTCCCGATCCTTACGTACGAGCTCAACTTTCATCTGCTCTTCAACCATGAGCTGCTTGGCTTTCGCTTCTTGGATCTGGTACGCTTGGTCCGCTTCCGCCTTCGCTGTATCTTGCTCCTTCTTAAAGGATGCCACTTTGAGCTCTTTTGCTTTCCCAGCTTCCGCAATATTTGTATCACGAATGAGTTCGGCTTTCTGTCCTTCTTCTTCTGCCTTTGCTTTCTGAATCCGCGCATCCCGCACTGCTTCAGCTTCGGCGATCTCCGCATCCCGCTTCACCGCTGCAATTCTCGGCTTCCCGAGTGCATCCAGATAGCCTTGCTTGTCGCGAACATCCTTGATCGTGAATGACACGATCTGCAGACCCATCTTTTTCAAATCACGCGCTGCAACACCTTGCACCTCTTGTGCGAATTTATCGCGATTTCGATATACTTCTTCCACCGTCATCGAACCAAGGATTGCACGCAAATGGCCTTCAAGCACCTCCTGCGCTTCCCCTTTCAGGGCTTCAATCGGCTTGCCAATGAACTGCTCTGCGGCGGTCGCCACGTCTTCTACGGAACCACCGACCTTAATAATCGCTACACCGTCCGCAATAACCGGAACCCCTTGTTCCGTATAGACTTCCGGTGTCGAGACATCGAGCTTATGTGAGAGTAAGGATATGTACTGAGACTGTTGGAAAATGGGCCAAATGAATGCGCCTCCGCCGCGAACAATTTTTATTTTGCGACCCGAATCATCCGTTGAAATCGTTGACCCGCCACCTAGAAAAGAACCCGTAACGATCATGGCTTTATCAGGACCTACCGTTTTGTAACGCGCCCAAAAGGCTAGACCAAAAACAATAATGACGGCAACCACAATACCTGGAATGATGAGGAAATCTGGAATTTCTGACATACAATCTCTCCTATCTTAGAGGGTTATTGGGGATACATAGGCTACGCCTTCACGGATCTCAACCACAACAACTTGGCTTCCATCCGCGATATTCACTGCATCGAAGCTCGCTGCAATCTGATTCGTATGCCCTGCTCCGATCCGAACTAACACTTCACCAAATCCGCTAGAAGGAATAGCGACCGTGACCTGACCGATTTTACCTTGCAACTCTTGGATCGAAAAGCCTGTCGAATTCTCACTATTCTGCATCGGCTTCACATAACCGAAATACACGGCGACCGCTAACAATAATGCAATGATGACGGCCATGCCTAGACATACCAGTGTCGTAAACGGCGAATATTTCGTGAGAAGAATTCCCGCGCCGCCAAGTGTCGTCACCGCCGTAGCGATAACCATCGGCTGTAAGAAATCAATCGATAAAAAGTCGAGCATGCCATCGAACGCACTGCTAAGAATGTCCCCCAAGACAACACTTATGAGTGCAAATAAAGCGCCAAATGCTAGACAGCCCCAATAAAATGCGACCATTTCACACCTCCTTCATCGTATCAGATCTGACATATATGTATTACGCAAATATTAGGAAATTGTTTCAAAAAATGAGAAAAAAGCGTAACAAGCAGGGACAATCCCGCATACTACGCTTCCTTCCTTTGATACATATTATACCATTCAAGCTTACAATGATGCGCGATAAATCGCGAGTACATCCTCACGATTGAGCTTCTTGAAGTTGCCAAATGGACCGAATTTCATCGCTTTATCTGCCATGGCTTCAAGCTTGGAATCATCGATATTATAATCTGCTAACCGGCTAGGCGCGTCAATCGAATTCCAGAAGCTGCGAAGCGCCTCAATCCCTTCGAGTGCGACATCGCGGTCGCTTTTGCCTGATGGGTCAATACCAAATACATTCACTGCCATCTGTTTGACGCGTCCTACATTCTCATCCAGCACATGCTTCATCCAGTTCGGGAACAGAATTGCAAGTCCGCCGCCGTGCGGAATATCATAAACGGCCGATACCGCATGCTCGATGTTATGCGTTGCCCAGTCCCCGTTATATCCCATGTTGAGCACGCCATTGAGTGCCATCGTTCCGCAGTAGAGAATCGTTGAACGATGCTCATAGCTCTGCAAATCTTCGAGCAGCTTCGGCGCCGTCTCTATGACCGTACGCAGCAGCGCCTCACAGAAACCATCCTGCAGCAGTGTGTTCGGCTCGTGATGGAAGTAGTGCTCGAACACATGCGACATCATATCGACCATGCCATAAATCGTCTGGTCACGAGGCAATGACTTCGTATAGTTCGGATCCAGAATCGAGAACTTCGGATTGACGAGCGGGGTGCCCCAACCCAACTTCTCCTGCGTCTCCCAATTCGTGATTACGGAACCCCCATTCATCTCGGAGCCTGTCGCTGCAATCGTCAACACCGTACCCAGCGGAAGTGCATCTTGCGGAACAGCCTGGTGGGTCATGAAATCCCATGCATCGCCGTCATACTTCGCGCCAACCGCAATGGCTTTCGCACAGTCAATGACACTCCCCCCTCCAACAGCCAGAATTAAGTCAACCTGTTCTTTTTTGCAAATCTCGACGCCTTTATGTACCGTAGACAGCCGAGGATTCGGTTCGACTCCACCAAGTTCAACGACATAGGCACTAACGGCTTCTAATTGCAGCAATACCTGCTCATAGAGGCCATTTCGTTTGATACTGCCTCCGCCATAGAGCAGCAATACACGCGAACCATACTTCGGAATTTCCTGTGTGAGCATCTGAATTTGGCCTTCACCAAATATCAGTCTTGTTGGATTATGAAATTGAAAGGGTTGCATACGTATCCTCCTCATGCGATTAAATGCGATTACTCTCGCCTTCCCTAGTATACCACTGTATCCCGTTCTACTTCTAATGAGAAAAACTCCGATCGAAGTACTTTCAAAGATGAGCGACCGCGTCAGCGAAACTAATAAATTCTATTGTGGTTACAGAAAAAGGAGCCTAGCGGCCCCTTCTCTAATCATTACGCTTGGCTTGCAGCAATAGCTTGCCCCAAGTCATGCAAAATATCTTGAATCGATTCCGTACCGATGGACACCCGAATCATGCCTGGATGAACCCCTGCGGAAATTTGCTCATCTTCGCTGAGCTGCTGATGCGTTGTGCTCGCTGGATGGATAACCAATGATTTCGAATCGCCAACATTCGCAAGGTGCGAGAACAGCTTCACGTTATTGATCAGCTTACGTCCAGCCTCCAAGCCACCCTTGATGCCAAAGGTCATGATCGCGCCTTGACCCTTCGGCAGATACTTCTGAGCAAGCTCATAGGAGGAATGGCTTGGTAGTCCTGCATAGTTCACCCACTCGACGGCATCATGTGCTTCTAGGAACTGTGCTACCTGCAACGCATTCGAACTGTGGCGCTCCATCCGCAGATGAAGGGTCTCCAGTCCTTGCAGCAGCATAAATGCGTTAAATGGCGACAATGTCGCACCCATATCCCGAAGCAATTGCACGCGTGCCTTGATAATATATGCAATCGGACCCACTGCATCGGTATACACCACACCATGGTAGCTTGGATCCGGTTCTGTTAAGCCTGGGAACTTCCCGCTTGCTTTCCAATCGAATTTCCCGCCGTCGACGATGACGCCGCCAATCGATGTCCCATGTCCGCCAATGAATTTGGTCGCAGAATGAACGACGATATCTGCGCCGTGCTCCAATGGACGAAGCAAGTACGGGCTTGGGAACGTGTTGTCGACAATTAACGGAATACCGTTCTCATGCGCAATCGCTGCTACCGCCGCAATGTCAAGTACATCGCCTTTCGGATTCCCGATCGTCTCCGCATAGAGCGCCTTCGTGTTCGGTGTAATGGCTGCGCGGAAATTCTCAGGATTACTCGAATCCACAAAATGCACTTTGATGCCAAGCTTAGCGAGTGTCGTTGAGAAGAGATTATAAGTCCCACCATATAACGTTGAAGCAGATACGATCTCATCGCCAGAGCCTGCGATATTCAGGATCGCGAGAGTAATCGCAGCTTGTCCCGATGCCGCCGCGAGCGCAGCTGGACCGCCTTCCAGTGCTGCAACACGCTTCTCGAACACATCGGTCGTCGGATTCATTAATCTCGTATAGATGTTACCGAATTCCTTCAATGCGAATAAGTTCGCAGCATGATCGGTGTCGCGAAAAGCGTAGGAAGTTGTCTGATAGAGCGGAACTGCACGTGATAATGTTGTCGGATCAATTTCTTGACCGGCATGAATAGCAAGTGTTTCAAAATCAAAAGGACGTTCTTGAGACATATTTAATTCCTCCCTGCATCTATAGGATTTATGGGTATTACTCCCCCTATTCTCGCATAGTTCTGCAGGCTTGGAAAGACTTTCCTCTATAATTTACTGTTTATTGATTTTTAATTTTGGATAAGATTTGATGCAAACACTCAATTTCATCCGTTCCTACATGAGAAAAAGCAGCCTTCAATCGTTCGGAACGCGCATTGCGTAATCGCATATACGTCTCGCGGCCTTGATCACTCAAGGACAGGAGTACGACGCGCCGATCTTCCTCGGATCGCTCCCGATGAATCAGTCCCATATAGAGCAGCTTGTCTGTCAGCCCTGTTACAGCACCAGATGTAATTTCAAGGCTATGCGCAATATCCGAAGCACGGCATACCCCTTTCTGATACAAGGCATTTAATACATACATGGATCCCGCGCCCAGGTGCTCCACATCCCGAAGGTAATGGCGGTCTGGTGAATTCTTCTGTAGAATAACCTCCATCATGTCATGCAATTGATGTAATAATATTTCACGTTCTTCTTGTTGTTTATTCGATTCTTCGAAATGATTGGACGACTCCACGTTGATCCCCCTACTACGGTAATGACAATTCTCCTATTATAAGATAATTTCCAGTTCAAAGAAAGAAAAACCTTTCTGAGCTAGGCTCAGAAAGGCAGTTGTTTCAAACTATCTACAATACTGTCACTGCGTTCGATCGTCCACCATTCATCATGCTGGATCGACTCGTTCGGCAGGATCGTTACAAGCGGCCCAAGGGACTCAAGTTCCAAGAAATCTTCATTCGTATACAATTCAAAAGAACAGCCGAAATCCGGGTAGTTGGCTCCTTCGCGATGTTCGAATGTTTTCTGGAACAAGACACCGTCATTGTAATATGCAGCCCATTGCTTCACTTGATTCATCCCGAACTTGAATGGTACCGTATTGCTGCGTTGTGCAACCGTAATGACGTCTTTGCCCCAATGAACACGAGGATCGGACATATCTGTATATGGCCACACAATCAACTTGCGGTTCGGCAGCAGATCGGCATAACTATCCGGCTGCGGCACCAATGCCGTTCCCCCCGGTGCCATCATAGATAATGCCCATGCCGCATGCTCGATAGCCTTCTCTCCCACATTCGTCACACGATGTCTGACATGAACACGGCGATCGATGAAGGAAATGACAATCTCCTTCTGCGTCGAAGTCACATCATCGACACCCGATGTAAAGACGAGGCCCGCTTCGGTCTGCTTCCATTCTACTGGCGATAGGGCAGGTTCATACGTATCCGGATAAATCTCTGGACTCAGCCAGAAACGGTGACCGCCGCACAAGCGAAACCCATTCTCTTCATGGTATTTGTTATTCGGATCTTCAAAGAACAGGTTCTTGCCATCTACTAGACTGCAATGAATAATACGAGGGCCATAATTCAAGGTCACGAGGAGCTGAACATCTTCGTTCACAATTTCTAGACATGGTCCCCATACCTCATGATCAACTTGTTGATATTGCATTGTACTCATACTTCTGTAGTCTCCTTCCAACCCATACTGTGAACGAAGCGATTAAATGCTGCAATGCCCTGCTCCGTTCGTTTGTACACACCCGCACACGATAGAATTTCAACGAATTTGTCGCCAACTTCCTGTTCAACAATACGCATCGCCTCGTCCTTCGACGACAGCTGGCCATGTGTTGCACGGAGCTGTTCCACCCAAGGAATATGCTCAGCAATGCTAGCATAGCGGTCCTCAGCACGCTCATGCGTCCAAGGCAATTCTCCGCTCAGAATCAGCGCAATCTGCTCCAGCTGTGATTTCAGACGGCCTGGTAGAATCGCGACACCCATCACTTCGATAAGTCCGATATTTTCTTTTTTAATATGATGCAAATGACGATGTGGATGATAGATGCCTTCCGGATGATCCGCGTCTGTCCGATTGTTCCGAAGCACCAGATCCATCTCGTATTCACCCTTCACATTATAGCGAACAATCGGTGTTACCGTGTTGTGAGGGACAAGCTGTCCGTCACGTTCACTATATGCGATTACATTCGCGTCCTCGTCACTATAGGACTTCCACGCATCGTAGACTTCATTCGCCGCGCCCAATAACGCTTCCCGCTTCTTGCTCGTTAGACGAAGCACGGACATTGGCCATTTCACACGATGAATCTGAACCGCAGGATGTACATCATGCGAGAATCTCGTCTCAAGTGAAGATAGCTCAATCGGGAATGTATGCCGTCCGCCTTGGAAATGATCATGTGTCAGAATCGAGCCGCCAACAATCGGCAGGTCTGCATTCGTTCCCACGAAGTAATGCGGGAATTGATCCACAAAATCAACCAGACGCGCGAACGTCTCATGCGTTAACTTCATCGGGACATGTTCGCTGTGGAACACGATACAATGTTCATTATAGTACACGTATGGAGAGTACTGGAAGAACCACGGCTCTTGCGTCAGTTCGACGGGAATAACCCGTAAATTCTGGCGTGCTGGATGATTCAATCGACCTGCGTACCCCACATTCTCCGCGCATAATAGACATTTTGGATAATGCGAAGGAGCGGCTTTAAGCGCCATCGCAATCTCTTGTGGATTCTTCTCTGGCTTAGATAGATTAATCGTCATTTCGATATCGCCATAATCCGAAGGATGCCGCCAATAGCTGTTCTTGCGAATCCGTTCCATTTGAATATAATTCGAATCAATACATAAATTGTAGAAGTCCTTCGTCGCGTCCTCCACACCTTGATCCTTCGCCGTATCGCGGAAATTCCGCACCACTTCCGAAGGTCTTGGCATCAGGAGCCCCATGATTTTCGCATCGAGTAGATCAGCGTAGGTCGTATTAAGTTCTGGCATGAGCCCAATTGTAAAACCGTAATTGATTAACTGTGCGAGGAGCGCATGCGGTTCATCCGCAGGGACCTCATCTGCACTCCATTCACCAATGTAAGGCGCATGAAATTGAAACAGATCCAGCAATACATTGCGCGCGTAGTTCACATCCTCCGCAGCAATCATCTTCTTATGCGCTGCGAACTGAACAAGACGCTCAATCGCGACTAAGGCCTGCTCCGATTGTACATGGTTCTCCGTCTGCGTCATCATGATCTTACTCCCCGTAGCCATTCGGATGCTGACTGTGCCAGTTCCATGCGGATTCAATAATTTGCTCCAACCGTTCACGCGTTGGGTTCCATCCGAGAACTTGTCTTGCTTTGGCCGAAGAAGCAACTAATACGGCAGGATCCCCAGCGCGTCGTTCTTGCATTCGCACAGGTATGTCGAGCCCCGTCACCTTCTTCGCCGTCTCAATGACCTCACGAACGGAGAACCCGTTTCCGCTGCCAAGGTTAAAGATATTACTGTCACCGCCATCGCGTAAATATTGCACTGCGCGAATATGCGCGTCCGCTAGATCTGTGACATGTACATAGTCACGTACACAAGTCCCGTCAGTCGTTGGATAATCTTCTCCGAATACAGCAATAAATTCACGCTGCTTGAGCGCTGTCTGTAATACCAGTGGAATCAAATGTGATTCCGGTTCATGATCTTCGCCAATAAGGCCGCTCTCATGCGCCCCAGCTGCATTGAAATAACGAAGTGACACGTATTTCATACTGTGTGCCGTATCGAACCAACGCATCATCCGTTCCATGGTAAGCTTTGTCTCGCCGTACGCATTCGTCGGCTCTGTCCGATCCGTCTCTTCAATGGGTACCTTCTCCGGTTCACCGTACGTCGCTGCTGTCGAGGAGAATACGATGTTTTTCACATCGAACGCATTCATCGTTTCGAGCAAGCACAGTGTACCGTAGACATTATTGTCGTAGTATTTGCCCGGATTCTGCATGCTCTCGCCAACCAAGGAATTCGCTGCAAAATGAATCACCGCATCAATCTGGTTCTCACGGAACACTTGCGTAAGGAAATCACGGTCGCGAATATCCCCCTCGTACAGCTTCCCGCCACGTACCGCGCCGCGATGCCCTTGGTATAAATTATCGACAACGACAACATCCTCACCGCGCGTGACCAATTCCATTACCGTATGTGACCCAATATATCCTGCACCGCCTGTTACCAAAACTGCCATCGTTTCTCCACTCCCTCTATTTATTTCGTCAGTTGCTCGACGCCATTCCCTACATCACACACATAGAATTCCCCTTGGATTCCTGTCTTCTGCTCATAGACTTCGCCAACCTGTTGAATGAATTTCTCTACTTGATCCTCATGAACAAGCGCTACGGTACATCCGCCGAAGCCTGCGCCCGTCATCCGTGCGCCTAGCACACCTGGCACTTTCAATGCTTCTTCGACCATGACATCCAATTCAAAGCAGCTTACTTCATAGAGATCCCGCAATGAGTTATGCGATGCTTGCATCAATAGACCAAAATTCACGAGATCGTCGTTCGTCAAGTACGCCACCGATTGCAATACGCGATCGTTCTCTTCAATTGCATGACGTGCACGGTTACGCACCGTTTCATTCGTAATATGGTGAGCCAGCGGCTCAAATGCTTCGCTCGACAATTCGCAGAGTAATTTCAGCCCTGGCACATGCTGTGCTAGAATTGCTACGGCTTCATCACATTCTTGGCGGCGTTCATTATATTTGGAATCCACCAGTCCTCTGCGCTTCTTCGTGTTCCCGATCACCAGCTTATACTGTCCCGCTTGGAAAGGAACAAGCTTCTCTTCGAGCGTATCACAATTGAGCAGGATCGCATGATCCTTGCGTCCATTCGCAACCGCAAATTGATCCATAATGCCGCAATTCACGCCGACGAATTGATTCTCCACCTTCTGTGATAACACCGCAATTTCTTTACGGTCCGTCTTGTGACCTTCAAGCGATAATAATGCATACATCGTAACTACTTCAATCGAAGCGGATGAGGAAAGTCCTGAGCCGTTCGGAATCTCCCCGTGGAAGAGCATCTCATACCCCTTCGTAATCGGATATCCAGCTTCCTGCAGCGTAACGACGACCCCTGTCGGATAATCTGTCCAAGCATTCGATTTAGATGCTGGAAGCGCATCTAATGCGATTTCACTTGTGCCATCGAAGTTCGTTGATCGCATCACGATCTTACGATCCGTACGCGGGCGAATACACAATGTGGTTCCGAACTGTAATGCGGCCGGGAACACGAACCCACCGTTGTAGTCAATATGCTCACCGATCAAATTCACGCGACCAGGGGCATGGAACCACTGGATCGCTTGATCGCTCGGACCATAATATTGTAAAAAGCTGCTCTGCAATGTCTCATGTAACGTGTTCGACAATTGAATTCACCTTCTCTTTTCTCCGCGGGATAGATTCATAGTCGCCATTTCCAGCGCATCTATGAATTAACCTTAGTATACAGGAATATGCTGCCATTGAATATAAAACGATGTTGCTTCCACATGGATTTATGTGACTTTTTGAGATAGAATAAATATCAAATCCAACCTACTAATCGAGGTGATCGTCGCGATGCGCACCTTTCCAAATTATACCTATGCTGTCGCATCCAATCCTATTTTTCAGGATCGAAGTGATTTCCACGTGCTATTCTCCGGGGAAAGCCAGACCAAGCCCCAACATAAGCTAGGACCCAAAGTCTATGATTATTATTTGCTGCACCATATTATTTCTGGTCGTGGCTTGTTCACCATTGAGCAGCAATCGTACGCACTCGAGGCAGGCGACAGCTTCCTCATCAGTCCCGAGCAGCTCGTCAGCTATGTATCCGACGAAGTGGAACCGTGGCATTACCGCTGGGTCGCGTTCGACGGGACTTCCGCAGAACAAATTCTCCGTGATGTCGGATTTACATTGCACCACCCTGTCGTCCGTATGACGGATGCAACACCCATTTTGTCGCATATGCATCAGATTCAGCAAGTTTTCCAGAGTCGTAAACTAAGCAGTCATCTAACCGCAACGGGTTATCTGTATCAAATTCTTGCCACATACCACGACATTTTGAACCAAAGCGAAGAGCTTATCACGGCCGACCAACACAGCCAGCAAGCCGTCACACAAATGATCCGATACTTATCCACGCAGTATGCCCAGCCGATTTCGATTGAAGATATGGCAGAAAGTCTAGGCTATAATCGAGCCTACCTCTCACGTATTTTCAAGCAAGCCACCCAAATGTCACCCGTCACCTTTCTACTGAAGCTGCGGATTGACAAAGGAAGACAACTGCTTCGGGAGCGCACGGAGCTAACCATAGAGCAAATTTCCGCTTCCGTCGGTATCCAAGACGCGCTCTATTTCTCACGCCAATTTCGCCGTTTCTATGCCATGTCTCCAACAGAATATCGTATTGCTACCACACAAAAAGCCTCCAACGCACACCAAGAATAGCTTGGTGCCGTTGAAGGCTATTTTACGATTTTTCATCGAGAACATCCCATTATTTCTTCGCTGGAATGGTCTTTGTATTCTGAATGAGCTGCGACACGGTAACGAATTTATATCCGCGTTCTTTCAGTTCGGGAAGAATAATCTTCAACGCCTCTACCGTCTGGCTGCGACCTGAACCCTCTACAGAGTCATGGAACAGTATAATGTCGCCGCCGCGTACATTGTTCAGCACTTTACGAACGATATAAGAGACACCCGGAGAACGCCAATCCTTCGTATCTTGATGCCAAGACCATAGGATAACGAGGTACCCTTTCTCCTTGGCCATCTTAATCATTCGTTCATTGTAGAACCCTCCTGGCGGACGAAACAAGTGGGGACGCGATCCATTTACTTTCATAATCGCATCACTTGTGGCATCAATCTCATCGCCAAGCTTCTGACTCGATACATTCGCATTGAAATATAAGTGATTGTACGTATGATTCGCAATTTCATGGCCTTCGTCCGATTCCCGCTTCAAGAGCTCGGGATGCGCGGTTACCTTTTTGCCCATCACGAAAAAAGTCGCTTTCGCTTCATATTGCTTGAGCAGCTCAAGAATTTCCGGCGTCTGTCTCGGATCTGGCCCATCGTCGAAAGTGAGTGCCAAGAGCTTACGCTCCATCGGCACCTCCCATACAATCTCGCCACGAGCTTCATAATATTGCCTACTCTTCGCAGGTCCTTCCTGCAGCCCAACCGGGAACGGCGGGTCTGCTTGAAAGATACTAGCCCCTACAGTGAGCGTCCATAACAAGGGAAGATACGATAACATGGGTTTATTCAACACTCCTATGCCCTATCCTTAATCCTAATCAACAATGCATTATAAGAGTGTCCCCATCCGATGGCTATTTTACCACAATTGAATTTATCAAATTTTTGACATCTCAAAACAAAAATGCTATTTGGCGATAAAAACTGCCTCTAACCGCGGTCGCTCAACTTGAAAGGACTTCGATGAAGGTTTTCTCATGTAGCGAATTCTCCATTCCATGCATCATCTTCCTCGAGTGCCTCCTCGCGGAGTTCGAGCAAATTCCGTAAGTGCGCCGTAGATAACTCGGTAATCCACATCTCACCGGAACCCACAACCTGTTCAGATAATGCTCGTTTCGATTCAATCATCTCATCGATCCGCTCTTCGAGTGTACCCGTACAGATTAATTTATGAACCTGAACATTGCGTGTCTGACCAATGCGGAATGCACGATCCGTTGCCTGGTTCTCCACTGCGGGGTTCCACCAGCGATCGAAATGAATGACATGATTCGCTCGGGTTAAGTTAAGACCGACGCCTCCCGCTTTGACAGAGAGGACGAAGATATCCGGACCATTCGGCTGCTGAAATTCATCCACCATCAGATCTCGGTCCTTCTTCGGTACACCACCATGTAGGAACAATGGCGTCTGCCCCGTTTCTTTCCGCAACTGCTCGACGAGCAAATGCCCCATTTGAACATACTGGGTAAAAATCAAGACCGCTTCACCTGCTTCGCGAATGCTGCGTACAAGCTCCAATAGCTGCTCCATTTTGCCCGAGCGCTTGCTACTTGATTGATTGTCTTGCAGGAACAACGCGGGATGATTACAAATCTGCTTCAGTTTCGTGAGGCTGGCCATCACATAACCCTTCCGCTTCATTCCCTCAGCTGCATCGATCTGTGCGAGCATATTTCTGACCGTCGACTGATAGAGAGCAGCTTGTTCCTTCGTAAGGTTGCAATACGCTTTGGTCTCGATCTTATCCGGTAGATCCTTGCTGATGTTCGGATCCGTCTTCACCCGCCGGAGCACGAAGGGTGTGACTAATCGTTTAAGACGTTCAAGCCTAACTTCATCATGATCCCGCTCAATCGGCGTTGCGAATCGACTTCGGAATACGGAAGCGGATCCCAAGTATCCTGGATTTAAGAAGCGAAAAATCGACCATAATTCACTTAGTCGGTTCTCCACTGGCGTACCGGTAACCGCAACGCGGTAATGCGATCGAAGTCTTAGAATACTCTGCGTCTGCTTCGCATGCTCGTTCTTAATATTTTGCGCCTCATCCAGTATGATGTATGTCCAATGCAACTGCCGAAACGTTGCTTCATCTCTGCCAATTAAATTGTAAGTCGTCAGAATCACATCATACTGCTGGACCTGTTCCATAAAAAGCTGATCCTGCAGCCTGAAGCTGCCGTGGTGAATATAAACCTTCAAGCTAGGTGCGAATCGTGTAAGCTCACGCTGCCAGTTGCCAAGGAGTGAGGTCGGACAGATAATAAGTGCCGGTCCCATGCCTAATGGCAGCGCATCTTGCCGATACGAGCTAAGGAGCAAAGTAATAATCTGAACGGTCTTCCCAAGTCCCATATCATCCGCAAGACAGGTCCCAAACCCCAAGTCTCGCATAGATGTAAGCCACTGATATCCTGTAACCTGATACGTTCGTAATGTGCCTTGCAGCGTCTCTGGCACTTCACGATCCCGCATTTCATGCATCCAATCCCCGTCCAAGAACGTTCGAAGACGGTTCGGTAGCTCGTAACCAGAGATCGGAATCCCGTCGAACGAAGCACTTCCGTAAGCACTCTCAGCAGCGAGATGCATGAGCTCTCCGAGCGTCATATCTACCTTCGTACGCTCTTTCAGAAAATGAACGGCACGATCAATATCCTTCGAATTCATCTCAACCCAATGACCACGAAAGTGAACAAGCGGAAGCTCCTGCTGCGTTAATTGTTCCAATTCTTCAAGGGTAATCGGTTCGTCCCCTACTGCCGCCTGGGCATCGAATTGAAGTAGCTGCTCGAGTCCGAACCGACTTGGAGAACCATTTACCGTCACGTCTTCAAGTTGGCGATCTTCCTGATTCGTAAGACTTAACTTAATGCCAAGCCGCCTACGCCCTGCTTCGGTCCACCAAGAAGGCAACTGAACAAGGACGCCGTATTCCTCCAGAATATCGGCGTATCGCACCAAGAATTGATAAGCTTCCATCGTATCCATACTTAGCCCATCCGAACCGTCCGCCTCGTCGAACACACGTGATAATGGCGGATAAATTCGAGCTGCATCTCTCAGCTTCTTTCGAAGCACCTCTTGAATATGTCGAAATCGACGATGGAACCAACGTGTCTCTGAACGCTGTTCCTGCCAAATCTCTGCCATCGGTATCATCAAATTAGGCTCGTCTTCAGGCTGCATGAAGATATGAAGACGCCAAGTCGGTATCGCTTCTGACTGTTGTTGATCGGTAGACTCGCTATCTTGGTCTGCCGTAAGACGAAGACCGAGCTGTAATGCCGCTGTCTCCTGCGGTGAACGAAGTGGATGATAGGCCCGCGTCCAATGCTGAATATCGGCTGCCAGCGCCTCCATCTCTTGCGCATTCGCTGAGAACGTTACCGCTTGCTGCGCGGATAACATCTGCTTCCACCACATCTCCGCCATCCGATTCCCTGCCATCAGCTTCGGCAGAACAGCTCCGCCCCAGGTAGCGCCAATCGCTTCCGTCATAGGTAGCCGCTGCCTGGTTATCGCATGAATCCGTTCTCTGACGGTACTATCGATTATCGCAATCAGGAAGGAGAAGAGCGCCTCTTCGGGTGTTCGCCACGACGTCGCCCCATCTTCACGTCCTGCCATAGCAAGGCTCGCAATCGGCATCGCCTCCGCTAACCGATAGAATTGCTCCATGTCAGCTTCACGATCCAAATTCGGCCGCCAGGTAGCTTTTCCCGTTTTCAGTCCGATTTCGACATCCGGAACCCAGCATTTGCGATCGATCAAATCTTGCGCGAATAGCACCGCTCGTCGCCAATAATGCAGGTCCCGCCCTAATAATTCTTCCTCTTGTACACCTAGAATCGTCTGCAATTGTTCAGCATAGTCCGCTTTGTTGAACAACTGTAGAATCGAATGAGCAGGCAACGTAAAGCCAATGACCTCACGTCGCTGCCCACCCGTAGTACGTATCTCCTGCCCGGTCGAATCAGGATATCCGCCCATAGGAAAGCTGAGCTCTACCCGTCGCTGTACCCAAGGCCGCCACAGTCGTTCACCCGTCTCTTCCGCACGCATTCGAATATCCTCTAATGCCTCATCCAAATTCTGAACATCTTTCCAATCCCATCTATAGCAAAAAAATCGATCATGGAGCCATAGTCCATTCCATTGTTCGTCTCTAACCAATATGTGATTCCCCTCCGCCAAAGTCCATTAACGACTCTTGTGTTAAGCGGCATCGATTTCTATCCACTGTTCTTAAGTATAACCCACAATGGGCTAAAAATGTTCATTTCTACCTAGATAATTGCGATAAATAAGCATAAGGACCGTTCACAATATACGTGAACAGCCCTTCGTATGTTACCTTTTATATGATTAGACTGCTTACAGCAAAGCTCATCCCGATGAACACGAAGCAGAGCA
Organism: Paenibacillus sp. GCM10027629; assembly: GCF_042676425.1. Taxonomy (NCBI): domain Bacteria; kingdom Bacillati; phylum Bacillota; class Bacilli; order Caryophanales; family Paenibacillaceae; genus Paenibacillus; species Paenibacillus sp. GCM10027629. The sequence goes on along the minus strand of NZ_JBHTGZ010000009.1, from coordinate 465,509 downwards.
GAATTCCGACTGCAATATTCCCGTTCTTCAAATGTTCAGATAGCTTCAGGCCCGGCGTCACCCATTCAAATATCCAATAGGCGGCGATGAGACAAATGTATCCCACTGCGAACCACAGCATCATATGCCAGATCGAAGCATTGGTATAGGCCGACACGCCAAGCAGGATCGCTGTTCCAAAAAATTTGCCGCCCATGGCGAGCCCCACAGCCGCATTCCCTTTCTTCAATTCTTCCAGATCATTATACGGCGTCATTAAGCTGAAAATAACCATGCCAAGCAATTGCAAGATAACGATCACAACAACACTTATAAATATATTTAATACGATCATTTCGCCCATCCCCTAAACTTGGCATATGTCACATCATAATTCGAGAAATCGTGTACTTCTTCCAGTATGATGTTCACTTTTTTCAACGACTTAAATGATTGGTATCGATCCGCATCAATCGGCTGCTTCACATGCTGTCCTGATGGAAGCGTAATGACCGCGAATTGACGCGTCTTACCTTGGTATTCTGTCTTGTAGACGCCTACCAAATCAACTTCCGTTTTTAACTGAATTTTCAGCTTATCGAGGTCTTCTTGTGCAGCTTGCTTGGACTTGAATGTCTTGAGCGATTCCCAAGCAGTCAGCGTCACATCGGCCCGATCCTGCGAATTCGTGTTCATATCAGCTTCCATCGCTTGCAGCGTCCATACTTGATCCCCGGTGCCATAATTATCATCATTTGGAATGAGTTCATTATCCGGCAGAACCGTCATATCACTGCCGATCAGATCGCCCACGGTCCCTTCCACAATGCGATAATCCCAAGGAACTGTGTTCGTATTCGAAGACGAATCCTCTGTGTATGAAGATGAAACAGATGAATCCCAATCATCATTTTGGTTCGAGCATCCACCCGAAGCAATTCCGATAAATACTAAGACAATAATGCCAATGATGACAAATTGAATGAGACGCGATGCGGTATGATCCGCTTTGGAGTTTGATCCTTTCCTTCTATACTGACTCATCTTCTATCCTCCTACCCCTATCGCCACAAAATGACTTGCATTCCCCGTAATCGGTCCTCCTGCACGCCCAAGCAAGCCGCAAGGCTCTCCATTGATCATGAACATCCCCGTTAGCAAATGGAAGCTCCCCGATTCGAGATGAATTTGCGCTAATTCGGCTCTTTTCTGATAGATTAACGGAAATAGCCGACTCGTATCGAATCCCGCTTCATCTTGAACTTCCAATTGTCCGCTGCCATCGAATATTTTGACCGATCCGCCCTCGCGACCGAACATCGATTTGGAGACAAAGCTGCCGTCGAACACCGCTTTATTATACGTGGGCAGCATATATCGTTCGATAACCGACTTCTCGTCCGGCGTATACAATAGATTTAATTCATGCAGCCCCCAGATCAGAGCTTGCAGCCCTTTGGATTGTAATAGAATCGCATGCGGCGGATTGAACAATTGCAGATAACCCATCTCCATGGAATACGCCAAGGCATCCCCGCCATCATCCACAGCCATCCATTCTTTCGGATAAAGTGCGAACATTCGCTCAATTTGTCTGCCCGATGCATCACGAACAATTCCTTCATCGATCCACAAATCCAAACAATCCACACAAGTGATATCGAGCCCGCTATGCCGAACGAGCATATTTATCGTTCCTGAGTCTTCGGCATGCTGCCCATAGGCGACACATGCTGCGGTATCAGGACGCTCTACGGCCCAGGCCTCTTGAATCCGCTTCGCCATCTGTTCATTCGGGGAATCTACCCCATACTGCCTGCACATCCAGGGGGTCGCAACGGCTGCTTCTACGTAGCCTGTCGGTGTATCCGCATTCAACTCCAGCAGCTTGATCTCACCCGTGCCCGATACCGCAAAATCAAATCTTGCATAACGGCTCAATAGGCCAGGTTCGTTCATGAGCGTTGTATCAAGACTCTCCCATAACACCTCCGGAATGCTTATCATTTGATATAAATCATGTCTGCCGCAGACAAATCGAACGGCCTTATCGAAGATCGCCCATAGCTTTCTGGATGCTTCTTCAAGCTCCTGATAAGTACCCCTGTTCATGACGACTAACTGATCAATCCAATATTGTTCTTGGTCGAGATTCGCCCATGTAAATCCGAGCGCCTCAAGCTCATTCACCCGAGCTTGCCGATTGGCCTGTGGAACTCCTCGAACTTCAATTACACGATTGCTCATCCGCCGAACCCACCGCTGGAATGGGATCCACTTGAACTAGACGAACTGAATCCGCTTGATTTGCCGCCAATGCTGCCACGTGAGGAGGAAGTCGATCTTTTCGTAATCGATCCCGTCGTTCTTGAAGTCTTCGGCGTCATGGCAGAACCGGATACCGGCTTGTTCTGGAATGTATCTGATGTGTATGAACGTGGCCGATAACTCTGGCCGCTGCGGACATCATATGCCGAATGATTCGAATACCAGCCCGAGGAGGAGTAAGAATTACCGCGGTTAAAGATCATGTGGTATAAGAGCAAATCGTCCCAACCGAACCCAGACGTTGTATGTACAATCGTTGTGCCGCTTGACGACGAGCTTCCCCCCGTCACTGCCCCACCGTTGCCCTCTTCCTTCGTTTCCTTCTTCAGTTCTGGAATGTTCCAGTCCATTTCAGCATCAAAATACTTCTTCACTTCATCAGAAGACCATTCGACGAGTTTGGGGCCATTGGCGCTACTGTTATCGGCAGCAGCGCTTCCATGGTCCATTGGAATAATCAGGACATTCGCTAATAACGCGATGCCTAGCGATGTCGACAAGACACGAAGCGGCTTGCCTTCTTCCGTAAATAATAACTTTTTAAGCGAACGATTCGATTTATCCTCTTGATTCATTCGAAGTTAACGCCCCTTTCTTCAACACGAGCATACCCCTATGTAAGCTCGCGACTCCTAACCGCAACAATGAGCAACTCCATCGTCTGCTTCTCTACATTCAATCTTCCTTCAATCGTCTCATATTCATGTCCTTCTAAAGTCAAATAGTTGATATGATGAAGCGCTGCAATCATATCTTGGCTCCACAGACGCTCATCGCGCTCTACGAGCGAGCCATCCGATTGCTTTTCAATTAATTGAACGATCATTCCGCCTGCCATAAGACAACTCCTTTGTAAAAATTTGTACACGATCATTCATACGATCTTATCGCCATAAATGTTTCGTTTTCATGTATCATACATCAAAAAAGCTATCCCGTCGTCATCCTTGTGACCATCGGAATAGCTTTTTCTGCATTTGATTAAAGTCTGTCGCAGCGCACGCCATCGATATAGTACGCCTTCTCTTCATATGGAATAAACACAACTTCCACCTCGGGAATTCCTAGCGACTTCACCCGTCGTGTAACGGCTTCGGCGAAAAGATCCCGTACCTCATCGCCACGTTCGAACCAGCCCACCTGAATGAAAGAAAAGGATGATGTCGTATCTCCACCTAACACAACGGTGGTATGTAGACATTCAAATGTAAAGTTATCGGTTCCGCAAGCACAGATCTCGGCAAGTTCTTCAACGAGCTGTTGACTGACCTCTGCAAGCTTCTCGGCTTCTACACCTCTGAATAATAAATGGGGCAAATTAAGCTCCTCCTCTAGGTGGTCTATGTTAGATATTCACTCTTTACATTATAACGAAGCTACTTCATTCATTCAAAGATTACGTAACTGTAAGGTTCATGTAAGTCGTTTGCATAGTGCAAAGATCTAACACCCCCTATACTTAACGTATCATGTTGATAACAAACTTATAAAGGAGAGAACAATATGAATACTACAACAAAGTTAAAAATCTCCAAACGGATGCTGGCATGCTCGTTAATCTTTACATTAGCGGTCTGCCCGATCCTGAATACAGGAAACGCATTAGCAGCGCCCGCAGCAGCGACGAAGCAAGACGTTAACAAAGCAGAAGTTCACAGCCCGATCCAATACCAAATCGATGTTCGATTGGATGAGAAGAAGATGACGCTGCATGGCAATCAGACCGTTGTGTTCCGCAATACCTCTAAGGATTCATTGAAAGAGCTTGTCTTCCATACGTTCGCTGATGCCAATCGGTCGAAGGAAACACAATCTTCTATGTTCAAACTCACCAATGCTGAAGCCCAGAAGAATGAATCCAGTCGGAAGCCCGAGGATTTCCTAGGCGGCATTGATATTACGAAGGTCCAATCCAACGGACAAGCACTTGAATTCAACAATAAGAATCAAGCTTTAACTGCAACATTAGGTCAAGCGTTGAAGCCAGGCGAATCCGTTACGGTCGAGATCCAATTCGATGTCAAACTCCCTTACGGTTCCCAGCGTCTATCCTATTATAAAAATATCATTAACGGCGCTCATTGGTTCCCTGTCATGTCTATCTATGATGAGAACAAACACCAATGGAACAAAACACCTTACAGCACATTCTTTGAGTCTGATTACTACACCTCCTCTGACTTTAAAGTCAATATGGATGTACCCGCTTCTTACCAAGTGTCCATGCCCGGAACCATTACGGAGCATCAAGGCACAGAAGCTGGTCGTAAAATTGTATCGACCGTATCCAATAACACTAGAGAACTCGTCTTCTTCGCAAGTCCCGATTTCAAAGTGGCAAGCAAGACCCGAGATGGTCTAACGGTGTACTACTACTATTTCGACAATATGAAGGGCAAACAAGAAATCATTGATCAATACTTAGATCAAGCCTTCAAAGCCATTAACTTCTTCAACGACAAATTTGGCAAATACCCTTACGCTGATTTCCGTATTGTAGAATCCTACGTAGAAGGCGTCGCAGTTGAATTCGCTCGTGTGATCCAGATGGGGATGATCCAAGGTCATAAAGATGCATCAAAGGATACGGTCTTCGTTCATGAAATTGCTCACCAATGGTTCCACGCACTGATCGGTAATGATTCAGAGACAGAATCCTTCCTCGATGAAGGCTTCGCTGATTTCGCGAGAGTGTATTTTGCGGACAAGCAAGGCGATATGCTGAATGGATTTAAATCGATTCAAATGCCAATAGGACCTATCGATATGATCATCGGATCATCGAATAACGACATCGGTGATATGGCGAACGCCGTCTACTATGAAAAAGGCCGCGAAGCGATCTATCAGCTATACCGCACGGTCGGTGAAGAGAAGTTCGATCAATTTATGAAAGAATATTTCAAACGCTACGTCTATCAGAACACTACGATCAACGGTTTATTGCAGACGATTGAAGATACATTAGGCAAGGCGCCACGTAATGAAATGGAGAAGGCACTTCGCCAACCGAATTTCGATTTAAAGCCGGAATATCAATTGTCTGAAGATGAGCAATCCAAATATTGGAATGAACAGTTCAAATCCATCTATGCAGATATTTTTACGCAGAGTGCGGATCTCCCTTATGAGACCATGAACCGCATTAGTCATAAAGCGCTTCAAGGCGAGCCGCTTACGATCGTTCTAAGCGATCCATTATCGAAGACTGCAAAAGCGCAGCAAGATCAGCTCGTTCAAAAAATACAAATGACCTTTGGGTTCATGGGGATCCAAACGAATGTATTGACAGAGCGTCAAACGATTAAGTCGAAGCTGGAAAAAGAACTGGCAAATAGCAATATCATCGTCATCGGAAATCCGAAATCCAATGCGCTTGTCCAAGCGATGAAGCCCGGCATCATAAAACGATCTGAAGCCATTAGCTTCCCGTGGAAAGAAATGATGGACAAGAAGAACTCGGCTGGGGCATATGTCATCAAACATCCATATAATCAGAATCGTCTGATGGTGAACTTCTTCTGGACAGGCAGTCAATTGAATAAGCAACAGGCAGAGGCGTCTATATTCCAAGCTTCCGAGGCACTAAGCTTCTCAAGTCACTTCTATCAATTCTATATGATAGATCCTGCCGGCAAGGTAACAACAGATAAAAAAGTCGAGAACCCGATAGCTAAATTCTTTGAGCAAGCGTAAGTCCAATACAGCAATTTAAGAAGCGATCACGAAGCCATATCCATGGCGCGCGGTCGCTTTTTCATTTCACAATAAAGTCATAGGAAATATCTATTATAACGAATACACTTATTGCTAGAAAAAGCTAGTCGATTGTGATAGACTCAATTTTAATCATTCCATTTATAGAACGAAAAAAACCGGAGGTTAAAGCCATGACTCAGAAAAAAATGCGTTCAGACATGATTAAAAAAGGCTTCGACCGCGCGCCACACCGCAGCTTGCTGCGTGCAGCAGGCGTCAAGGAAGAGGACTTCGACAAGCCATTTATCGCAGTATGCAACTCATACATTGACATCGTCCCAGGGCATGTCCACTTACAAGAGTTCGGTAAAATTGTAAAAGAAGCGATTCGCGAAGCAGGTGGGGTTCCATTCGAATTCAATACGATCGGCGTCGATGATGGGATTGCGATGGGGCATATCGGTATGCGTTATTCCCTACCGAGCCGAGAGATCATTGCTGATTCACTTGAGACTGTCGTTTCTGCTCACTGGTTCGACGGCATGATCTGTATCCCGAACTGTGACAAAATCACACCAGGGATGATGATGGGCGCCCTTCGCGTGAACATCCCGACGATGTTCGTCAGCGGCGGACCGATGAAAGCAGGTCGCACAAGCGACGGCCGCGCGATTTCTCTAACTTCCGTCTTCGAAGGCGTCGGTGCCTTCATGGCAGGTAAGATCGATGAGAATAGCTTAACGGAGCTTGAGCAATACGGTTGCCCAACTTGCGGTTCTTGCTCCGGCATGTTCACGGCGAACTCCATGAACTGTCTCGCAGAAGGTCTTGGCCTTGCATTGCCGGGTAACGGTACGATTCTTGCGGTTGCTCCTGAACGCAAAGATTTCGTTCGTCAATCTGCTCGTCAATTGATGGAATTGATCAAAGCCGACATTAAACCTCGTGATATCGTAACCATCGAAGCGATCGATAACGCTTTTGCACTCGATATGGCGATGGGCGGATCTACGAATACGGTTCTTCATACGTTAGCACTTGCACACGAAGCTGGATTTGAATATCCAATTGAACGGATCAATGAAGTGGCGAAACGCGTTCCGCATTTGGCGAAAATCGCTCCAGCATCTGACTACCATATCGAAGATGTTCACAATGCAGGCGGCGTCAGTGCGGTATTGAACGAATTGTTCAAGAAAGAAGGCGCACTTCACGGCGATTGCATCACGGTAACAGGCAAAACACTACGTGAGAACGTCGTTGGCTGTGAGATTCAAGATACGGACGTGATTCATACGCTCGATAACCCGCATAGCGTTGAAGGCGGACTTTCCGTCCTATTCGGTAACATCGCGCCTCGCGGCTCCATCATTAAAGTCGGTGCCGTTGATAAATCCGTTGGCGGCTACCACAAAGGCCCTGCAATCTGCTTCGATTCGCAAGATGATGCGCTCTATGGCATTGCGAACGGCAAAGTGAAAGAAGGCCATGTGGTCGTCATTCGTTACGAAGGTCCTAAAGGCGGCCCTGGTATGCCAGAAATGCTTGCTCCAACTTCACAAATCGTGGGTATGGGACTTGGCGCTAAAGTCGGTCTGATTACAGACGGTCGTTTCTCAGGCGCGTCCCGAGGAATCAGTATCGGTCATATCTCCCCTGAAGCAGCTGAGGGCGGTCCAATCGCATTCATTGAAGACGGTGATATCATCGAGCTTGATCTGAAGAACCGTACGATTAACTTGATCGATGTGAGCGATGAAGAATTCGCCCGTCGTCAAGCGAACTGGAAGGGCTTCGAACCAAAAGTAAAAACCGGTTATCTCGCTCGTTACTCGAAGCTTGTAACGAATGCAAGCACCGGCGGCGTAATGAAGGTATAATCGATCTCGATAATAGAGAAAGCCCCTTGACCTTAAGGTCAAGGGGCTTCTCATTATCACATTGTTGATGGGGTGTTCGTCGTATTGCCGTAAGTCTGTTCAACAGCAATCTTCAAGACCTGTTCCTCCATCGGATGATTCCTTTGATTACAAGTTTCTACATAATAACGTTTCTTTAACAGATCTGCTGAGAGAATGATGCTCTTCGGCACTAACATCGATGATCGCTCTTTAAGCCTTGATTGCCCTTGCGGGCGAATGACATGTAGCAGAAATTTGAGATAGACGCTTGTAAGGGATTTGAACATACCCTCTGGTAAATCCTGAACACTGAAGCCGAGTTTATCTGCTCCGCGATGTATCATCGATACACCATACAAAGCTTTTACATCGGAAAATTCCGGATTGTTCACCAATTCGTCTGCGAAATACGGCAAGGCATGTTCGACACTGCGTATCAATTGAATGGCTACATGCATAGATGACCGTGCCTTCTGTCCCATATCGAACAGCTTCTGATTATCGAAGTGAAGCTCCATCACGGAATCTCCATTCATAAGAACCTCGCCATCCTGCATGGTCACAGGCTCTCCATGATAACGGGTTACGCGATAATGGAATGTCGTATCTGGATCTGCTGTCTTCTTCAAATTGAACAAGACGTGGAAGCATTGCTCCCACACGAGCCAAAGTCGAACCGTTACCCGTCTGCCGAAGCTAAGCGTTCTTGCCTTGGCTTCATCTGTCACCTTAATCATTTCATCCACGCGGATGAATCGATATGCTTTATTCGTAGCTGCTTGCATGTAGTTCTCTAAGGCGATAAGCATATTTGCTGGTGCATCCGCATCCGCACCGAATGTAATCCCGCAGTCATGCAAGAGCAAGACTTCTCCAGGACGTAATTTGCGCATCATTCTTCGTTCTAACTGCTCTGCCCCAACACCTTTACGCCAATCCCCGAACATGGCTGACCATAGAATAATTTGAATATGTCCCAAATTCCCAAAATCAAATAAGTTAACTATCCCCCAAGGAGGACGATAATAGACCGACTTCGATCCTGTTATTTGATAAATAATATCGGATGTCTTCTTGATTTGTTTTCTGACCGTACCGGGACGCATCAGCCAATTGGTCTTGTGGACATAATTATGGATTCCTATGAGGTGTCCTTCGTCATGAATCCTCTTGACTATTTCAGGATTTTTTTCCGCATTTGATCCAACAACAAAAAAAGTCGCCTTTGCATCATATTTTTTGAGCAAATCGAGCAACTCTGCCGTGTAATAGGGGTCCGGACCGTCATCAAAAGTTAAGCAGATTTCCCGTTGACTACGCCCTCTTTTGAATACCCGAAATCCAAAAATGCGACTAAACACGCCTGGGAGAAACGCATAAAACGTTAAAATGTAGAAACACCATAGAACCAAATTTTCCATGTACATTTCCCCACTTTTCAAATGAGCTCCTATTATTGTATCATACAGGTGCAAAAAATAGGCACGATTTTTCAAAATAGTGTACAATCAAATATATATTCTTCATGAAATAAGGAGGTTCCCGTTTGTTACCGTTCTATAAAAAATATTGGCGTACCGCATTTGATATTGGGTTAATTGCACTTACTGTATACCTCACCATGTCACTCTTCAGTTATTTGTACAATATTGCTACTCCAATTTTCCTCTCGTTCATCATTTACTTGATTATCGAGCCTCTCGCCAAATTCCTGAATCGCCGTGGTCTCAAGAAATCCGTCGCTTCTGCCATATCCGTACTCATCTTTGTTCTGTTACTTCTAAGTGTCTTCTTCGGACTTGGCGTCATCTTGATCACTCAGATTACGAATTTAATCGATCGGCTGCCCATGTATACCAATATCTTCAAATCAACTATTAACGATATTGTTAGCATGCTACAGAACAAGGTTAATTTATTGCCGGAAAATATTATCGCGAATATAAATTCTTATCTCGGTACGATCGCAGGGAAAGGCTCTGAAATTGCCATAAAATTTCTGAACATGATCCTTGGATCGTTGCAATCCGTATCCTCCTTCGTCATGAACTTTGGCATCGGAGTTATTCTCGCTTACTTCTTAAGCACAGAGATTAAGTCGTGGAAGAAGTTAGCAGATGAACGAACACCGAGAACATTCAAAACGGCGTACATATTTTTGAAAGAAAATGTATTCCGCGGGATTGCAGCTTATCTCAAAGCACAAATGAAGCTCATTTCCATTACATTCGTCGGCGTCTTCGTTGGACTTCTGCTGCTTGGTGTATCAAATGCATTCACCCTTGCACTCATCTCAGCTGTTCTTGATTTACTTCCACTCCTTGGGGTGCCAGTACTATTTATCCCTTGGGTGATTTATCTGTTCTTTGTCGGTAGCTCGACGCTTGCCATTTGGCTGCTCGTATTACTCGCAGTGGTTATGCTGATTAGACAAATTATGGAGCCGAAGATTACAGGCAATACGCTCGGTGTGTCCGCATTTACAATGTTAGCTTGTATGATTATTTCTTTATCGCTTTTCGGAGTGGCAGGTTTGATATTATCCCCGATCTTGCTGATCCTTATGAAGGCTTTAATCGATCAAGGTTACCTCAAATCTTGGATCCGGCTGCCTAAGGAAGAATTTGACGGAACAGAATCCGAATCATGATCTGCGAGCAGATCCATGACCCCTCGAAATAAACTTGTCGCTTGATTAGTGCCGAACGTTGGCTTATTCTCCGACACAATGGCAACCGCGTAACGTGGAGATTCCACTGGGCCATATCCGATGAACCAATGGTTGTTCGTCGTCAGCCCTGGCTTCTTCACTTGCGCGGTTCCTGATTTACCGGCTAACTTCCACTTCGAGCGCTTTAGTGCACTCCCCGTGCCATCTGTTACGACCTCTTCCATCCAATGGGTTAATTGATGCGCAGTCTCTGGACGAATGGATCCATACGGAGATGGTGACAGATGTTTAGGGAGTGACGTTAACAGCTGACCATTCGCATATCGAATTTCCTTCACAAGACGTGGAGCATGCACCTTCCCATCATTTATCAAAGTTACAACTAAATTCGCCGCTTGCAGAGGTGAGACAAGTACATCCCGCTGACCTACGGCAGATTGCACCATAACTCCTCCATCAATTTGTTGCGCAGCAAATACACGCCCCGCTTCCTCGCCATCCAATTGGTTAAAATGAGGCATGTCCATCAGCCGTTCCGCTTGCCAACCGACAGTCCTGGATAACCCCAGCATCGAGGCATAACGGGAAAGGGTCTCCGGTTTCGTATGCTCTCCGATGGTCGCAAACACAATATTACATGACTTTGCAAAACCTTCCTCGAGTGATAGCAGACCATGCCCGTCCTTCTCCCAGCACGAGAAGCCATATTTACCATAATCCCCATGACATTCGAAAGTCGCACGTTCAATCCCTGGTATCGTCTCAAGTGCTGCAGCAGCTGTAACCACTTTGTAGATCGATCCTGGGACAAGTGCTTTCAAAGCACGATTTCCCCAGTTTCCTTCCTTGAGATCTACATGGTACGGATCAAATGACGGCTTCGATACCATCGCAACCACATCCCCATTTGCAGCATCTAGAACGACAATCGCTCCTTTCGTAAGCCCTGCTTGATCGGCATACGCCTCCAGCTTACTCTGGATGGATAAATCTACTGTCGTAACGATTTTCAGGGGATAGAATGGATTCTCAGGCTTCGACACCCTCGTATCCAGTCCGTATAATGGTCGTCTAGCACCGTCTACAAAATAAGTCGCTGTCGTCGGCCCAATACCGCGTAAGAAAGGATCAAATGTTCTCTCTAGTCCCGCTGCGCCAATCGGCGTCTCAAGACGGGTTTTCCAACGGTCTTTGCCACTTGCACGCTGCGCAAGCAACAGCTCAGGCTGCTCCGCTACAAATCCAAGCCACTGTTTGGCTGCACCAGTTGCATCGTAGCGCATTTGTATCGGTAAGATACGTACACCATTTAAAGGAAGCTGTTCAATGCGTCTCATCTGCTCCGATGACAATTTGTAGGGCTGTTTGCTCCCTTTCCCCATCCATATAGTAGGAGCCTTCAGATGCCTCCAATATGCATCAAGATCTCTATAAGATATCTGTAAGATGTCCGCTAACTTACGTTGATTCTCCGTGCTCTCCTTCATTTCTCGCGATGCTGAATCAATCGGGAACATCACTAACATGGGAACTTGTCTGCCTGTCAGCGGTATACCATTTCGATCATAGAAATGCCCACGACCGCTATCGAGGATAATCCCACGTTCACGTTGTAAGACGGATAACTGCGCAATGCTCTTCTTGGATACAGCTCCGGTATCTTGACGATGCAGCTGCATCCACGCCATTCGAATGGCAATACAAATGAACACCGCTGTGAACATCATCAAGCTATAGAACATTCTCCGTTTACTCGTGAACATATCAATCTCTCCATCTATCTCATTGTTACTCCTCATTATTGCCACAAACCTAAGAAAAAACCTGCCTAAGCGCATGCGGCTCAGGCAGGTTCGAAGTGATATGCAATTCATGACTATAACGTAAATTTGGATAATGTCTCTTTGAGGCGCGTAGATACTTCTTCAAGCTTATTTGACAAATCGATCAAGTTCCCGCTGACGACCAGCTGCTCATTACTGAGTGATGCGACTTCTTCCGATGTTGCAGACGCTTCTTCGGCTACAGCACTCACGCTGCTCATCGCTTCTGCTAGAATCCCTTGCGATTGATCAAGTTCCTGAATCGAATCCGTTGCCTGACCCAGTTGCTGAATGAATCCCGTCATCTGACCTTGAACAGTCCAGAAGATCTCGCTTGCATCTTTAACAGATACAATTTGCTCTTGGAAGATCGGATAAGCATCAGATAATACATTCACCGTCTCGCCGATTTCACCAGAGATCTGGTCCGTAATCTGTCCCACAATATCAATCGATTGACGCGACTGATCTGCGAGTTTGCGAATTTCATCCGCTACCACCATAAATCCTTTACCGGCTGCTCCAGCTCTCGAAGCTTCAATCGTTGCATTAAGTGATAGAATGTTCGTCTGTTTCGTCATATTGTTCAGTACTTCAAGAATTTTACGTATGGAATTCGTGCTTTCTTTAAGTGCATTGACTTTCTGAACAAGGGAACGAACCATATCTTCCGTGAGATTCGTCTTATCCGTCAATACAGTCATATGGGTAATTCCGTGCTGACTCGCTTTCTCAACCTCCGAAGCCGCTTCACCCATCTCAACATTGGAGCTAATCACATTGCGCATTTTCGATCCAATTGTGATCGTGAGATCATTTCCTCGCTCAGCTTCTACAGCAAGATTCGTTGCACCGTTCGCAATCTCTTCCGTGGCAATCGCAATCTCACGCGCTGAGATCCCTGTCTTCTTAGAAGCATTGCTGAGCTCGGATGCCGTATCGAGCACATCCTGCGCAGATTGGCTTGTATGCTTCACGAGTTCCGTAATATTATCCATCATCTCGTTAAAGCCTCTGGACAATTCACCAATCTCATCTTGCGACTTCACCTTCATACGGACGCCCAAGTTACCGCTAGCCCCTTGATTCATGAGGTTACGCAAATATTTGAGCGGACTGCCGACCATGCGCATAACCCATACGCCAATTAATCCAGCGACGATCGCCACAACGATGGCTGCAATGATCGTAATATTGTAAATTTCTTTAGCCTTCTCAACCAATTTCTCTACAGGTACTTCACTTACCAGATTCCATCCATTGGTGGATAATGGACTATACGAAGCTAGAACCTCAATTCCTTTACCATTTTTGATGGTCTCGCTACCGCCCGATTTCGCAACGCCCTCTTGGCCCTTAAGCTTCAACAGAGAATCCTTACCAATCAGGTCTTCCTGCTTCGAATATACAATCTTGTTTCCAGGACCAATGATCAGCAGATCGCTGCCTTCTCCAAGATCAATGGTGCTTAAGTTATTGCCAAGCGTGTCCATCTTCAATTCGATTAATAGCACATGGGAAGATTCTCCCGTTGACACATTCTTAAGAACACGACTAAGCCCAAATGTATGGTCCGGTGTCTTGTCGAGAATTTTCTGTGTCCCTGTTGGGATATATACCGTTCTCCCTTGTGCTTGAATAGCATTTTTGAACCATTCTGATTTACGAATCTCTTCCACTTCCGAAGTCATTCCGCCGCCTGTCGTAATGATTCGCGAAGTACCATTGATCGGAATCAAATAGATCCCTACAATATTCGAATTATTGATACTTAGCGTCTGAAGGATATCAGTTGCTTTGCCACTCGCTTCAAAACTACTGAATTCACTCGCATTGCTTTTCAAATAGTCATTCAGATTTGTCTGCAGCTCTTTATTCATCAGCAATTGCATGGACATATCATCATAGGTTTTAAGAATCAAATCCAACTTTTCACGTGCCTGAACGATCGTCTGGTAGTTCGCTTCCGATGATTGCTCCTGTATAATGCTTTTGGACTGCGAGTAGGAATATAGACCAATCCCCACAACAAAAATTATACTGCTTATCAGGAAAATCAATAAAAGCTTGAGTCCTACGGACTTTAGAGGGTTTTGCAAATATTTTGATAGTTGTTTCAAACGCTTCTGCACGATGGGAGCACCATCCTTTATATCTATTTTATCTCCTATCTATTTGTTCGGCATAATCCACTAAAAACTTTTGCTTTTTTTACAAAAAAATAAATAAAAATAAAAAATGCCTTCAATCTGAGACTGAAGGCATCTTCATTATTTTATTTCCCGTTCTTTTTACGCATCATATCGAAATACTGTACAGGCTGTTCGACCTTCATACGGATACGCTGCAATGGGTGACGCGCCGCATCAAGTAGCACTCCAGACTCATCCCAGATTTCCTCAACCGTTTGTTTGAAGAATGTGCCATTCGGTCCAAAGAACTCCACCACTTGACCTGGTTTGAAATGATTGCGCTGCTGAATCGTTGCCATGCCTGTCTCTGCATCATAATCCAGGACAAGACCTGCAAAGTCGTAAGGCGCTGCTTTCTCTTCAGGTTCATAAATGTGATCTTCATGATCCGGCGTATCATAGAAGAACCCCGTATTGAGCGGTCTGTTCGCCGCTTTATTGATTTCTTCGATCCATTCAGGCTTCAGAACATAGTTCTCTGGATCCGCCATATAGGAATCAATGACTTGACGATACACATTTACAACCGTAGCAACGTAGTGGATCGATTTCATTCGCCCTTCAATTTTGAAGCTGTCGACGCCTACTTCGATCAAATCCGGCAGATGCTCGATCATGCATAAGTCTTTGGAACCCATCGAGAATTGGTTGTCTTCTTGCTTGAATAGCGGAAGCTGTGTAATCCCAACTTTAAACTGTTCCAACACCGGATGCTGAGCAGCTTCTTCTTCACTCATGATCTCATCCAAGTCCGGGCGTCCATCCTCGAATAGATCGTATTTCCAACGGCAGGATTGGCAGCAGCCCCCGCGGTTCGAATCACGGTCCGTGAAATGGTTCGACAAAACGCAGCGTCCCGAATAGGAAGAACACATGGCACCATGGATAAATGCTTCAATCTCGATATCCACATGCTGCTTCATTTCATAAATCTCTTGCAAGCTAGTTTCTCGTGCAAGAACGACGCGCGGCGCGCCTTCTTCCTTCCAGAACTTCACAGTCTGCCAGTTCATAATCGATTGCTGCGTACTAACATGGACCTCTAACCGAGGGGCAACACGTTGAGCTGTCTCAATGATTACCGGATCCGCTGCAATAATGGCGGAAATACCGACTTCCTCCAAATTGCGCAAATACTCCTCGATACCTTCAATATCTTCGTTGTGTGCATAGATGTTCGTTGCGACGAATACTTTGGCACCGTATTTCTTCGCGAATTCAACACCTTCACGCATTTCTTCAAAGCTAAAATTATCCGCATTTGAACGAAGACCATACTTCTGTCCACCAATATATACAGCGTCTGCACCATAATGAATTGCGAACTTCAACTTCTCCAAATTCCCTGCTGGAGCGAGCAATTCTGGTTTGTCTAGACGATTTCGTTTGCCCTTTAGTACGGGTCTTTCGCTTGTTAACATTTTTTCCACCTCTTACTTCATCATTCGCCAATGGCGACTTATAATACATGTTCAAAAAGTTGGCTTTTCAGCACCGAGAAGGTTGCGAGAACCCGAAGAAGAAGGAACGCAGTTTAGGCAAAACCTAAATGAGTACCGGACTTCGAGGGTGAACGCAAGATTCGATGTTGAATTCACTTCCTGAAATACTTCGTGATCAAAAGACGACTTTTTGAACTTCCTCTAATACACTTGCTCTTTGAAGAAGAATCCAAAGGTTAGCTCACGTTCCGGATCTTGAACCTGTTGAATAGCTTCTAACCACTCGTCTTGGAACGTATAGTTCTCTGGATCAGCGATATATGCGTCAATGGCTTGACGATAAGCTCGAATCACCGTCTCGTTATATACATCTGATTTCATGAGTCCCTCGATCTTCAGACTATCGATCTGTCCTTCGAGCAGCTCATGGATATTCTCAATCATACAAATATCATCGGAACTCATAATATGCGTACCGTTCATATCTTCATAAATGGGATATTTCTCATCCTGACGTTCCTGCTCAATCAGGAATAACCCGCGATCTTTGGAGACATCTTGGCTGTGTACGTCTTCCGAAGCATGATTACGCTCATTCTGGTGCGACATATAGCTCTTCACCAAATTCCGCTTGGAATGATAAATGTTCGTCATCCCATGGACTTGAACTTCAACTTCCATATTCGGCAAATGTTCTTTCATCTCGATCACTTGCTCCATATTCAGCTCGCGAGCAGCAACGATCCGCTTCGCACCGCGTTTTGCCCAGTACGCAGCTGTCCGGTAGTTCGTTGACGTCATTTCGGCATTCCAATGCAGCTTCAGATCTGGAGCTGCCTCCCGTACGATCATCAGAACAGACGGATCACCGAAGACGATTGCATCAGCTCCGGCTTGCTGCACTTCCGCCAGATAGGCTGGAAGCTCTTCGAGCAATTGATTATCCATAATATTATTCACGGCGACATATATCTTCACGCCTGCTTGCTTCGCGATGTTTACCGCCTCACGGATATTTTCAATCTTGAACTCACCGGGGAGACGCATGCCGTACTTCTGCTCCCCGATGATCACCGCATCTGCTCCCGCTGCAATAAATTTCTGCAACTGTGGAATAGAGCCTGCTGTTACAAGTAATTCTGGTTTTTTGCTCATTTCACTTCACCTCTTGGACTCTCCACTATGCTTTCTTATTTCGCCATTTCTTTGCTCTTCTTAATATTCTCCAAATGTTCTTTGTACGTCACTGCGAACAAATGGCTCTGACTGCCGTCTTTCTTCGTCACATAATACAAATATTTCGAAGGCTCTGGATTTAACGCTGCTTCGATCGAAGCAAGACTCGGACTTGCGATCGGCCCTGGCGGCAATCCATCATGCAAATAGGTATTATAAGGACTTTCAATTTTCAAATCTTTATTGTACAGTCGATCCTTCGGCTTGTCGAACAAATATTGAATGGTCGCATCGATCTGAAGCGGTTTGTTCTGCTTAAGACGGTTATAGATCACACCCGCAACTAGCCCACGTTCAGAATCTACCACAACTTCTCGTTCTATAAGCGAGGCTACCGTCATCAACTGGTGGAAATTCAAGTTCTGGGCTTTCATTTTCTGTTCCCAATCGGATGGGAGAGTAGCCAGCTTCTTATCCAGCTCATTCAACATCCGCTGTATCATATCCTTTGCCGTGCTGCCCTTCTTGAGCTCATAGGTTTCAGGGAAGAGATAGCCTTCTAACTGATGTATCAGCTTCGCATCGGTTGGAATCTCCGTAGATGCCGGTAACTTAAATGCAGCAGCGTCATCTACAAGCTTAAGAAACTCCGCACGATCGACTTGATGATCTGCACTTAGTTTATCCGCGATCTGATTGATCGTATACCCTTCAGGAATCGTGAATCGGATGACTTCATCCGGGATCACATCCCCTGCATTCAACTTGGCAATAATCTCTTGATAAGTCAGACCCGGTGTTAACGCATATTTGCCTGCTTTGAACTTGGATCCTTCCTTATTGACCTTCAAATAAACCTTAAAAATAAGACTATTCTTAATGAGTCCTTCTTGCTCCAATACATCCGCAATCTTCGAAGTCCCCATCCCTTGTTTAATTTGAACCTCTTTGGCCTGCTCACTCGCTGATGTCGGCTGCATTTGAAGCCAGCCATATCCGGCACCGCCTATCACAATCACCAGCAAAATGATGACGCAGGTTAGGACAAATTTCTTCATTTTGTCCACCATTCCCCCTTTTTTCGCAAGAATATAGCAAGTATATCACATATGCACAACTCTTTAAATTTTAATAACCACCGAACACCCACAAAGTGGCGCTCTAGCTTTGATGCGATTCATGTACTTTGCGAGGACCCGATAAATCTAACCGAACCAAAAAGAGCGGAATAATCCGCTCTTTTGCAAGGTCGTAAATGAAGTTACATCTATCATGTGGTGCTATGATGGTAATCTCTGCCCTTAAGGCTCATCAATTGCATCTGGGAGCGTAAGTTCATCATACAGTTCCGAGATATTCTCCCATTCCTCATCATCCTCAATGGTCTCTAGCTCCGGCTGGCCATCTGCATTCACCATAACGCGGAAGATTTCTACATCTTCATCATCATGATCTTGCGATTGGAGCACAGCATAGCCATGCGCACCCAATTGAAATTCTTTGAGCAGACGATAGACGACAGCATGACCCTGGTCATCTGTAAGCTCGATATCATTTCCAAAGGCTTCCACAAGACGGTTCGTAAACACGACATCTCTCAACTGATAATAACTCATTTCTTAATTCTCCTCTTCCAGCTCACCAACGAGTGTATTGAAAGTCTCTTCAACCACTTGCCATTCTTCTTCATCTTCAATAATGAACAACTTCAAATCGTCGCCATCTTCTTCATAACGGAAGGCATAAACTTCATCCGCCTCTTCGTCTGTCGATTCAACCGGTACGACCATCATATACTTATTATCGGAACCATCCACTTCGAACTTCATGATGACTTCGAATTCTTCCTCATTGCCTTCATCATCCGGAATATAAATAATTTCTGGTTCTTCCATCTGTACTTCATTGTCCTTCGTCATCTGCAATCACCCTCACCTTTTCATTTTAGAATCCAAATAGTTTTGCAAAATCAACGTTGCTGCCATCTTATCTACGACTTGCTTTCTCTTCTTGCGGCTCACATCCGCTTCGACAAGCGTACGCTCTGCAGATACGGTGCTCAGCCGCTCATCCCAAAGGTGAACGGGGAGGTTAAAAGCTTCTTGCAACGTCTGGGCAAATGCCATACAAATTTCGCCACGGGGGCCGATTGTGCCGTTCATGTTCTTCGGAAGTCCGAGGACGATCTCGCTAACTTCATTAGCTTCAATCATCTCACCGATTCGCTTCAGCTCATCGCTGTCGCGCTTCCGATCAATGACATCCAGCCCTTGGGCCGTCCATCCAAACATGTCGCTTACGGCTACACCGATTCTCCGATCCCCGTAGTCCAGACCTAGAATTTTTGTCATCTGGTACTCCTGTTATCGATGCAGTTTGAGATACGAACGAACCAATTCTTCAATGAGTTCGTCGCGTTCCTTCTTACGTATCAAGCTTCGAGCATTGTTATGACGAGGAATATAAGCGGGATCCCCGGATAATAAGTAGCCTACAACCTGATTAATGGGGTTATAGTCCTTCTCCACCAAAGCATCATACACTTTTAGCAGAATTTCCTCAGAAGTAAACTCTTCTTCTTCTGCTTTGACGTTAAATTTCATGGTTGAATCCATCGATTCCATCGCCAACACCACCTCACTTCAATTCCAAAGCTTTCTCTCTATCATAACATATCATTGCCCACATTAAAATTCCATCTTCTCTAGGTGGTTCAAAAAGTCATGACGACTTTTTGAACCTTTTTTCCTTACGTTTACACCGTTTGTTTCGCTACAAGTTCCTCAGCAAATTTTAGTGCTTCGTCCAATTTGGATGGATCTTTACCGCCAGCTTGTGCCATATCCGGACGTCCGCCGCCGCCGCCGCCGCAGATTGCCGCAATCTCCTTGATGAGTTTGCCTGCATGGAATCCACGTTTGACCAAATCAGGGGAGACAGATACGACAATGTTCACTTTATCTTCTGCAACCGCACCAAGCACGAGAATCGCCGACTCCAATTTCACTTTGAGCTCATCGGCTACACCGCGAAGCGCGTCCATTCCGCTTGCATTTACTTTCGCTGCAAGAAGCTGCGCATCGCCAACTTGTTTCACTTGATCTGTAAGCTGACCCGCTTCAATGCTGCCAAGCTTCGCTTGCAGTGATTCATTCTCACGTTGCAATTCCTTGATCTGTCCGAATAATGCGTCAAGACGCTTCGGCACGTCGTTGATATTCGATTTTAAGAGAGAAGCGCTTTGCTTGAGCAGTTCAATCTGCCCATCCATATACTTATACGCATGACGACCCGTAAAGGCTTCAATTCTTCGTACACCTGATCCAATACCGCTCTCACTCACCAATTTGAATAAGCCGATTTGCGATGTATTGCGTACATGACAGCCACCGCAAAGCTCGATACTGTACGTACCGACTTGCACGACACGAACGACATCGCCGTATTTCTCGCCGAACAACGCCATCGCACCCATTGCTTTTGCGTCTGCGATTGCTTTTTGCTCAATCACAACATCTGTACCTTTCCAGATCTGCTCATTGACACGGCGCTCGATTTCCGTCAGCTCTTCCGCTGTTATGCTGCCGAAATGCGAGAAGTCGAAACGAAGACGATCGGTCTCTACAAGAGAACCTGCTTGGTTAACATGCTCGCCGAGCACATCTTTCAATGCACGATGAAGCAAATGCGTTGCTGTATGATTCTTAATAATATCTTCTCTAGCCGCCTTATCAACGGAAGCTCGCACGGTATCTCCAACACGAAGTGTACCCGATTGTACTGTCACTTGCTGCACGTGTTGACCAAGCGGTGCTTTGAACACACCCGCAACTTGTGCAACACCACTGTCATTAGAGATCGTTCCTAAGTCGCTAATCTGACCGCCGCTCTCTGCATAGAACGGAGTACGGTCTAAGATCAATTGACACACATGACCTTCTTCGACGGTATCAACAAGCGCATCATCCACAATCATACCGATAATTTGCGCCTGAATCTCCAATTCATTATATCCAACAAACTCACTTTTAGACGTAAAATCAGACAGGACGCCACCTTGCACCTTCATGCTCTCTGTCTCTTGGCGAGCTGCCCGTGCGCGATCCCGCTGCTCTTGCATGGAAGCGTCGAAACCAGCGCGATCCACAGTCAATCCATGCTCAGCCGCATAGTCTTCTGTTAAGTCGAATGGGAAGCCATACGTATCGTAAAGCTTGAACGCATCTGCACCACTGATCTCTGTCACGCCTTCTTGCTTTGCCTTATTGCTTAGCTGAGAGAGAATCTCTAAACCGTCGGACAATGTCTCATGGAAACGCTCTTCCTCTGTGCGAATCACTTTCTCGATGAATTCGCGCTTCTCGACTACTTCTGGATAGTACACGCCCATGATCTCGCCAACAACCGCAGTCAATTGGTACATGAATGGACGATCCATGCCGAGCAATTTGCCATAACGTACGGCGCGGCGCAATAAACGGCGGATGACATATCCACGGCCTTCGTTCGACGGAAGAACACCATCACCTACGGAGAAAGCAACCGTGCGCACATGGTCTGCAATGACTTTGAATGCAACGTCATGCTCGGCGTTCACGCCATATTTCACGCCTGCGATTTCGCAAGTCGCTTGAATGATCGGTTGGAACAGGTCCGTATCGAAGTTCGAATCCACATCCTGCAAAATGGAAGCGAAACGCTCAAGTCCTGCGCCTGTATCAATGTTCTTATTCGGAAGCGGCGTAAAGCTGCCGTCTTTGTTATGGTTGAATTGCGAGAATACCAAGTTCCACACTTCTAGGAAACGTTCATTCTCACCCACTGGCGTACATTCTGGATCCGATAGATCTCCGTACTTCTCGCCACGGTCATAGAAAATTTCCGTACAAGGTCCGCATGGTCCTTCACCGATATCCCAGAAGTTATCTTCCGTCTTGTAAATGCGCTCCGCTGGGATGCCGATCTTCTCATTCCAGAATTTATAAGCTTCCTCATCTTCCGGATAGACCGTCACGGAAAGGCGCTCTGGGTCGAAGCCGATCCATTTCTTGTCCGTTAAGAACTCCCATGCCCAAGTGATAACTTCTTCTTTGAAATAGTCGCCGATTGAGAAGTTCCCGAGCATCTCGAAGAACGTATGGTGACGGCGTGTCTTACCCACATTCTCGATGTCGTTCGTACGGATACATTTCTGCGAGTTCGCAATGCGCGGGTTCGCAGGCTTTACGCGTCCGTCAAAATATGGCTTTAGCGGTGCCATCCCCGCGTTGATCCATAGCAAGGATGGATCATTATGCGGTACAAGCGACGCACTTGGTTCAATTGTGTGGCCTTTGCTGGCGAAAAACTCTAACCATTTTGAGCGAATTTCACTGGCTTTCATTGGGGGATACCTCCAAGTTAAAATTTGTTTTTATAAAGGTGAGGGGGCGAGCTGTGTTACAGGCAAGTTGGAATGTCCGCTCGAAGAAATGGGTGAAACCCGGCCGCTCCGCGACTGAATCGTTCTTCCGATCGCTCTTGTCCCCAGATTTCTCTGATTGAACTAGAACACGAAGAGGTAGAAATCCGGGGACAAATGCGAACGCTATCGCTTCTCCAGTACGATTTCAGCCACTCCGCTGATATTCACCCATCTTCTCGCTATTCCAAGCCCTCCACGTCGCACGCCTCACCGTGGGATAAAAAAGAATTCGCTCCTCGGAGGCGCTTGGACCTCCGAGGCTCGGCGGACGCTGCGCCCGTCCGCCCTCACTGAGCTGCTTACACAAGGCTCTGCTCCGAAGCGTTACATGCACCTACATTGCCCGCAGCACCGCGCAGGGGCAATGTATTCTCTGCTTCAGAGCTTCGCCAAGAGACCACATTGAACGCAGCACCGCGCAGGTTCAATGCACAGCACTGCACCAACGTCCAAGCGGGTCCGAAGGACAGTAGCGCTCTCACCGCCACAGTAGCAGGAAAAAGCGCCTCTGCCCCGCACCTCGACAAACTTTGGGTGTCCAGAGGGGAACCCTTGGAATCCCCCTTTCAAAGGGGGACTTAGGGGGATGGCCCACGGCAAACACAAATAAACGTCCCCAAATAAATTCAGGGACGAAAAATCGCGGTACCACCCTGGTTATCCATCTGCTAGCAGCAGCTGGATCGCCTCGTAGAGCCGTTAACGGGGCCAACCGGCGAAGTTCATTCGCACTCCGAAATTAGCGTTCAACCGTCCTTCATTGCAGACTCTTACAGCCATCACAGCAGCATATCGTTAGAACCATATGGCTGGGAAGGAATCTGCTCTCTGAGCATAGGTGCGGCTTACTTGATTTCATCCACGTATTGATGAGTATAGACCATTTTTTCACAATAATATTAAAGTATATCGACCAAGCTGATTCCTGTCAAATAGCCCCTCAGATTGTCTTTCGCCTCACATAATAAGCAAAGAAATGTTGAAGAATGACCTTCATGACGGCGAAGAATGGCACGGCCAAAATCAATCCAAGCACACCCGCGATTTCACCGCCAACAAGCAATGCGAAAATGATTAATAACGGATGCATATGTAACGTGCGGCCAACGACCTGGGGTGAGATCACATTCCCCTCAAGGATCTGGCAGATTGTATTGATGATCACGACGAACAGGACCATTTTCCAAGAGACCATGAACGCCATGAGAATCGCAGGAGCAGCACCGAAAAACGGACCGAGATACGGAATAATATTGAAGATTGCGACGACACTGGCGAGCAATAACGGATATGGCATCCCAATCAACCAGTAGCCAATATAAGCGAGTACGCCAATAATTAGACAGACCAGGAATTGACCTCGAATATAGTTCCCTAGCGCCGAGTCAATATCTTTCATTAACTTGACGATCTGCTTCCGATGACTGCGAGGCACATACAGAATCACCGCCCGCTCGAATACTTCGAAATCCTTGAGGATATAGAAAATAAGAAACGGCACGATAAACGCAACCATCAGTAAATTAATCGTCTCGCCAATATTATTCATCAGACTCGAAATCGTGTGCGCAAGCTTCGTCTCCAGCTGCCCGATCCAATGAAAGATGCCAGAACGGATGCTCGGCGGCAGCAAAGAATGATTCAGATCCTGCACCAAGCTCTGTGCCTTCATATTCAACTCCGGCATATGCTCGCTTAACTCTTGCAGCTGCTTCATGAACATCGGAATCACATTCATGAGAATAACGGTAAGCGAAGTGAGGAATACCGCATAAATAAGTAAGACCGCCATCGTTCGCGGTACTTTTCGTTCCTTAAGCAGGTTCACAATCGGATTCAGCACATAAGCAATAATCATAGCGACCAAGAAAGGGGCAAGAACCGCCTTCACGAAATCATAGATTCCGACGATAATGGGCTTAATCTGCAGCAGCATGTACAAAATCAGCAAGCCCAGAAGCGTAAACACACCAAATATAAAAAATCGACTTTTCGTAAATCGCTCCATTTTCGTACATCCCCACCGTTCGGACTAGCATATAGATCAGTATATGTACCTGGTAGGGAATTTATAAGCCAAGCAGCAAAGACCAAAAACCCCTGTTCCGGATGACATGGATAAAGGCAGGCTTTCCATACCGAAACAAGGGTATCATGATTACACATTGTGTATGAAATTATGGAGAAACCTGAACCGAGGGGAAATCCTGCGGCACTTCCTCGCCAAAAAACAAATCATCCAATGAGCTGAGTGTCCCATCCTCTTCCACTTGGAAGACAGACATTTTCTCCCCGTTCACGGTAAGCTCAATAAAGCATCCCCAGCAGTAGAACTGGTGAGAACCAATCTTGCCGATATCCTTGGAGTTGCAATTTGGGCATCTCATCATAACATTCACCTATCCATTAACAGAAGTAATGATTTTCTCCAGACGTTGCTCAATGTCTACAGGAACCATGATGGCATCTTGACCAATCTGCAGCACGTCGGACACCCGTAGCCACTTGCGGCCTTCGATGAGATCTGAAATAAAACCATCCGTAATTTCTAAACCTATTATTGTATTACCCAATTTCTGGTCAACGTAAACATCGACAACACGACCGAGTTGATTTCCATCAGGTGTTAACAGTGGGAGATCGCGTATTCTGCGATCCCCGCACAGGAGTGTATATTGTATATCGACGGCGCTTCGCTTCTGAATCGCCTGTTTATTCGCAATCATCACGGCATCTTCGCCGCAAGCCGTTATCTCTTGCCACGGCACCATCCGAATGGGTGAAGTAGCGAACCACTTCTTTCCTTCCAGTTCAATTCCCTCCATCTGCCAATCTGGCGTCAGGTAGAAATCCTGTATTTTACCGACCCGTCTGCCGGTCTCAACTTCATAGATGGGTAATCCGATCATTTCTAGCAGCTTCATGATGCGTTATCAAGGTCCTCCTCATTTCGGTATAGCGGTCTGAACCTCGAATGCACGATACAACAGCATGTCCGACGGTCCTCCGAATGATGTGGATGGTTATCCCTCCTTGCCCACATAGAAACCCCTAACTTCTATTACGCAGCCGTGTGTAAATGGTTGCAATTTTCGCTATGGTTTCTTCCACATCTTCTATAGTATTGCCCAAACCGAAACTAAAACGAACCGCGCTGCGGAGAACTTCCTCAGGTAGATGCATCGCTTGCAGAACATGCGATATTTCGAGCGAACCTGAAGTACAAGCAGATCCGCTAGCTGCAGCTATCCCTTCCATATCTAAATTCATCAGCATCGTCTCAGTCGACACGCCGATCAAGCTGATATTCAGAATATGCGGCAAATGCTCGCTAACATGGCCATTCAGGACAACATGCTGAGCACCAAGCTGTGCTTGAAGCTGATCAAACATCGTATTTCGTAAATGGGAGGCAAATTGAATCTTATCATCGAGTGCATCTGTCGCAAGCTCCACAGCTTTGGCAAATCCAAGGATTCCGGCGATATTCTCCGTGCCCGATCTCCGTTTGCGCTCCTGGGAACCTCCGAACAGGAGAGGATCAATGGTTGTGCGGCGTGAAATATATAGCGCACCAACACCTTGGGGTCCATTAATTTTGTGCGAGGATAAACTCATGAGGTCCACGGGTAATTCCGACAAATCGAGTGGGCAAGCACCTAATGCCTGTACGGCATCCACATGAAATCGAATACCTTTCGATCTGGCCAGCTCGCCAATCTCACGAATCGGCTGCAGTGTTCCCACTTCATTGTTCCCGTACATGATGCTAATGAGCACCGTATCTGGGCGAATGGCAGCTTCGATATCTTCCAGTCGTACGCGTCCAGAAGTATCGACAGGTACGTAAGTAACCTCCACCCCCATGCGTTCCAATTGCTCACAGGCATGCAGCACAGCATGATGTTCAATCTGCGATGTGATGATATGCTTCTTGCCCGTACGATCTCTCTCGTACGATACTGCGCCGAAGAGCGCCATGTTGTCGCTCTCTGTTCCACCCGCTGTAAATACCAGTTCATTCGGGTGGCAACGAAGTCTTGCCGCAATACGATCTCGCGCTTGATTCAGATACTGCTTCGTTTCACGACCGATCCGATGGACGCTAGAGGCATTACCGAAATGCCCCTGCATATATCGCGTCATCTCCTCCACAACCGCTGGATGCATCGGCGTCGTTGCAGCATGATCTAAATAAATATATGACATTTTCATTCACCTGCTGTCTATTAACTTACTCACAATTCGATGGTTACCGCAGCTGCAGCTTAGATATAGAACATGTAATTATCCAGCGCACCTTCATCTTTGAAATTGATCAGGTCAGCGAGCGTCGTGGAATCGAGCACAAGAGCAATACTGTCCCGAATTCGAAGCCACAAATCACGCTTGGCAGGATCGTCTTCTTCCGTAAAATCAACCGGCGAGATCGGTCCTTCCAACACACGAATGACATCGCCTGCCGTAATCTGTTCTGCTTCCTTCGAAAGGATGTAACCGCCGTATGCGCCGCGAACACTTTTCACAAGGCCCGCATTGCGAAGCGGAGCAACCAATTGCTCCAAGTAATGCTCCGACAATTGATTCTTCTCTGCAATACTTTTCAAAGAAATAGGCCCGTCACCGAACTTGGCTGCGAGCTCCATCATGATCGTTAAGCCGTAACGGCCTTTTGTTGATATTTTCAAAAAGAGCACCTCTCTCATCACTTCAATAATTTAAAGCATTGTATTCCGATAATTCCAATGACACACCTGTGTTTATCGTAACATATTTATCATCGTTATGGTCAAAAAAACATCAACCTATTCACGAAAATGTTGTGACATCTAAGTTCTATGCACATTATTCGATGAAAATCAAATGTTATGTTACAATATACTCAAAGTTCTACATTTGCAAGGCAGACCTTTTGAAATATAGGAGAGAAATGGTGATAACGATGTCAAATTCGAATTCGAACATCCGTGTCATCGTCGGCATGTCAGGCGGCGTCGATTCTTCGGTTACCGCTCTGTTACTCAAAGAACAAGGCTACGATGTCATCGGAATATTCATGAAGAACTGGGATGATACAGATGAGTTCGGACACTGCACGGCAGAAGATGATGCAGAAGATGTCCGTCGCGTCTGTGAACAAATCGGCATTCCTTATTATACAGTCAATTTTGAGAAGCAATATTTCGATAAAGTATTCTCTTATTTCTTAGACGAGTACAAACGCGGACGGACACCAAATCCAGATGTCATGTGCAACCGCGAGATCAAATTCGGCGAATTTTTGCAGAAAGCAATGGATCTAGGCGCAGACTATCTGGCTACTGGGCACTATGCGCGTGTCGTAGAGGAAGATGGCGAGTTCAAGCTGCTTCGCGGCGTTGACAGCAACAAGGATCAAACTTATTTCTTGAATGCACTCAATCAACAGCAGCTTTCCAAAGCCATGTTCCCGATCGGTCATCTGCCGAAGAAGGAAGTCCGTCGGATCGCAGAAGAAGCTGGACTTGCTACAGCGAAGAAAAAAGACAGTACAGGCGTCTGCTTCATCGGCGAACGAAACTTCAAGGAGTTCCTCAGCAATTATCTGCCTGCCAAATCCGGCAATATGGTCGATATTCGCACCGGCGAGATCAAAGGTCGCCACGACGGCTTAATGTACTATACCCTCGGTCAACGCCAAGGGCTAGGTATTGGCGGTTCCGGTTCGGGTGAGCCTTGGTTCGTGGCAGATAAGGATCTCGAACAGAACATTCTCTATGTCGTCCAAGGGGATCAGCACATCAGTCTGTATTCGCACGGCCTCACGGCGACAGGGATCAACTGGATTCGGGGTAACCGCACGATCCATCCAGGCGAATCCATGCGCTGCACAGCGAAATTCCGCTACCGTCAGCCCGATCAAGGCGTCACGATCACTTGGTTAACGGCAGACACGGCTGAAGTGAAATTCGATCAACCGCAAAAGGCCGTTACACCAGGACAAGCCGTCGTCTTCTTCGATGGCGATGTATGTCTTGGAGGCGGAACGATCGATCAGGTGCATAAAATGCAGCCGGAGCCAACTGTATAGACAAACGTCCGCTACACGATAAAAATCCGTTAGCTATATACGAATAACCGCCCAGACCTAACGAGTCTGAGCGGTTATTTCGCGTATCTTAATTACATTCGAACCTTATTTCCCTCCTGCAGCGGCTCGCTGCTTTCTAATATCACTTGATCCTGTTCGAACAGTCCTTCGGTTATGGCAGATTCATGATCATTCGCATCCACGACAGTAATCGATGCTCTCTGGACATAGAACGCATTGCCAAGCGGACCGTTCCGCTCTTCTACCCGATAGACGTACTTTCCGCTTGAATCTTCATGTATCGCTTGATTTGAGATCAGCAGCGCTTCCGCGGCTGTCTGTCTCACCAACTCCACTTGAACATTCTCGCCGCCTTTCCAGCCTTCGCCTTGGATCGTGATGCGCAGACGCTTCATAGGCGCGTTCGGAGACGTCCCCCCGCCTGCATCGCCACTGCTCAGCTCTGTACCGTTCCCATCTTGAATATCGGCAAGCACACCTTCGACTTGCTCCACTTGGCTGCCATTCACTTGGACATCAAGCCTATCGCCTATCTTCAAGAAGGATGCCATTTTCGCTGGAACCCATACTTCCGCATCATATCCAAGGCTCCCATTCGAGATTCGCACATCAGGTCCCTTACTGGTGGAAGATAGACCTTCTATCGCGCCCACTTCCGTGATCATGCCGTCAAACGGAGCCACCAATGTTCGACTTTTCGTCAAATCCTCCTGCATTTTTTGGATTTTACGCTGCTGCACATCCAGATCAATTTTGCTGGTATCGATTTGGCGTTTCGCGCCCTTTATTTGCAGCTCATCCCCACTCTGGACTGCCATAATATAGCTGCTCTGCTGCTCCTCTATGGCAATCTTAAGCTTATGAAGACTCGCTTGCTCGTCTAAGATCTGTTGTTCCGCATCGGTGCGATCATATATCACGAGTTGCTGTCCCTTCTTTACCACATCCCCTTTCTTGACTTTTATCTTCTTCACGATACTGCTTGTTGGATTCGCCAATTCCATTTCCGCACGCCACTTCAATATTCCACTACCCTTAAATGTGTGAGTGAGTTGTCCAGGCTTCGGCTCGATGACCGCGACTTTAGGCAATGTCAGCGCCATGATCGTATTGCCAAGCAGCGTAAAGGCAATCAGTACGAAAATGAACAATATTGCAACGATTCGAATCGTTCGTTTGCGTCCCATTACCGCTTGTTCGGCAGATTGTAACTGCATGGTAATCCTCCCTTATCCTTTAATCCCCGATAGCTGAATGCCTTCGACAAAATAAGACTCTGCATAAAGATACAACAGCACCATGGGTGCCATAAACAGAACCGATGCAGCAAACGCAACACCCCGGGCCCCTTCATTAATTCGCGACAAATATAGCGATAACGGCTGCTTGAATGCATCCTCCAGAAAAATAAGCGGCTGCTCGACCATATTCCAATTGTCAACGAACAGCAAGACGATCAGTGCTGCGATTCCAGGTTGAATTAGAGGAACGATAATCTTATAAAAAATCCTTAATTGTCCAGCTCCGTCCATTTTGGCCGCTTCGATATACGAATTCGGAATATGCAGCATGAACTGTCTTAGCATAAATACACCGAAAGCACTGAAAATTCCCGGTAAAATAATCGCGGATGTTGTGTTCATGAGTCCAAGTTTCTCCACAATAATGTAGTTGGGAACCAAGGTGACTTGAAACGGCATAATCATGGTCATTAAATAAATGACAAACAACTTATCCCGACCCCAAAATCGAAGCTTGGCAAAAGCATAGGCCGCCAGAGATGCGACTAGCACTTGCCCAACGATAATAGGCGTGACCAACCATACGGAATTCCAAAACATCTGAAGGAACATCGGTTTATGAACCAACACCTCCGCATATTGATGAAATGACAGCCAATCGGGGAATATCTTCAAGTTAACAAAGCCATCTTTCTCTCCTGCTGAAGTATTGATCATCTCGCCAATGAGATGATAGTTATGCTCAATCTCACCTTCCGTCATCAAGGAGTTGGTGAATGTAACAACAATAGGAAACAGCATCATCGCGGCGATCATCCCCATCACCAACGTCAACGCAAACTTGCGAAAAAAAGCCAACCCTATCACCCTCCTTATGCTTAATCCATGAATTGCCGAAAACGGCGTTCTATGGAGAGCATGACTGTCACACTGATTAGAATGAAGCCAACCATCAACGTGGCAGCGGCCGTTAGTTTCTGAATATCGAGTGATAGAAACATGTTGTTCATATAATGCTGCAGGATATAAATACGGTCATGTGGATAATCTCCTGCAATCAGATACGTTTCACGAAAAACTTTGAAGGAATTAATAATAGACATCAGAACGACAAAGAACATGGTCGGAGTCAAGTAGACCAGCGTAATATGAATCAATTTATGAAATCTACCAGCACCTTCGATATCCGCCGTTTCATAGTAATCCTTAGGTATACTTTGTAGTCCGGCCAAGAATAAAATGATGTTGTACCCGATATTTTTCCATGTGTACACGACAACCAACACACCCATGGACCAATCGGATTTCATCCAATCGATCCGTTCGATATGCATGCTTTGCATCCAAACATTTACTGTACCATTCCAGTCGAACAATATTTGCCACATCATGACGATCGAGGCGACAGGTACCACAAGTGGCAATACAAAAGCCGTCTGCAGCCAATTCCGAATAAATAATTTTTGATTCAGCAAAATCGCAAATAATAAGGATAAAACAACGATGAGCGGTACACTTATACCGGTAAATAGGAATGTGTTTGATGCCGCTTTACGGAAGGATCCGCTAGCCAACAGTTCATTATAATTATCAAAACCGACAAAAGAGCCATCTACCGCGCTATCTTGGAAAGAATAGAAAAATCCCATAACAAACGGAATAAGATAAAAAATTGCGAAGCCTATCAAGCTCGGCGCTATGAAAAGAACAGCCACCATCCAATCTTGTCGTAGCAACTTAAATATTTTGCCCCGATAACATTTTCCCACCATATTTAACATCTCCTAAATCCACTTCGAATGCGAAAAATGAACCTTCTCCCAACCTTTTCACTGAGCATATTCGTTCATCGTCGACTGCCACGACTTGTACTTCTACCAGTGTAGTACGGGAATATATGATAAGTGAGATGGACTTGTAATGAAGTTGTAAAATGCTGAATTCAACAAGCAGCACAGCGCAAAAAGGCCAACTGCGGTTGCAGCTGACCTTGATTCTGTCGGCTCCTGGTTATTCATTCAAGAAGGTCGTCACTCGATTTTGAATTAACTTCCCTACGTCTTCGGCTGACTTCTGTCCGCTGAAGAAGGCCTTCGATTCATTCGTAATGATCTCGTCGATCTTGGAAGGTCTGAACTCCACCGGATAGATCGCTTCAGCCAGAAAATGTTCCAATCCTTGAAGATCCTGTGCTTTCACGTCGAATACCTTTCCCTTCAGCGGTCCCATTTCTTGATCCGATATGACTTTGCCTTCCTGCAGCAGCAGATGCACTTGCTTCTGATAGACGTTCTTATTTAATGGGAAACCCGCGCTGCCTGCTTTGGCTTGTACTTCATCCGACAACATAAATTTGATGAAATCCCATGCTTCGGCTTTAACCTCCGATTTGGCATTCATCCCGATTGTTTTGTAGGTTCTGAAATATCCTCCCGCTTCCTTCCCGTCTGCATGAGGTTTGGCGTACAGCTTGGACGTAAATTCATATCCCTTCCCATAATGTTCACTCTGCTTCATCGTTCGAATGTAGTCTGCAGGGGAAACAATCGACGTGTTCCAGAATATCGAGCGTGATGCGGTCTCTGAAGCCACCTGTTCATCGAATAACGATTTCACTTGTTGCAGCAGGGCGGTAAACCCTTGTGAATCGAAATTGGCTTCACCCTTAGCCTGATCCACATAGGTAGCATATTGATCTTTAACCATTTCATTTAACAAATAAGGCGATTCGCTTAATAAGGCCGTTTGGTTCTTGGAAGAATCCGCCTTCTTTAGTTCTTTGGCCACGTCGACGAATTGACTCCAGTTCCAATTTTGATCATCGATCTTCACACCGCTTTTATCGATCACCGTTTCATTGCCTACAAGGCCGTACAGGAAGAAGTTCAGCGGCATGCCATAGATCCCGCCGTTCAATGTAACAGCGTCCAGGATGTTTGTGAAATATTGGTCTTTCTGAAAAGACGGATCGTGATCCATCATCTCACTCATATTGACCAACAATTGTTTGTTCACATAGCTTCCCATCGGCAACAAGTCCATCTCAATGAGATCCGGTCCTGCGCCAGATAACATGGCTGTATTCGTCGTCTTAATATACTTTTCGCTATCCGCTTCGCCATGGGCGTCATCACTCTCGACATATCTGAGATCAATCGTAATATTTGGATGTTTGGCCTCATATTTCTTTTTTGCCTGCTTAAAAAACTCATCAGGAAAATAGGTGGAGAACACGATCGTTTTTTTCTCCCCGTCCAATTTTAAATCCGGCGTATTCTTCTCTTTTAGCGTTTCTGTTTTCTTATTTTCGCTTTGTGTCTCCCCCTTACCCGCAGGGGTGCTGCATGCCGAGACCGAAATGATCAGTAGGATCGTTAACATCATGAATAATGTTTTTTTCATTTCATTCTTCCTTTCCCTTATGAACTTACTATCCCATGAACCCTAGTGTAATAGGCGAATATATGGTAAGTAAGATGGACTTGTATAGAAGTTGTAAAATTTAGATTCAAGCGAACAAGTCACACACAAAAAGACCAGCTGCAGGTGCAGCTGGCCAAATATCTGTAGATTTACGACTCTGTATAATATTGTAGGAGCGCCATCACGTCTTTACTGAATCCCGCCACTTGCTCCGTACTCATTTGAACTTGAACACTATATTTTATCATTTGATTTGTCTTGTTCAAATAATACACTTCCGGTCTATAGCCCCAACGAATCTGTTTCTTATCGAAGGTCAACTGCGATAATGGTTCATTCATTTTCTCCTGAATAAAACGGTCCGCCACCCCATGGACCTCATCCATGAGCCGATCTGACACGACATCGTTGTATACAATAGGGGACTGGTCGACATTATTGATTCGAAGTACCTCCCCATCTCTCGCATTAATAACGACATCAAAAACTTCCCTAGGGTCAGCATCATGAATCAAGGTAACATAGAATAAACCACTCGGAATTTTTTTCAACTCTGCTTCAGCGTCCATCTCAAATGTGAACATCTGCCTCTCGCGCGGGTGACTCTTATATTTCTTTTCCACCCGGTCCAGCAGGTCTTTCAGCTTCAATTGGTCTACCGCAAGCAACTCGTCAAATTGAACGTCATCGATCGATAAGTTCTTATCGTAATATTTGTTGACCGCATTCAGACTGACAGTCTTCACCGCATCCTGCGACAGCACGCCTTCATACTGCACTTCATTCTTATTCGGCTCTTTCGTTATTTTCTTCACCATCACCTTGTCTTTGGCAATGCCGTTGAATAGGCCTTCGCAACCCGTCAGCGACACCATCACGAATGCTGCACCGATGAGCATTCGAATTAGCTTATTCATATATCCCCCCCGCCTTTCGGATGGATCGGTTCGAAAATAACTCGAATCGTCGTGCCCTCATTTTCTTCACTCTCAACTTCGATAACGGCATGGTGCATCCTTGCGACACTCTGACAAATAGAGAGTCCTAGTCCCGCTCCCTGGTTACCAGGCGATCTTGCTTTATCTGCCATATAGAACGGTTCGAATATTTTGTCACGATGCGATTCAGAGATACCCATCCCTTGATCCATCACTTCCAGCATGTATCGATCATTCTGACTGAAAAGTCGGATCGTAATGCTCTGCTGTAGGGCAGAAGCCTTCAACGCATTATCGACGAGATTGAAGATCAGTACTTTGATCAAATCCTTGTCCAACAGCAGTCTGCCGCCTTCTACACAATCGAGGACGATAGCAATCTGCTTCTCCTTCGCCATCATCTCAAGTGACGGTTTCATTTCGGCGATGATCGATCCTAGGTCTTGTTCCTCCATCTGACCGCGGCCCTCTTGCAACGAAATCAAGTCCATCAACTTATGCGACAGCGACTCTAATCGTTTCCCTTCGGTATAAATAACATCCAGACCGTCGAGGAATTGTTCTTCGTTATATTTCGTCGTTCGCAGGAAATTGGCATATCCGATAATCGATGTCAAAGGTGTCTTTAATTCATGGGTAAAATTATCGATAAATCGCTGCTTCTCTTGATTGTGCCTCTCCAAGTCTTGAATCTTATCCTCAACAACCGCAGCCATTTCATTAAAATTACGAGCCAGAATACCAATCTCATCCTTCGATTTCAATGGGACGCGTTCCGAAAATCCTCCCTGCGCAATCCTTTGAGCCGTCCGGTTCAACCGATCAATCGGCTTTGTCAGCCCTCTGCTAACGAAGAGCATGATCAGCATATAGAGGAAACAGGCGGCAATATCCACTTTGGCGAAGAAGCGATACTGCTCCAAGCGATCCGCGTACAAGGAGGTCACATCTTTCATGTAGGTGAAGACATAGCTTTTATGATGAATATCCGTAATATTCGAGGTGAACAGGATCGTACGCTGATCGATATCTCGAAGAATGTAATGAATCTCATCCACAGCCAGCTTGCTGAGTTCTTCACGATGGATCGGCATCTTAAAATCAACATTGCTATAAATCGACTGATTCTTATCATTCGTAATATCGATATAAACCTGTTGATCGCGATTCTTCTCTACGAATTCCTTGGCGACATTGGTTAATACCGTCTTCTCATAATCAAGCGAATCATAGATTCGAAGAATCGGAACAATCGCGTCGATACTTGAATGAATGCTCATGTTCTGACTTATCGCGCCGTTGATTTCCTGCGACAAAATCTTGTTATGGCTTCGTTCGATCACCAGGATCGAAGCTGCATTAAAGATAACGACGAAGACTAGGAATGAAAACAATGAAATTTTATGCCAAAATTTCATGGCTTAATCCTCCAGCCGATAACCGATTTTGTAAATGGTCTTAATATGATCCTGCAGCTGAAGCTTCTTACGCACCGACTTGATATGCATGTCCACCGTTCGGGTCTCGCCGTAATAATCGCTACCCCATACTTTATCGAGGAACTGCTCTCTAGAGAGGGCAATATTCTTATTCTTCAACAACACCACAAGTAATTCATATTCCTTCGGCGTTAGCTCAACGGTCTCCCCATGCAGCGTTACTTCCCGTTTGTCCAGATCGACTCGGACATGCTGTATCATCATCACCTGCTCTTCTTTGCCGTATCTGCGCAGCACCGTCTCCATGCGGGCCAGCAGCTCAATCGCTTCGAAGGGCTTGACCATGTAATCTTCGGCCCCAAGCTTAAGTCCGTTTACCTTGTCATAGACCGAATTTTTGGCTGTCAGGAAAATAACCGGAATGCCATAAGGTTTTATTTGTTCCATTAATTCGAACCCATCCAACTTGGGAATCATGACATCCAGCAGAATGAGGTCGAACTTTTCTTGCCTCACCGCTGCAAGCGCAGCTAATCCATCGTATACCTCGACGGTCTCGTAATTTACTAAGTTGAGATTCATTTTAATGATTCTGGAAATATGGATATCATCTTCTACGATCAGTATCTTTTGGGGCATGCTAATCTATCTCCTTACATATCCTGTTGTATCTATCTATATGATTCTATCGGATTGCAGAGCATTTCTAAAGAGCAATATCTGACTCCCCCAAGCGCGGGGTCAAAAATTGTACAAATTTGAATTTCGCAAAAACTATTGACAATGATTATGAGAATCATTATCATTTGAATAAACATAACGGAATTTTGCTCATTTAACATATCATTGATTTCAATTGGACGTAACGGGCTAACAGGCAGATCACTTCTGACCTTAGCTGCTTATAAAAAGGGGTAGACTAAATGAATCGTTTATTTACGGAGAAGCTTCATATTGCGTATGATAATCGCCTCATCGTTGAGGATTTAAATCTTGTCATTCCTGAAGGAAAAATTACAGCACTTGTCGGCGCGAACGGGTCCGGTAAATCGACGATTCTGAAGACGATGGCACGTATTATGAAGCCACAGAAAGGCACGGTCATCCTGGATGGACGTTCCTTGCATCGTCAATCGACACGCGAGGTTGCGAAGCAGCTGGCGATTCTACCTCAAAATCCAACGGCACCAGATGGTCTTACCGTCAGCGAACTCGTCTCCTACGGTCGCTTCCCGCATCAGAAGGGATTCGGCAACCTGAATAAAGAAGATCAAGAAATGATTCAATGGGCGTTACAAGTGACTGGTATGAGCGCATTCAGCATGCATCCTGTCGATCAGCTATCTGGTGGTCAACGACAACGTGCATGGATCGCGATGGCACTCGCTCAAGGCACAGATCTGTTGTTCTTAGATGAACCGACAACGTTCCTCGATATGGCTCACCAATTGGAAGTCTTGAAGCTGCTCGAGCAGCTCAATCAAGATCAGAAACGCACCATCGTGATGGTCGTCCATGATTTGAATCATGCTTCCAGGTTTGCGCAGCATATGGTAGCCATTAAGAGCGGTAAAGTTGTAAGCTCCGGCTCACCAACCGAAGTCATCACACCAGAAGTGATGCGAGATGTGTTCGGCATCGAAGCCGATATCGTGCCTGATCCAAGAACGGGCCTGCCACTCTGTCTGCCTTACGAATTAGCAGGCACGCCATACA
This sequence comes from Paenibacillus sp. GCM10027629, assembly GCF_042676425.1. NCBI lineage: Bacteria > Bacillati > Bacillota > Bacilli > Caryophanales > Paenibacillaceae > Paenibacillus > Paenibacillus sp. GCM10027629. Next base: position 427,986 of record NZ_JBHTGZ010000009.1, on the reverse strand, counting down.
GTAGTTCCTCCAGCCGTCCATCGACTGGAACGAAGCAAGCTTCGCTCCAGTCAATGGCTGCTGCTCAATAACATACAGAATTAACCACGGTTTAAATCTGATCAACCCTCACCTGAAAAAGCCCTAAAGGGTAAAATCGTACAATGTTCTTCGCCATTTTGTATGATTTACTCTCTAGGGCTTTTTCTTGTCTGTGCTCTATGATATGTTGTTATATATTTCTAGATTGACTTAAGAGACAGGTGATCATCATGAAGCTTCCACTTCACTTCAATAAAATGTCAGAATTACCCCGCGAGGTTTGGATTTTTGTTACGGCTAGCTTTGTCAATTCCTTAGGCAGTGCATTTATGTGGCCTTTAACATCGCTCTACATCTATTCCTTCTTCCATCGATCAGCTGCTGATGCAGGCCTTGTATTGCTCGGACAAGCACTCGCCAGTATTGCTGGGCAACTTGTCGGCGGCACTCTATTTCATCGCGTCGGTATGCGTGCCTTAGTCGTCAGTGCACTATTTATGACGTCATTGTTCCAATTCTCGTTAATGTTCACAAGCAATTTCCATATCTACTCTCTGCTCATGGCGTGTGTAGGCTTCTTCAATGCCATCAGCATGCCAGCCATTGCGGCATTTATCGGCTTCCGTTGGGCGGATCGTCGACGAGAGATGTACAATATCGCTTACGTGGGCAATAATCTAGGTGTTGCGATTGGTACCGCATGCAGCGGCATTATTGCAAGTTTCTCCTACCAGCTCACGTTCGTATTGAATGGTGTAACATCCCTCTTATTCGCTACGTTCTTCTGGGTGTTCATGAGCAAGTTGGACTTAAATCTCTCTTCAGCTGATCGCTCCAAACATCAGAAGAAAACGAAATCTTCGTTCCAGCAGACTTGGCAATTGCTCTCGGCATACCAAATTTATCTCTTCATGGCACTTGGAGCCTTATTCATTATGTTTGGTAATTCGATCTGGGGGACGGGTGTGTCGACCTTACTTAACAGTATCGGCATGAAGCCTATTGCATTTAGTATTCTATGGACACTGAATGGTGTTCTGATCTTTGTCGGTCAGCCGTTCGTCCGGTGGCTCAATGATCGATTTATGAGACAACTCACGTCGCAACTTACCGGAAGCGCAATTTTCTATATGGCTGGATTCATCATGATTCTCTTGAATCACAGCTATCCTATGATCATCCTCGCTATGATCACGATTACGATTGGGGAAATGCTGATTTCTCCAACCGTCCCTGCTTTCATCAGTGAGCGGACTGGCTCTAACGCCCCCTTCTATCTCGGCGTTGAAGGAGCCATTAGCAGCTTAGGCCGGTTATTCGGCCCATATGCCATTGGCTTTATGTTCGATACAGGCGGCATTCATTATGCAGCTTGGGTCGCTGTAGCAGGCGGCGTCCTTGCCGTGATCTGCTGTATCATCCATGCATCCTTCCATCGCGAAGAGGAAGTGAACCTGCATGCGAACATGTAGCATGGATGAACAGCCTTAGCTGTTGAAGATAAGGAACCCGGCACCTGCACCTACGAGGCTAAGAATGACAGAAGTCGTCACATAGATAATAGCTTGTGTTCTTAATTCACGTTCCAGCAATCGTATTGTTTCAACACCAAATGTCGAGAAGGTCGTGTAAGCGCCGCAGAAGCCTATCCCAAGAAAAGAATACAGCGTCTCCGATATCTCGTGCTGCCCGTAAAGTGCTGCGAGGCAGCCGAGAATGATCGAGCCGCTTATATTGATCACTAAAGTCCCCAATGGATAAGAGGATGTTGCCCGAGAAGTGACCCAAGCTCCTAGGAAGAACCGACTTATGCTCCCGAGGATACCACCCGCGCCAATGATCCATAACATTTACTAATCACTCCTTCCCGCTTCACTCGCACTTTGCACCTTGCACAGCAGCTAATCTAACCCCGATGTAAGCCAGCAATAATCCACCGATCACGCTACTCAAAATATATAGCATGGCCGTGAGCCAATGTCCCTGATCCATCAATCGGAAAGTCTCAACAGCAAACGTCGAGAATGTGGTAAATGCACCTGTAAACCCTGTGCCAAGTGCAAGAGTCCATGTCGGTGAGATCTTCAGCGACTTCCCTGCTGCCGTTAGAAGCCATCCGAGGAAAAGACATCCGCTCCAGTTAATGATGAGAATTCCCCAAGGGAAGCCATCCACTGCAGGAATCCATTTACTTAACCCATATCGAAGCACGGCGCCCACAAACCCACCGGTCCCTACTGCCAAAACTTTATAAATCATTTATCCCATCACCTATTTCAAAAAACGATATATTGCTATTTAACCACACCTTTCCATAAAAACAACAATCCACCCACAACCGCCAAAAGTGTTAACAAAAAATTCATAAATCCCGCGTAAGAGAAATACCATTTGGCCGGTGATCATGGTATCGTAACTGTATGCGCAATCATCATTGCAGCTTTCATGAGGAGGTTTCACAATGAACCGATATACCATCGTATTTGATGTCGGTGGAACAGAGATTAGAAGCGCTATCGTCTCAGAGTCGGGGAAAGTATTAGAGAAGACCGCCAGAGTATATCCGGCGTATTCGAACCAAAGCAGACATTTTCTCTTGGATTATCTCTATGAACTGATTAAGAAGCAAGCTGCAACAATTTCTGGGTCCGATCTCATTGCAGGAATCGGATATGTATTTCCAGGATCCTGTGATCTTGACAGAGGAATTAGCTACATACGGGAGCAGAAGAAGTTCGAATCGCTCTACGGTGTTAGCATCATCGACGCGATGAGAGATCGCATCGTTGCAGATACGCGCCTATTGCCACGTATGGCAGCAGATTATCGTATTTTCTTCGATCAAGACACAACTTGGGCAAGTCTACAGCCTCGTGAGCTTATGCACGTCGGTGGATAACAGATACAATTAGAACTAGTACCCAAAACATAAATTACGCCCATGGTTGCCTCTCGCAGCCATGGGCGCTTCTATATCAGCGAACGATATTTCGCTGTTATGAGTGGTTTTTGCCCGAAATCTTTAGTATCATGATACAAGGGAGCGCGCTTCCCGAACGTTACAACGAAGACTTAACAAGGATGTGTAACCTATGAATCCCTTCACAATCGTATTCGACGTCGGTGGTACTGCGATCAAAGCAGCTGTCACGACGGCCCAAGGCGAAGTCATTGAATCTACTGTAGAAACGTATCCCGCACACTCAGATCAAAGTAAAGAATTCATGCTCGACCATTTCTATCAGCTTATTCGCAAACAAGCGGCTAAAATTAGCGATCCTAACCAGACTCTTGCTGGTGTAGGATATGCTTATCCCGGCCCTTGTGACTATGAACGAGGTATTAGCTTAATTCAAGGTCTACAGAAGTTCGACGCCCTGTATGGCGTGAGCATCCTGGATGCTATGCGTGAACGCATCGATGCTGATCAAGCATTACGCAGCCGGATGATCCCGAATTATCGAATCATATTTGATAACGACGCACGTCTATTTGGTGTGGGTCAGTTGTTCATTGGACCTGCCAATAAAACCGATCGAGCCATCTGTATTACGATTGGTACAGGAACCGGTTCCGCATTTATTGACCAAGGCATCGCACTGAAAAATAAAGAAATTTACGCTCGTCCCTTCCGGGATAGCATGATCGACGATTATATATCCAAACGCGGGGTATTACGCATTGCTGCTGAATTAGGACTTCCTGCAAGCCTTGACGTCAAAGATATCGCAGATGCAGCACGGGATCAGCACGATGAACAAGCGATTGCCGTATTCAGGCAATTCGGCGAGATGTTCGGTGAGGTCCTACTGCCATTCATGGACGAATTCGGGCCTAAACTGGTCATCATTGGCGGACAGATTGCCAAGGCGTCCGATCTCTTCTTGCCTTATACGAGACAAGCTATGCAAGATCGCGCACCTGAATTCCATACCGTTATGAATAGCTCGCACAGTACTTTTGCAGGAATATCTGCACTTATCCAAGGTTATAGTGAATAAATCACCCTAAGAATTTATAAGATCTACACGAATGAAAAAAGGAGCCCATCCGCGCATCGCAGATTGGCTCCTTTTTTTATTATTTATGTCGATTACACTGCTTCTAAAGCATCTTCCTCTGATCTCTCTCGAACGACCTTACGGAGCGTAATCCGAGATACTCGTAAGTTATCTGTCTCTTCAACAATGAAATCGTAATCTTCATACGTAATGGATAAGCCCTTCTTCGGAGGAATCTCGATTTGGGCATACAACCAGCCACCAATGGTGTCATAGTCGACCGTCTCAATCTCCAGCCCGAACTTATCATTGACTTCATCAATTAACAGAAGTCCATCCAATGAATAAGTCAACTCATCCTTCTTCTCAATCGTAGGACGCTCTTCATCGAACTCATCTTGAATCTCGCCGACGATTTCTTCCATGATATCTTCTAAGGTTACAAGACCCGAGGTACCACCATATTCATCGATCAAGATCGCAATTTGCGTCTTATTCTTTTGCATTAATTTGAGTAATGCACTGATTTGCATCGACTCAGGAACGGATGTAATCGGACGAATCATCGAACGTGAATCATTTAACTCTTCGGATTTGAGCAAATCTTTAATATGAATAAATCCAATAATATGGTCTTTATCTTGCTCACAGACCGGATATCGTGTACGCATTTCTTCGAGCGCAATCGCTTTGTTCTCATCATGCGACAAATGCGTGTATAGACAGATCATCTCTGTCCGCGGAATCATAATCTCACGGGCTGTCGTCTCCGCGAATTCAAATATATTATCTACTAAGGTCATTTCGGTGTTATCGATCAGACCACTCCGGTTACTTTCTTTCATCAAAATACGAATTTCTTCTTCGGTATGCGCAGAATCATGTTCGGATGCCGGTGCAATGCCGAACAACCGAAGTAAATTGTTCGCAAGTCCGTTAAGCACCCAAATGAACGGATACATGATCTTGTGGAAGAACATGAGAAACGGCGCAGTCCATAGCGTCACATTTTCCGACTTTCGAATCGCCATCGTCTTTGGTGCAAGCTCACCTAGCACAATGTGTAGAATCGTAATCACTAGAAACGCAATAATAATAGAAACCGTATGAATAAGTACATCATTGAAACCTAACGCTTCAAACACAGGTTTGAGCAGTTGTGCGATTGCTGGCTCTCCCAGCCAACCTAGTCCTAGTGATGCGAGTGTAATTCCCAACTGACAAGCCGATAAATAGGCATCCAAGTTATTGACGATGCTCTGTGCGAACTTCGCATTCTTACTGCCTTCTTGCACAAGGGTATCAATTCTACTCCCCCGTACTTTCACCATCGCGAACTCCGCTGCGACGAAGAAACCATTCAGAAATACGAGCACGAACACAAAAAATAAATTCAACAAACTCGGTAAAGGGTCATCCATTCATTCCCTATTCTCCTTTGCGAAACTTAATTCACAAGCGCTAAAGGCGAATAGGTACACCTCCTTCAGATATGAAAATCTTATATTAATATTATATTATACCGATGAGTAGGTTTGTCCGTCAAATGAAGGAAAATTTTCGTCTATGATTTTGGTTGTCGCCGAAGCTGCTGGTTATGCTTAATTTTCTCTTCCATACCTTGCTCAGAGGCCATATAGAAGACACGATTTCGAATGTTCGCAGGCAAATAATCCTGCACGACATAATGCCCTGGATAATCATGCGGATATTTGTACCCTTGATGTCCCAGCTTCTCTGCCCCCTTATAATGCGTATCGCGCAAATGAAGCGGCACCTCGGCTGACTTGATCTCCTCCATCGCTTCCATCGCGCGATAGATGGCGAGCGGAATCGCATTCGACTTCGGACTCTCAACAGCAAATAGAATGGCCTGAGCAATAATATATTTGGATTCCGGCCACCCGATCTTATGATACGCATCCAGCGCGCTGGTCGCTTGAACGAGCGCTTGCGGATTAGCTAAGCCGATGTCTTCGCTGCATGCGACGGTCAGACGACGGATGAACGTCATCGGGTCCATGCCGAGCTTCTCGACGGCATAGAAGAACCAGAACAACGCGGCATCGCTCGATCCGCGAATGCTCTTGTGGAACGCCGACAAGACGTCGTACTGCGTCGACTCGTCTGCACGGACCGTCGGGCGGCGGATGGACTCCTCCGCCACCTCGAGTGTGATGCGGACGCTGCCGTCCGCATCCGGCGGCGTCGTCAGCGCCGCCAGCTCCAGCGCATTCAGCGCACGGCGAATGTCCCCATTCGCCATGCTGGCGATGTGCGTCAGCGCCTCTTCATCGGCGCTGAGCTGCATGAAGCCGAGGCCCCTGCCCTCATCCGACAGGGCACGGCGCATGGCCAGCAGCGAATGCACCTGCGTCAGCGGCTGTAGCTGGAAGAGTGTAGAACGACTGAGCAACGCCCCGTTCACATAATGGAACGGGTTCTCCGTCGTCGCTCCAATGAACACGATGATGCCCTGCTCCACCGCAGGCAACAGCGCATCTTGCCTTGAACTGTTGAAGCGATGCACCTCGTCCAAGAATAGAGTCGTCTTCGTCCCATACATCATCTTATTCTGTTTCGCTTGTTCTATGACTTCTCGTACATCCTTAACCGATGCATCGACTGCATTTAGGCGTACGAATGTACCTTTTGTCTGCCTCGAAATGATATGAGCTAACGTCGTCTTCCCGCATCCTGGCGGCCCATAGAGAAGAATCGAGCTGACCTGATCTGCTTCGATTGCTCTTCGAAGCAATTTACCCGGTCCTACAATATGTTCCTGACCAATGTATTCATCCAGGGACTGCGGCCGCAGTCGATCTGCGAGCAAACGCTGTCCCGGATCTGATTGTTCTTGATAAGAGAATAAATCCATCGTCTAATCCCAACCCTTATTTATTCTGCGATATGATGCTAACACTTGTTCTTATATCATACCACAAGTAAGCTAAGGGAGCCTAACTACATCCAGCGAAGGATCAATCCTGTGTACGTAAGACCGCCGCCAAAGCCGAACAATAACATATTGTCGCCCGGCTTCACTTTGCCTTCCTGGACCCCAAGATGGATGGCGAGCGGAATCGATGCAGCCGATGTATTGCCGTAATATTCGAGACTATAGAGCGCCTTCTCAAATGGAATATCGCTCTTCTCACAGATCGATTCGATAATGCGCAAATTCGCGCTATGCGGTACGAACCAATCAATCTGCTCCGTTGTTCCACCTGTCTGATCCAGTAACGCAGCAATTCCTTTTGGTACCGTACTCACCGCGAAGCGATAGACTTCCCGACCATTCTGTACGATCTTCCCATCTCCAACAAGTTCTGTACCATGCAGCGCCTTCCGTGCTCCTGACCGATATACATGCTTCCCGCCGGCTCCATCCGTTCCTAGAGTAGCCGCCTGAAATGCGCCGTTCCCCATATCGCGCTCTAGCATAACCACACCCGCTCCATCACCAAAAAGAATGCAGGTCGTGCGATCCGTGTAATCTGTCACAGGAGTTAATGTATCTGCACCAAATACGAGAATCTTCCGATGCAACCCAGCGCTGATGAGACCATTCGCCATATGCAAGCCATATGCGAATCCCGCACAGGTCGCATTAATATCTAACGTTCCAGTGCTCGCAATTCCGAAATGCGCTTGAACAATCGCCGCTACTGAAGGAAATGGAACATCAGGCGTGTTCGTCGCCACCAGAATCATATCGACATCATCAAGGGTAACGGGATAGTTCGCAAGCATGTCGTCGACAGCCTTAATACACATATCACTCGTAAACTCACCTTCATGGACGGCTCTTCGCTCATGAATCCCTGTGCGCTGTACGATCCACTCGTCACTGGTATCTACCATTCGTTCCAGATCCACATTCGTTATGATTCGCTCAGGTACATAAGCACCAATCGCTGTAATCCGTGCATGCGAAGTTATTTCGATTTTACTATCGTTCAATACATTTGAATTTGTCATGTTAATTCCTCCTTCAGTCATTTTTAGCACTAGATATTAGTATCTGGTGCTAAATTAAGAGCTATCATAACACAACTCCTCATTTAACGCTAGAGGGCTGTTAATAAGGAATTATGCTATGTAGTAATTTAACTCCCATTTTATTACAATATAAGAAAAAGGGGATGTGAATGATGAAGAAAATCCGAAGCTTTACTCTCATCGTTGTAAGCCTTGTATGGGACCTCTGGGTAGGAAACTCGCGTAAAGCCGAATACTACGATAATCACACCATGACTCGTACGAAAATCGGTTACTTCGTCTACATAACGCTATCAGCTGCAATTGCCATTAGTATTGCAAGCTGGGCTTACCTCCGGCTGAAATAATCTCACCTATACTTGGCATAAAAAAATAACCTGCTCTCAACCAAATCGGCCAAGAACAGGTTATTCGCATTATTATGATTCTTCTGTCTGCATAGTTGCGAGCAAATCACGTACTGCAACGCTGGTCATAATTAGCCCAACGGTTGGGGGTACGAACGCGTTACTCGCTGGCGGCATTTGCGCTTTGCGAATATCCGGCGCATTCTCCGGTACGATCCGCTGGGTAACATCTTCGCGCGGCTTCAGCGGCTCTTCCGTCGAGAAGACCACTTGAACACCTTTTTTAATGCCTTCCTTGCGAAGCTTCTGACGAATCACACGTGCAATCGGGTCCATAGACGTCTTCGAAATATCCGCTACTTGGAATTTCGTCGGATCCATCTTATTCGCTGCACCCATGCTCGAAATGACCGGGATCCCGCGCGTGAGACACTGTTTGATCAGATGAATCTTGTAGATGATCGTATCCGATGCATCCAGTACATAATCGAGTGGATATTGGAACAACTGCTCATAGGTCTCTTCCGTGTAGAACATATTCAGTGCGATGACATCGCAATCCGGATTAATGAGCTTAATCCGGTCACGCATCAAATCCGCTTTCTTCTGTCCCACCGTCGTCGTTAACGCATGAATCTGGCGATTAATGTTCGTGATGTCGACCACATCTTTATCGATGAGAATGATCCGGCCAACCCCTGTGCGCGCGAGCGCCTCCGCTGCGATCGAGCCGACGCCGCCAATCCCAAGGACCGCGACGGTACTTCTCTTCATTTTGTCCAGACCATCCGGACCAATCGCCAGTTCCGTTCTAGAAAACTGATGAAGCATAGTGCTGATTGCCTCCTCTAGCCGATGACAGCTTCAGCTGCTTTTTTCGACAGCTTGATGTGCAATTGATCGAGCTGTGCGCTCTCAACCGGTGATGGCGCATTGCTGAGCAAATCTGTTGCACTTGCTGTTTTCGGGAATGCGATCGTCTCACGTAGGTTCGTACGGCCTGTGAGCAGCATCACTAAGCGGTCAAATCCGAATGCAATACCACCGTGTGGAGGCGTTCCGTATTCGAATGCATCCAGCAAGAAGCCGAATTGTTCTTTCGCTTGTTCTGGCGAGAAGCCAAGTGCGTTGAACATTTTCTCTTGCACATCACGTTTGTAGATCCGCATCGAACCGCCGCCGACTTCATAACCGTTCAAGACGATATCGTAAGCTTGTGCACGAATCTTTCCTGGGTCAGTGTCGAAATAATGCACATCATCTTCGTTCGGACGCGTGAACGGATGGTGTTCTGCGACATAGCGTTTCGCTTCTTCGTCATATCCGAGAAGTGGGAAGTCTACAACCCATGCGAATTTGTATTCATTATCGTTAATCAAACCGAGTTGACGGCCGATTTTGAGACGTAGGTTGCCAAGTACATCAGCAACAACTTTCTTGTTGTCTGCGGAGAACAAGAGCAAGTCGCCTTCTTCTGCACCTGTACGCTCTTTGATCGCTGCAATTTCTTCTTCGCTGAAGAATTTCACGATAGGCCCTTTGAACTCGCCGTCTTTCACTTGAATCCAAGCGAGGCCCTTCGCGCCATAACGCGCTGCATATGGTCCTAGATCGTCGATATCTTTACGGCTCCATGTACCGCAGCCTTTTGCGTTCAAGCATTTCACTTCGCCGCCTTTTTCAATAACGGAAGCAAATACTTTTACACCACAGTTCGCTACGATATCGTTCATCTCAATCAATTCCATGCCAAAACGCAAGTCCGGTTTATCTGAGCCATATTTACCCATTGCATCTGCATAAGTTATACGTTGGAACGGCGTAGGAATATCAACGTTAATCGTTTCCTTGAACAAGCGAGCCATGAGCTGCTCCATCATGCCAAGCAATTGATCTTGGGACAAGAAGGAAGTCTCAATGTCGACTTGCGTGAATTCTGGCTGACGGTCTGCACGAAGATCTTCATCGCGGAAGCAGCGTGCGATTTGGTAATAACGCTCGATCCCGCCGACCATTAGCAACTGTTTGAAAATTTGCGGTGATTGCGGCAATGCGAAGAATTCACCTGGATGCACCCGGCTCGGTACTAGATAGTCACGCGCACCTTCTGGTGTGCTCTTCGTCAAGATCGGTGTCTCGACATCGATAAAGCCTTGCTCATCGAGGAAATCGCGGAAAATTTTCGCAGCCTTCGAACGAAGCAATAATGTTCTCTGCATTTCTGGACGACGTAGATCCAGGTAACGATATTTCAAGCGAAGGGACTCATCAATTTCGATGCCGTCTTCGATGAAGAACGGCGGGTTCTTCGCTGCATTTAGAATTTCGATTTCCGTAATTTGTACTTCAACCTCACCTGTCGGCAAGTTCGAGTTAACCGTCTCCGCATCGCGTTCCACGACTTTACCAGAAACAGCAAGTACGAATTCATTCCGCGCACGATCGCCTAATTTAAGCGCTTCGCCGGAGAAATCCGGATTGAATACGATTTGTACGATCCCGCTGCGGTCGCGAAGATCAATAAAGAGCACGCCTCCAAGGTCACGGCGGCGCTGTACCCAACCGTTGAGCGTTACCGTCTCACCGACGTTAGCTTTGGTCAATGTTCCACAGTTATGCGTTTTTAGCATCATTTTCGTTCTACCCCTTTTGGTATATTGTCTTTACCTATTTAATGATTTCTTCAGCTAAGCGAGCAAGTGGTACCATCTTCTGCTCCCCTGTAGTCATCGATTTCAGCGCAATCTCTCCGCGGGATAACTCGTCATCACCTAAAATCGCGGTAAAGCGAGCTTGCATCCGGTCAGCTGATTTCATTTGCGCCTTCATTTTACGTCCCTGGTAGTCTTTCTCCGCAATGATGCCTTGTGTCCGTAAAATATGCAGCTGCTTCGTACCCTCATCCTCCGCCTGCTCGCCAAGTGCAATCAGGTACACATCGAGCGGCTTCGGTTGTGGAATCACAATGCCCTGCTTCTCCAGAATTAGTGCGATTCGCTCCAGGCCGATTCCAAATCCGACACCCGGTTGATCCGGGCCGCCAATACCAGCAACCAATCCGTTGTATCGCCCACCGCCGCCGATCGTATCAATCGCGCCGATGCCTTGTGCTTTATACTCAAACGCAGTATGCGTATAATAGTCAAGCCCCCGTACAAGACGGTGATTAATCGTGTATTCCACACCCATCGCGGTCAAATGCTGCTTCACCTTCTCGAAGTGTGTCGCACATTCTTCGTCCAGACTATCTAGAATCGATGGTGCGTCCGTGAAATATTGCTGATCCACTTTACAATCCAATACACGAAGTGGATTACGATCCATACGAGACTGACAATCCTTACAGAGTTTGTCCCGTAGCGGATTCAAGAAATTGAGCAATGTATCGCGATAAGCTGCCCGAACGGCTGGGTTCCCGATGGAGTTGATCTCCACCTTTACACCTTGTAATCCGATCTCGCGGCAGAACTGATAACCGAACGCCACAACTTCCGCATCAATACTCGGGTCTACCGCACCGAAGGCTTCGATCCCGAACTGATGAAATTGGCGCTGACGCCCTGCTTGCGGACGCTCATAACGGAACATCGGACCGATATAATACAACTTGCATGTATCCGGCTCCCCGTAGAGCTTGTTCTCAACATAGGAACGAACCACGCCTGCCGTACCTTCCGGACGAAGCGTCATGCTGCGGTCGCCTTTATCACGGAACGTATACATTTCTTTCTCGACGACGTCTGTCGTCTCTCCAACACCGCGCTCGAACAATTCAGTCTGCTCAAAAATCGGTGTGCGAATCTCCTTGTAATTGAACCTGCGGCTCAAGTCACGTGCTTTCTCTTCAATAAACTGCCAGTTCTCTACATTCCCAGGCAGAATATCCTGTGTGCCCGTAGGCTTCTGAAATGCCATATTCGATTCCCTCCGTCTAAAAAATACCCCACAAAGTGATGCATTAACTTCGAAGTCCATCCAGGTACTTTGCGGGGACCCCGAAAAATCCTATAGTAACAAAAAAAATCCCCCACCCCTGTCATCAGAACAGGGACGAGAGATTGTGTTCACATTCACCCGTGGTACCACCCACATTTCGAGCTACATCCCCATAATTCAGGATGAATATCGCTCGCTTTACGGTTAACGCCCGTGACACGCAAATCGATTACTGCGAAGGCTTCGCATCGAAGCTCATCGGTTCACCGTTTGTTCTCAGGGAGGTCTATTCGTTCGTCCATCATAAGGATCCTTACAGCCTGGGGATCCCTCTCTGTCTATGTGGGGTGAAGTACTTTATCCCTTCAACGAATCAAAGATTCATAAACTTATTATATGATTGTAGCGAGTTAGTGTAGGAAAGTCAAGATTTGGTTGCCTCTTTGGGGCTGAATTCGATAAGAAGACAGAAAAAAACCTACAAATTCGATTGTAGGTCCAAAAGTTATATTAAAAAGGGGGTCATGTTTGTAGTATAGACCGGCAATGTTATCGGATTGTTTAATTAACATTACAGTTATATTACAAAAAATAAAGCGCTTCATTTCCCCGTTCCATTCCAATCCTGATTACGCTTCGTTGGAATCATCATCTCGGAAGCGAACTCGTTCCCGCTCCGACTGACGCCCATCCGCATCGTCTCATGCATATCATTGCCAAGAATTCGAGCATCTGCTCGTCGCATGGCCATTTCTTTCTTCGATGAACGCAACTCAATCGCTCCTTCACGTAAGACTGGTACCTCCCTAGTCTTCCCGATCGGAGCTCTCTTAATCCATCTGGGTGTTCTTGCTTACTCTTGCTTCGAATCCACGATCAAGGTGACGGGGCCTGAATTTGTAAAGACGACATCCATCATTGCCCCGAACCGCCCGGTCTCTACAACCAAGCCTAGCTCACGCAATCTCGCATTGAAGAGTTCGTATAACTTTTCCGCCTGTTCGGGACGAGCCGCAGCCATGAAGTTCGGACGTTTCCCTTTGCGAACATCACCGTAGAGTGTGAACTGGGAGACCGATAGAATCTGTCCGCCAACATCCACGACAGAGAAGTTCATTTTCTCCTGATCATCTTCAAAGATACGTAGCCCCGCAATTTTATCCGCAGCATACCGAACATCTTGTTCTGTATCTTCATGGGTGATGCCCACGAGCAGCATTAATCCGAATTCAATTTGACCGATGGTCTCACCCGAGACAATGACGCTTGCTTCTTTACAACGCTGTACCACGACTTTCATGAACCACAATTCTCCTCTATTGCATCATCCGATGAACGGAATAGACATCTCTGACACGCTTAATTTTATCGACGACGGATTGCAAATGATCATTGTTCCGAATGAGAATCGTCATATGAATGAGCGACATTTTGTTCTTATCCGAACGACCCGATACCGCCGAAATATTCGTCTTGCTCTCGGATACCGCCTGAAGCACTTCATTTAGCATACCGCGGCGATCCAGTCCTGTAATCTCAATATCAACACTATAGTTCGCTTCGACCGTCTTCTCCCACTCAACTTCAATGACACGTGCTGCTTCATCAGCATCGTCATCCTTCGGAATGTTCGTACAATCCGTTCGATGCACAGACACCCCGCGTCCACGCGTAATATACCCGATAATCTCATCGCCAGGAATCGGATTACAGCAGCGTGCAAACCGCACGAGCAGGTTATCGATACCTTTGACCCGAACGCCGTTCGTCGGACGTGATTTCCGTTCTGGCGAACTCTTCACTTCACGTACTTCATTCGTCAATTCAATTAAATTCGCTTCTTCCGCTTCCTTACGCATTTTCTCCGTAAGTCTTGTGCAGATCTGAGCTGCGGTAATGCCACTGAAGCCGATGGCAGACAGCATATCTTCGATATCATTGAAGGTGAATTTCTTCGCCACCTCAAGCAGCTTGTCATCCGTTAACCAGGCCGACGGCTCTAGTCCTAGACGCTTCAGCTCGCGCTCGAGCAGTTCTCGACCCTTCTCTACGTTCTCCTCGCGGCGCTCTTTCTTGAACCATTGCTTAATTTTGCTGCGCGCGTGCGAGGATTGTGCGATTTTGACCCAATCCTGACTTGGACCGTAGGAATGCTTCGACGTTAGAATTTCGACGATATCGCCTGTCTTCAATTTATGTTCGAGCGGTACGATTCGACCGTTTACCTTCGCGCCAATCGTCCGATTTCCGACTTCCGTATGAATGCGATAAGCAAAATCCAATGGGACTGATCCCGCCGGTAATTCGATAACTTCGCCTTTTGGCGTAAAAACAAACACAAGATCCGAGAAGAAGTCCATTTTGAGTGATTCCATGAACTCTGACGCATCTTTGGTCTCTTGCTGGAGCTCTAGAATTTCGCGGAACCAATTCATCTTATCCTCGAAATTGCCAGCAGGTACGACACTGCCTTCTTTGTATGCCCAATGCGCTGCGATACCGAACTCGGACGTGCGATGCATTTCCCATGTGCGGATTTGCACTTCTGTCGGTTCACCATTCGGTCCAATCACCGTCGTATGCAGGGACTGATACATATTCGCTTTTGGCATCGCGATATAATCTTTGAATCTGCCAGGCATCGGCTTCCATAACGTATGGATAATTCCGAGTGTCGCATAACAATCTTTAATATTATCAACAATGATCCGAATCGCGAGCAAATCATAGATTTCAGTGAACTGCTTGTTCTTCGTCGACATCTTCTTATACACGCTATAAATATGTTTGGGGCGACCGGATAAATCCGCTTCGATCCCCATCTCGTCTAGCTTCTCTTTGATTCGTCCAATGACATTATCAATATACTGCTCCCGCTCTACACGCTTCTTCTGAACGAGATTCGCAATCCGGTAGTATTGCTGCGGATTCAAATATCTAAGGGCGATATCCTCCATCTCCCATTTAATTGCGGAAATCCCGAGCCGATGTGCGATTGGACAAAAAATCTCCAACGTCTCATAAGCAATTCGACGCTGGCTTTCTTCCGATTGATATTTTAACGTTCGCATGTTATGCAAACGGTCTGCAAGCTTAATGACAATGACACGAATGTCCTGCGCCATTGCTACGAACATCTTTCGATAGTTCTCGTTCTGTTGTTCCTCTTTGGATCGGAACTGAATCTTCTCGAGTTTAGTCAGACCATCCACGAGCAAGGCACATGTATTGCCGAATTTCTCCCGAATGGCATCCAAGGAGACCGATGTGTCTTCAACTACATCATGCAATAGCGCCGCAATAACGGATGTCGTATCCATCTGCATATTAACCACAATATCAGCGACCGCAAGCGGGTGAAGAATATAAGGCTCCCCCGATTTGCGCACCTGATTGATATGGGCTTTCTCAGCAAAATCGTAGGCTTCCTGTATACGCTGCAAGTCCTGTGGTTTGATATATGCGGATGCCTTCTCAAGTAACTTTTCAATGCCCATCTGCTCCGTTCCAATTCCTCTCTACATAGAATGCGGTTCAATCCGACCATAAATCTGTGTTTTTATCATTATGCCCTTCTGGGCTGGCTTCGTCAACTATTCTGACTTTGGTTTGTCTATTTGTGCACATTTTTGTTGAAATTATCGGAAAATCTATATAAGATAGTACAGGTTTTATATTTATTGGGGAGTGATATTGTTGTCACAAAGAGAAATTCAAGTCCATGAAAGACCTCCACTCGGCAAAGGCGCAATCCTGAGTATTCAGCATTTGTTCGCTATGTTCGGGTCGACCGTTCTTGTTCCGAATTTGTTCGGTATTGATCCGGGTATTGTTCTACTCATGAACGGTATCGGGACACTGCTCTATTTATTCTTATGTAAAATGCAAATTCCTGCTTACTTAGGCTCCAGCTTCGCATTTATCTCACCGATCGGTGTTGTGCTCGCTATGAAAGGCGGCAACGGCTATTCCGATGCACTTGGCGGTTTCATTGTTACTGGGGTTATCTTCTGTCTCGTTGCCTTGCTTATTAAAGTAGCAGGGACGAATTGGATCCACGTTCTCTTCCCTCCTGCAGCGATGGGCGCGATCGTCGCTGTTATCGGCCTTGAGCTCGTACCGGTTGCAGCTAGCATGTCTGGCCTCATTGGTACCGGTGCAGATTGGACACCAGACTCCAAAGTCATTACGGTTTCCCTTGTAACCCTGGGTGTAACAGTTATTGGTAATGTTATGTTCCGCGGCTTCTTCAAAATCATTCCGATTCTGATCGGGATTATCGTCGGTTATATCACTGCAGCGATCGTAGGTATTGTGAACTGGGAGAGTGTTACGAATGCAAGCCTATTCTCTTTCCCACATATGACTACGCCAACGTTCAACTGGACAGCTATCATCACAATTATTCCTGCAGCCCTTGTCGTTATCGTTGAACATGTCGGACACTTGATGGTAACGAGCAACATCGTCGGTAAAGATCTCTCGAAAGACCCTGGATTACATCGTTCTCTACTTGGTAACGGGATTTCCACCATTATCTCCGGCTTCGTCGGTTCGACGCCGAATACTACATACGGCGAGAACATCGGCGTTATGGCACTTACCAAAGTATATTCCACCTTCGTTATTGCAGGTGCGGCGATTTTCGCCATTCTAATGTCCTTCTTCGGTAAGTTCTCTGCCTTGATCTCTAGTATTCCTGTGCCGGTTATGGGCGGTGTATCCCTTATGCTCTTCGGTGTTATCGCAGCATCCGGTCTTCGCATTCTGGTTGAATCCAAAGTTGACTTTGGTAAACCTACGAACTTATTGCTCACGACACTCGTAATCGTGATCGGGATCAGTGGAGCGAAGCTGACGATCGGTCATGTTGAGCTTAAAGGGATGGCGCTTGCGACCATCGTAGCGATCTTCCTTAGCTTATTCTTCACGATCATCGAGAAAATCGGCTGGTCGAACGATAAGTAATCCATAGCTATACAAAAAAGAGCTGGTCGTAACGAATACGTTACACCAGCTCTTTTTGATACATCTTTATTATGATTAATAAGTTAACAATGAGAAGACATCAATGTTCTCTAGTTTGTCGCGACCATTTAATTCTGCGAGCTCGATCAAGAAAGCCGCACCGACAACATCGCCGCCTAGCTGCTGAACAAGGTTCACCGAAGTACAGATTGTACCGCCTGTTGCAAGTAGGTCATCCGCGATAAGAACCTTCTGACCCGGTTTGATGGCATCCTTATGCATCGCCAACTTGTCTGAACCATACTCAAGGTCATAGCCAACTTCAATCGTCTCTCCTGGTAATTTACCGCTCTTACGAATCGGTACGAACCCTACGCCAAGAGCATAAGCAAGAGGTGCACCCACGACGAATCCACGTGCTTCTGGACCTGCGATCAGATCAATTTGCTTGTCCTTGATCATTTCCTTCATGGCATTGATGGCTTCGCGGTAAGCTTCACCGTTTTTGAGCAAAGTCGTAATGTCTTTAAAGCTAATACCTGGTTGCGGAAAATCCTCAATGACACGAATATGTTGTTTGAAATCCATCTATCTATCTCTCCTCTATTTCATTACTTAAACGGATTGTCGCCCAAAACGACGCGCGAGCTGCGCTGTCGATACGGCTAATAATTGCTCTTCTACAGCAGACTTGCGTTCAAGATCGCGATAAGCTTGCGCCGTGGTCAAGTCTGCTTTTTGCGGCTGTTCCACGATGGTGACACGCCCCGAAACTTCTTGAATGAAACCAAGTTCCGTGAATACATTCATCACATGCTGCAAAGTCCGTTCGGAAAGTCCTGTACGCTGCTTCATACCTTGAATAAATGTATTCTCTGCAGCAGACCACGACCGTTCTTTCATCATATCCACATAAACCCGTTTAAATTCCTCTCTCGAAGGAACACGCAAACAATCCTCTGTTGGCATGTTATCGTAGAGGATATAAATGCGTTCGAGCCGTGCGGCGTGCTGGAGAATCAAATCGACTGCAGCGACTTCCTCTGGCAAATCGATAAGATAAATCGTCTGCAGATCCGATAGCTCGACATGCGGCTGATCAGACATGCCTGGGATCGGTCTTAATCCTACTTCGCGATCGTACACCAAACACGTGAATATCTCTGCATTCAACGGAGGCACATCCCATTGCATCCAATAGGAATCGCTTGCAACAACCCCCTGCAATTTCGGGCCGTAGATCGATGAACGTCCCGCTTGTTCCCAAGCTGAATGTGTCTTCTCGATATACTGCAGGGGATTCCGGATCCCGCGTCCGTCGTAACATTGCACATACGGAACAGCTAAGTCTTGTACGAGCAGCTGCGCTTTTCTGCGGCCGTTCCATTCATTGATCTGAAGTTCTCCAACAAGATCGAGTACAGCTTCATCATTCATGAGATTCGCGAGTGGGCCATTGCGGAAGGATATAGCATCCAGCTCCATCCGACCCTCAGCGAGCGTCAATTTCAGATGCTGTTTCTCTTGACCGATTTGTCTGGACTCCTTGAGCCGAAGCCTTCGCAACTTCACACGAGGCGCCGGGTTCGCCATTCCGAACGGAGCAAGCTCCTCCAGTGATTCAATGAATGCAACGGTCGCATCAGACAATTTACATTCGAGATCAATCTCAACGGAAGCCATTTCATGCTCTGGCGTGAGACAGCGCTCAGCAAGCGAGATCATCCGCGCCTCAAATGCAGCAAGATGATCCCGCTCCATTGTAAGGCCTGCGGCAGCCTCATGTCCACCATAATGATCTAATAATTCAGAACATTCTGTTAAAGCATCATACAAATTAAATCCATCAATCGAACGAGCCGATCCTTTGCACTTACCTGTATCCGCATCAATGCCCAGAATCAGCGTCGGGCGATAATAACGCTCGAGAATTTTGGAGGCAACAATCCCGATTACCCCAACATTCCATCCTTCACCTGCAAGCACAATCACTTTAGGCAGCAATCCATCTTGGGAACCCGCAATTTTCTGTTCCAGCTGTTCGACCGCTTCTGCCGTAATTTCTTCCACGATATCTTGTCTTGCCCGGTTCAGGGCATCCAGATGCTCGGCAAGCTGCTTCGCTTCCGCCACATCTCTAGTCGTAAGGAGCTCTACGGCTTGCATCGCATGCTCCAATCGACCGCTTGCATTGATCCGAGGCGCCATTGCAAATGCAACTTGCGTTGACCCAATTTGAGGCAGTTTCATATCCGCTGTTTCGAATAGCGCTCGCACGCCTAAATTGGTCGAATGACGCATACGTTCAAGGCCATAACGAACGAGAATCCGGTTCTCCCCCGTTAATGGCATCAAATCTGCGATCGTCCCGAGTGTGACGAACTCCAATAATTCCTCAGGAACTCTGCCCAATAGGGCGTGTGCCAATTTGAATGCAACGCCGACGCCTGCTAATCCTTTGAAAGGATAAGGACAATCATGGATTTTGGGATTCACAAGCGCAACTGCATTTGGTAATACGTCCGGCGGTTCATGGTGATCAGTTACGACGACATCAATCCCCAATTGATTCGCATAAGCAATCTGATCGACGGCGCTAATCCCCGTATCGACCGTAACAATTAAAGCGACACCATGCTCCGCCGCATGATCGATCGCTGGATTATTCATGCCATACCCTTCGGTCATCCGATGCGGAATATAGGTATCGAAATTCGCGCCGAGCTCGCGGAACAATTCAATCATTAATGACGTACTGGAAACCCCATCTGCATCATAATCACCATAAATGCGAATTTTCTCACCCTGCTCTAAGGCCCGTTCGATTCGCTCAACAGCAGTAGCCATTCCTTTCAGCAGGAATGGATCATGCAAATCTGTAAGTGTCCCATGCAGGAACATTTCCACTTGTTCGGCGGTATCGATTCCTCGAACAATGAGCATCTGCGCGATGAAAGTGGATACTCCCGTCTCCTCTGCCAATCGACGCACTTGCTCCGGCTGTGGATTTTCTTTGAGCAACCACTTCATTTTGGAATGAAGCATTGATCCCCCTCCTTCGTCATCCAAGCCATCATGCTTGTTTATTGCAGCATTGTCGGATGATCATCGTCCAACATGTGATGGTTACTCTTATACGGGAACCCTGGATCATACGGGTTCACATGAATGAACACATCTGATACATGGTCGAATTGACTCATGAGATGCTGCTTCACTCGTTTACCAATCCGATGACCTTCAAGCACTGAGATCCGCGGATTCACACTTAGCTTCACATCGACGATCACATAATGTCCATGCTTTCTCGCACGGAGCTCATCCACCTCTATTACACCTGACACGGATAATACCGCATCAACCAATTCCTTCGAATCCTCGTCATGCAGCACATGATCCATCGTGTTGTGAATGGCTTCAACGACAAGTCGGTAGCCCATTCGCAGCACGAGAACAGCGACGACAAGCCCTGCCAGCGGATCCAGATACAGAAGCCACGGCAAGTGCTGCCATTCTCCAACCAATGCTCCACCAACACCAACCAACGCGGCTAGAGAGGAGTACACATCAGACCGATGCTCCCAAGCATTCGCAATGAGCGCCTGACTCCCTAATTGGCGACCTAATCGATATTTATACTGGAACATAGCTTCCTTCACGATAATCGATATGATGATCGCGAGGACCGCATAGCCTTTCGGCGCCTCATGAACACCTGAGAACATCGCGAGAATCGAACTGCGCGCAATCTCGAATCCGACGAACACGAGCAGCAAAGAGACGACGATCGCAGCGATAGACTCGGCCTTACCATGACCATAAGGATGATCTTTATCCGGCGGGATCCGCGCCGCTCGAATGCCGACGAGGACCGCAAGCGATCCCGCGATATCAGAAGCCGAATGAAATGCATCTGCGAGTAAGGCTTTACTACCAGAATACCATCCAACAATTCCTTTCATGACGGCTAACAATAAATTCCCAATAATTCCTACCCATGCCCCCGCTTCCGCCTTAGCGGAACGATCATTCCTCATATGTCCCCCTCCAAGTTGAAACGGATGCACTCGCGCACAAAAGCCGCGTCGCGAGGACGCGGCTTTCCGTAAATCTCTTCGTTCACGCCGTCAATTAAGTTGTCGCTTTGGAAGCTTCGTTCTGCTTCTTAGCCTTATTCTTCAGCACTAACCACAATGGGCTTGCAATAAAGATGGACGTGTATGCACCACATACAAGACCAATCGTCATTGCGAGTGAGAACATACGGATTGATTCACTACCGAAGAGCAGTAGGCAGAATGCAGCGATGAATACCGTAAATACGGTGTTGATCGAACGTGTCATTGTCTGCGAAATACTGTGATTCACTAGTCGAATCAAATCATCCGTGCTCTTGATTTTAGCAAAGCGCAGGTTCTCACGAATCCGGTCGAAGATAACGACGGTATCGTTGATCGAATAACCAATGATCGTAAGAATTGCCAGAATAAACGTTAAGTTGACTTCCAGACGGAAGATCGAGAATACGCTGATAACGATAAATGACGTATGAAGCAAGGCGATAATGGCCGCAATTGCGAAACGCCACTCAAAACGGATACTAACATAAATAATAATCCCGATACTTGCAATTGCAACGGATAACAGCGCATTGGTCTGCAGCTCTCTAGCGATTTCAACATCAACGGTATTGATCTCGAAAGATGCTTTTGGATCAAATTTTGCTTGGAAATCCTTCTTGAATTTGATTTCTTGATCGTGTGTAAGGACGTCCCCAAGACGAACCGTTACACGGTCGCTGCTGGTCTGAACCGTATGGTCCTTCGTAAAGCCTTGTCCTACAACGAACTGCTCTACCTCTGCTTTGGATAATTCCTTGTTCACAGTCACATCAATACTGGACCCCTCACGGAAATCCACACCATAATTCAATCCGAAGATAGAAAGTACAATCACGCCGAGCAATGTAATGATGATGGAGAACGTGAAGAAATACTTGCTTAATTTAACAAAGTCGACTTTATATTTGTCTGTATCCAGGTAATGCTTGTTCGCATTCTTGTTCTTAGAGGTCACGTACTTCACGCTCCTTCACGCCGAAATATCCAAGTTTGTGTCCAACGCCATCTTTGAGCAACAGATCCATCAAGAACCGTGAGAAGACAACGTTCGTGAGCAAACTTGTAATAATCGTCAAGATCAGAATTAACGCGAACCCTTTAACCGTACCTGTACCTAGCGCGAACAATACCGCAGCCGCGATCATCGTCGTCACGTGAGAGTCAATGATCGTACGAAGGGATGTTCTTGAACCCGCTTTGAATGAAGACAGAATGCTCTTCCCGCTGCGTAGTTCTTCCTTCACCCGCTCGTAGGTTATGATATTCGCATCGACGGCCATCCCGATCCCGAGTACAAATGCTGCAATACCCGGCAACGTTAAAGTAATATTCGCCAGCTTAAAGACGAGCAATAACAGCCATGTGAAGGAAATCAGCGTGAAGCAAGCAATCGCGCCTGGAAGGCGGTAGAATACGAGCATGAATAACAGAATAATGCCACAACCGATAAGACTTGCGATCATTGTCGCATTAAGCGATTTCTGTCCGAGCGTCGCTTCTACGCTGTTCGAATATTTCTCATTCAATTTGAGTGGAAGTGCACCCAAGTTGATCGTATCACGCATTTCTTTTGCTTCTTCAACACTATAACTACCGGAGATAACAGCTGTTCCATCTGTGAAGACGCCATTAACAACCGGGTCAGACAATAGGCGATCATCCAAGAAAATCGCTAGGTTTTTGCCTAACAAACGCTGAGAAATCTCTTGAAATTTTTTCTTATCTTTAATTTTGATGGCGATTTGCGGTTCACGAAGCTGGCTGTAAGTCAATTCCGCTCCATTCTCCACGAAATCATCACCACGAAGCTCAATCTTCGGATATTTCTCCAAATCGGTCTTCGCGTCCGCTTTTCCACCTTCTGCGCTGCGGAACGTTAGATCTGCAGGCTTCTTCATGATTTCACGAACTTCTTCTTCGTTCTTTATCCCTGCAATTTTGACACGGATCCGATCTGTTCCTTCTGGGTAGATCTCCGGTTCACTCGTACCGAGTGCATTCGCACGTTTCTCGAGACTCTTTGCCGTCTGGAGAAGTGCTTCTTTCGTTACTTTCCCGTTCGCATCTAGTGGCTGGGCCTGATAGAGAATCTCAAATCCTCCCTTAAGGTCTAATCCCAGCCGGATGTCTTTCAACAATCCTGGGGTAGTCCATGCCATAACACCAGCGGACACTACCACGATAAGCCAAAAAGCTACAACTCTTTTCATACCGTCCCCTGTTCCCCTTTCATACTCAATATTCCTATTATAGCGACGCTCTAAAATCGAGTCAATTTATGACGTAATATGGCACATTTGCCAAACTCGCATCGAAGCCTTTTCATTTCCTTATAATGTAAGAAAAACCTCTATCGAAGTCAATTCACAGGGCTGTTCGACCACATTTAGAGGTAGTTTTTATCTACAATAGTAAAGTTATGCAACAGCATCAGCGCTTCATAAAGCTGCACTTGCCTCGCGTTGAGAAAAGCCCTCCTTTATCCAAAAGGAGAGCCCTTAAATGCAGCCATCGTCATATAATTCATAAAGCTTGTCGCTTTTAACGATAGAATATCATTCACCACTTGATGGAGCTGTGGCATGCCTTTCTTAACATATTTATTACTCACACATTCCCAGATTTCTTCTGCCGTGACATGTTCATATCCAATTAAATGAAACTCCTCGGCCTTGCTCTGGCATAGCTGTGCAAATACCTCATCTAAATTTTGGTCTGATTCCCAATCATTGCTCATTGATGCGTCCCTCCTAACCTTTCGGGAACAAGCTTGTCCAATCAACCCTTGTGATGTAGTATTCGATCCTTCATCAGGGTTATCCTGCCCACGATCGGTCCTCGTGAAAAATATAGTTCGATCACCCTCTGCATGTCAAGCATCTTTCATGCATAGATATGAATGGACAGCCTGGAGCTTGACTCATGCGCATAAAAATGAAGAAGGAAGAGGGATCCCTATTGCGCAAGCAATCTTTTATTAAAGGAACTATGATCTTACTCGCTGCCGGTATTATTAATCGAATACTCGGGTTTATCCCTCGCATTACGCTTCCACGTGTCATTGGAGCTGAGGGAGTCGGCCTGTATCAATTAAGCTACCCTTTCCTCATCGTCATTGTAACCATCATTACGGGAGGCATTCCACTTGCGATTGCCAAACTCGTCGCCGAAGCCGATTCGCAAGAAGATGACGCAAAGGTTCGTAAGATCCTGACGGTATCCCTCATTTTCACGATTGGGATCAGTTTGCTATTCACTTTGTTATGTATTCTATTTGCCCCTTGGATTACGACACATGTGCTCACGGATTCTCGCGTCTATCTCACCTTCCTCAGTATGGCGCCAATGATTCCGGTGATTGCGGTCTCGTCTGTCTTCCGCGGATATTTCCAAGGCAAACAAAATATGATTCCTACCGCAGCTTCAGGGATTATCGAGACGTTGGTCCGTATCGTTGCGATGCTCACTCTGTCTTATCTATTCCTGCCAATGGGTATCGAGTACGCAGCAGCAGGTGCTATGTTGGGTGTCGTGGCCGGTGAATTCTGCGGATTCTTCACTTTGTTCTGGCACTATTGGATTAACAAAAGATCAGCAGCTAAATCCTTCAAAAACGATACGTCGAATGCACCTCAAACAGATGCAGTCACAGATAATCAAACCGGCGTTCTGAAACGTATTATGGGTATCTCAATCCCCGTCACCGCAGGTCGACTCGTCGGATCGCTATCGTATCTTTTTGAATCCATCTTAACGATGCAGAGCCTTGCCATTGCAGGCATCGCCACCGGTATCGCAACGGCTCAATACGGAGCACTGCAAGGGATGATCATCCCGATCATCATGCTGCCTGGCGCACTAACTTACTCGCTGGCCGTATCTCTCGTTCCTTCGCTATCCGAGGCAGCTGCACGGAAGGATTCGAAGACAATCCACAAACGACTTCATCAGGCCATTCGACTCTCGCTGGTCTCCGGGGCTCCTTTCGCGATCATTATGTTCGTCCTAGCAGAGCCGCTGTGCCTCTTGCTCTATAATAACGGCGAAGTCGCGAACATGCTCAAATGGATGGCACCTGTTGCGCTATTCATTTACATTCAGGCACCTTTACAAGCTGCGCTACAAGCTTTGAATGAACCTGGTAAGGCCCTGCTCAATACATTCATTGGCGCGGCGATTAAATTGATCCTGATCGTCCAGCTCGCTTCCAATCCGGATTTAGGCATCTATGGTGCCCTTATTGCCATCATGGTGAATATTCTCGTCGTCACGATCCTGCATCTTCAGAGCGTTATCCGTGTCCTTCACTTCCGGATGTCGTGGTTGGATCTGATAAAAGTCGGTGCTTCGATGATCATTATGGGCGCAGTCGTTCAATTTATTTTCCGGCAGCCCAGCTTGAGTCTGGATAACTGGGCCCGCATGCTGATCGCTTGTACTGCCGGCCTTATCATTTATTTGGTCATGATGTTCCTCGTCAAATTAGTGGACAGACATGATATCATTCGGATCCCGATTATCGGCAAATTTTTTCAGAACCGCGCCTCCTGATTAAATATCTACCCCTTCTGCCTTGTATCAATGAATAGTTGTCCTTTATGGTCAATCGTGCAGAAGAATACCTCTTTGAAATCTTGAACGCCTTTTTCTTGAATTTTATTTTTGAGCCAGAACCGCGTCTTCTCGATTTTCTCTAGGTTCTCATCCTGCACTTTCCCATCCATAATCAAAGGTAACGGAAGTGACGCATACTTGATTTGATCCGCATGAGGAATCGCGTTCGTATGTCTATGAGAATCAGCCGGATTGGATGAATTATCGTCATCTGATGACTCTTGCTCTTTCTTCAAAATAACACTTAGCTTCCCTGTCGTCTCCAGCATCGCGAATTGCACATCATTTAAATTCTCTATCTGCTGATCCCTAAGCTGCTGCATCAGATCATCA
This sequence comes from Paenibacillus sp. GCM10027629, assembly GCF_042676425.1. Taxonomy (NCBI): domain Bacteria; kingdom Bacillati; phylum Bacillota; class Bacilli; order Caryophanales; family Paenibacillaceae; genus Paenibacillus; species Paenibacillus sp. GCM10027629. The sequence goes on along the minus strand of NZ_JBHTGZ010000009.1, from coordinate 401,643 downwards.
AGTGTATAGCGCTGTCTACGCATTTCATCCGCATCGAGCTTCCCATTATTCATAATCATGCTCGGCCTGCCGTCGAAGAGAAGACGAACCGTCCGATTCTTGAGTGAAATGTAGGCGATGCTCACTTGAATCACCAATAACGTTAGAATCGGCAAAATCCCGTCCCATAGCGGACGCTTCACATCATCCAAGACGAAAACGGCACTCTCGGCAATCATAATGGAGATCACCAGATCGAATACCGATAGCTTACCGATTTCGCGTTTTCCCATCAGACGCAGCACCAGAAATACAATGAAGTATACGAGCACTGTACGAAAAATAACGGTCAGATTTTCCATTCCGCCCTATACCTCCTAGGTGAATTGTTGTGATTGCCCTGGCTTCATGTATCTGGTATTCTGACCGCCGCTGGCTCGACTCATACTTCGAATGCCGGTTTAAAAAAATGGAAATGGATTGCATCCTTGTACTAATTTATACAGCCTGACCATACACTGTTGGTAATAGATGTAGTTCAAAATAGAGGAGGGATTTACGCATGAATCCGATTAACCGTGTCTCGAAATTCCATATTTCCAGTCCGATTCTTTCGGGATTAACGTATGCTTTTATCTGGATGACGTTAGGAGCACTTGCTCTATCCATGCTGCTCTGGCTAAGCGGTATGCAGGAAGAGAATCTCCCGAAATACAGCTATATTCTCCATGGCTTTGCCCTCTTCATCGGTGGTATGACATCTGGACGCCGTTCGGAGAAACGCGGTTGGTACTATGGCGGGCTGCTCGGCATTCTCTACTGTCTCATTGTCATGCTTATTAGTTTCCTCGCTTATGATGCTGGATTCAATGTCTCCGTCCTTGTGATGCTTGTCGCTGCATTCTCTATTGCAGCCATCGGTGGCATGCTAGGTGTTAATATGAAAAGATCGTAATGTTTCTTCCTGTTAGATATGTGATATAATGTTGCAGGTATCACAATCGCAGTTTAATAGGGAGGCAAAGTACGTTGGTTTTATTTCATTCCATGCAGATGGTAAGCTTGCTGACTGCTGCAGCTTTTATTCTGCTTATATGGTTCGGAGCCATGAAGAATCCGATCAAGATTGCTGGAATTTTCGTCCGCCAACTTTTCAGTTCTCGTAAATATTTATTTCATATCATTGCACTCATTGCGATTCTACTACTCAACAATGTCGAATTGCAGATCGAAAATGCCATGAATCTGACATGGGATTTCACACCGATGATTCACCAGCTTGAAGGGAATTTCGTTCAAACGGTTCAACATTTTTTCGCAAATAACTGGATTACGACGGTTGTCGGTTTTTTTTATGTCGTTATCTTCCAAACATTGCTACTCTCTTCCTTGGCTATCTATACAGCGGAGAAAAAAGATGAAATGGTCTATGCTACGATCTACGCGGTCATTATCAACTATGTCATCGCCATTCCATTCTATCTCTTCTTCCCTGTCAATGAAGTCTGGTCCTATGCGCCAGCACAGGTACAATTCTTAATGCTGGATGTCTATCCGAAATTCGAAGAGCAGTACAGAGCATTATCAGGGCTCAACAATTGTTTCCCAAGCCTGCATACATCGATCTCCGTCACACTTGCCATTCTGGCGATTCGTTCGGGGAACAGACGATGGGCCATCTTCACCACAGCAAGCGCAGCCATCATTGTATTCTCTATTTTCTATCTAGGAATTCACTGGTTGACCGATATGCTCGGTGGAGTAGTACTCGCCGTAACAGCTTCATCCATCGGATATTGGTTCGCACATCGAGGTACTGTGCAGTCACCAGCAAGGCTCCGTGTACCAAATCGAGATGTGGGACAATAACAGTCGATCAATTAGCGCGGAAATGTGAATAGATGCGAAAAAGAGCTCTCTTCCTAAGAAGAGAGCTCTTTTGGTGTCATGCCTATGTACTAGGATGCGTCTGAAGTTTTTGTAATTGTACTAATCGCACTGCGATCGAAAGTAAGCTTCGTCGCGTCATTCACAAGTAGAACAACAACATCTTCCGTAATTTCATGAATTGTTCCGTGCAGACCGCCGATTGTTACGATCTTATCGCCTTTTTTCACTGCGCTAAGCATCGAATTGCGCGTCTTTTGTTTCTTCTGCTGTGGACGAATCAATAAGAAATAGAACACAGCGAACATCAATACGAATGGTAAGATCATTCCCCAAATACTACCGCCAGCTGCTGGAGCTGCTTCTGCTAATGGCATCGTTATCCCCCCTTTCAAAGGCTTTCACTGATATATCACAAGCGGATTCTTAGAACCCGCTTTCATTCTCATGCATGCCGTATTGTTCAAAGAATTCATCTCTGAAATCAAGTAAACGATCATCTCTAATCGCTTGTCTCACATTTCGCATCAAATTGATAAGGAAATGAAGATTATGATACGTTGTCAAGCGTAGACCAAAAGTTTCATCTGCCTTGATCAGATGTCTCAAGTAAGCACGGGAGTAATTCTTACACGTATAGCAATCACAATTCGGGTCAAGCGGACCAAAATCGCGAGCAAACTTTGCATTACGTACGACAAGTCGACCTTGGCTTGTCATCGTCGTTCCATTCCGTGCAATCCGAGTCGGCAGCACGCAGTCGAACATATCGACACCGCGAATGGAACCTTCGATCAGCGCATCCGGTGATCCAACCCCCATCAAATAACGTGGTTTGTTCACAGGAAGTAGTGGTGTCGTATAATCGAGCACTTCATACATCAAATGCTTCGGTTCTCCGACGCTCAATCCACCAATAGCATAACCCGGGAAATCCATCGAAGTCAAATCAGCCGCGCTCTGTCTGCGCAGATCCTCGAACATACCACCCTGCACAATAGCGAACAACCCTTGATCATGCGGACGTGCATGGCTCTTCAGGCAACGCTCCGCCCAACGTGTCGTGCGCTCTAGGGAATTCTTCACATAGGAATGTTCCGCCGGGAATGGAGCACATTCATCGAATGCCATCATAATATCCGAACCCAGTGCATTCTGAATCTCCATGGCAACTTCCGGTGATAAGAACAGCTTATCCCCGCTCAAGTGGGAACGGAAATGCACGCCTTCTTCGGTAATCTTCCGCATTTCTGCCAAGCTGAACACTTGAAATCCGCCGCTGTCTGTGAGAATCGGACGATCCCAATTCATAAACTTATGCAGACCGCCTGCTTCACGAACGATGTCGTGACCTGGACGTAAGAATAGGTGATACGTGTTGCTCAGAATAATGTGAGCATCCATTTGCTTCAGTTCTTCAGGGCTCATCGTCTTCACGGAAGCCTGAGTACCTACAGGCATAAAGGTCGGTGTCTCAATGACCCCGTGAGGCGTGTGTACACGGCCGAGACGCGCGCCCGATTGTTTACAAGTCTTAATATGTTCGTAAGTAATAGCTGCCATTTTATCGCTTCCTCTTGTACCGTCTAGTAGATAAACATTGCATCACCAAAGCTAAAGAACCGGTATTCATGTTCAATGGCTTCTTGGTATGCTCTTAATATCGTTTCTCGTCCTGCTAATGCACTCACGAGCATGACAAGTGTAGATTTGGGTAGATGAAAATTCGTCATGAGCGCGTTCACGAGTTTGAACGTATATCCTGGGTAAATAAAGATCGACGTCCACCCGCTGCAAGCTTCAATTGGCTGATCACCAAATCGTGTACCAATCGTCTCTAATGTTCGTGCTGACGTTGTTCCTACAGCAACGATGCGTCCCCCACGATCTCGCGCAGCTTGTATGAGCGCAGCCGTCTCCGGGCTTATCGAATAGAATTCCTCATGCATAACATGATCTTCGACCCGCTCCGCAGACATCGGACGGAAAGTTCCTAGACCGACATGAAGGGTAATATAAGCGATCTGAATTCCTTTGGCCTCAATTCGCCCCAGCAGCTCCTCGGTAAAATGCAAACCTGCTGTTGGCGCTGCCGCAGAACCCTCGTGCTTCGCGTATACTGTCTGATAACGCTCACGGTCATCCAACTGCTCTTTAATATATGGCGGCAATGGCATTTGACCCAATCGATCCAATATTTCATTAAAGATGCCGTTGTAATGAAAACGCATCACGCGCGCGCCCATCTCGCCCTCAGTCTCAACGGTTGCTGCTAACTCATCGCTGAACTGAATGACGGTACCAATCTTAGCCCGTTTCGCCGGCTTGACTAGCCCTTCCCAGCGGTCATCTCCAAGGTTCTTGAGTAGAAGCACTTCCATCTTCGCACCTGTATCTAGCTTCTCCCCGAAGATTCGTGCAGGGATGACACGTGTATCATTTAAAACCAAGGTATCGCCTGGCTCCAAATAATCGATGAGCTCTGAAAAAACATGATGTTCAATATGGCCTGTTTCTTTATGTACAGTAAGCAGCTTAGATCCTGTGCGATCCAAGAGCGGTGTCTGAGCTATCAAATGCTCTGGTAAATGAAAATCATATAAGTCCACATTCATGATCGCTATTTCATTCCTTAACCAAATTAATATCTTTATAATAGTATTGCAATATCGATTGGTAATCATACCCTTGATCTGCGAGGCCTTTCGCGCCCCATTGAGACATACCAACCCCATGTCCATTTCCAGTACCGATGAAGCGGTATAATGCTTCTCCTGTGATCACATGAACTTGCCCATGCCCACCCATAATGAGGTTCGATCCAGGATTCAACGCAGCATTGCCTTTGCTCGTTGCGGCTTGAACCTTACCATTGCTGCTTGCCAGCGTTCGAGTTTCCCCGTTCGCACCTAATATAGTATAACTGCCCGTTTCTTCAATATCAAATCGGGTACTTGGCAGACCATTCAATGCACTGCGAAGTGTGTCTGGATTCTTGACATCGAATACTTGTCCATTAACCTTGATCTCGGTCACACGATCAGATGGACCACGTCCTGATACTTCAAGCCGTGCAATCGAACTTCCAACGGGGGTCTTTGATTTACCCGACATGGCTTTGACTAATTCGTCCGACGTGTATGGACCTCGAATCCAATTCATCGTATTCGATTGAATCGTTTTGTCCAAGATCACGACTTCCGTACCGATATTTACGATTGCCACCGGTTTCACATCGGCTTGAATAAGTGGGATCTCTCGAAGATTCGTCCCATCGGTTGTAATCGTATAAATCGGTAAGCCTGCATCCGTCTTCCTTCCGGAATCCTTCACCTGATCTTCCCGTACATAACCTGTCGTGTTATCACTTAGCATCACACGATACCAATAAGGCAATCCCTTTTCAGCGACATCATCAGGACTGTCGACACTCACGAGATAGGAAGTTTTATTGCCCCAAATTTCGGAGCTATCTGCAGTCTTCCCACCGCTATTCGAGGAATAGACCGGTTCGATCAGTTTGCCGCCAACCTTCATAACGAGCCCTGTCGTCGCCTCGACAGCCGCATTCGTATTCGGATGCTCCTTGTCCATGCCATAATAGGCTTGACTCTGGGTTGTATCGACTACTTGACCAATCTTGAATTTGTTGCCTTGGAAGAGTGCAAACGTACGAGCCGCTACGGCCTGAGCCTTAAGCGATTCCGCCGGCCAGGAGGGCGAGACTTCCATCGCGACGACAGAATATAGATACTGTTCAAGCGGTAATTCATTCACAAGAGCTAGTCGATTATTATAGGCGCTAATCTCGAAGCTCCCTCGATACGTCCGATTACTTCGTTCCGATAATTTGATTCCCGAAGACGAGCCGTTAATCCACAATTTCGCACCTGCAGGTCCACTCATCGAATATTGGGGTATTGGCTCGCTGCCATTGGCATAACCAACGGTTACGTTATCTCGAGCAAGCAGCCCCATTTGCGAAGCATCTACAGGTTGAAGAGACATGCCTGGCAGCTTTTGTGCTGCTTGATTACGAAGGGCATTCAATTCGGCTTGATCCGCAGCTTGTCCGACCCATACCGCGAACTGCAAGCCTCCTCCGGTCTTCGTGATGGCGATATAAGCATCCATCCCGGCGTCGAGTATTTTCTGCTGAACGGCAGCAGCTTGTTGTTCCGATCCATAACTTCCTGCTCCGAGATGCAGATTTCCCGTAATGACGGGCTTATCTTTCTTATAGTAAGCAGCCAAGCTCGCATCAGTTGTCACGCGGTCACGAACCTTACTCGCTTCAGCAGCACTGACATAATCCCCGAGAACGATTTGATAAGTTGCCACGCCTTGGCGGCGCACCATCATGACCGAAGGGGCTTCCTTCATCGCTTGCAGTCGATTCACTACGCCGTTTACTTCCCGTGTGTCCGTCGTCTCGAGTACCTTCACGGCATACGCATCTAGGCCGAATTTCACCGATTGATTCGCACTCGCATTAAGCCAAGGATCGCCTTGAACGCCGATGTGAAATCCACTTGCTGACGTGAGTGTCACCGTTGATTGAATAGCTTTGTACTGACTGCCTAAATCGGCAAAGATGACGACACGGATCTGATCCGCTTGCTCCGATGTTGTAGCTTCCTTTGCAGATATCGAATTCATCATCATTGGTGTTGTAGCAATAGATAGTGTGAGTATGGCCGCTAAGCCTACTTTCCCCATGAAAGAACGTGCTCTACCTCTCCCTAGTAAGTACATGAGTTCCTCCTCAGCAATTTACTTGTTGTGATCTGTAGGCATAGGAATGCCAAGATGTCTGTATCCTAATTCGGTAACCATTCGACCGCGCGGTGAGCGTTGCAAGAACCCGATTTGCAGCAGATAAGGTTCGTAGACATCTTCAATCGTCTGACTCTCTTCCCCAATGGTCGCTGCAATCGTATCAAGCCCTACTGGGCCTCCTCGGAAGTGACGAATCATCGCCGTCAACATCTTATGGTCGATTTGATCGAGTCCTGCTTCATCCACTTGAATCATCCGTAAGGCTTCATTTGCGATCGTCGCTGTAATAATACCGTCCCCGCGCACTTGCGCGAAATCCCGCACCCGCTTCAGCAGACGATTCGCAATCCGCGGTGTCCCACGGGATCGAAGCGCGATTTCTTCCGCCGCATTGCCCACAATTTGAACGCCAAGAATATCGGAAGCGCGCGACACAATGAATGTTAATTCATCCACCGTGTAGAACTCTAGACGGCTTACAACACCGAAGCGGTCTCGCAAAGGCGCAGACAAGAGTCCCGCACGCGTCGTCGCACCGATCAGCGTGAATGGCGGAAGATCTAACCGTACGGATCGAGCGCTAGGTCCTTTACCAATCATAATATCAAGCGCGAAATCCTCCATCGCAGGATAGAGGACTTCTTCGACCGTACGATGCAGGCGATGGATTTCATCGATGAACAACACGTCATTCTCCTGCAAATTCGTTAGTAGCGCTGCCAGATCGCCAGGACGTTCAATTGCTGGACCTGAAGTTGTGCGTAGATTGACGCCCAGCTCATTGGCAATAATGTTCGACAATGTCGTCTTGCCAAGACCAGGTGGCCCGTACAGCAGCACATGATCCAGCGCTTCCTTACGCATCTTCGCGGCTTCAATGAATACTTTCAAATTCTCTTTCACTTGGTTCTGTCCGATATATTCGGATAAATAACGAGGGCGAAGGCTCAGCTCCACCGCTTGATCTTCCATCATTAAATTCGCCGATATGATTCGATCATCCATTACAGTTCCTTTCGCTCCCCTCGATCACTAATTATTCTGACGTCAGCAATATCCGAAACGTTGCATATCACGTCGAATTAACCCTTGAACAACAATTGAAGCGCCCGTTTCATGAGCGTATCTACGCCGTCCTTGTCGCTCGCATTGTCCTTCATTGTATGCCATACACGATCCAACTCCGCTTCGGTGTAACCGAGTGCTTTAAGCGCTTCTTTGGCTTCTGGCCATGCGCCGCCGCCAAGTGCTGTATCGGTCGCTGTTCCCATCAAAAGACCGCCTGCCGATACATCCAGCCCAAGTCCGATATGATCCAGCTTGTCCTTCAAATCCAGCACCATCCGTTGCGCCGTCTTCTTACCAATACCCGGCAGCTTCGTAAGGAACGCTAAATTCTCTTGCTGAATCGCTGCCACGAGCGTCTCCGGGCGTCCGCCAGCGAGCACCCCTAAGGCTACCTTCGGTCCAATACCAGACACGTCCAGCAGACGACGGAAGAGCTTCTGTTCTTCGCGTGAACTGAACCCGAACAATAAAATGGCATCTTCACGCACATGATGGTGAATATAGACCGTCACCGATTGATCACTCTTCGCAAAAAAATACGGATTCGGGCAGAACACCCGATATCCTACACCTTGTACATCCAGCACAATATATTCTGTCTCTAAATGAGCAACTTTGCCATGTAAATAATCAATCATTTCGCAATACCTCGGCTATTTTATTATTTAATGTACTAGAATGAGCGTGGCATACAGCGACCGCAAGCGCATCCGCCACATCATCTGGCTTCGGAATGGCCTTCAACTTGAGGAACATGCGAACCATCTCCTGCACCTGCTTCTTCTCTGCCTTTCCATATCCGACCACAGCTTGTTTCACTTGCAGCGGTGTGTACTCCGCTACAGGAATCCCGCGCTGCACAGCAGCGAGAATTTGAACCCCTCTTGCCTGCCCTACAGTAAAGGCCGTCGTAACGTTCCGATTGAAGAACAACCTCTCCAGTGCCATCGCATCTGGTTTATATTTATCAATCAACTGCAATGTTGCTTCATAGACCTGCAGCAGACGCTCCTCCGTAGGTGTATGCGCCTCTGTCTGAATACATCCATACTGAACAGGGGTTAGCTTACTCCCCTCTTTATCAATAAAGCCAAAACCGACGATCGCAATCCCCGGGTCAATTCCCAAAATACGCAAAAAAAATCTCTCCCTCATCCAATGAAGCGAACATATGTATCCACTTCATTATAACAAATGTTGATGAGGAAGAGAACTTTAATATTTAGACCTTATGGATACCGTATCAATTTGAACCCTATTTCGACTTCGACTGGAACGACAATTTAAGCATCGGCGGCGTTACCAATGTCGTCAGAATCACAACGATAACAAGCGGTGTAAAATACTCTTGCGCCAGTAAGCCTGATGACAATCCGGTCGTCGCAATAATGAGTGCCACTTCACCGCGCGAGACCATCCCTGAACCGATCCCGATCGATGAACGGAGATCAAATCCTGTTAGACGCGCCCCAAGTCCCGAACCAATCAATTTGGTAATAATCGCAACAATTGTAAAAACGATAATGAACCAAAGTTGACTGCCGACACCATCAAAGTTGACATCCAGCCCAACACTGACGAAGAAAATAGGGACAAAAATCGCATATGCAATCGGCTCTAAACGATGTTCGACATCGTGCTTATATGGGGTCTGTGAGATCGCGATCCCCGCAGCAAATGCACCGATGATTCCAGCAACACCAAGCCATTCCGCCAAATAAGAAAAGCCAAAGCATATTATCAATGCACCGCTGATGAGCGCTTCCGTTACGCGAAGCGGCGCGAATATTTTCATAATCCAAGGTACAGCAAAGATTCCAAGCACAGCAGCACCGGCGAAGAACAGAACTTTTTTCCCGATAACCATGCCAAGGCTTACGTCGGCACCACCGCCGAGCAAACTCATCATAAAAGCAAGCAATATCACAACCAAGACATCGTCAACAACGGCCGCGCCGAGAATGGTCGTCCCTTCACGTGTACTCAATTGATTCATATCTTTCAATGTCTGTACAGAAATACTCACCGAAGTCGCACAGAGCAATAACCCCATAAACAAGGAATAATTATTGCTAAGTCCAAAGAACAAACTTGCACTATACCCTCCGATAAACGGTAAAATAATTCCACCGAGTGCTACAGCGAAGGCAGACTTCCAATTTTTACGCAATTGAACCAGGTCTGTCTCAAGTCCCGCAATGAACATTAATAAGAGTACGCCAATCTGTGCCAGCTCTTTGATCAAATCCCCGTTCTGAATCCAGCCTAGAAGTGCAGGCCCAATAATAATACCTATGATTAATTTCCCCAGCACGGCAGGCTGGCCCAGCTTCACAGTTAAGTCCCCCGCCAGCTTCGTACATACTAGAATAATTACCAATTGTAACACCAAATCCATCCGATCAACCTCCATCACAATCTAACTGTCTGAACATGCAGCTTCGTATATATCATTCCAAAAAAAAGAAGGACGTTATTCACGCCCTCTTCATATCTAATACGTACAACTACGATTTTCGTTTCATAACTTTCTCAGATTGCTCCATGGCATAGTCACTAAATGTAGACAGAACACTATGGTACTCGTCCACATCGCTTACACGAATTCCGCGGTGCAGTTGGTCTAAGACCGATTTTGGAAGCGAACTTTCCATAGAATCAATATCGACCTGAAAAAATGTTCTCATCACTTTTTCTTCTTTTGGAGGTCCATCATAGAGTGTTAAATTCCCATTCTTATCTACACTAATGTACCCATTCTTCTTGCATGTTGCTGACAAATCCTCAATTTCCTCTGTTATCCATACCTTGCCTGCTTCATCCGTCTTCCCACTCCATTCCGGGTGACGCAGCATCAATTCAATAATTGCATTCGCACTCATCGTCCCAAGGTTTAACTGCTCTTGACCACATACATAGGTACGAGTCAAATAAACTTCTCGATCCTGACCTTCCTCTCGAAGTTTCGCGATCACAGGATCTGACGATCCCGTAGCAGATGTATGATAACCGATAGCAAGCAGCATAATCAGCAATACGAGCAGACCGAGCGATAATAAGGGACGTTTGATTCGACGCAGACGCTTTTTGATTTGTTTCCAACTATTCATCAAATTCACGATAATCCCCTTCTATCCTAATTTTCCCCTAGTGTAGCCATGGAACCATCGATTTATACGATCACCTGGGTGTAAAATAGAAAAGCCACCCTTATTCACTCTAAGGGTGGCTCCATAATGGGCATGAATTAACCGTTAATCCAAGGCATACTGCGCGATTTCCTAGGCTTCACTTGCCGGCGTGAGCTGCTGCTCGATTTCTTCGAAGAAGTGCGTGCCTTCCCTTTGGACGAGGATCGGCTCTCGGAAGATTTCGTACTGCTCTGCTTTGCAGGTTCCGTCTTCGCTGGAGTTGGAGCTGCCGCTGAGGTTGCCTCAGGCGCAACCTCATCCTCTCGAGGGTGACATCCGCAATGCCCTGACATATGATCCATCGGGCTTACTGGTTGAAACTGTGAACCGTACATGTCGGTTCCGTAAGGCATACCGTAAGGATTGAATGGCATTCCTGGCATGCCATATCCAGCTCCTGGATGACCGTATGGATGCATCTGCATACCGTAAGGGTCCATCTGCATTCCGTAAGGGTCCATCATACTATAAGGATTCATGCCGTATGGCATTGGATAACCATCACCCCCGCCTTGCGGCATACCACCCCAATTCGCAGATGTATTCACCTGTGGCACTTGCGGCAAGTCATAGAGCGATATCGCTTCTGTCGCAGGGACTTGGAATTGAGCGAATAATTCCTCTGACATGCCTTCCCCTGAGTGGCCTTTGTACATGTCATAAGGCATATGTGTTGACAAGGTATTGCAACCGCAATTATTCGTCGGCATTGTATATACCGGCTGATGATGCGTCTGATGCACCTGGTAATGCGGTAAATTATCGCCGCCCATATGCATACCTTCATGATGCATACCATGGTGATGCATACCTTCATGATGCATACCATGGTGATGCATACCATCATGATGCTTACCATCGTGATGCATACCATGGTGATGCATACCATCATGATGCATACCATGGTGATGCATACCATCGTGATGATGTTTGTGATGAGCCTCATGCATAGCCTGAGAGACGCCTGGGAAGGCATTATTGACGGGAGGAGATACGTTCATACCCCCGTCATGCATCGGCATGTTCGGGTCCATCTGTGGCATCATGTGCGGGTCCATCATGTGCGGGTCCAGCGGCGGCATTCCACCCGTTACCTTTGGAATGTACACGACCTCACCGACCGATAACGTATTCGGATCCTTTAATTGCGGATTCGCCATTAGCATATCTTGCAGCGGAATCCCCCATGCTTTTGCTAACTTCCACAATGTATCGCCTTTCTTCACATCGTGTTTATGCATCATTTCATATTCTGGTTTCACCGGTTTTGCTTCCACAGGGATTTTGATTTTCATCCCGACTTCAAGCTTATTCGGATCCTTCAAATTGGGGTTTGCATCAATCAGTTTTTGAAGGGGTACTTCATATTTGGTTGCTATGGTGTAGAGCGTATCCCCTTTTTTTACAATGTGAATTTTCACGCGTAAGAACCTCCTACATTTTTTTAGCGGAAAATGAGCCCCAACCGTCTGCATTTCACTACAAAAGTTCCTAACACAGTACAAGAGCCCGGAACCAATTAATACATCCTATGCAATATCTGGGCATTTGACATCCCCTCACACAAAAAAATTCCCCGAGCCTTCGCCGCTCGCGAAGATTCGAGGAATTATAAGAGTCCTTTGGTTATTGAGAAGTCTGATTATGACGTATAAGCCGTGTCAAACGTATAACTTGGGTAGCATCCGAGCACGCGAACTTGCGAGCCAATTGCCTCAATTTCAGCAATCGCTGCAGGCAGCAGAACTGAATCCATCGAAGCCAGTACATCAATATAGAAATAATAATTACCTAACTGTTTCTTGGTCGGCCGTGATTCAATCCGTGACAAATTGATTCGGCGCCAAGCAAATGCCGATAAAATCTGATGCAAGGCACCAGAATAATCTTGCGGTGGCGTGATCAGAATACTCGTCTTCACTTGGTCTGAAGGTGCGATGGGCGCCGTCTTCGGACCGACAAGCAAGAAACGAGTGAAATTGTTCTGATGATCCGTTACCTGCGGAGCCAGTATATCGAGACCTTGGCTAGCTGCCCCGAGCGTTGTGCCGATCGCAGCGATTCCTTCGCCCGGATGTTCTTTCACCTGCTTTACCGCTTCTGCTGTACTGCTAAGATGTTCGAGCTCCGCATGCGGTAAATATTCGCGAAGGAAATTACGGCATTGGGCAATGGCAACAGGATGCGACATCACTTTACGAATTTGACTGTAGTTCAGTGATCCATCCGCATTTCGTTCCAGTTCACTCAGTCTTCCAATCAAATTCTGAATGGAAGGATAGACCCATTCGGCTTGAATCGGCAGATCGACTTCATGGACGAGCCAGTCCATATGTAGACTCACAGAGCCCTCAATCGTATTCTCAATCGGGATCACACTATAATCGGTCTTGCCTTCAACTGTAGACATGAATACATCCGAAATCAATCTGTGATGCACCATTTCCACGGGCTCTCCCCGAAAAATGTAAGCCGCAGCTTCATGGGATACCGATCCCTGGGGTAACAATGCAATACGAACCATCCTTACATGTCTCCTTTAACAACGTCCATGAACATTCGACCCTCGATATCTGGAAGAGCAACAGTACCTTCAATACTTGGTTTCAACCACAGGGTCGAAGCGGTAATCTGTTCACGGTTCAATGTATCCATCAAAAATTGCTCTAATTGTTCCTCACGTGACTCGCGTTCATCCACGAGTGCAATAAGTGTAGGTCCAGCACCACTAAGTGCAATGCCAAGCGCACCATAGTCGGCTGCCTTGTCCAGAATCTCGCTCATACCCGGGATCAGGGAAGCCCGATAAGGCTGGTGGATACGGTCCCGCATCGCGTGACGAATCATTCCGAAATTCTCTGTTGCGAGCGCTGCGACAAGCAGTGAAGAATGACTCACATTAAAGATCGCATCTCCCATCGAGAACTGCTGCGGGAGAATGTTCCGTGCTTTCTCTGTCGCAAGTTGGAACTGAGGGATCGCAACAAGCGTGGTTAGATGAGGACTCGGCGTGAGACGGATGTGATGGGCCTGTGTTCCATCCCATGTCGCAGCAATAATCCCACCATATAATGATGCCCCAACATTATCCGGATGCTTCTCCAGCGCTGTAGCCAGCGTGAAGATTCGTTCCTGCGGCAGCGCATAGCCGATCAGCGCATTCGCAGCGAACATCCCGCCAATAATGGCGGATGCACTGCTCCCGAGTCCACGTGTCAGTGGAATATCGCTGTACATAGAGATTCGCAGCTCAGGAACCGAGACCCCTGCATCATCGAATATCATTTGCGCGACTTTATAGATTAAATTACGTTTGTCGGTCGGAATCCCACTGAGTTCTTCCCCATATAAGGAAATCGAAGTCTCCTCCGCTGCAGACATTTCGATGTAGGAATATAGCTGTAACGCCATCCCCAGTGTATCGAACCCAGGTCCCAAGTTCGCTGTGCTGGCTGGCACTTTGACAATTACACGTTCGTAAGCGTTCATTTTCTTTCTCCTTCTAGCTTGCTTGCAAGTTCTTAATTAACCTTCGACTCGATATACACTCTTAATTTTGCGAATTACATCGAGCTTCTCGAAATGCTTCAAGACTTTATCCATGCTCGCCTTGCTCGCATCATGCGTAATGATAATGATTTCTGCTTCCGGATTATCTGGATTTGGCTGCTGCAATACCGATGCCAAGCTAACTTCGAACTCTGCAAATACTTGCGTAATACGTGCGAGTACGCCTGCTTTATCTTGAACATGCAAGAGAATGAAGTTCTTGTACTCAATTTGTTCATCCGTCTTAAGCTTCTTCTCTTTGTACGTAACTATAGCTTGCTGCCCATTCACGCCGAGCTTTAAGTTCTTAATGACCGCGACCAAATCCGCAACGACGGATGTAGCTGTTGGCATCTCGCCTGCACCAGCGCCATAGAACATCGTCTCGCCTACCGCTTCACCATGGACATAGACCGCATTGAATACACCGTTGACCGAAGCAATCGGATGCGATTTGCGTATCATAGTTGGTTGAACGCTTAAGCTAATATGCTCATCCTGACGCTCAGCGATCCCGAGCAGCTTCAATTCATAACCAAGGCGTTTCGCGTAGAGGATGTCCTCTTTGGATACGCTGGAAATTCCGCGTACTGACACATCTTCGAGTGCCACATTGGCACGGAAGCCAAGCGTTCCCAAGATCGCCATTTTACGTGCTGCATCTAGACCTTCAACATCGGAAGTCGGATCCGCTTCGGCATAACCAAGCTCTTGCGCTTCCTTAAGCACATCGGCATAAGATGCACCCTCTTGACTCATCTTGGTGAGGATAAAGTTCGTCGTACCGTTCACGATCCCCATAATTTTGAGAATTCGATCCGAGGAGAAGCCCTCAGACAACGTGCGAATAATAGGAATACCCCCGGCAACGCTAGCTTCATAGAAGACATCGCATTGATGTTCTTTGGCCTTCGCCAAGATCTCAGGTCCATGAAGCGCCATTAAGTCCTTGTTCGCCGTTACGACATGTTTGCCGCGCTCAAGTGCCTCTAATAAATATTCTTTCGTTGTCTCAATGCCGCCCATCACTTCAACAATAATATCAATATCGGGGTCACGAATAATGTCCCATGCGTTCTCAGTCATTTTATGATGCGGCACCGAGATGCTGCGGGATTTGTCTACATTCTTCACCAATACTTTCTCGATAATGACCTCGGATCCTACTTGACTCTGCAAATCACTCTGATGTCCTTCTACAATACGGACTACGCCTGTTCCAACAGTCCCTAGCCCCAATAGCCCTACTCTGATCGGTTTCATGTCTATTCCTCCTGTCTATTCATTCGATTAACCTTGACCTATGATGGTGGCTCGCTTCACACCTTCATGCGATCGAAATGCTTCGAGCAGCGCTGTCAGGTGATCCCCCATTCGAGATGTCTCCACAGTGATAACGACATTCGCCATCCCTTGCAATGGAATCGTCTGGTGAATGGTCAGTACGTTCCCTTCAAATCCTGCCACAAGTCCGAGCACTTTGGACAGCACACCTGATCGATGCTCGAGATCAACCGATATTGTCACAATCCGTTCGCGATCCAACTGATTCACCATGAATATCCCGTCTTTATACTTGTAAAAAGCACTGCGGCTTAATCCCACTTGCTCCGCTGCTTCATTCACCGTATGTGCAGATCCCTCGGCCAATCGTTGTTTGGCCATCACGGTTTTGACAAGTGCATCAGGTAATATATCTTCACGGACCAAAAAAAAACGTTCGCTCACTACAATGTCCTCCTATCGAAGACTTTTGTTCGTATATAGTGGACATTATAACGAATATCGGTGATCCGAGCAATAGTTAAATTCATTATACAAAAAAATGCGAGGACTCGTACAAAAAATACCAAACCAAACATCTATCGCATCGTTCGTGAACTCGAAAAAAAGCCCCTTCGGTCCAACACCGAAGAGGCTTTCATATTAATAATAGTAACTGCTTCCTTCAACAAACTCGAACTCGAAATCGCCGATACGGATGATTGTTCCGTCAACTGCACCGCGTTTACGGAGCTCATCGTCAATCCCCATCTTACGAAGTGTCCGCGCAAACCGGAGGATCGCATCGTGGGAGTTCATCTGCATCCGTTTCATCATACGTTCTACGGCTTCACTCTCAACAACAAACGTCTCGTTCTCGCGACGAATCGTAAACTGCGCTTCTTCTGTCTTCTCGAAGCGATACACCTTACGTTCCTCAACCTCTGCGACTTCTTCCACAAGCACCGCCTCTGGAATCTCTTCCAGAATCGTAGCTGCACGATACAAGAGGTCTTGTATACCCTGTCTTGTAAGGGATGAAATCGGCAAAATTTCGATATCTGGACGCACTTCTGCGACCTTCTTGCGGAATTCCTCCAGATTGTCAGCCGAATCCGGCATATCCATCTTATTCGCAGCTACAATCTGTGGCCGCTCGGATAGCTTCGCATTATAGAGGTCCAATTCTTCATTAATCTTAACCCAATCCTCGAATGGATCACGGCCTTCCGAACCCGCCATATCGACGACATGGATAATAACACGTGTACGCTCGACGTGACGCAAGAATTCATGGCCGAGACCAACGCCTTCATGCGCTCCTTCGATCAGACCTGGCAAATCCGCCATGACGAAGCTGCGTCCATCTCCAACATCAACAACGCCGAGGTTCGGTGTAATGGTCGTGAAATGATACGCACCGATTTTTGGCTTTGCACCCGACACAACTGAGAGTAACGTCGATTTCCCTACACTTGGGAATCCAACAAGTCCTACATCCGCCATGACTTTTAGTTCAAGTACGATGTAACGCTCTTGGCCTTCTTCCCCATTCTCCGCAATTTCCGGCGCTGGATTATTCACCGTCGCGAATCGCGTGTTGCCTCGACCACCGCGTCCACCGCGGGCTACAACAACCTGCTGTCCGTGACGCGTCATGTCCCCGATGACTTCTTCCGTATCTTCATCAATAATAACGGTTCCTGGCGGGATTCGAACGATGGTATGCTCTGCATTTGCACCATGCATACTCTTGTTGCGCCCTTTAATCCCACGGTCTCCCTTGAAATGACGCTGATAACGAAAATCCATCAACGTGCGTAATCCTTCATCTACGCGGAAAATGACATCGCCACCGCGTCCGCCATCACCACCCGAAGGTCCACCTTCCGGTACATACTTCTCCCGACGAAAAGAGACGAGTCCATCGCCGCCGTCGCCGCCCTTAACGAATATTCTAGCTTTATCTACAAACATCGTTTCACCTCATTAGGATTCACAAGGCACAAATAAATGCAAGGTCGCAGCATCTTGCTCCACTCGCATCGTACTGCCTTGAATAACCGATTTCACTTTACTGCCCCAGTCGCTATCTTGCCTTATCTCACCATGATATCGGAAACTGATGCAACATTCATTGTTATTCTTCTCAAACATTATATATAAAATTTGCGGCTCCCCAATCGTCGGCACAGCACATTGACGCGTCGCCCATACCATTTCTTGTACCGCTCTCGACAACGTCTCCTGAGGTACGGTCAAAGGAATTTCCGCCAAATTGAGCTCGTCCACAATATCTATCTCAAGCTGAATCTCATTGCATGTCGTACGGAAAGATTGGAAGAACAATACCAAGGTGGGTATGCCGAGCTTTGCAACCTTACTCTCGGCGTGCATGCGATCTCTTATTCTTTCCACGCTTCGAACTAATTTATCATGCTTCTTCAGCTGGATATATCCTGAAATAATCTGCAAATCGTTCATCCAATCATGTCGATGATGATTCATCGTACGAATGGATTTCAATTGTTCAGCACGTATGATTTCCGCTTGTTCCTTACGTACGGACCATTCCATGACTAAGCCTGCGATGATCAGCCATAGGATCAACATTATGACACTCCATACAAGCCATTGCTGGATTATGACTACGATGAATAAAGGGATGACTAAAGACACCATCGCCGTCATTCGCATCGTTCTCCAATAGTTCACCGTCTCCACATTCCTCTTCCATGAATTGTCAAACGAAACCCTATACAGTATAGCATGTTCATCATAGCTAAGAAAACCCCACACAGTGGGGCTTTAACTACGAAGCCGATTCTGGTACTTTGCGAGGGGCCCCGGAATTTCAAAAAAGCCCCCGGCTTGCGCCGAGGGCTCTTATACCGAATTATACTTCGAGTGCTGCTGCTACTGGAGCTGCGTCCACTGGGTAGACGCTCACTTTTTTGCGATCGCGACCCCAACGTTCGAATTTCACGACACCTTCCACTTTCGCGAAAAGCGTATCGTCTTTACCAATACCAACGTTGTTACCTGGGTGAATTTTTGTTCCGCGTTGGCGAACCAAGATGCTTCCTCCAGTAACGAATTGACCGTCAGCACGTTTAGTACCAAGACGTTTGGACTCTGAGTCACGTCCGTTCTTTGTGGAACCTACACCTTTTTTCGATGCGAACAATTGAAGATTCAACTTTAACATGTTGTCTACCTCCTATTCTTAGTTATTTTTTGTCATGTATTTCAATATACGTTCCGTATGATCCTGCGATCGTATTTAACATGACCACCATCGACTCCAACAGCAATTGTACCTTCGCAGATGTGTCCGGAGAATCTACAGAAGTTACCCTTCCGCTAAGAAATCCGTTCTTCATCTTGCTATCGAGCACAACGCCTGTTAAAGCTTCAATCGAATTTACCGTCCCTACGCTCACGGCCGATACGCCTGCACAGACAATATCTTCACCATGTTTCGCATAGTTTGCATGTCCGTTAATTGAGAAGCTCTCAATTGAACGATCACTTGGATTTCGCGTAATCTTGATGCGTATCATACCGCACCTTCTTATGCTTGGATTTTTTCGATTGTTACTTTAGTGTAAGGTTGACGATGACCTTGTTTTTTGTGGTAGTTCTTTTTCGGTTTGTATTTGAAAACAGTGATCTTTTTACCTTTAACGTGCGATTCTACTTTCGCAGTTACAGTTGCACCAGCAACGACAGGAGCTCCTGTTACCAAGCCCTCACCTTTCGATACTGCCAACACGCGGTCAAAAGTTACGTTCTCGCCTTCACCGGCATTCAATTTCTCAATGAACAATACATCGCCTTCTTGCACTTTGTATTGTTTACCACCTGTTTCGATAATTGCGTACATATTCGTGCACCTCCTCATGTCTCAGACTCGCCCGATTTAGGGTGACTGCGCCACTCATCCGAAGATTCATGCGCTGTACTTAGGAACCCGTCCAGTGCGGTTACAGCATGTGTCGCAATATTTACGAAACACATACCTAAGCATATTACCATACTCATCAGCATAAATCAACGGTTATCCCTAGCAGAAAACCATATTTTTATAGGCGACTGTTGATTCTTCCCGTCCCCTTACAAACCGAACAAGGTTCTGTAAAGGGATTCATCGCATGGTCGCGAACTTTTTTGCGGGTCATTTCGAGCAGCCCGAGCTTTGTCCATCCCAGGATTAAATGCTTGGTTCGATCACTGCGCATTAACAGCTCAAGCTTGTCCCAAATATCTTGCCGATGCCGTTCCATATCCATATCAATAAAATCAATTAATATAATTCCACCAATATCGCGAAGTCGAAGCAACCTAGCAATTTCTTCGGCAGCTTGCATGTTCGTCTCGTAGACGGTATCTTCCAGCGTATTCGATCCAATATACTTACCCGTATTAACGTCAATGACCGTCAACGCTTCGGTATAATCAACGACCAGATAACCGCCATTACGGAGCCACACTTTGTGTTCGAAGGCTCGGTCGAGCTGCTCCTTCACACCATAATGCGTTAGTATCGGCTCACTGCCTTTATAGATCTCAACACGATTCGCCCAGTCAGGCAGCACGCGAGAGAGGAAGGAAGCGATCTCTTCCTTCTGAACAAGATCATCAATGATGACCCGTTCGGTCTGCGGTGTGAACATATCCCGAACCAACCGCTCAATAATGCTCAAATCCTGATGGAGCTGTGCTGGCGCTGACATTGCCGCCGCACGTTCTTCAATCTGAATCCACAATGCGCGAAGCAGTTGAATATCCGATTGAATCGCTTCCTTGCTTTCTCCTTCTGCGACGGTGCGCAGGATCAGCCCTTCACCTGGCAGTCGTGCTTGATCGCCGATCTGCTTCAGACGATTCCGCTCAGCTTCGAGCTCTATTTTCTTCGACACGCCAATATAGTCCGCATGCGGCATATAGACGAGCCATCTGCCTGGCAGCGAATAATGCGTCGTAACGCGAGCTCCTTTGCCACCTAACGGCTCTTTCATGACTTGGACAACAATCTCCTGGCCGGCCTGCAGCAATTGTGAGATGGATGGCTTAACTTTCGGCTGCTTCTCCAAATGCGGATGAAGCACATCATCAATATACAAGAATGCATTTTTCTTTAATCCGATATCTACAAATGCCGCCTGCATACCCGGAAGCACGTTCACAACACGGCCTTTATACAAATTCCCCACCAATTGCCTGCCTTGCGAATTCTCAATTGTAAATTCAACGAGTTGTCCATGTTCCATCAATGCCATTTGTGTGATCTCTTGTTCGCAATGAACAATGATCCTTTTCACATGGATCACCCCTGACTTTAGCCCATTTTTCCATCTATTTTACCATGAAATTCGCGAAATAAGAATCAACAAGCCGTTGCTCTGGTAATACAGCGACAATCTTCCCCCGATCATTCAGTACGTAAATCAGATGATACTTACTCTTCATAAATAGACGCACAACACCGCCCAAAGGTTGCTCTGATCCGACGACAATTGGATATGCAATTGTTCCCTGTTTCATTCGCAGGAGCGATAATCGATCCCGATTCGTCATGAACCGCACAAAGCGGTAAGGCACATTTCGATAGTCTGTCCAGTTCGCATAGATCAGAAAAATACCGATAACGAGCAGATTCAAATGAATAGGTTCTCGGTAATAAAGGGGCATCAGAGCGAAGCCAATCATGAATAGGCTAAAAGCCATACTAATTCGGCCGCACCAAAGCAATGTACGATGATAGGACACAAATAGGCTGCATAGCGCTTGTACGATACGCCCTCCATCCAAAGGAAGCACAGGCAGCATGTTAAACAAGGCGATCATCACATTCGCTTGAACGAAGTACTCTGTCCATGCCTCACTCCAGAACCCCAACATATGAAGCCCATAAGCAGCGCCAATCATAAGCAGGTTTTGAACCGGGCCCGCTAGAGCTACGATAATCTCCTCATGACAAGGAGCCGAGCCTCCTTCATCCGTGACAGCTACACCACCGAAAGGCAGAAGCTTAATCTCTTGTACCTTCCATCCGAAAATCGTCGCCGCAGCTGCATGCCCTAACTCATGAATCAAGACAATCCCGAACAACGTAATCATTTCAATGACATGGCCTGTCAATAGTGAGGCGAGCATGATCATGATGAATAAAGGATGCACGGAGAATGAGGTTCCTCTCCATTTAATCAAAGGAGATCACATCCGTTGGGTCAATAAATCGGTCACCTTTTTTAATCGCAAAATATAAAAGGCTCTCCTGCTCTTCAGCGGATAACGTTCCTAAAGGTTGACCCCCTTGAACCCAATCATTAACTCTGACATCTGCAGCCTGTAAACCACTATATATCGAGCTTAAATCATTCGCATGCTGGACGACGATTCGATACGTACTGTTCTCACTCGGAGTCACCTCGATCACCTGACCTGCATCCATCGCCTTTACAACAATCGGATTCCCGGGTTCAGCTGCAGCAGCTTCGATTTCAACACCTTTCAAAGCTACCGTGTAGGGACTCGTAATCTTCCCATGAAGCGGCGGATAGAGCACGGTTGATGTGTTCACTTTGGTTGCATGATCCTCAGCTGCACCGAAAATTGGAATGAAGGAAGGCGCACCGTGGAACGTCTCATCATACCAGACAGCAATCGCCCCAAAATTCATCTCCTCGTTCATAGCGCTTACGACAAACGCCTTTACCTTAGCGGTCCACGGCTGATTCACTTGAAACGTCGCCCATAGGGCAGCAAAGATCAACGCAGAGAGCATGAATTTGATTTGCAACGACTGTAACCAGCCGCTTGATGTTCGATTGACCGGTGGATCCGAACCATTCGATGGGGAAGCTTCTCCAGCAAGCTGTGAGCGCCACAATCGATTCTGTTCCTTCCATGCAATTTCAGGATCTGCATTCGCATCTGATGAAATATTAGGCACTGGCGTCGGATTCCTGTATGCAGGCGGTGCATAAGCTACAATACGATTCGGTGCTTCTTGCGCCTTGGTGACTGGCAAGCTGTCATCTGTTAATGCCTTCATACGGGCTTGTCTCCGTCTTCGAACATTATCTTTAATCTCCATCCGTAGTCCCCCTTCTTAGAGGTTGTCTTAGTATCATAAATATGACAAGCACACGATGATTATGAATAAGAAGATACGCTTATCGTCATTGAACGGACGATAAGCGTATCTTCGAAAAATATAAGAACAGTTTATTCGTGAAACTTATAAACACTTATATTTCAAAATAACCCCACAAGTTGCTTTGCGTGAGACCCACGAAACCTCTTAAACATGCAAAAAAGCCATCGCGAGATGCGACAGCTTAATCTTCAAGTGCATATTTTTCTTGGTAAATCTTGACGCTTAGCACAATCCCAATACAAAGCATGTTGAGCAACAGCGAGGTACCACCATAACTGATAAATGGCAGCGTGATCCCAGTAATTGGCATAATCCCAATCATCATTCCGATATTCTCGAAAATCTGGAACACGAACATCGAGACAATACCGATGATAATATAAGCTCCTCGCTGGTCATAACACTGGAAGGCAATCAAGATCATCCTATAAATCAATAAGAAATAGAGCAGGAGCAGCACCGAAGCCCCTTGGAACCCGAACTCTTCCCCGATCACAACAAAGATGGAGTCCGAATACGGATATGGCACGAACTTCTTCTTAATCGATTCCGATTGCATATAGCCTTCGCCTGTGAGGCCGCCAGATCCAATCGCAATCATCGCATTATTCGATTGATGCTTCTCATCTTCTGTCGCGGAAGCTGGATTCATGAATGTATTGATCCGCTGGTACCAATGGATTTTGTCTTTGGCTTCCAAATAATCCTTAATATCTTGATTAAAGGTATTAAACAAGAAGACGAACAGGAATGCACCAGCGAGCACAGCCCCGAGTCCAATGACAACATGCGTATAGCGAACATTGCCGATCCAGAACATCCCGAGCAGGATCACGACGTAGATAATCGCATTCCCTAAGTCCGGTTGAATCAATACGAGCAAGAATGGGATGAAGGTTAGGAAACCGATTGGAATGACATCACGCCTAAAACGAAGTGGATCCCCTGATCTTCGGCCCATCAAATATGCAACCATGACAATAATCGCAAGCTTCATCAATTCTGCTGGTTGAAACTGTAGCCCGCCCGGCAGCTTAAACCAGCCGACAGCACCGTTAATTTTGGCACCTAGGAAGAACACGGCGATAAGAAGCGCAACTCCTAGAACGTAGAAATAAATCCAGCCTTTTAGCAATAATCGATAATCAACGAGTGCAATCCCCAGCATGATGGCAAATCCGCCGATATAGAAATACATCATTTTTAAATGAGACCCGACGAACTTGGGATCGCTAAACGTAGCACTCTTGATGACAAATATGCTAATGACCATAAATATGCCTAAGATGATAATGATCGGCCAGTCTAATTTTTTGAATTTATTTACCAATTACATCAGCCCATTCCAAAAAACTTCTTCATGCGCTTGAACATGCCTGGCTTGCCATCAAGCAGCATAAGTGGGACGGTGTCCCCAACAATACGACGCGCAATATTCCGATAGGCAATCGCTGCTCTTGAATCAGGGTTCATCACGGTAGGCTCCCCGCTATTCGCAGCTTTGATTACATGCTCATCATCCGGTACAATGCCGATTAAGTCAATCGCCAGTACTTGGATAATCTCATCAATATCGAGCATCTCGCCAGATTTCACCATATTCTGGCGTATCCGGTTAATGACCAGCTTCGGTGATTCAATATGCGAGTTCTCGAGCAATCCTATAATGCGATCCGCGTCACGTACAGCGGCATTCTCCGGTGTTGTCACGACAATCGCCTGATCTGCACCAGCAATCGCATTCTTGAAGCCTTGCTCTATTCCTGCCGGGCAATCGATAATGACATACTCGAATTCTTTCTTCAATTCCAAAATAATATCTCTAACCTGCTCCGGCGATATCGCATTCTTATCTTTCGTCTGTGCTGCCGGCAGCAAATAGAGTTCTTCAAACCGCTTGTCCTTCACAAGAGCTTGGCTCAGACGGCAACGACCATCAGCTACATCACACAGATCATAAATAATCCGATTCTCCAGCCCCATGACGACATCCAAATTACGAAGACCAATATCTGTATCCACCATACATACTTTGCGGCCGAGTAATGCGAGAGCAGTACCTAAATTCGCGGATGTTGTTGTCTTGCCCACTCCGCCTTTTCCTGATGTGACGACGATAGCCTCTCCCATGCGGACTACACTCCTTTAAATATATGGGTATCTTTGCGCAACCGCGCAATGTTCTGTATTTTATCAATTTGCATATGGCCTTCTTGAAGGTATGCAAATTCCATATTGGACTCTTTGATTTCCCATTCATCCGGAGGTCTGCTGATCACATCGGCAATCCGTAGCTGTGTCGGTGAGAAATAAGACGCAGCAATAATCGCATCGACATTTCCCTCAATTCCTGCATGCGCCATTCCCCGAAGTGAACCCATCACATAGATATCCCCGGTACAATTCACCGTTCCGCCTGGATTCACATCCCCTAGAAACAGAAGATTGCCGACGTGATGCAGCACTTGCCCTGAACGCACCACCCCGGTCATGATCTTCATATCATTCTCACTCACAGATGCGATCTCAGGCTCATCCGATTCAATCGAACGAATCAACAAATTCCCCTTTTGCTTCAGAATATTCAGAATCTCTTCCTTCTCTGCATCCGATATCGCCCTTGCACCGAGCTTAACATCAACATGCATAATCGGTCCTGTCAAAATATTCTGATGCGAATGCTCTAATTTATATTGCAAATCTTGTATAAGTGCTGCGAATTCACATGTATCGTCCAGCAGGAACACAAGGCCGTCTTTCATTCCTTTGATTGTAACATGATGTTGTTTTGTCGTTCCCATATTTGCCTGTCCCTCCTCCCTAATCAATTCGTCCTAGGGTAAGAAAGTTCCTGCTTATGCCTTAATCTTCTTCAAGCTTCGGTCGAAATTCTTGGTCGAGTACTTTGCGAACCGGAACATATACAATAAGAGCAAATAATAACTGCAGGAAGGAGCTAGGAATAATTTGATAAGCTAGCGCCCAATCGTAGGACATATGGTTCACTTTGAACATCGTGTAAATCAAGAATATGATCGAGTCGAACATCCAGCTGCCGAGGATCGAAACCACGATCATCCATCCGATGCCGAGCCGCTTCTCGCCGAATACTTTGCCGATTAAATAACCACAAAGCCCCATACTGAACGAATATACCCCTATCATATTCCCATAATGGATCACATCATGAAGGAGACCGAAGATTAAACCGATAACCAGCGCTTGATATCTCGTGGTATACATCGCATAGAATAATACAATGATAAAGACAAAATGAGGGATAACTCGCATTCTCCATTCCACTGGAATGATCCACGGCATCACCGTGCCCTCAATGATTAATAACAAGATCATAACGACAATCATCCATTTACGATTCATCCGAGCGATTCCTCCACGTTAAGGTACCACGACGAACAGTTCTTTCCAATTATCGAAATTCGCTGCTGGTTTGATCGTCGCTGTATGAGTTAAGCCGTAGTCTCCGACTTGTCTGGAAATAACCGTTCCCATAATGAGTCCGCGTGGAAATGCTTCACCGATCCCCGATGAGACGATCGTATCACCAACGGCAAGCGGGTCCTTCTCATCAATCTTGGTCATGAGATACGTGCCTGTCTGTGGATCGTAACTCTCAATAAGTCCAAACGACTGGTTCTCTTTACCGATGGCCGTTGCCGCAATCGCATTGGAATTCGGATTCTTTTCGTTCAGGTCTGTAAGCAGCTTCACCGTACTCGTAAGCGGCGATACATGACTAATCGTGCCGACCATGCCATCGACGGAAATGACAGCCATATTCGGCTTCACACCGTTCTTCTCACCGATATTGATCGTAATGTTCTTATTGTACGGATCCTGATTCACCGACACGACCTGAGCAATGCGGTAATCATATTTATACAATTTCTTCTGTTCTTCTGTAAAATGCAGTTCTTTCTGGTATCTCTCATTATCAGCAGCAATGAAATTATAATTCGCTTTGTCGCGAATATAGTGCGAAACTGCGATTTTCAGCTGTTCATTTTCTTCATAGATATGGTTCAGGTCGCGAATATCTTCAAACAAGCCCGCTATAAAGCCAGCGGGCTTGTAAAATAAACTTTGAGCGAACCCAAACGTATCGTTAATCATCTTCTCAGGAAATGTTAAGTTCTCTCGTTTGTTACTCAGCGTAAAGCCGAGAAGCGAGATGAATATAATCATGCCGAGCAATAATATGAACAATCGTTTATTCCCCAATAATTTAAACAGTTTAAACACCTCTTATCGTTTCGAGCGAACCGCCGTACTGCTTTTGGATTTAAATAAGTGGATGTTCTCTAGCGCACGACCGGTACCTTTTGCTACACAATCAAGAGGATCTTCCGCAACAATAACCGGCATACCTGTCTCACGTGCAAGCAATTTATCGAGATTACGCAGCAATGCGCCGCCACCTGTCAATACGATCCCGCGGTCCATAATATCCGCTGCGAGCTCTGGTGGACATTTCTCAAGTGTTACCTTCACCGCATCAACGATAGAGTTCACGGTATCCTGCAACGCTTCTGTAATCTCATCGGAGGTGATCGTGAGCGTCTTCGGAAGTCCAGATACGAGATCGCGTCCACGAATTTCAACCGTCTCGACCTGATCAAGCGGCAATGCGGAAGCAATATCGACCTTAATTTGCTCAGCTGTACGCTCACCGATCATGAGGTTATAAATCCGTTTGATATATTGAATGACAGCATCATCCATCTCGTCGCCTGCAACACGAACCGAACGACTTGTTACAATTCCGCCAAGTGAAATGACCGCAACTTCTGTCGTACCGCCGCCAATATCAACAACCATACTGCCTGTCGGCTCCCATACTGGAAGATCTGCACCAATCGCTGCCGCGAATGGCTCTTCAATGGTATAAGCTTCACGCGCACCTGCTTGCTTCGTCGCGTCTTCAACCGCACGTTGTTCTACAGCTGTAATCCCTGAAGGTACGCATACCATCACGTTCGGATGACGCGGGAATACAGAGCGCTGCTTCTGAGCTTGTCTAATAAAATATTTAATCATTGTTGCAGTCGTATCGAAATCCGCGATAACGCCGTCTTTCATCGGACGAATCGCGCGAATGTTCCCCGGTGTACGACCGATCATTTTCTTAGCCGACTCACCAACAGCTTCTATTTTTTTCGTATCTGTACGGATCGCCACAACGGATGGCTCGCGAACAACGATCCCTTTTCCTCGAACATATACAAGTGTATTTGCAGTTCCTAAATCAATTCCTAGATCTTTCGTGAAGCTTCCAAACATGCTGTAATCTCCCTTTCTTTCCTGTAACTCTTCATCGTTTATCTTATCGTGCTGATAATTTAAATATTATATTACATAAGTCCCTGTTCCTTCAAACTTATGTAACGTTGATCACCAATCACGAGGTGATCAAGCACCTCAATGCCAATAATATTGCCGGCCTCGACGAGGCGCTGCGTAAGCTGAATGTCTTCTGGACTGGGCGTTGGATCGCCACTTGGATGGTTGTGAGCGCATATTACTGATGCGCTGCTGCACTTGATGGCAGCTCGGAAAATTTCTCGGGGATGAACGATTGAAGCATTTAAGCTTCCCATCGACAGTGTCTCTTGTTGGAGAACATGATTTTTGGTATTGAGAAATAAACATACAAAATGTTCTTTCTGCAAATAACGCATTTGTTCCATGAGCAAATCTGCTGCATCCGACGGCTTTCGAATGGTAATCTTCTCATTCATTGTCGCTCTTGACAAGCGACGACCAAGTTCAATACCTGCCTTTAATTGAATAGCCTTTGCAGGTCCGATGCCTTTGATTTGTGTCATTTCTTCTACGGTCATATCTACCAAATGGCGAATGTTACCTACTTGCTTAAGCAGCCGTTCAGCGACGCGAACAGCGGATTCTCGCTGTGTTCCTGTGCGAAGAAGAATTGCTAGCAATTCAGCGTGACTAAGTGCGCTTGCCCCATTCTGTATCATGCGTTCTCTTGGACGTTCTTCATGGGGGATATCGCGCAGAACAAGCCCTTGCGAATCCATGAATTCCCCTCTTTCATTGTTGAAATAATCCTAGAATACATCTTCCATAAGTTAGCTTCCTTAAAGTACTTCAATGCCAAATTTAGTGAGCATATCACTAAGCAAGGATAACGGCAGACCCACGACGTTGAAATAACATCCGTCGATCGACTCTACAATCGTTGAACCTAATCCTTGTATCGCGTACGAACCCGCTTTATCCATAGGCTCCCCACTTGCGACATACCGCTGCACTTGCTGTTCTGTTAAATGCTTCATTTTGACATACGTAACACGGTGAGATACATGGGTCTCCCCTGTCTGCGCATCAATACAAGCCACACCGCTATACACCTGATGTGTCTTTCCTTCCAGCAGATTCAGCATCGATATCGCATCTTCTGCATCCTTTGGCTTGCCAAGGACACGATAATCAAGCACCACAATGGTATCCGCACCAATGACAATGCCTTGATCGCCCTCCTGCAGCATTTGATGCACAGCCTCAGCCTTGCGAAGCGCCAATTGCTCTGCGACCTGTGCCGGCGACCAATACGTCGGCGTGGTCTCATCGACATCACTCACACGAATTTCGAACGGGATATTCAGAACGCGAATAAGCTCTTGTCTTCGTGGTGATGCAGACGCTAAGATGAGGCGACGTTGATCCCTATTCAGCATTTTCGACTCCCCTTCACCATTATTTTACACCTTTACACATTATACTTATATTTACGGTTTAACACAAACCAAAAACCGACAGGCGCCTTTAAAATCAGGTCCTATCGGTTAGATATACTTTATATCACACCGCTTGCATAGACGCCATCCAATTTTTCTCACTTACCACGAACGCCATCAATGCGGATTGAATGTTCCAAAGATGGGATGTCGACAGCTGCTTGCCGTATTCATTTAACGAGATAATTGCCGTGTTCATCGACTGGGTCATTTTCCCCCAAGCTTCCTTCGAAGACTCTGGCAGGCCTTTGACCGCCGCTGTACCAAGCTCTGTCCATTTCTGATGTGCATCCTTAATAGCTAACAATTCTGCCTGTGTATAAGCCGTAGGGTCTTTACGCTCTAGCTGCGCTGTTGACATCTGTAATAGAATTTGAACCACCTGATCGCTCTGTTTCAGGAATTGCTCCATCTGCGACGCATCACCAGCATACATCAATTGCGTCGTCTCCGGCAGCTGCAAATCTCGAACATAGAGCTCAGTTCCTTGCAATGCCAGTTCAGCTTTCATCAATTGGGCCTCTTCACGCGATGCCGCCATACCGGCATACACCCGGTTCTGATCCGTAGTATCTCCGAACGCGGCCAAGCCTTTATCCGTCAACTCCTGCTGCGCAGCATTTACACCTGCTAGATCTTTGAAAACACCGTACTGCAGCATATAATAGGTCTTCGCATCACGTTGAATCGTTACGTTAACCGCTTCACCTGGTGTGGTCGCTTCTTGCTTCACTCCGGACTCCGCCACCTTACCTGAAGTCTGAACACTACCGCTTGTACGAACATTATCCGATAAGCCCGACTTCACATCCGGCAGACTCACTTCCCCTTGAAATAACGATAATACAACGAAGCCGAATACAGCACCTGTCACAATTGCGCCAGCGACAGAGGCAACGACTTTAACCCATGAAGGATTTCTTGTTTTACGATAAAATCCACCGACTGGCAGCTCCGTCCATTGTACACTATGCCCTTCTTCACTATGATTTCGTAATTCAGCATCGGATCGTTCTATTTGTTCCTCTGAATCATGGATCATATCCACAATCCGCGGCTGTGACTTTGGAGGGATGACTTCGGGCTGGATCGAAGAGGTTTCGCCGCGAATCAACTTCTCAATACGGTTCGTCTCTTCATCGAATGTGGGGTCCCATGCACCAAAATCGGAGCTGTACCTCTGGATCGGAACAACATGACCGACCGTCGTTGACTCTACAGTTTCTTCTACTGAATCATTATTAGGAATGATCTCTGTGCCTCCCGACTTACGCGGCGGATCATCGAAGCGAAACGTCATTTTGGCCTTACTCATGCTTACCCTCTCCCTTGTCCAATCTTCTAATATCATTCTTATGATAGAGTTGAGAGATTTATAACCGTTTATCCATGGCATGACAAAAAAATCTCGATCCTCTGCTGCTGCAAAGAATCGAGATTTCCCACTCCTGTCCTTCTTATCGAAATGTCTAGAACCCTTTAAATTGCGGCTCTTCATTTTCGAGTTGTTGTACGCGGGCTTCAACTTGCGATACGACTGATTGTGTCGACTGCGCAGCGGACTCGAACATTTTTTTCGCTTCTTGATTTTGCGTTTCAAGCGCGAAGGATTCTAGACTCGCTTGAGCACTTTTCAAACTTGCTAAAGTGGTTTTCACTTGGGATCCAACGGTCATTTCTCACACCTCCTTTTTACAAATACCACTCTAATGTG
This sequence comes from Paenibacillus sp. GCM10027629, assembly GCF_042676425.1. Taxonomy (NCBI): domain Bacteria; kingdom Bacillati; phylum Bacillota; class Bacilli; order Caryophanales; family Paenibacillaceae; genus Paenibacillus; species Paenibacillus sp. GCM10027629. The sequence continues at coordinate 370,266 of NZ_JBHTGZ010000009.1, read as the reverse complement.
TCCGAATGTCACAAGAATATTCTTCTCACTTTGCGGGAACATTTCATATGAATCCTGTTCACAACTTTTGACAAAACATTAAAGGGGAAGGAGTCGAAATAACGATGCCTGAATGGTTAGAAGCTGCCCTTCGTACATTGGTGGCTGTTTTGGTTCTGTTTTTCTTCACCAAAGTATTAGGAAAACGTCAGGTCGCGCAGCTATCTCTGTTCGAGTACATTACGGGGATTACGATTGGTAGCCTTGCTGCATACATCTCCATGGATTTAGAGAAGCATTGGGGGCTTGGTATTATCTCCCTCGCCGTGTGGGTTGGTGTATCCTTTATCATTGAAATGATACAGTTGAAGACCAAAAAGCTTCGGGATTTTATAGATAGCAAATCTCAGATCCTCATTAAGGACGGTAAAATTCTTGAAGATAACTTGAAGAAGGTTCGCGTTACCTCCGATGAGCTATTATCCCAGCTGCGCAAAAAGAACGTGTTCAATGCGGCAGACGTTGAATTTGCCATTATGGAATCGAACGGGGAGTTCAATATCTTGCTCAAGCGCGAGAATCAACCGCTTACGCCAAAGCATTTGGGCATTAAGGTCTCACCTGATAAATCACCAGAGGCTGTTATCATGGATGGAAAGCTTATGGATGAGGGATTAGCAGCATTCGGTTACAACCGTAACTGGCTAAATCGAGAGCTAGAGACTCTTGGCGTGGCCATCGAGAACGTATACTTAGGTCAAGTGGATTCGTACGGACAGCTGTATGTCGACCTCTATGACGATCAAATCCAAGTGCCTGAGCCACAGAAGAAAGCAACCCTGTTTGCGACACTGAAAAAATGCGAGGCCGATTTAGAATTATTCGCGTTATCCTCGGAAAATGAAGCTGCCAAGGCGCTTTATACACAATGTGTGGAGCAAATGGACCAGGTCATCGCAGATATGAGACCTTTGCTTACCCGTTAATGCATTGATCTGTTTAGATTTTGAAGGAGGTTATGGTTTTGTCGGAAAAGCAGAAGAAACAGAAGTTAACACCCGTGCAGCAGGAATATCAAGCCCTTGCGAAACGAATTGAACCCAAACGAACGATCTTTAAGAACTGCGTGCGGGCATTTCTGTCGGGTGGGCTCATTTGTCTCATAGGTGAATGTATTACCAAAGCCTTTATCACATGGGGCGGATTTACGGAGAAAACAGCAGGAAATCCAACCGTAGCCATCATGGTGCTCTTGTCGGTCATCTTAACGAGCTTCGGGGTCTATGATAAAATCGCCCAATGGGCTGGAGCAGGGACTGCAGTTCCTGTTACAGGATTTGCGAACTCCATGGCATCAGCAGCAATCGAGCATCGCAGTGAAGGCGTCGTACTTGGCGTGGGCGGGCAAATGTTCAAAGTGGCAGGGCCTGTTATTGTCTTTGGTACCGTCGCAGCCTTCATTGTCGGGATCGTGCATATGATTCTTCAGTTCAACGGAACGGGGGCCGGGTCCTAATGACACTAAGAGGACATCAATCTTGGATATTCGAGAATAAGCCTCGCATATTCGGAAGCGCATCGGTTGTAGGTCCTTTTGAGGGACAGGGCCCACTAGCGAATGACTTCGATATTATCCATGGCGACCTCATGTTAGGTCAGAATACATGGGAAAAAGCGGAGAACAAGCTCATCGAAGAAGCAGCCAAAATCGCCATCGAAAGCGCCGGATTAACGAAAGAGCAAATTCAATTCTATGTCGGAGGCGATTTGCTCAATCAAATTATTAGTTCAAGCTTTGCAGCTAGAACCCTCAGCATCCCTTATCTAGGGGTATTTGGCGCTTGTTCCACTTCGATGGAGAGCCTTGCACTCGCCTCGCTGATCGTAAACTCTGGCTCCGCTCACTACGCTTTAGCTGTAACAGGGAGCCACAATGCAACCGCTGAGAAGCAGTTCCGTTATCCGACGGAATATGGGTCCCAGAAACCGCCAACCGCTCAATTTACTGTCACGGGTGCAGGAGCTGCCGTCGTCTCCAAACATGGCGAAGGCCCTCTCATCACCTCTGCTACGATTGGGCGTGTCATTGATATGGGCATTACAGACCCCTTCAATATGGGTGCTGCTATGGCGCCAGCAGCCGTAGATACCATTCAAGCGCATTTCCGAGATTTGCGGATTGAACCTGGGCATTATGATCTAATCGTTACAGGGGATCTAGCGAAGGTCGGATATGAAATCGCAAGTGAACTGCTCAAGAAACATCACATCCCTATGAATCAGACGGATTTCCGGGATTGCGGCATGATGATCTATGACTATGAGAAACAATCCGTCCAAGCGGGAGCTAGTGGATGCGGATGCTCTGCTACCGTCACTTACGGGCATTTGCTCAAGCAGCTTCGAGCCGGAACGTGGAAACGAATTCTCGTCGTTGCCACCGGTGCGCTTCTATCCCCAATCTCTTATCAGCAAGGTGAAAGTATTCCTTGTATCGCACATGCCGTATCCATTGAATATGACGGGACAAACTAGCATATACATCAGAGAAGACCAAGAATTTATTCGGTTGTCGAAAGTGGAGCTGATGAAAGTGCAGTTATTCAATAAGATTGTTGCGACGATCGCGGGAAGCATGCTACTCGCGATCGGAATCAATCTATTCCTAATCCCCTACAATGTTCTCGATGGAGGCGTTATCGGCATCGCGTTAATTCTCAATTACTTGTGGAAGGCGAACATAGGCATCACCTTTATTCTGTGTAGTTTACCGATCCTGGTGCTCGCCTGGTTCAAATATCGCCATTTTTTCTTCAGCAGCTTCCCAGGCATGATTATTTCCTCCGTTTTCATTGACCTATTCTCAGGCATTAGCCATAACCTCCTTGCTCCGTTGCACATCCATCCCATTACCAGTTCCTTCATTGGAGGGATCTTTATGGGGGTCGGATTTGGCATCATGCTTCGAAACAATATTAGCACTGGCGGAACCGATCTGCTCGCCAAATACATCGCGGATAAATTATCCGTTAATGTAGGATTCACCATTTTCATTCTGGACGGACTCATTATTACCCTGGGTGGTCTATTATTCTCGCCCCGAACCTTCTTCCTATCCATTCTGACCATTACCATCGGAGGCCTCTCGACAGGTGTTTGCTGCTATCGGAGAGCCCCTCGCGAAGTCACATTACCTTGGAAAACATAATTCAAATCGATAGCAACGCCAAAAAACGTCCAACCCATAAGGTTGGACGTTTCTATTGAACGATAGATATGTCTGAATCGAGAATATAACGATTAGACGCGTGCACGCAGTGCCTTTGCTAGACCATCTGCTGCCTTCCAAATATCGCCTGCACCCATCGTAATGACTAGATCGCCAGGTTTCACATCCTCGCTTAACTTCAATAATACTTCTTCCTTCGTTGGAATATACTTCGTGTTCGGATTGCTGTTCTGAATGATCATATCAACAAGTCTGGACGAAGTAATCCCTTCGATCTGCTTCTCGCCTGCAGGCGAATAGATATCTGTAATAATAACCTCATCTGCATCACCAAAAGCTTGACTGAACTGTTCCAGCAGGAAATATGTCCGTGTATAGCGCTGCGGCTGGAACACTGCGATAATACGTTTACCCGTGGACTTCGCCGCTTGGATCGTTGCTTGAATTTCAGTCGGATGATGCGCATAGTCATCAATGACGAGAATATCATTTACTTCACCGAGCACTTGGAACCGACGTTTCGCACCACGGAATTCCTTAATCGACTCTGCAATGGCATAGAATGGAATGTCCGCTTGCATGCACGTAATAATCGTTGCCATCGCATTCGAAATGTTGTGTCGTCCAGGTACTGACAGCTCGATGGTCCCGAGTGGAACATCTTGATAGGTAAAGGTGAACGAGCTCTTGCGATCGCCGAGTACGATATCTGTCGCCCGATAATCCGCAGGCGAGTCGATGCCGTATGTAAGCACATCACATTGGAGATTCGGAATCATGGCTTGCAGAATCTCATCATCTGCACATACGATCGCTTTGCCCCCAGGCTTCACTTGATTGAGGAAACGTACGTAAGCTTGTTTCAACTTCGCATAATCCCCGTCATAGTTCTCCAGATGATCCGCTTCAATATTCGTTACAAGTGCCAGCTGCGGATGATACTGCAAGAAGGAGCCATCGCTCTCATCGGCTTCCGCGACAACATAGTCGCCTTTTCCCGCCTTCGCGTTAGTCCCCATATTCATAATCTCGCCACCGATGATATAGGTCGGGTCCGTACCGCATTGCTCCATGACAAGTGCGATCATTGACGAGGTCGTTGTCTTGCCATGCGCACCCGCTACAGCAACGCCTTTACGGGTATTCATTAACCGTGCTAACATCTGTGCACGATGCAGAACCGGGATATTGAGCGTTTCCGCCCTTACGCGTTCCACATTATCTTTGGCTAAAGCCGTTGAATAGACGACGAGGTCAGCCCCTTCAACATTATCCGCCGTATGGCCAATATATATTTTGGCGCCTTTCTTAGCAAGCTTCTCTGTTAACTCTTGAGCAGCGACGTCTGAGCCCGTTACAGTGTAACCCATCTCTAGCATTACGCGAGCAATCGCGCTCATTCCGTAGCCGCCAATACCGATAAAATGAACATGTTCTGTTGTATTCAAGAAATCCTCACCAACCTTTTTCAGAATCGGTTTGATACAAAATATAAGATCGTACATCTGCGATTAAATACAAAGTACCGGAGACAACGGTTAGATCTGCAGGAGCTGCCATAGACGCAAGCTTTGCAAGCGCCGCCTTCCAGTTCGGTTCGATGATGATCTGAAGATCAGGACGCGGCGACTCTGCCAATACGTTTTGCACGATGGCGTAGAGATCCTCCGCATTCATTTTTTTACGGAAATCAGGCTCGGTCAAAATGAGCGTATCCACTATTGGTAGTATATGCCGTAAATAGTCTGTATGATTCTTCGTTGATAACATTCCCATCATCAAATGTACACGCTCGTACGTATACGTCTCGCGCAGTGCTTGTGCGAGGGTTGCTGCACCTTCAGGATTATGGGCCCCGTCAACTAATAGGCGCGGCTGCTCCGAGATCATCTCGAGCCGTCCAGCCCATGCAGCTGCTCGCAATCCTTCCAGCAAATCTTCAAAATCAATCAGCAATGCATAATATTGTTTCAGTACTTCCAGCGCCATCACTGTTACACCAGCATTTTTAATCTGATGCGCACCATTCAATTGAATCGTTAACTGCTCCAACGTACGGAACGGTCCTTGGAACTTAAAAACTTGTTGATTCTCTTCACTTGATAACGTCGTGAGACGATATTGATCATTCATTAAGTACAAAGTTGACTTCTGGTGCTGCGCCGTATTACGAATCACTTCAATCACTTCAGGCTGCTCCACGGAGCTAACGATCGGCACGCCTGGTTTGATAATCCCTGCCTTTTCCCGGGCAATCGCCTCAAGCGAATCGCCGAGAATATCCATATGATCGTGGCCGACATTCGTAATAATCGAAATGATCGGTGTTACGATGTTGGTCACATCCATACGTCCGCCAAGGCCTGTCTCCCAGACGACAAAGTCAGGGAACACAACCTTCGCATAATAGATAATCGCAATCGTCGTCGAGACCTCGAACATCGTTGGTGATCCCAATTCAGACGCGGCTATCTCTTCAACGAGAGGCCTCAAAGTATTCGTGATCGCTAGCAAAGTCTCTTCAGGAATGTTCGTGCCATTATACTGGAAGCGATCTGTAAACTTCGTAATATACGGTGATGTGAACGTTCCGACATCATAGCCCGATTGACGAAGCACAGAGGTAAGAAACGCACACGTCGATCCTTTACCGTTCGTCCCCGCGACATGAATGAATTTCAATGTGCGCTCCGGATGCCCGAGCCGCTCCATCATCAGCTCAATACGCTGCATACCAGGACGAATCCCGAATGGAATGAGTCCGTTAATCCAATCTACTGCTTGTTGGTATTGGTCGAAAGGGGCTGTCGTTACAGCCCCGCGATTGTCCGCCATGGTGATCTCACCCTTCACTCTTAGCTTTGCAGCTCTTGAATGCGTGCAAGCACTTTGTCAAGCTTATCGGAATAATCCTGCTGTTTCGCGCGCTCTTCTTCGATGACTTTAGCAGGTGCTTTGGCAACAAAACCTTCATTGGCAAGCTTCTTATCGACACGTTCAACTTCGCTTCTTAAATTCTTCACTTCTTTTTCAAGACGCTCAATTTCCTGCGCAATATCGATCAACCCTGCAAGCGGAAGATACAGCTCGGCGCCCGTCACGATGGCTGTCATCGCTTTTTCTGGCACAGCAATGTCTGTAGAAGCTTCGAACTGCGAAGTGTTACAGAAACGTTTGATGTAGCCTTCATTGTTACGGATAATCGCATCACTCTGCGCATCAGCCGATTTAATGACAAGTTCAATTTTCTTGCTCATCGGAACGTTCACTTCTGCACGTACGTTACGAACAGCGCGGATAATGTCCATCAGCAAGTTCATTTCTTTCACGGCATCCGGAGCTTCCAATTTCTCATCGTATGTCGGCCAAGCAGCAAGCGTAATCGTCTCGCCTTCATGCGGCAAATGCTGCCATATTTCCTCGGAAATATAAGGCATGAATGGATGGATCATCCGCTGTGTACGATCAAGCACGTAGGACAATACGGATTGGGTCGTACGTTTCGCTTCCGCATCCTCACCGTAGAGGCTAAGCTTCGCAAACTCGATGTACCAATCACATAGATCATCCCAGATAAAGTTATACAAGAGGCGTCCTGTCTCACCAAATTCGTAAGAATCCATCAGACGTGTAATATCGCGTGCAGTTTCGTTCAAACGGTGTAGGATCCAGCGATCCGCCGTTGAGAGATTGCCGCTGATATCGATCTGATCAACCGTGAAGCCTTCAAGATTCATCAACGCAAAACGGGAGGCATTCCAAATTTTATTGGCAAAGTTACGAGCTTGCTCAACCCGCTCCCAGCGGAAACGCAGGTCTTGCCCTGGCGTGCTGCTCGTGGAGATCATATAGCGCATGGCATCTGTACCGTATTTGTCGATAACCTCAAGCGGGTCAACACCATTGCCGAGGGATTTGGACATTTTGCGTCCTTCGGAATCACGAACAAGACCATGCATTAATACATCTTTGAATGGAATTTCATCAGTGAATTCCAGCGCCGTGAAGATCATGCGAGCAACCCAGAAATAAATGATGTCGTAACCTGTTACGAGCACATCAACCGGATAGTAGCGTTTCAAATCTTCTGTATCTTCTGGCCATCCAAGTGTTGAGAAAGGCCATAACGCTGAACTAAACCACGTATCCAGTACATCCTCGTCTTGTTTTAGGTTCGCGCTGCCACATTTGCAGCAAGCCGTTACATCTTCATGCGCCACATGAAGCTCACCGCAATCACTACAATACCAGGCCGGAATACGGTGTCCCCACCAGAGCTGTCTGGAAATACACCAGTCACGAACATTCTCAATCCAGTTCAAGTATGTTTTCTCGAACCGATCCGGTACAAAGTTAACGCCTTCGCCTGACTTCTGCGCTTCAATCGCACGTTCAGCTAATGGTTTCATTCGTACGAACCATTGTGTTGAGAGATACGGTTCAACCACAGCTCCGCTGCGCTCGCTATGTCCTACCTGATGAACATGATCTTCAATCTTGATCAATACACCTAGTTCTTTCAAGTCATTTACGATTTGCTTCCGGCAATCCGCACGATCGATTCCTTGGTACTTACCAGCAAGCTCGTTCATGACGCCTGACTCATCCATCACTGTGATTTGTGGAAGATCATGGCGAAGACCCATTTCAAAGTCATTCGGATCATGTGCTGGCGTAATTTTCACCGCGCCGCTTCCGAAGTCTTTCTCAACATAATCATCCGCAATCACCGGAATTTCACGCCCAACAATTGGAAGGATAAGCATCTTGCCAATCATATCTTTGTAACGTTCATCTTTGGGATGAACTGCAACCGCTGTATCACCGAGCATCGTCTCCGGACGCGTCGTTGCCACTGTGATCGAACCGCTGCCATCTGCAAGTGGATATTTCAAATGATACAAATGGCCTTGTACTTCCTTATACTCTACTTCAATATCCGACAATGCTGTGCGTGCTGCCGGATCCCAGTTAATGATATATTTGCCGCGATAGATCAAGCCTTTTTCATAGAGCTTCACGAAGACTTCACGTACCGCTTTGGACAGACCCTCATCGAGTGTAAACCGCTCACGGGAATAGTCGAGTGACAACCCCATTTTCGCCCATTGCTCACGTATCGTGTTCGCGTAAGTTTCTTTCCAATCCCATACTTGCTCTAGAAATTTCTCGCGTCCCAGATCATGGCGCGTTACGCCGCCTTCACGCAGCTTCTGCTCAACTTTCGTCTGTGTCGCAATCCCTGCATGGTCAGAACCTGGCAACCACAACGCATCATAACCCTGCATCCGCTTCGTACGCACAAGAATATCTTGCAATGTAAAGTCGAGCGCATGCCCAATATGAAGCATTCCTGTTACGTTCGGCGGTGGGATCACTATGGAATACTTCGGCGCATCCGGACGTTGACCTGCTTTGAAAAATTCATTTTTCATCCAGAAATCGTACCACTTCTGCTCGGCCGCTTTTGGATCATACGTCGTTGGCATTGACGTCTGGTTTTTATTATCCTGTGCTTCTGACATGATAAACCCTCCATTTATTTACATTCAGAGTCTACACCTACACGTTCAATCCATGTATAAGTCTATAGGTAAAACCAATAAACTTGGGAGTTGAACAAATAAAAAAACCCTTCGTCTCAAAGGACGAAAGGATATCTTCCGTGGTACCACCTTTGTTTCGCATACCGCTAACAAACATCATCTACCTTATAGCATGCGACACTCAACAGATAACGGCTGCAACCGGTTTGCACTAGCTCTTCCATTCATCGCAGATACATCTGCATCTAGAAGGATTCGAACAAACAACTCCAGGGCGACTTCAGCAACTACATCCTGCGGAGCCTCACAGCGTCAGTCAGCTCCACTCTCTGAAGGGTTCGGTGCCTACTATTCCCTTTCAATGTCTTTCCTATATAGAATATCCAATATTTTATCATTTAAATCCCTCATCGTCAATCATTGCAAGCAGATGCACAGAAGCTAGGCTTCCTAGTCATACCAGCTCGTCAATCCTCATAGAATACGATAAGGTGGTGGTCCAACGTGGAACGATGGTGGTACAAAAACCGCTATACCGTCAAAGGCGTCATTTTCCCTTTAATCTGCATCCAATTTGTCCATACCCTCATATTACCTACGGGTTTTGGTGTCTTCGTCCTTTTTGCACTGTTCTTAATCTACTTAGGATTTTTATTTAACGTCTATTAGCATACATCATGTCTGGGAGGCTTTGCAGGCGAGGGTCTGTAAGGCCTCTTTAACATATATAAGGCAAGACACTCACAGAACAGCAAAAAACCCCTCACCTGACCCGGTCGAGATTCTCTCGAAGTGGCTCTGGTTACGGGGCTCGCTCATCCGATCCACGCTGAACATCATGATCATCGAATGTCATTTTGCTCCACTCAATTCAATTATGGGATATACAAAACTTGACCTTCCGCTATCGTATGATCATTCAATCGATTATATAACAGCAGTTCACGTGGATTCATGTTATAGCGATCGGCGATCATATCCAAGGTTTCTTCCCGCTGAACTATACAAATCTTTAACTTGCGGAAGGCTCTCTTCTCATCTTCATGATTCAAGAACAGACTCTTCCATTCGACTTCTTCACCATTCGAACTAGAACGCAGCTTCTTCGCTTGCTTCTCCAGTTCTTCCACGGCATGACGCGTCTCAATTTCCTTGATATTCTTACTCGAATAGAGCAGCGCACTAAGACCCATATTATTAGCATTCTCAGGTTCTGGCTCTTTCTTACTGTTAAAAGCAACCTTGAGCGCTTTCTTCTCTTCCTCGATCCGCTCTTCAAGAGAAAGCTCCTCCGCTTCGGAGCTCGTGTTCTCCTCTACTAACCCGTAATCATAGAAAGGTGCCTGCTGTGACTCTTCGATCGGGTGCTCCGAATTTGAAATAAACACTTTTTCTTTTTCTTGCTCAATCGGTTCTTGAGGTGTGAATTCCAGACGAGGTTCCTTGTCCGTCTCAAGTGAATCGATCTGTTGTGGCTGATCGCTGAGCGTTACCTCGGCAATGCGTTCCGTCGATTCACGATCTTCTTGCTCAATCCGATTCTGACTATCCGCTCCCTCGGCTTGAACGGTTATAAATTCGGGGTGAAACGTTATACCTTGATACTTCTCTTGCTCAATCTCTTGCTCAATCTCGTGCTCAATCTGTTGCTCACGCTCGTACAAGCTGACGGATTCGAGAATATCGCCAACATCATTATTCTTCGAGGCCTGGAACGCCTCTTCCGGTACGTCTTCTTCCGATTGGGAACGGAAATCCTTCGGTGCAGCTGCCTGAACTTTTGCCGGCTCGGTCTGGTGAACAACGGTAAATTGCTCGGCCATCCAAGGCGATTGCTCCGGCTGTGTAAGTTCAATCCCTTTGAGCGACAGTACGCCATTAATGTTAATCGTTCGCGTCGATAGCAGATCCACATCGAAATTCTCAATCTCGACTGAAATATCGTCCAGACTTTGTACTCGATTCATTGGCAATGTAATTTCCACAGGAATAAAGTGCGCGAGGGTAAGCGTTGAACGCTGCTCATCATCGCCTTTATATACGCCAGACAGCAGCAGATTGCCGCGCAGCGTTGCGTGGTCTCCATGCGGAACGACTTGAACATTCGGAACAAGCTCGATCTCTTCTAATTCTTGTATCCCAACTACTTCATCTGATAAGTGAACCCGCTCGTAAATGTCAAATCGCAAACCATAGGATTGATCAAACAAAACGAGGTCCTCCCTTCTGCATATAAACCTAAATGACCATCATTGTCAGATGGATATCATGACTACTTACATTTATCTATATGCCTGGAAGGAAAGAGCATGCCATATATTTTTAAAAAGTGGGACAAAGTTTATGAACTTCGTGGAAATTTGCTATCTTAGCAAAAAAGAACCTGGCCGTTGGCCAGGTCCTTCAAGAAACTGCTACGTTCGAGCACGTGAAAGGAGGAGTACGGGGTTCCACCCGCTGTTGAAATTCGTGTTCATTGAATGAAGTTTAGCGATTATCGTCAGATCCAACACGTTTATGTATTCGAGCCACTGAACTTCGCATACAGCTCCTTGAACATCGACGTCCATGGCGCCTTAACCTCAAGCCGCTCTCCGTACATCGGGTGCTCGAAGCGAAGTAATTCACCATGTAACGCCTGATACGCTGCATGCTCATCGCTGCCGCCATAGAGGGTATCTCCGAGCAGTGGATGGCCCGCATGACTCATATGGACGCGAATCTGATGGGTTCTTCCTGTCTCAAGCTGAAGACGTACTAGGCTCACTCCTGCATGCGGGAATGTCTCGATTAGCTCAACATGGGTCACTGCATGATCTCCTGTTGGCGAGACACGACGCCGCTGCTTATGATGACGATCTTTACCGATCGGCGCATCAATCTTGCGCAGCTTAGGATCAACGATCCCCTGCACGAAGGCGACATAAACCCGTTCAATCGCTTTCTCACGCATCGCTTCATCGAGTCGAACTTGGCTGAACTCATTTTTCGCATACAGGACCGGGCCTGTCGTATATTCATCCAGCCGATGAATATGCCGGACGCGATGCTGCTGTCCCGAACATGTATAATAGCTGGCTACGGCGTTCGCAAGCGTCTCCACTTGATCCGGCACCGTGGGATGTATGAGCATCCCTGCTGGCTTGTTCACCACCATACAGAAATCATCTTCGTACAGAACCTCAAGTTCTGTCCAATAAGCCGGGATCGGATCCGTCTCTTCTGGAAACAATCGGACCCGCAGGCGATCTCCCGCCTTCACGAGATCACCCCTATGAGCCAGCTTCGATGCAAGCTTCTCCGGTAAATGAAGAGACGACTGCGGTGCAGTCGTCACGAGCCATTCCCCTTTGCGTATCCATTGTTCCGGGGATAGATAACGTTCCGGAATCATAGCTGCTTGAGCGCAATGTAGTTCGCTTCGATCGTCGCATCGATATCTGCATCGCTATGCGCCGCAGAGACGAACATGCCCTCGAATTGCGATGGAGCGATACTTACACCCGCATTCAGCATATTGCCGAAGTAGCGACGGAAATGATCCAGATTCGCTGTCTTCGCCGTATCATAGTTAATCACGAACTGATCTGTAAAGAACGGACAGACCATCGATCCCACGCGGTTTATCGTCACGGGAATACCCAATTCTTTGGCATTTTTCTCAAATCCAAGATGCAATTTCACCGCTTGCCGTTCAAGCTGCTCATACACATCTTGCGTTAGAAGCTTCAAGGTCGTATACCCTGCAATCATCGCTAGAGGATTACCGCTTAGCGTTCCTGCTTGATAGATCGGACCGGATGGAGCCATCTGTTCCATAATTTCACGTTTACCGCCATATGCGCCTACTGGCAGACCGCCACCGATCACTTTACCCATACAAGTCAAGTCAGGCTTAATGTCATACAATCCTTGTGCACAGTTAATATGTACCCGGAATCCTGTCATGACCTCATCGAAGATCAACAAACTGCCGTATTGTGTGGTGATATCACGCAGCCCTTGCAAGAACCCAGGCAATGGCGGAACCACACCCATATTTCCTGCAATCGGTTCAACGATCACGCAAGCAAGCTCTTCACCGTAGCGTTCAAAAGCAACACGCACCGACTCCATATCGTTATAGGGCACCGTAATGGTATTCGAAGCTACGCCCTCAGGTACGCCAGGGCTATCTGGAAGTCCGAGTGTCGCTACACCGGAACCCGCTTTGATCAAGAGACTATCGGCATGGCCATGATAAGAACCTTCAAATTTCAATACTTTGCTGCGTCCCGTGTAACCCCGAGCCAGACGGATCGCACTCATCGTCGCTTCTGTCCCCGAGTTCACCATCCGCACAATATCCACCGAAGGTACTCGTTCGCACACAAGCTTCGCCATTAACGTCTCAATTTCAGTCGGCGCACCGAAGCTTGTTCCTTTGGAAGCAGTCTTCTGAATCGCTTCAATCACTTCTGGATGGGCATGCCCCATAATGAGCGGTCCCCAGGAACAGATATAATCGATGAAGCTGTTGCCATCAATATCATAAATTCGCGAACCCGCCGCATGATCAATATATAACGGTGTTAAACCTACCGATTTAAATGCACGAACGGGGCTGTTTACGCCACCTGGAATATATTTTTTCGCCTCTGCAAAAGCTTCTCTAGCACGGTCATCTTTACGTGTTTGAAGATTGTCCATTTCGATTCCTATCTCCTTTACTTCAGCCATCTTGCCGCATCTTTGGCAAAATACGTAATGATTAAATCAGCACCCGCACGCTTCATACCGATCAACGTCTCTAGCACAATGGCCTTCTCATCGATCCATCCATTCTGTGCAGCCGCTTTGACCATCGAATATTCCCCACTTACGTTATAAGCGACGAGCGGAAGATCAAACTGATCTTTGAGCGTACGAATAATATCCATATAGGCAAGCGCAGGCTTCACCATCAGCATATCCGCACCTTCGAGCACGTCGGATTCTGCTTCACGAAGCGCTTCTTGTGCATTGGCAGGGTCCATTTGGTACGTCTTGCGATCCCCGAATTGCGGCGCCGAATGTGCAGCTTCACGGAACGGGCCGTAGAAAGCCGATGCGTATTTGACCGAATAAGACATGATCGCAATATGAGCGTAACCCGCTTCATCCAAGCCCGCACGAATCGCCTGCACGAATCCGTCCATCATATTCGATGGCGCAATAATATCCGCACCTGCCTCAGCTTGTGATACAGCCGTTTTCACGAGCAGTTCGAGCGAAGCATCATTATCCACTTCACCATGCAGCTCGCCGCAGCGATCTTCCACATGCACCATGCCGCAATGTCCATGATCTGTGAACTGACATAAGCAAGTATCCGCCACAACGACAAGATCTGGATATCTCTTCTTAATATACCGCGTCGCTTGCTGTACAATACCGTCCTCCGCATAGGCAGATGACCCTACAGCATCCTTGGTCTCAGGTACGCCGAACAGTAGTACCGAAGGAATGTTCAAGCTGACGATCTCATCGATCTCTGCATCCAATTGATCCATAGACAAATGATACACACCAGGCATCGAAGGAATTTCTTCACGGACATTCGTTCCGTATGTAACAAAAATCGGCGCAATCAAATCATTTACCGTTAGTACCGTCTCACGCACCATGTTGCGAATGCCTGCCGTACGGCGCAGACGGCGATGTCTCACGATTGGAAAACTCATTAAGGTACCCTCCTAGAAGTGAAATCAATATATAGTTGAAATGAGAACACAAACATGTTTATCTTTTCGCTAAAGCGCAAAGCGCATGTACAAGCGATTCAATCGTTGCTTCTTCCGATATGGCTGACACGGTCAGCCCTGCTGCTACGGCGGTCTCCGCTGTGAGAGGCCCAATACAAGCGATCTCCACACCGCTTAGCATATCAGCTAAATTGGTAACGCCTAGCCGTTGGAAAGCTCGAATGAAATTCGTAACCGTCGAGGAGCTCGTAAATGTAATCATATGAATGTCACGGGCCTCAAGCTGTTCCAGCAGCTCTCGTCCTTCTTCATTATCGTTCACTTGAACCGTCTCATATACCTTCAGATCCGTCACATCAAGACCCAAGCTATGCAACTGCTCTGGCAACCATTTGCGTGCAAGGTCTCCTCGAGGAAGCAGCACGCGCTGCCCTGGATTCAACTCCGTACGAATTGCTTCTAGAATACCCTCTGCCCGATATTCTTCCGGCAAGCATTCTGTCATGATCCCACGAGATTCAAGGGCTTCTGCCGTCTTCGGACCTACCGCTACCACACGTGCTCGCGTTAACCGCCGGATATCCATCCGATTCTCACGCAGATGCTCGAAGAAACACTCTACCCCATTCACACTCGTAAAAATAGCCCAGTCATACGACTCCAGCTGATGCATCGTCTCACGGATAACAGCAAGCTGATCCGGCGATGAGGTACGCCTTGTCTCAATGACAGGAAATTCGACCGGTTCCCCGCCAAGATCATCGATGTGCTGCACAAGGTCACTTGCTTGCGATCTGGCACGTGTTACGAGTACCCGTCTTCCGAACAGAGGCTGATGCTCCACCCATTTTAATTTCTCACGCTGCAAGACCACATCGCCGACCACGATAACCGCGGGAGATTGGAAATTCGTCACTCTGACTTGCTCCGCAATCGTTGCAAGTGTTCCGACGAGCGTCTCTTGCTCGGGCCGCGTCCCCCAACGAACGAGGGCAACGGGTGTCTCCGGCGACCTACCGTGCTTCATCAATTGCTCACTTATGTAATCGATCTTCGCTACACCCATCAGAAATACAAGTGTACCTGTCGCATTCGTTACTTTGTCCCAATAAATAGATTTATCCAACTTATCTGGACTTTCATGCCCTGTGATGACGGAGAACGAAGAGGCAAGATCACGATGTGTAACTGGGATTCCCGCATAAGCTGGGACCGCAATCGCAGAGGTAATGCCCGGCACGATCTCATAACCAATATCATGCTGTCGTAGCAATTCGGCTTCTTCCCCGACACGTCCGAATACCGTTGGATCCCCGCCTTTAAGGCGTGTAACCACTTTACCCTCCAAGGCAAGATCAACAAGCAATTGATTGATGTCTTCTTGCTTCATTGTGTGCCGATCCGGGAGTTTGCCGACATAGACCTTCGTCGCGCCTGGTTTCATATATTTGAGCAACCTTGGAGAAGCAAGACGGTCATATACGATGACGTCTGACCGCTGAATGCACTCCAGACCTTTTAATGTAATGAGCTTGGCATCTCCCGGCCCTGCGCCGACAAGATAAACGATTCCTTTCCCCAATCCGTCCATCTCCCTACTGATTCAATTCCGCCAAAATTCGGTCTGCTCCCTGTGCTATAAGTTGATTAGCCACCTGTTCCCCTAGCTGTTCAGGGTTATTCCCGCGAAGCGTTTCTTTCAGTATAACACGTCCATCAGTTGTGCCGACCATCCCTGTCAATTCAATCACAGGATGCTGTTCATCATCCGACACGAGCGTCGCAAATGCGCCAATCGGCACCTGGCATCCGCCGTTCAACCGTCCAAGGAAACGACGTTCAGCTCGAACCGTCAACGCAGTCGAGTGATCATTGAATAGCTGCAGCAATTCGCGAACCTCAGGATCATTCTCCCGGCACTCAATCCCAAGCGCCCCTTGTCCAACCGCTGGCAGACATACATCCGGTGACAAATGTTCTGTTATCCGATCTTCCCATCCCATACGAACAAGCCCCGCTGTTGCGAGCATAATCGCATCAAAGCCTTCTGTCTCCAGCTTCCGCAGTCGAGAATCAATATTTCCGCGAATCGACTCCAATTTCAGGTCAGGTCGTACATGCTGTAATTGCGAAGAACGACGCAGACTGCTCGTTCCTACTTTGGCTCCAAGCGGAAGCTCCGACAGCTTGAGTCCTTCACGAGAGATAAGGCAGTCCCGCGGGTCTACGCGCATCGGTATAGCACCATTCATGAGGCCTGCTGGCAGCTCCGAAGGCATATCCTTCATACTGTGAACAGCCATATCAATCACTCCATCGATTAGGGCCTGTTCAATTTCCTTCACGAACAGCCCTTTGCCCCCGACCTTTGACAAGGTAACATCTAGAATCTTATCGCCCTTTGTTACAATTTTATGGATCTCGAATTGATAGGGCAGTCCATGCTTCTTACAGATTTGTTCCAACTTTACTATGACTTGTCCTGTTTGTGTCAACGCAAGTGCGCTCTGCCTTGTTCCTACGATCATCTTACGCATCGTGTTGCCTCCTCGTTCTGACTTGCAAATATAGCAATAT
Organism: Paenibacillus sp. GCM10027629; assembly: GCF_042676425.1. NCBI lineage: Bacteria > Bacillati > Bacillota > Bacilli > Caryophanales > Paenibacillaceae > Paenibacillus > Paenibacillus sp. GCM10027629. Next base: position 353,212 of record NZ_JBHTGZ010000009.1, on the reverse strand, counting down.
TAGATTTAGCTTTTATTCGATCACAGCAATCTGTTCCTTTATCCATTTCTCCATCCACCCTGAATCCGCTGGAGGAAAGACACCTTGCTCGATCTGCTCTAACCAGTTCAGCTCAAGCATCTGCTTCATCAGTTGTCCTCGAACGCCAGCATCAGGAATGCTGCGTTGTATCATGTAACGCAGATCAGCTAGTACATTCAAATAAACCTCATATGCCTCACCATACTGCGCATCAATCTCTGACACAATCCGCTTCGCAACCTCTGGGCTCGCCCCCGAGGTCGATACCGAAATAATCAATTTCCCTCGCCGCATCGTGCTCGCATTCACAAAGTTGGAGCTGCGTGAGGAACTCGCAACATTGACCAGAATGCCTAGAGCATGCGCATCGATTGAGACACGCTCATTCACTTCCTCCGAATCGGTCGCAGCGAACACGATTTGAGCCCCTTCGAGGTCCCCAGGTTGATAGGTTCGATTCCTGTCCGTTATTCGCCCTTCTGCGATCCATTGGTCGATTTGCGGGGAATAGTCACTGCTGACAACATGCACCTTCGCCCCTGCTTCGAGCAAGCCTCGAATTTTACGTTCCGCGATACGTCCACCGCCAATGACAATGCATCGTAGGTGTTCCATCTGCAGTAATATCGGATAAAACACCGCGTCCGAGGCCTCTTCCATAGCAATCACTCCCATATCCAATGATGGAATGTAGAGAAAGAATTCACTGCGAAATTGATCACCATGAGTGTGTATGCAAGCAGCGCCCACCGTGCCAATCGATATCCTGTATGCTTGAGTGAAACTCTTTTAATAAAATAATACACGTAACAAATCGCGGCCACGAGCGTCAGCAGCACCTTCACATCGAGGAGAAGATTCAACTTTTCTTCCATATAAATCGATGAGATAGCGACTGCTAGTGATAGGATCAACAGTGGCGTACCAATCATGATCGACAGATTCGCGTAGCGATCGATTTTCTCCAAGCTCGGCAATCGACGAACGGAGTCATCCCACTGCTTTTCCTTCAGCTTCCGGTGTAAGTACATGTACATCCCTGAGAATATGCTCCCAATCGTAAATGCAGCAAAACTGCATATCGCAAACGCAACATGCAGAATTAGAATTTCTTTGACAATCTGCCAGTGTTCTAACCGTTGCTCCCCGATCGGACTGCTAAATAAATTAAGTAAAAGTACGGCAAACCCTATTACGTTCACGATAAACACGATATATTCAATCTTAAAAAAGAGACTGATGAGCAGCGAGATCGTGACGAGTAACCAAGATAAAAGAAACATAAATTCAAGTACAGACAACAATGGAACGGCCGGCTGCTCAATTAATTTCCCTGCAAGGAAGAGTGTCTGCAGGCCCCATACAAAAAGAAGAAGCCCCGTGCCCATCCGCTTCGCACTCCGATTTGGCTGTGCAAAATCGGAGAAATAAAACAGAAGGCTCAGGGCGTATATATAGATAATCGCATCATACATCCAATTCTGAGTTAACATCAAACCTTCACCACCTACTTCGTTACGGTCGCCCATGCAAATCCAGATTTTGATCCGGCAGACGATCTTTCGTTCATTCTCATCTCGGGTGATGATGGTTGCTCAAGTGCCTTGTTCTGACGCTGCTCTTCTGCTTCCGCCTTCTCCATCTGCTCTTCGAGCGCGAAAATCTGCGTGAACATTTCGATTGCCTCGTCGCCGTTCTTCTCTACAGCCATTTCCTTAATCCGAAGAATCGGATCATGCAGCATCTGATTGACAATACTCTTCGTCAATTTGCGGATGACCTTCGCTTGTCGTTCATCCAGATCCGGCAGCTTCTTGAATAGGCTCTCCATGGTGTCTTGATGGATTTGCGCTGACTTCTGCTGCAAAGCATAAATGACAGGGCTAACGCCAAGGGTCTTCAGCCACTGACGGAAAGCTTCTATCTCCTTCGCAATCATCGCATCAATCTTCGTCGCTTCCTTCCGGCGAAGCTCGAGATTGCTCTCAACAATCCCCTCAAGATCATCAATATCGTACAAGAACACATTCGGTATCGAACCAATCGCAGGGTCTAAGTCACGCGGCACCGCAATGTCGATCATGAAAATCGGTCGATTCTTGCGCTTCTTCATGCTCTCCTGTACTTGCTTCACATCCAGCACGAAACCATCTGCCCCTGTCGAGCTAATGACGATATCCACCTCATGAAGCAGCGATATCCCGCCTTGAATCGAACAAGCCCGTCCATTGAACTTCGACGCTAATTGTTCCGCACGCGTTAGTGTACGATTCGCGACGATCACTTCGTCCGCTCCGTTCGCATACAAATGCTTCACCGTTAACTCGCTCATCTTCCCGGCACCAAGAATGAGAACCTTCTTCTTCGAAAATTGCCCGAAGATTCGTTTGCCGAGCTCCACCGCCGCATAACTAACCGAGACAGCAGCTTCACCAATGGTCGTCTCCGCATGGGCACGCTTGGCCATCGTAATGGCTTGTTTGAAGAGCATGTTGAACCATGTTCCAGTTGCTCCGTACTCTTGTGCAAGCAGGAAAGCATCTTTCATCTGCCCAAGTATTTGCGTCTCCCCAATGACCATCGAATCAAGTCCGCTTGTTACTTGGAATAAATGCTCCAGTGCGCGATCATCCTCATAGATGTACAAATAATTTGTAAATTCTTGACGAGGAATCTGGAACCATTTCTCCATAAAGCTGCGAATGAAATGTCCGCACATGTGCAGACGATCCACAACAACATAAATTTCCGTCCGATTGCAAGTCGCAACAATCACACATTCTAGAACGCTTTTCGTTGCCTTAAGTTGTTGTAACGCCTCTGGTAAAGCTTGTTCGGCAATGGCGAACCGCTCCCTCACTTCGACCGGGGCCGTCCGATAATTGAGTCCGACCGCTAAAATGTGCATTGTGTCACCTGCCTTCTCTATCGCTATATCATGTAAATTATATCACAGTTCGACAAATCCATTACGTTCAAATTTGAAAAAATTATGAAATGGGAAACATTCGTATTTAGTGTAGACCTAAGCTCTTTCACTTATACCAAGACCGACGCCCCATGTTACAATCTATTCCATTAAGGATTCATATGCTTCTCCAGAAGTCCCCTCATTGCTTCATCCGCTTCCGTTACGATGACCGCTTCTGAGCTAACCAACTTACCGCTACCTGTTATGAGCTGCTCGTAAGCTTCGTAGAGCTCTCCATATCGTTTCTGAACCTCCTGCAGTAAGACCTTCTCCTCTTCATGCAGCGGACGGTATCCTGCGATCTGAACACTCGTAATAAATTCGAGCAGCTTATTCAAAGACTCTAATCGCTTCAAATGATCGTTCCCATATGCCTTCACGAGTCGGTCATGCGTATAGTTCGCCGAATAGATCGCGAGCTTGACGGCATCCAATTGGCTTGTATTCTCAATGGCAGACGCTTCATTTAACGAATTCTGTACTAGACCCATTTGAAATGAGGCGACTTCGTAGAGCATTCGTCCCGCATCTTCCTTGGCATCACTACCACCTATCAGCTTATAAATCTGATAAGACGGCCAGACAATAACGAGAAAAACCATAACGACGATGAACCATTTTCCTGATATTCGACTTTGACCTCGGCGCATACTTCGAACCCCTTTGCATGTACATTGTTCAACCTTGTACATTCTATGGGGTTCCGAGAAAACAAATAACCATGGAGATGAATCAATCTTCTCCATGGTTATCTATCACTTGCTATGGCGTACTATGCGAATTGAGTTTGCTTCATCACAGGGTTCTCAACTTGAAGCTCCCCGATACCGCGAACCAATTTTTTCGCATACGTTTTATCCGGTTTAAGTACGGATACCAGGTAGTCAATTGCAACTTGCGGGTCTACTGTCTCGCCGCATGTATAACAATCAATTGCAGCAAAACCTCTTTCAGGATACGTGTGAATCGAGAGATGACTCTCAGATAACATTACTAATACCGTTGCACCTTGTGGTTCGAATTGTTTGGCTTGAACAGACAGCACAGTTGCACCGCTAGCTTCAGCCGCCTCTACCATTTGAGCTTGCAAAAATTCAGCATTGTTTAGGAGTTCAAAATCAACACCCCAAGTGTCAACTGCAACGTGTCTTCCGAAAGTTGAATATTCCATCTTCCGGTTCCCCCTTCCTAGGAATAAAATGTTTGAAAAATTTCATCCGCTAGGACCTACGTCATTCACTTCCCGAGGGAAAACTCTCTCGCAACATACAATGTCCTGAGTGAATCCTGGTTCCTATATTCTTTTCAACGAGAATAAAAATAACATCTTCTGCCCAGAAAAGCAATACTTTTTTTTGGTGATTATTTGAAATGAGCTGGAGCCCTCAGCCCCGTATACAACATATGCAATTCACTTGTATATGTGTCAATACAAAAAAAGGAATCCTCACGGACTCCTTTGTGATATAAGTGCACGATTTTACGCTTCTAGTACGAATAATTGCTGGGTATACACGCTTAACTTCGCATCAATTTGGGCGATCTGTTCAGGGTTCTCCGCCCGATTTCTTGCATCGAGCAACATATTAATCTGATCTTGGATCCCCTCAATCTCAGCTTCCACTTGACACTGATTAAATAATTGCTGCAATTGACCAAGTGTATCTTTATACTCGAATACGAGACGATCTTGACCATCCACATGTTCAATAATTCGAGATACTTTGCCCTGATCATACTTGTATTCCATCGTATATCCTCTGTAAATTCGATTCACGATCGCGTTTCCTTTAAACGCTGCTAGCGCTTGACGCATCGCATTGGTCAACTTCGGTTTAACCAGACGGCAGGACGTTTCACATACATACGTCTTCGCCTTCCGTTGAAACGGTAACCGAATCTCCTCCCCTGCACCATCCTCAAGAACAACTTCTTGATTGCCGTTATCGAGCACGAGCACATACGAATGGATGTGCTGCTCTTCAAAACTATGCACAAACTTGGACATCTCTGCTTCCGTTAACTGTAAACTGGCTTTAACATACTCTGTGGCCAACCGTTGACCCATACAAATCTCCTCAATTCTTTAACTTACAACTTCGAAAATTCAATGCCTTAAGGATATTATACACTACCAAGCACAATTATTCCTGCTCATCAGCATTGATTTTTCTTCATTTTTCACGAAAAATACGTATTTATCCGTGAAGAAATTGAGGTTTTAATGAAGATACTCTGTTTCCTACACTAACTTTGAGGATTCCCTACATCATCTGTTGAATCTTCCACAACTTCCTCTGCCTGCTGTGTGTAGCGGCTAATAATTTCCCACAGCTCGTCCTTGCCCAGGCCGAGTTCTGACGAGAACATGACCATTGGATTCTCTGCGGTCAACTGCAGGTCATTTTTGATCACTTTCATATGTTTATGCCACTGACTCTTCGGCAATTTATCCGCCTTGGTCATAACGACGCAGGTCGGGATTTCATAATGAATCAACCACTCACGCATCATGATATCGTCTTTGGAAGGTGGATGGCGTAAATCTACAACTTGAAGCACCAATTTGAGTGTATCGCGCTCCAGCAGGTAGCGTTCAATCATTTTTCCCCACGCTTGACGCTGAGTCTTTGATACTTTCGCATAACCGTATCCCGGAAAGTCTACAAAATATAATAAATCATTAATGCGGTAATAGTTCAGACATTGTGTCTTACCGGGCTGCGAGCTTGTCCGCGCCAGGTTCTTGCGGTTAATCATACGGTTAATAAGCGAGGACTTCCCAACATTAGAACGCCCTGCCAGAGCAATCTCCGGCAAGGCATCATCAGGATATTGGTCAGGTCCTACAGCGCTTATGATGAATTCTGCTTGTGTTACTTTCATGTCGTCTGTAATTCCTTTCTTGTTCAACAACTTTATTCGGATAACGTAATAGGTTCTACAAGCGCGTGTTCCAGGACTTGATCCATATGTCCGACGAGCACGATGGTCACGTCTTTCTTGACGCTGTCTGGAATATCCCGCAGATCGCGTTCATTCTCCTTCGGAAAGAGGATCTTCTTAATCCCGGCACGATGTGCTGCAAGAGACTTTTCCTTCAGGCCGCCAATTGGGAGCACACGACCACGCAAGGTGATCTCTCCTGTCATCGCAACATCCTTCGATACATAACGGTTCGTAAGCGCTGAGATCAGCGCTGTTGCGATCGTAATCCCTGCGGATGGTCCATCCTTCGGAATCGCGCCTTCCGGCACGTGAATGTGTACATCATATTTTTCATGGAAATTCGGTTCTAGCTTCAGCGCTTCCGCACGTGAACGCGTATAGCTGAACGCCGCTTGAGCTGATTCCTTCATGACATCCCCAAGCTTGCCTGTGAGCGTCAGCTTCCCGGTTCCCGGCATTACGGTGACTTCGATATTCAACATTTCTCCGCCAACCTCTGTCCAAGCAAGGCCTGTCACTGAACCGATCTGATTCTCTTCTTCTGCATGACCATATCGGAATTTCGCAATGCCCAGATAATCCTTCAGATCATCCGGTGCAATGACGACCTTCTCATGCTCATGAGCGACGATTTGCTTGGCAGCTTTCCGGCAGAGCGCGGCAACCTGCTGTTCTAGATTACGAACCCCTGATTCCCGTGTATATTCACGAATAACCTTTAAGAGTGCAGCATCCTCGATCTCGAGCTGTTCGGGCTGTAAGCCGTGTTCCTTCGTCTGCTTCGGAACCAAGTATTGCGTTGCAATTTGTTGCTTCTCGAGTTCCGTGTACCCCGGAATATATAGCATCTCCATCCGGTCAAGCAGTGGTCTTGGGATATTGTGCACCGCGTTAGCCGTCGTCACGAACATGACATTCGATAAGTCGAACGGCAGCTCAACGAAATGATCGCTGAAGGTGCTGTTTTGTTCAGGATCGAGCACTTCGAGCAGCGCAGCAGACGGATCACCGCGGAAATCCGAAGCCATCTTATCAATCTCGTCAAGTAAGAACACTGGGTTCATAGAACCGGCTGTTTTCATGCCTTGAATGATTCGACCCGGCATTGCTCCTACATAAGTACGTCTATGCCCGCGGATTTCCGCTTCATCTCGAACACCACCGAGCGAAATACGCACGAACTGTCGACCAAGTGATCTTGCAATAGAACGCGCCAAGGAGGTCTTTCCGACCCCAGGAGGCCCTACAAGACAGAGAATCGGACCTTTCAATCGTTTTACCAGCTGCTGCACCGCAAGGTATTCCAGCACGCGTTCTTTTGGCTTATCCAGACCGTAATGATCCTCATTCAATATTCGTTCCGCTTCCTCAATATCCAGATGGTCTTCCGTCTTGTTCGACCACGGCAAAGACAATAACCAATCGACGTAATTACGGATTACGCCGCCTTCTGCTGAAGAAGCAGGCGTCTTCTCGAGACGATCAATCTCCTTGTTGATCTTCTCCTGCACCGACTCCGGCGCATTCAATTCCGTGAGCTTCGCACGCAGCTCCTCGACTTCGCCGAGGCGTCCTTCTTTCTCACCAAGTTCCTTCTGAATGGCCTTCATCTGTTCGCGGAGATAGTACTCCTTCTGCGTCTTCTCCATCTGCTTCTTCACGCGTTGGCTGATCTTTCGTTCAAGCTCCAGCACTTCACGCTCGTTATTCAGGATGTCGAGCAGCTTCTCCAGCCGTTCTGTCACATCAATCGTCTCAAGAATTTCTTGCTTATCCTTCATTTTGAGCGACAAATGACTTGTAATCACATCCGCGAGGCGCCCAGGTTCTTCAATATCTGTTACGGCAGCAAGCGTCTCCGGCGTTACTTTCTTCGACAGATTTATGTAGTATTCAAACTGGTTGAGCACCGTACGCATCAGCGCATCGGTCTCCGCATCGGATAATTCTTGTTCCGGCAGCTCCTGCACCGAGACTTCGAAATATTCCGCATTATCCACATACTGTAGGATCTCAGCACGGATTACACCTTCAATCAATACACGAATCGTACCATTCGGCAGCTTCAGCATATGTTTAACCTTGGCAATCGTGCCAATCGAGTAAATATCATCCTGACCCGGATCTTCAATATTGACGTCCGATTGAGAACACAGCAGAATCATATTATCATCTACCATTGCTCGCTCTAAAGCCTTAACTGACTTATCCCGTCCCACATCCAAGTGCAATACCATGCTAGGATAGACAAGCAGTCCCCTTAATGGCAGTAGAGGGATACGGCGACCTTTTGCTTTATTTAGGCCCATGTGTTTCGCACCTCCAGTGGCTCTCAATAAGATGTTTATAGAGGAAGTTCAAAAAGTCCCCTTTTGCACGAAGAATAGCAGGGAGCAAACTCGACATCGAATCTTGCATTCAACTTCGAACAGCTTATGCTTACGATGCATGTTCCCTCAGAAACATTCAGGTACTCATGTAGGTACTGCCTACATTCCGTTCCTCCTTCTTCACTTTCATACAACCTAAGTATCGCTTCGGAGATAGTTTTCTTCGAAAACTCTTTCAGGTGCTGAAAAGCCGGCTTTTTGAACCTGCATTTATAACATTTTATCAAATGTTGCTTAAAAAAACCAATTGCCCTGATAGTGCCGCTCAATCAAGCGATTATACTCCGCCGGACTCTGTGGAACGCACATCATCCATCGATTTGGCCTGCAAAAACGACGTCGCAGGCGGCGTGATAAAGAGGTCCTTATCCTGTGGAAGCTCTAACAGAACTTCTTGTACCGCTTCACCGAATACATGCTGGAATACCTCTTGGATTGTGTCAACAGGAATGACTTTCAGACCGTTCAAGCCCGAGAAAATCTCCTGCCAATTCTCCCGAGGGATAATGACGGTTGTTGCCCCCGCTTGGAAAGCAGCCTCTACTTTCGCAATAACCCCGCCAATCGGCTTCACCTTTCCGTGTATGCTCACTTCCCCTGTCATCGCAAGCTTATTATCAATCGGAACATGGTTCATCGCTGACGCAATCGCTGTAGCCATTGCAATACCAGCTGAAGGACCATCAATCGGCGTTCCGCCCGGGAAGTTCACATGCAAATCAAAGCTATACGGATCGAGCCCAATGGTCCGAAGTACAGTTAAGACATTCTCAATGGATCCCTTCGCCATACTCTTCCGGCGCAGCGTACGCGACCCTCCGCCCAATTCTTCTTCGTCGACGACCCCTGTAATGTTCACTTTCCCTTGACCCGGTTTACTTCTTATCGCCGTTACCTCAATCTCCAACAGCGTGCCCATATTCGGCCCATAGACGGCAAGACCGTTCACGAAGCCAATACTTGGCGCTTGCGGAATTTTACGATCAGGACGCGGTGGGATTTGACTGCTATTTACAACCCACTCTACATCTCCGGATGTAATCGAATTACGTTTCTCAGCCATCGCAAGTCCTGCAGCCAGCTGGATGACATTAACGGCTTCACGTCCATTGGTTGCATAACGCGATACTACATCTACCGCTTCAGGACATGGATCGAACCCAATTTTACGCACGGCATCCGATGCAATCACCCGAATTTCTTCCGGAAGCAATGGACGGAAGAAGATCTCCATACAGCGCGAGCGAAGCGCAGGCGATATCTCTTGCGGCGAACGTGTCGTTGCCCCCACAAGACGGAAGTCTGCAGGCAAGCCATTTTGGAATATGTCATGAATATAGACAGGAATATTCGTATCCTCGGAGTTATAATAAGCACTCTCCAAGAACACCTTGCGATCTTCTAATACTTTTAACAGCTTATTCATTTGGATCGGATGCAATTCCCCAATCTCGTCAATAAACAAGATGCCGCCGTGCGCTTTGGTGACCGCACCTGGTTTGGGCTGCGGAATGCCAGCTACCCCCATTGCTCCTGCACCTTGATAAATCGGATCATGCACAGACCCAATCAACGGATCGGCGATCCCTCGTTCATCGAATCTTGCAGTGGTTGCATCAATCTCTGTAAACTTCGCATCTGACAAAAATGGAGAATTTGAATTTTTCTTCGCTTCTTCTAGGACGACACGCGCGGCGGCTGTCTTCCCAACACCCGGTGGTCCGTATATGATGACGTGCTGCGGATTTGCACTGCATAGCGCAGCCGTCAGCGCCCGCAAGCCGTCCTTCTGTCCTACAATGTCCCGCATCGTTGTCGGTCTTGTCTTCTCCGCGAGCGGTTTCGTCAGGGAAATCGAGCGCATTTTGCGCAGCTTATCCATCTCCTTACGTGATTCGCGATCCACAGCCGTCCGATTCGTTTTTTGCGATCTTAACAAGTTCCAGAAATAAAGGCCGATAATAATCGCAAAAAATACTTGAATGAACATTAACGCCATACTGAAATCCATCCATCATTCCTCCTCAATGCATCCTCGTTATCTCTCTTGAATCAAATCTCTTGAACAGCACAAAGAAACCGAGAAAGTGTAATACGTCATAGTATTTCCCTTTCTCGGCTCAATTAACCGCTTAGAGGTAATTCAAAAATCATCTTTTGATCACGAAGTATTCCAAGAAGCCTACTCGACATCGAATCTTGCGTTCACCCTCGAAATCCGGTACTCATGTAGGTTTTGCCTACACTCCGTTCCTCTTTCTTCGGCTTCTCGCAACCTTCTCGGTGCTGAAAAGCTGATTTTTGAATCTTATTTCATTTTTTTAATTACTTTTGATCTCCCAGCACTCCGCATGCTTCAAACCTGGAATGCGATCCGCCGTAAATACCGGATCCAGTCCCTGCTTCCTCTGTTCTCGATAATCCTTGAGCGCTGCGAGCGCATATTTGCCAATCAGCGCAATAACGATCAGATTAATGAGCGCCATAAAGCCCATGAACAGATCGGCCATATCCCACACGAGCGAGACCTTGGCTACGGATCCTAGAATGACCATGGCAAGCACGATGAGCCGATAGATCAGCATCCAGATTCGTGTATGACGTCCTTTGCTTATGAATTCAATATTACTCTGACCATAATAATAGTTCCCAATCAAGGAGCTAAATGCGAACAAGAAAATGGCAAGACCAATAAATCCATTCGCCCAGTCGCCGACTTGTGAAGCTAGTGCTTGCTGCGTTAATTGAATACCATCATAATCCCCGCTCGTATGAACGCCTGAGAACAGAATAATGAACGCCGTCGCGCTGCATACGAGAAGCGTATCTACGAATACCCCGAGGGATTGAATCATCCCTTGCTTAACCGGATGGCTTACGCTTGCCGTAGCCGCCGCATTCGGTGCACTCCCCATCCCGGCTTCATTGGAGAATAGACCGCGCTTGATCCCCATCATAATCGCTGTACCGAGACCCCCAGCAGCCGCCTCTTTCCAACCGAATGCATGCTCTATGATTAATGCGAACACGCTTGGAATCGCCGTGAAATTCATGACAATAACAAAAAGTGCTAATAAGATATACCCTGTTGCCATAATCGGTACGATGATGGAGCTTACTTGTCCAATTCGCTTCACGCCGCCGAAAATTGTAAGTGCCAGCATAATAGCGAGGACAATTCCGATCCATAACGGATCCCACCCGAACGACCCTTGAAAGGCAGAACTCATCGTATTGACTTGTACCGCATTAAAAACAAACCCGAAGCTAAATGTAATTAATATAGCAAAAATAATGCCTAACCACCGCGCATTCAGCGCTTTTTCCATATAATAAGCAGGTCCACCTCGGAAGGCCGATCCGTCTCGTTCTTTGAAAATTTGGGCTAGTGTTGACTCGATAAAGCCGGATGCCGCGCCAAAAATCGCCATAACCCACATCCAGAACACGGCGCCAGGTCCACCTAGTGATATGGCAATCGCTACGCCCGCAAGGTTCCCTGTTCCGACCCTTGACGCTGTACTAATACAAAAAGCTTGGAAGGATGAAACGCCCTTTTTGCCTTCTGCATCGCCCTGTTCCTTCTCCACTAATAATCTCAACGTCTCACGAACCGCCGTCACTTGCACAAACCGAGAACGAATCGAGAAGTATACTCCTAATGCGATAAGGATCGCGATTAGAATGTAAGTCCACACGAAATCATTCAATACTATTATTTGCTCATGAATCCACTCCACGAAAGCTTTCATCCCTTCTTCTGCCGAATCTTGATGTCATGTTTCTTGACATAAGATACATTTTAACGTAACTTTCAGAAAATGAACACTTTTTTATCGTTATTCACCTTATATAAATTTTACCTTTCGCAGATCTGCCACAAACTATACAAAATAATCCCACCTATACCAACAAAAAAAGCATGCCCTCCTTCTGCATGAGGACATGCGAATGAAAGACATGCTATGTGTTTATTAAGCGTGCTGTTTACGTCCTGGAATTTCTCCCGTACGATTATACACGTCAACGATTATATCTATTTCTTTCTTCAATTCATTCAATAGTTCCGCTTCTGGCACCTTACGGATCATTTCTCCATAACGGAATAACATCCCTTCACCGCGCGCGCCTGCAATTCCGATGTCAGCTTCTCTCGCTTCACCCGGGCCATTCACGGCACAGCCCAACACAGAGACTTTGATCGGAACCTTAATCTTCGCGATGTACTCTTCGACTTCGTTAGCAATCGAGAAGAGATCAATATCGAGACGCCCGCAAGTCGGACAAGAAATTAAAGTCGCTGCGTTAGAAATCAAACCGAATGATTTGAGAATTTCTCGTGCAACCTTCACTTCCTCCACCGGATCCGCACTCAAGGAGATACGTACCGTCGAACCGATGCCCATCGATAAAAGCGCACCGATCCCTGCAGCACTCTTTACAGCGCCTGTGAACAAGGTTCCTGCTTCTGTAATCCCGAGATGAAGCGGATAGTCAAAGCTCTCCGAAGCCATCCGATAAGCCTCAATCGCCATCGGAACATCCGATGCTTTAAGAGAGACGATAATATCGTGAAAATCAAGTTCTTCCAAGATTCCGATATGGAACTTGGCACTCTCGACCATCGCTTCGGCCGTTGGATAGCCATACTTCTCAAGCAAGTGGTTCTCAAGCGAGCCCGCATTCACGCCGATCCGAATCGGAATCCCCTTCTCTTTACATGCCTTAACGACCGCTTCAACCTTCTCACGACGACCGATATTCCCCGGATTAATCCGTACCTTATCAATCCCATTCTCGATGGCCGCTAATGCAAGGCGATAATCAAAATGGATATCCGCCACGAGTGGAATATGAATCTGCTTCTTGATCTCCTTGATCGCCTCTGCCGCTTCCATATTGTTCACCGTTACACGGACGACTTGGCAGCCTGCTTCTTCGAGACGAAGAATCTCCGCCACGGTTGCTTCCACATTTGCCGTCTTCGTTGTACACATGCTCTGAATGATGACTTCATCACTGCCGCCAATCGTTAGGTTGCCGACTTTGATCGGTCGTGTCTGCTTTCTCAAGAACATATTTATTCTCTCCCAAGAACGTCAAAACTCCACCCGTCATCCACCAGCGCTACCTAGCACGGATTTCCGAATGAACAAGTGGAGAATTTGAGTCGCGTTATATATTCACTTCACGCCAGCTTAGGCGCTCTCTTCTTTTTTCTTGCTCGGTTTCTTCGCAGTCAACTCAGGCACAACTTTCTCCTGAATGACTTTCTCTGTAATGACGCAGTTCGTAATATCGTCGCGCGATGGAACTTCGTACATTACATCTAGCATAACACCTTCAATAATGGAACGCAAACCGCGTGCACCGGTATTCCGCTTAATCGCTTCTTTCGCGATGGCTTCTAATGCCGCATGCTCAAACTCCAATTTGACGTTATCCATCTCAAGTAGCTTCTGGTATTGCTTCACAAGCGCATTCTTCGGCTCGGATAAAATGCGAACAAGCGTGCTCTCATCCAGTGGCTCAAGTGTCGAGATGACAGGCAGACGTCCTACAAACTCAGGAATTAATCCGAATTTGAGCAAGTCTTCCGGCAGTACCATCGATAGATACTCGCCTGGTTTCAATTCTTTCGTGCTATCTCCAACGGAGTTAAATCCGATGACTTTCTTACCAATCCGGCGCTTAATCAACTGCTCTAGGCCATCAAATGCCCCGCCGCAGATGAACAAGATGTTCGTCGTATCGATTTGAATGAACTCTTGATGTGGATGCTTCCGTCCGCCTTGCGGAGGAACCGATGCAACCGTACCTTCAAGAATTTTGAGAAGTGCTTGCTGCACGCCTTCGCCAGAAACATCACGCGTGATCGAAGGATTCTCCGATTTGCGAGCAACTTTATCGATTTCATCGATATAGATAATGCCGCGTTCCGCTTTTTCTACATCGTAATCAGCAGCTTGGATTAGCTTCAGCAAGATGTTCTCAACGTCTTCACCCACATATCCCGCTTCCGTCAAGGAAGTTGCATCCGCGATTGCGAACGGAACGTTGAGGATTTTGGCCATTGTCTGCGCAAGCAACGTTTTACCTGAACCTGTGGGTCCAACTAATAGAATGTTACTCTTCTGAAGCTCAACATCTTCGATCTTGCTTTGGGTGTTAATTCGTTTGTAATGGTTATACATCGCCACGGATAATGACTTCTTCGCTTGCTCTTGACCAATGACATATTGATCTAGAATATTGCGGATTTCCATTGGCTTCGGAATATCTTTGAGATCGATATCCTCATCGTGACCAAGTTCTTCCTCCACAATCTCTGTGCAGAGCTCGATACACTCATCACATATATATACACCAGGACCAGCTACGAGCTTACGCACTTGTTCTTGCGATTTGCCGCAGAACGAACATTTCAGCTGACCTTTTTCTTCGTTAAACTTAAACATGGAATCCCCCCCTTAGTTCAAAATGGGCCGAGTGAGAACTTGGTCAACCAGACCATAAGCTACGGCTTCTTCTGCACCCATAAAATTGTCGCGGTCTGTATCACGTTCGATCTTCTCAAGGGGTTGACCCGTCGTATCCACATAAATTTGATTCAATTTCTGCTTCGTCTTAATGATCCAATCCGCATGAATCTTAATATCGGTCGCTTGACCTCTCACACCGCCTAATGGCTGGTGAATCATCACTTCACTATTCGGCAAGACGAATCGTTTGCCTTTCGCTCCAGCTGTCAAGAGTAGAGAGCCCATACTTGCAGCTAGACCGACACAGATCGTTGATACATCCGGTTTGATGAAATTCATCGTATCCAAGATACCCAATCCAGCTGTTACCGACCCACCCGGGGAATTGATATATAGTGAGATATCTTTCTCCGGATCTTCGGCTGCCAAAAAGAGGAGTTGGGCAATGACTGTATTGGCTACATCATCATCAATCGCACTCCCCAAAAATATAATGCGATCCTTTAACAATCTCGAGTAGATATCGTAAGATCTTTCGCCTCGATTTGTTTGCTCTACAACCATAGGTATCAGATTCATTTGACCAACCTCTTTTCCTCTTCAATTAGTGAATTACTGTTATTTTATCACGTTCCAGGTGCCATGTCATTTCCTCTGCAACGACGCTATTACATTCTATGTATCATGGTACTGGAAATTGTGTCTTGCACGAACCTTGGGGCACAGCAATATGTGAAAAAACAATGGGTTGAACGTGATTACACCGCCTTCAAATCCATTTCGCTAGCGAACGACTTATAAGCCTTGCGAAGGCAAAGCTATCATAGGCTGCATGAGCGACTCGAAGTAGATGACCTCAACGTTCATTATGTATGTATTCATGTCTTACGAAGGCTGAATTGGTACAAATAAAGGCACGCATGTGATATACGTGCCTTATTGACCTGCTTCAGTTGTGATTAGTTCTTGCTGTTATCAACAAGGAATTGAACCGTTTTACGGATTGCAACTTCCTCTTGAAGATTTGCAAGGGAACCGTTCGCGCTCAAGATGCTGCGGATTTCGTCTGTGGAGCGTTTGTACGCTTCAGCCATTTTCGAAAGTTCTTCCGTTACATCTTCTTCCGTCGCTACGATGTTCTCTTCTTTTGCGATTTGCTCAAGAACAAGGTTGTTGCGAACGCGTTTCTCCGCATCCACTTTCATTTGACCTCTCATGTCTTCGATCGTTTGACCGGAGAATGTCATGAACATGTCAAGGTTCATACCTTGTGCACGAAGACGGTTGTCGAAGTCGCGAACCATTGCATCAACTTCAGTGTCGATCATTGGCTCAGGAATTTCAACTTCAGCTGCTTCTGCTGCTTTCTCAACGATTTCGCCTTCACGTTTCGCTTCGTTTTCTTTCACTTTGCGATCAGAGATTTGTTTTGTCAAATCTGCTTTGAACTCGTCAAGTGTATCGAACTCGCTTACGTCTTTAGCGAACTCATCATCAAGAACTGGAAGTTGCTTGCGTTTGATTTCATGAAGCTTCACTTTGAATACCGCTGGTTTACCAGCAAGTTCTTCAGCGTGGTACACTTCAGGGAATGTTACATCAACATCTTTGAAGTCGCCTGTTCCAAGGCCGATCAATTGCTCCTCGAAGCCTGGAATGAACGATTTGGAACCAAGTTCCAAGGAGTAACGCTCGCCTTTACCGCCTTCAAATGGATTACCATCAACGAAACCTTCGAAGTCGATAATAACTGTATCGCCTTCTTTAGCTGTATCTTCGTCGATAACAACCAATTCAGCGTGACGTTGTTGAAGACGCTCAAGCTCAGCAGCTACTTCTTCGTCTGTAACAGTTACACTTTCAACTGGAACGGAGATACCTTTGTATTCGCCCAATTTCACTTCAGGCTTAACCAATACTTTCGCTTTGAATACGAAGTTCTCGCCT
Organism: Paenibacillus sp. GCM10027629; assembly: GCF_042676425.1. Classification (NCBI taxonomy): domain Bacteria; kingdom Bacillati; phylum Bacillota; class Bacilli; order Caryophanales; family Paenibacillaceae; genus Paenibacillus; species Paenibacillus sp. GCM10027629. The sequence continues at coordinate 336,452 of NZ_JBHTGZ010000009.1, read as the reverse complement.
TTACCGAATTGTTCAACATCGATCTCAGGACGATCAACAGGCTCGATGTTCGTCTCCGCAACCGCTTCAGTGTACACTTCCGGAAGCAAGATATCGATTGCATCTTGGTACAAACTTTCAATACCAAATCTTTTCTCGAAAATAGGGCGTGGAACTTTACCTTTACGGAATCCAGGCACAGCTACTTTCTGTACAACTTTTTTGAATGCCTTGTCCAAGGCACCTGTAACGCGCTCTGCGTCAACTTCAACTTGTAGAACCCCAAGGTTCTTCTCTATTTTTTCCCAGCTTGCTTTCATTTTATGCCTTCCCCTCCAAAAAATTCACATGGCTCGATGCACATGATCAGCGTTTTCGTTGATTCAATGCGCAAGACCCATGACTCGTCCACGTTCGAAACAACCATTATATTATATACAACATCTCGACTTTAAGCAAGAATGCGACTTGACAGAAACCGCCTAAAATGCGTTTCCTCTCTATAGTTCGTTATTCCATGCGTAATAGCGGGCTTTCGATTAAGTTTTTGAGGTGCTTATGCGCTTGCTCCATTCGGAACCTTAGCGCGTCCGTAATTCCGTAATACTCCCTAATTTCGATACGTTCTGCATCGATGTCATGGCCGCCTGACAGCATCTCTCTCATCCAAATATGCAGCGCCGCCGCCCAAATATCAATCGTCGCATCCTCATCGGCCAGAATACTTCGGTAAGCAGGTGTACCGTACATTGCCATTACACATTGCTGCCATAGATCTAACGCAAGTAATGAGAGCCCAGGATCTTGTACCTCTGTCTGCTCTCGGACCCGTTCTGGGACACTGCGTACCGCGGATGGAAAATCATCATATCCAACAGGCGTATCTTGAATCTCGAGTTCTACCGTCTCTTGGCCGCGGGTGAATTGAATGGTCCCTCTGGCCCCGCGTTTGCGCAGCGTCTGAAGAATATGGAACTGCAGCAGTGCAGGAAGCCGCTCCATAACCAACCACGAACGCAGGACGTCATCGATCTCGGGGTGGTCCAAATAAGTGAGCTGCTCTAGCCCTAACAGCTTCTGCGGCGTCAAGGGACCGTTCACGATGCTATCGAGAAGCTTATTCACATAATCAGGGTCTTGGTCCACCTTATTACGAAAATACTGCTCAGCCATGTCTCCTTCGCTCTCGTCCACTTCATCCAGCGGAACTCCTTCAATCGCCCCGGCATCTGGAAAAGCCCCGAGCAGCCAGTCCAATAGAGCCTGCCATTCGGTCTTATGCTGTTCAACGCCCTGACAACCCAGTAGAAATTGAAGCAAACGAACGGCTTCTCCATACTGTTCTGTCTCCAGAAAACGCGTCAGCTGAATCTGATACACATCCAGCATCTTTGGGAATAATATAATATTGTTCGGATAGGTGTCTTGCTCATGCGATTTCGTAATAAGATGCACCAACTTTCTCCTATGCAACGCGTGCTTATTCTGATCAAAACTAATTATACCGAATAAAATTAAAATTTTCTATTGCACTTCATCAAATCTTTTGTTACAATAGGTTCTGTTGTCCCAGTAGCTCAGCTGGATAGAGCAACGGCCTTCTAAGCCGTCGGTCGGGAGTTCGAATCTCTTCTGGGACGCCATTTATTCTTAAATTACATAGATTGATTGTATAGATAATAAGCCGTAAACCTTTGATAATTAAGGGTTTACGGCTTTTTGCTTTATTATACATAAGGTCATTAGAATACGTTTGAATACGATAGAAGCTCATATCACTTTACACATTTTTTACACATGAATTTCTGCACTAAATAACCCGGCATAACCGGGTCTATTCCATGAAATATTCAGCTATCATTCCCCGTTAAGTTAATCTGTCACTGCAAATTTAACCTATGTAATCGAAAGAAGAAAGAACACTAGTAGTTAGTTATTGGCTTAGGAAGCCCCGGATCACTCCGAGGCTCTTTTCATTTCTATATCCACGTTTTCATCATCAGGCACTAATTATTCTGTTATACAAAACCAATACATGCACAAGAGACAATTACTAACAAGATGAACAATACAAGGATAGTACCTGTGCTTGTAAAGCGTTCACGAAACTCTCCCATGATAACACCTCCCTGTTTTTGAGTACATGTTATGTTATGAAGGCTGAGCTCACTTTGTTTGGATGGTTGTTACCGGTTATTCCACTATATTGGAATCAAGATAACCATCGTCTGATCCTCGGTGCAGAAATTACGGTTATTTTCAGAACGGATCGCAACGCGAGTATGACGATAATGCCCTCGTCTTCGGAGTTTTCCCGTTAAGTTAATCTGTCACTGCAAATTTAACCTATGTAATCGAAAGAAGAATGAACACTAGTAGTTAGTTATTGGGTTAGGGAGCCCCGGATCACTCCGAGGCTCTTTTCATTTCTATATCCACGTTATCATCATTAGGCACTAACTGTACTTTATCGGCATTATTAGATACCAAAACCACCAATACATGCACAAGAAACAATTACTAACAAGATGAACAAAACAAGGATTGTACCTGTGCTTGTAAATAAACCTCCACGGAAATCACCCATGTCAACACCTCCTTATTATTAAGTACACGTTATGTTATGAAGGCGGATCTCACTTTGTTTGGACGATTGTCACTGGTTATTCCACCTAAATTGGAATCAAGACATTCATCGTCTGATCCCGTTAAGTTTCAGAAATTTTCTTTTCCTTATCTTTCAGTCATGTTGCACAGAGAGAATAGTAATAAACCCCCTTTTCTTTAGGAGCTTGAAATTTGACACGAACCCGAAGACATCTCTATAATTTTTAATGAACAACTGTTCAATAAAATTTTCGGAGGGACTCGTCATGCGTTTAGAAGGTAAAGTAGCGGTCATAACAGGAGCAGCATCAGGTATGGGGAAAGCGATTGCGGAATTATACGCAAAAGAAGGCGCAAGTGTTGTCGTTTCCGATTTGAACATTGAAGGTGCGGAAGCTGTTGCGAGCAGCATTATATCAAGCGGGGGTAAAGCCATCGCCATCAAAACGAACGTCGCTGATGCGAACGATATTAAAGCGATGATCGATCAGGCCGTCAATGAATTCGGAACGCTCGATATTCTGGTGAATAATGCCGGCATTATGGATAACATGGCTCCTGTCGGAGACGTGGAGGATGAGAGATGGGATTTCATCTTTGAAGTGAATACGAAAGCGGTCATGCGGGCCATTCGCACAGCGCTTCCGATCTTCCTGGCGAAAGGAAAAGGCGTCATTATTAACACGGCGTCGACGGGCGGCTTCAGCGGCGCGCATGCCGGGGCAGCTTATACCGCTTCCAAGCATGCGGTGGTCGGCCTCACCAAGAATACGGGCTTCATGTATGCACAGCAAGGCATTCGCTGCAATGCGATTGCGCCTGGAGCAACCATGACGAACATCGCTTCCACGATGAAAAATGTCAACGAGTTTGGCGCTTCGCGAACACAGGTGACGCAAGGCGTCATTCCACGTGTCGGACAAGCGGAAGAAATCGCGCAAGTGGCTTTGTTCCTGGCATCGGATGAATCAAGCTTCGTGAACGGCGCGGTGATTACGGCGGATGCCGGTTGGACAGCGGGCTTCTAATACGAGCAATCGACAAGAGTGTTAGCGGAATTCTAACATCATATCGAATTTGAATGTAAGGCTGTAGACAGCTTGGCTGCTTACAGCCTTTTTCACATGCTATCATGAGCGCACTCTCGGTCATGTACATTTCGTAGGCAACATTATATAATCACTTCATTGAAAATTATTGAACAGATAATAATAGAGTTGTTCATTAAGCGGATCATAGCCGTGATTTAAATAGGAGATGAATACCGGGAATGAATGAAAGTGATTTAAGGGTCATTAAAACAACACAAGCATTTCAACGGGCGCTGCTCGCGCTATTAAAAACAAAAACGCTCGAATCTATCTCTGTATCCGCCCTTTGCCGGGAGGCCGGGGTCAATCGAGGCACGTTTTACTTGCATTATAAAGACGTCGAAGAAATTTTTGACGAGCATCTTCAACATTTGCTTCAAGATTTGGAGGATTCGTATTACGAACCCTATCGGCACGATAACCAGATCACCCCAAACCGTTTGGACCCTTCGACGATTCGGATCTTTCATCACGTGAAGAAGTACCAGCCGTTCTATGAGATCGTGTTCAATCGGAAATCATCGCTGACCTACTACTACTCGCTGCTGGAGAAAATAAAAAGCTTAATGCAGCAAAGCGCATCGTCTTACCCGCTAGGTCATAAAGACCTCTCGTTGCTTCTCTCTTATCAAGCGAATGCGATAATGGGTCTGCTCATCCAGTGGTGTGAAGACGGTTTTGCACACAGCCCCGAATATATGAACGAACAGCTCACCTACATCTTGGGGGCGGAGGTTAAGACATAAGGTCACATGGAAAACTTTCGTCTGTTCCGGATAAGCAAACGGCATTCCTACACGTGAATTTTCTAAATACTTGGTATCAACCCCTCCCCATGCGGATATAAATGATAAAAAGAAGTGTTGGAGGGGAAACGAATGCATACGGTCTGGAAAGGCGCGATCAGCTTTGGCCTAGTCAACGTGCCTGTGAAAATGTTCTCAGCAACTGAAGAGAAGGATATCTCGATGAAGACGTTGCATAAAGACTGCGGCTCACCCATCAATCATGTGAAGACGTGTCGGACATGCAATACAGAAATCGCATCAGAGAGCATCTTCCGCGGCTACGAATATGAACCGAACAAATACGTTACTTTCGATAAAGACGAGTTGGACAAACTGCTGCCGGAAGCGAATAAAGCGATCAAAGTTTTAGATTTTGTCGATCTGCATGAGGTGGATCCGTTATTTTTCCAGAAATCTTATTATCTTGGACCGGCTGAGACGGGAGCTAACGCATATAGCCTGCTTGTAGAGGCTCTTAAGCGTTCCGGCAAAATCGCCATCTGCAACGTCGTGATCCGTTCGCGAACGAACCTCGCCGCCCTACGAATCATCGATGACTGTATCGTGATGGAGACCATCTATTACCCCGATGAGATTAGACCGATTGGACAGGTTCCCAATCTGCCGTCCCAACCTGAGATCAATGAAAAAGAACTAGCGATGGCACAACTGTTGATTCAACATCTATCCAGTTCATTTAGCCCGGAGAAGTACAAGGACGAGTACCGTCATCAGTTGGTCAACCTGATTGAGAAGAAAATTACGGGTGAAGAAATCACGGTGGCGCCAGCAGCAGCTCAATCGAATGTGCTTGACTTGATGGCGGCCCTTCAGGCTAGCATTGATGCAGCCAAACCAGCCGAAGTCGTGGCAGAGGTCAAAAGCACGAAAAAGAAAGTAACGAGCAAAAAAGCGATGAAGTCGTCGCCGGAGGAGTCTGTTTCATAAAAAAAGAGTCTCGGGATCCCGGGACTCTTTTCATGTGTGTGAATCTATGCTCCCCTCACATCCACTCACAACAGCATTTCATAAATCTGTCTTGCAGCCGCAGGCAGCGGCGTGCTCCGCAGCTTGATGATACCCACCCGTCTTGGGGGGATCGGCGTCTGAAGCTTAATCTCATATAGTGATTGATCAGACAATTCCGCTTCAACAAATTCTCGCGTAACGCAGGACACCCCAAACCCACTCCGCGCAAACTCTACCAGTAGATCAACACTTCCGAGTTCAATTTCGGGCTTCAGGACAAGACCCTGCGCGGCCACAAACCGATCAACATAGGTACGCGTACTACTTCCCTGCTCTAGGGAAATGATGGGGTGCTTGAGCAAGTGTTCAAGTGAAATCGGGGACTTCGATAAAAACTTAAACTTCTCGCCCGTCACGAAGCAATCGTGAATCTCCATACTTTCTTGCACATCGATTTGATGATCTGTGATCGGCAGATTGACGATCCCAATATCGATCTTCCCCTCTTTTAACAATCCGATAATTTCCCTTGTCGTCCGGTTCGTCACTTGGATCTTGATCTGCGGGTAAGCTTCATGGAACGTCTGCAAATGTGGCAATAGAAAATGCCTGCATAGCGTATCACCCGCGCCAATCTTGACCTCCCCTTCAGTTAGCTGCTGAATTTCGGCCATTTTTCGTTCGCCGTTGAGTATAAAATGGTAGGCTTGCTCAATATAAGTGAAGAGAACCTCGCCTTCAGCCGTTAATCGCACACCCTTAGACGTGCGGAAAAACAATTGTCCTCCTAGCTTCGCCTCCAGCTGCTTGATGGAATGCGTCACAGCAGGCTGCGTGATGAACAACTCGGTCGCAGCCTTGGAGAGACTGCCTGCTTTGGCCGTTATATAAAACACCTGATACAATTCCATATTCTGAATCAAAGGGGATGTCACCTCTCCATGTATAAATCAGATTAATATCAACTATTATAAATATTAATTATATTAATAAGGGGAACTTTATTATACTGAAGTTAGAACGAAATTCCAACCATGAATAGGAGTGCAGAAATGACAGTTACAGCGATTGTGGGTGCCAATTGGGGCGATGAAGGAAAAGGTAAGATTACGGATGTGCTTGCGGCGAAATCGAACTATGTTGTTCGTTATCAAGGAGGAAGCAATGCAGGACATACGATTATTAATCATTACGGAAAGTTCGCGCTGCACTTGCTCCCATCAGGCGTATTTAATCCGGGCGTAGGCAATGTGATTGGGCCTGGCGTTGCACTGAACATTCCCAATTTACAAAAAGAATTAAACGAATTGATCTCCCGAGGCGTACCTGCGCCCAAACTTCATGTATCGGACCGCGCACAGGTTGTTCTTCCGTATCATATTTTGTTCGACGAATTAGAGGAAGAACGCCTTGCAGATCGCAAGTTCGGCTCTACGAAGCAGGGTATCGCGCCATTCTACTCGGATAAATATATTAAACTCGGTATTCAAGTCAGCGATTTATATGACGAAGAACTCCTTAGAACCAAGTTACTTCGTTCACTTGAAGCGAAGAACGTGTTGCTTCAGCACTTGTACCATAAACCGGCCTATGAGATTGAAGGACTCATGAACGAATTGCGCGAGCAAGCAGCCTTCCTGAAGCCCTATGTGAGCGACACAACAACGCTATTGCATCAAGCGTTGAAGCAAGGGGAGCAAGTCTTGGTGGAAGGACAATTAGGAGCCCTTCGCGATCCTGATCACGGGATCTATCCTTATGTCACTTCATCTTCTACCTTGGCTGGCTTCGCTCCTGTCGGCGCAGGCGTGCCTCCCTATGCAATGACACGCATTGTCGCAGTAACCAAAGCTTATTCCAGCTGTGTCGGCGAAGGACCATTCGTCGCAGAAATCTTCGATGAACCAGCGAACGAATTGCGCAGACGCGGCGGGGATGCAGGCGAATTCGGCGCAACAACCGGAAGACCGCGCAGAGTTGGATGGTTCGATGCGGTAGCTACGCGCTATGGTTGCAAGCTGCAGGGCGCAACGGAAGTGGCACTGACGAACCTCGACGTGCTCGGCTATCTGGATGAAATTCCAATCTGCACAGCATATAAAAACAACGAGCAGATTACGCAAGAATTCCCAAATACGCCGCAACTGCAGAAATCCGTACCTGTCGTAGAGACGATGCCAGGCTGGAAATGCGATATTTCCCATATCCGTTCGTTCGACGAACTGCCATCGGAAGCGAAACAGTATGTAGAGCATTTAGAACGCTTAATCGGCGTACCTATTCGCTTCATCTCCGTCGGTCCAAACCGTGAGCAAATGATGGAACGCGCGTAAAGGAATGGAGGCGATCACGATATGAAGCTTGAATTAGGTCGTTGCTTATTGATGGATCGGTTAGACGAAGCGAATATGACTATCGATCAGCTCGCGCAGAAACTGCTCCTTCGACCGGAGCGGTTAATCGACTTGGCTGAGAACAAGCGCATCATGTCGCTCAAGATCGCCTTATCCATCGCAGATACGATCGGGTGTGAGGTGAGGGAATTGTATGAGGCTTTTCCCTCACCTCACCTTGCGCCCTCTCGAACAGAATAGCTTACTCTGAGCATGCCAAAAAGGCTTCTCTCATCGTAGTTCATCTACGTTGAGAGAAGCCTTTCCAACTATATATGACCTCCGAAGCTTACAACCAGCCTACTGCCTTCACCTTCCTCCAGCAAAGCGTTGCTCGGCAAATAGGCGGTCACAATATCTCAATACGCATTATACCGCTTTTCCTTTCACCTGCACTGAAGCCTCTTCCACGCTCCGCTCCTGCGCAATAACAGCCTGCGCCGCTGCAATACGAGCAAGCGGAATGCGGTATGGCGAGCAGCTCACATATTCGAGCCCAATGGCATGGCAGAATTGAATCGATTGCGGATCACCCCCGTGTTCCCCGCATACCCCTGCCTTTAATTGGGGCTTAACAGATTTACCCGCCGTGTTCGCAAGCTGAATCAATTGACCAACCCCATCCTCATCAAGCACCTGAAACGGGTTATGAGGCAGAATGCGATGGTCCAAATATTGCGATAGAAATTTCCCTTCCGCATCATCACGGCTGTAACCAAGCGTCATCTGGGTCAAGTCATTCGTCCCGAACGAGAAGAAATCCGCATGAACAGCGATTTGACGAGCCGTTAGCGCAGCACGCGGTACTTCAATCATCGTGCCGACTTTGTAGGCGCATAGTTGCAATTGCATCTTGCTCAGTATCTGACCCGCGATCTGTTCAATCCGATCCCGGAAGAACTTCAACTCTGTTACATGACCGACGAGCGGAATCATGATCTCTGGTCGAACAATGATCCCACGCTCCAAGCAGCTTGCCGCCGCCTTAAAGATGGCCTCAATCTGCATATCGTATACTTCTGGGTAGACAATACCAAGCCTGCAGCCACGCTGCCCCAGCATCGGATTGACTTCTTCCAAGGCTTCCACCTTCTTCATCGCTGCTTCTACTCCAGCGATTTCACGAGCCATTCCGACCTGCCCGCGTAGTTCTTGCAATCTATCTTGCAGTTCCTTTCGTTTCGGCAAAAATTCATGCAGAGGCGGATCTAGTAGTCGAATCGTCACCGGCAGCCCTTCCATTGCTTCGAACATACCTTCGAAATCCGATTGCTGCATTGGTAATAACTGTGCCAAAGCATCTCGCCTTGCTTCAGCATGATCTGCAAGAATCATGCGCTGGACAACAGGAAGCCGCTCCTTATCGAAGAACATATGCTCCGTGCGGCAGAGACCGATCCCCTCCGCGCCGAATTGTCTGGCCACTTGTGCATCGTGCGGGTGATCTGCATTCGCTAGTACGCGCAGCGCGCGAACTTCATCAGCCCATGCCAGCAACTCCGATAATTCCTGCGTCATCTCTGGTTCCTTCAGCTCGAACTCGCCTAGACAGATCAAACCGCGATGACCATCTATTGTCACCCAATCTCCCTCTTGAATAACCTGATTCCCGATTTGGATGCAGTGCTCTGCTTCAAGGAATTGAATCGTCTCACAGCCGCAGACACACGGTTTCCCCATCCCACGCGCCACGACCGCAGCATGACTCGTCATCCCGCCCCGAAGCGTCACGACGCCTTCAGATGCCAGCACCCCTTCAATGTCCTCAGGTGTGGTCTCCGGCCGAACGAGAATAACCCGCTTCCCTTCCTTGCTCCAAGCTACGGCTGTGTCGGCATGGAATGCGACTTGCCCAACCGCAGCCCCAGGCGAAGCAGGAAGCCCCTTCGCAAGTGATTGTTGCTGTGCCTCTTCGCTAATTGCCCGATGTAACAATTGTTCCAGGTGCATCGGGTCTATTCGCTCAATCGCCTGCCGCTTCGTAATGATCCCTTCACGTACCAAATCCACAGCAATCTTTAATGCCGCCTGTGCATTTCGCTTCCCGCTGCGCGTCTGAAGCAGATATAACTTGTTATGCTCTATCGTAAATTCAATATCTTGTATGTCTTGATAATGAAGCTCAAGCTGCTTCACCGTTCGTTGCAATTCGTGATATACGTCTGGCATGACCTGTTCAAGCGCTGCGATCGGCATCGGTGTTCGAATGCCCGCAACGACATCCTCGCCCTGTGCATTTAGCAGGAACTCCCCGAACAATGCATTCTCTCCTGTAGATGGGTTTCTCGTGAAGACAACACCCGTTCCGCAAGTATCGCCCATGTTCCCGAACACCATGCTCTGCACGTTCACAGCCGTACCTTGGTCATCCGGTATCCGGTGTAATCGCCGATATACCTGTGCTCTGGTATTATTCCACGAGCTGAATACAGCTTCGATGGCAAGACGCAACTGATCTACGACGTCCTGCGGGAAGATTCTACCGGTCTTCAATTGAACGAGCAGCTTATATTCCTGCACCAGCTGTTTTAAGCCATCTGCTGAAATCTGTTCATCGCGTAATACCCCTTCACGTTTCTTCATCCGTTCTAGTTGATGCTCGAACAGCTGCGAATCTACGCCCATAACCACATGACCGAACATTTGAATTAATCGGCGATAACAATCAAAGGCAAACCGCGGGTTGCCTGTTAGTTCACTGATTCCGACAACCGTCTCATCATTTAAGCCAACATTTAGAATTGTATCCATCATCCCTGGCATGGAAGTTACTGAGCCCGAACGGACAGAGATGAGCAACGGCTTATCCCGTTCACCAAAAAACTGTCCCTTCTCGCGCTCGAGCTGTGCTAACCCCATCAGAATTTGATGCATAACATCATCATTTAACTGATTCCCATCCCGGAAGTAAGCGAGACACGCTTCCGTCGTCACCGTAAACCCTGGAGGAACGGACAGACCTGCACGCGTCATTTCTGCGAGATTTGCCCCTTTGCCACCGAGTAAATCTACCATTTTTGCATGACCTTCTTGAAAAGCAAATACACATTTGCGGTTCACCATCGTTGCCATGTTCATCGCCCATTTCCCCCCAAATAATTATGATGTCATAAATATAACTAAATAAAGCTCATATTGCAATATATAATGCATTATTTATTTATTATGACACATTAATAAGTGGATTTTTGGTGAAAATAGCGTCCATTTATGCACACAAAAAGAAATAAGCTGTCCAAAAAGTCATACCATATGACCCTTTGGGCAGCTTATTTATATCGATCAGCATTGATCAGCTACATATTTAATTGTTCAAGACACTATGCAGCAGCGCATCTACACTCTGCGGACGTCTACGTTTCTTCGGCTCAATGACCTTCGTACGATTCAGTTCCTCTGCTCTTGCACCGGTTCTACCATCGCTAGATTCAATCTGACCGATAAGTCCCATGATCCGATCCATATCCAAATAAGGAAAAAATTGATTTCGATTATTGCTGCTCATGTTGCCCACTCCAATGATTATTAATACCGGTCATCCTGCAAGCGGAATCCCGTACGATTGTTAAAAAAAACGACAATATTCATTGTATACCATTTTCCATCAAAATTCTACATAAAACAAGAAAGAGCAGCCTTTATACTAGCTGCCCTCTACATCCTATCCTTGTGAGACATTCGACAACATTTTGCTCGGGTCACCCTTCAATACAGCATATACCCACCGTTCAACGCGGGATGGATGCTTGGCGTCTTTCGGCCTCGTATGTTGAGGCCGCTTTGGCGAACGAAGCTTCGTCCGCGTTCGATGAAGGGCTGACTTCACGGCCGGAACCGATATATTATGCATGACTGCAATCTCTTCCATTGAGTAACGGAATACATCCTGCATCAAGAACATCTCCATATGGCGCTCAGGAACTTGGTCAGCTACATGCTCCACAAGCTCGCGTACTTCCACATAACGGTTTGAGTCCACACCGCCAACCTCGATCTGCTCGCAAGGGATGATACGCCCCCGGTGCTTACGATACATGTCGACCCAGATATTTTGAGCCATTCGGTAGAGATAAGCCTTCGTAAATGGCACCGTGCCGCAGCATACCTTGTTACGATAGACGAACGCTTTTAACAATACTTCCTGGTACAGATCTTCTCCTTCCCAAGTCGATGCAGCAACATATATACAATAAGAGCGCAGCTCATCGAGATACGGCGCCACTTCCTCCATGAAATCTCGGTTTCGCTTCACCTTGCTTCGATCCGCGTAATGGACTGACATTTCCATCATGTTAAGTACCTCCTTTTATCCCGTGTCCTAAGCTATTCTTCATGCCTTATGAATCAGAATGACTTGCATACGGTAGAGCAAATGTAAATTGCGTGCCTTCACCAAGCTCACTCTCCACCTGAATCGTCGTTCCATGACGTTCGATGATGGTCTTGACAATGGATAATCCGATTCCGGTTCCATTGCGCCGTGTTCGAGCTTGATCAGCTTTGTAGAATCGATCCCAAACCCGTTCCAGCTGTTCCTTCTCCATGCCAATCCCATAATCTTTCACGATAATGACGGCCTGATCGCTCGCGATCAAATCCACGAGAATCGGCTTGCCATCTGGGGAGAATTCAATGGCATTCTGGATCAAATTCGTAAGAACCTGCTTAATACGGTCTGGATCGCCATAAACTTCGATATCCTCTGCCTCTCCTTCCGAGACCAATCCCGATTTCGGATAGACGCGGAAAATCACTTGATGATTCACAAACTGCGGCTCCATACTCGCAAGCACTTTGCGAATCGTCTCCGTGACATTAAAGGGCCGAAACTGCATCTCTAGCTGCCCGTTATCGATCTTGCTCATATCGAGCAAATCATTCACCAGTCGAATTAACCGCGTATTCAAATCTTTGACGATGCGCAAATAATGCTTCATCCGCTGTTCCGGAACGGTCCCATCCAGGATTGCCTCCATGTAACCATTCATTGATGTAAGCGGAGAACGCAAGTCGTGGGAGACATTCGCAATGAAATCTTTACGCATCCGGTCTACCCCTTCTAGGTCATGCGCCATCTGCTGCACCGTGCTCGCCAGCTCACCTAGTTCGTCTTTGGACTTGAGCGGGATGAACGGCTTGAAATTTCCTCTGGCAATCGCCTGCGTCGCTTCGGTCAGCTGCTTCACCCGCCGCGTCAACTGACGCGACAAGATCAACGTGAAGATAAACGATACAATGAGGGTTACACATATCGCCATGAGCATTCGACTGTGAAATCTGGAGAAATCAGCCTGGAATGCCCGCGATATCACCACGACCGTCCATTTTGGCTTCCCATTGATCAGCACAGAGCCAGCCGTGAACATTTCCTTGCCGTCCTCTTTGTCGATGATATACTTGCTCTGTGTCATCTCTGTGTCTCGTATGACTTCTCGAATCAGATTAGGGTCCGGCTGCAGATCAGCCCGGTTCTCATTGGCGATGCGAAGAATGACCTTCCCTGTCTTCCGATCGAATAGATACAGGGAACGCATCTCCTTCGGAACAACCAAGGATAGTCCGGCATACACGGCATTTTTACTCCAACCTTCGACATAGGCTTGTTCAATGTAGTTCGTAATATCTTTCAACTGACGTAGATCTTGATCTCGATGCGAATTTAATAAGTCGCCACGGAAGAACCAGTTAAACACCAAAGCTAGTGTCAACGTCGAGACGATCAGGAACCCGAGAATGGTTAGTAATATTTTGGTGAAAATACCAAACTTCCACTTCAGCTTCGGCACGCGTATCATGAGGTCACCTCGAACTTGTAACCGACGCCCCAAATGGTAACGATCCGCCACTCCTCGGTTTCACCCAATTTCTCCCGAAGCCGCTTAATGTGCACATCGACCGTGCGGAAATCGCCCGCATAGTCATGTCCCCATACCTGATAGAGCAATTGCTCACGCGTGAACACTTTATTGGGATGGGTCGCGAGTCGATGCAGCAATTCCATTTCTTTGGGCGGCAGCATATATTCAGCATGATTCAACACAAGTTTGTACTCATCCATTCGAATAGTTAAGCCCGGATACTGAATAATCTCCTGTACTAGACCTGCCTGCGTTCTGCGAAGCACGGCCTTGAGGCGGGCAATCAGTTCCTTCGGATCGAAGGGCTTCACGATATAATCGTCCGCACCAAGCTCAAAGCCTTTGAGCTTATCGTAGCTCTCTCCCTTGCCTGTAATCATTAGAATCGGCACGTTGTTATAACGCCGAATTTCTCTGCATACCTCGAAGCCATCCATTTCCGGCAGCATGATATCTAGCAATACAATATCAGGCGGATTCGCGAGGAAGAGCTCAACCCCCTCACTCCCCGTCTCCGCCATATCGTAATCAAATTGATGTTTATCCAAATATAAGGAAAGCATATCGCGAATAAATTCATCATCCTCAATCACAAGGACCTTTGGCTGCCTCATCCCTCGCACATCCTTTCCCAACGCCTTATGATCACGAAGATTAATCATGAAGTAAATTCGGCATCGAATCTTGCATTCAACTTCGAAGTCCGATGCTCATTTAGGTTTCGCCTAAACTCCGCTTCTCCTTCTTCAGTTTCATTCAACCTTCTCGGTGCTAATAAGTCGATTTTTGAACATTTCTATCCTTAATCGTACCTCAGCGCATCTACTGGTTTCAAATTTGCTGCTTTGTTCGCCGGGAATATGCCGAAGAAAACGCCTATAAAGACGGAGAATCCAAAGGAGATCAAGATGATGTTGAGCGAAGCCTGTACGGTAAGAGAGGTGATTTGGCTCACAAGAACACCGCCGCCAAGCCCGACCAGAATCCCGATCATGCCGCTAATTCCGCTGATCACGATCGACTCAATTAAGAATTGGAGAAGAATATCGCGTTTCTTCGCGCCAACGGACTTGCGTATACCAATCTCACGCGTTCGTTCGGTCACGGAGACCAGCATAATGTTCATAATGCCAATGCCGCCGACGATTAAGGAGATCCCCGCAATGCCACCAAGCGCTATAGATAACGTATCCGTGATCGAACTGACCGTCTTGAGCATTTCCTTCTGATCGGTCACCGTATAGCTATCATCGGTAGATCGAAAGATCTGGCTTAGCTTCTGTTCCGTACGTGCCTTAACAATAGACGTCAGATCTCCCGTCTCGGCCTGCATATAAATTGTACGAATTCCTTTGGAACGCAATAATCGCTGAGCAGACGTGAGCGGAACCTTGATCGTATTGTTCGAAGAGCTCTTCTCTTCCAATAATCCGACCACCTTGAAGCGCATTCCGTTCAGCATCACATAAGAGCCGACAGGATCGCTCGTGCTGAACAGGTCCGTTGCCGTCTCCGTACCGATCAGTGCGACCTTCTGCGAGTAATCCACGTCGATCGGGAGGATGAACCGCCCGCTCTGCACCTTCGTCGAGCGGACCTCTTCATAATCTGCCGTGATGCCTTCTACCGAGACGTTCACATTCTTATTCCCGTTCTTCGCTTGAACATTGCCGCTCACCGTCGGCGCAACCGCATTGACCCCTTCGATCTCTTCAAAGGATTGGGCTTGTTCGTAGGATACCGACGTCTGCACCCCCCGCCCGCTGATGGATACGGAGAGCAAATTCGATCCTAATCCCTGAACCTGCGCCGTGACGGCACTCGTCGCGCCTTGCCCAACGGAGACGAGGAGAATGACGCAGGAGACACCGATAATAATGCCCAGCATTGTCAGCAATGTCCTCGTCTTGTTCGATAGAATACTTTTCCAGGCCATCTTAAACGCTTGGGTCAGCTTCATGCTGCGTCACCTCCATATGTGAAATTTGACCATCCACAATATGAATCACCCGCTCCGCTTGCGCGGCAATTTGTGGATCATGCGTGATCAGAACGATGGTGTGTCCTTTGCGATGCAGCGTATGAATCATTTGCATCACTTCTAGACCTGTCTTCGTATCGAGCGCACCTGTCGGCTCATCGGCGAGCAGAATCGGCGGCTGACCTGCGAGCGCCCTTGCAATCGCAACCCGCTGTTGTTGACCGCCTGATAATTGCGATGGACGATGATGCATCCGTTCTTCCAGCCCAACTTCGCGCAGCGCATGCTGTGCTTGCTCCTTGCGCGCCTTGGCCGACATCCCGCGGTATACGAGCGGAAGCTCTACATTCTCCAGTGCCGATAGTGCCGAGAGCAAATGAAAACTTTGAAAAATAAACCCGATTTTCTGATTACGAATTTCAGCCAGTTGAGAATCTTTCATGCGGCTCACTTCCTGACCATAAATCCAATACGAACCACTCGACGGAACATCGAGACAGCCAATCATATTCATAAGGGTTGACTTCCCTGATCCTGACGGACCAACGATGGCCACGAATTCCCCTTGATGAATCTGAAGCGAGACGCCTTCGAGCGTCGTTACCTCTTCGCCGCCCATGACATACCGCTTGAATATGTCTTCAAGCTTCAATAATGGCTTGCGCTGCGTTACTGGCGTAATGGCTGTGGAACTCATCGCGTACCGCCCCCGCCGCTGCCAGTTCGCTGTGTGCTTCGCGTGCCGCCACCCATGCCGCCTTCCGGACGGAATCCTTGGCCGCCGCCCATGCCGCCAAAGCCTCCGAAGCCGCCTTGCATTTGAACCGCGCCCGTCTTCGAAGCTGCGACGGCAGGAAGCAGCACAGATTCGCCTTCATTCAGTCCGCTCAGTACTTCAATATAAGATTCATTATGAATGCCGACGGTAATCTCCTTCATATTCTGCATCATCGCAGCATTGCGCGCGCCTCGGCCGGCGTTCGCGCTTCCTCTGCCTGGCTGGTTCCCCTCAGGTGGCACGGACTTATTATTCCCGTTGTCCTTCGCCGCCGCAGGCTCTCCCTTCTGCGCTTGTGTTCCGCTGGATGCCAGCTGCACGTACGACTTGCCACCGAATTGATGAACGGCTTCGATCGGCACGACCACTGCGTTTTCTTTCTTTTCTACTATAATATCGGCCTGCAATGACATGCCCACCTTGATTGCATCGGACTTATCGAGGCCAATGGAGACGTCGAAGCTCGCAACGCCGTTCTGTGCAGTTCCTTCCTGGGACACCGAAGTCACCTTCCCTTGCACCACTTGATCTGCTACCGCATCGAGCGTCATCTCCACGCCCTGTCCGGCCTTAACCTTGCCGATATCCAGCTCGTCGATCTGAACGACGGATTCCAGATGATCATAGTCCGTGATTTCCGCTAAGACGGTATTCGACGACACTTGGTCAGAGACATGAATATCGCTGGTGACAACCGTACCATCGATTGGAGAGACAACATCCGCCGTCTCCTTCTGCTTCGCTTGCAAATCCTTCAAATCAAGCTTCGCAACCTCGATGTCCAGCTTCTTCTGCTCAATCTGCGTCTTCATCGTATCGCGCTCTTCGTCAGAAGCCTGCATGAACTTCTGCTTCAGCGCATCGTAATCCATCTGCTTCTGCTCAATTTGCAGCTCAGATTTGCGAACCTGTGAGCTCATGTCATCTTGTTCGAACGTGACCAGAACCTGTCCCTTCTTGACCTTTTGCCCTGTTTTGAAGGTGATGCTCTTGATTTTGCCCGAGTCGGAGGATTTCACGGTCGCTTGATTGACGGGCGATACGGTTCCCGTACCGGACACTTTCACGACGAGGTCCATCTTCGAGACTTTGGCGGTCATCTGAACCGTAGGCTCCACCTTCTTGCCCTTCGCATACAAGTTATATCCGAAAATAAGCCCTCCAAGGATCACCACCGAAATGACAACGATCCCAATCTTCTTCTTCATCTTTCATACCCCTCTCGCCTATTCTTCCATCAGTCTAGCAAGAAAATATGAACAACCTATGAACACCCGCAACCACTTCCTGCTTGACGGATATAGGGGGAGAAGATAGACTGAGTACGGCAATCTACATTTGAATTTTTGGAGGACTATGAACGTGATCAAACCTCGGTCCATTTATTTATATATCGCATTATTCATCGGTGTTGCAGCTTTGTCCACTTCCGCCATTTTCGTGAAGCTCTCAGCTGCTCCTGCGCCTATCGTTGCCTTTTACCGTATGTTATTCTCCACGATATTAGTTCTGCCGTGGCTCATCTTCAATAAACACAGCCTTCCGGAATTACGGTCCATGAAACGTCGCGAGCTCTATACGATGATTCTATCGGGCGTGCTGCTCGGCGTTCATTTCGTGCTCTGGTTCGAATCGCTTCGATATACCAGTGTCGCCAGCTCGACGGTGCTTGTGACGCTGCAGCCTATTTTCGCATTTGCAGGGAGCTACTTCTTATTCGGTGAACGTCTGCGCAAAATGGCGATTCTCGGTGGCGTTCTTTCGATTGTGGGGAGTTTCGTTATCGGAATTGGGGATTTCCGCATTGGTGGGATTGCACTACTCGGGGATGTGCTAGCGCTGCTTGGCGCGGCAGTCATTACAATTTATTTTCTCATCGGCAAATCAGTTCGTCAGGTGTACTCGCTGCCGGTCTATACGTTCATCGTCTATCTCAGCAGCAGTATATTCCTCGCGCTCTATTGTGCCTTTCTTGATACACCATTCATCGGTTACGCAGATCAAGACTGGCTCTTATTCCTTGGGCTTGCGGTTGTTCCTACGCTATTCGGTCAGACCGTGATGAACGGACTCATTCGCTGGATGAGCGCATCAACCATCTCGATGAGTATTCTCGGCGAGCCTGTAGGAACTTGCATTCTAGCCTATCTGATCTTAGGCGACAAGCTTACATTGGAGCAATGGATCGGATCTTGTGTCATTCTGATTGGGATTCTCGTCTATACCCTAAGCACACGAACCAAAGAAACGAAGGTCTCTCACGCGATCTCCAGTCATACCGCATAAAGTACAAGGCCATGGTCATCTTCCACAGGTCACCCCCATATAGTAATGCCGCTCCAGGATCGAGCAGTAGACTGCTTATGATCTTCGATCTGTTCGATCTTGGCATGAGGTGTCTGTCTCAACGTCAAAAAAACCGGCTCCCGTACGCACGGGAAAACCGGTTATCACCTTCACATTCCAATTAAACTCTATCTTTCGGATTATTCTGCGCTTCTTGCTTCACATTCTTCGCCACCACTTCACTTGCAAATTCCGCCTGATTCGCGAATTTATTGCCCTTATTTTTCTTAAACTTCTCAGCCATCCTTCTCACCTCCCATCTATGTGCTTCATGTACATGATGAGCCCCAATTTTCTTATGGTATCCTGCGGGACATACATTTTATTCTACAGGGACGCATATACCTAGAAACATTCCTGACTTGCCGGAAAAACTTACAGAGCGAGAACGAATTTCCATCCAGAAGGAGATGAGCGAAGATGTGCGGAATTACAGGTTGGATCAACTGGCAAAAAGACCTTACACAAGATTCGACCATTCTAGAAAATATGACAGAGACCTTGTCGGAACGCGGTCCTGACGCATCAGGCACTTGGATCTCAGGGTCTTGCGCCCTTGGGCATCGACGCTTAAGTGTCATTGATCCAGAGAACGGGTCACAACCGATGATTCGAACGGCTGGCGATGACCGATATGCCCTTGTCTATAATGGTGAATTATACAATACACTGGAGCTGCGCAAAGAATTGGAATCACGAGGACATACGTTCCAGACGTCATGCGATACCGAAGTCCTGCTCGTCTCTTATATCGAATGGGGGCCAGCTTGTCTGGACCGATTCAACGGCATTTTTGCGTTTGCCATATGGAATGAACGGGAACAGCATCTTTTCATGGCTCGGGATCGCCTTGGCGTGAAGCCGCTGTTCTATGCGGAAGTGAACGGGATGTTCCTCTTCGGTTCCGAGCCGAAGTCCATTCTTGCGCATCCAGCGATTGAACCCGTCGTTCGTGCCGAAGGACTTGCTGAGATTTTTATCGTAGGTCCTGCAAGAACACCGGGTCATGGCGTATACAGTCAACTCTCCGAACTCCGTCCAGGTCACTGCCTCGTCTATGATCATAATGGATCTCATATTTCTGTCTATTGGAAGCTTGAAGCCATCCCTCATGAAGATGATGTCGACGCAACCGCTGCGAAGGTTCGGGAATTACTGCAGGATACACTCGAGAGACAGCTCGTCTCCGATGTTCCGATCGGCACCTTGCTGTCGGGTGGTCTAGATTCGAGTGCACTTACAGCATTGGCCGTTCTCTACAATCATCGAATGGGCAAAGGCACGCTGGATACATTTTCGGTGGACTACGTCGATAATGATAAATATTTTACCGCGAATACATTTCAACCTAACGCGGATAGCCCATGGATTAAAAGGATGAGCGAACACCTCGGCACCAAACATCATTGGATTCAATTCGATACCCCTGAAGTGGTGGATGCGCTGCTCCCAGCAATGAAAGCCAGAGATTTACCAGGCATGGCAGATGTGGATGCATCGCTATATTTATTCTGCCAAGAAATTAAGAAAGAAATAACGGTGGCTGTCTCTGGCGAGGCGGCGGATGAAATTTTCGGTGGTTATCCATGGTTCCATCGAGAAGAAGCATTGAATGCAGGGACGTTCCCTTGGTCACTCGCTTCGAGCTGGCGCGCGGATCTGCTCTCCCCTGAAATCCATGATTGGATTGAACCGCTCCCGTACATTGGTGATCGATACAGTCAAGCCGTTGCTGAAGTTCCACATCTAGACGGAGAGACGGAGCAACAGCGTAAAATGCGTACGATGTCCTACTTGAATATTACCCGCTTCATGCCGACCTTGCTCGACCGTAAAGATCGTATGAGTATGGGGGTCGGACTCGAGGTTCGCGTCCCGTTCTGTGACCACCGACTCGTCCAGTATGTCTGGAATATTCCGTGGGAAATCAAAGCCGCCGGCGACAGAGAGAAAGGAATTCTACGCAAAGCGCTGCATGGCATTGTCCCCGATGATGTCATTACACGCAAGAAAAGCCCATATCCGAAAACGCATAATCCGAACTATCTCACAGCGGTCAAACGCTGGTTCTTAGAGATTGTGGACGATCCGTCCTCCCCGCTGCTCCCGCTCATTAATGTGAAGAAGCTGCGCGAACTGGCCGCCTCGGATGAAGCCAAATCGAACATCCCATGGTTCGGTCAGCTCATGAGTGGTCCGCAATTATTTGCTTATCTCATTCAAGTCGACGCTTGGCTGCGTCAATATAAAGTGAGCATTCGATAGAAAATGAAGACGCCTGCGGGAACTCCTTCGCAGGCGTCTATTTCATAGTAAAATTAGTTCAAAATCCCCGATTTACCCTCTTCATTCGCAAGGGTCGCACTGTTGGCCGCAAACGTGACGTTCTTAGCGGCTGTTGTCTCCATCGCTCTTAACACCAGTTCAACGACCGGCTGCGTGTCTGACGCTGGTATATTTGAGAGCTGATCCGTTTTCGACACAACGACTTCCGCATGCGTGGTTCCTTTCATTAAGAAAATTAATGGAAAACAAGCCCCTGCATATATCGTCGTTACGACTAAAGTAGACACCAATATTCTTCTAAATATCCCTTTCACCATAAATCCTCCCAAAACATTAAATGATCATTACAATCTCCATCATGATGGAATTAGTCATTTATTCGTTTTTTCCACTCTTTTAAAACTATTCCAAAACTCAAAATGACACAATAGCTTCGACAAAGGTTCCTAGAATAAGCTACTATGGTCGAATTTTGTGTCTGAACTGTGGCAAATGGATCGACACGAAACTTTTTATATCACTGTTTCGTCAAATACCAACAGGCTTTTTGAGTACATACATAAGAAAATGAGCAGCATTGCACTTACATCATGATGACGGAAAATCTTGCGGACATGAAATCCCCCCGTGATCTGAATCAGTCCGGGGGGATTTCATGTTGTTGCAGGAATGGAAAGGAAGAATTTACGTGAGTCGAGCCCGTACGAAGAATTCAATACATAACTATCTAAAGTTATCTGACAAGCATCGTCAGACTATATATCAATTAAAAGCAGTGAACCTTCTGCTCCGCATGAGTATCGATCGAGAGGTCATCATTTATGTCTAACACACCCCTTGGAACGAAACGTTATTTTACAGGACTGGATGGATTACGAGCCCTTGCCGTTATCGCTGTTATTGCTTATCACTTGGATATTCCATGGGTCCCAGGGGGATTCCTCGGTGTGGACATGTTCTTCGTCCTCTCCGGTTACCTTGTTACCGACTTATTGCTCACACAGCGGTCGTCTGAAGGTCTCCATCTAGGCCGCTTCTGGTACCGTCGATTTCGTCGATTAGTCCCCGCGTTAGCCGTAATGATGGTTACGGTTGTCGCCTGGATTACCATCACAGACCACGACTTACTGCGAACGCTTCGCGGAGATGTGTTCGCCACAACCGTGTACGGGAATAATTGGTGGCTTATATTCCATGAAGTATCGTATTTCGATCGATTTGGCGTTCCGAATCCGTTCGTCCATCTCTGGTCGCTCGCGGTTGAAGGGCAATTCTATATCGTATGGCCACTGCTCTTAGCCATCGGCTTACGATATACCCCCAAACGCATTCATTGCGTAGGTATCACCCTTCTGCTCATCGCCTTATCTGCGATTGCAATGGCATGGATGTATGAGCCTGGGAATGACCCCAGCCGCGTATACTATGGAACAGATACGAGGGCATTCGGCCTCCTCATCGGCGGCGTACTCGCCATGCTTCTGCCAAGCGGAAAATGGTCGCAAATCCGGACCGCTTCAAGCCGCAAGGTGCTGAACCTCCTAGGTGGAGGGGCTTTGATCATCCTGTTCTATCAGATCAATGTGATGAATGAATTCGAGGATTATATTTATGAGGGCGGACTCGTAGCTGTGGCGCTCACGACAGCGATACTCATCGCTGCGCTGCTAAGACCCGATACGCTGTTGAGCAAACTATTCAGCTGGACACCATTGCGATGGATCGGCGTTCGAGCTTACGGCATTTATCTATGGCATTTTCCGGTCATCGAATTAACGAAACCCGCCGTGGACACCGATGGATTCAATGTGCTGCTGGCCATCATGCAAGTTATCGTCAGTGTCTTCCTAGCTGCACTCTCTTACCGCTACATCGAGGAACCAATTCGTCGTGGAGCCATTACAGCAAAATGGAAGCAAATACGGTCGCGTGGCTGGCAATGGAGCCGGATCTCCAGATCCCAGTGGATTGTATCCGCAAGCTCCTGTTTGGTTGGAATCATATTCTTTGTTGGCATGTTCAGCGGAACGACGATTGCAACTTCAGGGACAGTCATTCCAGATTCACATTTCAATGCCTCAGAGAGTAACCCTGAAGATCTATTCGGCCCATTGCCGCCGAATCCATCGCTCGGTCCTGTTGATACGCCACACGAAGAGAAACCTGTAGATCAGGCTGATCGTACTTCGACGAAAGGTACAGAAACGATACAACAACATCCATCCACTCCTAAGGAGAAGGATACACCCACGAAAGATGCAGCCTCCAAGTCGTGGAGCGATGTAACGGCCATCGGTGATTCGGTTATGTTGGATGGTAAACCTTATCTGGAAGAACTACTTCCTGGCATCTCTGTGGATGCAGAGATCGGACGCCAAATGTCCAAAGCTGTAAATGTATTAGGTCAACTCGCGCAAAATAATCAACTTGGCAATAAGGTTGTGATCGGCCTCGGCACGAACGGGAACTTCAACAAAAAACAACTAATAACGTTTCTTCATTCCCTTGACGGTGTGGATCATATCTTCCTAGTGAATACGAGGGTGCCGCGCAAATGGGAGCGTCTCGTCAATACAGCACTCGAGGACGTTTCAAGTACCATGCCGAACGTCACGCTCATTGATTGGTACTCCGCTAGTGGACACCATGATAGTTATTTTAGTGAGGATGGCGTACATCTCACAATACAAGGTTCCAAGGCTTATGCCGCACTTATAGCAAATGCGATAAAACGTACATAGCACTCATCCATACGAACTTTTAGACCAGCTAATTGCACTGTCCTACGGACTTTGACAATATAGCTGGTTTTTCTATGCCTCCTGGCCTCTTTGGCGTATAATAGGAACTTTTGTCGAATGACGGCAAGGGGCAGGATTTCCATGGATTTAGCGCGTAATTACTAGGAATTAAGATTTTGTGGGTTGGGGTGTGAAGAATGGAAACGATGGTCATTCGGAATAGAGAAGATTTGTCGCAGTACGAGACGCAGTGGAAGGAATTAATTGAACATCTAGAGCACCCGGAAATTTTCGCGACTTGGGAATGGATGAGCGCGTATCTCCATCATATGCTTAATCCCACTGCACAATTATTCGTTGTGGTCGTCACCGATCAGGATCGCTGGGTTGCGCTTGCTCCTCTATGTATCGTGCCACAAAAGCTGAAGTGGCGCTCGGTACGATCGCTGCAATGCATCGTCTCCGGCACCGGCGAGAACAACAGCTTCTATCTACACCGCGAATACCACTACATTAAGTTGCTCAAACATATTGCCAAAGCCTTCACAACCCATCAGGAGGAGTGGGATTGGATTGACCTATACAGCTTCCAATCGCGCAATCCGGTAACCGCCTTGGTGGAACAGACCCTAGGGGAGCAATTCGAGGTTCATTTGCGCCCTCTATCAGCTTCCCCATATGTGAATATTGATCAACATAGCGAGCTGAAATTTGATAAAAGCCGCTTAAAAGCCATTGAACGTAAAGAACGCAAGATTCGCCGTGAACATGAGGTAGTGATTCATTTGAATCAGCCGTTTGATATGCAGATTTGGAACCAGATTGCTAGCCTGCATAAGAAACGGTGGCCACACAGTCTTTTCAATGAAACTCGTGAAGCGTCTTTCTTGCAAGATCTTGTTCGTCAGTTGGAATTACAAGATAGAGCTCATATCTCCTACCTCCAAATTGACGGTCAAATCGCGTCTGCTTGGATCACCCTCGTACATCAAAATAAAGCATATATGTATATCACGGCCACTTCCAAGGAATATCCCGAATATGGGGTCGGACTCATTCTTACCCATCGCGTGATGCAGCATTTTCTTGAGCAAGATGTGAACGAGATCGATTTTCTAGCCGGCGATCAGGACTATAAATTCTATTGGTCCGACACGATCCATATGAATTACCACATCCGTATCTTCAATCATCACTATCGGAAAAAGACCAAGCTGCTGCGCACCTACACGCTGTATCAAATCAACAAGCGCCGCTTCAAATCGATCCTGCTCAACCGTTAATTTGCATTAAAAAAGCTAACCTCCGGTCCAAGACGCCGTGAAGTTAGCTTTTTTGTTGATCTTATGTGCTATTTCTCAATCTTCTTAAGTAATTGCTCTAATGCTCTGCCACGATGACTAATGGATTGCTTCTCATCCACCGTGAGCTCTCCCATCGTCTTCTCGAACGCTGGCAGGAAGAATAATGGGTCATATCCAAATCCGCCAAGACCACGCGGTTCTGCAATAATCCAGCCCTCAACCTGACCAGATGCCTCCACATGCTCTTGGGTGTCTGGATCGAAGAGAACCAACGTACAGACGAACTGCGCAGGACTAAGCAGTGATTGCTCCGTATCCTCACCCTCTGTCAATTCGCCAAGGGCATGCAGCAGCTTATCGTTATTCGCTTGATCGGTCGCTCCTTCGCCCGCATAACGTGCAGAATAGACACCCGGGTCTCCGTTCAGCTTATCGACACATAGACCCGAATCATCCGCTAGAACCGGAACGCCAAGAGCGAGAGCAACGGTCTTCGCTTTCTTATAGGAGTTCGCGAAGAACGTTTCTCCATCTTCAACAACATCCGGGATATCCGGGTAATCGTACATGCTCTTCACCTGTTTGCCGATGGCAGCAAAAGCATGAGCGAATTCCTTCACCTTCCCTTTATTCCTTGTTGCAACGATAATCGTATCTTGAGCAATGCGAGTCATGGTGTTCGTTACCCCCGTACCGCTGCAGCGACAGCTTCAATCTTCGCGGAAATAACGGGACCTAATGCCGATTTCTGTATCTCGATGAGCTCCAGAATGCCTATTTCACCAAGCTCCAGCAGTTGGTTCAACTCTTGACGAGAGAACGGTGCTTCCTCACCCGTACCTTGCAGCTCAACAAATTTGCCGTTCCCTGTCATGACGACGTTCATATCGACTTTCGCTTTGGAATCTTCCTCGTAGTTCAAATCGAGCAACGCTTCATTCTGAATCACCCCAACACTAACGGATGCGAGGAAATCTGTAATCGGGAATCTGGCTAATTTATGCTGCTCCGCAATCCGATTGATCGCAATCGCCATCGCGACGAATGATCCTGTGATCGAAGTCGTTCTCGTGCCGCCATCGGCTTGAATAACATCACAATCGAGTGTAATCGTACGTTCGCCAAGTGCATGAAGATCTACGACAGAGCGTAACGCACGGCCAATCAAGCGTTGAATTTCCATTGTACGTCCTGTCAGCTTGCCTCTTGCTGATTCACGTTGGTTACGTGTTTGGGTTGCACGCGGCAGCATTGAATATTCCGCCGTAATCCAACCTTTGCCTTGCCCCTTCATAAAAGGAGGAACCTTCTCATCGACGGTCGCCGTACAGATCACTTTCGTATCTCCAAATTCGATAAGGACAGAGCCCTCAGCATATTTATTCGCATTTGTTGTAATGGAAACCGTCCGAAGCTGATCCTGTTTTCGTCCGTTTATTCTCATGTAGCAACCTCCTCTATTTTGAACCTTGCCTGTATTCGTTATGAACATAACTTTCTTATTCTACCAAAGACCCTGCGGAAAAGCACCTTTTACAGCCGGAAATGTAAAGACAAAAAGCGGGGGATTCGCATCCCCCTTTGTTTACAGGCTATATCATTCGATTTATGCTTTCATTCCATTCACACCGGTTGGACGCGTTACAGGCTTGCCATAATTCTGATTGTCATCACCTACGACATTGGTCTCACCGTTGATTTTAATTTGAACTTTTTTCGCCGCCGTATTCTCGGTGAGGGTCAAAATCACGGCTTGCAGCATTTCGGCAGGCGTCTTCTGATTCGCTTCGAACATCGAGTCCGTCAGGTCGACGGTAATCGTCGTGCCATCCTTCGTCCGCTCGATTTGTTTGACCTTCGTCTCTGGCGTCATGACGGGTTCAAGCGCATCCGAGTTGAGCGGACCAACGATAAGTTGCTCGAGCGAAGCTGTCGCGATATCCGCCGACGGCTCAATCAGGCGCGTAACCGGAACATAATATTGCACATTATCCGGTGATACCGCGGAGAAGTATACCGTCACCGGCATCGAGTTCATGTACGTCACATTATCTGATTTCTCCAGATTGATCCCCATCTCACGCGTCATCGGCTCATCCATCGGCAATCCATCGACAGGCATCTCGTTCAGGGCTTGCCCTTCAAGCTTCAATTGGACCTTTTGGATGCTCGGATCATTGGTTACAGCCCATGTGACCGCTTCAACAATTTTGCGTTCATCCGTCACATTATAATCTGCGAATTGTTGGGAGAACTCCACCGTCGCAATTTTGTTCTCAGTATCACGTGTAATATTCTTCACGACCGTACCCTTAGGCAGTACAGCTTGGAAGCCAACGGGCAGCAGCTTCTTATCTTTATTGTCTTCAACCATCATTTCAAGCGCCCGCTTCACTGCATCCTCACCCTTCTTCACCTGTACATCCAGTGTGATCGGAGCGAGCATGCCGCTGCTGTCCTTCAAGAATACCGTTAGTCCATTTTTGATTTGCGGCTTCGTAGTTGTTGGCTTGAGGACGTTTAAGGTGTCGGTTTCATTCATCATGTGCATTTCGACGTCAGCGGGGGGAGCATCAATCTTCTCGTTGGCTTCTTTGGAAAATAGGCCGCAGCCCGACAGTGTTAAGGGTACAGCAATAAGTCCCCCAAGAGCCAAATTGCGAAGCCATTTGTGGATAAGCATCTACGATTTCCTCCTTAAAACGGTTTAATGTGACTTGTACTACTATGTATACGAGCCTCCCTTGTGCGATATAACTACTTTTTGTCCAAATCTATTCGCATGAATGTATATTTTTTCATACGGATGAAAATAACGGTTCGCGTATACTATAAGGAGGAATCCAAAACAACATCGGGGTGTGTACTACATATGGAAGACTCCACAACGCCTTATAGTCTCGACAGCACCAAGGTCGCAGAAGCAACAAGGAGATTACTAACAGAGCGCGGGGTAACCGTCGAACAAATCGGTGAACTCGTGCTGTTCCTGCAACAGAAATATTTCCCTACTTTAACGATGGAGGCGTGTATCGAGAACATCAACATGGTGCTATCCAAACGCGAGGTTCAGAATGCTGTCCTCACTGGCATTCAGCTCGACCTGCTCGCCGAAGAAGGCAAATTACTCTCTCCACTTCAAGAAATGGTGCGCAATGATGAGAGCCTCTATGGGGTCGATGAAATTCTAGCCTTCTCAATCGTCAATGTATACGGAAGCATTGGCTTTACGAATTACGGTTACGTGGACAAGCTCAAACCAGGGATCTTGGAGAAGCTCAACGATAAACATGATGGTCAGATCCATACCTTCTTAGATGATATTGTTGGCGCGATCGCCGCTGCCGCGAGCAGCCGAATTGCCCACAGACAGCAGGCTGAGAAAGAAATTGCGGAAGGCAAAATCAAACCTAATCCACAAACTTCGGAATAGGGGTAGCCAAACATCGCGCGGTATGTTATTATGAATTCACGGGTTATTTAGAATTATTATAATTTAGTAATAAATTTAAAAGAGGAGAGATTACACATGACACAAAATAATAATCAAGTCGTCGAGGTCCTTAACAAACAACTAGCGAACTGGAATGTTCTCTTCGTGAAATTGCACAACTACCACTGGTATGTCAAAGGGGATCAATTTTTCACTTTGCATGAGAAATTCGAAGAGTACTACAACGAAGCAGCAACGTATGTCGATGATATTGCTGAGCGTATCCTCACCCTTCAAGGCGCTCCAATTGCGACAATGCGTGAGTACCTTGAGACTTCCAGCGTGAAAGAAGCAACGGGCAAAGAAAATGCCAAAGAAATGGTTGCCTCTATCAAGAACGACTTCGAAGTTGTCATCGCTGAATTGCAGCATGGTATGGAAGTAGCTCAAGCGGCAGAAGACGAAGCGAGCTCCGATATGCTCCTCGGTATCAAAGGAACACTAGAGAAACATGCTTGGATGCTAAGAGCATTCTTGGCCTAAAAGCATGATTAACGCCTAGCGTTGTCCCCCTAAAGGGCGCCGCTAGGCGTTTTCTATATAGAAGTGGATGAAGGCGGCATGCGATATTACACCTCACCTGCTCTCGCACCTACCTACTCCTACTCCAACGCCTATATCTTGGAGTTTTGCATTGTAGGAAGTCATAATAGCCACGATAGAACTTCTATGATGGATTCTCGCAGTAATTTTAGACATGATACGAGGTTTGAGAACGGTTTGAGCCCGCTATATTGCTGCAATCCAGTATAGCTCCTAATAGAAGCGTATTTGACGTGTCTACAGTGCACAGATACAACATAGGCCTACATGATCAATCAAGAGCGATCCCGAAATGTCGGGCTGAGCTCTTTTTTTGTCTTGGCTGGTCACCACGTTTCCTGTAACTTTAATCCAGTCACTATGTCTCTATGGTGACAGGTCTGCGGATTTTGAAATTCATTAGCACGTGGATGTGGCTTTTTACCTTCCTGTGGTGTCTAATGAATTGTAAGTTCAAGAGGAGGTTCTTCAGGTGTCACGAGCTCAAGACAAATCGCAAAACCCTGTTCTTCCGGAGGAGCAGGAGCACATCCAGCAATTTGAAGCCATCTATGATCAATATCGCGAGAGAATTCGCAATTATATCGCAGTAAAGACGAATTCGGCGGTAGCCGACGACTTAACGCAACACACCTTCTTGAAAGCAATGGAGAACTTCCATTTATTCAAAGGCAACGCCAGTCTGTTCACTTGGATATTCAAAATCGCCCAGAATATCGTAAAAAACGAATATCGTACGCGATCTCGACATAAAGAAATCGCGCACGAAGTAATCGATTTTGAGTCCCAATCGATTTCCCTCGATATGGCTAAGGATGTCGATATCCGCATTGATATTAGCGCTGCATTAGCCAAATTGAATGAATTAGACCAGCAGATCATATCTCTACGATTTTTCGTCGACTGTACTTTATTGGAAATATCCAAAATTATCGGGATGCGCGAAAGTGCGGTCAAGAACAGGCTCTATCGGGCCTTAGAGAAACTAAAAAAAGAATTAAAAGAATGGGGTGACATTACAATCATGTCTATTCAAGAACTGATATCGATTGTGAATAAAAGCGAGGCGTCCAGCAAGAATGATACGATGAAAAAGGTATACCAAGATTTATTCGATGAACTTAAAGGCCAAGTGGAGCGGATAACTACAACCTATCGACATCAACCTTCTCAGAAAATCGTGATCGAAATCTATCCGGATCTGCCTACTTTCCATCAAGCTGTAGGCGAAACGGATGCACCAAATTGGTTCATGGGAACCTATGACCATAACATATTAAAGATCGTGTCTCCATTGAACCCAGGACCTGAGCATACGTATCAATCGATTCTGAAATCCACTGTACATTTATTTACGATGTGGTTGATCAGTGACATCAATCCGCTCGCGCCCAAATGGTTACGACAAGGCATTGGTGGCTTTGAAGCGAAGCAAATGACGCCCGAATATATTAAGAACACGACTTATGATGCGATTAACAACCACGCAGTCCCTACACTCCAAGCATTAAACGACGATTCATGGGATTTCGGAACGATGGGAGGATTTCAATTCTCCTATCTATTGGTGGAATACATTCTTCAGGAATACGGCATCGATGCACTTAACAAGCTGATTCGCAATCCTACGGACTTCCCAGGCGTATTTCAGTGCACAGAACCCGAATTCCATCAGCAATGGGTCGGCATTTTATAAGGTAAACGTTAGAAAACGAAAAACCCACCTATGGAGATTCTATCCCCGGGTGGGTTTTCAAGTATGCACTAAGCTTTCTTATACACGATACATCCTTCGGTATTCTCCTCGGCACGCACAAGTCCGCGCCGCTCCAGCTCAATCAAATGGGCGAGCGTCTCCGACATCGCAAACCGCAGCTGATGAACGGTCAATTTCGCGTTAAACACTGCAAGGCAGCATTCGTAGGCCGTTTTCGGCTCCGTTAGTAATTCAACAAACTTCACTAACCGTTCCTCATGATGCGTGAGCAAATCCGCGATACGTTCCTGATAATGGCGGAATGGATGCCGGTGCCCCGGATAAGCAATCGTAACATCATAGGCTTGCAGCATTTTCAGACTCTCCATGAATGATTGCAACGGTTGTAGGTCACTGCCCGGTATGTAACTGATATTTGGCGAAATTTGTGGCAGGATCTGATCTCCACAGAGCATCTCCTGTGAAGCCTCATGATAGAAGCAAGCATGCCCTGACGCATGTCCATTCGTCACAATCACTTGCCACTCGCGGTCACCTAGTCGAATGTTCGATTGTTCTAGGTATGTAACCTCCGGTTGAGGAGAGACATAAGCGATGAAGCTGTCAAAATGATCCTTGATCTCAGCACGGATAGAAGCATCCATCCCGTGATGCGCGAGCAATCGATCCATCGCGGCGGTGGCCGCCTGATCCTTCCCCCACATCATCTGTGCATGCGCATGAGCTATCTCTGTCATATAGACCGGCGCACCCGTCTGCACCTGGAACCACCCGGCCAGACCATAATGATCCGGATGATGATGGGTCAGTACAATTTGCTCAATATCTTGCATTGTGATGCTTAATTCCGACATTGCAGCACGCCAAGCTTCGAGCGCATCCGCTGTATGCTGCCCCGGGTCGATTAACGTATATCCTTGAGAACCTCGCACCAGATAGCTATTAACCCATTTGAGTGCATTCGGCAGCGGGATTTGAATTTGAATCAGATCTTCTCCCCACTCTGATGTCACAACCTGATTTGCCATTTCTGATCTCTCCTATCCTCGGCCAACGAAGATCATTCTTGGTGATGTGTCTTCCTCATAGACGCTCTCATCATAATTGCCGTATATCTGTTCAATATGTAAACCGGCTTCCGACAGCATCGATCGAAATGCATCCAGATGATACAACTTCACACGCTCATGATATCGGCGAACGGATTCCTGTGCATCCGTAATGACGATTTCTTTTTTCACATAACCCGCTTCAATCTTACGGTATTGATCAATGCGCAGCCCGACTTCTTTGTGTTCCGTATAAGGGACAAGATTTCGCTTAACATAAGACGGATTGAGAAAATCGATAATGAAAGGCGCTCCCGGCGCCAGCATCCGTTTAATTTCGTGAAGCACCCTGCCGTTCTCTTCATCAGAATCGAAATATCCAAAAGAAGTAAATAAATTCACCACCGCATCATATCCACCATCTAAAGGAATCGATCGCATATCTGAACGCACCCAGCGCACACGTTGTTCGATATCTTGCGCCTCTGCTTCACTTAAGAGGACCTCCGACAAATCGACGCCCGTCACATGGTATCCAGAGTCTGCAAGCACGTTCGAATGCCTTCCCATCCCACAGCAGAGATCGAGCACCTTGGCCCCAGCAGGCAGATGCAGCCAACTGATCATTTGCTGCACTTCCTCGTAAGCCCCATAACGATCTCGATGCTTATAGACGATTAAGTAGTCCTCGCCAAAACTTTGTTCAAACCACTCACTCATACCAACAATTCCCTTCTGCGCACACAATCCTCTTATAAAAAAATTTATTTATTCCGCATGATTCAATCGAGCCAGATACGTAGTGAATTGTACCATTTCCTCTTCCGTCCAGCTCTCGAAAATTTCTTCGAAGCGTTGTACACGCGCGGTTTTAGCAAGCATAAACTCATCCATTCCCGCGGGGGTAATCTGAATCAGACTAGCTCGTCCATCCTTCGGATCCGGAAGCCGCTCTACATAACCTTTCGCCTCAATAGAGGCAATCTGCCGACTGATCGTTGAACCGTCGAGTCGAAGCTCCTCTGCAATCGCCTTGATCCCCATCGGACTTTTATTCTTCAATAAATAGAGCAGCAGATAGGCCGCCCGGTCTAATTTCCCAAGACGCATCTCCGATTGTACCGATAATGCTCTACGAATCAACATCGCTAATTCGAAATCCATCGTATCCATCAGCTTCTGTTCCATCATTCATCACCTGCTTCTTAAACTCTCTTTCGCTTAATGTAACAAAATTCGGCAGTTCCTTCAAACCATATTGACAGTTCATTGAATAGATGTATAATACATATATATTGATGTACTATACATGTAGATGTAAAATAATCCAATTATGATGATTTGTTTCTTGCCTAATTGGTCATTGTATAGGTACAACGAAAAATTATGGGGGCTTGATGTATGATTTCATCCAATTCACAGTATCAAGAAATTGAAAAGCGCGCAGGGATGTTGAACCAGCCTATCTCCGTATGGGCCATTGTCTTTGCCAGCATCATTTCTTTCATGGGATTGGGTCTTGTCGACCCGATTCTACCTGCGATTGCCAAGCAATTGCATGCAACACCAAGTCAAGTGTCCCTCTTGTTCACCAGCTATAACCTCGTGACAGGGATCGCCATGCTCATTACCGGCTTCGTCTCTTCAAGGCTCGGAACGAAATGGACACTAATTACCGGAATCTTCATGATTATCGTCTTCGCAGCGCTCGCGGGCAGCTCTAATGCCATTAGCAGCATCGTATGGTTCCGCGGCGGATGGGGACTTGGCAACGCCTTGTTCATTGCAACGGCATTATCTGCGATTGTCGGATTGTCCAGATCCGGAACAGCCAAAGCGATTATTCTCTATGAAGCTGCATTAGGTCTTGGGATCTCTGTCGGTCCACTCCTTGGTGGAGAGCTCGGTTCCATCTCCTGGCGTGGTCCTTTCTTCGGCGTTAGCGGTCTGATGGCTCTGGCACTCATCTTCATCCTATTCATGATGCCGAATGTCGCAAAACCGAAAAAAGCGATTCCGCTGTCTGCTCCATTCAAAGCTCTTACGTACCCAGGGCTGCTCACGCTCGGCGTAACAGCATTCCTCTACAATTTCGGGATGTTCACGTTGATGGCTTATGCACCTTTTGTTATGGAGCTTGATGAACATGGACTTGGATATGTTTTCTTCGGATGGGGACTATTGCTCGCCATTACTTCCGTATTCGTAGCACCGAAATTCCAGCGCTGGCTTGGTACGATCAAGTCGATCAGCATCGTGTTAACCTTGTTCGCTCTCACGCTTATTGTGATGGGTATTGGGGCTGATACGCCGAAGGTTGTTATTGTCGCTGTTATCGTATCCGGGATTTTCCTGGGTATTAACAATACATTGATCACCACAGCGGTCATGGAATCTGCACCGATTGAACGCTCAATTACCTCTGCCGCTTACAGCTTTGTACGGTTCTTAGGTGGAGCTGCGGCTCCGTTCCTAGCCGGTAAATTAGCAGAATGGTTCAACAGCCGAATTCCTTTCTATTTTGGCGGCGCGATGGTTCTGATCGCGGTCTTCTTCCTAATCGCAAGACGCAGACATCTCGCTGGCATCGACGACGCAGTAACTCATCATTAATCGAATGCAGTTACCTGCATAGGGTCCACCTAGTCTGAACAATCTAAAGGGGGAATCACCATGTATGAACATATTATTGTTCCAATCGACGGGTCGAAGCATGCCATGCTCGCCTTGCAGCATACCATACAGCTCGCGCAGAACGAGGCATCCTGCTCGATCACGCTCCTGCATATTAATCCGCACATCTCCATCAATGAAGTGGCAATCGGCGTGGATCTCATTGCCCTGCAAGAGGAGGAAGGCCGTCTAATTCTGGCAGATGCGGAGAAGTTGATTGTCGGGACAGGCATTTCACACAAATCAGAGTGTTACACTGGTGATCCCGCACAGCTTATTGTCAAAAAAGCTAAAGAAGAGAATGCCGATCTTATCGTGATGGGCAGCCGCGGGCTGAGCTTGTTCTCCGAATTGTTCATCGGCAGCGTCAGTCATAAAGTTGTGCAGCATGCCCATTGTGCTGTGATGATTGTCAAATAAGAAAACAACACAAAAGAGACCTCCAACTATGATTCGAATAGTTGGAGGTCTCTTTTTCTGGCTA
Source organism: Paenibacillus sp. GCM10027629 (assembly GCF_042676425.1). Classification (NCBI taxonomy): domain Bacteria; kingdom Bacillati; phylum Bacillota; class Bacilli; order Caryophanales; family Paenibacillaceae; genus Paenibacillus; species Paenibacillus sp. GCM10027629. Next base: position 301,372 of record NZ_JBHTGZ010000009.1, on the reverse strand, counting down.
TCCATCCCTATTAACTTTCAAGTTCTTTCTCTCGCTTAAGGATGTCTTTCATCGATGTCTTCAGTGCAGCCTGTGGCCCCTCAAAGTGCTTGTTGTAATAGAGCAAATCCATCAGAATCAGCAGAATGAACATCCCAATCAGCGCATATCCTGCGTTCTGGTTCGGCGGGATGACCATCAAGACGCTGATAAATACAATCCACAGCAACGAAATTACATTAATAAGACGACCATATTTGCCTAGGTTCCACGGTCCTAGATGTTTCGGCTGGAATTTGCCTTTGGCTTGTGCGACTAAGCGCAGCAGCATTGGAATCCCATAAGCGACATAGAGGCCTACGACGCTGATCGCCGTCATAAAGACGATCGTCCCAACGGTGTTATCTGGATTAATGAGCTTCAGAATATAGTCTATCGCAGCGAGAATGAAAGAGAGAATGACGGCAAGCCAGATCGCTTTTGCAGGTGTGCGGAATTTACGCGAGATCTCAGCCCACTGCTTGCTGAACGGCATGCCTTTGTCGCGGGAGAATGCATACATCATGCGAGAGAACGAGGTAATCGAAGATAGGCCGCAGAACCACATCGCGAGTGTCACGAGCCAGAGGAGAATGTTGCCGAACGTGCCGCCCAGCGCTTCCGTAATGACATAGATAAATGCATTGCTCGCCCCCGCTGCCGCACTTGCATCTTGGATGGATAGCGTCACGAATACGAGCATAATAAATCCGAAGACGAAGGAATAGGCAACCGATGTGAATATCCCCCATGGTGCGCGAATCCGCGGATTGATCGTCTCTTCAATCGTATGCGCAGAAGCATCATAACCCGTGAACGTCCATTGCGCCTGCAGGAGTCCGATCAAGAATGCAAAGGCATAAGGCTTATCCGAGAACGTCTGCCCCACCTGGAAAATATAATCGAGCGGCTTGAGCCCTGAATTCGTGAAGAAGGCAAGACTAACAACCAGTACAGCTACGATGATGATATGGTACCAAGCAGAAATGTCATTAAATTTCGCTACCAGCTTGATCCCCACATGGTTCAAGATCCCATGGCTGAGCAGGATGATCGCGAAGACGATCAGTATCGTCGTATCATTCGACGTATAGCCGAAGACGGAGGCGAGCAATGGATCTGCAAACAAGGCAACCGAATAATCGATCCCTGCCACAATTCCGATCTGGCCGATCAAGTTGATCCAAGCCGTATACCAACCCCACCGCTTATTTCCGAGCAGCGATGCCCAGTGATATAATGCGCCAGCCGTCGGAATCGCTGAAGCAAGCTCTGCCATCGAAGCAGCGACCAAGATGACGAAGAGCGCAACGAGCGGCCACCCAAACCCCATCATCCCCGGACCGCCATAGAGCAGTCCATGTCCGTATAAGGAGACGGCTCCTGTGAGAATGGATATGACCGAGAATGAAATCGCAAAGTTCGAGAACCCGCCCATACTACGCAATAATTCTTGCGCATAACCGAATCGATTCAAATCTTTCTTGTCCTCTAGCCGTTGTTGTTCTGAGACTTGACTCATGGATTTCCCTCCTTATCAGTTCCGCTTCATACCATTAACTTAAGAAGTTCTCGTGATTCTTCTCGTCATAATTCCGAATATTGCGATTTGCGAGCAATACAATACCGAGAATGACAGCACAGGTTAAGATCACCAATAAAATCCCGAGAATCAAGTTCATCTTCTCACCTCCTCACACGTGGATTCGGATCGCTACATGATGAGTTTGATGCCGCTGGTCTCCTGCTCTAGCATCTTGTGCAGCACGGTGCCCATATGGGCTCCCGCTTCAATCGGTGGGGTTCCGCCGCGATGAATATTCGAGATGACGGTACGGTCGGATTCGACCGTTCCGGCATGAGGGCGATAACACATATAAGCGCTCATCGATTCAGAGGAGACGAGACCCGGACGCTCGCCAATGAGCAGAACGAGCACCTCGGGCTGTAGAATATCACCAATGTGGTCCATGCTGCCTACGCGCCCGCCTCGGACGAAGAAAGGCGTTCCGCAGGATAAGCCATAGACCTCAAGCGCATTCATTAAGGAGGGGTATACGTCACGTATATTGCTTTCTATGGCATTTGCACTGAGGCCATCTGCCACGACAATTTGTACTTGCGGTCTGTGCACACATTTCTCTCTCATGAGGGCGACTCCCTCATCGTTGATCCGACGGCCTTTATCCGGTCTGCGCAGGAAGGTCTCCATGTCCCCATAATGCGTCTCGACGGTGAACAAATTCATCTCCTGCAGGAGGTCTGGCGATACTTCGCTGAACACCGCATCGATCGCAGCCGCATGCGCATTACGCAGTGCCAGCATGGTTGAAGTGAGCGGCCGAGTTCCCGTTCTCCAGACGCCTATGCGCGCCGGCGTGCTCGCGAGCAGCTCCTCCATTCCTTCTGCCCATCTAGGTTCGGGAATGTTATGAGCAAGCACTTCATTGATCGAATGGTCTGAAGGCAGCTCGTCACTGTGAGATTGAGCTAATATTTCATAAGGGGTTGCAACTTCAGCAATCACATGAGGCTTGGATTCCCCATCCTCCCCCTTCTTCTCCAGCGCCTTCATCACTTGATCGACTAGCCAATTGAGCGTGCTCGAATCGTTCATCCGAGTTCCTCCTCTCGATTAGACTCTTAAGCTCGTTACATGAACAATGTCGGATCACCGGCTAACGGAGTCAGTCTACCGTTCTGCATCAGCCCCATATCCTCCAGCCAGCGTTCGAAATCCGGCGACGGGCGTTTCCCGAACAATTCGCGTACAGTCGCAATGTCATGGAAACTAGTCGATTGGTAATTCAGCATGCAGTCATCTGCCATCGCAACGCCGATCAAATAATTCACCCCAGCTGCAGCAAGCAGTACTGCTAGATTATCCATATCGTTCTGATCTGCCTTCATATGATTCGTATAGCAGACGTCTACCCCCATCGGGAGCAAATGCATTTTGCCCATAAAATGATCTTCCAGCCCCGCTCGAACGACCTGCTTATTGTCATAAAGATACTCTGGGCCAATAAATCCAACCACCGTGTTCACGAGAAAGGGCTTATACTTGCGCGCCAATCCGTAACATCTGGCCTCAAGCGTCACCTGATCTATGCCGTAATGCGCCTCAGCTGAGAGCTCTGATCCTTGCCCCGTCTCGAAATACCATAGATTGGGCCCTGCCGCAGTTCCGTCGCGATGAATCAGATCATCCGCTTCATCGAGCAGCTGCTCATGAATACCGAAGGCTTTATTACCCGCTTCCGTCCCTGCCAGGCTCTGGAATATCATATCCGCTGGCGCCCCCTGCTTGATCGCTCTCATCTGCGTCGTGACATGCGCGAGGACGCAGTTTTGCGTCGGGATACTCCACTTCTGCATGACTTCTTTGGTCATTTTCATCACTTCACGAACACTATCCGTCGTATCGATCACCGGGTTAATCCCAATTACAGCATCCCCGATCCCATAACTGAGTGCTTCATAGAGTGCTGCCTTAATACCCAGAATATCGTCCGTCGGATGATTGGGCTGCGCCCGGCCCGATAGCACGCCACGCTGCCCAATCGTGTAATTGCAATGCGTCAGCACTTCAATCTTCGATGCCGCCTGCATCAGATCCAGATTCGACATCAGCTTCGCTACTGCCGCAATCATCTCACTCGTTAAGCCGCGACTCATTCGGATGATCTCCGGCTGAGTCGTTTTCGGGTGCAATAGATATTCGCGCAGCTCCGCAATCGACCAATTGCGAATTTCTGTATAGATCTTCTCGTTCACCTGCGACTCGATTATACGAGAGACTTCATCCTCTTCTGGCGGAAGGAGGGGCTCATTGCGAATATCTGAGAGCAATGCATCTGCGAGCGCCGCCTTCGCTGCCATCCGTTCACTATTATCCGAAGCCGCAATCCCAGCGAGTTGATCCCCGGACTTCTCTTCATTGGCTTTGGCCATAATCTCCTTAAGGTTTGCGAATTGATAGGTTCTGCCAAGTAAATGAATAGTCATCTTCATTCGGGCCACCTCCTTTCTATATTTGCGATCGATAGACTAGAAGTGCGTGTTCAAAAAGTCGGCATTTCAGCACCTTAGAGTTTTCGAAGAAAACTTACATCGTAAGCATAAACTCAGGTTGCGAGAACCCTCGGATAATGCTTCCGTAGCGAGTTTTTCTTCGAAAAACTTTCAGGAGGAACGGAGTTTAGGCAAAACCTAAATGAGTACCGGACTTCGAAGGTGGGCGCAAGATTCGATGTCGATTATGCTTCTTGAATGACTTCGTGATCAAATGACGACTTTTTGAACTACCTCTAGAAGGCTAACGTCTTCACCATGACGGGAATCGCTCGATCCTGTACTGGCAACCCAATATCGACATAGTCTCCATGCGTCACACGAATCTGATCAATACAGACCAACTTGGGATGGCCTTGTAACAGGAGACGCAGTCGATGCCCTAAAGCTTTCGCCATATCCTGCTCACAGACCAGCACGAGTGTCTCTACATGCAGGCAATGGGTGCGAAATTGCGCGGCTAACTGCTCCGCGAGCTTGTCAAACGCCTTATAAGAAAGATGCTGGAGCGCTGGAAGTGCAATCCCCATCTCTTGACTTCGCTGTTCTCCGGAAGCGATGGAGCCTGATGGTCCACCATACCACTTGGCTGCTTGTTCAAAAAACGTACCAAACGTAGCCATCCATTGTTCGTAAGTCCTTGTTCGATCCAATGGCGGAAGCTGAATGATCGGTACGTTACGAAGCGGTAAAATATCATCCTCAACGTAGACCGTAGATCCGCTTACTTCGGTACTCTGCATCCCGGCCCCGAGCACCGTCGCTCGAACCGTCTGGGAGGGCACAGCGGTAATAATCCCCATTTGATCACAACTTTCTCGCAGTGCGCTCGCGAGCAGTGGACCCATGTCGCCGTGTACCGTAACTTCATGTAAGCTGCGCGGAGATGCCTCTTTCGCATAGAACCATTGGCCGATTCCTCCGGAAACCATAAGGCGTGTATAGATCGGAGGTGCTTTATGGCGGCTTTTCTCACGACCGATTCGAAGAAGCTCTACAGCAGGATCCCTCCCGTTCGGTAGCCCTTGGGCGCCGGATAATCCGGATAGAAGACTTCGGCTCAATGCCGCAGCGATGGCGCGAAGATCATCGTATGTGCATCGCTCCCCTTCGCGGAGATGGAACGAGTTCATGCGCAACCAAGGCTCGAGTGCGGGCGCAACATAAGTGACACAGCCATCCGGTTCAAGGCGGATCAGGCGCCCGCCAACATGATAGGTTACGGTGTGGATGACGTTGCCGCGATAGCAATAAGCAGCATTCGCCGTCCCTCCGCCGATGTCTACATTGACGATGATGTCCTTGCTCTCCCTGGAGTAAGCTTCAGCCCCCGACCCCTTCGCTGCGAGCACGGCTTCTAAGTCGCTCCCCGCTGTCGCAACCACGAAGGCTCCGGAGTCTTCCGCAATCTGCTGCAAGAAGGGGGCTGCATTGGATTTCCCAGCACTCTCCCCTGTAAAAATAACCGCCCCTGACATCACATCCTGCGGCGATATATTCGCCACGAGATATTGTTCACGCACCCACTCACCAATCGCTAGCTCATCGATTTGATCCTGGATCAATGGGGTCGTAATTACAGGGCTCTCGTACTGAATAAGGCGCTCAACAATCGCATACCGCGGGAGTGCAAAAGTGCTGGACATGCGGGCAATCCGCAACCTACTGACGATCATCTTGGTTGTACTTGTTCCGACGTCGATCCCCACGCTGGTAAGCCATTCTTCCCGTCGCCCCGATCTCATAGGAAGCTCCTCCCCGTTGTGCCATGGCCCCCATACCCTTCCGGGACATCATTCAACGGTTCTTGTACGATCTGCATCGCTAGTCCGGCCATCGATATCCGTTCTCTCATACTCTGCTCTCGCAGCCAAGAATAGGCGTGCTCCTCCATGAGACCACGCTCCGTCATTAATCTGCCTTTCGCACGTTCGATCCACTTCCGATCCTCTAGAGACTGTCTTAGCACTTGCAGCTCCTGCTTCACTCGCAAGAATTGTGCCCGCTGCCCGCAAGCAACTTCAACCGCTGGGATGAGTCGCTCCTCTGTTACAGGCTTCACGAGATAAGCCGTAACGCCCGCTTCCTTCGCTTGTTCAACATAAGTCATATCGCTATAAGCGGTTAACAGAATGACAGCAGGAGAGCCTTGCGGCCAGCGGTCACTCATCTTATGAATTCGTCTTGCCGCTTGAATTCCGCTCTGTCCGGGCATTTTGACATCCATAAGAATCAGTTCCGGTTGTAAACGATGCGCCATTTCTATCGCTTCTTCCCCATTCCGCGCTTCCCCTACGACCTCATATTCGTACTCCGTGAGCATTTCTCGCAAATCCATTCGAATGAGCGCATCATCGTCGACGATCAAGGTCGTTTTTATCGTCGCTGCAACGTGAATCATCCCGACTCCCTCCCCCCATTCGATAGCGGAAATTGCAGCTCTGCGACCGCCCCGTGCCCGGTATTCTCGAAGCGAAAAGTCCCGTTCAGCTGCCCTTGAACCAGTGTCCGCACCATATTTAAGCCAAAATGGGACCCGCCCGTCGCTGAGACACTCGTCTCTCTATTTGGCATATGAATACCCGCGCCATTATCGATAAGCGCCATCGTGACCATATCATCCGACTGATGAATGGTTATCGTAATGATCGGTTCCTGGTTCATGACGTCTCCAAAGCCGTGCTTGATACTATTCTGAATAAGCTCCGTCACGATGAGTGCCAGTGTAGTAGCTTGTTCAGGCTCGATCCATAAGGTCTGCATCGCTGGAAGATCACAGCGTATGTTCTGATCTAGCTCCGTAAGTGAATGAATCACCATCGGGCAGAGGCGATGGATAACTTCGTACAGATTAATCTGATCCAGCCCTTTATACGCCAAAATATCATGGATCAACGCGATGCTGTTCATCCGTTGAATCATATCCCGGTACGTCTGCTTCACTTCCTCATGCTGCGTACGCCTCACTTGCAGCCGAAGAAGTCCCGCGACGGTCTGGAGATTATTTTTGACCCGATGATGCATTTCTTGGATAAAAGCGGACTTGAGTATAAGCTCTTTCTCTCGTTCCTTCAGCTCCGACAAATCACGGATGAGCAGCAGACCGCCGACTGGATGACCCTCCTCATAGAGCAGCATGGACTTGACCTCCAGTGCGTACGTTCCGCTCACTACCTCATGGGTCAGCATTTGATTCTGGAGCACATTCCGTTCCTTCGGTAATAACGTTGTAAGCCATCGTCTGACCTCGAGCTCTTCCGTCATTCCGAGTCTCATCAGCCATGCTTCCGCGCTCCGATTCGAATAGGTTACGCGCCGCTCTGCATCGAACAGAATCATTCCTTCATGCATCAAGCCTGTGGTCCGATCCTCCTGTAATGCCAGATGCAGCAAGGTTTTACCGAGCTGTTCCGTCTTCTCCTTCAGGAAAGCGACGTTCTTCTCCTGCTGTACCTCATGCGTAATATCACGCTCCAGAATCAACACGCCAATCGGTTGGCCCTGTTGATTCTGAATCGGAACGACATTCTGCTGCATTTCTTTCTGCTCCTGCGAAATCCCTCGTGACCCAGTCACAGACTGACCAGAGAGCAAGCAATACATGACGGCTGGTTCGTGCTGAGCGTACGCGAATTGTCCAATGACGGAGCCAAGGTATAGACTTGATGCCGTCGTCGGTTTCGCCTCGGCCACGACAATTGCGGACTCTCTGTCTCGTGATAGACAGTCAATGAATAGGTCCGCTTGAGACAAATCTGCCATCATGGGAAGCTGAGCTGCCAGCGTTCCGAGGATTTGGATATCCTCAGGCCGTAGTTCCGTATGATCAAGACAGAGCTGCTGAAGATGCGATGATGACATCCGACAGATTCCCCTTTCTACAATGAATAGCGTCCAAGAATGAGATCGATTAGGTAAGAAGGAAGGTCAAGCGCCCGCGCAGGGCATCAATATTATGCTTCGTGATGGAAGACGTCTGCCATAATTCCCCTTCCGGCAGTGCGACGCGAATGAGCGATTCCGCACGAATCAGATCCGCTTCGGGGTGATCCATCTTCGTAATGACGCCCATCGCTGGAATCGGAAACCCACCTGCAAATCCTGGTGGAAGCGCGATATGTCTTGCCGTCGCATCCTGTACAATGAGGAGTAGACCCGCTTCGAATGAGGTCGCCATCAAGGATCGGTAGTACATCGGATTTTCGGTATATTCGCCAGGGGTATCGATGATCCAATCCCGAAATTCCAAACTCTGCGTCTTGCGCGCCGGTAGTTCATCTTGGAACAACGCTTGGAGCAGGGTCGATTTGCCGGCGCCCACGGATCCGATCAACATGACACGTTTTTTGGGTTTTACCATATCAGGACCTCGTCAATAACGCGGGGGTATATAATAGCTTACCGGAGAGAAAAGAATTGATCGCTTCCATCGCCATCTCCACAGCAGCCACTTCACCCGTAATCACAAGCGAACCAGTGAACCGATCCAAATACCCCAGCGCGACATCCGCAGCCTTCGTCGCAATGTCCGCAGCAATAATTGACGTCTCCGTCGGCGTCAGCGTGAGGATACCGATCGCACCGGCATCATGGAGCCCCAGCTTCGTATAGAGGATAGGATCGGGGTTCGCGATTACATGCGCGAGGGTCACCTGCTTGCCGGGTACATATTCCTGCACGACTCGCTGCTTCTGTTCACTCATTCGCTTCCCCTTCCTCTCCTGAACTTTCATGGAACATAATAACTTCATCCGACAGTTCGTAGGCATCGACAATGCCGACAACAATGGCGTCAATCGGCACGCTCCGATTATCGAAGAGCATCCGCGCCGGGTTCCCACGCGATACGATCACATTCTCCCCAATACCCGCACCGATCCGATCAGCCGCGATCACGGTACTGCCTTGCGCTTGCCCTTTGAAATTCATCGGTTGAACGATCATGAGCTTCAGATTCTCCATTCCGCTCTCCTTATGCGTCGCCCAGACACTGCCGAGCACTTTACCGAGGAACATCGTTCTTCACCTCATCTACGAACCGAAGTTCAGCTCTATGCTCCCGAAGGACATCTCGGGCAAGCGGCGAGATCAGTGTCCCTCTTGCAACGGATAACACACGACCCTTACGATGGCTAATCAGCCGAGCCGCCTCCGAAGCAGTTAGCAGTCTTCCTTCGAACACAACACTGCCCGATTTCTGCTCTAGCGGTGAATCAACGGTCTGCTCCGGCTGCAGCGCAGCGATAATCCGCTCAGCTAATTGATTGAAATCCGCCAGGTGAACGCCAATCTCTTGCAGCTCCCGCAGCTTTGTACGATAACGTTTGTCGTAACCAGGCGGCAATGCGGTGACTTGCAGGGTACGGCGATTACCCCGTGAAATCCCGCTCCCATCCGAAGGGATAAAGACGGGCTTGCTTATGAGCAATGCCGCATACACAAGCTCGGACAAGACGGTCCCCTTCAAGCCGTGCACGATGCGAGAAGCCTGGTCCAGATCAAGCTCCGGAACGACAATGGCCGCATAACGCTGTGGCAGCTCGATCGGCGCTGGTGCAAATTCGTCCATAGCGATGCATTTGCCCGCCCCTGTACACTCAATGCACTGTGATCCAATCCAACCAGAAGCCTCACCATCGAGCAGGAGCAAATCATGTGCTACGCCTGCTTGCTTCAGCGTCACGAAATGATCCAGATAGAGGTCAGCCGCACGTGAATCATTCAGAATATACAAGACCTGCGGAGACGGCTTATCGGCTTTAGGCATGGATCGCAGCAATTCACGAACCAGCTGCTCCACCGTTTGTGTCAGATCCACGGAATCGCCTCCTTCCCCTTCAAGGTGTAATAACTTCAACGTGATTTCCCGTATGCAGCCCTGCCGCATTGGCCTCATCCATGTCTATATGGAAATCAAGCACATATCGCTCATGCACACGTACCGCCACAGATGGGAAAACAAGGGGTCTCCCCTGCGTATGCAACGTTCGCAGCATAAGGGTATCGCCAGACTTCACTCGAAGAGCAGCAGCATCGGAGGGGGACATATGAACATGGCATTTGGCGACGATCACCCCATGATCCAGATGCACTTGCCCTGCGGGGCCAATGAGCGTGACTCCGGGTGTATTCGCCGTATCGCCAGATAATCGGAGCGGCGCCTGCAATCCAAGCTGAAACCCGTCTGTACGCGATATTTCCACTTGTGTTTCTTCCCGGGTAGGTCCGAGCACGCGAACGCCTCGAATTTCACTTCTCGCTGTTCGCAAAGTAACCTTCTCCATCGCCGCATATTGACCTGGCTGAGATAGAGGACGATCAGGTGTTAACGACACGCCCGTGCCAAAGAGCTGTTCCATGTGCAGCTTCGACAAATGAACATGGCGGTTCGATACCCCAACCGGGATCAACGGAAATGCTACGGTCGATCGTGATGCGTCCATCTCACTCGTGATCCTGACCTTAATCCCTCTCGATTTCAGAAAATCTGCGGCTGCCGGCGTCAGCTTCCCATTCGGCTCCAATGTAAACGGATTCGGAATTCCCGATGGAAGCATCGCCCTTAGGCTCGATTCAGTCACAATCCCCATATCGCATCTGACTACCCTTCTAATTTAGGCAAAATATGCTCAATATCCGAATGTGGACGCGGTATGACATGAACCGAGATTAACTCGCCAATTTTCTCCGCTGCTGCTGCGCCCGAATCGGTTGCTGCTTTTACTGCGCCAACATCGCCGCGAACCATTACGGTCACGAGTCCACCACCGACATGAACTTTCCCGATCAGCTTCACATTCGCTGCCTTGACCATGGCATCTGCAGCTTCCACCGCTCCCACTAACCCTTTTGTCTCAATCATGCCTAATGCCGACATTTCTCCAGCCATTTAATACGCCTCCTTCGCTATTTTACAATTCGGACGAGCCAATTACCCCATTCTATGAACGCTCTACTTCGGCTAGCACTCTTTTTACAATTTCCATCACATCTTCCCGGCTTATGCTGATTGCTGGCTTCGTATCATGATCAGTGGCGACTGTCACAGGCTGTGCGGGTTCTCGTTCAGGAATGTCTTGCATGTGAAAAGCAACCCGCTTCACATTCATCAAATGCTGTGGACCGATATTGTCGGACGTAATATTATTGCCATACGAGCCGCAGCCGAGCGTTAAGGAGGGAAAGATTCCCGTACTCATGCCGATGCCGCCGAAGGTCGTTCCCGAATTGACGACGATTCGCGAGGCCGGCTTCTCCAGACCGAACGCTTCGATCACTTGAAGATCTGTCGCATGAATCCCCAGTGTATGACCTAATCCGCCCAGCTCGAGCAGCTTTTTGCATAACATACAGCCTTCCGTTTCATCCTGCACCGTATAGAGCGCAAGAATTGGACACAGCTTCTCGATTGAAAAAGGGGCATGCTTGCCGATTTCCTCTTCCTCAGCGATGAATACGGTCGTGTGAGCCGGAATCGTGATGCCAGCGAGTGCAGCAATCGCTTCGGGAGATTTGCCGACAATCTGCGAATTCAGGCCGCCGTTTCGGAGGATGAGTCCTTCGATCGCTCGTTTCTCCGCATGAGATAGCATATACGCCCCACGACGGATGAACGCATCGATAATCGCTGATTTAACAGCCTGATCAACGACTAACGCTTGCTCCGAAGCACATATGGTGCCGTAATCGAACGTCTTACTGCGAATAATTCGTGATACTGCTTGCTCCACATCCGCACTGCGATGTATGTAGACCGGGACATTGCCCGGACCGACGCCGTATGCAGGTTTGCCAGAGCTGTAAGCGGCCTTTACCATCGCGGTGCCGCCCGTGGCGAGGATCAGATCCGTATCCCGATGCGTCATGAGTTCTTTGCTTGCTTCTAGTGTTGGAAGTGCGAGACATTGAATACTGTGGGGCGGTGCGCCTGCTCGTTCTGCCGCCGCTTGCATCTGAGACGCTGCTTCGAAAGAACATTGCTTCGCCCCCGGATGTGGACTGAATACGATACTGTTGCGTGCTTTGAGCGCGATCATCGCCTTGAACATGACGGTTGAGGTCGGATTCGTAGACGGCACGATGCCGGCAATAACCCCAACAGGCTGCGCAATTTCCCATATTTTGCGTTCATCATCCCGGTGAATGATCCCAACTGTCTTCATCGATTCGATCGCGGGGTAGATCGAATCGGCCACGAACAAGTTTTTCGCCGCTTTATCCGGCACATTACCGAAGCCTGTCTCTTGAACGGCAAGCTCGGCCAATGCTGCAGCAGACCGCCGGACTTCGCCTGCCATCTCCGCAATCACGGCGTCGATCTGCACTTGGCTCATCGCCTCCAGCTGCGCTTGCGCAGCCTTCGCACGCTGTAAGGAATCACGTACTTCTTGTATGGATTGTAAATCAATATCGAATCCCATAGGGTCTCCTCCTTACTCCGGATTCGGATAGATCCGATCTCGCACCTGCAGATCCGGTCTTGCAATGACATGCGCACTTAACAGCTTGCCGACTTTTCTTGCCGCTTCCTGCCCTGCATCAACCGCTGCTCGAACGGAAGCCACATCCCCGACCAAATAGATCGTGACGATTCCGGCATCCGCCTTCTCCAGCGTAACGACACGTACATCTGCGGCTTTGGCGGCCGCATCCGATGCAGTGATCAAGGCGGGAATTCCCCACGTCTCGATCATGCCTAACGCTTCATGTTTACCGCTCATACGCTACCTCCTCTACCCTCATCGCATGTACTGTGGGTTACGTGCAACGTCGTGTACCGCAGCACGGAACGCCTCCGCTGCAGCTGTACAAGCCGATTGACTGCCTGTTAAAAGTCCGCCTGCAAAGTTCGTCTCTGTCGGTGGACCGTAGAAGGTCTGCAGCTTCACATCTGCCGCCTTCAAGGCCGCATCCAATCCGACCATCGCTTCGAGCGGAGGTGCAATCAAATAGGCGAGTGGCTCACCCTCACGGATACCCGCAATGCGTGATAAGTACCGACCTGTTCGAGAGACGACATGCGCATAATAGGCATGTGTCGCCTCGGCATTAAGCGCGTAGAAGCACGCGCCACGATCCATCACTTCAATGGCGGCAGAGAGGCCACTCTGCACTTCTGCTGGACTGGCACCGCCAATCATCCCGATAAATTCACCCGATAGCGGCCCTGATGCATGGCCTGATCCGGCATAGAATGACTTTGCATAGACGACGTCCACATCTGCACGCTTCGTCGCTTCATCGATTGCTGTATAACCGACGTCATCGATCGTTGATGTAATCAGTCCCAAGCTGCGGACTGTAGGGGATAGATCCAGATGTGCTGCCAAGCCTGCATCCACATTCGGGATCACGCGAACGGCGAGCGGTACGGCTCGAATGGGCTTATCCATCACAAGCATTCAACTCCGATCCTGCATTTTGACGATAACGTGGGGACCCCGACAACGTAAGACAAAAAAACGCCATGCTCCATACAATCCATTCGGAAGACTCCGAAGTCGCATGAATCAAGGCGCCATTGCCTTATCGTTATCGCTATATACTTGTATTATCAGCTTATGATGGACAAAGCTGATTATGCCTCGAAATGTAGAAGTTTGACACCTTCATGGGAGGTACCCAAATGGATACCACCTTAGCCAAACCATGGCTAACGAACTCAGATCATCTTATCAGGGCAGATTATTGCCTTTTGAAGTTGTAACGAACTCCAGGCACGTTATTCACGGCGAAACGGCTCCTTCTGCACATGAATTCACCCAGGCAACACAAAAACGCCTCTCATCCCTAAGGATAAGAGGCGTTCATTACTTGAAATCGAATTATCGTTTACCCGGATCGTACGGTTCCCCGAGCGCACTAGGTCCGCTGGAGCGACCAACGGCGAACAGGAGAATGAGAAGTGTCATCAAGTACGGCAGCATGTAGAATACTTCCGTCGGAATGCTTTTCGCCCAATCATAGATTTGTGCCTGATCCTTCAGTGCTTGCGCAAAACCGAAGAATAACGAAGCGCCAAATGCGCCAACTGGATTCCATTTACCGAAGATAACAGCTGCTAACGCGATAAACCCTTGACCCGAAATAGTACTTTGTGCGAAGCTGCTTCCTGCTGTCAAGGCAATCGTCGCACCACCAAGCGCAGCGATCGATCCGCCGACAAGCACGGCATACGTACGGATACGGTTTACTTTGACACCCGCTGTATCAGCTGCTCCCGGATGCTCCCCTACAGCACGCATACGAAGACCAAGCGGTGTCTTATACATAACGAACCAAACCACGGCCACGAGAATCAGAGCAATATACGTTGTTGGATAAGCCGTGAAGATCGCGTTACCCAGGAACGGAATGCTGCTCAGACCTGGAATCGCCCATTTATGGAATACATGATCGATAATCGGTGTCTCTGCTGCACCATCGAATAACAATTTAACCATGAAGAAGGTCGAGCTCGCGGCCAGTAAGTTAACGACAATCCCGCTAATAACCTGATTCGCCTTGAACTTAATTGAAGCAAGTGCATGAATGCCTGAGAAGATTAAGGTAACAACCATCGCACAGATCAAGCCGATCCATGGTGAAGCGCCACCCATTCCTGCTGTCTCCGCATAATGTGTAGCGACGGCTGCCGAGAAAGCACCGGATACCATGAAGCCCTCAAGCCCCAAGTTGATAACCCCCGTACGCTCTCCAATTACCCCGCCGAGTGAAGCAAAGATTAATGCTGTGGCGAACACGAACGTCCCGTTGATTAGATTGCTTAGAATATCCATGTCCTACCCCTCCTCCCGCTTCGGTTTGCGTCTGAACATCTTCAAGAACATCCGGATTGCGGCCGGTGCTGCAGCGAAGAAGATAATAATACTAATAACCATTCGAATAACTTCTGGCGGAACATCCGCACCGAAGCTCATCCCTTGCGCACCATAGTAGAGCGCTCCGAACAATGTACCCGATAAGAGTACGCCTACCGAAGTGTTCATACCCAGCAATGCAACCGCGATACCATCGAACCCGATACCTGACGTATTCGGTGCAATCGCCATGTATTTGAACACGCCTAGTATTTCGAAAGTACCGATCAATCCGCCAATCGCACCCGAGATGAAGAATGTACGGATTGCAATGCTCGATACGTTCATCCCCGCATATTCAGCCGCATGCTTATTGTAACCAACCGCACGCAATTCATAGCCCCATTTTGTACGGTTCAAATAGTAGTAGTACCCGATTAACATGAAGATGACGATGAAGAATCCCCAGTGAATCCGTGCGCCGCCGAATAGATCGGACAACCAAGCAATTTGAATACTTGCCGAATCATGAATCGGCTGCGAACGAGAAGTTCCCATCTCCGCCATGAATGTCTTAATTACGATATGGCTAATGTATAAGGCAATCCAGTTCAACATGATACAGGAGATAACCTCGTTCAAGCCGCGTTTAACTTTGAAAATCGCAACAAGTGAGCCCCAGATTCCGCCGAACAATGCGCCGACAAGAATCGCTACAATCCCGTGAAGGATTGGCGGCAAATCTAACATATTACCGACCATCAAGGCACCAAGTGAACCCATCACAATCTGTCCCTCGACCCCAATGTTGAACATACCGCCGCGGAAAGCTACGGCAACAGCAAGACCTGATAAGATGAGCGGTACGATTTGACGAAGCGTCTCACCGATGTCGTACGGACTTCCGAAAATTTTCTCAATCAAGGATTGATAAGCGAGAATAGGGTTGTAGCCGCCGGCCAACATGACAATCGCGCCGATCAAAATCCCGATAATAATTGATAAGACCGGAATCCAAATCGAATCGGAACGAAGGAGTTTACGTACATTATTCAATTGGAATCCCCTCCTTGTCGTCTGCCTGCCATCATCAGTCCGAGCTCTTGATCATTGGTTTGATCTGGGTACGTTTCCCCTACAATTTGACCATTGAATAAGACAATAATGCGGTCTGCTACATTCATAATCTCTTCAAGCTCGAACGATACGAGCAATACGCCCTTCCCGTTGTTGCGCTCTGCAATTAACTCTTTGTGCACGAACTCGATTGCACCTACATCCAATCCCCGTGTTGGTTGTGCCGCGATCAGTACCTTCGGACGGCGGTCAATTTCCCTTGCAATAATCAGCTTCTGTTGATTCCCCCCGGACATCGCCCGAACCGGCACATCATACCCTGGAATCCGAATATCGAAGGATTTTACGTATTTCTCAGCAAGCGTTTGCGCTGCTTTGCTATCCATCAATCCGCCTTTGTTCATCTCAGGCTTATTATAAATTTGAAGAATGGAATTCTCAGGCACCGTAAAGTCTAGAACTAGACCATGTTTGTGTCGGTCCTGCGGAATATGCGATATCCCGGACTGTCCAACGATACGCGGTGATTTATTCAGAATATTGACGCCATCAAGCTCAATAGCACCTGAATCAGAACGACGCATACCTGTCAATGCCTCAATGAGTTCCGCTTGACCGTTGCCATCTACCCCTGCAATCCCGACGATCTCACCTGCGCGCACTTGGAAGGATAGACCGTTAACCGCCATTTGTCCATTATCGCCACGAACCTTTAGATCTTTGACCGAGAGCATCGCTTGCTGTGGTTGCGCTTTCTCTTTATCCGTCTTGAATCGAACTTCCCGACCAACCATCTTCTCGGCTAGCTCTTGCGGACTTGACTCTTTAACAACAACCGAATCAATGACGCGGCCACGACGGATGATCGTACATGTGTCCGCTACTTCCATAATTTCTTTCAATTTATGCGTAATGATAATAATCGATTTGCCTTCACTTGCCAGGCGTCTCATAATCGCGAGCAGCTCGGTAATTTCTTGCGGCGTGAGAACGGCTGTCGGTTCATCTAGAATGACAATCTCCGCACCGCGATAAAGCGTCTTCAAAATTTCAACCCGTTGCTGCATCCCTACTGAAATATTCTCAATCTTTGCGGATGGATCGACATTGAGTCCATACTGCTCCGATAATTGTCGTATTTTTGCGGAAGCGCTCTTCATATCTGTGGCAAGGCCAGCTTTTGGCTCCATACCAAGAATAATGTTCTCCGTTACTGTGAACGGTTGCACCAATTTAAAATGCTGATGGACCATCCCGATCCCCAGTTCAATCGCCTTATTCGGCGTATCCATCTGTACCTCTTGATTTCTTACCCAAATCGAACCTTCTGTCGGCTGATATAGCCCAAATACAATGTTCATCAGTGTTGACTTGCCCGCACCATTCTCGCCGAGCAATGCGTGAATCTCACCCTGCTTAAGCGCAAAGCTTATATCCTCATTCGCAACTACTTCACCAAAACGCTTCGTTATTCCCTTAAGCTCCAACACCGTTTCAGCCTGCGCCATTAGACGTTCTCCTTCCTGCTACCTACTGCCAGAAATCATGAATCTTAGAGACCATCCTCTGCACGATTGCAAAGGATGGCCTTCTCGTTCACAACAAAAATCGTTTATTTCTCAGGAATCTTAATTTCACCGTTAATGATTTTTGTTTTGTACTCTTCAACTTTCTTCAATACATCTGCCGGAACATTCTTGCTCGATGTATCAGCAATGCCTACACCATCTTCTTTTAGACCCATTTGAGTAACTTTACCGCCTGGGAATTTACCTTCAGCAAGTTGTTTGGAGATTTCATATACCGCAACGTCAACTTTCTTGATCATCGAAGTCAATGTTACTTCGTCACCGAAAGTTAAGGATTGGTCTTTATCTACACCAATAACCCATACTTTTTGACCTTTAGCAACACGCTCTTTGGCTTCGTTAAATACGCCGTTACCTGTCAAACCGGATGCATGGAAAATAATGTCCACGCCGTCGTTGTACATGGTAGCTGCTGCCGATTTACCCATGTCAGCACGTGTAAATTGACCCGTGTAGTTCTCGATGTATTTCGCATCTGGGTTTACAGCCTTGATCCCTTCACGGAAACCAGCTGAGAAACGTTGGATTGGAGGAATTTCCATCCCGCCAACAAAGCCGATTTTGTTCGTCTTCGTCATAAGTCCTGCGATAACCCCTACCAAGTAAGCTCCCTCTTGCTCTTTGAACGAAACAGCCGCTACGTTAGGTACTTCGATCGAGGAATCGATAATTCCAAGCTTCGCGTTCGGATTTTCTTTTGCGATTCTTGTTACCGCATCATCGAGTGTAAAAGCTGTTGCCCAAGTTAGGTCATAACCGCCTTTTACGAATTGGTTCAAGCTTGGATCTACGTCGGAATCTTGTTTAGGCTCCAAGTATTTTACATCATAACCGAAGTCAGCTTTCAACTTCTGAAGACCTTCCCAAGCGTTCTGGTTAAAGGACTTGTCATTCACACTACCAAGGTCAGTAACCATACCGACTTTCAATTTTTTGCCGCCAGGAGCTTCACCCGTAGCTGCGCCGCCTTCTTCCGTCTTCTTCGCACCACAAGCTGTTAATGCCATAGACACCATCAAGACGAAAACGAGCATAAGATTGATTCGTTTTTTCATGTAGATCGACCCTCCAAGACTTATTTTTTATATATTTCATTGACAGCAGGGACATTTGGCTAGAACAGTACTTCAAGGAAGTTGAATTTTCGCCGCCCCGCCGTCATAATGAACAAGTAGAACAATATATCGGATGACTATAAGAAGCTTTTACCGTGTGTATCGAAGGATACTTGGAAATTCGCTGCAATCGTCGCTGCCAAGTCGGCAAAAGTCGAACGAACACCAATCGTCGTTGTCTTCCCTTGGAACTTCGGACTATATGCAAGTACCGGCACGTATTCACGCGTATGATCGGTTCCCGGATGAATCGGGTCATTTCCGTGATCTGCTGTTATGATTAACAGGTCATCTTCACCCATGGTGGAGAGGATCTCAGGCACATAGCGATCGAACTCTTCAAGACATGCAGCATAACCTGCTGGATCCCGACGATGTCCGTACAAGGAATCGAAATCAACCAGATTCGTGAACAACATGCCATGGAAATCTTTCTTCATATATTCAATTGTTTTATGAATACCATCCTCATTGCTCTTCGTGGAAGTGTACTCCGTAATGCCTTCGCCTGTGAAAATATCATTTATTTTACCTACAGCAATGACATCAAGTCCATGATCCTTCAATGCATTAAGAACAGTTGGTCCAGACGGGCTAAGTGCATAGTCATGACGATTCGGTGTACGGGTGAAGTTACCCGGTGTTCCTACATAAGGTCTAGCAATGATACGTCCCACTGCGTAAGGAGCAGTTAATGTCATTTCTCGAGCAATTTCGCATGCGCGATACAATTCATCGAGCGGAATAATGTCTTCGTGTGCAGCCAATTGGAATACGCTGTCCGCTGAAGTATAGACAATCCACGCGCCTGTGCGCATTTGCTCTTCGCCGTATTCGACTAGGATTTCCGTCCCGGACGCTGGTTTATTCCCGATCACTTTACGGCCTGTACGTTTTTCGAATTCTTCAATCAACTCTGCTGGGAATCCATTCGGATACACTTCGAAAGGAATCGTAACGTTTAAGCCCATGAGCTCCCAGTGACCTGTCATTGTATCCTTGCCAACAGAAGTCTCTGCCATTTTACCATACATCGCAAGAGGCTCTTCAACTGGCGGGATTGCAGCGATCGGAGCAATATTCCCTAACCCTAGCTTCTGAAGGTTCGGTAATTGAATAGTCGGCACACGCTCAGCGATATGCCCTAAAGTATGGGATCCTACATCCCCGAATTGATTAGCATCCGGTAATTCGCCGATGCCAACGCTGTCTAATACGATCGTCGTAATTCGTTTGAAAGTCATAAGTAACCACTCCTGTTGTTATATTTGCCTATATTTCATGGAAAAATGTTCGGCTCTTGCAATAAATAAGTTGAATCCCATGAAACCGCCCGAAAGTGAGGTCTACCCATGATAACCGATTTGAGACAAATCACCATTTTTCAAGACTTGCCCGATGAGGGCGTGGAACGCATCATGCCGATGCTCAAGAAACGTCAATTCCGGAAAAACCAAGTCATCATCTACGAACAAGATCAGAATGGCGATGTGTTCATTATTCGTTCAGGGTCGATCAAAGTGTATAGTTTATTAGAAGATAAGGAAATCATATATGGGGTCGCCTTCCCCGGCCACGTCGTCGGCGAGATTGAAGCTATCTATTATGACGATTACCGCATTGCCTCGATCGCGGCGATGGAAACCGTTCATACGTGGTTTATTACTAAGCAAGATTTTCTCAAAATCGTGGATGAATATCCAAGCGTACTCCGCCGGGCTTATTGGTTGCTCGTGGAGAGTGTTCGAATTTTGAATCGTAAAGCGCAATATATCTCTTTCCTAGATACACGTCTGAAGGCTGCCAACCTCATCTACGACCTGTATTGCAACCTTGGAATGGAAACGGAAACTGAATCCGCTTACATTATTGACTACAAACTCACACATCATGTAATTGCCAATATGATTGGCGTAACGCGGGAGTCCATCTCCAAAGTGTTGAAAGATTTCCAAGATGAGGGCATCATCTCGATTGAACGAAAGACGATTACGATTACGGATCTCGCCAAGCTTCGCAGCATTTGTGATTCCGTAGGTCACGTCCCGCCGAAGCATCGCATCTGGTATGCGTAGCCTCGTGACAATTCGATTATAGGTCTAATGGTCAAGAAGTTCAGTTAACCTCTGCACGGTTTTTTTGTAATCTAGTTCACATAAAAGGAATGGTACGGGTTACGGAAATATTGAATGAGGTATGTTACTGTAGTGAAGTAAAACGTTTTCAAAACAAATGGCTTGAAATTCACGGAGGAGGCTTTTATTACGATGAGTGTACATTTAGCAGCAAAACCAGGTGACATTGCACCCGTAGCTCTAATGCCAGGAGATCCGCTTCGCGCGAAATATATTGCAGAGACGTTCCTAGAAAATGCGAAATGCTATAGCGAAGTACGCGGCATGTTAGGATATACAGGTACGTATAAAGGGAAACCCATTACTGTTCAAGGTTCCGGGATGGGTGTTCCATCGTTCGCGATCTACTCGACAGAATTGATCCAAGATTACGGCGTGAAAACAATTATCCGTATCGGAACTTGCGGCGCGATCCAAGAGGATGTGAAGATCCGTGACGTACTCATCGCACAAGCGGTATGTACAGATTCTTCGATCAACCATACACGTTTCCCAGGGTACTCGTTCGCACCGATCGCTGATTTCGATCTCATCAAAACAGCTTACGAAATCGGACAACAAAAGAACTTGAACCTTCGCGTAGGTAACATCCTGTCTTCCGATGTGTTCTACACAGAAGATAACAATAGAGAAACGATGATGAAGCTTGGCCAATACGGCGTATTAGCAGTTGAAATGGAGACTGCGGCGCTCTACACATTGGCAGCGAAACATAAGATCAAAGGTCTTGGCATGTTCACGGTAAGTGACCACTTGATCACGCATGAAGCAACTTCTGCGGAAGAGCGTCAAACGACGTTCAACGACATGATCGTGGTAGCGCTTGAGACAGCTATTCTTCAAGGTTAATAATTGCATTACTGGAATGGAAAAAGGCCCGAATTGGATTCGGGCTTTTTGATTATATTGGAACTTTCCCAATGCTGCATTCGGAGGATAGTTGTTCCACTACTAGTGTCCGACACGATGCGCGGATTCATCGAAATGCTGCAGGATAGCCACGATGACAAGCATAACTGTCATTCCAAGGAGAGCATATCCGATCCACTTACCGTTAGTATACTTCTTATTAGAAGTTCGACTTGTTAGGAGTAGAAAACCTACTCCTATTAGTAGTCCAATTATGATAACTAGATTAAGATAGTGAGACATAGTAGCCTCCCTTTTTTCACAGAATGAATCCTGAATCTATTCTTCTCCTCCAAGGGCATCGAGCGGAACCAAATACAGCTCCATTCCCTCATCTTCGACGAGCGCTAGATTCTCATTGTCATAGGCATGCAACAAGGTAAGCTCGCTGCCTATCGGGAGCTCTTCTACTTCTCTCGTAAGCGCGACAGCTTTCTCCACTTTACCTTCAGGATAGTAATTCGAGATTTGTAACAGCTTGGATTGCAGTTCGTCCAAATGATAGGTTAATTCGGTATAGATGTTACGTGTTTCTTCATTTCCCTCTTTTGCGGCCAACTCGTTGTATCCATCGGCTAGTGCTTCCATTTCCTTCGCGACGGCAAAGGTATTCTTGATGTTCATATTTTTATCTCCTTTTAGATTAACGATAAGACTATATTCGATATTCCTCAGTGTACTCCCTTTTCCCACATTCAACCACGTTTCGATGGTAAAGATGATTAGTCTTCGCCTTTGAATTTGAATTTATAAGTGAGCGAAATGAACAGCGGATCCATTTAAGCAATAAACATTTCTTGATTTCGGAATACATTTTTTTACTTTCGAACCATTTTACATACCTCCTCGCCATGCCCGAAAATATTGCGCAGCATTTCAAAATATGTTACTTGCTGCCACCTAAAATTCCCCATTATGATAAATCCATGCGGAAGAACGGGCCCGGAAATGCCGCAATCGATCGGTGAAAGGAGAAGGTTATGAGAGCAATCCGTCAGCCAGGTAAGCGTGTCTCTTTTCGCTTACGTGAGAATATGCAGCTGTATTTGATCATGCTGCCTGTCCTACTGCATATTTTTATTTTCAGCTATATTCCCATGTACGGGATCGTCATCGCATTTCAGAATTATTACCCGGGAAAACCTTTCTTCTCTTTTGAAAGCGCTAACTGGGTTGGACTGCAGCATTTTATTGATTTTTTTAACGGTCCTTATTTCGGAAGGCTGATGCGCAACACGTTTTTACTCAGTTTATACACGCTTGTCTTCGGCTTTTGGGTGCCAATTCTATTCGCCCTTCTACTTAATGAGCTGAAGAGCGGTATTTTCAAGAAATTCGTACAGACGGCAAGCTACTTGCCTCACTTTATTTCTAACGTTGTCGTTGCCGGCATGGTCTTGTCCTTCATTAATGCGGACGGCATTATCAATGCGATGGTGAAGCTGTTCGGCAGCGAGTCCACGGTTGCGCTGAACACGGAACCAGGCTATTTTCCTGCCATCTATACGATTACGAGCATCTGGAAATCTTTTGGCTGGAGCAGCATTCTCTATCTCGCATCGATGTCCTCCGTCGATCCGCATCAATATGAAGCGGCCAAAATGGACGGTGCGAACCGGTTCAAGCAAATGCTCCATATTACACTGCCTTCCATTCGCCCGACGATTTTCATTTTGCTGATCTTCGCAATTGGAAATTTATTGTCAGCGAACAGCGAGTTTATTCTACTCATCTATAATCCGATGGTCTATGAGACGGCCGATGTCATCGGCACTTACTTATACCGTGACGGCTTGCTGGGCGGCAATTTCAGCTTGGGGACGGCGGTCGGCTTGTTCATCGCGCTCATCAATTTCTCTTTGCTCTACGTTGCCAATGCATTAAGCCGCAAATATTCTGACTACGCTCTATGGTAAGGAGGAGTTCGATGATCGCCTCGCTGAAGAGGAATCCGAACACGATTCGGCAAGGTTCCGTCGTTGTCGATGTCGTCTTGCTCGTGATTGCGCTCATCATTTGTTTTATTACGCTGTATCCTTTTTATTTCGTCATCATCATGTCTATCAGCAATCCTCAAGAAGTCGCGGCTATGAACGTATTCTGGTTCCCTAAAGGGTTCTTTCTCGGATCCTATGAGCTGATTGTCCGAGACACCAAAATGTGGTGGGCCTACTCGAATACGATAATCTATGTATCCGCGGGAGCGTTCTTGAATTGTCTCATGGCCGTGCTAGGTGCTTATCCACTGACGGTACGCGGACTGATCGGGCGCAAATGGGTTGTTGCGTTCATCCTGATCCCGATGTATTTCGCCGGCGGATTGATTCCATCGTACCTGCTCGTGAACCAGCTCGGGCTATACAACACCATGTTCGCCGTCATCATTCCCGGCATGGTGAGCATCTGGAACATCATTCTCGTTCGGACGTTCTTCTCGACGATCCCGGAAGGGCTGAAAGAATCCGCCTTTATTGACGGTGCCTCACACTGGCAGATGCTGTTCCGAGTCGTCCTGCCGATATCCAAACCGATTATCGCGGTCATTGCCATCTATTCGATCGTCGCCATTTGGAACAGTTGGTTCGATGCGCTCGTGTATCTGCCGAATGAGAAGTTGCATCCGCTGCAGATGTATCTATACCGCGTCGTGGTACAGCAATCAGTAGATTTGAAAACACTGTCGCTCCAGGATACCCGAAATGCCGTAGAGAACATGTTATCGAACATTCAATTGAAGTATGCCATCATCGTCTTTACGACGCTGCCCGTTATTTTTACCTATCCATTCTTTCAGAAATATTTCATCAAGGGCGCTCTGCTAGGTTCATTAAAAGAATAGAAGCATAAACATTTAATTATAGGGGGAATTCGTCCATGAAGCTTTGGAAAAGAACATTTCTATCCGGGTTGACGGCTGTGTTGCTCGTTGGATCCGTCGCTGCTTGCAGCAGCAAAACCGATAACGACGCGAGCGGCACGAAGCAGGAAGGCAACGGCAGCACCACTTCTTCCGAACAGAAGGTTACGAAACTAAAAATGCTCGGACCCGCCGGCATCAACAAATATATTAAATACGATGATCGCGAGAACTATCCGGTATGGGGCGAGATCGACAAGCTGCTGAAGAATGAAGGACTCGAGCTGGACAACGAATTTGTCCCTGCAGAACAATATGAAGTGGTGCTCAAGACAAGAATGGCGTCGGGGTCCAATCTGCCTGATATCGTGAACATCTCGAAGCTGGATAATACAACCGTGCTAAACCTTGCGAAGCAAGGCGTGCTGCTCGACCTGAACCCGCTCATCGAGAAGTACAGCAACGGAAATATCAAGAAAATGTACGACCAGGAGTTCCCTTACGCAAGAAAATCGACGACCTCTCCAGACGGCAAAATGTACTGGTTCAGCAATCTGCACAAAAAGACCTACCAAGGCAAAGATCCGGCACCGGTCTCCCTTACGATGCTCATCCGCAAAGATTGGCTTGAAAAGCTCAATCTCTCCGTTCCGACAACGGCTGATGAATATCTAGAGACACTCAAGAAATTCAGAGAACTTGATGCGAATGGCAACGGCAAACAGGACGAGGTGCTCGCCTACAATTATCCAGGTCAATTCACCGGTGCGATCGCCCAATGGTTCGGGCTAGGTTCGGGCATCACAGCCGTTGATGTCGAGAACAAGAAAATCGTATCTCCATGGTATCAAGAAGGCGTGAAGGATTACTTCCGCTACATGCAGCGACTCGTGAAGGAAGGCGTGCTCGATACGAGCCTCATCGAAGCGACAGGTGAGCAGAATCAGCAGAAAATGACGGATAATCAAGTAGCTTCATTGCACGATTATAACCTCGAGAATTATCAAGAACCGACAATTAAAGGCGGAGGCGAATTCCTGCCGCTCATGCCGCTGAAGGCTGTTGAGGGAATCACGCCAGCGGTGCAGCAGGAGCCTCACTTCCTTATTTTCAATAAATATGCCATTACAAAAGATTGCAAAGACCCCGCGGCAGCTATTAAATTCTTCGATATGGTCTACTCGGAGAAATATGCGGATCTGATGTTCTGGGGTATTGAAGGACAGACCTATAAAGTCGAGAGCAACGGTGCAAAAGTATATCTAAACAACGGATCGGCGGAAGAAAAAGCGAAAACCAAACAGGTGACGGGCAACATGCTGCTCGGCGATACCGTCTTCCCGCGCGTGCAATTCTCCAACCTGGAGTTCGAGCTCTCCAGTGCGCCGAAATATAAAGCGGATAACGAACTACAAGTACTTAACTACAAGCCGTATTATGTCAACATGAACAATAACTTCTTGGCGATTCCGGATGATAAGCAATTGGAGACAAAGACGAAAATCCTGACCAACCTGAATACCTACTCCTCAGAGCTTGCGACTAAGCTCGCTTTAGGTCAGAAATCGCTTGACGACTGGGATCAATATATTGCGGAACTGAAGAAGCTTGGCCTCGACCAATTGATTGAGATCGATCAACAATTGCTTGACAGGTACAACAGCATCCAGTAAGGTTACAAAAAAAGGAAAATGGCAGACCTCACGTGATCGGGATGGACTGCCATTTTCTTCATTCATTCAGTTCGATTCTATGCCGGAGGAGGGATGCAATTTGCATAAGAAAAGGTTCGGAAACCGTACGTTTCGTAAAATATTTTTGTCGTATACCGCCATCTTAATCATTCCAATCATCATCTTCAGCAGCATAAACGTACACCGGAACATCGTGGAGGAGCAGCGACAGCAATATGACAGACACGCGTCGGATGCAAGGCGAATTGCAGATATCATCGACAACAAGTTAAATGAGCTCAAACAATTCGGCAAAACGTTGAGCAGCAAGTCCTGGGTGAAGAAGCTTATGCAAAATACGAACGTATATGACCAGGAATTCGACTTATTGAAAATGATTGAGATCCGCAAAGATTTTGACAATGATGTCAATTCCATCGGCATTCTCTCCTTCGGCATGGTCATCTTCCCTGAGAAGCAATGGATCCTCTCTTCCATCGGCAACTTCCAAGCAGAAGACTTCTTCTCGTATGTCACCGTATTTGACCCAAACACACAACAGGCCATTCAGAAATCCGTGATGGACAATAACGATTTCAAAATTATGCAGCCTACCACTTTGAAACTATGGGATAGCCCTAAGCGCGTCATCCCTGTCCTTCAAAGTTTAGAAGTCGTCAATCGGCCGCGGGCGGTCTTAGTACTCTTTATTGACAGCGCTTACTTATCAGATTATATGCATCGATTTGCAGGAAGCGAGTTTAAGGAACTATCGATTACAACGCATCAAACGAGCATCTATCAACAGATACAGCAATCATCCGGCGAGCAAAGTACTCGTGAGAAAGGTTATACCCTAGCGCTGCCCTCGAAATCTAGCGATTGGCAATATGCTGTCACGTATACGGACAGCAGCGGGGTATGGATCCATAATTTATTCAGCTCGCTGTTAGCCATTCTAATATCGATCGCCGTCGGCACCTGCTCAGCCTTCATATTAACTCGCATCACCTATCGCCCGCTTCGCGCCCTGTTGAACAAACTCTCGGATGGCGATCGGTATGAAGATGTCAAGCCTGATGCCGGAGCCAGTTCGGAATACAACTATATTGAGAAGTCGATCGATCGCTTGCTGCATGAGAATCAAGAGCTTCAACAGTCGATGCTTGCGTTCGAGAGCGCTGCCAGATCGAATATGTTCCTTCGGCTGCTCAAGGGGTACTTCCCAGAAGATCCGCAGATCAACGGACTCGCTAAATTCGGCATCCGCTATACGGAGGACATGTCCTATTGCACGATGCTTGTCAGCCTTCACGCCATTCACGAAGTGACCGAGCTGGCAATGATCCGTAAAATCGAGATGATCACCATGCTCGTCGTCGAGAAAGTGATGAAGCAGGCGCAGCTTGACTATGAGCTCTTCGAGATCACCAACGCCGATAAAGCGCTGATCGTATCTGCGGGACAGCCTTTTGGCGCCGATGGGCTAATCGAACGCATCGCCTCTGAGATTACTGCGGAAATTGCGCAGAACAGCGGATTCCATCTGGACGTCCTGCACGGCCCGGTGGAGCAAGGTCTGGTCGGCATCAGCAAATCCTATTACGCTGCGCATGAGCAATTGCAGTATCTGCTCTTCTCGCGCGGCCATATTCGTACGATGCAGGAAGAGGCGGTCCCGAATGAGCTCGACTATTACTATCCGACCGATTGGGAGGTTCAGCTGATTAATAACCTCAAGGTAGGCAACTTGGATACGTCGATGCATATTCTGCAAGAGATCAGCAGCGAGAATGCAAGGCGGCAGCTGTCGGAGAGCAGCACTGTTCGACTTGTCTCCTTGTTGATGGAGACGTTGCTCCGCGTGCTGCATGAGGTCAATCTCGATACGAGCATCTATGCCAAGCAATTCACGAGCATGATAAACGCGGGGAACACCACCGTGATGTGGAGTTATGTCTATGAAGTGGGTACGCTGATCTGCGAGCGGAACCGGTATTCGAACACCTCGTCCACGATGGAAGTGGGCAGCAAACTGCTGCAATACGTCAATGACAACTATACGAGCGCCGACGTCTCATTGAAGATGCTAGCGGAGATGTACCAAATGTCGAGCTCGAACGTTTCGAAGATTTTCAAAGAGGTAACCGGCATTAATTTCTATGATTATCTGTGCCGATTGCGGATGGAAATGGCTAAAGAGTTACTTCGGGAGAAGAAATGCGCAATCGATGCGATCGCGCTTCGGGTGGGGTATGAGAATGTATATTCCTTTAAGCGGGCTTTTACCCGGTATGAGGGGATTAAACCGGATGAGTATATGCAGATGGCGATTTGAGGCAGAACTAGAGAACTAGATACAGATAGTGCCCTATAACTGTCTATGTCTGCACGCGAAGGAGCCCTTTGCAATTGCGAGGGGCTCTTATTTATCTTTTAATATGATACAATTGATACCTATTCTAATTAGAACTGTATCAGGAGGACAAACATAATGGCAAAAACAAAAATCCCAAAACGTCCAACACGTGATGAATTTGTGTTAGAGGAGTTAGGAAATCAAATTACTGAAGCTTTTCATGAAAAATCAGAGGTCTTACTTACGGTATGGGGATGGGAAGAACAAGCTCGTGGACAGATTGTCCATTTAGATTCAAGAACCAGTAAAGTTCATGTTGAACAAGGAAGCGAGACAATAAAAGTTCCCTTTATGGATATTATGAGAATTGACTACCCAAGGGACTAAATCAAAGAACCTTCCCACCCTTGTTCCCCAAGGAACAAAGGCAAAGAAGGCCAATTAGAGCATAACAAGCTCAACTAAATTTTTAGCTCCCCAAGCTTGATCAACTCGACAACCGCTTGCGAACGACCCTTTACATTGAGTTTCTGCATTACGTTGGAAATGTGATTACGCACCGTTTTCTCACTGATAAATAATTGACCTGCGATATCTCTCGTTGTTTTATCTTGTACCAACAGCTCGAATACTTCGCGCTCGCGATTCGTCAACAAAAATTTCGTTTTATGGTCGCTACCCTTCAATAGTATTGTCTGTCGTTATGAGGTGAAATGCACGTATGTAGAATTAATGCGGTATCCAGGGGCTTCCTTGTGATCAAGAAAATCGTTAGTTAGCTTGTCTCCCGCTTCAGGCGGCTGTCCATCACAGAAATATCCGCGCAAGACGCCGCCATCATGCCACCAATCAACCTTGTTCGCTCGTCCTAACTTCCCTTGCATACCTGAATGTTGAGTGCATAGGCAAGCTTCTTCGTCGCTTCCCATTTGAGCTTGTAGAACGTATATTCACTAATCGGAGGATCAAAAATCTGGTTGTATACCACGTAGTTATAGACTCGATCCTTCTTCGTCATCTCCGTCATGAGCAGCTTCTCCCGCTGCGGCAAATGTTCAATGATCTGCTCGATCCGTTCACAGTATAGCTTACGCTTCTCCGGCTCGTCCACATTATAAATCGCGATATTCGCCGTCTTATCACTTGTCTGATTCGTCGATCCATGAAGGCGCTCTTGGTAGGAGGCCGTTATACTGCTCTCTCTAACTTCGAAGGTAATCGTCTTGAAAAATCGATACTTCTCCAGCGCGTCATCGACAGCGGCTTGCGTTCGTTTACGGTCCAATTCCTGTAACGTAGGGATAATCATTGGTTCCAATCGAGGTCCCTCCTTGTTCGTCTTGGTTAGACCATTATAGCACATTTTAGGAACATTTGTTCTTATTTTTTCGAGATATGGATTTGTTGCTTCGGTAGCAATCTAGAGGACTATGTGCTTCTCTCACAGTCTATAGCCTGTTGCTACAAGATCTTTGCCCCTGCGTCCCACATAACGATTTTCATGATTTGGATTCCCCCTTTCGGCTCTCGGCCCGTTCTGTCTTCTTGTCCAGTTCACTCCTCACCCACTCCGTAATTCGTGTCATGATCCATTCCGGGAACCAATTCCCCCACCCAGCGCTAATCGCATTCGCTGTCATCGACTGCAAATTGCGATACAGCACACCCACCGAAATGGCACCAAACAAAATGTCCGGCATTTGAAAAGCTTCATCGAGCAAATGCCCGCCTGCTGGCAATAATAGAATAAAAAAAGTGCGGAATACCCCGTCGATCCCGTATTTACTGGCGTAGAATCGGTCTTTTTGTGCGGCACGAATACCCGTAATCCAATCTAGTAGGACAAAGAAAACAAGTGCAACCATAACCCCACTCGACATCGTTCCACCTCCATAGAAAAAGTTACATACAGGTGCTGCTACGGCTCCAAAAATGAACGTCAACGCTTTGTCGATCATGTCATCCCTCCTTTGAAATGAAATGCCCTCGGGTGTACCAAGGGCATAAAAATAGCGCCTGCTTAGAGAGCGCGCTTAAGGTGTGTTTATAATCGTGTAAAATAACTTATGTTATTGCGCAGTATCGTCCTACTCTACTAATTCAGGTG
This sequence comes from Paenibacillus sp. GCM10027629, assembly GCF_042676425.1. Taxonomy (NCBI): domain Bacteria; kingdom Bacillati; phylum Bacillota; class Bacilli; order Caryophanales; family Paenibacillaceae; genus Paenibacillus; species Paenibacillus sp. GCM10027629. Next base: position 270,660 of record NZ_JBHTGZ010000009.1, on the reverse strand, counting down.
AACATCAGCGATATGGGCATCACATTTCAGCTTGTAGGGACGTAATAAGCTCTGCTTGGCCTTCAAGCTTATAGACTTCTTCGAGCCCCGGCGAACCGTCTTTTGCAATACGCTTCAATGCCCTGCTCATTGTCGTTAACAGGGTCCATCACCTCATTTCCTTCGATCCTTGTTCGCATATCTACCGCCTCCCCTCAGCGTGAAAAAAATAAGAGATTCGAGCTGTCACCGATCCATGCCTACATTTGTTCGTACAGCCTTCATTATTAGGACTGCATATCGACTACTTGATTAGGTGTTCCGTGTTTCCTCTCGAATCTCTATGGTATAAATTTACCATACAATAGAACAAGTGTTCTTATTTTGATCTGTTTTATTTCTTTGACTTTTCTTTGGACACCTCTGTACGGTAACAGGTAATCACCTCTATATTGGAATTCGTACAAGATAAGCCTCCGATATCAGCACTTACATGATGTATGTTGGATAATTGCAATAACTTTGGTGATTATGGGCTCCAAAAGTAATGTTTCGGTGTTCTATCCTGCAACGATCCAATATAGCCCCTCATACAGTGTCAAAACACCAAATGTTCGTGGATTAAATCCATGATAGCTTCCGTAGCAGCAGAGAATAACAGCACCGAATAGGGAACCCTCAACACAAAAAAGATAGACTGCCAAGTCAACTTTTTCCACCTATCCTTTACTCGCTATCTATCCAATGGCGAATAACACGATATTTTTTGATAATCTGTCAATTTATTTACATTGCATGTGACTTGTTTACGATAAAAACATGATCTTATCCAACCCTTTCTATTGAAAAAAAAAGAACCATCATATATGATGGTATTGAAATAATTTTCATGATTAATGGTTAAAATATTAAAATCTTTTTCACACATGAACACAGAGGGGTGCGAGTTTTGTCCAGCATTTTGAATGCCATTGAACAGCAGCTTGACACCTTTCATCAGCAAGAACGCAAGCTTGCCGACTACATCCTGAGCTTTCCGGGAAATGTAGTCAATATGGGCATTACCGAGCTTGCGGAACAATCTACGACGAGCGCAGCAACGGTAACGAGGTTCTGTAAATCCTTGCATTTTCGCGGGTTTCCAGACTTCAAGATGCGACTCGCCGCGGACATCGCGCAGAAGGAACAAGCGCAAGAGTATAAAGATATTGTCGCAGGCAACCCGCTTGCAAGTGTGGTTGCAGCCATCGAAGCCAATCATTTGCGTTCCATCGTTGATACAACACGTTTACTAGATCTTCATCAACTTGAACGCGCATTAGATGTGCTGCGAGAGGCGAAGTTGGTTGATGTATACGGCATGGCGACATCGGGGATCGTCGCACAGGATTTGTGCTACAAGCTAGGGCTTGTCGGCAAGAGAACGCGATACAGCGCAGACTCACATCTACAGATCATCTCCGCTTCGAACCTGACACCGGGAGATGTCGCAATTGCGATCTCACATTCCGGTGAGACACAAGAGACGATTGATGCACTCAAATGTGCCAAAGAAAACGGGGCAACGACGATTTCATTAACGAAATACGGCAGTTCTACGGTATCGACCATGGCGGATATTCCATTGTTCACATCAACGATGGAAGCAGGCATGCGCCGAGGCGACATGGCATCCCGAATTGCACAGCTGCATGTCATTGATATCCTGTTCTCAGGTCTCGTCAGCGAGCAGTATACACGCTACATTCCACGTATTGAAAGATCGTATGAAATGGTACAGAAGTACCGCAATGATAAGGGGAGGTAATTACCACATGAATATTTTGACTTTTGAGACGAATGAAGAATTGAACCAAGTCGGGGCGAACATTATCGCCAGCCTCGTGCAGACGAATCCTTATTCCGTTCTAGGGCTAGCTACAGGCAGTACGCCAATCGGGATTTACCAAGAACTTATCCGTCAATATCAGAATGGTCTCGTGAGCTTCAAACATGTCACTTCCTTCAACTTAGATGAATACGTTGGCTTGCCTGAAGGTCATCAAGAGAGCTACCGTACATTCATGAACAACCAACTCTTTAACCATATCGATATTCCAATGGAACAAACGCATGTACCGAACGGTAATGCGGAAGATTTGCACGCGGAATGTCTAAGCTACGATGAGATGATGTCGACTTCCAAGCAAGTGGACATGCAATTGCTCGGCCTTGGCCACAATGGACATATCGGCTTCAATGAACCAGACGATACGCTGAACGGCGGAACGCATTTGGTAGAATTGAAAGAACAAACGCGTGAAGCGAATGCACGCTTCTTCAAATCCATTGATGAAGTGCCTACACAAGCGATTACGATGGGTGTAGGTACGATCCTCAAAGCGAAAATGATCATCCTCGTCGTTCGTGGCAAAGACAAAGCTTCCATCGTGAAACGCGCGCTGCAAGGCCCAATCACAACCGATTGCCCGGCTTCCTTGCTTCAAACACACTCGAATGTTGTTGTCCTACTCGACAAAAAAGCGGCAGGTGAATTGCAATGAGTACATCGAACCCATTTTTTATCGTTAACGCAAACGTCGTAACCCCGCAAGGAATCATCGAAAATGGTTGTGTACGCATCGAGAATGGAACGATTGTATTTGTTGGAACACAAGCGGAAGTACCGGTCGCAGACCTTGCGGCATGGCAGCATGAAGCGCTTGATGCACAAGGCGGATGGATTATTCCTGGATTCATCGATGTGCATGTTCACGGTGGATACGGTGCCGACTTCATGGATTCGAACAAAGAAGTGCTCGATACCATTACGAAGTTCCACCTGAACCAAGGTACCACAACCATTATGGCGACGACCATGACACAATCGCACGATGCGATTGAACGTGTCTTGGCAGAAGTCTACGAATATAAGAACAATTCCATGCCGTACGCTCAAGTCCATGGCGTACACATGGAAGGGCCTTTCATTAACCCGAAATATAAAGGTGCACAGAACCCTGAATTCATGGTTGAAGCACGTGTGGATTGGCTGGAAGATTGGAATACGAAATATCCAGGCGTGATTAAGCAAATCTCCCTGGCTGCCGAGCGTAACGGCGCAATCGAAGCGATTCGTTGGGCCCGTTCGCACGGAATCAACGTCGCAGCAGCACATACGGATGCAACGTACGAAGAGATGATGACGGCTGTCGAAGCAGGTCTGAACCAAGCGGTGCATACGTATAATGCGATGACGCCTCTGACGCATCGTGCGCCAGGTACGGTCGGTGCGGCCCTGAGTGAAGACCGGATCGTAGCAGAGCTAATCGCAGACTGCATTCACGTGCATCCTGCAGCAATGAAAGTTCTGGTAAAATGCAAGACGAACAACAACCTCGTGGTCATTACCGATGCGATGTCTGCTGCGGGTCTTGGCGATGGCGATTATGATCTTGGCGGTCTTGCCGTTGTGGCGAAGAACGGTGAAGCACGTCTGAAAGACGGCGGCTCCCTTGCAGGCAGCTTGCTGACGATGATTGTTGCATTCCAGAACATCATCCACCGCGTCGGCGTAAGCATCGAAGAAGCAGTACAGCTTACGAGCTACAACGCTGCGAAGCAGCTTGGTATCGATGATCGTACAGGCAGTATCCGTGCAGGTCTGCAAGCCGACTTGCTGCTGCTGGACACGGACCTGAATATTCAATCCATTTGGGTCAAAGGCAACAAAGCCTAAAATTTAGCATTTCCCGATCCAATCGGCAGAATTCCTGATTCGTCCGAAACACAAAAGACCAACCGTAGTTAATTAATACGGTTGGTCTTTGTGTTACATACTATTCCACAATTTTTCTCGCTATGGCAGCGAGGTCATCAATATCGATCACGCCATTGCCGTCGTAGTCGGCGGCCTTGATCCGACTCCAGTCCGGATGCTTATTGTCTTTACCATAATTCGCAGCCGCGAACGCTAAGTCGCCGATCGTGTACTTGCCGTCATGGTTCGCATCACCCGGCAAGCCTGGTGGAACCACCGTAACTTCAATTCGGATTGATGTTGGCCGCGCCTCCAGCTCGTTTCCTTCCCCATCGCCAAGCCATGCTTTGGTGACCGAGATCTCGCCTGAAGCCGATTGTGTGACATTTTTCGCTTGGAAGGAGAGCTTCACCAATTCAGCGTTGCCGCTAACCGCATTGCCCGCACCTTGACTAACAAGAATGAGCCGGACTTTGCCTGGACTCTTCTTCTCCGACAGGATATCGATCCCGTTCATCAGCGGTGCTGACGAGACGTATTCGGCAATCGATTCATCATACGCAATCGTAATGTCCTGAGCGTATACATTCGATGTTACGCCATGAAGACCGAATTGGACGGTAAACGACTGTCCGGTCTGTACTTTGCTTGGCCCCGTTAACACGGTCGATAGCTGCTGCTCTTGCTTTCGAACTTCTATAGTCGCCATTGCTGTAAGCCCGCCATAGGTCGCCGTAATGACACTCGTGCCTTCTTGATGCGCTGTAATCAATCCCCCTGCGTCGATCGATGCAACAGCAGTCTGACTGCTTGCAAATTGTGATCTGCCCGTCACATCCATCGGCACGTCACTGTTCGGAAGGTAGGCGAATACTTGAGCCTGCTTGGTACTACCTACCGCAAGCTCGCCCAGCATTCCGAGTTCGATCCGCTTCACGCTCTCGCCAAGGGTGATTGGATTACTGACTTCGCTCTCGTGATGAAGCCGGTTCACGGCCGTGACGGCGTAAGTGTACACACGTCCCTCAACGGCATTTTTATCGGTATAATGCTGAACATCAACCGACTGCTTGCGAATGATGGCTGCGATGTGAGCGGGATTATCCACGCTTAAGCCCTCTTTGCCTTCAATCCGGTATAGCACATAGGAAGTCTCATCGCTGCCTTGTTCACCCTTCCAGGTGACTTCGATGCCTGCCGCGCCTTTGGTCACAGACTGCAGAACAGGCTTTTTAGGAGCCTTATTGTCCAGCCAAGGCATAACAGGAATCAGGGAAGGCAATTTATAGCTGTCTTGGGTAAGTCTATCCTTAATGCCGAGTGGATTTCGGATAAGATCCGAGGCGCTGAAATGCATGCTGCCTTTAACCCCCTCGAAGTTCCAATTGTACTTGAGCTGGTTCGGCAGCTCATCGGGTTTGGCCCAAGCTTCGTTGTTATCGTTAATTTTGTAGTCGGCATGCCCGATATAGAGATGTACATTCGTTCCCTTTGTTTCTTTCGTCCACCAATCGACCAGTTTCTCGTAAGCAGCCGCACTAAATCCGAAGTTCCAATAAATTTGCGGCGTTATATAGTCGATCCAGCCTTCGTGGATCCACTTGCGCGTATCCGCGTACAAATCATCATAGTTGCGCTGCCCAGCCGTCGTATCCGAACCCGTCGGATCATCCGCGATGTTCCGCCATACGCCGAACGGACTGATGCCGAACTTGACATAGTTCTTCTCCTGCTTAATCTCGACTGATAATTCATGAACCAGCTGATTCACGTTGTCTCTTCGCCAGTCGGCTTTGTTCGTGAAAGCTCCGCCGTACGTCTTATAAGTGTCCGCGTCCGGGAAGTCTTGGCCGTTGACCGGATAAGGGTAGAAGTAATCATCCATATGCACAGCGTCGATATCATAATTGCGGACAACCTCCATGACGCTTCCGACGACAAAATCTTTTGCTGCAGGTACGCCCGGGTTATAGTACAATTTGCCGCCATAACTGACTATCCAGTCCGGATGCTGCCTTGCCGGATGGTTCTCGACCAGATTCCCGATGTTATCCTTCATGCTGACACGGTACGGATTGAACCAGGCATGGAACTCCATGTTGCGCTTATGCGCTTCTTCGATCATAAAGGCAAGCGGGTCATACCCCGGATCTTTCCCTTGGACGCCGGTCAGATATTCGGACCAAGGTCCATACTGGGACGGGTAGAACGCGTCAGCGGTCGGTTTAATCTGAACAATGATGGCATTCATGCCCATGCCGGCCAATTCGTCCAGCAATGCGGAGAAGTCCCGTTTCTGATCCTCCGGTTTCACGACGCCCTGCTTCGGCCAATCGATATTCTCAACCGATGCGATCCAAGCTGCTCTCAGTTCCCGTTTCGGAGAAGAGGTTACTTTATTGACAACGACGGTAAATTCAGCCGTTTTGCCTCCGAAGGAAGCTCTTATTGCGCTAATTCCTATACTCAGCGCCTTGACTTTCCCTGCTTCGTCAACCGTCGCAACCTGCGGATTGCTGCTCGTGAAGGTGACGCCACTCGTAAGCTCCACTGGATCAGGCGTCAAGCTGTATTTTGCCGTAACCTTGGTCAGCTGTGTATCACCAATCGTCATGGCGCTAAGACCATTGATCTCAATGCTCTGCAATACAGGAACTGGATTCTTGACCTCCAGCTCGTAGATAGCTGATTTCTCGCCATACGATGCTGTGATTGTCGTCCGTCCTGGTTTCAGTGCACTCACCTTGCCAGCGGCATCGATCGACGCCACGTCGGGTTGACTGCTGCTAAATGTGACTTCGCTGCTGATAAGTTCAACCGGGTTCGGATTGCCTGCGAACGTTGCGAACACCTTCGCTTGCTTCGCCTGACCGGTCTCCATTGCACTTAGTCCCGTCATTTCTACACGTTCGAGCACAGGAGCCTCCTTCGTTACTTTAAGCTGATATTCAGCCGGCTGTGCGCTGCCGTACAACGCGATAATCGTTGCTGTTCCCTCTTGGAGCGCCTTGACCGTACCGCTTGCATCGATGCTTGCTACCTTCGAATTGCTGCTGTAGTAAGATACACCGCTCTGCACCGGCACGTGCTCCGTGCTGCCTGCGTAAGCTGCAAGCAAGCTCACTTGCTTCGTCTCTCCAATGACCATTGGCGTAAGTCCCGACAGGGCGAGCTCAAATACATCAGTGTTCGTGTACAAAGCGGACAACTGATCGACGTGTAGCGTTCCACCATTCTTATTGGCGTCGTTCGTCTCCACAATATATACCTGATTCAGTCGGATCGGTGGGGTAAGGCCTGTCGGCATATTCACCGTAACGTATTTCCATCCGGACCAGTTCAATCCACCGGATGCCGTAAAATCAACGGTAGGTTTGTTGCCTGCCGCATCCTGGAGCGCTGCGCGCAGCCAATGTTTCTGAGCATCCCCGTAGAACCACATCCCAAGCTTCTTCGGATAGCCTTCCAAGACGCGTCCCGTCCCACCAAGCGCATCCTTAAAGTTCATATACGCTGCCGACGTTCCTTTAGTATCCGTGAAATCATAGGCGAATTTACCGGCATACACGCCAGCGCGAACCGGTTCAGGCCTTGCAACGCGGGTCAGTTTCACAGAATCCGGCACGGCACGCACGCTTGAAGCCATGATATCTTGAATGTCCTCGAAGTCTTCCACGAGTTGAGCAAGCTTGCCGACAATGACCGCCGCTTCCGCACTAACGGTCCCCGTCGATACGGTGACTTTGCCTGCAGCTGGATTGGTCGCTGCCTGCAGCACGCCACCGGCTGATATGGAGCCAATCGCGCCCGTTTGGCTCCACGTCAACTGATCGGCTTGCACCGCCATTTCGTTGCCGCTGCCATCATAGCCTTTGACCGTGAAGGCTTGCTCCGCCCCGAGATTGATTGATGCAATCGCAGGTGAAATATCCAGCCGACTTAGCACGGGCGCATTCAGATCCACGAGCTGCATGCCCTTGTAATAGCTGTTGAGAATCCGGTCGTAACTCCATCCCTGCATCCCGAGCATTTGCGCCCCGAATTGGCTCATACCGACGCCATGCCCGTTGCCGCCGCCATAGAAGGTGACATTCTTCAAACTGCCATTCTCATCCCGTTCGAGATCGAATGTCATGAAGGCGGAATAGAGAATGCTCGGGTTTTTAAGCGGAGCATTATCGTAAGCGCCCGCTCCGCCTTTGGCACGGTAAGCGAGGATGTCCGTCGTTCCGCCGGTATACGTCTTGCTCGGTCTAATGGTGAAGCGAATATTGAATTCACGAATAATTTTATAAGTGCCCGTACTGCCTTCAATCACGAGCTCCATCGCGTTGCCACCTCGGCCTCGCTTCGCGACGTACATGTTGCTGATGGTGCCTGCGCCTTCCGCCGGAATCGGTCTGCTGACGAAGCTGCCGTTAGCGTCCTTCGTCAATACGAACATCGGCTCTGCCGCATAGCGATCAAGAATATTTTTATTGACTGTGTTCTGCAGCTCCGTACTTGTCAGACTAACCTTCCAGCGGAAATACGGAGATTCCGAATCGTAGCCTGTATAGTTCAAATTTTTGTAGAATGCGTTCAACACTTCCTCACTCGCCGTATCGATCTTAAGCAAGCTGCCGCTGTTCGCCGGATCGTATGTATAGCTGTCTCCGATTAGATAAGGGAGCGGCGTACCAGGGAATTGATTCGTGTCGATATCTTGCCATACTTCATGCTTCGATGCGCCATAGCCGCCTGATGTCGAGTAAAATCTCGCATCAACCAGATCGCTGCCGCTCTTCATAATTTTGCCAGCCGTTGCCTGTACGGCTTGTGTCGTCAGCGTGTTCTCCGCCTGGTTGTTATACACTTGGCTTAATGTGCTGTCGTCGATATGGAAGCCGCGATCTGCGAATCGGCTCGTCATATAATCGGTAAGCGCATACGTCCTTGCCGCAACGGACTGTGCTTTCAGCGCTTCCAATCCATAAGATGCCGGCATTTCGCTAGGAACGACTTGGTATAAATACTGTTCGATATCGAGTTCATTAATCAGCCGCAGCTTATCCTTCTCTGGATTCAGTGACACCTCGAATATCCCTCGATACTGTGGCTTCCCGTGACTGCGTGTGATGGACGTCACCTGAATAAGTGAGCCGCTATTCACAGGCTCTACAATTAGGCGGTTTGCTGTCCTGATCAGCTCTGCGCCATTCTGTTTTACCGTAATCTGCCCATTGTCAACGGTGAATAAGACGAGCGCTCCAGCAGTCATATCCAGGCTTGTGCCGCCTTTTTTGTCTCTGATACGTAACCCGTCGATCGATTTCATCTCGATTTGCGAATGGCCCAGCTGTGTCATATCCGCTATATCGGCGATATCCTTGCGGATGCCGACACGCATACGATTCATCGGCGTATCGCCGTTAATCACAATCTTGGCTGCTTTCCCATCCGCTCCGAGATAGACATCCACATTCTCAGCGCCTACCATGACATCCCTTAGCGTCTTGGTTAATACGTTCTGGCCGAAGTGCTGTTCCACCGTCAGCGCATCGCTCAGCTCGACCTTTCCTTTCAATTCCAGCTCGATCGTTCTGGCTACAGAGTCTTTCGCCATCACCTTCTCACGAATCGGGGCAGATTCCGCGGCAGCCTTCGTGCTGGTACCGCCTTCTTGTGCATGAACCACCGGTAAAACGCTTACAAATCCTGAAACCACCGTACTACAGATCAACACCGCAGCTAATGCTGCATTCATTTTCACTCGCAATGAATTCACGAAGTTTCTCACTCAAGGGCACATCCTTTCTGTGATTGTTCCAACCATTCGTTTCAGTCCATGCATTCGTGTCCACTCAACTCTGATCGATCAGCTATTCAGCGTTTCATCGCATCACCGTCCTTCTTGGAATATCAAGTTACAAACTTTATTCCAAAATATTTTTCTAAATTTATATATAATAGTGAAATTTAATTTCATAATTACACCTCAAGTTTAGCTTGAATGCTTAAAATTTGTATATAGCGAATCATGACTGTTTTTGTCTTCATTTCAACGATTTCAAGCGACCAAAAACGACGCATTCCGCACTGAACCCTCTAACGAACCCACATATGCTTATTCGCCCCGAAGCACACTACGATTCGTTAGCCACGCTACAGCACCACGCACCATTCAGCACATCACGCAACTCACCACTCACCCCGATTAGCGACTTCCCCAAGTCAACAAATAATACAAATAACCCCACAGTGGGGCTTTGGTTTCGGAGACGATTCCCCTATTTGTCTATCAAAAAAAGCACCCCGGGTCATCTAATCCGGCGTGCTTCACCTATTATATTGCTCGATTCAACCGCTCCAACGCCATGAGAACCGCGCCGACGGACGCATCCTGCTTCGGGGTTATGCATTGCAGCTTCGGATATTTCTCTTGCAGCATGTCGACCAACGCCGTCTGTACGAAATGGTTCTTTAGCAACACGCTCCCCGCCATCGCCAATGCTCCTTCCTGTAAAGACAGCTTCTCTGCTACAGGAATGACCAGCTCGAACAAGGAATCAGCGCTTCGATGCGCTATGCCAAGAGCCGCTTGATCACCAAGCAGGCATGCCTCCGAGAGAATTGGGGCTAATGCCGCAATGTCCTTCTTATGGGTCCGCGCATCGTACACAAAACCGATCATCTCCGCAATTGTCGACATGTTCAGCTGTCTATATACCATTTCCGTGATTACCGTTTCGGGTGCGCGTCCATCATTCGCCCGAACCACAGCCGAGATTAAATCCCGTCCGATACTATAGCCGCTGCCTTCGTCATCAATCAGATGACCGTAGCCGCCGGATCGATGAACATCACCGAATTCATTTTTCCCATAACAGATGGACCCTGTGCCGGCAATAAGAATGATTCCATACGGACGCCCGTGCGCGCCGCTTAACGCTGTTTCTTGATCGCCCAAGATGAGCAAATCTCCATGATAGCCACATGCTCGGATCGTGGCTTCCAGCCGTGCCGTGACCGTAGGATTGCTGACTCCTGCCGCCCCAATACAGATCTGTACGCAGTAGTCCAATCCTCCACAGACGCTCCCAATGGTATCGACAATTTCTTGCAGATTATGGCGAACGCTGCCCTCGTCCTGCCCGTTATAGTTCATGCCTCCGGACGTGAACGAATGTACGACGCGACCTTGATCATCGGCGATGGTGACCGCCGTCTTGGTGCCGCCGCCATCCAGTCCGGCAACAAATCTCATCAATATGTTCACGACCTTTCAGACCAGATCTGGCGATCCTTAATACAAATGATACTGCTGCTTAATGCGGGTGAACGCTTGGCTCTCGGCACGGAATTGCTCCAGCATCGTCGGTACGTCAACTGAAGCTGTATCATCCCCGTACAACTTCTCGCCGCACAATAAATCAATAAAAGGTCTGGAACCCTCCTTCAGTGGGGGAAGAAATCGGAAGTCTTCATAGTTCCGTCTGATCGTATCCAGCAGCATAAACCCGGTCGCCACCGGCTGCAGTGCATGGCGGTCCGTTACATGCAGCTGCACACCTCTGCACAGCTCCCCCTGATATTTGGAGGAGGAAGGTTGAAAATAGACCGGACGGAACATCACGCCAGGCAGCTTCTTGCCGTTCATTTCATTCGCCAGCCGATAGGCGTCAATAAACGGCGCCCCGATCAACTCAAATGGAGCCGCCGTACCTCTACCTTCCGAAACATTGGTCCCTTCGAATAGACAGGTGCCCCCATACAGAAGGGCCGTATCGAACCGCGGAATCCCTAGCGAAGGCATGACCCACATACGCCCGGTATCCGGGAACTGCATCTCCCGCTCCCAGCCTTCACAACGCACAACATGGAGCTTGCCGTTCCAGTTCATTTGGTCATTCGCCATCATTGCTAATTCGCCAGCGGTCAGGCCATATCGAATGCAGAGCGGATAATTACCAACAAAGGATTGATACCCCTGCTTAAGGATGTTGCCTTCCACCGTTACCCCGTCGAGCGGATTCAACCGGTCCAAGACGGTGAATTCCTTTCCCGCCCTTGCGCAATCCTCCAACGCATAGAGCATCGTATAGATGAATGTATAATACCGTACGCCGACGTCCTGAATATCATAGACGATCATATCGACTTCATCCAGCATTTCCGGGCTTAGTCGCTTGGAATCTTCACGGTACAAGCTGTACACCGGGACACCTGTCATCGGGTCCTGATAGCTGCCAACCTGTGCGCCTGCAGCCTGATCGCCGCGTACGCCATGTTCCGGAGAGAACAGAGCCGTCAAGTTGAATTGCTCGTGCAGAACTTGAATGGTCGTGCCGAAATCTTGCGTCAATCCGGTTGGCGACGTAATTAATCCCAATCGTTTTCCCTTGAAAAGATCGGCATAGTTCGCAATACAATCAATCCCATTTCGAATCATAGCTGTCTCCCTCGATCCTTATAGTTCCGTCCTAACCATACGCATGCTCTCTTCCGGAATCATGAACGTTTCTGCATATTCCTTTCTTGCCTCAATGCCCCGAACACGAGCCAAATGCTTGTAATATTCCAGATAAGGGAAGGAAGTGCTTCCGGTAACGAACCAATGCTGGGATACCGCCTTCACCCACAAATCATAGGCTTCCTGAGAGAAATCCACATACACATATGGCTTATAATCGACCGCATCCTCCCAGTTCTCCGCATAATAGAGCTTAGAAGCAAAGAACGCAGGCTTATCTCGCTGGAAGGATGCCAGACCTGCATAAAAGCGTGCATCGTTCACAATCTTGTGCGTCGTCATATGATCCTTGTGCATGCTGTTCTTGAAATGCGTAATGATGATGTTCGGACGGACCTCGCGAATCACGTCGCATACTTTAAAACGCATTTCATCATTGTCCTGGAGCTCTCCATCAGGAACGTCGAACACGATCGATTCTCCGCCCAGCATCTCTGCGAATGCCTTGGCCTCATTCACTTTCTGTATCCGATATTCCGCCATATCTCTGCCTGCGGGAACCCCGCGTTCTCCAGCTGTCATCGCTAACGTGACTATCCGGTCGCCTCTCAGCGAGTGACTGGCTAATACGCCGCCTGCCGTCAACTCTGCATCGCCTACATGACCGCCAATAGCCAGTATCGTTAATCGATGCTCGCTCATAGTTACAACAACTCCCTTCGCATCACTGAAAATTGTCTAACGGTTCGAAATCCTGCCTTCTCATAGATGCGAATGGCGGGATTCGTACTACCGGTGTAGAGGGACATATACGCCGTTCCGATCTGCTGAAAAGCCTCGCATAGTCTAAAAAATAAAATGCTGCCCAGCCCGTGTCCTTCATGCTCCGGGTGCACCCCGATCCCGGCAAAATAACCTCGGCCGTTCGGTTGACGGATCACCGGACCAGCAAATCCGATCGCCTTGCCGCGATGCGCCGCGATGACGACGGGCACGCCTGCGTTGACGCACTGAGCGATCTCTTTCTGCCATAGCGGATTATCGAATCCGCTGAGCATGTCCTCCACGCCGTCATGCAGGGTCGGATTGAACAAGGCTACGCTATAATGCTCAAGTGACGCACTAGCTTCCTTCGCCTTGATATCTTCCGGGACGTTGAATCCTTCCAAATTCAGATACATCGCGCACTCGATGGCGCGTTCAGCATATCCCTCCCGCAGCAGAAATGCATACAGCGGACTATCTATCGGAACGCCCGGCGCGTTATTGTGTTCATGCTTCGGCGTATTCGGGATATACCACGGCAGCATCATCGGATTGAAGAACAACACATCCGCCTGCATCTTCCCGAGTGATCTAAATCGTTGCTCTAATGCCCCCAGCATGATTCGGTAGTGTTCATCGGTTCTGACGTCATCGGATAATATGATGCAGGTGATATATCCCGCAATACTCCCTAGCGGCAGGTCATCGCCTGTACACCCGCAAGCAAACCCTGCCACTTGACCGGCATCCAATAAGACAAACGTATTCTCCCTGTCGAAATACGGGCTGGACATAAAAATACGCTCGAAGCTATCCTCATCCAGCTCCTTATACCCTTCTCTCACAGCGACCTCGTTCCACAACGAAATAACCTCATGAATATACTGAGGATCCCAGCACACGACCATTCGAACCCGCCCCCCTTAGCCGAACATAAAGGTTGTTCAAAAAATCATCTTTTGATCACGAAGTGTTTCATGTAGAGAATTCGACATCGAATCTTGCGTTCATCCTCGAAGTCCGGTACTCATTTAGGTTTTGCCTAAACTCCGTTCCTCCTTCTTCAGATTCTCGCAACCTTCTCGGTGCTGAAAAGCCGACTTTTTGAACACGATTCTAATTCTAATACGAAACTTTCCCCATCACGACCGCGCGCTTGGCGCCTGTCACAGCAGGAAGATTGTTCGGCTGCCGGACCAGTGTATAATCCGCAAGTAAGGCGAACGCGACGGCTTCTTTGGCATCGCTGCTCAGACCAACCTGTTCCTGCGTCATCACTTGCACGCCCATCGGTTCCATTTCTTGCGAAATGTACGCCATCAGCACGGGATTATAGCTTCCTCCGCCGCCTACCAGCATGACATCTGCAGGATTCTGGTCTCGGATATAGCGTCGATACGCATCTCCGATCGACCACGCTGTCAGCTTCGTAACCGTTGCTACAATATTCTCGGAAGAAATTCCGTGCTCCTCCGCATACCGAAGCAACCTATCTATATAAGAAGAACCAAATTGTTCTCTGCCTGTCGATTTCGGCAAAGGCAGTGCATAGTACCCCTCTTGCTGCAAAAAATGAAAAAACCCCGCGTCTATGCTGCCCGTTCGAGCAATGGCTCCCCCAGTATCCATCGTTAGTTGTCCCGGATATAGACGCTCAACAACACCGTCGATAAGCATGTTCCCCGGTCCGGTATCAAAAGCATATACCTGCTCAGGCATGCAATTGGCAGGAATAATCGTAATATTGCCGATTCCGCCGATATTCTGCAGCAGCATCGTTCGATGAGCTTCCCGATACAGCAGATATTCCGTGAAAGGAACGAGCGGCGCACCTTGACCACCGACTGCCATATCTGCCGGCCGAAAGTCCGACACGCAAGGTATTCCTGTTCTTGCCGCAATCACGGAACCTTCACCGATCTGTACGGTATAATGCACATCAAATCCATGCATACGCTCCAGATCCGGTGCATGATAAATCGTCTGTCCATGCGAACCGATGACCGAAACCTCTGACGGCGTAAGCCCTGCTCTTGCAATCACGGAGAGCGCAGCTTCAGCAAATAATTCGCCAAGCAATACATTCATCTTGCCAACCTTGTCTACGGTTGCCTGGATCGGATCGAAGAGCGTGAAGATCTCCTCTCGAATTGCAGCCGTATAGGCCGTATTCTCGAACGCGATCAGCTCGACCTGCGGCGATTCGCCCGGAATACCGCTCATTCGTATGACAGCCGCATCGATTCCATCAACGGACGTGCCGGACATCAGGCCGACAGCATAACGAGATTGGGACTTAGATACCATCGTACTGCTCATATTAACCTTTCACCGCGCCTACCGTGACGCCTTTTAAGAAGTATTTCTGCAAGCTGAAGAAGAGGATGAACATCGGCAGCGCAGAGATCGTCGCACCCGCCATCATTGGTGCGAAGTACGTCGTATTCGCAAATCTGAAGTTTTTGAGCCCGACTTGAATCGTCTGCATATCCATCGTATTGGTGACGAGCAGCGGCCAGAAGAAAGTATTCCAGCTTTCCATGAAGGTAAGAATCGCCATAACGGCGAGAACCGTTTTGGATAATGGGAGAATAATTCTCAAATAGACCTGGAACTGGTTACACCCTTCAATCTTCGCGCATTCAAGAATTTCTCCAGGAATGCTGCTCATGAACTGCTTCGACAGGAATATGTTATATACCGTTACAAGTCCCGGCAGAATCAGGGCGCTATAGGTATTCTGGATTTCAAAAATATTAACGATCAGGATGTACAAAGGCACTTGCGTGACCTGATACGGAATCATCATGGCAACGAGCAAGATGGCAAAGAGAACGGATCTGCCCTTAAATCGTATTTTAGAGAATGCATAACCCGCCATACTGGCAAAAAACACATTTGAAACGGTAACGACGCTTGCCACAAGCAGGGAATTTAAAAGCCATCGTAAAGAATAATCACTATAGTCAAAAAAGAACTTGTAGGATTCTAACGAAATTTTGGTGGGAAATAGCGTATAACTCATTGCCCCGGCTTCGACGGGATCGCCTAAGGAAGAAATAATCATAAAATAAATCGGGAATATCGTCGCAAGAGCAAACAGCAGTAGTATGATAATAATGACCGTATTTCTAGCATATTTGAGCGGCTTTTTCCCCGTGTGTTCACTATAGAGCGCCATATGGATTTCTCCCCTTTCCTCAATACTCCACGTCTTTGCCTAAGAATTTAAATTGAATCAATGAGATACCCCCGATAATCAAGGCCAAAATGAGAGATTGTGCGGCAGCTTTGCCAAATTCAAAATATTTGAAAGCATTGTTAAAAATCAATAATCCGACCATTGTTGTCGCATTGTCCGGGCCGCCTCCCGTCATAAGGTAAGCGTTCTGGAATACCTGGAACGAGCCAATGACACCCGTTACAAGCAGGAATAATGTCGTTGGTTTCAGACAAGGAATAACAATATACCACAGCTTTTTCAAGAATGAAGCGCCATCCAATTCTGCTGCCTCGTAGTAGCTGTCATCAATACCGAGCAAAGCGGCCAAATAGATAATGATACTCGTACCGTGACTCGACAACCATGACATGAGAACGAGCGAGAACATGGAGGTGGAGGTAGCTCCAAGCCAATTCACATTGCTTATGCCGAAATATCCGAGCAGTTGGTTGAAGATCCCGTTCGGCATCGGATCGAAAATCCAAAGCCATACGACGGATAATGCGACACCGGATGCAACGGCCGGCAAATAATAAATAGCTTTGAACACGGTTTGCAGCTTTTTTCTCAGCGGCAGGATTAGGAGAGATACACCTAACGAAATGAACAGAGCTACAGGTACGGTTAGCACGGTATACACAACGGTATTCTTAATCGCTTTCCAGAATAGAGGGTCCTTGAACGAGTCGATATAATTATCGAATCCGATAAACTTAGAACCAAGCGGCATATATTTTTGAAAACTAATGATCAATGCGCTCAGAACCGGATATGCAGTAAACAACGCGAAAATAACCAACGCAACGGCAATAAAAGCATAACCAGCGCCGCTGTCTCCTTTGATTTTTCTTCTCTTTATCGGCTTTGCGATTTGGGTCATGTTGCGCCCCCTCTCCCATCTCAGTTTCATAAAAGTTTCGGATAGCCGCATGAACATTCGCACGGCTATCCGAGACAGCTTACATCTTAGTCTTTTACAACACCATCTTCGCCGAAGGTTTGAATGGCTGCCGCCTTCACCGCATCATACATGGCTTCTGGCGTGATTTCACCAGCAATCAATGCCTGCAATTTCGGAATGATGACTTCATCTTCCAGCTTAATTGCTTTGGCGCCTAAATCTGTTGGAATGTCAGGACGAGCTGGAGATGCTGTCGCGAGCATCGCTTCTACCGCTGCGACATTGTCAGGATTCCGGTTCACGGTCATGCTCTCTGCTTCTTTTTTACCGCTCTTCGTGATATGCGCAGCGAACAGATCGTTATTCGTCGTCGCCGCTACTTTGCCGCTCGCCAAGAAGTAAGCTGCTTTAACCACATTGGCTTTGTGCTCAGGCGTTGGCTCCTTCTTGCCGCGGAACGCGACGTATCCGTCTACGACAGCACTTGCCATCGCCTTCTGGCCTGCGAAGGAAGGAACCGGGAGCACGATGTATTCTGCCGGAATACTTCCTTTGACAGCACTGCCATCATTCGCTTTAATTTTCTCGTTATTTTTATTCGCGGAGTTCTCGAACACCGCCAGCCCTTTACCTGTAATCATCGTCTGGCCTGTCAGGAACATATTCCAACGTTTACCGGCGTCAACCGAACTCAACTCTTTCGGCATTGAACCGTCATCGATCATCACCCGGATATCTTTTAAGACTTCCAGATAGTTTTTACTCGTATAGGCAAACTTCAGATCTTTATCAAATGCCGCTGGCATGCCCGCACTTTTGACGAGAATCGCCAGATAATCTTTCGACGCTACGCCGGCCGTCGCGAATACGAATCCGTAACGGGAGGTTTTGCCCCCTTCGGATACAACGCCTTTCTTGATGTCTTCACGGAATTGCTCGAAGGTCCAGCCTTCTTTTTGAATTTTCTTGTAGTCGATCCCCGCTTTTTCGAGGAACTCCTTGTTTCCGCCTAAGGCGTGTACTTCCATATAAGCCGGGAAGCCGTATAGACCGGTGCCATTCTTCATGTATTCAAGCGGTGCTTGATCAAAATCCGCAATCATCTCAGCCGTTGCCGCATCCGTAATATCCAAGGCCATCCCTTGCTCAACGTATTTCGAAATGCCTGACGAACCCAGGAATGCGATATCCGGTGGGCTGCCCGCATTCACCTGCGTATCCAGCTTCTGGGTCATATCTTCCCAGCTGGCAGGTTCAATTTTCAACGTAAGATTCGGATATAAGGCATTAAAATCTTTTTCCATTTGCGAGAAATTTTCTTGATAGGCTGGTGATACTGGCGGCAACAGTGCCGTAATGGTATCTTTCGCTGCTTCGGTGCTCACATTCGTGTTGTTGTTGTTCGTATTGTTTGTGCCCTCTGGCGTCCCCTCTTTGGTCGTCGATGAGCTGCCACATGCTGTCAAGGCGGTTAAAGCTAAAGTTAAAGCACAAATCGATGCTAATACACGCATTTTTCTTTTCATAAATACATGCCTCCTTAATCTTTTACACTACCTTGTTAAAACTGCCGATTGCCTTTTTCAAACTGCCGTCGAACTGTTCCAACACATGCTCTGCTTCCTTCGCATCCAGACCGGTTTTAATCATCATAATAGCAAGCTTACAACTCATGGAAGCGCTTTCTAAATAAGCAGCAGCTGTACCGGCATCGACGCCTGTCGCAGACCGAATGATACGAACGGAACGGTCTCGCAATTTTTTATTACTTGCCTTCAAATCTACCATCAGGTTGTTATACGTCTTCCCGAGCTTCACCATCGTGCATGTCGTGAGCATGTTGAGTACAAGTTTCTGTGCTGTACCCGCTTTCAATCGAGTAGAACCCATGATGACCTCTGGCCCGACAACGGGCGCTATGCATACATCGCAGACAGGCTCTAATTTGGAATTCTTGTTATTGACGACACCGATCGTTGCGGCTCCAATTTCCTTCGCCTTCGTAAGTCCGGCAATCACAAATTGCGCGCTTCCGCTGGCCGTAATGCCGATAACAACATCCTTGTCTGTCACCCCGCACCGTTCAATAAGTGCTATACCCTCCTCTGCATTGTCTTCACAACCTTCAACAGCGGTTCTCAGCGCCCCATCGCCTCCAGCAATATGTCCCTGCACAATCATCGGGTTAATGCCGAACGTAGGAGGACATTCCGATGCATCGAGTACACCAAGTCTGCCAGAAGATCCAGCTCCTACGTAGAACATTCTGCCGCCGTTCTTGAGCACATGGTGCAGTATGTCAACCGCTCTTGCAATTTGCGGTATTTCTGCTGCGACTGCACCCGGAACCGTAGCATCCTGCTCGTTCATGAGACGAACCATTTCCTCGGTTGAACATTCATCAATTATCCGTGTCGTCTCATTGATCGCTTCCGTAGTCAATCTCGCCAGATATTCATCCATTGCCATCCTCCTATCCATCCTGGTGATGTATTTATCTTAAATTCATATTATCCAGTATTTTCAATTCGGTCAACAGTTTTTGAAATAAAATTTTATTATAAAATAAATTATTGTTTTTTTATTTCCCTATTTCGACAAAAAACACCGGCTCTATGGCAATAGACCGATGTCTGTATCATTTATTTCCGATGTTTGCTGGATAATATATTATGCGTCTTGGTTAAATATTTCTTGACGTTCTTATACTCGGCGCTGGCTACGCCTGCAAAAAGGATATCGATCACGGTCAACATCGCAATTCGCGATCCCATCGCCCCGCTTCGAATCGTAACTTCTGGCGTCGAGATGCTTAGCACGATATCCGCTTTATCCGCCAGCTCACTTTTATGATATTTGGTGATGGCAATCGTACATGCGCCGTTCTTCTTGGCAATCTCGAGCGAATCAAGGATTTCCACCGTATCGCCGGAGTTCGAAATAAAGATAGCCACATCGTTCTTCTCCATGAGCACCGCTGCCGTCAGCTGACTGTGACCGTCCGCATAGGTATGACACACCTTGTTAATCCGGGTAAATTTCTGCTCGGCATCAATACCGATCAGACTCGAAGCGCCGATCCCGAAGAACGCGATCCGTTTGCTTTGACGCAGCACTTGGACCGCCCGAGCGATTTCATTCTTGTCGATGACGCTCTGCGTGTCTTCAATCGATTTAATATTGTTGCGAGAAATATTCGAGATAATGACGGACAGATCGTCTCCAGGCTGTATATCCGTATATTGATCCTTCTCTTCCTCGTCCATTGAACCGAGCGATGCCGAAATACTTACGATAAAACTGCGGTACCCGGTATAGCCCATCGTCTTACAGAAACGAAGGACCGATGCGTCGCTAGTCTTGGTCAGTTGTGCGAGATTCTTGATAGAGAGATGCGGGATATCTTCCAAGTTTTCTAAGATATACTCGGCAACCAGCTTCTCTACGGGCGTCAAGCTTTCTTTCATGTCCCGAATCTTAATTAGAATATTATCGTTAATTGACATGTCTCTTCCCTACTCGTCATTATGATTTATGTTGCAAAATTTAATTTCATCATAAGGGGAATGGTGTAAAAATACAAGAATTATGCCAGAGGCCGAAGCAGGGCCTACTAGAAGACAAGTCCAAAATTTTATTTCAAAATTTTATTATCACTATGAAATATTAATTCTATTTTATATTGCGGCATGTCAAAATGCAATGCTATAATAACAGCGTAATCTTATGGCAACATTTTCCGGATAACTAAGGACTGAAGGGTGGGAAACGGATGAATAGTAGATTGAAAATTGCGATCATCGGATCAGGCAGCACCTACACGCCCGAGCTCATTGAAGGCATGATCAAGCGTAAAGACGTTTTGCCGATCGATGAGCTCGTTCTGATGGATATCGATGATAGAAAGCTTAAGATTGTAGGCAGTCTATGCGAACGGATGATTCAGGCAGCGAACCTGTCCTGCCGCGTAGTCATGACCCAGAACTTGGATGAAGCGTTGCGCGATGCGAGCTTCGTACTCGCGCAAATTCGCGTCGGCAAGCTCCCCGCCAGAGTCATCGATGAATCGATCCCGCTGAAATATGATTTAATAGGCCAAGAAACGTGCGGTATCGGCGGATTCTTCAAAGCGATGCGCACCATTCCGGTGATGCTCCATATTGCGGAACGTATGCAGGAGCTATGCCCGGACGCATGGCTCATCAATTTCTCCAATCCGGCAGGGATTGTTACCGAAGCGATGCTCAATCACAGCAAGGTCAAGATGCTCGGCCTGTGCAATGTGCCTTTCAACATGTTCAAGAGTATTCGCGAAACCCTGCAGCTCGAACGTGCAAATTTCACCTATATCGGCCTTAACCATCTGAGCTGGATCACATCCATCGAGCAAGACGGCAAAGACTATCTGAAAACTGCACTGGAGATGGGCCTGAATAGCGAAGCGATGAAGAATATCCCTTCGAGCGGATTCTCGAAAGATATCATTCAAATGGTAGGGGCGATCCCTTCTTCTTATCTGGAATACTACTATTTCAAAGAAAAGAAGCTTAAATTACTCAAAGAAAGTGAATTAACGCGCGGCCAGAAGTGCATGCAGATCGAAGAAGAACTGCTGAATATCTACATGGATGCCGAGCTTCATACCAAGCCTGAGCTGCTATCCACCCGCGGAGGCGCGAACTATTCTGAAGTCGCGATCAGTCTTGTGGATGCGATCTATAATGATAAACAAGAGATCCATGTCGTGAACCTGCTTAATAACGGCGCTTTAGATTTCATGGAGGACACGGACGCCGTTGAAGTGTGCGCCGTTGTTGGCAAGGATGGCGCCGTACCGATCAAAGTTCGCGACTTCCAAAATCGGCATATTATCGACTACATGCGGATGCTCAAAGCCTATGAGCGCGAAACCGTTGCTGCTGCCGTACACGGGGACGAGGACGCGGCGATGCGTGCCCTATTAATGAATCCATTGGTCGGCGACTATGATGCCGCTTATCACTGCTTCAGTGAGTTGAAAGCTGCTCACAAGGTCGATCTCCCGCAATTTTTCGCAAAGGAAACGAAGGTATAATGAATCGAAATCACATTATCGGTGTCGATGGCGGCAATAGCAAAACCGACTATTTCCTGTTTGATCTGCAAGGGAATTTCGTGGATCACATCAACACTGGCACATGTAGTCATGAGCAATTTTCCGACGCCTATGCAAGCTCATTCCGTATCATGAATGAGAATATTCAGCATCTGCTGACGCGGAATCAGTTAACCATGAGCGACATTGCAGCTGGGGCATTCGGACTCGCTGGCGCCGACATCCCTTCTCAGAAAGAGAATTTATGCCGAGTGATTGAGGAAATCGGGTTTACGCATTATGCGATGGACAATGACTCTTTTCTTGGCGTAAAAGCAGGCAGTGAAAAAGGATACGGCATATGCTCCATCAACGGCTCCGGCACCTCCACTGGCGGCATATCCCCAAGCGGAAAGCGCCTGCAGGTAGGTGGTGTTGGCAGCGAGCTGTCCGGCGATGAAGCGGGAGGGTTTTATCTCGCAAGAAAAACGCTCCGGGCAGTATATGACGCCTATTACCGGATGGGACCGACAACGGCGATGACCGGGCCGGTGATGCAGCTGCTTCAGATCCCAAGTCAGGAATTATTCATTGAATATGCGTTAACTGGTATGCTTCAACGAACACTTCCGAATACCGAGCTGATGCAAATCCTGTTCTCCTGTGCAGATCGAGGGGATATGGCGGCACTGGACATCATCGAACACTCAGCCAAGCAGCTTGCCTGCTCGACGGTTGGCTGCATGCATCATTTAGACTTCGATCATGAGGTGGACATTGTACTCGCTGGTTCGGTATGGGTCAAAGCGGAGAGCCCGCTACTATTACAGAAATACAAAAGATATGTCGAACAATTAACCTCACATCACTGCAACTACATCCTGTTGCAAGTACCGCCAGCTACAGGCGCCGTGTTATGGGCGTTGGAGCTGGCGCACGGTCAACCGGTGGATCAAGCAGCTCGCCAGAAGGTCATCCACTCGGTAGAAAATCGATCATAGCATGAATCTATGGTTTTCCTTCACAAGTCAAAGAAGCTAAGGCTGTCATTCCACCTTAGCTTCTTTGCGTTAATCCGTGTTAATGCGGGAGCAAAGGCTGGCTAAAAAGAAGTTGGTCTAGGGGCTCGATCATATCATGCTGAAGATGAGGAAGAAGATGGGAGTACGTATTGAGGGTCATATGAACGGAGGCGTGACCGAGCCGTTCGGATACGATTTTGGGGTGAACGCCTTGCTGCAGCAGAATACTCGCATGAGTATGCCGCAAGTCGTGAAACGTAATGCGCGGAAGCTGCCAATCCTTAAGCAGGCGCAGCCATAAACGATGCAGCAGGCGGGGCGAGAGCGGGCCTCCTTCTGGCGTACTAACGACAAGCGTTGGCGGTCTCAGCATCTCCTCTGCAAGCTCCTCATGTTCGCTCTCGATCTCATGAAGACACCTTAATCTACGCTTCTCCTCCCATTCTGCGATCAAGAAAGCCTGATGCGCCTCAAGCATGCGAACCGTCTCCTGCGATAAGGCAACGACCCGCACGCTTTGCGCTGTTTTGCCTCCTGCTTGAAAAGCCTTCCCACGATGGGTGAGCGTCTGCTGCATCCGAATAACACCTTGCCGGTAATCGACATCCTGCCAACGTAAGCCGAGAATTTCTCCCTGCCGCATGCCGGTGAGCACAGCAAGGGAGAATGCGATTGCGTAGCGATCTCCCTCTGCCTGTAGACGCATCAGAAAGTCACGAATTTGATCGAGTGACCAGACTTCGAACCTCCGGCGACGGATGGTCGGCTTCTCGATCTGCGCTGCTGTATTGCGAGGAATATGTTCTGCCCTAACCGCCGCTTGTAATATCGCATGCAGTAGTGAGAAGATGCGCTTGATGGTCGTGTCGGACAGAGACTTCGAGTACAAGGTATCTACAAAATGTTGAATCTGCTGCGATGTCAGTGATGTTAGCTGCATGATGCCAAACGCGGGAAGAAGATGGGTCCGTAAAATCGACTGATATAGCTCCTGCGTATTCTCACTTAGACCACGGCGCTGTGATATCCATCGCTGCGAATAAGTGGCAAAATTCAGTCCAACGGATCCTGCTGTATTGCGCCGCGGAACATCTACACTTGCGCCATATTCTGACTTTCGCAACACTTCCTCGATCTCGCATCGCCATTTCGCTAACGCAAGTTCCGCTTCTTTCTTCGTGCTGAATCCACGCTGTTTGTAGCGTATCCGCTTGCCTGTCTGCGGATCTCGTCCCGCTTCCGCCTCGATATACCAAGGGTTCCGCTTCGCGTTCGGATTTTTATACACAGGCATCGACTCATCCCCTTTACACCAAGCTGCCGCCTGAAGCATACGGTCTAATCCGTATCAGTATATGCCGCCAATTCCCCGCCAACGACTAACCAGCATAAGAAAAAAACCTTTGTGAACAGAGGGTTCTTCTCAGCCGCCCTACCCTTCAATAGTGTTGGGGTCATTTATCTGGTTATTATCTCCAATCATTATTAGACTTCAGAGATCATTCAAAGTATTGGAATATCTAGATTCTATGCTGATCCTAATAATTTATTAATTCCTTATGTAGCTTATAATCATCGGAAGTATAGTGCCAACTTTAGTGCCGGATGTAGTGCCAAATAAAAAAAGAAGCAGGGGTTACTCAGCCTGCTCCTCACTAGTTCCATCAAACCACTTTAAAAATCCATTCCTTGAAATGATAATCCTTCTCCCCACATTAACAACGTGGAATTTTCCTGATTTAACTAAATCATATGCTTGAACTTTCCCAATACCTAAAAATTTCTGAATATCAGCAACAGTCATTACTTCAGGTAGATCTTCTTTTTTTCGTGTCAGCATTAAATCACCTCTTATGTCATTTATACAATTCGCATGAATTGTCCTATTACTCTAAGTTATTTAAAATGATTCTTATGCAACTCCAATATCCGAAATTAGTACCACATGAAACAAAAAAACATTCGTATACCGAAGCCGTCGCAGATTTAAAATCATACAGGTTCTAGTATGATCAAATGCGACTAGATGGCTATGGTATACGAATGTTCTTCTTTGCCTACTCCTCAAACGATAAATTCATAGGCTCGTCTAGAAGATCACACGAAAAATCAATATTCGTCGTAGGTACCTTGGTATCCACTTCCTCGAATTGCAGCCCATCAATCCAGACCTGCCCGCTTCCGGACAGCAGCACACCAAAAGCAATCGCAGCACTATGATCTGGCACATCTAGCACGATGCTGTAATGGTTCCACGCCGTATCTCCGATAATAGGGCGGTCACTCATGTTATCAAATTGCAGTACATCATGAAGAGCATCGTCGACTCGCATCCAGAACCCGCAAAACCCGCTCACTGCCTTTGTTTTGATAAACCCTGAGAGCTTTAATCTTTTGCCGATATATTTATCCGCTTTGAATTGCTGCATCATCGTTGCAAATTCGCCTTCCGTCTGTACCACGGTAACCGACTTTAAAAATCCGGACGCTTTCCCTTGATGGAAGGTTTCCCGGTCAATCCCCATCTGATAATTAAAGGGGTGACTTCCGCTTAACTGCCATCCTTTTAATAATTGTTCATTTTTCATTTTCATTTCCTCCCTTTGCATCGTTAATTTGCCCATGATTTTGCGATACTGCCCTGGCGGTAATTGATAGTATTTCTTAAAAGAACGGGTGAACGATTCTTGGCTCTCAAAGCGATAATAGATGGCAATATCTATAATTTTGTCATCTGTGAACAGTAACATATTGGACGAATTTGCAATTCTCCGAAATCGGATATATTCAGATGCGGTCACTCCAACCTCTTGCTGAAAAATCCGATGGTAATGATACTTTGAAAACCCTGCAAACTTAGCCATGCTCTCTAGCGACAATTCTTCGTGCAAATGTGACTCTATAAAGGCAATCGACTGTTGGATGATCGGACTGTAGCTCAATTTATAACCTCCTTAGGAACAAAATAACAGAAGCAGCCGCTGCTTTTTTGACGTATATTGCTTTGTTTGCCTACTTTGAAAAAAACACGTGGGGAACGGATATATCACCCAATCTCCTCACGTGCTGCGATTTAAAACTCCAGGCTGTTATTCTCCATTTGATGCACAATCATTTCTCTGAGCTGCATCGGCTGATCCGAACGAATAGCGATTTGGGAATATTCTTTTTGGATGCCCATCATTAAGGTTGCTTTGACAGGTGTTTTCATTTTCAAAATGAGATCTGGATGAACCTTTTCAAAATCTCGCGCAATGAACTCCATCGTATCTTTCGATAATTTGCTTGCAAGAATCGCAGGATCTTCGATAATACACTCGATGTTATCAAATTCGATCTCTACACGCTTCAATAATCCAAGAGAGAGAAACAAGGAGCCCTTATGGATATGGACCGGATTTAATCGGACCGCTTGAATATCTGCCAAGAAAAAAATGACCGAATATACATTCAGAACGAGTAAAATGATCGAAAGAATGATCGATTTTTGATGAAGCCACAAATGGACACCTAATGTTTCAATGACAATGGCATGGATCATCATCACTTGGAATGCGATGTAGCTTGAACGTTTATACAGTGTGATCCCTGGCGGTGGCGTCTTTTTCCAGCTAAAGAAAGCATAATAGAACATCATCGCTTCTGAACAGATCATCTGAATGATTGGATTTTTGTGTATGTATACATCGATTGCCTGAGGGAAAGTAAAAACGGCCGGTAGTGTGCTCGTTTTCACCTTTTTTATGATTTTGGGCATGTAATGGACAAGCGTAACAATGAGCATCAATTCAAAGATGATGAGCCCCGCCTCGACTGCAATACCGGCCCAAGTAATCGCTGCAAAAGGTTCTAACAGCGAATTGGGAATGAGCAACCTTGCTAAGACGCACCCAGCCGCCGACAATATAATCGCTGTCTTGAGAGAGAACTTCTTACGGTACAACATCGAGAGTAGAGGCAGCATGATGATTAGATCAAATAAGGACCCTAATACGACCCCATTCGTGTGGGATGGGAGTAATTGATCTCCGATATGCGTGCGATAGAGCATGAAATTACTGCATAGAACAAAACCCAACAATAATAACCAAACATACTTACCTCTTTCAATGACACGCATCGCCTATTCCCCTTTCACAATCCCATTTAATTGTTCGAGTATACGAACCATATGCTCCAAGTCTTCTACAGGCAGCTGTCCGTAAACCTCGCGGTTGATCTCCTCTTCAAACGTTTGCGCTTCTTCGAAGTACCTCTCGCCCTTCGCCGCCAGCTTCAGTACAATTTCACGCCGATTTTCCGGGTTGATACTGCGGGTAATGTATTCTTTGGTCTCTAGTTTGTTGAGAATTTGACTAACGGCACTCATAGATATATTCAATTGAGCAGCTAAATCCTTCGTTGAAGCGCAGCCGGTCCGGATGAGCTCTAATAATAAAACCTGCTTCACTGTAAGATCATTATCGATTTGATGCTCAAATCTGCTTGCTAATTGAACGCTTAAACGATTTAGTAAACCGTTAATTTGTTGAATAAGATCATTTTTCACGTTTAATACACCTCACTTAATAATTAAGTTGACTTAACTATAAAGTAAAATAAATTAAAAGTACATAGAAATTAAGGCGAGGATATCCTTGTCAGAAGGGGGCTGTAATATGATAGACTGACATTATCAATATTTTCCACCAACTGAGATGAGGAGAGAGGATTAGATGGGTTTCCTTAAAAAGATATTCGGGGGTAAGAACGACGGAGAAAAGTCGAATGACGGCACTACGATTTACAAATACGAAGAAAGTGCCGATTATGCGCCGCCAGCTCCAATGGAATACGTGGAAGAAATCGTTGCACATTTCGAAACGGTATTTCCCGGACGAACAAGCAGTGTCTTTCATGAGATTATATCCGACACCATACATATTGATGTAAATATCATGGAACCTACGGAAGAAGAGCCATTCTGGGTACTATACACGAACGGTATGAGTGACTTGCCGATGACGCTTCCAGATGAAATACTAGCTGAGCTCGACGATCAATACGATCGGGCGGAAGTTATGATGTTCCTTCCCGCTTCCTGGGAACTGACAGAAGAATCCGTCAAGGATGAGAACAACTACTGGCCGATCCGACTCATGAAGCAGATGGCTCGTTTTCCCCATCAGTATAATACGTGGTTGGGTTATGGACATACCATCCCCAATTACCAGGACTATGAACCCTATGCCGACGGAACGGGGTTGAATGGGGTTGTACTCTATCAATTAAACGAAGAAATCAGCGTCATCCCTACTAAAGACGGGAATAAGATTCATACCTATTTCTTGATTCCTCTGTATAAAGAGGAGATGGATTATAAGTTAGAGCATGGCATGGATGCACTGATGGACAAATTATTGGAGTTGGACGATGAAGTACTTGAGTTACACGCAAACAGAATGAATACTTGCAAATAGTACATCGACCTGAACGAAAGCTAAACAAGCTGCCTTCTGTTCCATACAGAAAGCAGCTTCGTATATCTGCCGTCACCTATTTTTTATGCGGCAAATATGTCGGCATCTTCACTTGTTTGACCAGCAGAACGCCGTCGAAATGCCGTCTTAGCTCTAGCGGCATCGGCATCATCACCTGATAAGAGGCGATCATCCGTTCGAACATCCACGAATTTCCCCGTTCATTATCCCGATAGCGTAAATCCATGAATGTATATGGCTGTCCTCCTGCCGATAAAATATCTTCCATAGATCCCGTGATCATCGGATCCAGCTTATGCGGTTCCCTCGTGTTCTCGGCCACTTGTCCTTCACCCATAAATAGACCCATGACATAGCTTTCCTGCTGCAGCTCCTTCGGCATGAGCTCTCCCATACTCTTCGGCATGGTGGAAATGAGAGACTGTGCTTTGCTGATATGGCCATTATGTCCCCACACGATGATTTTCTCTTCCGGATAAACTTCTGTCGCCAACCACGCTAGGTTGCTGGCCATCGCCCGGTCGCGCCATTCCATCATGGACTGAGCGGCACTATAATCGCCTTGTTCTGTTAGTATATTGGATTGGATACACAGTTCATTGAATTCCTGAATGACCCGGATGCGATCCTCCAGCGCTCGCTTCATCAACTTGACGATATGCGACTCATCGGGATAGTCCATCTTCAGCGCATTTTCATTCTTAGTCACGACCTGCAATAGCTCTTCATACACCTTAATCAGCTCAGGCTTGACCTTGCGGAATCCGCTGAGATCCTTGCTCTTTCTCCACTTATGAACCTCTTGTTCCGCTTGTAGCGCTCTGTCCTTCAGCCCTTTGCTTGGAATCCAATTCGCATCCTGAAATAGCGGGGATTGCACCTGAATATCGAAACCCGTCAGCCGCAAAGGAGATTCGATCTTATGTGTCACCTTCATATACTCGAATAGCGGCTTCGTCTCTTCCGTCCACCATACGCCAAATATGGAACGCATCATCGTCTCCTGGGTCGCAGCCTTTTTTATCCGTCCCTGTGCAAGGGCAGCATCGCCCAGACCACTTTCAAAGGCAATAATGTTATACCCTAGCGTTTGGTGCAAATATTGAATGAGGCGCGTTTTGACGAGGTTAAATTCGGCCACGCCATGTGAATTTTCTCCCAAATATACAATTCGCTTGTCAGCAAGCAAAGGGATCATCATATCTAGGTCGCTAAATTTGTCCTGCGCAATGGATCCTCCGTTCGAAGACCATGGTTCCGGTTGAATCGTATTTAAGGCATAAGCATGATCCGCGGCCCAACGCTTCCAATCGGATAAAGCGGCCTGATACGATCTTGCTGTTCTGACTTGCTGTTCATCTACTAATGTCCCGTTCATGGGTTGGGACGAAGTTCCCACCGCAGCTTCCCCATATGCGGTCTTTACCGGAATAACAGCAGATGTCATCGAGGTACTAAGCATGATCAACGTGAGCGGCATGCACAAAAAGCGTCGCAAACCAAGGGTATCCGTGTTCCATGTCATTGAATCTAACTCCTCACAGAAATGTAATTTACGTTCTTTTTCAAGAATACATAAATTGCATCCTGCCTTTTTGATCATTATTGCTATCTTCATTTGAAAAACGTCATGTTGCCGTTCCCTTCTCAGGATGGATCTGCGCAGAATATCTCTCTCAAATCATTCTCTATCTTCCTATTATCCTCTTTCTCTCTTTCACTCCCGCTCTTAATCAACAAATCTAATCCATCCGCTGCATCCGCTTGTAAGTTAGGAAGTAAATGCGAATATGTATCCAATGTGATGACAACAGATGAGTGTCCTAGACGTTCGGAGACAATCTTAGGATGTACGCCTTGCTGAAGCAATAGACTTGCATGGGTATGCCGGAGGTCGTGGAAGGTGATTCGCGGAAATTCCAATCGTTCTATAAACTTATTCCATACTTTCATAATAGATCGTGTGCTTGCTGGTGTTCCTTTGGATGAGCAGATTACCAGATCATTCTTCTGATAATCTTCTCCTTCCTTAACCATTTCCATGACAATAAGTTTGCGCTGCTCCTTAAGTCGAGCTACGGTTTCCGTTGAGATCGCAACGGACCGAATACTTTTCTTACTCTTCAATGTATGGTTTATTGTTTTGCCATCACGAGCGAGCGACTGCTGAACGTGAATAGTCTTATTGTCAAAATCAATGTCCGCCCAACGTAATCCAAGTAACTCGCCCTGGCGCATCCCTGTCATGAGTGCAAGGTACATTGCAATGGAATACCGACTACCGTCTTGAGTCGCTTCAAGAAATCGATTGATTGTCTCCAAATCCCATACCTTAAGCTCTCTTCTTTCACCTTTAGGCTTACTTACCACACTAGCCACATTCCGTCTAACAAGTTCCATCCGGAACGCTTGGTTTAAGGCGGTGTTGATGACGGAGAAGATCCGTTTGACCGTATTCTCCGCTAATCCTTTGCTTCGGAGTAATGAAATGAAGTTCTGTATATCCATCGAACATAATTTATCGATTGGATGATGTCCCAAATCCGGAATAATGTGAGTTCTTAAGTACGATTCATACAATTCACGCGTTACTGTATTTAGATCCTGTTTATTATCAAGCCAGCTGTTCATATACTCAGCGACCGTTATTTTTTTCCCTTTAACAAATTCACCGCGTTCGAATTCTGCTTTGGCTTTAACCATTGCAGCATCAGCTTCTTTCTTCGTGCGAAATCCCCGCTTCTTTATTCTTTCCCGTTTCCCATTAATAATCTCGCCCGTATAAAACTGAAAGAACCAAGGATTTTTCTTTGCTTTCTCATCTTTATGGACAGGCATAATTCATCATCCCCCTGCCTACACTTTAATAATGACAGAGTAACACCAAATTAGTGCCAATTCAATAAAATTATATTCTGAAAATGACGAAGAACCCTTATAAATAAAGGGTTCTTCACTTTTGACAAACACCCTTCAATAGTGTCACCCCTCCTTGCTCGGGATTTTATGGTGTAACAAGGTTAAGGGATACAGTCAAATCATACTATGAAGGGGGCAAACTAATGGTGCGGTCATCGTGGAAAAATGGGCAGTACTGCGTCTAGACCATCGTGTTTCCTTAACGACGTACAGATGGAGTTGTTGGCACATTCATATCTTGATTATAATAAGTCCCTGTGTTGTTCATCATATTGCCACGATACATTTTTGGAGTGACCGTGCCCGTGCCTGGTCCAGCAGCGCGTTCTGGGAAGAGGCGATTAACCATGGTCGTAAATTCATTCGCAAGCCCTGAAATCGGATGTCCTGCACGAACTTGATCCGCATAACCGTTCACACGGGATACGAAGTCAGCATTTGCAGAGACGTATACATTTTTAGTTTGAGGCACAGCCTGCTTCACCGCATGCGCAATGTGCTTCTTCATGTCATCCGTTACACGATCTCCAGATGTTGCACCAGATGTTGCATACGGTCTGACATGCGTCGATTGACGATGCGTCGTGGGATTCATCCCCATATCTGAACTCATATGGTGTACCATGCCACTTGTGTTACCTGTACTATAGGTTCCATAGGTACCATAGCCATCTTTTGTAGCGATATGGGTACCCTTGCCAACGCCTTTTGCCGACGTTGATTTCAAGACAACAGCTACATAAGCGTCATTACCCATCATGACGACATTCGCAGAACGAACCCCTGGAACTTTGGTGACGTGATCAGCAGCGATCTTACTTAATTCCATCTTGTTGGCTTTGTTCGTGCCATAAGGATGGACTCCTTTCGTGCCATATCGACCATCCACCCCAGTTCCATAAGTCCCATAGCGACCATCCATCCCGGTGCTATAAGTCCCATAGCGGCCATCTAGACCATACGTGTTCCCCGTATTTAATGGGTTCAAATTGTTCCGGGTTGTCGAGTTCGGCACAATTTGATTACTCGTATAACCTAAGCTGTTCGTCTTCACCTTTGACGGATTGGTACATCCTGTCAATCCCATAGAACTAACCATGATTACAGCCGCGCTTAGACAGATCAGAGCAGTTTTTGAGCTTCGCATAACCATCCTCCATCCAATTTGTAATGGCCTTGACATGTCATATCATGCATCGGTGGAGGATAAGCTATACCCTCAGGAATTTGGCAGTGAAGGAACGAAATAACCCTACAAAGTTATACATTCAAAATGAAAAAGCCGTTCGGCCAAATGACCAAACGGCTAATCAACTATCTTATAGGATGGATCCAAAAAATCCTGAAGACACAATACCAAGCACAATCACATAACTTCCTATAGCATAGACCAGCAATTCTGCTCTCTTCTGCATGGATTCAATTGCATAAATTTCTAGTGCGGCGATAACAATAAAAATAAGATTTAAAATCAACGTAACACTGGCAAGCAGGAACCCAATCTGACCTAACAAAAGACCAATGATGGCAGCAACGATGTATCCTGCTCCGAATAACCACTGTATACCACCTAAGTATGTAATTAAATCACGCCAAGCATACTTACGACTTCCTAGCCAATTACCGAATACCCAGATCGATCCGGTTAGGAGTCCTTGCGAAATAATGGCTAAAACAATCATGCGGAAGAACATACTCGAATAGACGCTAAATCCAATTCCTCCCCCGCCTGTGAGGCTCGCTAATGGATTCAAGAACGCGCCAAATATCGAGGATACCGACACCGTCGTCCATAGCGCAAATCCAACGATAGAAGCAACGAAACCGAGGACCCCATACAACCACTGTGATCCCGTTGATAAGGCTAGCCCTTGGAATGGGCTGCGAATCAATTGCACCACAATCTGCATGTCGAACGACGACCCCGACGGCCTTGGCGACCCCGAGTTCGGATTTAAATGCGGTTCAGACATAAAATACCTCCTTAGATAATGTATTGGAAATTTACCATTATATTAACTGATTACGGAACATATTGGAACCATTTCCCACAACAAAATCCTCCTTAAGTCATGACACCCTCCATACAAAATTAAAAGAAGCTCTTATCAGCGAAATGTTAAGAGCTTCTCTTATTGTTACCGTATGACTAAATGGATCCTAGCATTAATATATCTTCCCACTCCAAATACAGTCGAGTAGTATCTTGCTCCGTAATATCATGCAAAGATCCCCTGTATAAAAGTCGTATACCGGGGTTGATCGGTACCACATTAGGTGTTAAATATCGTCGATAACATATAATCAAGCCGTTTGGCGTAGGTATGCTCGCGGAAGGAACGTTCGAGCGCTCGCAAGGCAATCTCTCTTCGTTCTTTCTCATGCGTGAGGTAGAAATCGACCTTATCCCTCAGTTCCTGTGGTGAGGAATACGTCTCGATCTCTACGCCTGGCGTAAAGAACCGGGCGAGATCATCCCGCACATCGGTTAATTGCAGCGTTCCAGTTGACGCAATTTCGAAGGTGCGAATGTTCGGGGAAATGGCTGTTAATCGGGTGTCATTGCTGTTGACATTATCATCATCATACGCACGATGCATGTTAATGACGATCTTCGAAGAGCCGTAGGCATCTGAGGTTTCTTGCGGTCCCATCCATTTATCTAGCTCGATTTTATGCTTAATCGCATGATATTCACGAAGGCGATCCCACCAGATCCCGGATATGATTATATTTTTGTCCTGTAGGTAACCTGTCAGTTGATCGATATATGCAACACGGTTCCAATAGCCTGAGCCGATAAAGCTTATATCGCGGCGTACACCCGACACATGCGTGAGCGGCCGATATTGCCCAGGATGGAAGCCAAAAGGTAAATAATGGACTCGGCTGCAACCTTTGGATTGATAATGCGCTACGCAATTCAGCTCCAACGTGAATACATCATCATAGTGAGGTACGATCGTAGATGTGATGTCGGTGTAGTATGGATCATCCGTGAGCCAGATTGCCGTACGAACGCCTAAGGCGCGAACGGCTTGAATTTGTTCAACAGGAACCACCATACCATCAAGAACGAGTACCAGGTCGGGATGCAGTTCCGCTACTTGCGCAGAAATAGGCTGTCTCGGGTCGGTCGGCGTAACACGGGCTACCATGCTCTGCAGCGTTGTAATGATCGCTTCATCCAGCGGAGAATAAGGGAGTCCTTTGCCTGAGGAGACG
Organism: Paenibacillus sp. GCM10027629; assembly: GCF_042676425.1. Classification (NCBI taxonomy): domain Bacteria; kingdom Bacillati; phylum Bacillota; class Bacilli; order Caryophanales; family Paenibacillaceae; genus Paenibacillus; species Paenibacillus sp. GCM10027629. The sequence goes on along the minus strand of NZ_JBHTGZ010000009.1, from coordinate 235,881 downwards.
TACAGCACATGAAGCGGTCGAAATACTGGCTGCTCCTGATAACGATTCACAATCACATTTGCTCTGGCGCGCAAGTAGCCTTCATCAAAGCCCTTCTCATATCCATGCTCTCTCCCTTGTCTTCTCATTTCTTCAATCGCATGGGTATTCTTGATCACTCTGATCACAGGGGATACGGCTAGCTTACGTCTGATCTTCGTTCTAACCTTCGATCTAGCCTTCGGTCTATAATTAGATATCACTCGAGCCAACAGCTTCGATTTCACTCTGGGCTTCGGACTCAACGTATTGTTATGATTCGTACTTGGACTTGAGATCGTACGTGCTGAAAAGCGGTTCATGATGCTACTTGGTACAACGACACCAGTCTTAAAACGAAATGTCATGACGCCACTCCTTCACAAAAATTCAATTTTCTCCTGCAATTCGAAAGGGCTCTCAAAGGTCTCAATGTCATAGCCCTGTCTATACAAGCTGCTCCAATCTTCTCGAATATCGATGATTTGCAAAGTAGCCCCTCCTGCGATTCCGTAGGTTCACGGGTTGGTCGATGTGCCGACAATGCATTGCCGATGAAGCAGATGTCTGACATATCATTCGAATCGACCTTCATGACCCCCATATTACGAATTTCATCCATATGCTCATGATGCATCGCCGGAAAAGCGGAAGCGAGCATATCCGTTGCACTTACTTCGCGATAATCCTTCATTAAGCTGCAAAGGGTCTCTGAAATCCCCAGATCGATCGAATCAAACCCTTGAGGTACATAGATCACGCTCATTTTTCAAGTCGAATAATGATCTCTCGGGAGTCTCATGATAATGGATTCACTGTGTCCTAGCCGATAGCCATGTGAATAACCCAACGCATATTGATCATCCCGTCCGCTGCTCGAAAGACCATGATTCTTTGTTTCCACAGCATTCATCCTGTCTATAGCTGGATTATTAGGTCTGTATACTATATATGCACCATAGTTATTTGCATCATGGACATTAATCCAGCTGAGGGAAAATTGGCGAATGACCATTTTTTGAGAAGGGGGGACTGTAGTGTAGTGCTGCTCCGGGAGCTTTCGGGGGATGAGGGTGCATGAGATGGGGGAGAGAATCTCGTAAACTTAAAAGTTTCCAAAGGAAGCTCACATACGCTCCGCGAGTTTCCCTCCCTCCTTGTCTCAGGCGGTGAGTAAATGGAAAAAGAGACTCTATTGGGACTATATCAGAGTCTGAGTTCTAGATGCATTACAAAGTATGAAGTTAGAAATGATTGATTTGTTTAAAAATAAATAGTTTTATTGTGGTTTTTAAAACACCACCGTCTATTTCCCCTTCTAAGAGAAATGGACGATGGTGTTTTAATTCAACAAATGATATTCTAATTTTTTCTGATCTCTTGGTGATCCGATGGAGAGATCTGTTATTAATTAAAAAACAAGCAGTCCTTCTTTTAAAGGCTGCTTGTTTTATTTAATAAAATTATTGCGGATATGGAAATTAACACGGATAAAATTATATAGTAAGTTTTAATGCTTTCATATTATTTGCCCAACATCCTATAGAGAATACAATAGCAGTTCCAGCAAAAAATGCATAGAACGGGATCATAATCGTTGTTTTAAAAAAGCTACTCGTATACATCATAAAACCCATCAAGAAAAAAGCAATAAACGTAGGAATAATACCAACAAATATAAAAATTAGAGTTCGAAGCCAGAAATAGGAACGGTTAAAGTGTAAGAGAAGATAATGAATAAATAAATATAAAGGAATGACGATAAATAAGAACGAAGTTGCTGTCAAATAAATAAGATTTTCCGCATATTCAAAGCTTTGGCCATAGATAAAATCAAGTAGAAGCTGCATTCCCAGATAGGAAATAACTCCAGTAAAATAACTTGCAATCGACACGGTTATAAAATATAGAAATTGTTTCACAAACGTTTTCCTCCTTATTTAGATAGCTAAACCACCGATTGGGTAGTAATCCGAAGAAAAACAATGAAACATAAAAAAACGCCTGGTCACAATGAATACGAACACAGAAGGAATCCGGTTTTCGTAATCGGTTAGCTAGAACTCGTTGAACTAACGTGTCCCGTTAGCTTAATGATTAATTTGACTCGTCTTTATAATGAAAATGTTCGTGATGAATAGCATCCATTCCAACTAACTTTCCACTCTTTTTATGGAAATACGAAAAGTCTTTATTTATCGGCATCCGAAGTAGCTGATAATTATTATCTCTGGGCATGGCTTCAATTTGGTTAATAGCTAATTCGCGTGTTGTAAATAGTCCAACTGGAAAGAAATTAGGGAATGGCTTTGAACTATCGGCTACAAATATCCCCCAAACAAATGTATCATTCATTGTCCCCGTCCACCTTACATATTCAATAGTTATACTAAAGTTTCCCGTTAGTGTAATAATTCTTCTCTGTTCACTTTCTCAAACAATGTTCTGTAATGAGTTAATCCAAAATCCCTTTCAAGACCACTTACATTTCTCCAAAACTTATCTTCGTCAAAGCCTTCAAAATCTTCAATGATGAACAAGGCAAGATTGTGAAAAACATGAGCGATTCGAAATACTTGATTAAAGTTCTCTCTACTGAATTCACCACTATTTTTAATATCTAATAACGCTTGATAATTGATCGTCAAGTATGCCTTTTTTTTATTTTCTTCCAACAGAACCCCTCATTTCAAATGTTTTCTCGTTAGATTTAACACAGCTGCTTCAATTGCTTTACAGCGGTCTCTTGGGGTTCTTGCGTAAGCTAACGTGTCCCGTTAGCTTAACCGCTTTTTGCATACTATAGTGAACAACCCTCAATATTATTTGAACAAGAGAAAAGTACAAACGGATGTTGATGCTAACTAAATATTAGGACACCAAATATATTACTGACTATGAATTAAATTATTTTGTTTATCAAAGACTTCAACAAAGTAGTTAGCTGATTCTTCTTTAAAGTGTCCATACCATAAATATGTGTTAGGTATATCCTTATCATACGTCAAACTATCTTCCAAGTTTATCAATGTTGCGGGGTAAGTGTTATTAATAATAATTTTTTCAATATTATTAAATGAGGTAAGACCAAAATAGAATTTATTAGAGTCGTTCAATGCACCAGTACTCGCCTTTGATAATTTCTGTTTTATATCAATTTCTAAACCAGTCCCAGTGGAAGATCCATTGAATTTCCATCCAAAAATACCTTTATCTAATCTTACTCCAACTATATTGTTTTCTTTATTCAAGAAAAAGTAAAAGGCTTTTCTTCCATATTCACTCCCTCCAATAATTTGATTTATCTGCATAAAATTCGAGGAACTATCTTCGTTATAGAGTGCTTCATTTATTGATTTAAATGACCTATTGTAATCTGAAACGATATAAACTAAACCGTAGATTAATAGGATTATTAATAGAAATTTTCTTTTCTTCATTTGAGTCTCCGTTCAGTATCAGTGGTAATTTCACATAACTTATTAATCACGAACTCTGTAAATAATTCCTTATATAGTATTCGCAAAATCATTAAGTTATCCTGCCCGTTAGCGCAACGCGGCTGCCGATCTATGTCGGTAGCCGCGTTTTAGTTATTTATTAAGCTATAGTGTCCCGTTAGTTGAAATAGCTACTGACTTATCTCCATTCACTTTCTAAGATAGAATAAATAAGTTCATTGCACCATTTCTGATTACATAATTTAGTTTCTCTAAGAATACCCTCCCTTACCATTCCAGATCGTATCATTACTTTTTCTGAAAGCCCGTTTTCAGCATTACAGTAGGCTACTATTCGATGAGCATTAAGATTCTTAAACGCAAAATCAATTAGTATTTTTACAGCTTCGGTTGCATAGCCCCTTTTCCAATAATCTGGGTACAATGCCCAACCGATTTCCCATTCGCGGATTTCACTCCAGTTTAATTTTATACTTACTCTGCCAACTGGAATCGAATCGAATTTTTGACATAACAGAAAAGAATATCTGGTACGAGAATTACCATTTACATCTGATAAAATGGATAAGAAATGCTCTTTAATATGAGGTGCACCAGGATTATTGCTTTCGTATTTATAAGTATGTATATTTTGTTCTAATTCATTATAAAAAGAAAAGTCTGCCTCATTATAATCTCTTAGGAAAACTCTCTCTCCTGTGATTACCACTTACATTCCTCCGTTCATTGAGTCTCGTATAACTGTATAGTTCTGCAAATCGCTCCGTTATCCTGTATTCGGTATTAAATTATCCTGCCCGTTAGTTGAGAAAAGGCAGCCGATCTCAAGAAGTCAGCTACCTTCAAATGTCTTTTATTGAGCTATCGTGTCCCGTTAGTTCAATCGTCGGATTGAATGGACTTGAGATTTCGAACACTATATTTATTATCATAAACCAGAACCATATTTACGATATTGTCCTGGGGACAATCCGGTAGCCTCTTTGAACAAACGTGTAAAATAGTGCACGGAACTGTAGCCAGTTTCCTCGGCAATCTCTTGTATTGATAAAATTGAGGTTTTAAGTAGGGTTGTCGCTTTTCGGACACGTTCCTTCCTAACATAATCAGAAAGAGAAACCCCTGTTTCCCTAGCAAATAATCGACTCAAATGGCGTTCCGAAATATGCAAATAGTTTGCCAATTCCTTGGAGTGAATTGGAACGGATAAATTATCCCGAATATACAACTTTGCTTGGTGTAGCAATAAAGACGTCGTTTCTACAGATGTTGCGGTCGGTTTGATATTTTCATGAAAATAAGGGGATGCGAATTGCTGCAAAATGGATACCAGAAGACCGAAAGCAAGCGCTGGAAAAAGCTCATCCGGCATAAAGGTTTGCGGAACGTCCGGGGAACCAAGCAAGGACCACAGTTTACCTGCCGGTAAATTTCTGGAGTCCTCAAGATAAAAATGCTCACACTTCGTCAAATGTTCGTTTAGTTGTTCCATATATCCGGAATTTTTTAAATGCTCCAGTTCAAAAGCGACGTATACCAGACTAACACCGTCCTCATTCTGACCCTTGATTTTATGCCAAATGCCTGGACGCGATAAAAACATGGCCCCTTCACTTAGCGGAAAATATATGCCGTCATCTACATAGGTTCCTGAGCCGCCGGTAATATAACAAGCTTCATAGAAAGAATGTTTATGAAGAGGATGGTCAAAATGTAAAACGCTTCCCCAGTAATGAATATTAAAAGAAAGAGCGTTACCCGTCAGTTTTAGAGAATAGGAATTGAGATACGCTACACTCTCCACATTAAACTCTTGTCCAACCATGCCGCTGCCCCCCTGATTAAAAAACGCAAAAACATGTCTCTCAAGTGCAAAGATTTCGTATAACTATCCCATTATACTTTTCTTGTAATTCTACTCATTATAGAAAAGAAGCTAGGAGATGAAAAGTATGAACTTACCGGAATCTTTGAATGAGCAATACGAAAGAGATGGTTACGTCAAGCTACCAAAAGTATTGGATGATAATTTGGTCAAGGAAGCCAAAGCGCATTTAGATTGGTTGACAAGAAAGCATCCAGAGCTTCGTCCCGAACAATTTCATGCTGGTTTGGTGAAGAACGATCCATTCTGGTTGCGTTTGGTTAGCGACGACCGATTGCTTGATATTGCCGAACAATTTATTGGATCAGATATTGCATTATTTGCTTCCCATTATATTTGTAAATCGCCTTTTGATGGGCAACCTGTTCTCTGGCATCAGGACGGAGCGTTTTGGCCGCTTGAACCGATGCAAGTGGTTACGCTTTGGCTAGCAGTGGACGATTCGACAACCGAGAACGGTTGCTTGCGGGTCTTACCAGGCACTCACAAAATGGATTTGAAGGGAATGAACAAACGGGATGACATCGCCAATGTATTGGAGTATGAAGTTGATCCAGCCTATGTGGATGAATCGAGAGCAGTAGATATAGAGCTTCAAGCCGGCGGCGTATCAATTCACCATCCGAACATTATTCATGGCTCCAAGGCCAACCATTCTCCTAACCGCCGTTGTGGACTCACAATTCGATACATTCCTACGACCACGAAAATCAAAACGGAAGATGCATCGAAAAGTGCTTTCCTGCTGAGAGGGAAAATAGTTCCTGGTATTAATGAATATATGCCTAGACCACAATATTCTGCCGGAGAACACATGTATTTTCAGGGATGTGAGAATTGGAAATAAAAACTATCTAAAAGATAAAAGCTGTCGGGTCAAGTCGGCAGCTTTGAACTATCCTGCCCGTTAGTTGAGAATTGGCAGCCGTCGTCTGCCATGAAAAAATCCCCTCCAGTCAACAGTTGAATTCATCATAACATGAACTCTTTTTTTACTGTCTACCTTAAGGGGATAATACCAGATCAGCGGCTTTTTTTATGTTACTAAAGTTCTTGTCATTTATGAGATCAAGTTTTTCCTGATTCCTTAAAAAACACTGCTTTTTCCCATTTTTTATTGGTTATTGGCGATGTCTGATCATCTATTCCTGCTCCCGGTAATCCTCAACAATCAATTCAAGAGCTCCCGACTCGGGGTCCATTACAAGCCCGTGTACGGGTATCGCTTTGGGGAACAGCGGATGCCGGCGGATCATCCTGATGCTATGCATGATGCCTTCCTCGGCGCTTCCGAAGCCGCGCAGGAACTTTTCCATGTGGATCCCGGCGTTCTCCAGCGTCTCCACGGCAAGTGAGTCAATGCCATGATCTGCAAATTTATCCACGATACCTCTGGCATCGACATTCGTCATCCCGCAGCCATGATGGCCGATAACAAGCACCTCGCGAGCGCCCAGCTCGTATACCGCCACCAAGATGCTACGCATCGCGCTGCCGAACGGTTGGGTCAGAATGGCACCTGCATTTTTGATAAACTTGGCGTCTCCATTTTTGAAGCCGAGCGCCTTGGGCAGCAGCTCAACAAGCCGCGTATCCATACAGGTTAATACGGCGACCTCTTTATCCGGGTATTTATCGGTCAGATATTCTTCATACCGCTTCTCTTTAACAAACTCTTTGTTGTATTCGAGTATACTCTGCACGTTGGACATTTGGACCAACCTCCTCGCAACTTGTCTCTTATGTATATTATTTTCGAAGTCATAATATTTAGGGCCGCAAAGGGCAATGTTCCATAAATGTACGACAAAAGTCAAAATGGCAAAAACAGAGGAACCAATCGGTAAAAGATCATTAATCGGATCTACATCATTGGATTCTTAGCCCTATTGTATCTTCATTATTTCCGTTCTTTATTTCTTTTTCTTTTAACGCCTAAATAAAATACCCAAATAATCGCAGCAAAGATTAAGATACCTAGCACAATTCCTAATAAGTTGGAAAAAATATACGTAATGAAAATAAATGAAAATATAACATGAATAATTGCTATTATAAACGATACAACTCTTATGGTTGTAGGATCCATATCCACATAGTCATCTTTCAATAACTCTTTTAACCATGACCATACCATTACAATATTAAGAACTAGGCTTAAAAGATTTATCCCAAATGTCCACATTATCTCTAAGTTTTCTCGGCTGTTAAATATACTGCTATAAAAACCTTTTACAGTTGCAATTCTTATTTCTTGAAATCCAAAAATCGCTACAATCCCCATAATCATTACAATTAATGAACCTAATGATTTTCCTAGATGTTTTTTAATGATATCTATTACTTTCTCCATAATATCTCTCCCCATACTTTTTATAATGAATACGTTAATTAGGCTGAACAATTCCTACATTTACTAGATTTATAGGTTTAAAGTATAATATTCAGTGGTTGTATTCGTCCCATCTGATTTCGCTTCATGATTGAGTGGTTGACGTCGGCCGGCAATTCAGGATCTGCCATCAATTTAACGGTTACGCTTTTATTAAATTTGTGTTTTTACAAAACCTTCTGGTATTTATTGAGAAGCTCATCCAATTCGATGGATAAGCTCAATACCTCTTCTATCTGAAGATCGAATCCAAGGTGCATTCCCACCTGATTCAACGCTTTCCTTTTTCGCTCGATCTCTTCTTCGATATCCAATGAATCTCTCAAAAGCTTGTACATTCAAATCCTCCTCAAGCGTTTTACGACAGCTAATCATGCATTGTGATTTTCTATCTTTTCTTCAGTTTTGAAAAAGAGATACTAATGAAGAGGTCTATTTCTTCATTAGCAATCATACGCTTGCTACCGCTCTGGCCTTATCGATCGCAGCTTGAAAGCCGTTTCTATCTAATAATAGAAATGAATTAATGATTGGACTTTTGAAAGTCGCTAGACGATAATCCCGTAATTTCCTTGAAAACTCGGCTAAAATATTTGGGATCGTTATAAAGCAATTAGAGCTTGAATGTCACGTTTCATTTCATATGAACTCCTTGGATGCATAAAATCTGTACAGCTCATATTATTTCATGAAATCAAATTCTTTTATGGTATAAAATTAAGAAAAATTGTATTAAAAGAGGACTCCCTAGCTATTATCACAATTGGTTATCAATCAACATCCGAGCAAAAGCTCAGGGGAGACCCGCGATTTATAACCCAGCGATGCAAAAAAAGATACCGCGAAAAAGACGGTATCTTTTCTTGCATTTAGCTTAGGGACTTTTTCTGAGATGATTATTTTATCAGTTTTAAATCATTTCTGGAGTTTCTTCAGGCTCTTCTCGAACAGAACTTTTACGAATGTTACCGGATCCGTAATTGCTTCTCCCCACTTATTCTTAATTTTGACCTGATAACTAAAAGTGGTTTCAGCTTTCAAAGTATTGTCACGGAATCTTGTAGCCGAACCCGCATAAACAATGTATCTACTGTCTCTGATAAGAGTATAAATAGTGCCTATGCTTTGTGCGATCCACTGAGCAGAAGATCCGTCATGATAAACAAGCCGCGTTTTAGTTATTTATTAAACTATAGTGTCCCGTTAGTTCAAAGCTTGCTCATTGGTATCCTTCACTATGGCATAATCTCCTTAAGCATCTTTGAATACAAGTCCGCCTGCATATAGAATCATATTCGAGTATTGCGTCCATTCCCCAATCCGAACGATCGATCTGAACCCGGTCCAGCTCAACAGGATTATTGATCAGAATCTTTTTTTCCATTTTTCTTCGGCACGAATAAACCTCCTATTTGCCGTCTGGTGCAAGCTTGCCGCATGAAAACCCTAGTCATTTTTGACAAATAAAGTGAGGGAGTGGTAAATTCTTTTTATACTAATTCTTTAATTTGGGTGGGCCTATGAGAAAAAAATTACAAATTTACATATCGTCTACTTACTACGATCTTATTGAGGAAAGACATACCGCTGTTGAAGCCGTACTTCAAGCCGGTCATATCCCAGCCGGAATCGAGCAATTTTTCAAGGAAAGTCCATTGAAAATCAGGAAGAGATGGATCGACGACTCCGATGTATATATCCTGATTCTCGGAGGATTCTATGGTTTAACTCTTCCTGATGAATCCAAGAGCTATACGCATTGGGAGTATGAGTATGCCGGAGAAGCGGGCAAACCTAGATTTGCTTTTGTTGTCACAGATGAAGCATTAAGACAAAAGCCATACGACTTCGCAGCAATTGAATACTATCAGGAGTTTCAAGAGTTTAAGCAATCGGTCATGGAACAAATCCCTACCTATTATGTTGAAGATGTACGGCACATTAAAATGGTACTTCGTGATCAATTGCCGGAGTATGCAGCAAGAGACGATTTGTATGGCTGGTTATCCGGCAAGGATGTCCCGGACGTTCAAAAGCTGTTGGAAGAGAATGCAAGATTAAAGGCGGAGTTGGAGAAAAAGAATTGAAAGAGGGGCTGGCATAACCAGCCTCTTTCTTCCGTCTTCCTGCGTATTATCAGTTTCGCCATACTTACTGTATGGTTCACCGCGTATGATCTTAAACTATCCTGCCCGTTACTTAAATGAAAACGGCAGCTGATCGTTTGACCAGCTGCCTCTATATCATGATTCAACTATCGTGTCCCGTTAGTTCAATAAAGCGTGACTAAAATTTTGCATAATTATGATTGTTTTTCTACGTGAACCACCATCCGCGACAATGTAGGTAACTTTGTGTCAAATAACGATTATGTGGGGACATTTGTGTGTTTTTCTATGAAACAAATGTTCCTACATAAAAGAAGAAAAGCCTGATTTATCACGTTAAGATATGTTTGGCACTTTTGTGTGAGTAGACAATGTCTTCTCAGTACTGACTATTGAGAGCCAACCCATCCTGCGCTAGCGGCAGCCGTGTGACTAGTGAGATAGAGGAGTTCTTTACGCTAACGGGGAACTATCCCAAATCCTCTACGCCCTCTCCAGCTTCGAGAAAGATATTGCATACGAATCTAAGCATGACACTTATCGAGTCATAGTATGTTAACTTGGATATGATTACGAGTACCTGCTCTTCAAGATCCGGTTTCTCGGAAAGCGAGTTCAGGTTATTGAAGGAGATTATTTGAAAAAGCGAATGTTAGAAGCGTCAACGAAGGCTCAGGAACGATACGGCGTGATTCCATCTAGCGAGGAGTAATCCTCGTTAGATGGTTAAGTGTGAAAGTGAATGATGTCCATTCATTTTCTACACTTGTCACATGAATGCTGCCATCAAGCAAATGAACAATTGATTTCGCAATGGATAGTCCCAGTCCATGTCCTTCTGTCTTTGTCGCTCTTGAAGGATCGCCGCGATAAAAACGATCAAACACTTTAGGTAAATCGGCTTGTAGAATTCCTTTGCCGCTATTTTTAATAACAAATTTGACCTGTTTTTTGGTTTTGGATAGAGTAAGTTCGATCTGGCCACCACTATTCGTATATTTAACCGCATTGTCGAATAGAATCGTAACAAGCTGCTTGATTCTTTCTTCATCACTTTCTATGACAATACTCGGTTCGATGTCACGCAATAATGTGATTCCTTTATCATTCAGTATCCCATCCATCGACTCCGTCACCGTTCGTATAGCTTGGCTGAGATTGAATTCCCTCTTGCATAACTCGATGTTTGCTTCATCCATTCTTGTTAAAGTCAACATATCGTTAACCAATTTCGCCATTCGATCCGTTCCTGTTTTCATATAACTTAACCATTTGTGCTGACTCTCGATCGTCTCAGTCTCATTTGCCATGAGTACATCATAGTTGGCTTTCATAATCATTAGTGGTGTTTTTAACTCATGCGAAGCATCTGCAACAAATTGTTTTTGTCTAGCCCAAGCCTCTGCGATAGGCACAATAGCACGATTTGCAAAGTAACGACTAACCAAAAAAATCACGACCAGCATGACTAATCCGATACTTATTAATGTTGTTAGAAGATTAATTAGCGTTTTATGAGATTCTGTGATATCTAATAAATTTATTGTATAGTAGTATTCCTGCAGAATTCGTGTTTCGCCCTTTTGATCAACAACATGTGTGGTGGGAGGCAAGATGACGGTATACATCCATTGTTTCCCCTCTAATGTGAAGGACCCATTCTCTCTATTCTTCCAAGCCATTTGAGTCGCTTTTTGAATCATATTAATTTGGGATGGGCTACCGATATTTCTATCTAACAAATTGCCGTTTGAATCCACTCTGATACTAAAGAATGACGATGACGGCTTGGAGTTAAGATCCGTTATGGATGTGGTACCTTGAATTTCTGTAACAGGACCATGACTTGTTTCTCTAATGACCGATTGAGTTCCTTGTATATTCAATTTGTTTTGGTTTTCCGTTTGAATATTGTTGTAAGTTATCCAATAGATGAGTGAAAAAGCAACAATCATCAGTAGCGATGTAATAGACATATTGATGATGAGAAATTTATTGCGAAGTTTATTGAACATTGTCTTATCCATCTTTCTTTTTTAAAATATAGCCTGCTCCTCGTATCGTATCAATCATGACAACGGATGGTAGTTGTTTCAATTTTTTCCTTAAGAATGAAACTTGTACTTCAACATGGCTATCGTCTGCATCAGAGTTATAACCCCAAAGTTTTTCAATGATGATTTCTTTAGAGGTAACTGTGTTTTTGCGATGGATAAAGAGTTCTAAGAGCTGTGCTTCCTTCAAAGTGAGTTTCGTATTATGGTCGTGGCAACGAAGTAGCAACTGATTTGTATCCAGCTCCAAATCTTCAAACGATAGAATGCCATCGGGAATCAGTTCTGCCTTTCTACGTGTTAATGCTCTTAAGCGAGCAAGTAATTCGTTGGTGTGAAATGGCTTGGCTAAATAATCATCAGCCCCACTATCTAATCCGCGTATTTTATCTTCAATATCACCTTTTGCAGTTAATAAAATAACAGGTGTTTGGATGCCATTTTGGCGCAATTCTTTTAAAACTTGAATACCATCTAATTCTGGAAGCATAATATCGAGGATAATAATATCATAGATATCCGTTAGCCCACAGTCTAACCCGTACGATCCATCTATTGCTAGGTCAACACTATAGTGATTCTTCTTGAGAACTTGGGCAATTGCTTCTCCAATTAAGATTTCATCTTCAACGATTAACACTCTCATAGATAGCCTCATTCAATTGGTTTATTTTGAATATATAATACGATATTTAACAATTTATTCATAAGACTCTATCACCACACTTCTAGCAGAAGTGTGGTGATAGAGTCTTCCCAATGTTTTCTTTGCCTTTATATCTCTTGGAAAACCGTTCTCTATTTACATCATTTTATTTTAGCTCTTGGAATTGTACACCTGCTGGTGCTTTTTTGGACCATGTTTTCCCGCCATCCGTGGAGTATTCTTCATTTTTCCCATTCGCATCGGTTCGAATCGAAACTCCTGGTCCGAAATCATCTTTGGAGTAATTAGGATCTGCAGTAGAAACCGATTGCGATCCATCTGCGTTTTTCGCTGTCTTTGTTACTTCAGGGAGACCATTCTTCCACGTTTTACCTCCATCTGTTGAGAACTGGAATGAACCATCATCCTTTTGCTTTATTTGCAATTGTACATGAGATGAAAATTGTTTACCATCTAGCTCTTGGAATTGTACACCTGCTGGTGCTTTATTGGACCAAGTTTTCCCGCCATCCGTGGAGTATTCTTCATTTTTTCCATTCGCATCGGATCGAATCGAAACTCCTGGTCCGAAGTCACCTTTGGAGTAATTAGGATCTGCTATAGAAACCGATTGCGATCCATCTGCGTTTTTCGTTGTCTTTGCTTCTTTAGGAAGACCGTCCTTCCACGTTTTCCCTCCGTCTGTTGAGAACTGGAATGTGCCATTATCCTTTTGTTTGATTTGCAATACATTAGATGCAGATTTTTTACCATCTAGCTCTTGGAATTGTACACCTTCTGGTGCTTTACTGGACCAAGTTTTCCCGCCATCCGTAGAGTATTCTTCATTTTTTCCATTCGCATCGGTTCGAATCGAAACTCCTGGTCCGAAATCAGATTCAGAGTAATTAGGGTCTGCTATAGAAACCGATTGCGAGCCATCTGCGTTTTTCGTTGTCTTTGCTTCTTCAGGAAGACCGTCCTTCCAAGTTTTCCCGTTATCTTTTGTGTAACGGAATGAACCATCTTGGTTTTGCGCTACTTCTACAAATTTAGATGGATTACTTGCAGCATATACTGCTCCAGCTCCAGCACCGACAACAAGGACTGCGACTGCTGCAGTAAAAACAACTCCTTTCTTTGTTGTACCTAAAAATGATTTGACTTTTTCTTTCATACTCGATTACCTCCTTTATTTTTCGTAAGAATCTATCTTACAGGACTTATCATACCTGCTATAGCTTTAACCAACCTTTAATCATGAAAAAGAGTTTTAAATTTGATCCCTATATAAAAAGACTGCCCTCAGACAGTCTTTTCTCCCAGCATTAATTCACTATTAAAATCGATCCTGCATTCATTCATTACATCATCAAGCTATTTTGCATCATACCTTGCGTTTTCGTATTCCCTTATCTTTGATGACCTTTCTTATACATTTGCTTTAACTCGGAATTAACATTGATATAATCAACAGATTCCATTTTTAACTTGGGAGCTACTTTGGATATAGGAGACCTAGGATTAGATTGTGAACAGCTCGCTATCAAAATAACCAATAGAAAAATGTAAAAAAATACCATCAAATCAACTCGTAACTTAGACGCTAAGTAGATCAGAATTGTTTCGTCTTACTACACTAAACTGCCCGTTAGCGCAACGCGGCTGCCGATCCATGCCGGCAGCCGCGTTTTTTTATTAAGCTATCGTGTCCCGTTAGTTCAAAAGCCGAAAATTTCCATAAGCATCTGAGGTGGAGCATTCATAACTCCATGAATAATGACGATTGCCCAGACGTTGCGATACTTTGCCCATAGATAACCGAGGAATAGACCTGTGATTCCCTGGTTGGACAATACGGTCGCTAAATCGACGTTCCACTGCCCTATGCTTTGGATTGCCAGATGCCAGCTCGCCCACAATACGGATGTGAGGGCGATCGCAGGCCACCTGCCCAGTAATTGTTCCAGACGGGTTTGCAGCCAAACCCGATAAAACACTTCTTCCAGCAAACTATTAATGAGAAAGCCGAACAGGACGGCAAGCGCCAACGCGGCCGGATCAAACCCGGTCGGTACGTAGGGAAGGCCGTAGGGAGAACCATAACTTATATACAACCAGACGCACACGACGAAGAGCGGACCGAACCAACGCCACGGAGACAACGAAGGCGGCCTGGCGATAACGGAGCGCCAAGGTTGTAGTGATGCAGACATTCTTCGCAGCATGACCAGCGGCAGGAGTAGGAGAAGTCCGAGTTTGAGGCCGATATACCATATTTGAAATTCATTTTGATTGTTGACCAGAATCACGCCGACAGTGAATAATGCCGCGCACGCTATCAGGATCCAAGCTTGGATTGCCAAGGTACGCTGCTGCAAACCTTGAAGGGGGGGTGTAGGCGGCAGGGGGCCAGGGAAAAAGGCGAATAAGCAAAATACAAACCAGAGCTGGGATCCATTGATGCCAGACAGGCATGGTTCGTTCGTGATCCGCCGTATATCGAATCTCTAAATTACCGCTCCATAACAGCCACAATGCGGCCGTAAAAATAACGGCGAGACCGATGACTCCGACTGACCGGGCCCAGAGCGGTTGCGGTGTACGCATCATAATCACCCTTTCCTCTCATCCCGGTCGAACTGCTCCATGATTCGATCTACGTACCGGATTAAAGCCTCATCCAATCCGAAGACGACGGGTTTCATCGAACCTGTGGGAGTAACCAAAGCGAAGTATTTGTCCATCAGCCCGGCGTTTCCTTCGAACCATCCGGAAAAGCAATCCCTCCACTTTCCGGCTAGAGTCCGAACGGCGGACGGGTTCCACGGAGAGGCCATGCACCGCCGAGTCTCCTGAATAAGTTTCAGCGCATGATGTATCCGCGGGTCGTCACTACCGATAAGCGGGAGTCGCTTAAGAACTTCAATTTCTTCCTCCTTGAACAGATGTGCAGGGAACGTGGCCGGAATCTCGCCGTTGACGAAGTCGGGGCTCTGTATTTTCTGGAACAGTTCAAGGACATACGTATCATTGCGTTGTCCCGACATTTGAATGGTCTGCAGCACGCCCCGCAATATAAACTGTTTTCGTTTCAATTCCTCGATTTTTTGAGCAGCGTAATCGATCTGCAATTGCAACAGTAAGACCCATGGATCGTCCTTTCCTGTACTCGGTGGCTGCGCGTCAAACAACGCTTTAATCTGATCTAGCGGGTAATCCATCGACTTCAAGGAAAGAATGGTTTGTAGCTTGATTAAGGCTTCATCGTCGTAGTAGCGGTAGCCGTTATCCTTGACGATGGCCGGCTTCAACAGGTCGATCCGGTCATAATAATGCAATGTTCTTCTACTGATATTGACTTTGTTAATGATGTCTCCGATTGTGTAGATAGATCTTCGACTCCTTTCACTCGTGCAATGTTCGGAACTCGATGTTGGATAAAAGCCCGCAGCAGATGCGACGCACATGATGATTACACGCTTATTTAATCATTGACGTTAACGTCGAAGTCAAGTCGTCATTTTCATATATTATCGCGACGAATCGCTGGCCGCTCTGTCGCTACATTTTCTAAAAATTGCTCGTTTACCCCCATTAGTAGTGAAAACGGCAACCTTTCGCGGCTGCCGTTTCTTTGTAGTCGTTAATCTATCGTGTCCCGTTAGCGTAATCCCTTAATTGTATTTTTCTTTATTAATCGCTTCTTTTAATTGATGACAATTCTCTAAATCAATATCGTACACATTAGCTAAGCAAGTAACATAGTAGAGTACATCGTACAGTTCTTCTTCAATGGTTCCTTTTATCGTGCTCTGATCAGTTAGCCGCTTATCTTTCCTTAAAACCTCAGCTAATTCGCCTATTTCCTCGATCAATTTCAGAAAGTATGCCTGCTTAAGTTCAGGCTTATAATCCTTTTCTTTAAGTATTGATTGCAATTGCTTCAGTGTTAAATCAGACACCTATTTCCCCCCTGATAAAATTGATTGTTAACATATATTTCTTGGTTTACTAAGCAATCTCCTTCTGAATTTTTTCCTGCCCTTTAGCTTAACGAGGCTGCCGTTTCATACTGGTAGCCTCGTCCTGGTGATTGTTAATCTATAGTTCCTCGTTAGCATAACGATATTCTTCATTTTTGATCGTGTACTTGAACCGTAATACTGTCAAAAAGTTTTTCACCGATATAAGCATCTAATCTCCAAAGACCAGGTGAAGGTAATGACATTTGTGAAGGAGTGTGTCCGTCAGCTCCATTATTAGGTCCACCTAATGCTAAGGCTTCAATTACAGTGATTTTATCTCCTGTTTCTTTGCTAATACCCATTACTTTTAATGAACCTTGTAGTTCTTCAGGTTTTCCCCAAAAGTGCCACATATATTTTTGTTTTTTATTCGGGTAAAAACGGACTGCTTCACCATCATCATAAATAAACCCTAATTTTCCTTCTTGTCCAATCATCGTATAGGCACCTGATTTATACAGATGGCTAACTTTCCAATCCTTGTTCTCGGGAATAGTTTTTTCTGCTGAGCATCCTGCCAGTAATAACAATACTGCCATCAATACAATTTTAGGATAAATCATTTCAACTAATCTCCTTTCGAATTATTTACTTAATCTTACCATTTATGGTTTCGAAGAGGAGATTTATTTTAGTATTTGTTAAACTAATCTGCCCGTTAGCGCAACAAAAGCTGCTGGTCTTATGCCGGCAGCTTCTTCTGGTGATTTTTGAGCTATCGTGTCCCGTTAGCTTAATGATTTTAAATGTTCAACTGATGCAAAGTCTTCTATTTTATACTTTCCGTTTTCATAATTAAGCGTTGTTATTGAACACTCAGGAATCAACTCGCTTTGTACGGAGATGAAATTAGAATGACAAGCATCAAGTTCGTTTTTAGGGAATGTATGAACCAGAAAGTCAGTTATTAAACCTCCATGAGTAACTATCACAATATTACTTTGAGACGGGTGTTGCATTGCTAATTCTGATAATAAAGAGGATAGGCGTTGCCCTGCTTGCTTTGCAGAATCACCAACGGGTGGTATATATTCAGGCTCACGTGTACATCTCTCCCACATCGCAACAAACTCATCAAAAGTTTGTCCTTGCAAGTCTCCCCAATTAGCTCGTTCTCGTAAACGGGCATCTACATTAATTGTTGATTTCGTCTCTAATCCTATATGATCAGCGGTTTCTTTTGCTCTTAGAAGTGGGCTTGAAAGTATGACTGCTATCGGCAAATTGCAAAAACGTCTAGCTGTCGATTGTGCTTGTAATATACCCCAAGGGGTTATTGGAACATCTCCAATTGCCTTTTCTTTTAAAGCATGCCTAACAAGAAAGAAAGTCGTTGTGCCCATTTATCGAACCTCCTGCTAGAGATTACTGCCATTATCTTCAACGATTATGTACAATTCGTATTGTAGTTATTTCCAGATTACACCTTATAGGAAATACGAACAATGTAAAATTTAGTTCAAGTTAAACTATCCTGCCCATTAGCACAACGCGGCTGCCGATCATGCTGGCAGCCGCGTTTTAGTTATTTAATAAGCTATCGTGTCCCGTTAGCGTAATGAACTCTCCTGTCCTCTATGTTACGGTTCACCGTGATATAACCGATTGTTTCGTGGGTCAGCTGTCTGATTACATCTTTCAAATGAATGTCAGTGAGAACAGTATGGATTGTTCATTGAAAGAAAAAAATGCGGATGTGAACTACAAGACAATAGTACATAAAAAGGACAATGGAGAGTATTTCACTTATAGATATAACTATTAGTGGTCAGCGCAATTAAATAGAAGCCTGATCAAAAGATAACCACTCCTTTGATGGGAGTGGATTCGCAGTAATGAGGTTAGTTACAACATCATTTGTAACCTCCAATGAAATTGTTGTTTTATTAGATCTCTGAACTCTTAACGAACTTTATCATCAATACACCATCTTGCAGTTCGGCAGAATAACAATTTTCGTTTAAATTTTCAGTTGAAAATTGATATTCGAGAATTGCATCTGCCATTTCTTGAGTGAATCTCCCTTTAAAATACGGTATATTCAACTTAGTTCCAACTTGGAAATCTTCATCACAACAATTAGTATCAATGTGTTCTATTATCGTTTTAACTGGATCGCTTAAATCAGCCCATTTTAATTTACATTTATTATTCACGACTTTCTTCCCCCTTAAAATTATCTTTTCATCATTAGTTGTTTAGCTGCTTTAGTAACATTTTTCACCTAACGTCTTATTCACGTACTTCGTAAATAATTCCATATGTAGGGTATTCGAGAAACGATTGAACTATCCTGCCCGTTAGCACAACGCGGCTGCCGATCCATGCCGGCAGCCGCGTTTTTTTATTAAGCTATCGTGTCCCGTTAGTTGAGTGCTAATCACCATTAATTCGGATTTTCCGCACATTGTTATCTGAAATAGCATCCAACAACAGTTGGAGTGTGGTTTGGTATTTGACATCCATCAGGGGCTTATAGTTAATCAAGTCGTTTTTCAAGCCATCCATTGCCTTTCCACTGAATTCCTCATTTGTACAATAATAGTCACTTAACTTTCTAAGAAATAAATAACTCGCCCAGAGTTTATAAGGTGCAAATATGTCTTTATGTAAGTTTTCATCAATTTCATGAATCAAAATGAGTCTATTCCTATTGTCAAAGAGTAAGACGTCAAAACCCACAAAAAGACCTCCTAATTTAATTTTAAACTTAATGTATCATATTTCACTAGTTCACTACATTATCCTGCCTGTTAGCTCAACGCGGCTGCCGATCCATGCCGGCAGCCGCGTTTTTGTTATTTTATTAAGCTATAGTTCTCCGTTATCTGAATGACAATTTACTTGGGCCAGCCACCCCAAATATCGATTTTATTTCCATCTGGGTCATAGGCATAAAAATTAAGACCACAGCCCCCATTATCTTCAATCTCCGATACCTTAGCTCCGTTGTTTTTCATTTGGCTGTAGAGTCCGTGAAAATCATTGACTTCCAAGGTAAGTGCACATTGTTCCGTTCCACCTATTTGAATGTAGTTTAGATTTGTCTGCTCAGGAGTCTTAATCAAAAAAATGGATTGTCCCAAAGGGATACGAAGCTGAGCCTGATTTTCATGAACGGGTCTCATTAACTCCAAACCTAAATTATGCACATACCATTGGGCCGATTCTTCTGTATCGGTTGTAGGGATGTAAATGCAATTAATTTCTTTTACAATACTCATCACATCATCTCCTTTAATTTAAAGGCAAAAGTGACTCAGTTTATAAGAAGCATATCTCTCTTAAGCAAGACAAACCTTTTCTCTCTAACAACAATATATCCCTTAGAATGGTAACTACGTCTTGCCGATTTACTTCGTTAAATGATTCCCGCGGCTGCTCATAAGGAAATTTGTCTTTTAATACCTTGGTTTTTGTAGCTATATTTCCGTATGTACTAATCGCTTCATCAAACAAGTGATGTGATTTTCCATCAAATATTTGTTTTAACTCCGTCAAGAAAAGATTGGCATGGTGCCTAGCCTCGCTAACTACTTCAATAACAAGGGCAAAATCATATTTTAGAACTCTATTGCTTTCTATTGCGTTTATCCATTCTTCAAAAGCCTTTAGACCCACAAAATACCTTTTGCCAAACTCCTCATATGTCTCCTTTTCATTTAGGCTAAGGACGAATTGTAAGGCCTCTTTCATGGAATTCATCTTGTCATTAGCAGGGATAGGCGTAGCCCAATGCAGAGAAATCAATCCACTCGTTGCTTCTTTAGATTCAGAAACTTTACGGTCGTTCACGCAGTTCACACAAGGACATCGAGATAATCCCAATAAGTTCCATGGGATGACATCTTGCCCGTTTTCATACCCTGTATGCCATGAATCGATGTAATAGCCGATATCGTCGAAAGCGGTTATTACTGAGGTCTGGTTTTCTTGAGCAATATTTTTAGAAAATACAGGTTTCTTCGAATCGATTGCAGCTTTGGCTTTGTCCCATGCATCCGCTTGAAGTTTAATAAATGCAGCACCATCAGCATATTGGTGTATTCCTTCAATATGAATACCTAAATTGCGAACAAGTCGGAAAATATCTGGTTCAGGTGGTCCAGCGTTTGGCTGGACAAAGTTTTCATCGAATACGTTGAGAAACGCGAGCCCCGTAAAACCAAGAATCTCCGTTGGCGTTAAGGACATTTGATAATAATCTGCAACTGATTTAACTGCACCGATTTGGGATGAGTCTAGACCTGAGAATCCGTAATTGTCTAATTTTACTTGAATACGCTCCAGCATGAGAACACCTCCATCTTATTAAAGGAAATATTCTCCATATTAAAGCGAAATTCCTGTTTAACGACAATCGTTAAACTATCCTGCCTGTTACTTCAACAACAGAAGGCAGCCGATCGGCTGCCTTTTTGTTTTATTGAACTATCGTGTCCCGTTAGATTAATGGCTACATATCTAATTTAGGATTATATAGGGATAATGAAATACATTATTGTGATGCTATAAATGATTGCATTTGAAAAATCGTCCTTGTCGTCCATTGATAAGTTCGATTTAATAACAGTAACAACAAAAACGATAATCGTATCATATTCTTGGCACTTTTTTGGAAATCTGTACACTTTTCACATGCTGGCTAGCTGAGAACCGATTCCTTTCCTTTCGATGTCCCTGTAATACGTGCTCGGATTTTACAGACGAACAATAGATGGGAGGCATTTAGTATTAGGGATACTTGGTTCTATCGGATTTGATCCTCATAATATGCTTCATCAGCATATTTACGATCTGTCCCTTTCAGATACGCCATGATCAATTGCGGACGTCTCACTAGAATCCAATCGCCACCTTGATCGAATTTACGGCAAGAGGTAATCATCTGCGCTTTTTTGATCGTGCCGTACTTCTTACCGTTTTGTATTCCCCATTTTTTTAACCGCAAAGCAAAATCAGCATCCTCTGACATCAACATCTGATCATTAAATCCGCCAATCGCATCGAAATCTTTCTTATAACACCAGAAGATGCCGACAGAGATAGCACCATATATGAATAACATGGGAATAATCAACATTATCGTCGATACGATAATCCCTAGAGAGACACGCTCGAATTTGCCGCTAACCCCCCCACCAATATACGATCCCATCTGAAGATGACGATCAATCTCCGATAACATATTCGTTGTCACCCGACTATCCGCATCTATCGTCACAAGGATGTTACCCCGAGCCTTATTCGCTCCTGCGTTGCGAATTTGCGATAGATTTTTCATATCATTCCGGACAATCACACAGTTGTAATCTCTTGCAATCCGCTCAGTACCATCCTGACAACGATTCAGCACAACAATCACTTCGACCTGACCTAAATAAGGTACCGCCGCTTCGGCGATCGATTCTAGGCAGCGTCCAATATATTTTTCCTCGTTATGCGCAGGAATGACAATACTGAATTTCACACTTGCTTCTTCTTGTTCTCCGACGAATACGTATTTCCCCATCATCACTTCACCTCATGATTTGGATTGATAATACCTTCGAGTATCAGCCTTGTTGCATTTCGGTACAATTGCTTCATTGCCGCCTTGTCCATCAAGCGATGGCTGTCACTGAGCCCTGAATAATAGCTCATGAGGATGAATGCCAGCTCTTTAGGATTCTCATGCTTGAATTCTTCGCGTGCCACACCTTCTGCTACCAATGTCTCAAATCTAGCAACGTATTCCATAATGATCACCAAGAACTTCTGTCCAACTTCTGATTCCATGCCGACCTTGGCCATAAAATCTTCCCCTGCTTTATTCAGGGGCTTTTCGAGCGTGTCTGCGAAGTAATCGGCGTAAGCGTAAAGTTTATCGATCGACGTCTCATAAGTTGCCGACCGTGCATCCCAAGTCTCCCAGGAATGTTGGAACGCTCCTTCAGCCAATTGGATGAAGAGATCCTCCTTACTCTTAAAATGGTAATACAAGCTTCCCTTGCTGTACCCTGTCGCAGAGCAAATATCATCAATCGATGTCGCGGTATACCCTTTATTCGCAAATAACTCTCGTGCTGTCATGATAATATTCGCTCTTGTTTGCTCAGCATCGTATGCTCTTCGACTCAAGAATACTCACATCTCCTTTAAAACATACCGCGTAGTCGGTATGTTTTAATCGTAACCAAATATCGGAAATATTTCCAGTGAATTTTCAGTGACTAAGGAGGAAAATTCTCAGTCAAGACCCAAAACAATCATGTATGACGAAGACGCAGCAACAGCAGCAGCCCTGGAATTAAAGTCCTAGGCTGCTGCTGTTTTTATAGCTCTATAGTGTCCCGTTAGCGTAACCTCTTGTGCGAACTATAGAGCCTTAACCGTGGCAATCTCTCTTCCAGCCCATGAGCGCTTTGACTGAACGTATTGCTTCCATAATCAATCCCCTTGTTTCAAAACAACATGAATCACGGGCCGATTGTTAAAAGGCTTGACGGCTTCTTTAGAATGGCTTAAGGACCATTAGCACGGTTATGGCAATCATCAGCAGCTGTGACGCCGTCTCGATTGGTTCGATCTTTTTCATCAATCGACCGAGCTCGGCAGGTACTACATCCCCTTTGCCTTGACTTATAGATGCAATCTGCATGATCTTTTTAATGCGCGGCCCGATCAATCCGTCGATCGTGGCGACCATGAGCAGCGATAAAAGGATCGATATATTTAGCCACATTTGGGACAACCCCATCTGGGTTATGATCATTAGCCAAACCCCAGTAATAATAAGTACGGCACCGCCAATTTTAGGCAGGATGGCAAGCTTGTTCGTTACATCAAAAGCAAAGCGCAACTGGTCGACGGTTCTAGCGGACCTTCGAATGACGGGTACCACGAAAGCGGGACCGATTACCGCGATAGAAGCCAATATATGCAAAACGAGGAGCCATCCAAACAAACTGATCATCTCCTTCTTGCTCTTAGCGCACCGGAATATCGCTTTGATAGGCGAGACCGACCCTTTTCCTCTTAAAAGGCCCTCCGAGCTCGATATGGTCCAGCATGCATTTCACGACATCATCATAAGCAACATCCAGCTCTTGAATCCGGCTGAACAAGTAACCGGCTATATCAGCCTCGGAAAATTCCTTAATCGTCTTCGGAATTGATATGGGTAAGGTTTCCGTTGTCACATTTAGATGAACCGACGCCGGAGGCTCTATCGAATCAATCATAGTTCCCGGACACATAATTGACCAATCGAGCTCAGACTGCAGCAGTCGTTCAAAATTCCGGTTGTGATCTTTATACGCGGGTGGGAAGCCGGGTAGATTGTTGCCAATGAGATCAGTATATGGAATATCCAGCAGGCCGGCACCTCCCATTACCCATACCCTCCCAGAAAAACTTGGGTGGACTTCACATTGGCTTACAATGTTATCAACGAGACGAATGAACTCATCTCCTTGACCTGCATGGCCTGCAGCAATAATAGCGGCGTCTTGATGCGAGAGCGCCTCGCCGACGCTTACTGGGTTTATGATATCGTCCACGATTACCTTCACATGTTTTGCGGAACGCTCGCCTTGCTGTTCATAAAACTTCTCAGAGTTTCGCACGAATGCTGTCATTTCATGTCCCATTTTACCCCCTTGCTCCAGCGCTCTTCTCCCTGTATTTCCAGTTGCTCCGAAAACAATAATTTTCATCATTTTTTCCTCCTTTTATAATTGCTCCCGATATTTCATCTTTGGATTGACTCAAGCGTACCATCGTTTCAAAATCTTGATAAGAACCCACTTTAATGTAGGGTACTTACTTAAAAGTAAGCATAAGTAGAAAGGGATAGGAATGCTGACTTAAATGAGAAAAAGCCGCCAGGTCAAATCCCGTGGCAGCTTTTGTTATGAGTGATTGAATTAGTGTACAAATTAATTGAACCATCTTTAAGAAGCAGGTTCTTCATATTTCCGCTTATTATGGTTTTCTCCCCAAGCACACATGACTTCTGCTACAGGAATCAATGTTTTGCCATATTCACTAAGGGAATATTCTACTTTTGGAGGGACGGTGGGGTAGACCGTTCTATCGATTATCCCCTCTCGTTCCAAGTCCCGTAAATGTTGTGAAAGCATTTTTTGAGAAACATCAGGTATAAGCTTTTCCAGATCGTTGAATCGCTTATTGGATTGTATCAAATGCCATAAAATCATTGGTTTCCATTTGCCACCTAGAACATGAATGATTGTCTCCACTGGACATTCAAGCTGATGAATCATTGATAAATCATCCCCTTACCTTTAAGTAAGTTCATTACTTAAAGCATACAATTAACAAAATTTTACATCATGTTTTCAATCCGGTCAACCAAATACAACTAATTCGAACAGATGTCAGCAGGAAGTCTTTATTCCACGCGTAGCCGATGGCTCCATCCTCTGAGGCACCATCTGCGAGCTTGGAGTTGGATAATTGTTGGTCTATTGGGAAACGATAGAACATGATTTTCATCTTTTCGAATCGAGGTTATGACATGAGTGACCCTAATACTTGCAACACCTCCCCATTGAAGCAACAATTGGAGCAACAATTGAAAGAAATTTCAACACTGGCCGAGCAAAATATGATGCGGCTAAGCAATGAAAACATGTGTCTCATCCAAGAATTCGAAACGATGCGCAAGGTGATGACTGATATCGTAACGACAGCAGCTTCGTTTTATTTAAAATGCTATTTATCCCCTTATACATCCAAATACGAAGATTTGACGACTTGTGTGCGGCATTTATCCGAACGCAAGCATGGCGCGTTAATTGTCGTGGAGCGCAACGATCCGCTTGAAGCGCTCATTCGTCCCAATGTACCTATCGGAGGGATGATAACACATGCCTTAATCGAATCGATATTTTATCCGGGAAATCCGCTGCATGACGGCGCTGTCTTGATTCGCTCCGACGTTGTTATATCTGCTGCAAATGTCCTGCCTCTGTCTAATATTCAAGCAACAGATCAGAAACTGGGCACAAGGCATCGAGCGGCGATCGGCCTGACCGAACGTTGCGATGCTATCGTCATTGTTGTGTCTGAGGAGACCGGTCAGGCTTCATTTGCCATCAGGGGAGCACTCCATCCGATCAATATGGGAAACGCGTGATATCCATCGTTAAAAAGGGACGCATGATTATATAGATATTGGAAGTTTTCTGTCCATTAGCACAACGCGGCTACCGATCCATATCGGCAGCCGCGTATTTATATTTTTTAAACTATAGTTCTCCTTTAGTGCAAAGGTCTATCAGAGGTTTTTGTCACACTCTGGTCGTTTACGATTCAGTTAATATTTATATACATTAAATCGGTTGCCGTCTGGGTCATAAAAGTGAAAAAATGCAAAAAAACCACCAGTAATGTAGTCAGAAGTACAGATACCGTTATCTCGTAGATATTGAAAATATTGAGAAAAAGCCTCTCCATCATGAGTGACACAATAAGGGCGGCAAGGTCCATCTACTGGTCCATTATCCGGTGCGTCTTCTGAAAGTTGGTCAAGCCACCAAACGGAATGTGCATCGGGATGATGTTCCAAAGATAACCCCATTTTTAGGGACCCTTTTGTAGAGTAATCCTCCAATAATACCATCCCTAAATATTTTTCATACCACGTTCTAGCCTCTTGAAGATTTCTTACTCCAATACGAACCCAACTTCCGCCAAAGCGTGAACCGTCTTGAATATCTTGGCTTTCTGCTGCGGTTAAGCGGGTACCTTCGAATCCCCAAAAATCAAAGTGACCCTTACCATCGGCTGTGTAATAAATGTCAGAAGTACGTATGCCTTCTTTTTGGAAATAAGCATGCTCGGCTTCTACGTCACGCGTAGCATAACACCAACGAACGTTTGGGTTAACCGTGCCACGTTCGGCGAAAAAATGATTAACTCTTCTGTCCGTCAGTACAGATTTGAGCCATAAACCAGCTCGCAACTCTGTCATAATTTCCGCTGTAGATAATTTTTCATTTTTCCCATTCATTACTTGCTTGCGGGTAAATCCCATATGTTTTTCATACCATTGGACAGCCATTTCATGATTGTCCCAAATTACATCGATTTGTCCGCCGTCATATGCCAATTTAGGGACAGATGTAACCGTAGCTGGCTGCTGCGTAACCTCCATCGGGCAAACCTTCTTTCCTCTTTTTTTAGTACAAGTAAGAATTCAATGCTCACCATTATTTTCCTGCGATAATGAAAAATATATTGATAAACTATCCTGCTAAAAAAGAGGTTTGGGATTTTTTCTTATTTCGTAGTCTAAAGTTCTCTAAGGTTTACCACTGTTCCCTGGCTTTGCCGGGGATTTGTAGAGTAGAGCGACTACGCGCCTTATCCTGCATTACCTAAATTCTCTCTCTTCGCTCGCAACTCTAGGTAATGCCCACCGGAAGAAGCAAAAAAGGAAAAGAACTCCAAGCGTTCGCGGCGCTCAAAGTCCCATAGGTAGAGTGTTGCTTGGAAGGGTATTAGCTCTTCCTTATCCCCCTTCGCCGCCACATGGAAGCAGTCCCTCTCAAAGACTCTTATTCGCATTTCGGGAGGCAGCAGAAAGAGAGGTACCTCGTCAAACGGAAGATACCTCTCTATAGTAGAGAATGATTTTAGTTTAATTGTTGCTGTAGGAGTTTTTATGACCATCCTCGAAACCTTGCTCAAACCCGGCATTAAATCCTTCATTATACGCAAGATCATATTCTTGGTTAAATTCCTTCGAATGCCCGTCTTGAGGCATCACAAGAGGCTTCGAAGTCTTTTGGCGTTTTTTACGCACAATTTTGCGGAGTCCGCGTTTAAGTACACGTTTTTTTCCTTTAACTACTCTACGTTTTTTTACCAATTGGCGGCTTACTTTTCTGATTTTGCGCAGCACTTTGACCTTGCGTTTCAGGCCATTTTTTTTGGTTTTTACTTTTGTTAACATTTCTGTTATCCTCCTGTACTCCTCGGGTTACATTCGGTACTTTGGCGAAGTCTGCAGCTTTCCACGGCTTTGTAGGAGTTCCCTTTTTATAGCGCCGAATGAACGATTTTCTTGACGCCATACGACACAATGCATTCTGATAACACTTGAATATTCCCAACCAGCTTCTTCGCCAGCTCATTGTTCGACGAGTCGTGTGCCGCGACGTCCGCAACCGAATCGAGGATACGCGACAACGCACCTTGACTTCTCGCTATCGCATGAATTAACTTATCCTTTGCTGCCCATTCCCTGCGATGAAGATCCATCATCAGTGTCTCCCGTTCCGAACTGATCACCAAACCAGCCGCCTTCACCGAAACCGCCCAAACCACCATCGGCCTCCCGGTTCAGTACAACCTTTAAATTATGCGCAAGTCCGTTCTCTAGCTTGGTTAATCCATCGAGGACATCCACGAGTGAATCATGAATGCCGAGAGACTCCTTAAGCAGTTCCGTATGGCTCGTGAAGGCTTGCTCCGACAAATGATTCAGCGCCCAATTACGCACTTTTTCTGCTTCAACTGCTTTCGCCTCTAGAATCATAGCGACATTCCATTGGATCTTGGCAGCTGCGTCCAGCATATTCAGATATGCTTGTTCTCTCATACACAACCCTCACTTCTTATTCCATCATTCTTCCATCGAAATTCGGATGCTGATCTGGTAAAGCGTGAATGAGATGTGCCATTCGGACAGCAACATGGCGTTTCGCATCAATAACTGTTGCCATATGGAGATGCGAATTGGACATATGCACGATCATCTCGGTAATTCTGTTCTGCATAGGCCCCCCCTCTCTAACGTTAATCATTCGCAAAGAGAGCCCTTAGCACTACCCTTTTACAGCATATGCTGACAGGTGTACCGTGCTACTGAGCATTCGCCCAGTTCCAAGGCTATAATTCGGGATTACGAAACAAGGGTGGAGCAATAATCGGAAGTCCTTCGGGATATAGACCAAGTTCCTCTTGGGTCCATACCGTATGCGCACGCTCCTGCAAATGCCAGCGCATGACCGGGATAAAAAACTGTTCATTTCGACGATTGACCACCCTCGGTTCTGGGAATCGATATGACGGCGAATGGCTCTACCGATGGAAATATTACCATCGGTAGAGCCATTATCGATGACAATGATCTCATACGGCGCATCCGTGTACCACATGATCCCCCAGAACCTCATTCATCCTTCGTCTAGACGGGTTAGCCCTTCACAAGCTTGTTAGCGAGGTGCCCGAAATCAATGGCGACACGACCCAGCTCCGTTGCAACCCGCTCCGAAATGATGACAGCTGGAATACCTGCTGCGACAAGCGCAATATCAAAAGCATGTGTAGCGATTTCCTCCACTACACGATCCACATCGTGAATCCCTTGAACTGGCGTGACGATTCCGACGATACGTACACCACGTGATGTAAGTACAGCTCCCAGCGCATTAGCTTCATTCCCGACAACTAGCACACGTCTTCCTTTGAGCAATAACGTTAAGTACCCCAATTCATAGAATAAATAGTTGATTGTCGATATGGTCATACGTAAGTCTCGATAATCGATGCCATGTGCTTTAAGTGCAGGGAATAGCATTCCTTGGAAGCTGCGCATGCGAGAGACGGGAATGCCTACGATGGTGGCACGTCTAATCGAATCGGCTAACAATTGCCGCGCTGTAGGATCAGGTAGACTAACGCCTGCATAAGGTAAAAAAGGGCCAATCTGTCGCGCTTGATCTGCAGGGATAATCAAGTCATGAGACAGCGTAAGCATCTCACCATCCCCTAATCGAACGATGGACATCGGCTTCTCCGAGTCCAATGCCTTCTTCATCTCGCGGTATAGCGTAACCGGATCGACGAGAGGATGCAGGAGGTGTTGCATTTGGCTGAGCCCCGCCTGCAGAACTTCTCGCAATTCAACATTCGGCAGTACCGTAAAAGGTGGAAGCATCTGTGTTAGGATACCATCCCCGCCTTCGTAGAACCCCTTATCAAAACCTTTATCGTAGGCGTTCCGCCATGCTTGATGATCAGGAATGGATTGGTCTTCCTTATGCCTTCCCAGCTTTCTTGTAACACGGTTCGCATACGAACGATACGATACATCCGAACCTCGCAGTCTCGATTTCATTCTTGATTTATGTGAAGCGGATTGCTTTTTACTGCTTTTCCTCGGTTTCCTGATCACCGATTTACGATGCGCTGTTTTGTTCTTACGTCTTTTTCTCGGCAGAAGGAGCATTTCAGCACCCCACTTTCTCTTCGCAAGTCATGAAAATAATCCATCGTTCTCAAGGATGAAGTCCTCGCAGCTTGCGACTCGCTTCCTGCAAAGAATCAAATGTTCCCGCATCCGTCCACCATCCGCGAAGAACATCAAATTGCAATCGACCTAACTCCGCATAGATGTTATTGACATCTGTTATTTCGAGTTCACCGCGCGCTGAAGGCTGAATCTGGTCAATGGCTTCAAACACAAAAGAATCATACATATATATCCCTGTGACGCAATAGTTAGCTGGCGGCTTCTTCGGCTTTTCTTGAATCCGAATGATCAGGTCCGGATTATTCGGATCGAATACGGGCACGCCAAATCGTTTGGGGTCATTCACCCGCTTGAGCAGCACACGTGCAGAACCTGGCGGTTGATCCCTGAAGGCAACAACATAAGGCGTCAGATCATCTTGGAATAAGTTATCTCCGAGCAGGACGACAAATTTCTCTTGCGGCGAGATATAGCCCTGGGCAAGATTCAGTGCCTGTGCAGTTCCACCAGCATTCTCTTGAATTTTGTATGAGATATTCACGCCCCATTCTACACCGCTCCCTAGAAAATTCAGATAAAGTCCTGCGGAAGCTTTACCGATGATGAGCAGAATATCTTTAATTCCCGCCTTCCGTAAGCGGTCAATCCCGTAACAGATCATGGGGAATCTACCGACTGGCAGCAGATGCTTATTCATCATCTTCGTAAGCGGATAAAGTCTGGCTCCTGTCCCGCCGGCTAGTATTATTCCTTTCACACAAATCCTCCCTTTCCTGAAGAGGTAGTTCAAAAAGTCATCTTTTGATCACGAAGTGTTTCATGAAGCGAATTCGACATCGAATCTCGCGTTCACCCTCGAAGTCCGGTACTCATTTAGGTTTTGCCTAAATTCCGTTCCTCCTAAAAGTTTTTCGAAGAAAAACTCGCTACGGAAGCATAGATCTTCGAGTTCTCGCAACCTAAGCTTACGCTTACGATGTAAGTTTTCTTCGAAAACTTTTAGGTGCTGATAAGCCGACTTTTTGAACACTCACTTGTACACTCCCCATCCAGAAATAAATGTGAGGATCCTACTCGAAGCCCAAAATTACATGCTGGTCGGTCTCATATCCCGTTCCTACTCGCCGCAATGCGTTTCCGCGAATGATCGGGCAGCGATAATCGATTCCCGCTCAAGTTCATCGCTTGACGAATCGCTTCGAGGTGATCGCCGATAATCATTTGTGCGACAGGATTCACATCGCCTACATTACTCTTACGCAACTTATTGCGTTCGATCACATTTACACTCCCCACAAGCTCAATCTTAAGTCCCTTCAACATCGCGATCGCTTGCGCTTTTGGCGGGACCATCAAGTTGTCATATCCAATGATTTCGATCGCTCTGCGGGATAGCGCATGCGGGATCGCTGTCATGGAATTCACCGTCAGATCGCTGCGACCTAAGCTTCGATTCAGAAATTCTTTGCAGCGGGTCAAATCATCTCGACGATCAAATGTGGATATGAACGGACTAATATCATTCAGTGCGACATCAATTCCTCGATGCACAGCATAGATAAAAGACATTAACGCATTTGCAGATATAGGAATATCCCCATCCACGAACAATAGAATATCCGAGGTCGAGAGTTTGGCACCGATTGCCCGCCCGACATCATGTCCGATCGGATCTGCATAATGAACAATTTTCACATTTTCATGCTGCCTAGCTATGTCATAACTACGGTCCGTACACCCATTCAAGATAACGATAATCTCATCAACTTGCAGCTTCTTCAGTTCATTCAGAACTCCGCCAATGGAATCTTCTTCATTCTGCACGGACAGAATGGCCGACACCGTCTGCTGAAGCGGTGGGAAGACAGTCCCCGTATGAATCGGATAGCGTGGGGATAGCTCTGTGGCAGATCGTAATCTTACTTGTGATCGTGGTCGTGACCGTCTAGCCAGACGTGGCTTGGATCTTACAGCAGGCTGCCGTTTGGCAGTAGGCTGCCGTTTGGTAGTAGGCAAATTCATTCGTTGTCTCATCTGCTCACCTCGCGATCTCACGATTCCGCGTCAAATCCGTGAATCCCCCGCGAACACCAAGCTCATGACTTAGCCAGTCCATCGTCTCCAAATGATCGCCAACAATGAGATTCTCCAGCGGATCACCATTTCGATTACGAACACGACTCGGATTAAGCTTACCAACATTCACATGATGTACGGCTTTCACATGCAATCCACGTTGGACAGCCATCGCATGCGCTAAAGGGGGAATGGATAAATTCGGCGGCTGGATGATATCCAACGCTCGCCGGCTTAATGCATGCGGAACAGCTGTCATGGAAGTCCCGTGAAGATCGGGTCTTGAGAGCATGATGTTCAACACATGCTTGGCTAATACGACGCCATGCACTGTTCGTTTATGTGTCGGTCCTGAGTAGTCATTGAGCGCAACATCCGTTCCGCTGGCAATGGCTTGAACGAAGGGCCTTAATTGCTTACAAGGAATAACCATATCTCCGTCGATAAATAACAGCACTTTCCCTCTTGCCGCGTTCGCTCCAATACTACGTCCCACATCATGGCCCAATGGTTCTTCGTAAGAGAGCACTGTCACCCTTTGCTGGGCAACAATTTTCTTGGTTCCGTCCGTTGAACCATTCACGACGACGATGACTTCCGTATTCGGGTGGATTCGCTTCGCCTCTCGAATCACTCTCGCGATCGTACGCCGTTCATTCATGACCGGGATGATGACGGAAAGATAGGGTGAGGCATACGGACCAGATCGTACGCTGCGTCTTCGTTTCGGACCCCTTTTTCGGTTGTTTGCAATCAATGACGATTCACCTCCAGTTCCAAGAAAAGTTCACTCCCTCATGCATGGCCTTTCTATAGCAGCCGCAGCCCTATATACAAGACATTTTATGTTGTACATTCCTTTGTGCGACGGCTTCTGTACTGCTCCACACGCAAAGAGGATCGCCACCCCAAGCTTCATGCTTTGGAGCGCGATCCTCTTTGTTTCTTTAATGACCTGTTACGTATGATGGCACTGGGGCTCGACGTATAGCCTAATGGTTGAAGCTCATTAACCTTTGGTTCCCATAGCGATCCACGAGATGACCGCGTTCGGTTCCGGTGTGAATCTTGTGCGCACGACCTCAACAACCGCATACTTCTCATTCTTGGATTTGAGCGA
This sequence comes from Paenibacillus sp. GCM10027629, assembly GCF_042676425.1. Lineage (NCBI taxonomy): Bacteria > Bacillati > Bacillota > Bacilli > Caryophanales > Paenibacillaceae > Paenibacillus > Paenibacillus sp. GCM10027629. The sequence continues at coordinate 202,826 of NZ_JBHTGZ010000009.1, read as the reverse complement.
GGTATAGCATGTCGATTGATTTGTCATTGCGACAACCACATAGTTCGAATTGCCGAATGCTTCTTGGAATGGAATTGTAACTTCAATCTTCTCGTCATGCAGATTAAAGGTGAACGGTGTCATACCAAATTGCTGCAATGTGGCTCCATTCGAAGCAACGGTCTGAACAGGCTGGAAGGATAGCTTCTCTGGGGTAACGGATTGATTCTGCAACTTATCCGTACCAATACTATCTGTCTGAACATGCCAGGAAAGAATCGATGACGGCTGAATATGGCGTGATACGATCGTTTGAGCCCGAATATGATCCGTCGTCACTTCATCCGGTCCAATATGCTGACTTTGAATAATTCCTTCAACCAGATGGTGGGATTGAATCACTTGCTCCTGCAAATGCCCCGCTTCAATCTGCTGACCACCGATATGCGCTGTAAGAATCGATCCGGGGGTCACATGGGCAGAGGTCACTGCAAGAGGCGCTATTTTATTCGAAGTCACAGACTCATCGGCCAGAACATCACTGGTTACACTGTTTTCTGGTAACTCTATCGTCATGGAGCGAGACATCGCTTGGATACAATCCAGTGTCTCGATTTGCAAATGCTCAACGCCAATGGATTGCTTAGCCAGTTGCTCACAGCCAATAACCTCAAGAGCAAGCTTATCTCGCGTTACAGCACTTTCTTGCAGATGATCCGATGTAATGCTGCCTGCTACCAAATGATCGCCCTTAATACTTCCCGCTTGCAGCTGCCTTGCGCCGACGCAGCTTTCGCCAAGATGTGCTTCGGTCACGCTGCCAGCTTGTAGATGAATACTGCTAATGATGCCTTCTTGCAGAGATTCACTGCCAATTGCGCCTATTTGCAAATGTGCTGTGCCGACAATACCTTCCTGCAAATGCTGGCTTCCGATGACACCGGCTTGCAGATGACTCGATGTGACAGAGGCTAGGGCCAGATGCTCCCCTTGAATGGATTCCTTCGCCAAGTGGTTACCCCTTACGGATTCGACGGCAAGATGTTCTGCATGAACAGCTTCCATCGAGAGATGCGCCTCTGTTACGGATTCGGATGCAAGCTGCTCTCGACCCACTGCATTTGCCGCTAGCTTCTCCCGCGTAACCGCGCCATCCATAATGTTCACGTCATGAACACTGCCTACCTGCAAATGCTGCGTTCCTACACTATCTTCAAGCAAGTGGTCCTCTGACACGGATCCAGACTGCAAATGTTCCGAACCTACGATGCCTACACGTAAATGCTCACTGCCGATAATTCCATCTTGCAGGTGTTCACTGCAGATCGTATTCACTTGGATATGATCCGATGTAACGGACTCATGAGCAAGATGCGTCGTATTGACTAATTCCGTCGCCAAATGCTTGGATGTGATCACGCCAACACCGAGCTGATCGCTGCCAACAGCATCTCTCGCTAATTTCTCCCGTGTAACGATCTCATCGGCCAGACTCTCCGTCTGTATACTGCCTGTTTGCAAATGTTCGCGTCCAATGGATTCATTACCTAGATTTACACGCTGCAGCAGCCCTGGCTCCAAATGCTCCATCGTGACCGAACCCATTGCAATGTGTTCGGATTTCACAGATTCGTAAGCAATATGGGCTGTGTCTACAGATTGATTCGCGAGCTGCTCTCGGCCGACTGCACCTGCACTTAATTTATCTCTCGTGATGGCACGATCCTGGATGTTCCGTGTCTGCACGCTAGCTTCCTGCAAATGATCGCTTGTTATTATGCCTTTACGCAAATGTTCTGTCGTTACGGATGCAGATGCAATATGCTCGGATGTGATCGCGTCGCTCATTAAATGTTCCGAAGTCACGGATTGATCCAGTAGATGCTCCCGTCCTACGGCTCCCTCACTTAACTTGTAACGGGTAATCGTACCATCCTGAATATGACGAGATTGAACACTAGCATCCTGCAAATGCTCTTTACCGATCAGTCCATTCGTTAAATGGGCGCTCTGAATCGTATCCGACTGCAGATGACGTGACGTAATGGCCCCATCTGCAATGTGTTGTGATTGAACCGCTTCGCGAGCAATATGCGATTCGCTAACCGCATGCTCTTCGAGCTGCTCGCTGCCAACAGCACCTCGCCCGATTTTACTCCGAGCAATAGCCCCATCCTGTACGTGTAGTCCTTGAACACTATTTTCTTGCAGTTGATCACTGGCGACAGTATTCTGCTGCAAATGCAGTGTCGAGATGCTGCCTGCTTGCAGATGATCGCTCGAAATCGCTCCGCTCGTGATGTTCTCTGATCTTACGGCATCGTAAGCGAGATGCGAGGAATTCACAGATTTTTGAATCAACTGCTCCCGGCCAACAGATCCGTCACTTAATTTATCTCGCGTAACTGCGCCATCCTTCAGTTGATTCGAATGCACGACACCCGCTTGCAGATGTTCATTTCGAATAATGCCCTGCTGCAAATGCGCGCTTCCAATAATGCTGTCATTCAAATGCGCGGCTGTAATGATTTGCGGTTGCAGATGCTCCGAACCGATCACTTCCATGGAGAGGTGAGCTGAGGTTACCGTGTCATGCATCAGTTGGTCGCGTCCCACCGAATCTCTGCTCAATTTATTGCGTGTAATCGTCCCATCCTCAATATTCCGATTCTGAATGATCTCTTCCTGCAAATGACTATTATCGATAATTCGTTTCTGTAGATGCGGCCCTTGAATAATTTCCAGCTGTAAATGAACTTCGTTAATGCTAGAAGGCTGCAAGTGATTGGAATCCACCGCTCCTGAAGCTAAATGCGAGCTCTGAATCGCATTCTCTTCAATCTGTTCTCTGCCTACTGACTGTGGGCTGAGCTGCTCGCGCATAATGGAACCGTCTTGCAGATGCCTTGTATGAATAGCCCCTTCCTGCACATGTTCACTGCTAATGATCCCTTGCTGTAAATGAGCACTCTGCACAATTTTCTTCTGCAGGTGAGTCGTCGTTATACTATTCGGCTGTACATGCTCCATGCCTACAGATCCTGACGCCAAATGAACAGAGGTTACCGATTTATCGACGAGATGTTCCCGTCCTACAGCACCCTCACTCAGCTTATCGCGCGTCACGGCGCCATCCTGCAAATTCTTCGTGTGAACGATACTATCCTGTAAATGATCATGGGTGATGCTCGATGACTGCAAATGATGGCTCTGAACGACGTTATCGAGAAGATGAGTGCTGGAGACGATGAGCGATTGAAGATGTTCCGATGCGACGGAGCCCTGGGCCAAATGCGATGAAGATACGGACCGCGGTGCGAGCTGTTCACGTCCTATGGATGCCTCGCCAAGCTTCTCGCGGGTAATTGATCCATCCTTCAGGTGACTCCCGCTAACAGCTTTCTCTTGCAAATGCTCCTCTTGTACGATGCCTTCCTGCAAATGTTTGCTCAGAATGATCCCATCTTGCAAATGCTCCGTCCCAATACTACCCGGCTGCACATGCTCTTGACCTACGGCTTCTGCGGCCAAATGGGTGGAGGTCACCGACTTCTGTACCAGATGCTCCCGTCCAACAGATCGATAACTGAGCTTATCGCGCGTTACAGAGCTATCCTGTAAATGTCGGGCTTCCACAATACTCTCCTTCAAATGGCTGCTTCCGATAATTCCAGATTGCAGATGTGCTTCTTGAATACTCCCTTCTTGCAGATGCACATCAGAGATACTGCGCGGCAGCAGGTGATCGGACCCTATCTCCATCGCTCCTATATGGACGCCTTCTACGGCTCCCGCACTAATATGCTCGGATAGAATCGAATCCTCAGCCATATGATCGGCCGTCACCGACTTGAGCGCCAGCTTATCACCGGATACAACGCGGTCATTCAGTTTATTCCGCGTGACGCTTTGATCCTGCAGCATACCGGTATGAATGGCATTGTTCTGAATGTGCAGTTCCGAAATGGACTGCTCACGCAAATGATGTGGAAGAATAACCCCTTCTTGTAAGTGCTCTGTCTGAATAATATTCGGCTTCAAATGGTTGGAATCAATAATGCCCGGCTGCAAATGGCTGTTACCCACGCTTAGTGGATTCAAATGTTCTGCCTGGATTGATCCCACAGCCATGTGCTCGGTCTGAATGGACTCCGGTGCGATTTTGGAGGCTGATACTGCGCCTTGTGCGAGTTTAGATTCCACGATACTTCCAGCTTGCAGCTGCGCGGAGCCTACCGAGCCCGTCTGTAGATGTCCTTCTTGGATCGCTTCTTGCTTAATATGCTCGGCGAATATTGATCCTTCTGCCAGATGCTCTGGCTGAATGACGCCATATTGAATATGCGATGACTGAATCGAGCGAGGCTGCAGATGTTCCGAGAGGATGCTTCCCGGCTGCACATGCTGCGATTGAATGGCAGCTTGCGATATTTTATCCGGTGTAATCGAGCTGGATTGCAGCTTCTTGCCTGCCACGGAGAGATCTGCAAGATGGTACGATTCGATGACACCCGGCTTGATTTTGCCGCCGACGATGCTTTCTTCCGGCATCCAATCCGAATTCAATACATCTTGGGCGAGATGCGCCGTCGTGATGATCCCTTTCTTCAGATGATATCCTTGAACGGCCTCGACTCTCAGATGCTTGCTGGAGATCACTTCAAGTCCAACATGACGGCCTTCAATCGCTCCCGAGCTAATCTTCTCACTCGTGACGGACTGATTCTGCAACATATCCGTTCGGATGGCATCCTGCTGAATATGACGTTCTCCCACAGCATGATCCTCGAGGTGCTGCTCCTGAACCGACTCATCTTGGATATGGAAAGAAGTAATGGCTCCAGGCTGAATTTTGTCTTGCCCCACGGAGCTTGACGCCAAATGATCTTCCGTGATGCTATCGATGGCTAGCTTATCACTCGTCACACTGCCGTCCGCGAGCTTCGCTGTCGATACGCTCACATCGCTTAGATGTTGGGACTGGATCGTTTCTTGCATTAGATGACTGCTGTGAATGGCTTGATTGCGAATATGCGGCCCATCAACAGAACCGATGGCCATCTTGTCACTGGTAATACTCTGTTTCGTAAGCTTCTCTGAAGTAATGGATCCGTCCTGTAACTGTTCCGTGCCAACCGCATCGAATTGAAGATGCTCTGTCCCGATAATCTGATCCTGTAGATGCTCGGAGCTAATCGCCTGTTCTGCAATAATTGGCGAAGTCACAGCACCAGCGGATAGATGTGATGTCATAACAGCTTCGTATCCGATTTTTGAGGAGTTAACACTCTGATCTGCCAGCTTTGGTGTTGTAACAGCCATGTCATTTATTTTATCTGTGGAGACACTCTCTGGAGAAATTTTGAGCGATGTCACGGCATGATCTGCCAGATGGTGGGAGAATACCGTACCAGGTCCGATATGTCGGTCACGGATCGCATTGGATGCGATTTTCTCCGCAGATACCGCCTCGTTCTTCAGCATCGGTTGACCGACGGAGAACATCTGGAGATGCTCACTGCCAATCGAGCCTGACTGAATGTGGAACGATTGAACAGCTTCTTGCGCAATCGCCTGTGATGTGACGGACTTCTCTGCGATATGGAAGGCCTGAACAGCGTCATCGGCCAGAACATCGGCAGTGACACTTTGAGAAGCCAGCTTCGCTTCCGTCACGGAACCATCGACGATGGCTTCGGTTAGGACACTATTCTTCGCTAATTTATCGCTCGTAATGGTTTCATTTGCCAAATGTTCGGTATGAATGCCTGCAAGTTCGATGTGCTCCGATTGAACCGCACGATTGTTAATCTTATCGGATGTCACGGCGCTTCTGTTCAGATGAATCTCCATGATCGCTTGATCTTGAATATGCTCCGGTCCTACGGACTCTGATTTCAAATGGCTTGAACCGATGGCAAGCGGAGCAATTTTATCGGAGACCACAGTGTTCTTAGCGAGGTGACGGGATTGAATGGCTTCATCGGCTAACTTCTGCGGAATGATGCTCTGATCCGCAATTTTGGAAGTCGTCACCGCATGGTCTACGAGTTTTACGGTGGATACCGCTTGATCTGCAAGCTTCGGCGATGTAATACTCTGATCCGCAAAATGCCATGTCTGAATTTCAGATACACCGATATGCTGCTGCTTAATCGCGTCATCTTGGAGATGCGGTGTGCCTACAGCCTGCGAGTCGAGTAAAACCGACGAGATCGAATTCGGCTTCAAATGCACCGAATGAATCGCGGCAGGCAAGATATGATGGGAATCAATCTGAGCGTCCTCGATATGATCACGTTGGATTGACTTCTTCGCGATATGGCGTTTCGTTACAGCGCCTTCCTTCAGGTGGACGCCAACGACACTGCCCGGGAAGATTTTACTCTCCGTTACGGATTCATCCTGCAGCTTATCTGATGTCACCGCACCATCGCTAAGCTTCGAAGTATCGATAACGTCATTCGCGAGGTTCTCGGTTTGTACCGCACCGCTGCGGATTTTCTCGGAGGTAATCGATTGGTTCTGTATAAGATCGCTGGATACGATAAGCGAAGCCAAGTGTTTCGTCTGAATAGAACCTTCTGCGATTTTATTCGAATCGATGGTCTTGTCGGCGAGCTTCTCAGATGTAATGCTTCCGTCTTTAAGCTTCTCACCCGTGATGGAACGATCGCGGATTTTACCACTGGTGATGGATTGACGGATGAGGTGTTCACCGGATACCGATTCTGGAGCAATTTTGGCGGCGCTAATGGCTCCGTCTGCAATCTTAATGCTCTGAATGGCATAATCCTTCAGCACGTCAGCGCCAATGCTCTCCTTCTTGATCTTCGATCCGTCAATCGAATAAGGGGCGAGCTTCTCATTCGTAACGGCACCGTCGACAAGATCGTCGGTATAGACGACCCCTTTATTGCGCCCGAACGGAGAGAAGATCCGCGAGAGGCTGTTCGCTTCATCGTATTCCTGTTGTTCAAAGGCTTCTGGCACTTGCTGTACCTCGACCTTCACTTCTTGGACTGCTTCGCTCTTGACCTCCTCAACCTTTGGAGGTTCAGACGAGGCTTCTGGCGGTGTCACTACCGCTTGAGGCTCTGACTTCGATTTGGATCGCGCTCTGACGGCTGCGCGTCGTTCTTCAACGGATTCGCTTGCGGTCTTGTTCCCTCGTGTGGACGGGGGTTGCGTGGCGCTGTCCGCTTCCGCCGCAACTTCAGATGGCGGCTTCATCGCAGATGCTCTTCTTGCTTCCAGCTTCGTCCGTGATGCAGACGATGCCGAAGTATCGGATTCGGATGATTCCGGTCGCTGCTCTAGTGGCGCGGGCCCGGATTCCGTGTCTTTCGAAATCTCAGACTTCAAGCCCTTCGCAAGCTTCTGTTCTTGTAAATTGACTTCCGGCTCGGATTGCAGCTGCAGCTGAGCTTCTTCTATCACTTGGCTAAGGACATCTTCCAATGGGATCAATATTTCAGTGTCATCGGATTTCGAATTTGTTTCAGGCCGAGTCGGAAGTGGAGTCATCGCATTAATCGATACATCCTTATCTTCTTGGGGATCGACGGCCGCCTGCGTTTTGTTCGCAGTTCCGAGCCAATTTAGTTCGCGAGAGTTCGGGTTATCGACATAATAAAGCGGCTTTTTCGATTTCGTCGATCTCGCCGATCTTTTCGGTTTTTTCATGAGCCCTCTCCTTCCTGCATAGATCGTCATTTGCATCATATGCACTCGACTAGGACCCTGTCACTCGCCTAAGCCCTGAAAAAAGAAAAACACCGAACGAATTTCCTTCGGTGTACGCTTGAAAAATCTGCTATAAGAACTCAATCAAACACTGGCATGTTGTTCGATTAGGCTGGCCCAGCGATCCGCTGTATGCTGCCATGTGAAATACTTCTGCACCCGCTCCGCACCTGCCTGACCCAACCGATGTTGGAGCGAAGCATCTCGCAGAATATATAGGATATACGGGACGAGTTCCTTCGTGAGCTGCTGCGTGTCTACGAGGAACCCTGTTATATGATGCTGCACAATCTCACGGATTCCGCCTGTCCTCGCAGCAACCACAGGCACCCCTGCAGCCATGGCCTCCACATTGACAAGCCCGAATGCTTCATCCCGTACGGAAGGGACAACGACAACATCAGAAATGCTGAACCAGCGTGCTATCTCATCATAAGGGACATACGGTATAAACTGTACATGATGCGGGATTCTCCGTGCCATCCGCTCTAATTTACGAACATAAGCGGTCCGTCGTCTTGAACCATAGAAGGCGCTGCCCACAATGACCAGCACAGCTGAAGGCTCTATCAACGCGATGTACCGCATCGCTTCCAGCAGATGATGCACCCCCTTCTGGGGATTCAATCTTCCTGCGAATAATATGATTCGCCGTCCCGATAACCCTTGACGAATCTTCCAGTCATTAGTTACATTCCTATACCCGAATTCACTCTTATGAAGCTGGAACTGCTCAGGATTGACCCCAAGATGATTTACGACAATTTTCGCTTCCATATCACGAAACCGACTAATAAGGTGCTCCTTCATGAACATACTGTTCACCATTATCTGATCCGCACACTGCAGTGCGCGGCGCAAGGTTCGATCCGGTATGACGGTCTTCGAAATATAGGTCATCGAATGCAAATAGAGAAATACACACGCATGCGGCATACGCTTCTTGATCGCCAGGACATATCTGGGTCGATTCTCAACTTGTATGATGTCTGGTCTAAGGAAGAGCAGATGCATGATCACCGCTTGGATGTAACGCGCTCCGCTTCCGTATGGAACCCGATAACAAGGTACGCCATGAACCGTCCCATAGCTAGGAAGATGCTTCACAGTACGGCCAAAAATGTAACAATGGAGCCGATGCTGCACCAGCGGAACGACTTGCTCAACCACCCGTTCCACCGAGCTGCTTCGCACCGAAGGAATCGGAAAGGAGCCCGGTGTAACAATTGCCACGCTAGGTCGTCCCATCGTATTTCTCCCTTCCAGAGGATATTCAAAAAATCATCTTTTGCCCACATCAGAATGTGAACATTCTGATTGGCGAATAAACCTACCTTAATAGCGGTCGCTCATCATCGAATGAAATGACTTCGATCAAGGTTTATCTCATCACGAAGTATTTTCATGATGTGGATTCGACATCGAATCTTGCGTTCACCCTCGAAGAGCCTCTGCTTACGAAGTATGTTTCCTTCAGAAACATTTCAGGTACTCATTTAGGTTTTGCCTAAATTAAACTCGCACGAATGAATACTTCTATATCACAGCATATACACCTTCGTCCGAGAACGATCATGACTTCGCCAAAAATGGTCAAATCACCGTCAGCAATCGCCTTTTCGAAACATCCACCTAACTCATACTCTAATATACAAGCATCAAACGTTTATGTATCCGATAGAACAGGAGGAGAAAAGCTCATGGGGGGAGCCTATGTGGGCATATTACTCAATGCCAGTGCGTATCGCGGCATACCGTTAGGTAGGACGCAGAACGAATCATTATCCGCCTACGAAGAGGCCGGTCAAGAATTCGGAATCATCCCGTGTTATTTTCGCCTCGCAGATATTCAACCAGGGGAGCCGTTCACAACCGCTTATGTCAAGTCGAAGTATGGGTATATCCAAAAAAGTGTTCCCACGCCCCGTGTCGTGCACAATCGAGCGATCTATTTCAAAACCGATTGTTATCACCAGATTCGATCACTCATCGCGAGCGGGATTTATATCTTCAACGAAGAAAATCGTTATGGGAAGCTATACGTTCATGGATTGCTCCAGCATGATCTGATGCTCAAGACACATTTGCCGGAGACCCTTCCGCTCAGCAATGTGAACCTGCAACAGATGATGGAACGACATACTGAACTGATCTTGAAACCCAATAACAGCAGTCTAGGGCGCGGGGTCATGAAGCTCCGGTGCATCCATGGCACTTGGCATGCAACCTACCCGATCACAGGCAGAAGGACCGTCTGGAGAACGGTCAAATGTCGTATGGGTGAGCTGCCTGGCGTCATCCAGCGTAAAATTGGAAAAGAACAATATCTTATTCAACAATATATTCCACTCGCGAAATACCAAGGTCGTCCCTTCGACCTAAGAGTATCCGTACAGCGAAACGTGAACGGCGAATGGCAGATCACCGGCATGATCGCACGTGTCGCCGCCCACCATCGGTATGTCACCAATCTCGCTAGAGGTGGCACCAGCTTGCCTGCGGATAAAGTAATCGCAAGAGCTCTACCAACCCTTTCCAAAGAGTACCTCATGAATCACGTTAGCTTCCTCTCTATGTATATTGTCAAACGCCTGGAAATGACACTCCCCCATCTCGCGGACGTAGGGCTCGATATTGGCCTAACCCAAGAAGGCGTTCCCATGTTCATCGAATGCAATGGCCGGGATCAGCGCTACAGCTTCCGCGAAGCGGGACTGACGCAGGTCTGGAAGTCAACCTTCCGCAACCCAATCGCGTATGCGAGTCATGTATTGAAGCAATCTCATTAAGATGAAGAGCCCCACAGGCCTGATGAAGACTTGCGGGGCTTTTGGTGTTAACTATCTGTCTATTGAAATTACAGTAAAATATATCCTCCATCCGGGAACAACGTACTACCCGTCGTGTAACCATTACTCATCAAATAAAGCACTGTATGGTCTGCTACTTCCGTATAACCAACTCGTCCAAGCAGATTCATTTGAGCCTGGATTCCTGTCCGATCCTCGCATACGATTCTACCTATCATGGATTCCATGCAACATAAGGGCACGGTTTGCACCCCATTTACTTCCTATCATGAATTCAAGCAGGATAGAGGCCTCCATTTAACACTTTTTAGCCCAATCACACAAAGTAAATGCAAAAATACAGGGTAGTCCTTAACCGGATACAAATGCATAGAAAGTTACTGCAAATATCCAGTGTAGGCAGCAGAGGGTGACACTGCGGCATCATCACGCGGCTTTTTAATTAACTCTTTTCAAAGCTAATCAATAGATCCCCTTTTGCCGTCGCCCTTCCTTCATCACCAATCTTCATCGTCTTGAACAAAGTAGGATCCATGACGGTAACCGTAACGCTTTGAGCGTTATCCTTTAACAACATAACCGTTCACGATTGTACTGTATTCGCCGCTCCCATAACCGTAAAACCTAACAAGAAGAACTCCAAAAGTTAATCTACTGCACATGACTTGAAAATCGTTAATTTCCTCTACAGCATGGCGACAGTCTGTCTCGGCTTATCTCCCACGAACACTCGCCCCGCCATCTTCCGTATTGATTTACACTGCGTTATATGGCAATATAACGGATGAGAAGGAAGGGTGAAAGAAACATGGCCAAATCATTGCTGCGGTTAATGACCGAGCTCTCCTCACGGAAGTGGATCTCACAGTTGACGGGGAAGTTCGCCCATTCCAGCGCAAGCCGGCATCTCATTCCGAGATTTGCAAAGATTTACGGAATATCAATTGAAGATGCGGAGAAAGCATTACATGAATACCGTACGTTGAATCAATTTTTTACAAGACGGCTCAAGCCGGGACTTCGTCCGATCGATCCGAATCCGGATACCCTCGTCAGCCCTGTCGATGCACTGATCACAGGAATCGGTCCGATTGAAAATGGACTGCTGCTGAACGTGAAGGGGCAAGATTACACGATCGAGGAGCTGCTCAATCAATCCCCTTATACGCAAAAGTATAAGCATGGAACTTATTTCGTCCTCTATTTAAGCCCAACTGACTATCACCGCATTCATACGCCTATCGCAGGGAACTTGGTTGAATCCGAGCATGTACCGGGAAAAGTCTATCCGGTCAACGATTTTGGACTCCATCACATGAAGCGGGTGCTTAGCCGGAATGAAAGGCTAATTACATACATACGTCATCATTTTGGTGAAGTGGTTGTTGTGAAGGTCGGCGCGATGAATGTCAGCAGCATTCAATACGTGAAACCGCTGCCTAAATCGTGGGAGAAAGGGCAGGATCTCGCCTATTTTGAATTTGGATCCACCGTCGTCCTGCTCACAGAGAACGGCACCTTCACCCCGCGAAGCGATCTAGCGCTCGGCTCCACAGTCAAAATGGGCGAAGCACTCGGTACAATCCATCCAAAAGCCTAATCTGGACGTGAGTGTGAGATTTGCCCTTTTCAAAATATTGGCAACTATGTTAGAATAGCGTTATGTGAAAGGGCAGCACTGCCCGAAGCTATACCAATTATTGCATAATCATGCAAAAAACGCCCTACATCCTTGGCGGGATGGAGAGCGTTCATAAAGGCCATAAGTGTTGGCGCACCTGCGGCCTTGACAATAGATCGCCTTCATAGGCGGCCGGCTGCATAGCATCGTATCCGAAGACCTCCCTTATCCGCGAAGATAAATCAAGGGAGGTCTACTTCTTTTTCATGTACGAAAGTAAAGTAATGAGAAATAGCCCAAATGAGAGCATCAATGTTAATGCATCCTTTACTTCCATAGTAACACCCCCTCCGTCCTCCGACTTGTTAGGAATGCAACCGTTCACCTTAGTCTATTGTGTTTTGATTATAACATATTTTTCCAAAATAGGAACATGCTTTGTGTGAAATCCTTCTTTATTCCTAATATTTCTAACGAATCTCCGAAGGACTTTTTCCAGTATACTGCTTAAATTGTCGACTAAAGAAGAAAATGTCCCGATAACCGAGCGCATCCGCGACTTCAGTCACATTCATCCCTGCATGGTGCAGCAAATGCTCCGCCCGTTCGATCCGCGTCCGAATAATGTAAGACTGGACGGAAGCGCCAATCAGCTCCTTGAATTTAATGGAAAAGTATCGCGGCGACAGCTGCGCCCGCTTCGCTAAATCTTCCACGCGATGCTGCACGCTCGGATGCTGACGAATATAGTTCGCGATCTCATGGATCACTTCGGTGATCTGGTTGCTCACTTTCTTCTCCACCGGTACCTCCTGCTCTTCCCGAAGCAAATGAATCATCATCTGCTTGAGCATCAGCTTCGCCTCAACATCGGCGGCGAACGTCTGCACGAGGAACAATCGAACATAACGAGATAATAAATATTCAAAATCAAGTGTATCCTGGATCACTCGATAACGAGCGGGAATAAGATTCAAGGCTTCTTCAATATCAAAGTGAATGTACGTAAGGACAAGCGGTTTCTGTGGATTATGCGTCGCACTCGTGTGATCCCCAGGACGAAATAAGAAGCAGCTACCCTTGCCCACTTGGTACGGCTCATCGTTCAGAATCAATTCGCCTTCGCCGCTCCATACATAGAACAGATCGAAGTTTTCAAGCGGCTTTTCCCGCTTGGCCCACTTCCAGTTCGGTTCACATACGATTTTGGCAAAAGCTGGTTTTAATACAAATGATGAAGGTGATACATCAATCATCGGATTCCCTCCTACTGATCTGCGAAAGCTTTCTTACGACAATCTTCATTGCTACGTGTTATATATGTGTCTATCTTCCCATGCTGTCTTCATCCTCAGAATGCCCTGAAGAAGCTCTTCCTCTTGTAAATGCGCAAATCCAAAACAAGCAGCATTCTGCGTACTTGGCAAATAGAGATACCTCCTGTCGTCTGTCCAGCCAACACCATGCGCTGCTGCGGAGCATCGGAAGGCCTCATAATCCTTCGCCGTTCCTTTCCACGACGCATAGACATGCATCCCGGCATCACAAGGTAATACATTAAACAAATGACCGACATGTTCCTGCATCATTCGATAAAAAAATGCATATTTCCTGCTATATATTCGGCGCATGCGACGCAAATGGCGTTCATAATGCCCATTCTGAATAAAGGCTGCTAGAGCGCGCTGCTCGATCATCGAAATGGGACTCGGCTCGTAGATCTCCTTCGCACGCCGCATCGGTTCAACGAGGCACATCGGCAATACTGCATACCCGATTCGAAGCCCTGCGTACATCGTCTTCGAGAAAGTCCCCACATAGACAACACGGCCTTCAAGGTCCAGCGACTTGAGCGGCTCAATGGGCCTGCCGCCATACCTGATCTCACTATCATAATCGTCCTCGATAATGACGCCATTCCGCCTTGCTGCCCATGCGAGCAGCTGCTGTCGGCGTTCTAGACTGAGCACAGCACCCGTTGGGAACTGTCTGCTCGGTGTGACGAAGACCAGCTTCTCCTCCCAGTCTTGCACCAAAATCCCATGTTCATCCACCGCATTCGGTTTCACGATGCCTCCAGCCGCTTCGATCGCCCGCTTCATCCCCATGTAACCCGGATTTTCGACGATCACGCGGTCCCCTGGATCGATGAGCAGCTGCGTAAGTAATGCGATCGCATGCATCGAACCGTTGAAAATAACGACTTGCTTCGCATCGGCTTGAATCCCGCGCATCCGACGTAGATGGAGCGCGATCGCCTCGCGTAACGGGACATGACCTAACGTATCCGGATGTTCCGTATCCATTCGGGTGGACTCGAGCTGCCGAATTTCTTGATAGAGTACATGGTTCCAGGCGTCCGTGGGAAAAGCATCCACCACCATCTTGCCCATCTCTAGGCTAATGTACGGCTGCTTCAGTGACTCCGGCCAATTTTCACGTGGCAATGGCATCCCCTGTGTGGCCCGTCTCCCCCATGCGGAGAGCGCAATGTGTTGACTGCTCTCCGGATCTGTCCCCTGCGGCTCCTGCAGCTCATAGGTTACATAAGTCCCGCTGCCAATCGCAGCAGTTACATATCCCTCAGCCAACAGCATGTCATACACTTGATTAACCGAACCGCGAGACAGCTGATACAGGTCCGACATTTCCCGCGTCGAAGGCAGCTTCGCGCCATGCGGGATTGTCCCTGCAAGAATCGCTGCGCGAAGGGCATGAAATAGGGCCAAATATTTATACCGGTACTCCTGCAAATAGGATGCAAATGGCACACCAAAATCCATTTCCGTACCCCCTCGCACCATTCCATCCATCTCACGACGAAATGGTCTATTAAAAATACTCTAAATTGGTTCTTTTTTATTGTCAACTTCCCCGTTATTGTTAGTTGAAAAAGATGAGCCAGGGGGAAGAACCATGCGTAGAAAAGAATTTTCGATCCAAGAAGAACAAGAAATTGAATCCTTTTTAGCGGAGATGACCTTCGGATTTCTAGGCACGATTAGTGAGGATGGTTGGCCGCATATTACACCGCTGAATTATGTGTACTTCGAAGGCGATATTTATTTTCATGGCAGTAAAATTGGGGATAAGATGCGGCAGATGAAAAAGGATGCGCGCGTCACCTTCTCGGTAGCCAAAGAGTATGCGATTATCCCGTCGTATTTCACCGAGCCGACTTATGCTTGTCCAGCAACGGCCTTTTTCAAATCGGTTCTGCTCAAAGGCACAGCTTCGATTATGGAAGATCTAGAAGAGAAAGCCCGCGTCTTCGCAGCCTTCATGCAGAAATTACAGCCCGAGGGCGGTTATGCCCCATTCGATATGTCGGATCCGAAGTATGCTAAACAGGTGGCTGGCGTAGCTATGGTTCGCCTCTCCGTCGAATCGATTACGGCCAAGTTCAAATTCGGACAAAATGCTTCCGAAGCGAAATTCGATCAGATCACATCCGGTCTCGCAGAGCGCCAATTGGATCTCGATGAAGAGACCATCGCATTGATGGAAAAATATTGCCCGCACCACCAGTGAAAATTCCTATCCTGCAAGTGACGGTTGCCTTCCAAAATGCTATAATATGGGGAATGTGTTTAGGCACGAATAATCATGAAACCTCTGAAACTGATTCTGGAAGGATGACAAAACAAATGAATCCATTAGCCCAGCAATTGAACAACACTCTGCAAGAAGAAACACCACATGTATACGCGATGTTATCAACTTTAGGGAAGCAGATCTACTTTCCAAAGGAAGGCATTCTGAGCCAATCGGCAGAAGCTGGTAGTAAAGCGAAAAAATATAATGCAACGATCGGAATTGCAACCGAAGGCAAAGGACCAATGCACCTGAGCATCATTCAGGACACATTGTCCGCATATCAACCGAAGGATCTCTATCCTTACGCACCTCCGCAAGGCAAACCTGAGCTGCGTACTGCTTGGCGGAACAAAATGCTTCATGAAAACCCATCGCTCGAAGGCAAATCCTTCGGTAACCCGATGGTAACAAATGCATTGACACACGGCCTAAGTATCGTAGCAGACTTGTTCGCTGATGCAGGCGATGTGGTGATCTACCCGGATAAAAACTGGGAGAACTACGAGCTGACTTTCGGTATTCGCCGCGGTGCAGAAATCGTGAATTTCCCTCTCTATACAGCAGATTATAAATTCAACAGCGAAGGACTTCGGGAAGCGATTCTTGCGCAACGTGACAAAGGCAAAGCCATCGTTGTATTGAACTTCCCGAACAACCCAACGGGCTACACGCCAAGCATCGAAGACGGTGACGCGATTATCGCAGCGCTTCAAGCGGGTGCGGAAGCGAGCATTAAGCTTGTTGTCGTAACGGACGATGCGTACTTCGGACTCTTCTTCGAAGATTCCTTGCAAGAATCGCTATTCGGTAAATTGGCGGGGTTACATCCGAACATCCTGCCGATCAAAGTCGACGGCGCAACCAAAGAAGAATATGTATGGGGCTTCCGCGTTGGATTCATCACATTCGCATCGGAATCAGCTGCCGCACTTACGGCATTGGAGCAAAAAGCACTTGGTATCATTCGTGCGACGATCTCCAGCTGTTCGCATCCTTCACAGACTTTCGTGCTTCATGCGCTAAATTCGCCGGAGTTCGAAAGCCAGAAGCTTGAGAAATTCAACATCATGAAAGGCCGTGCGAATAAGGTCAAATCGATCCTCGACAGCGGCAAATACGGGGATGTATGGGAATATTATCCGTTCAACTCCGGTTACTTCATGTGCTTGAAGCTGAATACCGTGGATGCCGATCAACTGCGTGTACACTTGCTTGATCAATATCAGATCGGAACGATCGCCCTTGGCGAGACAGATCTTCGTGTAGCGTTCTCCTGTATTGAAGAAGAGTATCTGCAAGATCTATTCGATACGATTTACCAGGGCGTATTGGATTTGCAAGGCTAATATAGCTTAATATGTAGGGTTCGTTGGCGGCTTGTGTGGCGGCTAACGAACCCTACATTGCTTATTGGCGCAAAATACCGTGTTTTGAAATTCTAACGAACTCCAGCGGCGCTATTGTCTTCAATTTCGCCCAATTTCACCTGAATTTGATCAAATAGCGATAACTGAGTTCGTTAGCACAAAAAAATACGATTTACTAGAGAATAAGCATGATACGGTTCGTTAGCGGGTTAGCGGAGATGTGTATTATCCATCAGTCGGATGAAATGATCGAGCGCAGCGGAACGCCACTTCTTCGGGTGCATCACCCATTGCAGGTAGATGCGTAGGTCGGGGTGGTGGAACGGGATGACCGCAAGACTCCCACGTTGAATTTCTTCCTCCGCAACAACGCGCGGCAAGAGCGCAATCCCAAGCCCCTTCATCACGCAATGCTTGACCGCCTCCAAATTGCCCAGCTCGAAGACAGTACGATACCTAATCTTCGTATCTTTCAATAGCAGTTCGAACATACTGCGGTACAGGCAGCTTCCTTCCGTCATAATGAATTCACAATCTTCGAGATCCGCAATCTCGACCTGCGCCCGTGTCGATAGGGCATGTCCAGGCTCAGCAATAAGAACAAGCGGCTCTTCACGCACAACCTGACATTGCAGAGCAGGATCTGCCGGGATCCGGTCGAGCAACAAGCCAATATCGTAATCCCCTTCCTTCACCTTCGCGAGCAAAACATCTTCACGGTCCGGGAATAAATGAACGGATAGTCCTGGGATTTCCACACGCAGCTGCTGCAAATACGTCGGCATTACATAAGCAGCGAGCGAATCGATCGTTCCGATCGTCAGCGTGCCGCCCATTTGCTGCGAGATTTTCTCCATCGACTCCGCATACAAATCCAGCATCGGCAGGACGAACTTCAAGAGTTCTTCCCCTGGCGGCGTCATCCGCATCTGTCTGCCAGCCCTCTCGAATAACGTAACCCCGTACGCCTGCTCTAGCTTCTGAATTTGTGCCGTAATGCTAGATTGCGCGTAACCCAGTGCTTCAGCTGCACGAGTAAAGCTGCCTCGTCTTGCTACCTCGCGGAATGTCTGAAATGTCGTCATATCCATCGCTCGTCCGCCCTCCACTGAATCATCAATATTTTCGATACCTATGATCACTTATTATAGATAACTCCGATGGAATATTCCATGATAAGGTGGAAGAAACGAATCATCGCATCATCCACTTGAAGGAGGACTCCTATTCATGCTAAATGAACACCAACTACACGGCGTCTACGTTCCCGTCGTGACACCATTTGACGCAAATGAAGAGCTTGATCTGGAATCGCTGCATTATCTCGTATCGACCGTAGCGAAGAGTGCCGTGCATGGCATCGTGCTGAACGGTACGACAGGCGAATCGCCATCGACCTCGAAAGAAGAAATCGAACGCATGATGGCAACCGCACAAAGCGCATTAGCTGACTCCCGCATCCCTATTGTCCTTGGGGCAGGCACCAATGATACCCGTTCGACGGTATCCCGCATCGAACAGGCTGGTAAGCTTGGCGCAGAGGCCGTACTAGTCGTCGTCCCTTACTACAATCGTCCCTCGCAGCAAGGGGTCGTTGAGCATTTCCGCAGAGCGGCGCAGGTAGGCGTACCTGTCATTCTCTATGAAATTCCACACCGTACCGGGCTTAAGCTCAAACATGATACGGTTCGTCGAATCCTCGATATCGATGGTGTGATCGGGATGAAAGACAGCACGCCGAACACCGATCTTGTGACAGCACTTGCGCAAGGCTCAGAGACGAAGCCGATCCTATGCGGCGAGGATACGCTGCTCTACGCTTCCTTATCCGCTGGAGCGAAAGGCATGATGTCCGCATCCGCCAATGTGCATACCGATCGATTCGTCACGTTCTATAATACATTTGTAGCTGGTCAGCACGCCGATGCTGAAGCGCAATTCAACGCGCTGCTGCCGTTGGTCCGTCTCCTTTTTGCCGAGCCAAATCCCGCACCACTCAAATGGCTGCTTCACGAGCAAGGCATCATCAAGCATGAAAGCTTACGACTACCGATGCTCCCGATCAGTCCTGAGCTGCGTGAACGACTCTCGCCTTATGTTCAGCAGTTACAAACCTAGACTATGGCGATTTCGGATAGCGTACCACAGGCCACTTTTCCTTGCGGAGCGCGTTCAGTAGTTCGTCTCCCACATCCAAATTATCTCGCACGAGATCACGTGGGGTGAGCGCCATCCATTGGTTCAAGGAAATGTCAGCGAACCGGTCGCTCTTGAACATCTCAAGGAACCACAGCGTATCCGTGCCTGTGTTCTGAATATAATGCCCGAACGCAAACGGCACGTACCCGACATCGCCTGCCCGGTAATCGAAGGTGCGTGCTGCTCCATTTCCCCCGAATACCGTCATCCGCCCCTGCCCCGTCAAATAATACTGCCACTCATCATTGTTCGGATGCCAATGCAGCTCTCGCATGCCGCCAGGCAGAATCTCCACCAATGCAGCTGCGACCGTCTTCGAGATTGGAAAGTTCGTAGAATCTACAATGCGTACGCTTCCTCCCGGTGTGATAATCGGTTTCTGTGCCAGCAATTGATGCTTGAAGCTTAGCGGTATCGTTCCATAAGGGGACTGAACCTCCTGGCTGTCGATCGAACCTGGCACTTGATCTTGAAAAATATAGACTTGCCCCTTAGGAATATCCTCAAATGCCTTCTCAGGCACGCCAAAATTCGCTGCGAGCACATCACGCGGCGTATGTGCGAACCAATCGGATATCGATAATGTATTCAGATCAGAGAAGTGCCCGTCATCAAAGACCAATAGAAATTCGCAACCATCCTCAAGCCCTTGAATCGAATGTGGAAGCCCCGGTGGAAAATACCATAGATCTCCATGACCGACATCCGCAATAAAATTTCGTCCCTCGGCATCCACCGATGTGATCCGCGCTTTGCCCATAATCATGAAGGCCCATTCCGCTTGCTGATGCCAATGTAGTTCACGTACGCCTCCTGGCGTTAATCGCATATTGACGCCGGCGAGCGTGGTTGCGATCGGCAGCTCTCTTACCGTAATTTCCCGGGACCAGCCGCCTTGATTGAGCTGCATATGTGTATCCGAGAATGAGAATCTCATGTTCGGAATGAGACCGTTATCCGTAACCGGCGGAACGAGCATATTCGGATTCTCGCAATCCCGCATCACATCACGAGGCCCAAGGTCGGTTGCACCCGCACCGTCCTCGCGCCGGATTGGCTGTGGAATATCCCCGTTCCTAGCTCCATTTCCCGTTGAAGTTCTCTGACGGTGTTCCATCAGACTCACTCCTCTCGCATTGACTTTTCACAAGCGACATCATACATCACCAAGTAACCTATGCTCAATCCGTCTCGTCCTATGACTTGAATCTACTAGCAAACTCTGATAAGATACTGAACAAGCGTTCAGTATGTATGATTTTGGGATAATGATCCGTCCTACAAGTGAGGGGATTCTGATGAATAAGAAGCAAATCCAGAGTGAGCAGACCAAGAAGCGGATAGCTGATGCGGCTAGGGCTCTTTTCACACTGAAGGGGTACAAAGCCACATCGATTGAAGATATTGTCGAAGCGACAGGAAGCAGCAAAGGGAATATTTATTATCATTTCAAAAGTAAAGAAGGCTTGTTCCTCCACTTAATCGATGAATGGGATCAGGAATGGGAAGTGAAGTGGAAGCAGAAGGAATCACAGTACAAGACGACGACCGAGAAACTATTCCAGATTGCCGAAGAGCTGGTGCTCGATGATCTGAATCACCCGCTGACGAAGGCTGCCGATGAATTCTTCTACACCGAGGAAATTACGCCCGAAGCGGAAGAGAGAATTGCAGAGATGGTTGCGCGCCACTTGGTGTTCTATCAAGATTTACTACAGGATGGCATCCAGCAAAGCGAATTCAAGTCGCTGAACGTGGAATATATGGCTATCATTTTGGAAAGTCTAACCTACGGGCTAAATCAAATGTCACGGAAATCGACGCTTGAGGAGAAGCTTGGGCTCTATCGAATGGCGATCCAAGTCGTCCTTCATGGCATTGCAACCGAATCTTAGCGATGCTCAACATAACTCGGCCCTCTCTAGTAAACGAAAGGGTCGAATATTTTCATAAAATATAGACCGAACATTCAGTATTATTCTATTTTTTCAACAGTTAAGGAGATTATTATGTCATTATTACTACGTAATCGAGGGGCCTTGCTGCTCCTCATGTTAAATCTATTTCTAGTCTTCACCGGTATTGGCCTCGTCATTCCGATTATGCCAACGTATATGAACGAGCTTCATATTTCCGGAAGTGTCGTTGGTCTGCTCGTCGCAGCATTTTCGGTCACCCAGCTCGTCTGCTCTCCGATCGCAGGGCGTCTTTCCGATACATTGGGTCGTAAAAAAACGATCATCGCCGGTCTGATTGTTTTCGCGGTCTCCGAATATTTATTCGGTGCTGCGAATGCACCTACACTCTTATTCCTCTCCCGGATGCTCGGAGGGGTGGGCGCGGCGCTCATTATGCCTTCCGTTATGGCTTACACCGCTGATGTGACGTCGGTTGAAGAGCGTGCCAAAGGGATGGGGCTCATCAATGCAGCAATTACAACCGGCTTTATTATTGGTCCAGGAATTGGGGGGTATATTGCAGACTTCGGGATTCGTGTGCCCTTCTACTCTGCAGCCGTCGCTGGGGTCGTCGCAGCTGTCCTTACCTTCTTGATCCTGCCAGAATCTCGGTCTGTGGAGAAGCGTACCGCAGCCAATAACGAGAAACGAAAGAAACAACCTCTGATCAAGCAGGTTCTTCAATCTTATCGCGAGCCGTACTTCATCAGTCTGATCATTGTATTCGTGTGTTCATTCGGCCTCGCCAATTATGAGACGATCTTCGGCCTGTTCGTGGATCACAAATTCGGATTCACAGCGAAAGATATTGCCTTCATTATTACATTCGGTTCCATCGCAGGCGCTGTGGTCCAGGTCACAATCTTTGGATGGCTGCTTAACCGATTCGGTGAGAAAAAAGTGATTAGCACCTGTCTGCTCATCGCAAGCATATTCGTTCTCCTAACACTCGCTGTTCACACGTATTGGCTGATTATTGTCGTCACGTTCATCCTGTTCTTGTCGATTGATATCTTGCGACCGGCGATCGGTACGCAAATGTCCAAGGTAGCCGAAGACCAACAGGGGTATATTGCCGGGTTGAACTCCGCATTCACGAGTCTCGGAAATATTGCCGGTCCTGCTGTAGCAGGCGTCCTGTTCGACATGAACTTGAATTTCCCGTACATCTCAGCGGCGATCATCCTATTCCTTGGGTTCATTTTGGCCCTCAGATCAAGACTTAGCGCTCCAGATCCGGTTCAGATGAAAGTGAAAAATAACGAATCATAATTAGTAAAATGACGAAGAGCGCTCCGATGGGGCGCTCTTTTTCGAATCCGCTATATCCTCCCGTCTCGCTGGTGACCGCGAAGGAGAATGCTCCTCCGGGTGGAACGGCTGTCTTC
This sequence comes from Paenibacillus sp. GCM10027629, assembly GCF_042676425.1. Lineage (NCBI taxonomy): Bacteria > Bacillati > Bacillota > Bacilli > Caryophanales > Paenibacillaceae > Paenibacillus > Paenibacillus sp. GCM10027629. The sequence goes on along the minus strand of NZ_JBHTGZ010000009.1, from coordinate 180,161 downwards.
AATGGATAGGCGTCTGACACTTGGGAGATTGCAAGTATGGTCCTTTAATGATCTCTAGTATAGTGGACACCTCTCAACCGCGGATTTATGTAAAATTTGCTAAACCCTATCGAATTCGTTACGATGAATCTAATAAATTGCATCTATGAAACAGCGACCCATTTACTGAGGAGGAATTCTATAATGAGTACCGTATCCATCATTCGTGACCACTTGTTACATGAATTAGAGCATGGCGTGATCAGCACACAACGATTGGTTGGTCTCATTACAACCGAACAGTGGGATTATCGTCCACAGGAGAACATGCGCTCCTTACGCGAGTTGACACACCATCTCGTCATGATCCCTGCAACCGATCTCGCTATTATCCAGGAACAGGATGGCTCCGAATTCGCGCGCATCGAAGGCAGTATTCAGGACGTAACGGATCCACAGCAGTTATGTGATAGTATGCAGCAGAGCTACGAAGCACTGAAGGACTATATGGTTTCCCTGAATAAAGAAGATTTTCTGAATAAATTAGAAGACTACCGGCTGATTGATGATTGGTGGAGATGATCCGCGATCGAGGTGTGATCTTCTCCTCAGCTTATCGATAATGCTTGTCTAACCAGACCGACCGTTTCTACCTCTAACGCCCTAGCCCGCTCCAGAAGCGGTATCATTTGCTGTACCTGCGTCTTCGATACGGGCTTGCCAAGATGTTGATTCCCATTCCAGTCCTGCATGAGCACCTCTTCCGACATCACCCGATAGATCTCCCATACTTCTTCAAATTTTGCTGCAATATCAGCTAACCCGGATATTCCCATCCACGTCTCCGATAACTTGCGAACATACTCCGCAGCACACATTTTCGATTCCGCATAGACCGATACCAAATATCGCAGGCCGAAATCCTGATAGGATGCCTCTCTTAGCGATTGAATCCAGTTATCATACGCCTTGAATCCACATTGGAAATCCGGTGCAATATGCTCCTCTTTCTCCATTTCGTTCACATAATAATGTAACGAGTCTCGGTACACTTGCTCGCAGTCATAAGGCACACGCTCAATTGGAATTTGATAATGAAGAAACGGGGCGGGTGAGAACTTCTTCGCAATATTCGCATACAGCATCGGATCACTGCCAAGTGTACGGTTGAATTTATCCACACCATCTACGTGGAATACGCCATCTTCATCATCGTACCCGTAAATCACCCCGAACTCTCCCGTATCGATAGCCCAAGCTATAACGCCGATTCCGCGATCGATCGAAGCTTTAATATGTTCAACAGCGCGTATTCGGGCTGCTTCATAGGTTCGTGCTCCCGGCTCATAATGATAGACCTCCGACAACACGCCAATCCGATCCAACGCATTACGATGGCGCCCTACCCAATCGTAGACGGTAACCGATGCCACATCGCAGTGCTTATGTATGATCAATTGAAAAGCCATTCCTGTCATCCCCGCCATCTCGCTAAAAGAGAGATCCGTCATTTGCGCTGCAGATAATACACCATGTATTGCACCGAGATAGGTCGTCCAACATGGACTTAATCTTGCTGTCGTTGTTCCAGCTTGAAAAGATGCTTGAGTCATCGAAAAAAACCTCCATCTTCGCTGTTAGCGTTTTGATTCGTAAATTCGTGTTCTTGAATTTTTGAACTACCTCAAATATAACATAGGGGTGTGCCATATATTGTCATATGGTATTGTTAGATGGAGGTGATTTTGAATGGAGCTTAAACACGAACATTCATCCGCTATCCAGAATAGTAGAAAAAAAGCGGATAGCTACATACATTCCCCTGCTGAGCAGCAGAGGCTGTATAAAAGAACACTGCTCATTGTCGTTATTTCTCAGATTTTTGGCGGTGCAGGTCTCGCTGCGGGGGTAACGGTTGGGGCTCTATTAGCCCAAGAGATGCTCGGGACAGATAGCTATGCCGGAATTCCGGCTGCCCTGCTCACATTAGGTTCTGCCTTATCCGCTTTTCTCATCGGTCGATTCTCCCAGCGTTCGGGGCGGCGGCTCGGGCTCGGCCTAGGATTTCTAGTGGGTGGAATAGGCGCGATTGGCGTTGTCATGGCTGCAATCATGAGTAATATCATCTTATTGTTCGCCTCGCTGTGTGTATACGGAGCGGGAACCGCAACCAATCTCCAAGCTCGTTATGCAGGGACGGATCTAGCGGGGCCTACCCAACGAGCAACAGCCATTAGTATTGCCATGGTCTCGACAACCTTTGGCGCCGTAGCAGGTCCGAATTTAGTCGAGCCGATGGGTCGGTTCGCCCTCTCTATGGGAGTTCCTGCATTAGCAGGCCCATTTATGCTAGGAGCCGCAGCATTTACCCTTGCCGGACTCGTATTACTTGCATTTCTCAGACCTGATCCGCTGTTGATCGCGAAGAGCTGGGATAGGCAGCAACCGAAGAAGTCTGCTGAATCGAACCCGTCTGCAGATCAATCTTCTATCGTCAACAATCGTGGGATCATTGTGGGAACAACCGTCATGGTCTTAACCCAAATCGTAATGGTTGCCATCATGACGATGACACCAATCCATATGAAGCACCATGGACACGGACTGAGTGAAGTGGGACTCGTTATTGGAATCCACGTCGGTGCCATGTATTTTCCTTCTCTTGTTACAGGTATCCTCGTGGATAAATTGGGACGGACTTTCATGGCTTACACATCTGGAGTCACACTGCTCGCTGCAGGGTTACTCGCTGCCATCGCACCAGGGGATTCCCTCATTCTCTTGATTACGGCCCTTGCACTATTGGGACTAGGGTGGAATTTAGGATTCATTAGCGGTACGGCTTTGATCGTAGATGCGACCACAGCATCGACACGTGCCAAAACGCAAGGAACGCTGGATGTACTTACGGCATTAGCGGGAGCAGCGGGCGGAGCCCTCTCCGGTATGGTCGTTGCGTCAAGCAGTTATGCCGTATTGTCTTACGCAGGAGGGTTTCTCTCCCTGTTACTGATCCCGGTTGTGATCTGGACGCGGCGGAAATCTGCGGCGTCGAAATCATCCGCGATGTAACTGGTGCATCCGATCGAGATATTGAATGAGTTTCTGCCGTAACCATTTGGGATGCGTAATGACGAATGTCAATCCCGAGGCTAACAGCGCAGGGATAAATTCATAGGAATCATAGAATTCAAATATTATGGCCTGTTCTTCATTCCGACCTCGGTAATATGGCTGTAACGAGGTCGGAATGCTGTTCAGTGATTTATCCCGGGATTCTAGTCTTGCCACAGCTTGAAATGGTATGATGCCATCTCGTTGAATCTGATGAATCTTCATCGATAGGTTTAGCGGTCTGCCCGAAAGACGTGATAATAGCGCTGCTAGTTCCGTGAACGTTCCCGTTGTGCGACGATTATGCTGAGCTAGAACCTCGTAATGGGCTGCTAAAAAAGATAGCATTTCTTGTTCGCTCTCAGTAATTTGTGGGCCTGGAATTACAAATGATTCATCCTCATAATAATATCCTCTACGACGAGAACAATAGGCAATTGGCGCTCCGAGTGAATCTCGCATATACTCGAGATCCCGCATCGCTTGTCTTCTTGAAATTTCGAATTGTTCCTTGATCGCGTCAACATTCGGATAATTTCCCCTTCGAATGCATGTATCAATCCACTGTATACGGTGAAGTGATGCCAAGCAATCACCCCCAACTTTTCATGAGATCTAATGCATTGAACCCCTCGTAACGGACTTATGCTAACGTCGTCCCTCGCGGTACAAAATGGCTCGAATCGCAAACTGCGGTAAAATCAACTGTCTACGCCAACGATGAGGCTGTTGAATGAGTCGATATAACCACTCCACATTCCAACGCTTCCATACTTCAGGAGTTTGCTTCACTTTTCCAGCAATGACATCTAGGCTTCCGCCAACCCCAATTGCGACTTTCGCATTCAACTTGGTTCTATGTTGATAAATCCACCGTTCCGCGTAAGGCGCTCCCAGCGCAACGATCAGAAAATCCGGCTTGGCCGCGCTTATCTCTTCAATGATTCTTCCCTCTTCCTCTGGCTTAAAGAATCCGTGTTGATTCCCACAAATCTCAAGATTCGGGTAGGTAGCACGAATAACCTCACATGCTTTGGGATTGGTTACAGGATCTGCCCCGAGCAAATAAAAAGACCATTTCTTCTCGTTTCCTACTTCAAGCAGCTTCAGAAGCATATCGTATCCCGTAACACGCTCTGGAAGATGGCTGCCTTTAATACGGGAGACCATGACAATGCCGATCCCATCCGCGGTGATCATGCTCGCTTCTTCGACAATGGAACGCAGCTCGGTATTTTTCTGACAAGCCATTGTGATCTCTGGATTTACTGTAACCACATGGAACAACTCAGGTTGTGGCTCTTCGACAACTTGGCTGAGAATATCAACGGATTCGTCTAGCGTTCGCTTAGGGAACTGAATTCCCATGATCTGTGCTGTATCTTTCATGGAGAAACCCTACTTTCATGGTTGTTTGTCTTACCAGTTATTTCAGGCGGGACGCGCTTGAACAGGCCGATTAACTGCTTTTTTGCAGTTATTTCAGGCGGGACGCGCTTGAACAGGCCGGTTAACTGCTTTTTTGCAGTTATTTCAGGCGGGACGCGCTTGAACGGGCCGATTAACTGCCTTTTTGCAGTTATTTCAGGCGGGACGCGCTTAAACGGGCCGATTAACTGCTTTTTTGCAGTTATTTCCTGGTCTGTCCATATTTTAACACTGATTGGATTCATATTATAGGTCCCGTAATATGGAACTCGAATGCATTTTAAACTTCGGTGAATCATTCCTATATTGCGATGCAATTGAGGGAAAAAGTTCCTAAACCAAAAAAGAAACCCTATTCTCAGGGCTTCTCAACAGCTGGCAGCCTTTGAAGGCTGCATTTTCTTATGGTAAAAGACCAGTGTTGCAAATTCATTTAGTCGCTTCGTAGCACCAGTTGTGCGGTACCCCATTTTCTCATAGAGATAACAATTCCTTGTCTCCTCTAAGATCGTAGCTAATTCCCATGTCTCTGCCATTGGATACATGCTCTCAACAGCATTGATGGTTTGTTGCGCGATGCCTAGTCCTTGATAGGCAGAAATGACGAATATCGGGCTAATCCAATAATGTGATTCTGTCTCATCCCATCGAACACCAATAGCACCAACAGATACTTCGTTATAAAGAATCATGTAGTAGGCACGTCTCGGATTCATAATACGAGCGACGACCTTTTCTATGGATTCATTCGCAGGATTCGTATCGTAGTCCTTGTACTTTTCCAATAATGGCAGAAATGCTTCGTGTTGAAGGTTGAATATAACTTCCGCTTCCGATACCTTCGCTCGACTTAACTTCAGTTCCAACCCATCACCTCAATTGATTAGGAAGTTAGCTTGGTTGCCCCGATCATTACACCCGTATCTCCGGGATCCTTCAAGGCAATACGTGAGATCCCCCAATAATCGAAGGACTCTCGCTTAATTTTATCAACCGTTAATACAGCACTTCCTGTGCCGATCACCTTATCCTGTGCAACGAGCGGATAATGAAAAGAGATTTGTACTTGATCTGGCGAAATCGTCTTCGTCTGGAGTGCATCCACCTTGCCCATATGCGGGCTGGAACCGCCTGTCACCCAGAAGCTCTCCATAAATTCCTTTTTCGTCTGCTCACGAAGCTTTGGTGACAACACCGCATATTGCATTCCACCACTTCTCCGCTGCACGCCCCGAATCCAGGTCTGAACCGCTTCCTCTGGCGAATAAGCTTGGAGTCCATTTTCGAGACTATTGATCTGCATTTGCATCTCCGATGCTTCAGGCATCGTGACGTAGAAGGCATTGTCTTTGTAAGCTACCTTCCCACGAAGTTCTTCGACAATCGACTTCAAGGATACCATCGCCGTCCCGTTCTCCATTTTCAGGTTAAACACACTGCTCGCAAATTCTGCGCCATTGATGAAAATTCGCGAACTCGCTACCGCTGCGTATATTGAACCGGACATCACCAATAGCCCAGCTATGGATGCAATTAGAACCTTTTGTTTTACTCTCATCGTTCATCCAACTCCTAACAGGAAATATTAGGTATTATTTCTCTAGAGAAGATGAGGTATTCATAAGTGAAGTGTACGATAATTATTCGCGATGTACTTATACCCTGAATATATGGTTAGGACAACCGCCAAGATCATCAACATAAAATCAACAGGTAAAGAGGTGATCCATGCAAATGGATAGTTCTTGAGTAGAATGGCGGCGATTGCAACGACTTGCAGGACCATTTTGAGCTTGCCGTGCTTGTCAGCCGCTAGTGCTACGCCTCTTGCAGCAGCAAGGACCCGAATTCCCGTGATCACTGCTTCTCTGCCAATGATGAGAACCGCCATCCACGCCGGAATCATACGCTGTTCCACCATCATTAATAACGCAGCCGAAATGAGCAGCTTATCGGCCAAGGGGTCCAGCAGTTTGCCGAGAGGCGTCACCTGATTATATTTACGCGCAATATATCCGTCGAGTTTGTCGGTCGTTGATGCCAGGAGGAAGATGAACACCGCTATACCTGATCCATACAGGTTCACTTGACTTAGAAAAGGCATTCGCTCTACCATCCATACCGGATAATGTTGAAGCGCCAACATAAATAAAGGAATGAGCCCGATTCTTGCTATCGTGATTTTATTCGCTAGATTCATGAGGGTTCCCTCCGATCATGAGCTTACTATTACTTTAGAAATTCTACGACATGAGCAGCTTCAGCCCCACCCGCTTCAGCATGATTAATAAGAGGTATACCATGCGGACCTAGGCAATTCTTCAGCTCTGGATTATCACTAATCAGACTTCGAACAATGTCTATTTTTCCGAGCATAGCTGCCGTAAAAATATCCATGCGGGCGCCCTTCGAAATGAGAAAAACGGCGATATCTCTTCTTCCCATATGCGCGGCAGCTCCTAAAGCCGTCTCCCAATCGCCATTCCCCCAATCCCAGCAAGCATTCAATAAGCCGGGCTCTTGCTCAAGCAGCTCTTTAACACGCTCAAAATCCCCGTGCGCACTACCGACATAACTTTGTACAAGTTCTGGTGCAATCGATTTACTTTCCATAAATAATCTCCCTTACTATTCTATTTATTTGAAGAGTAATGCTAACTCTAGGTGCCCTTGTTTAACACACACATCATAGGGGGTATCACCATGATCATTAACCAGCATCCGATCCGCACCTTTTCGCAAATACGTCGTGCTTCTAGATTGTGATCCAGAATCTTTTCAAAACATTGCCGTCATCCTCTACGAAATTCGTATCCTCAATTCCTCCATTATTACGAATCGTTCGCTCCGATCCTATATTCGTCGCATCACAGACAACGAGAGCTTTCGAGATCCCCAGTTCCTTGGTTTGGTGAAGTGCAAGAGCCAAAAGCTTGGTCGCATAACCCTTCTGTCGTTCGGAAGGACGAATGCCATAACCAATGTGACCGCCGGATTGGAACAGTCTTTCGTTCAGTTCATGTCTAATGTTCACAGCTCCGATGACCTTATCCTGCTCAGAAACGAGCCAATACGTAGAATCGGGTACCCAGTTATCAGGCAAGTTCTCACCCTTCTCACGCTCCGTCTGAAATAGCACCAACCCTTGGAAATCGGATGGATCCTTGCTAATCACCCATGGGACCATACTCTCTCCACTTGCGATCCAATCCTGATAAAAATCTAAATAAGCTTCCTCTAACTCTACCGTCGGTTTGATTAAATACACCTGCTCAGACATTGTTCTCCACCATCCTGTCACGTCAATAATTGTCCGATAAAAATAACAAAGCCTTCAAAAATAATCAACCCTGTAGAGATCATGAGAGGGATCACCGCACGCAGATAAGTCCTTCCATTCGTAACCCCATAGAACCCGATTACACTCACGATAAAGGCAATGATACTCGCACAAAAGATGATTAGATGTAATGAAGGCGATAGTTGTGTGAAAGAAGCACCCAATAATCCAACGGTACACAACAGTGTGGAAATATAAGACCACCTGTGGATTTTACGTATATGTTCAACCCGTTGTTACTATAGTTGATTTCGGTTTCGTCCCGCACGCCATCAGAAACACCATCATGGCATAAGCATCAGCGTTTTGGCTAAATGCTTCGTACGATTGCTTCAAGTTCTCGAACTCCATGGCATTGAGTATGCCTCGCTTATAAAATCCGGCGAACCGTTCACTATCAAACTGCTGCTTAAATCCATCCAGGCCCTGCAGATCACTATGCTGAATAACGGCATCCATATCAACATCTTGATACCCTGCGCTGGCTAACAATCGTGGCAAGCTTCTTCCTATATGTCGATTTCCTCCGTTAGATGCTTGTGACTTCGCTATTTTACTCAGAATCAATGGTAGAATCTCCATTTCCGGTTCAATGGCCCCGAATATGCCATCATCAATATCGATAATCACCAATGTACCACCAGGCTTCAGAACACGCATTATTTCTTGTGCGGCTTGGAGTGGGTCATGTAAATGAAGGAATAACAACCGCGCTATCGCAAAATCATATTCGTTATCCGGCAGCCCTGTGTGATATGCAGAGGCTTGAACGAATTCAACGTGATCTGCTGAAGCATGCTTCAATAATGCCTTCGCTTGATCTAATAGACTTTGATCGATATCGAGCGCTGTAATCGGGCTATTCGGTAGATTCTCCACTAGCTTCTCTGTCATAAACCCTGGACCACAAGCAACTTCTAACACCTTCATGCCATCTTGAAGCCCGAACCATTGTAGGTTCCGAAACTCCTTCTCCCAGCCCATCTGGGCTTGAACTTTTAACCGCTTGACCTCGGCTTCCATCCCAATACTCGAATGCTGAATATTATAGGTTGAATTTCGTTCTTCCACCGCTTACAACGCTCCTCTACTTACGTGTCATAAATACCTGCACAGGCCCATGCCATGCCTCCCCTTGCAGTTCCTTCTCCGTATAAGCTCCGTTCGTATATTCTTCAATCACCCGATTCCAGAAGCGATTCGCCGGGAGGTTGGCCGCTGTCTGGCGGACTTCCCATGCACCTGGGGACTGATCGAATATGGAGAAAGCCGCTTGCTTGCCATACCCCTTGCCCCTGAACTTCCGCATGATGAAAAAATCGTTAATCGTGTTCGTCTCATCTGCCTCGCTTAACTTAACGAATTCCTTCGGCACGCCTAGAGTAACCAAAGCGAAACCAGCTAACTCACCATTTACTCTAAAAATCAACGGGCGGCGATATTCATCTGTCCATTGATGGTCCAAATATTTATATAGATACAACCCGTGCGACGTCAAAGCATGCCCATCAAACTCACTCGAATCATACCGATATAGCTGAATGAGTTGGTGAAGGAGCGTCTTGTCCTCGTAAGGAATTGCTGATATGTCAAACTGATTCATATCCATTCACCTCTTTGTTACTCGAATGTAAGCCTACTTCTTCACGAACTCTATATCTTTTGTGCCGGGTTCTATCAGCATTTTAATGCCTACACGAACGATATGATCATTAGCATCCGTATAGAAGGTAGCTGGTGTCTTGTATTGAAATGGCTTATAATCCAGTTCGAACGCATGATTGTTCAATCGAGCCAGTGGAAGCTGAATCGAATTAAATGTAACTTGAAGATGATCATCGATCATATCAATAACGAGTTCCCCATAACCCGGATGCTCGTAAGTTCCTGTATACTCGTGCATTTGATGCGTTGGAAGGGTCTCTGCTTCTTTGGTTATTTCCTGCTCTTTCGCTTCTTCTTCAGGCTGGTGCGTTTCATCTTGATTCTCTGTTTCATTTTCTTTTCCCGTACCGCGTATTCTACCGCTCCAATCGATCTCATCCAACCCCAGCAGCCGATCAAATAGATTATGACGTAATATCAAAGGAAGTGGGCTACCGTTTTTATTGGCTAAAATAACGACACCTAGATTCTCATCTGGTGAGAAGGCTACCTCCGCCGTAAAACCATCGATACCACCTCCATGATGAAGCACTTGGTGACCTCGATACGGTTCAATGCACCACCCAAGGCCATAGCAGCACATCGGAGTTTCTTTTGTGATCCACGAATCCGTAGGCATATGAGGCTTGAACACTTCTGCTAAGCTACTTTCTGAAACAATCCGTTGTCCCTGTTGCACGCCTTTATCGAGAAGAACCATAACCCATTTCGCCATATTCATAATGTTCGAGTTGATCGACCCGGCGGGACCAATCAGATCAATGTTTCGGAATGGAATACGCTGAAGCTGATCCCCATTATCTATATACGGTAAAGCGTAATTCGGTTGTTTTTGGGAATCTTCCACTGAAAAGTTGCTTACATTCATCTGCAATGGATTCAAGATCTTTTCTTGAACAACTTGCTCCCATGTTGTTCCCAGACGCTGTCCTACGATATAACCTGCAACCATGTACATAATATTCTGATACTGCCAACCTGAACGAAAATCTTGATTCGGCTCCAAGTACTGTAAACGTTCAATCACTTCTTCTCGAGAAAAGGAAGAATTATAGTGCATGAGTTCATGCCTCGGCAGCCCTGTACGATGACATAACATATCTCGAAGCGTGACCCGTTCGGTTGCGAGTGAATCATACATTTTAAAGTGTGGCAAATAGTTCTTAACAGGTACATCCAAGTCTATCTTTCCTTCATCGACAAGAATGCCGGCAGCCACTGCTGTAAAAGCCTTGGTCGTCGAACCAATCGCGAACAACGTCTCTGGCGTGACCTCTAGTCCCGCTTCCACGTCCCGATAACCGAAACCCTCAGCCATGATGACTTCTTGATCTTTGATTACCGCGACCGCAAGACCGGGCACGTTCCACAATTTCATCTGCTGCTCAATTAATGGACGAATTCCTTGTAATGCTTGATTCGTTTCTGTCATGATCATTGCTGCACACTCCTTCTTTTTCTACGTCTAGCAAATTTAGGTCGTCTACTTACTTAATTCACCACATCTCCGCCATATCCTGTAAAATAATACAATAAAGACCGAAAACGCCATGAATCTCGTACAATCGTTATGTATGCTAGTGAAATTACCCCTCCGCCGAAAAATAACTGCAATAACGCAGCTATTTAGTCCACTTATACGTCAATAGAGAGAAATAACTGCAATTATGCAGCTATTCTAGCATTTTCGCTACCAAAGAAGTAAATTTAACTGCATTTATGCAGTTATTCGCATCACTCCTCCGCACAGCACCCAAATTAACTGCACATTTGCAGTTATCCTACCCCCTCGAGCCCACACAACAAAAAAACGCCCCTATTCCATCACGGAATAAGGGCATCTCCATTACTTATGCTTCTTATATTTCGCCGTACGCGTATCCTCAATCACACCGCTCCAATTCAATCCAAACGCGAAGTCATAGACATGATTCTGCGCGTCCACATGGCAGTCCATATCATGCGCGACATCCTCGAGCTGTTCCTCCACGGTCTTCATGTTGGCTGGCATTTGCATAGGAAGCAGCGCAGAAGGCTCGACCGCACCGGACACAATTTCCATAATCGCTTGATCCTGTACACCAAAGTTCGCGATGATCGCATCCACTTCCGACTCGAATTCAGCGACGATCGTCGGATTCGTTAAGGTCATCGAGACGATGACCGGCTTGCCCTTCATCTTCGCCTTAGTCTCCAGAACGCTATCGAGATCCGTTGTATTATGAGGCGTTACGCTCTTGCCAAGATACGAACGGTTCAGCACATCGCTATCACGCGCATCCCCTGCAAGACTCTGCGCCCGACCGTGTTCGGCCGTGTACGTCCGATATTGCAGACTGATCGGCACATACCCATTTCCGCCTTGATCCGCATCTTCCTGACTATACCCGGTGCCCGAGTTCGGGCTGCAAATGAACACGATCGCGAAATCCGCTTCATCCGGGTTATCGGTGACGTGGAAATATTTCTCCACAATCTCCAAATTCACAGGATGTTTGAGCGATTCCGGCGTCGGGAACCCGAACCAATCTTTCCCCACTGGCAAATAACGCTTCGGAATATAGACCTTGCTCTTCGGCTTCATCGGAAGCACTTGATTCTTATTCTTCAGCATCACAATCGATTTCAATTGGGCTTCATACCCTGCAGTCATGAACTCCGGATTGCCTACGACACGCGCGCTCTCTTCAACATCCAAATACGGATTCTCGAACAATCCCAATTGGAAAATATTCCGAAGCAGACGAACCGCCGACTTTTCAAATCGACCACGCATATATTCCTCACCATGCTCGATAACGCCCATGTGATACGCTTCCAGCACAGGTTCAATCTCATTGTTGCCCCCGAACTGATCGACGCCTGCCATGATCAGCTTGTAGTGGCGTTCCGCAATGCTTAGCTCTTCCACACCCCACGGTTTACCCGTGAGGAACGAATCCTTGCTGCCGGACTCATCCGCAGTGATGAGCCAATCCGTGCAGACCACACCGTCATAGCCGTACTTCTCACGGAGCAAATCGGTCACGAGATACTTGCTGTACGAGTTCCCTACATTCTCGACATTCACTGGATCTTGATCCACTGAAACTGTGTAATACGGCATCACGGCAGAAGCCTTCTCCGTCTTCCAATCCAGCTTGAACGCACCATCCGTAAACGGAATCAAATGCTCATCAAAGTTATTTCCCGGATACACCGCATACTTACCGCAGCCGTAGTGCGCATCCCGACCACCTTCGCCAGATCCGCCCCCTGGCCAGTGCTTCACCATCGCATTTACGCTATTGTAGCCCCAGCCGTCCGCAATCTCTTGATCCCCGGTTGAAGTTTGGAAGCCATCGACATACGCACGTGCCAGATCCGTCGTCAGCTTGGAATCTTCCCCGAACGTGCCTGTGAACCGGAACCAACGCGGATCTGTTGCAATATCGATTTGCGGCGAGAGCGCTGTTGCTAGTCCAAGGGCGCGATACTCCTTCGCTGCGATTTTCCCGAATTGACGCGTAATCTCAGGGGTGAACGTCGCTGCAAGTCCGAGGGTCTCTGGCCACATCGAGATATGACCGCCTGCTCCCGCATTAAATTCGGAGTTCACGTCCGAGCTATGTCTTGGGTCCGAGCTGTTATTCGCCGGAATGCCATAGTCCGTCGACTCAGCAAAAGCTTGCACCTTATTGCTCCAACGCGCCGCGACCTCCGGGCTCTCAACATTCGTTACGAGTACATGACGGAGATGGTCCTTCGCTAGGAACCCGATCTGCTCATCCGTCAGTTCCCAAGGCTTCGCACCGCTCTCTTCATAGGTTTTGCCGCTATACGTGCTTGCGAACCACCCCGTACTTACCGCAGGAATCGATTGGTGTCTACTGTATAGCATGAGTCCCGCGATTTGTTCGATCGTCATTTTGGAAGCAAGGTCCTTCGCCCGCTCATCAGCAGACAACCGCCAATCTTCATATTTATCGAGTGTCCCATCTTTGCTTAAATCCTTGAAAAATAGTCCGTCATGCTCCAATATGGAGACGCCTGATGCTGTCGAGTAGCCGAGTATTGGGCCGCCGTTATTTTTGACGTACTTAATCGTATCCTGTTGTTCTGTTATAGGTGTTTGTTTCAGATCGGACATTCCTGATCCCTCCTGCTCTATTTCTAGCGAAGATATCGCTTACATTTCTCTTCCATTATATAAAAAAACGCCTGTCGTCAGACAGGCGGGAACGATAGACTTTAGTAGCCATTTTTAACTTCTTTTTGGGCGTCTCTCTCTCATCCAACTTATCAAGGGTTAAAAATCACCCTAATTCAGAATAGGATTCCGCTGCTTCGCGACTAACCATATCTGCTTCATGTGGATCGCGTGACGCATAACCAATTTGCGCCATTGTGCTCGTTGTGAGGCGATTTCTTCTGTGAAAAACTCATCCTTCGCACTGATCTCCAGTAGAGCTAATTTGACTGCATCTAACGCAAGCTCCTCTTCCTGTAGCATATAATGCGCTACTTGATACCCGTACGTCTCTAACCCTCTTAATATCTCAATCTTATGCCCAAAGCTCATCGTTTGATCCATCGGGCTGTACCTCTTTTCTAAGAAACCCATTCATTAATATTCAGGTTGTATAACTGCAGCAATTTCATTTCCTTCGCACGCTCCGAAGCAGGTCCTTCAAAAGACACTTCACCAACATAGCGTACACTTCCATCCGCTGTATCTAACACGACGGCCTTCGGGGAAGTCCCTTTCATCAAAGAGACATAGGCACGATTGCCGGAAACGATCACCGATTGAACTTCATCTGCACCGAATTGCGAGGCCTTAAACGTTGCATAGTCTCGTTCTTCAAGTCCTGTCACCAGATTATAACGGGATAATTGTACCGTCTGATTATCGTACGTCGTATACAAAATCTGGTCGCCTTCATGGTAATAGTTCGTACGAGGATTAAATTGCTGCTTCGGATCTGGCAGCGCTACTAGCTTCCCCATCTGATACGAATATACGTATATATGAGTAGCAATCCTTTCACTGGTATACGAGTTTTCTTTTTTGTCTGAAATCTTATTTTCTGTCACTGTAAATGCTAAATAATTGTTAGGAGTACCGGCATTGTACATTGTATTATAATCGGTCTCAACATTTTTTTTGGTATTTTTCCAATGTGTGATTTGTTCACTCTGTATTAAGGTACCGTTATCAAAGTTCAACACATAATGGAAATATTGCATGGGTTGCTGGATTTGCGTCGCTTTCGTATCTTGCAGCGTAATAACATGAAGTTTATCTTTAATCTTCTGCACATCGACGACGTTATAGAACCCCTTCTCAACTTGAACAGGAATCTTGGTCGTATACTGCTGCACTTCATTGGTCTTCAGGTTTAACCGTTCGATACTTAAGCCAACCCTCGTGGAGCCTGTGACATAAATCAACCATTCATCATCTTTATAAAATCCATACAGCTGATCCTTGCCGCGCATGAACTGGCGATGATCGCGTATCCATTGTTCCATCTCCTTATTGTTATATACCCATGAGCGCGCACCTAGAATCTGATCACGCAGGGTCTCTCGACTCCGATACTTGCTTCCGTCCACCGTTACAGATAACGACTCCGAACGCATTCTCCCTCCATAATTGCCGGATAGCTCGATCACCGTACCCTCTTTCGGATCTCCTTGAACCGTCGTCAGCTTATATTCAGGCAAATGATCCGCCGCGCCATAAGTATAGTACGTACACAATATACCTAACGTACAAAGTCCGAGGACAATTGATAATAAATAACGTTTCATCGTAATCTCTCCTTTACACCGTGATCTTCTTGCGAAGCAGCCAGAATCCAAGACATACAGAGATTACGGAGACAAGCAGGCAAGCAGCTAGCTCCATAGCGTATATATCACTCGGGTAATAGTATCCGCTAGAGCGATCCAATCCGAGAAGGAGTGCCGGGAATAGAATGGTAACAGCACATAATGCAACATAGCCAATCCCATACAGAATTCCCCACCGCCGATAGCTTCGCTCGAGTAGCACAGCCGTGAATAGGACCATGATGCCGATTATGCCCAGTCCATAGGAATAGACGAATTGCTCGAATTGTTTCGTTAAAAGAATTTCCAGTGCATAATTCATCGTAATCCCTTCAACAAACGTCGAACTTGTCCGCATCTCAGCCGGTACAATCATGTTAAAGAGCATACTCTCCCCAGCAAGCAGCACCAATTGAAAAGAAATCATACTAAATACGAACAATACAATGGCAGTCAGCTTGGATACATAGAGTACCCATCTCACCGATGGCAGCATAAGCAGCCGGTAAATGA
Source organism: Paenibacillus sp. GCM10027629 (assembly GCF_042676425.1). Lineage (NCBI taxonomy): Bacteria > Bacillati > Bacillota > Bacilli > Caryophanales > Paenibacillaceae > Paenibacillus > Paenibacillus sp. GCM10027629. The sequence goes on along the minus strand of NZ_JBHTGZ010000009.1, from coordinate 164,305 downwards.
ATGTCGATCGACCGAACCAATCTCGATACCATATAATCAGCGCATACAACACTAGCACTGTGACGCTAAGCAAGATCGGAAGAATGAACCACTGCCTCGTCGACACGATCGCCCATGGGAAGGAGAGAAGCTTCGGTAATTCAAATCCGACATCTGCTGGACTCAGTCCTTGTTCCTTGATCGATACAGCCCGCTGAAGTGTCCAAATCCATGAGCTAATCTGACTGATCAACGTTACCACCATTAAGGAAGCGAGAATATAACGGAAGCGATGAATTTCCATGTTAACCAATTTTAAATACCTATTCATCCCGTATACACCTCCCTCATCACATCAATGACGGACTTCCCTTCCGATGTACGCATTTCTTCGCAATCAAAAGCGAGGCGAACCGTACCATTCTGGAGCAGAACCGCCTGGTCGATCAAATGCTCCATATCATCAATCTCATGGGTGGTTAGGAGCACCCCACGATCCTCAATGAGGTCTGTCGAGAAGACTTCCGCGATGATCTCGCGACTGAACATGTCGATCCCCGAGAACGGCTCATCCATTAAAATATAATCCGTGTCTTGCGACAACCCGAGCAATAGACTGTATTTCGCTGCCGTCCCTTTGGACAGGTTACCCACACGCTCCGTCCGATCCAACTTGAAGAACGCCAATAATTCATTTGCACGAACGTCATTCCAATTCCGATAGAAATCCTTCATGAACTGCATGCCCTCCGACAATCTCATCCCGGTTGGCGTCGTTAGGTGATCAGGTACGAAAGCAACCTTCTCATACATCGCCGGCCCAACAGGCGCATCATCAATTCGAATCATACCGCTCTTCAGTGGAGTAAGACCCATGATTGCCTTAAGTATCGTCGATTTGCCCGCTCCGTTGATGCCGATCAGGCATGTAATCTGCCCTTTCTCCGCGGTGAAGGAGACACCGTTCAATACTTTGCGTCCACGGTATCGTTTATGTAGATCAATAACCTCAATCATGGATGCTGCCCCCCTCCTCCGCTTGATTCGTACGGGCGCGTTCCTCCACATATTTCGTCCGGACAAGATCCAGCAGTTCATCGACGGGTACATCAATTCTCCGAACTGACACGACAAAAGATTCCACTGCACTTTCTATTAGTTCCGAACGTATGGCTCGCAATATTTCAGCCTCCTCGGTGATCCGACTCGGCGAATTCCCCTCTGTAATAATCAACCGCTGCTCCTCCATTTCCTTATAGGCTTTCTGCGCCGTGTTTGGATTTATTTTGAGCAAAGCGCCGAGTTCTCTGCGGGAAGGAATAACCTGCCCAGCCTTCAATCGGCCTGTTGCGATCTGCTCCTTGAAATGCCTAACGACTTGCAGATAGACAGGGTCTCGGTTATTAAAGACAACACTCGTCCACCCTTCATTCATCTTCATGTTCACCCCTCGTCTTCATCGCCAAGTGTGTGTACTATGTAGTTCATACACTTTATGAGTGTATTATGTCCGTAATACATCATTGTGTCAATAGCTCGTTTTTATTATTTTTATCTCGTGTAATATGGACCTAGTGAAATAAAAGAAGCCAATTCCTCATCGGAATGGCTTCCATGTGCCCATCATAGTAGGCTGTCTATCGCATCCAGCACAGCTTCAGCATTATTCGAACCGATCTGATACTTCGCCGCCCTCTTCACAATGTCACTCGCATGTTCCATCACATAACTGTAATGTGCATGCCTTAGCATTTCAATATCATTGCCGCTATCGCCAAAAGCTACCGTCTTATCGTCTGCAATCTGCCATCTTTGCTGAAGCAGCCGAATGCCATGCGCCTTGTGAATGCCAGTCACAATAATATCCACATCCCCATGGCCACACGCCACAGGGGTAACCTCCTCCCCTAACTCACGTTTTAAGTTCACAAGTGCTTGATCCAGCTCTTCAAGCGGAAACCGAAGGGCAAATTTGAACAATTGATCCTCAATCCGCGTTAAATCTTCTACTCTCTTTAAGCGATGGTAAAATTGAATGGAATAGTCATAATAGTCATCGGTTTCATCATGGTGCATGTACGCACTTTGTTTGCCGCATATCGCAATGTTCGAGGAAGGATAGTGCTTCAGAATTTCCAGCGTCTTCGCGATCGTCTCGGAGGACATTCGCCCTGTGAATACTTCCTCATTCCCGTCAACAATATAAGCGCCATTCTCCGCAACAAAAGCGATTTCATGTTCAATTTCAGGGAAGAAGGACCTCAGCTGATAATATTGATTCCCGCTAGCTACGACAAAACGAATCCCTTTTCTCTTCATCTCCGCATACTGCTCGCGAAAGCGATCTCGATTGTAGTCCTTACGGTCATTTAGAAACGTGCCGTCCATATCTACAGCGATCATCTGAATACTCATTTTCAAGTCCTCCTATATTCATTCGTTTAACGCCACACCCGCTTGATGACGATAGAATCTACCGATGCCCAGCAGCAGGATGAGCAAGTAAATTACTGCAAAGCCAGCAATATACCACAGCGCAGATACCGTGCCAGAATGGTCCATCGCATACCCGATCAAGGCAGGGAATACTGCTGCTCCGAATCCGGCAAAAGCCGTAACTAGACTGGTCACGAGCCGCGCCATGCCAGGAAACGTATGATTCGCGTACACCATCGTAATCGAATAGACGCCCGACATCGTTAACCCCATCATTATGACCAAGATAAAGCCGACCACGGCCTCCCTACATATCGCAAACAGGATGATCACCGCGAGCGTGCCGAACATACTCCAGCGCAAATATTGCGCATAATTTACTTTGCGAATAATCCAACCCGTAGCTGCTCTGCCGACTACCATCGCCATCCAGAATAGTCCTATACTCAATGAAGCGTAATAAGGTGTAACTTCTAAATGGGTCAGGAAGATGGAAGACATGAAATGATTCAGACTCCCTTCGATCCCGCTATAGATGAAAATCAAGAAGACGAATGCGAACAGAATGTAGCGCTTCATGTGGTTGTTCTTGAACATCGGCGGCGGTGCGATATTCGCATCCAACGGCTCTGCCTCATCTGACCGCTCCTTCGCAAAGGATATGAAGCACCATACCACGGCCATGATCAATCCAAGACAAGCCGTTACGAAAAAGGAATACTGCCAGGCCTGGTTCGCAATCAAAACACTGGCGATCAGCGGCATACAAAGCGCACCAATCCCAAAAGATACTTCAAGATAACTCATAACCACCGCACGGCGGCCCACGAACACTTCCATCATAAGCGTTGCTACGACGCACTCGATAGCAGCGGCGCCAACACTATTCATGAAATTGAGCGCCACAACCCAGCCGAACGACGGAAGCGACCCTATACTGAGCTGTGCGATCGCAATGATAACCGCTGAGAGCGCGAGGACGTACTTCTCTTTCTTCAACGATTTCATAAGCCATGCGGAAATCGGCACGCCTGCAATAAATCCGACTGCACTCACGAAGACCATCTGCCCGCCAACCGTATAAGATTGTTCATAGTGAGCGAGCAATTGCGGCATCACGGAACCGATCGTTGTTATGACCAGTCCTGCTAGAAAATACAATGAATACGATGCAATCGCAAAGGTTCTCATGCCTTAACCTCCTTCTAGAAATAGGAATATTCCTGCTGATGTTGTTCATTGTAAAGAATGAAATGCGTTTCAAGTCAAGCATACAATCCATATTTCTAAAAAAGAAATCAACATGTTACAATGAGTCCGAATGTGTAGAAAAGGGGGAGAGCCTTTATGGCGAATATTAAAGATGTCGCTAGAATGGCGGGTGTCTCCATTGCAACCGTATCCCGCGTCCTAAATGATCATCCTTATGTCACTAAAGACAAGCAAGAAAAAGTTATGGCAGTCATGAAGGAATTGAATTACTCGGTGAATGGCAATGCGGTAAAGCTAAGCCGAGGAAAGACGAATACCATTGGCGTCATTGTGCCGTACAACAATAACTCTTGCTTCGATGAACTCATTAACGGCATACTGAGAAAAGCGCATGAATTACATTACCAAGTCCTCTTACTTCCTTCGTACTATGAGAATGTCATTGAGAGCAGCTATCTTACACTATTGAAAAAGAAGACGATTGATGGCATTCTGCTCACGTCGCATACCCTACATCATGAACAGATTCAAACCTTGTCCGAGTGGGGCAAAATCGTATGCTGCGAGGCTTGTCCTGTCCCGCATATTCCGTCTGTGTACCCAGATCGATATGCCGCGTATATTGAAGTGTTCAACCATTTGAAGAACAAAGGCTATGAACATATCCATTTCACTTCGGGGAGAGATGTTCAATCGAGTCCAAGCACCCGATTACGCATTCAGGCGTATCAAGAAATCATCTCCGAGGATTATGAAAATCAATTCTTCGACCAATGCTTCGACTATCACGATGGGAAACGCATTGGCGAGGTCATGTTCCAGAAGTCGATCATCCCGGACGCGATCTTCACCAATGGCGATGAGGTCGCCGCTGGCATTATTGCTGCAGCGCAATCACACGGGTACAGCTATCCGCGAGATTTCGAGATCATTGGCGAGGAGAATACGCCATTAAGTGAAATCCTAGGCTTCCCGAGCATAAATTATCATATGACGAGCATTGGCGAACAGGCCGTCTCGCTCTTATTGAGTGAAGAGAATACGCGAATCCCGGTTCAGCATTCTCTCGTCTTCAGAGCTAAGGCAGGAGCAAGTGCGCCGTCCTAGCGCAGCCCATCCTCTCTGCCGCCCCTCTACAAAAAGAAGCCAGACCCTTGAGGGACTGACTTCTTTTGTGTTGTTCGAACCCTTCATGAATGTCAAGAGGAGGAGGGGTGTCTCGTGGAAGAGCCTGCGTCCGATCTTTGGTAGCCATTTGTATCCTTCCAATCTATTCAAGCAAATGGCGGACAAGAATTGGCTGGAACGAGACACCCCTCCCCTCCGAACTAACATTCATCCCCCCACAGTCGAACAACAAAAAACCAGACCCTCACAGGTCTGGCATCTTTTATATATTCCCTAGTATTAATCCCGCCGTCTCCTCAATCGCTTTATCCGTCACATCGATGACCGGACACTGCAGCTGCTTGGCGAGCGCATGCGCATAATCAAGCTCCTCTTGAATGCGTTCCCGTGTCGTATAGCTTGCGCCTGCAGGGAGACCGAGTGTCTTCAAGCGTTCGGTCCGGATTTTGAGCATCTGCTCAGGGTCCATCGTGAGCAGGACAACACGTTGATTCGTGAGCTGGAACAGTTCCTTCGGCGGCTTCATCTCCGGTACGACGAGCACATTCGCTGTCTTGTAACCTTTATGGCCGAGGAAAATGCTGAGCGGTGTCTTGGAAGTACGTGATACGCCGAGCAGCACGATGTCCGCTTCTGGCAGCGTTTTCACATCCTGGCTATGATCATATTGCACCGAATATTCGATCGCTTCCATCCGGCGAAAATAATGTTCATCCAGCTGGTGAAGCAATCCCGGCTTACGGCTCGGCGCATCATGAAAAGTATCAATATAAGCTTGCATCATCGGACCCATAATATCGACGGCGCGAATCCCGAGTCGGATGGCTTCAGATCGCATCATTTCCCTCAGTTCAGGCTGAACGAGCGTATACGCAACAAAACCGCCGCTCCGACTGACTTCTTCCATAATGGCGCGTATATCATCTTCATACTTAATTTGCCCGATTCGACGCAACTGTACGTCTTGTCCGGCAAACTGCTTCATTGTCGCTCGAACGACACTCTCCGCCGTCTCACCGACGGAGTCCGAGCATATGGTGATCATCTGCTGTGGCTCCTGCCCCATTCATCCTTCTCCCCTTTTTCCAATATGGCTCAAGTCAATACGACTTTCGGTTCGTGATCATAAGGTAGTAACTTGATGAAACCCATTCATTTTGCAAGTTTTAAAATAACTTTATTCACGGTCGTCTTGGATATGCGTCCGACAACCTCCCATTTCTCGGACGATTTGCCCTCTCCATACGGGACAACGACGGGCAAGGTGCTGACATGATGATCATCCATTTTCCGAGCAACATCCAATAAATGATCCTCTGGGGTCACCGTAACGATATTCGGCATCCGTGTCATGACGACGCCAACAGGCAGTGTTGCCGCACTCGGATTGCCGATCGTCACCTTGAGCAGATCCTTACTGGAGATAACACCGAGCAGCACCCCATCTTCGTCCGTCACGATGAGTACGCCGGTATTGCCCAAGAACAGCGCAACAGCCGCATCGCTTACCGTGGCGGTCTCACGCACGATAATCGGCGGCATCTGCACATCTCTCACCAGGACATCTGGCGAGACTAGGTTTTCTTGACGATTCTGCTTGCCGAGGAAATATCCGACCTTCGGCTTCGCATCCAAATGACCGAGCATGACGAGAATCGATAAATCCGAACGAATGGTTGGCCGACTGACGCCAAGCTGTTCAGCAATCTGTTCCCCGGTAATCGGAGCATGATCTTGTACAAGTTGTAGAATTTCATATTGCCGCGACGATAGCTGTATGACCCTTCACTCCTTAATTCTTACTGAAATCGGTTCATCTTACAATTATCCTCATCATATCGTATCTGCACCTATTCGTCCATGTCCTTAGCCGCTATAAGGATCGGAGGAATCTTCCCTCACGACGCCTGATTCAGCAGAACATTGACCGCTTCTACACTGACTATAATAAACAGACGGTTTCTCCGTCTCCACCATATCAATAATGCTGTTACAACGCGAGCAGAGCACAACGCCCCATCTTAACTCATTCATCGCTTCATTCATGTTGTTTCATCCCCTCTTCATTATGAAATAAGTCCGGTATATATGATGTAACAATCTTAAGGAATCAGAACGTATAGTTCATCTGCTACTGAAAAGTGTATGTGGCTTACATTGTACTTATTACGCTCTTTTTATGTGGATAGATAATAGTTGTTGCAAAAATAGGATGTACATCATATGATTTATTGTGTCATAATAAATAGAGAATGTAAAGCCTAATATTACATCATAAATAGAGATGGAGGCCCTATAATGCAAAGACTATTATCACTGGAAATGGTGCGAGTAACGGAAGCGGCAGCCATCGCGGCTGCGCAATGGACCGGTAGAGGCATGAAAAATGAAGCAGACGATGCGGCGACAACAGCCATGCGGAGCATGTTCAAAAATGTGCCAATTCACGGGAAAGTCGTCATCGGCGAAGGCGAGATGGATGAAGCGCCGATGCTATATATTGGAGAGGAAGTCGGTAATGGCGAAGGCGAAGCGATCGACATCGCAGTGGATCCCGTTGAAGGTACCGAGCTCGTTGCGAAAGGCTTGAACGGGGCACTTGCGGTCATGGCGATCGCCGAACGCGGTCAGCTCCTTCATGCGCCGGATATGTATATGGAGAAGCTGGCCTGCGGTCCTGCGCTTGCCGGCTTATTGAGCCTTGATGATCCGCTCGAACTGACGCTTCAGAAAGCCGCTTTTGGCCTCGGCAAGAAACGTTCGGAGCTGACCGTCTCTATTCTGGACCGTGAGCGTCATGCGAAGCACTTTCGAATTCTACGCGACGCGGGCGTTCGTATTCGATTGCTCAATGCAGGCGATGTCGCAGGTGCAATGGCACCTTCTTTTCCAGAGTCTGGGGTCGATCTCTATATCGGATCTGGCGGTGCGCCGGAAGGCGTACTGGCAGCAGCAGCCCTGACTTGCCTTCGCGGGGAAATCCAAGGCAGATTGATGCCGATGAACGAAGAAGAACTAAATCGCTGCTACGCGATGAATATTATGAATCCACACGAAATGCTGACGATGGAACGAATGGTAGGTAAAGGCGATGTCATCTTCGCGGCAACAGGAATCACGCAAGGTGATTTCGTCGGTGGTGTGAAGTTCCTCGCAGGCGATCAAGCCGAGACACATTCCATTGTGATGCGTGCCGAGACGCGTACGATTCGATACTTACGCTCCATTCACTACATGCCGAGCAAGCCTCAACTAGACGCCTATTTAGGGCAAGTGATTTAAACTTTTTGACTACTTAGGTAAATACTTAAATTTTGTTATGCATTCTCTTATATTTTTGATATAATGAGGACTCCTGATGAATTGAATACCCCCAGGGGTGCTGGAATGGCCGGCTGAGATTGTGTCCCATATGACACTGACCCTTATACCTGATCTGGATAATGCCAGCGTAGGAACGAAGCTTATTTTCTGTGATATTCGCTTATGCTAACGCCTCCGGTTGGGGGCGTTTTTTTATTTGTCAGTCGAACTACAGAAAATGAAAAAAGGGGAGAACTGTCACCATGAAAAAATCATTATGGCTCATCTGTCTCACACTATTCATCGTCATCGCAGGATGCGGCGGCAAAACAGAAGAACCAACCAAAACAACAGAACAGAGCGGTGAGGCAGCTCAGCAGCAGGAAGCACCGAAAGAACTAACGAAGGTCAAAGTCGTGCTCGACTGGACGCCGAACACGAATCATACCGGGCTATATGTCGCGAGAGATAAAGGATTTTTTAAAGAACAAGGCTTGGATGTCGAAATCGTTCAACCAGGTGAAGGCGGCGCAGATATGATGGTCGCAGCGGGAAACGCCGAATTCGGGGTTAGCTACCAGGAAAATATTACACTCGGACGTACGCAGAACGTGCCGATCGTCTCGCTAGCGGCGATCATTCAGCACAACACTTCAGGATTCGCATCCCCTGTAGACAAGAACATTAAGTCGCCAAAAGATTTTGAAGGCAAAACCTACGGTGGCTGGGGATCTCCGAATGAAGAAGCCATGCTGCAGTCCTTAATGGAGACCGAGAAAGCGGATGTGAAGAAGGTCAACAATGTGAGTATCGGCAGCGCGGATTATTTCACAGCGACGAAGAGCAACATCGACTTTGCATGGATCTATTATGCGTGGACGGGTGTTGAAGCCGAACTGCGCAAAGAGCCGATGAACATGATTTATTTGAAGGACTACAGCTCGAAATTGGATTACTATACACCGGTTCTTGCCACAAGCGAGAAGATGATTGCCGAAAAGCCTGACCTCGTACGCGCCTTCGTGAAGGGTGCAGCAGAAGGATATGAATTTGCGATACAGAAACCGGATGAAGCAGCAGATATTCTCATTAAGGCAGAGCCAGATTTGAACGCCGATCTTGTAAAAGCAAGCCAGAAATGGCTCAGCCCGCGTTATCAAGACGATGCAGCGGCTTGGGGCGTACAGAAGCGTGACGTGTGGGTCAACTATGCGGATTGGATGACAGAACACAAATTGCTGACAGGCACATTTGATCCGGACAAAGCGTTTACGAATGATTTTTTACCGAAACAATAAAAAAATAGCGTGTTCAAAAAGTTGGCATTTCAGTACCGAGAAGGTTGCGTGAATCTGAAGAAGGAGGAACGGAGTTTAGGCAAAACCTAAATGAGTACCGGACTTCGAAGGTGAATGCAAGATTCGATGTCGAATATGCTTCCTGAACTACTTCGTGATCAAATGATTACTTTTTGAACAACCTCTAAAAAGAGAGTGAGGAATGGGACATGGCAAATGCACTACTGAGTATTCAAATTATCCCGAAAACATTAAACTACGAGGATGTCATCCCTTATGTGGATCGCGCTATTGCAGTCATCAATAATTCCGGCGTGAAATACCGCGTCGCACCGCTTGAGACGACGATGGAAGGCGAGCTCAGCGAACTGCTCGATATTGTGAAAGTCATGAACCAAGCGATGATCGACGATGGTTGTCCAGCCGTGATCTCGCAGGTCAAAATTTTCTATAATCCAACTCATGGCGCTTCTATGGATAAGTTAACGGAAAAATACGATTAAGTGAGAGTTCAAAAAGTCGGCTTTTTGAACATCCTCGATTAAGGATGTTGTAGAAGATGATGAAAAAACGTTGGTTCCAAGTAGGATGGCCGCCTGTGGCCGTCCTCTTCTCTTTTCTTGTGATCTGGCAGCTCGCGGTGACTTGGGGACATATTGAAGAATTCCTGCTCCCGAGTCCGCTAAGAATCTTGGAAGTATTCACCCAAGCGGATGTGCGCGCGCGGCTATGGATGCATGCGGCATCGACCATACGCATCACCCTGCTCGGATTGGGCAGCGGCATCGGGCTTGGAATCGTGCTGGCTGTGCTGCTGCATGTCATTCCGTTTCTCAGATCAGGGATTTACCCCCTGCTTATCTTAACGCAAAATGTTCCGATCGTCGCAACCGGCCCCCTGCTCATTATCTGGCTGGGATACGGGATTGCACCAAAGGTAATACTGATTATGCTTGTCTGCTTCTTCCCTGTTGTCGTCTCGACCTTAACGGGACTCTCGCAGCCGGATCCGCAATACTTGAATTATATGCAAATGATCGGCGCGACGAAACGGCAAATGCTATGGAAGCTAGAACTGCCAAATGCGCTCCCTTATCTTTTCTCAGGAATGAAGCTCGCAGCTTCGTATAGTGTCATTACCGCTGTCGCGGCGGAATGGCTCGGGGCCAAGGAAGGGCTCGGCACGTATATCAAATTATCGGCGAATGGCTTCATGACGGCGCAAGTATTCGCAACGATCGTCGTCATCGTTGCCGTGAGCTTAGGATTATTCGGCATCTTCGCATTGCTCGCGAAGTGGGCGGTTCGCTGGAATATCAAGAATGGAGGTCGGTGATGGTGATGAACACGACAGCATTGGATAGAACGCAAGAAAGCCCTAAGCTTGAAGTGTCTCAAATCGATAAATCGTTCGAGCGAGATCGGCAGCGGCATACCGTGTTGAAGAACTTGACCCTCACCGTGCATTCGGGCGAATTCGTCTCGATTATTGGCCCTTCCGGCAGCGGCAAGAGCACTCTGCTCCAGCTCATTGGCGGACTGCTTGAGCCGGACAGCGGCGAGATTCGGATGGACGGCCGCAATGTTACCGGCAGCAAAGGCCTCATCAGCTACATGCCGCAGCAGCCTGCGCTGTTCCCGTGGTACACGCTGGAACAGAATGTACTCATGGCGCTCGATATTGCAGAATCGAACGCCAAGGGGCGCGGCGGCGGTGCGGGGGGCACCCGCTCTGCCGCTTCGCGTGAAGAGCGGCGCGAGCTCGCCCGGACGTGGCTCGCGCGCGCAGGACTTGGAGGATACGAGCACCAGTATCCTCAGGTGCTCTCCGGCGGCATGCAGCAGCGCGCCTCCTTCGTGCGCGCGATGCTGAGCCCGCAGGAGCTGATCTGCCTCGATGAGCCGTTCGGCGCACTGGACGCGCTCACCCGCCTGCAGATGCAGCAATGGCTGCTCAGCATCTGGGAGGAGCATCGCCGCTCTGTGCTGCTCGTCACGCACAGCATTGAAGAAGCGATCTTCTTATCCGATCGCATCTATGTATTGTCCGCTGCGCCGGCACAGACGATCGCGGAGTTCCAAGTGCCCTTCGAACGCCCGCGAGACGAAGCGATCATCAATTGCGAACCCTTCATCCGCATGAAGCGGGATATCTATCAATTATTGCAGACGGGAAGTGGTCAGCATGCACGATAATTCGATTCGAGCGATCGATGCGCATATTCATCTCGATCAATATACACCGGAGGCTCAGCAGAAGCTGTTGTCCGAAGCGGCTGCAGCAGGTGTGGGGCAAGTTGTGGCTGTCTCCATGCGATATGACTCCTGCCAAGCAACGCATGCATTAGCGAAGGCATACCCGGATCAAGTCATTCCAGCCTATGGGTTCCACCCTGAGCAGTCGCTCCCTTCGGCAGAAGATGAGGCGCTGCTCTTCCAATGGATTCGGGCGCATACGGACGAGCGATTCGCCATCGGCGAAGTCGGCCTGCCTTACTACAACCGTCAAGAAGCGGAAGCATCGGGACAACCATTTGCGCTGGAAGGTTATATTGCACTTCTTGATCGATTCGTGGAATTGGCGCGCGAACTGGACCGTCCGATCGTACTGCATGCCGTCTATGAAGATGCGGACATCGCTTGCGATTTGCTAGAGAAGCATCGCGTGACACGTGCGCATTTCCATTGGTTCAAGGGAGCTCCGCATACGGTAGAGCGAATGATTCGAAACGGTTACTTCATCTCAATTACACCGGATGTGCTCTACGAATCCGAAATTCAAGATTTAGTGCGCGCCTATCCCATCGAACAACTGATGGTCGAGACCGATGGTCCTTGGCCGTTCGAAGGTCTCTTTGAGGGACAGCAGACACACCCGAAGATGGTGCTTGATGTAATCAAGGCGATTGCGGACTTGAAGTCGATATCTACCGCAGAAGCCGCATCGATTTTGTATAATAACACCGTGACGTTGTATACTTAGAGGATTACATACCGAGGTGATCTTACATGAGCATAAACCCTAAACAAATTGCAGCAGAAAAAGCTGTCGAGTCCATTGAGGACGGCATGATTGTTGGTCTAGGTACTGGCTCCACAGCGTACTGGGCTATTCAAAAAATCGGCGAGCGTGTGCGCGATGGACTGAACATTCAAGCTGTCGCCAGCTCAACGATTTCCGAAGATTTAGCGAACGAGCTGGGCATCCCTGTTATCCCTTTTGCCGATGTGGAGACGATCGACCTAACTATTGATGGGGCCGATGAGGTGGATGCGAACCTGCAGTTGACCAAAGGCGGCGGCGGTGCGCTGCTCCGCGAGAAGCTGCTCGCCGCGAACAGCCGACGCTTCATCGTCATCGTGGATGAGTCCAAGGTTGTCGACACGCTTGGCGCCTTCCCGCTCCCTGTCGAGATCGTACCCTTCGCGCATGAATTAACCGTTCGCAAGCTGCAATCCCTAGGCTGCGAGCTTACGATCCGCCAGAAGGACGGAGAGAATTTCATCACGGACAACGGCAACCTGATTACAGATTGCCGATTCGGTTCCATCACGGATCCTTTAACACTCCACACCCAATTAAATCTCATTCCAGGTGTCGTCGAGAACGGATTGTTCGTCGGCTTGACGAGCCAGTTGATCGTGGGTCATTCGGATGGCCGTCTAACCATTCGCTAGAAAGCACATCGAAATGGCGTCTTTGATTACCAAAGGCGCCCTTCTTATGTCTTCAGGCATGCAGGAAATCAATCCCCTTGATTGGGCATTTGATCCGTTGACCGAGGCTATCGTGGAAATTAGCATCATAGAGCCCCAAAATATCGCTGTTTCGATATCTATGATGGATTTTCGCAGCAACTTTAGGACGGATGAGTGGCTTGAAGTTCAATTTGGCCTACTATCCTGCATGAATCCAACATAGAGTCAAAATGAGGGCGAAAAGAGAATTATCCCTGCAATAATCCAACATAGCTTCCATAGCATAGAGAAATAGAAAAAAACATGGCACCACGCATAGGTGATACCATGTTACACCAAACAATTTAGGATGCTGATTCATCTGACTCTCAGGGATCTCCATTGATAAGAGCCAGCGAAACGCCTCGGCGTTACCAGTACCCTTTAATCCCTTTCTCCATCCGCACGAGCGCCTCGAGATAATAATAGTCGCCCCAGATCATATAATCATCCGGGCCGCGATTGCCCCGGACATGATAGGAACCATGCTGAATTAATCCTTCCGCTCCAGGCAGATCCTTGGTCGAATAATTCGCGACAAGCGATCGCATCATGTTACCGAGCGCCGTCTGGAACAATTCACGGTCTGGATCATTCGGCTCCATCCATTCGAGCAGCTCCAGAATGCCGCACGCCGTTATCGCCGATGCTGAGCTGTCGCGCGGGGTACCTGCTTCCACCTGTACATCGAAATCCCAATATGCCACATGATCTTCCGGCAGATGCGCGATGAAGTATTTTGCCAATCGCTTGGAAGCATCAAGATACACCGGATCTTTCGTATATCGATAACTGAGTGCGAAGCCGTACACGCCCCAAGACTGGCCGCGCGTCCAAGTCGATCCGTCTTGATACCCTTGATGCGTACCGCCGCGAAGCGCATTACCGTTCTCTTGGTCGAAATAGAACGTATGATACGACGAGCCATCCCCCCGCACAAGGAATCGAAGACTCTTATTCGCATGCTTTACAGCGATCTCGTAATAGCGACGATCCTCCGTCTGTTCATACGCCCAATAGAGCAGAGGTAGGTTCAGCAAGCAATCGATAATGATGCGCCCGCCGTTCTCTGGATCTCCCTCCTGTCCCCAAGCTTGAATCGCACCGAAATTCGGACGATAACGCGCTACAAGCTTATCAGCCGCCTGCAATGCAAGCTCCTTCGCCTGTGGGTTACCGGTAATCTGCCACTCTGCCACGGCTGACAACGAATACAAGAATCCGATATCATGATGATCCAGCCCGTGGTGACGAACGAGTCGATCCTCAAAATTGCTTAACAAATCCGAAGCCGATTTCTTGAAAAACGCATCCCCGCTATATTCATAAGCAAGCCACATCAGGCCTGTATAGAATCCTTCGATCCAATCGCCATTTCCACCCCAATTATACCGTTGATTCTCTGTAATATGGGGAAATAACCCCGGATGCTGCTCAATATTTTGCCGAATTGTCTTCATCGCTGCTTCAATCGCCGTTTGCCACATTTTCTCATCACCCCATCGCGTTGGTATGTACCTTTTATTTGATAACAATGACTTCTTCTTGCCCCTGTTTCCGTCTCAGCAAGACCACTTCGCCGAAGACTTGTGTCCCATCAACCACGTACGAATCGATATGATAACCCGGCACCTTATGGCAGATCAGGAGAATATGCTCCTCACCCGCAAACACCGAATGTTCTCCAAACGTCAGTCGAACTGCTTCGGCTTCTCGCTCCGCGACAATATGACCTAAATAGTTATAGACATTGACCGCTTCAACCTGAGGCGCATCCAGTGAGCCTGCCGGCAGCGGGAACAGGATATGGACCATCGAAGTAAACCCAGTCGCGCGGCTCTGATACGTAACGGCTAGATTGTCCTCGACGACGTTGTATTCTCTTGAGATCACACTATCACGCACACTGCCTGTTACACGCTCCGGATGAACGGGAATAATGCGAAGATTCGCCTCATCAGGCGATACCGTGCAGCAGACCTTATTCGAATCATCAAAGACCACTTCGCCCGGCATGAAATGAAAATGCTGTTCGAACGTATGCTCTCCCTTGCAATCGAAGCTATCTGCGAGCACCCAATACCCCGGCTTCACGAACACAATTCGGCGCAATGGGTAGACTGGGTCTGCCAGATAGCGATAACCAGTATGACTGCCTTCTACATAATCGAATGTCGGCTCCGTGATCCATTGTGTGCCTACAGGCTCCGCGATTCTTCCATACGACCAAGAACTGTGGTATTCTGAGAAATCCATGCCATCCACTGTCGTCGTGTTATGCGAATCGCATTGCTTCAAGAGTCGCCGCAACGCCGTATGATCCCCGTAATTATAACGCCCTGCATCGGTCAATAAATCTCTGCCATAGGCGTGAATATCCAAATGGAGCATATCCGCGTGGCCGTGACCGCCACCCATAAATCCGCAGTGGAAGTAACCATACATATCCTGCTCTTCCCAGCCCGAACGCATCACATAGTTCCCGGTATTCCGAAAAGCCACCGAGGTCACATCAGGAGCAGCCGTTCCTAATTGATCATAGTTCAGAACGCCCTCCCAGCCGAAAGTCCATACATTCTCGAAATCAAGCCGCGCGAACCCGCCATATTTTAACTTCTCGTCTTCAAAATACAACGCCCCTGCCGTGATAAAATCTCGCAGATCATTATCGTCGCTATCGCCTTGGAGCGGCTGATGATGATTCGGCTTCGCGATATAGAGATCCGCATAGGCCATCTTCTTTACTGTCGCTTCGATCTCCGAATCCGGCGTCAGTCCGTTATTTCGGGAGAGAAGGCAATAATCGAGGTAACAATGCAGCACTTCATTATGATACATCGGCGATTGCTCCCAATGCAGACCATCCTTCAGCACTTGCAGCCTCGTAGTCTCCTTCAGACGTTTCTCGCTGATCTCCTGCCAGACCCCAGCTGACTTCCACTCCCTCATAAAAAGCGACACTTCGAACAACCCGTGGTTCTCGAGCACACTCCAATTACTAATCCGTTTCGCCCCTTCGCAAGGCGTGGCTACGATATACTCCGCATGTTCGTACAGAGAAGTTAACATCTTGGCGAGCAATGCTGGTGTAAAATGCGGACTCCGCTTCACATAAGAGAACGCCTTGATCCAATTCTCGCAGCGCAGGCCGGCCTCAATCGACCGCCAAGTGAGACCCGGCGGCGCTCCCTTCACAGGGACAGGGTTACGATCAATCCAATCCTCTAATTGCTGGCAGAACGTCTTCGCATAGGTCTCATCCCCCGTCAAGACATACGCTTGGCCAAGCGCAATCCAATACCGATGCCGGTTCAGCATATAGGTCCATTCCGGATCCTCCGCCGGAATATGATTCCAATCGATCGCCCCATCGAAGGTAACCGGGATGTTCGTCCGTTCCATATCCCACGGGAATTGAAAGACGAACGTATTCGCAGCCACCTCGTCGGCTGTCTTCCGAATAAGCTGCAGTTCGTGTGGACACTGCTCTAGCATGTATTGCTTTAGCTGCGCCAGATCGGACTCTTCCCAATACAGCTTCGGCTCGATGCGGTCGAGATAATGGCCATGCAGCGCCGCATAGGCGGCTGCTTCGTCTCCCGCTGCCAAGGATGCTCGAACCATCTCAAGCCCTTCGACTTCCACTTGCATTCGATTCAGATGAACCGTTTCCCCTGCACTCATCTTGTCGCCTCTTTCCTGAACTGCACGACGCTATAGGCCGCTGCTCATTTTAGATTTGTACTCCCCTGGTGTCATCTCAATGTATTTCTTGAACACTTTGGTAAAATAAGTTCGGTCCGAATATCCCAGCTTGAGCGAGATCATTTCGATCGTCTCATCCGGATATTCCAGCATTCGCATGGCTGCTTTCATCTTAAAACGATGGACATAATCCGTGAAATTCTCATCGGTCAGACGTTTGAAATATCTGGAGAAATAGCTCGGATTCAAATATAAATACTGTGCTACATCCACGGAGGTCACGTTCTCGGATAGATGGGCCAGCAAATATTGATCAATCTCTTGCAGCTTCATATCTTTGGATCTGGAGCTGGTCTGTGTTCTTATATTCCCGAGCAGCGTATACAGCTTCATAGCCATTAGCATCTTCGTATCCTCGACATGCATGGTGGTATCCAGACAAACATAATAGCGTTCATCAATGGTTGACTTCGACGATTGCATCTCGATCAATCGCATGGTGCGAGAGCAATCCTGAATCAATTCAATCGGATCAAGCTGCTCTGCTCTTGCTTTCTGGAACAGCTTATCTAGGGAGGCAATCGTCTGCTCCGTCTGCTGTGCTTGAACCGTGCGGATCAATTCATTCCGCTCTTGCTGTAGTAGAATCTTCGAATCGCCGTACTTCGGCTTCAGCTTCGCGGCTTCCCGCGTCATGATCGGCTCATCCACATAATACGCATAATACTTCTCTTTCTGCATCTGACGAAGCGCCCCGCCTAGTTGCTCGATCTCCAGCTTGTTCGTGAACAACACAAAGCGCAGCTTTACCTTCAAATATTGCTCGCAATTCTCCTCCAGCATCTGCAAATAGCGATGTAGGTATTGCTGTGCATTAAACGCCAGACTTTGCCGATAATTGAGGACAATCGCCCATTCGCCTTGATCAGCAAAAACCGTGATGCCATCATAGGTCCTGGATAACTCCTGCGCGATATTATAGATCCCGTAACGAAGCGTCGAGATGTCATGATACGAATATTTCTGCAATGTCCCCGCCAAGGAAATCGTACCTGATGCGATCATGAACATCGGATATTCCCAGCGAATCTCTAGTTGCTTCGCATATTCCAGGAGCAAATGTGCTGGGTTTCCTGCAAGCAGCCGCTGATAGAACGATTGCTTGAACAAGTCAATATTGCGTTCGAACTGCTCCCGATAGGAGATTTGCTCCGACATCGTAACAGTTGACTGGATGGATTGAATCGAATTCATGAGGCTCTTCTCGAGCTGCATGGCCGTGAGCTCATCTTTAATCAAATAGTCGTCCGCATTCATCGCAAGCGCCTTCTTCGCATAATGGAAGTCTTCATGGCAAGTCAGGAAAATAATGCGGACACTTGGCTTGATTTTCTTGAATTCGGCGCTTAATTGCAGACCGTCCATTTGAGGCATACCGATATCCGTAATGACGATATCCGGCAGCAGTTCCTTGAACATCTGCAGCGCCTTCACACTCGAGTAAGCGCTTCCGATTATGGAGAGCGACAGCTGCTCCCAATCCATCATCTGCTGAAGAACCTTTAACATCGGTACATCATCGTCAATGAGCATGATTTTGAACATATAGCCATTCCCCCCGAACGATTTATGATGGATCTATCGTGCTTATAGGCAATTGCATAATGACAATGACCCCGCTAGGTGTGTTCGGAATCAATCGGATCGAAGCATTCGGCCCATAGGTTAATCGTATACGTTCTCTTACGTTCACTAGTCCTAAACCGCTGCTCGATATGGGCTGCGCCAGACTTCCTTCTTCCAGCATGTGGTGTATGGCATCATATCGATCCTGTCCCATGCCGTTCCCATTATCCCGGATCTGGATCTCTACCATCCCGTCCTGCTGTCGTGCGTTGACTTCAATATGTGCCTGCACATCACTGTCCCACGAACCGTGTAGAATGGCATTCTCTACAAGCGGCTGCAGCAGCAATTTGGGCATTTCAAAAGAACTGAGCGCCATTGGAATATCCACGGATATGGATAAAGGAATTTCACGTCGCATCGTCATAATATCGACATAGGCCGATAATAAATCACCTTCGCTTTGCAAGGTTGAAGGCTGATCAATCTTCATATATGCCCGGAGTAACCGCATTAATGAACTGATTTTCTGACTATGGAATGGGTCATCAACCAGCATGAGATTACATTTAATAGAATTCAGGGTATTGAGCAGAAAATGCGGACGAATCTGAGCGAATAGCGCTTGCAGCTCGAGTCTCCGCTTCTGTTCTTGTTCTTGTTCAATATCTGCGATGAGCTGCTTGATCTGCTCCAGCATCTGATTCAGCGTAAGACCGAGTAGTGCGATCTCATCTTTGCCTTCTGCCGGAAATTGTATCGCATGATTGCCTTCTCCAAATTGCCGCGCAACCCGCTGCAGCTTGCGAATCGGCAGATACAGCTTCTTCGCGACGATCACCGAGACGATGAGGAACACCACCGAGAATGCGAGAATTGCCATAATCATCGTATAGAAGGTTCCAGTGATCTGTCCGACTAGCTCCTCTTTCGGCATATCGTAAACCAGCTTCCAACCGACCTTTTCAATGATGACTTCACTGCGAATTTCAGAGCTTCTCGGCTTCAGGGTATAAGGTATATCGGCCTTGCCCGCAATTAATTTCCCTTCGGTATCATACAGCGATATGCCGCCAATGCGAGCGCTTTCGAACAATTTATTGAAGTAACGTTCAGAAATTCCAATATACAAGGTTCCTAGCTGTGCTCCATCCCGAATGTCGTACAGCGCACGTGCCATGTAATAATAGTTGTCCCCTACTGTACCTGTAGGCGGTGTTGCAAGACCGATCCATTGCACTTTATTAATAAGCGATTTATTGACGCGGGTCCGCAGCTGATCACTCCACTGCGCTTGTAATTCGCCTAGTCCCGTACCAAGATCTAATAGATTCGTCGATGGGATAATGAACCCGACATTATTCACATAGAACATGCGAAAGCTCGTATTGAACGACTTATTCTTGTTCGTTAAGACCTCGAATAAATCGCTGATTTCCGTGTAATTCTGATATTCTTGATAATTGCTGATTCGCTTGGTCGATCCGAAGCCTCGCATATCTTTTCTAGCATTCGAATCTTGGAGGAAAAAGTCCGTCGTGAACGTCAAGTCCTCGACCATCTTCGATATATCCTTGGCAATAATATTCGTGACTGCTTGATTCGATAATTGAATCTTCTCCGTCATCGTCTTCTCAATTACGGTATACGTTAGATAAGATACGACGATAATCGGCAGGAGAATAAAGATAACAAAGGAAACTTGAATGCGTTGGTAGTAGGTTAGTCGGAACATCGCAGTCCCCCTTCTCGGGGATATTATGGCATATTTTTTCTATTATTTCCACGAAAAATATAAACATAGAAAGGGCAAATCATGTGGAAAAAGGGCGGCTCGATGCGCCCCTTCTCCCTTGTACCAGAACTATACAGTACGATCTATTACTTCGTGTTATCTTTAATAATTTTATTCGCTTGCTCCATCATCGTCTTCATCGCATCTTCAGCCGTAGTGTTGTCCAGAATGAATTGACTGAAGCCGTCTTCGAGGACCTTCTTAAGCTGAGAACCGTAGGCTACGGCCACTTCGGAAGCGCCTGGCGATTTGATTTTCGGGTCGAACAGGGCATTGAATAAGGATTCTTTATCGAACAACTCTGGATGTGCTGCAATCGTACCTTCAATAATTTTCTTATCATCGGCCTTCTTCCATCCGGACAATTCCTTCTTCGCATCCGATGTATTCGTCGTTACGAAACGAATGAATTTGTAAGCTGCATCTTTATATTTCGAGTTCTCACTAATCGAGATGTACTGACCACCGATGCTTGTGAGTCCTTCTTCGGCATCCTTAGATGAACGCGGAACCGGCGCAAATGCCGTCTTGAACTTGTGCGGATATTGTTCGATGTTCGCCGTATCTGCGACCATCCATGTACCCGTTGTCAGCATCGCCGCTTTCTCATTGAAGAATTCCGTGCGGTAAGCTAGCTTCGCACCGATGACGTCTGCATAAGGCTTCACGGATTTGTCATCCTTCTCCATCGTACGGCGAAGTTCGAAGAAGTATTTCATGGACGGATCATCGAATTGTGGTGTTAGATCTTCTTTTTGGAACGGATTTTTGCGTTCATTGAACAAGATCGGATTCGCATAATCGCCCCAGCCATGGAAGTACGTACCATACACCTTGTCGTTGCCTTCGCCCTTCGTCAACTTCTTCGCATATTCCCGAAAGTCATCCCATGTCCAACCCATTGTCGGAACGGGTAACCCGGCAGCGTCGAGCATATCTTTATTCAGCATAATGAACCACAAACCACGTTGATTCATCGCTGCATAGCTCTTGCCTTGGTATTTCGGATTGACATAATACTCTTCATCCGGGTTTATGTTATCTTTCGCATAGAAATCATCCAGCGATGCAAGAACCCCTTGCGATGCACGAGCCATCGTCTCTTCAAGGTTCGGAAATAACATCAAGTCCACTTGATCGCCGGAAGAGATCATAATGTCGAGCTTCTTCATCGTCTCGGTCGAGTTCCCCGGTACAAGCGGAATCGATTCAACCTTGATGTTCGGGTTCTCCGCTTCGAACTGCTGAATCAAGGAAGATGTCGTAGCACCCATCGTCTCGTTATCCCAGTTATAATACTTCAATGTCACTTGCTCATCGGATTTTGCCGGTTCTGTCTGTGTCTCTGTCTTCGGTGTATCGGTTTGAGGTGCAGATTCATTCGATGCTGTACTGCCGCAACCCGTGAACATCGCTACAGCCAATAATAGACTTCCAAGTTTGAGCCAAGATCTCTTCTTCAAGGAAATACCCCCTCTATTCGAATGCATATCTCATTTATAAGTCCGATTATACGCAGGATGCTGCTGCATCGTTGTGTACAATTTTGTTTAATCTGTGCAGATTTTTTACTATACGTTATATGTCCAAAACTTCGTCTTTTCAGCACCGAGAAGGTTGCGAGAACCCGAAGAAGGAGGAACGGAGTTTAGGCAAAACCTAAATGAGTACCGGACTTCGAGGGTGAACGCAAGATTCGATGTCGAATTAACTTCTTGAGGCACTTCGTGATCAAAAGACGACTAGCCCTTTACTCCGCCTAGTGCAATCCCTTTAATGACCTGCTTCTGTAGGATAATGAACACAATCAGCAGCGGTAAAATCGCCGACAGCGACGCCATCATGATGACTGCGAAATTGTCTGCATAATCATCCTTGAACATCTGCATCCCGAGTGTAATCGGGAATAGATTCTTGTTCACGAGGAAAATGAGCGGGTTCTGGTAATCATTCCAGGACCAGATGAATTTAATAATCCCGACCGTTGCGAGAATCGGCTTACAGAGTGGCAGCATAATTCGCCAGTAAGTCATGAAATACCCTGCGCCGTCAATCTTCGCAGCTTCCAAATAATCATTATGAACGCCTAGCATGAATTGTCGCAACAGAAATGTGAAATAGATCGAGAACATCCCCATGATAATAAGTCCGGCGTGGGTGTTGAACAGATGGAACCAACGCATAAGCAGAAATCTCGGCACGAGCGTCGCTTGCTCCGGGATGATCATGAACATCATCAGCATGCCGAATGCTAAGTTCCGCCCACGGAACCGCAGCTTCGTGAAAGCATACGCCGCCATCGATGAGAAAAAGATCGTCACGATCGTCATGATACTTGCCAGCTTGATAGAGTTTAGGTAGAACATATAGAATGGAACGCGGCCGGACCACACTTCCTTGAAATTTCCTTCATAGTTCCACACCTTCGGTATCCAGCGAATCGGGAACTCCATCACATCCTTCTCCAGCTTCCCGGCCGATGAGGTCATCCACACGAGGGGGATTAAGAAAATAATTGAGAAGATTGCTAGAACAATAGTGATCGTCCATTTGGACCAGTCGATTTTACGGAGTCGCATCGTTTCCCTCCTCTACGGTGGTTAGATTTCTTTTTTATTTTGGAATTTCCATGTAATCAAGGTCACGAGACCAACAATCGCGAACAACAGCCACGATAGAGCAGATGCGTAACCCATTTTGTAATTTCGGAAGCCTTCCTCGAAAATACGGTATACGAGCACCGTGGAAGAGTCGTTGGGTCCGCCTGCCGTCAAGAACGCGACTAAGTCGAACACTTTGAAGGAACCGATCAACAGGGTAATAAATAGGAACGAAGTCGTCGGTGTCAACAGCGGCATCGTAATCTTGAAGAACTGCTGCGTCGATGAAGCGCCATCAATACTTGCCGCCTCGTACACATCATCCGGAATGTTCGTCAGTCCAGCCAAGTAGATAATGATCTGGTACCCAATGCCCGCCCAAATCGCAATAATAATGATCGATGGGAGCGAATACGTGGTGTCTGCAAGCCATTTCGGCGGATCGCTGATCCCAAGACGAATCAAGAACTGATTGATCGGCCCTTGTGATGGATGATAGAGTGCGCTCCAGACTGCCCCAACGGCAATAATGGAAGAAATATAGGGAATGAAGAAAGCGACTTTGAAGTAGCTCTGAAAAAATACGCGCGTATGAATTACAACGGCCAGCAGAAGCGATAATGCCATCCCGATCGGAACGGTAAATACGGTGTATATCAAGTTGTTCTTCAGCGACAGGAGGACCTTCTTGTCCTCAAACATGGCGACGAAATTATCGAGTCCAATGAACTTGATCGATGCCAGTCCCCCGACAAGATTCCAATCACAGAAGCTTAAGTAGAGCGAGAAACCAACCGGGAACACGTATAGAAACAACATGCCGAGGAACTCCGGTGCGAGAAACAACCAGCCCGCCAGCGCTTCTTTGCGTTCATTATTCCAGAATGATTGCTCGCCAGCCCGCGTCAGACGTGCTGCTCCTTTACTACTCTCATTCATTTCTTCACCTCATTTAGAATTCAATTATCCGATACTCCTACTGTAGTGAAATCTGGCCTACGCTGTAGTAGATGATTCTGACAAGGTTGTGCAATATTTTGACTTTTCTATTTCGAATGCGGAACAATGACATACAGTTGTCAGTATTAGAAATCTATAATAGCTATAGGAACAGCAAATAGGATGTTACGAAGCGAAGAGTGATCGTTTTCGGACAGTTATCTGAAACGTCAAGTCTATTAGGAAAGGGAAGAAACTATGAAAAACGCATATGTCTATGTGCTCGATACACTAGCAGACTGGGAACTCGGCTATGTCATTGCAGAGCTGAACTCAGGCCAATATTTTAAACATCAGGGGGAGAGAATTCCGGTCAAGACCGTGGGAGCAACAAAAGATCCGGTGACTACCAAGGGCGGGATGACCATTATTCCCGATATGACGGTCGACAGTATCATGCCGGAGACATCAGCAATTTTGTTGCTGCCCGGAGCTGACTCATGGAAAGATCCGAAGAACGTACTGGTCATCGAAAAGACCAAGCAGCTGCTGGACAGTGGTTGTCTCGTCGCTGCAATCTGCGGGGCGACCGCCGCGCTTGCAGAAGCTGGAATTCTGGATCAGCGCCCACACACGAGTAACAGCCCTGAATATTTATCCATGTTCTGTCCAAATTACAAAGGGGCCTTCTATTATAAAGAGGAGAAAATCGTGGATGACGGCCAACTCATCACGACCGGATCAGCAGGCGGACTGCATTTGGCGCGTCAGGTCATGGAGCGTTTAGACGTCATGTCCAAGGAGGCGTTGAGCGCATGGTACGAATACTACCGTACAGGCGATGCCAATCACTTTTACGCGTTAATGGATGCTCTCTCGCCTCAACATTAAATAAAGTTGTCAGTCGAAAACTATATTTTCGATGCATAAATATATAAATGAATGCACTTATGCGTGAATATTTTAATTGACCGTCTTCACAGAAAGGCGGTTTCATTATGCCTAAAAATTGTAACATTGACTCCGAACTAATTTGAAGAACAGTAACATATAAATACTAACCATTTGAGTCAGTTTGAGGCGAATTTATAGGAGTTTGTATTAAATTGATATTGGTGGTGTCGGGTGACAAGAACCTGTTCACATTCCCGAAATTGACAAGAACATATACTTATTCCCCATGAAGGAGCATGATAAATAGCAAAACAGATTAAACCGCCACTACGCTAACGGGCAGGATAGTTCAAAAGTTTTGCGAATACCGTACATATGGAATTATTTGTGAAGTTCGTGAATAAGACGTTAGATGAAACATTAGTGGACTTTAATGTAACACAAATCTGGATATTTCTTCGGAGGTATAATGAAGAAAAGATTATTTGTTCTTACAGTTATTATGCTCGTGATAGTAGGTAGTATTATTGGTTATATTAACTCCAAGAATGGAACAATAAAAATATTAATAGAAAATGTTGAGAGATGTAATCTTAAATGGGGAGGATTGAGTAACGAACAGGTAAATCCCGTTTTCACAATATGTAAGTCATAACTTACACATATCCTGTGTTATAGGAATATCAACGCCAAACTCTCAATTTATGAAGCTTGGCGTTTTACATTCCTATAGTACTTTGAAAATCAATAATTCCTATAAACTAAAGTCTTTCGTCGGTATAAAAATGAAATGAAGCTTCAATTATTTAGAAGTAGGCAGCCATAGTGATGCTCGTATAGTTGAAGTACTCTACTAACTAGACTTTAATCCTTCAAAATAGCTTTGAAGCGATTCCAAATATCCATATAAACGCTGATTCATAGAGCTAAGCACACCAAGTTCCCCGCGATATGACGGTCCTTGAGTCACAGGAGACAGCTTGTCTACATAATGTTGGATACAAGCTTCTACCTGACAAGATGCTATCAGACTCAACGCTTCCTGAATACGAGCAACCTGTTTAGCCTCTTCTTCAGCATCTAGAGCAGCATGACTTGTCTCATATCCTAGGCAAGCACTTCTCAAATTCTCGATCTGTTCAAACTGTTCAGACAAATGATGAAGTTCCAAGGCCAGCTTCAGCATCTGATTCAACTGCTGCAATCGAGATCCGCGTTCAAGCGGCTGGTTCGATAATTGCTGCTGTAGGGCGTTTACTTTCGTGTAGCATTCATCAGTAAGGCGTCCCCACAAGGAATGGAAACCGTAAAACTCCATTGATTGAACACCTTTAAACCAATAATCGCTGTCCACCGCGATAACTTGCTGAAGAACTTCTGCAGGGAGATTGGCACACTCTCTTCCCCATATTTCGTTGTAATGTTGAAGAGGTGTATACGTTTGGCTCCACAATCGTTTGTCCATGTAGCTGAATTGATCTTGAATCTCTTTGATGCGCCAATGAATCGCAATAACACCATCCGCCCCCAACAGCTTAGCTTGATGAATCTGCTGATCAAGGGAGTGCAATCGCGGCTGCGGATGCCATAACTGATGGTCGCCTTCAAACCACGGAATGATCCAATATTTGCGATCCTTCAGCTCCAGCAGCTCCTTCGGACCATCTATCTCGCCAAGATTAGGGGCTAAGCAGGAGAAGATTATATTCTCATCCAGCACACCACTTAGACCTCTTAGCATTTGTGGAAATTGCATATCTCCGCCCCAGCCAGAAACCACAGTCTTCACTTGCGGCATATAACGAGTAAGCAGTGCATGCGCTTGCTCGAACATCGCTAACGACCAGCAGCCATCCATTCGACGATCGTAACGTTCCAAGTATGAAAACTGCTGTTCATGCTTATTGCAGTATTCTTCAAACAGAGTATCGGGACGTGGAATATGATGATCCATTATGGCATGCTCATGCTGCCACAGCACCACATAATCCAGATCCGAATACTGTACCGCAATATACTTAATCGTATTGCCCAATATCTCTTGCGAGGCTGGATGAAACGGATCCAACACTAGATTAGACAGTCTCGCCTCAGCCGGAATAAGCGAATGGATCTCAGGGGGAACAATACCTGGCTCAAAGCCTAATCCGACCTTTATTCCTCGTTCATGCGCATAGTTCAGCAGCCTCCTGAACATATCAGCCGCCTTCGTATAATGCTGCTCCTTGTTTTGAGCGGTCAGGGTAAGATCACTACCAAATACCTCATCTGGGAAATAAGGCTTCGCTTCCGCGCTGAATGCTAAAGTTGATCTCGGTACATTCCCCCAACGAGCTGTCGCAGATGTATCAAACTGCGCCTCAGGAGTAACTCCCATCCACTCGATCTTCAGAAGCGGCTCCACATAAGGCCAATAACGTTCAAGCCCCCCTGTATAGACGTGGAACATGACGAAGTTGCAACGCAGCTTCGCTAACTGCTCTACATACTGGAAATAGTCCTGCTCATTCCAACCAGAAGGGCCGCACAAGAAATTGTGCCACGGCAGTGTGCCGCGAATCGCGAAAGAACAGCTTGCCTGATGCAGCATATTCTTGATTGGCACAGAAGCCGGCTGTTCGAACACATCCCCTTCCATCGTGTAGCGAACACCGAGAAACTGTTCGGCAAAGGAATATACAGCATACAGCATAGCAGCTGAATCCGTTGCCTTCATCGTAATGCGAATCGGCTCAGCTTCAGCTTCAATATGCCAGCTGTAACTTTGACTGAACGACTCTCCTTGCTGCTCCGTAACGAGAGTATATTGAGCTTCCGCCCAGCCCGTCATTTTGCATCGATTGACATACTTCTGTAATTCATCAGTTGCGAGCCTTGCCGTTTGATCATTCAAGCAAGCATCGACCTTAATCATAAACAATCACTCATTTCATATAGAGAATGGAATACTGGTTAGCAAGTTTTCTCTGCTAATGAAACGCTTTCAGCTTATACTTAAAACCAGCGGTATACTATAATCTTAATTGATAAAAAGCTAAAGGCTTCAATCTGAACGTTTCTTGTCGTCTTACAACCTATAAAGACTCCAATTAACGCTGATTAGGCATCCTTTGAGCAAGCATTCACTGCGATATTGTGCTGGAGAGATCCCGTATTTTTTCTTGAACAAAAGTTAAGTGTAACCTCAGAAATATCCAGGTCTCCTAGTTCTCTTAGTAGCATCTTGAGCTGCAAGTCATAGGCTTTCAATGTACGTCCCGCGATTCACACGGACTTTAGAAATTTTGTGTCAAAAATAAGCTATTATGACTTGGCCATACTTTGATAACGTTCATGCTGTCATGGATGATTTCAAATGGACCAGGGAAAGGATTGTACTCATCCCATAACTTGCCTAAATAATCCTTTCTTATAAAACACCGTTTGTCTTACATTGATTTCGACTAACTCCTCATTTGGATTTGCGCTGCCGAAATTCGCCCAGATCGTCGTATTCAACTCATCGACACTTGCAAACCAGTACAGCGTGCTGCCCTCGTTTTGGAGGACATCATCTAACATGGCTGCTTTGTCTAGCCCATCCTCATTCAAATACACCGATCCTGTATGGTGATCCCGTTCATTAGGATGAAACTAATCCCCTTTGATGAGATCACTGTATGGATTGAATGCTCCGAAAAAGGTGTTTGGAATCGTTGTCTTCCATACATTCTCGTGTACGTTTTCCCAATCCTTCACGATTTCGGAGCCTTTTATTTCAACTCGCTCACCCGCTGCTGCTGTCATTTCCCGTCATCGATACATGAAATTCTCTTCTTTGATGAATTGACAAACATCTTCACTCCTAAAGTACTGATGAAATTAATGCTTACTTTTATTATAAGAGTCTAGCTCAGCTCTACAATGTCTACAATTGACATGATTTTATCCGTGATTGATTTCATTGTACTCTTGAATAAGAGATTATACTAACTCTACTATGCCCACGATTTACACATTTTTATCTGTGATTGACATGATGAAGATAATAGAATGTGGCAATTCCATGATGGTTATGAAGTAGTAGAAGAAGATGGACGAATTATAACTTTGAAAGAAGTAACTGAAATGGATTCGAGCATTATGGAATTACATGATTAGCCCGAAGGATGGTTTGCTTTTAGAGAGACAGAGAATAGCTATTGGATTAGGGCAGGAAAGAATAACACCTTATTCACGCTTCGGGATATTGAGGATTAAGCTAACGGGACACGATAGCTCAATCGAAACACGAACGCAGTTGGTCAGTACGATCAGCTGTCTTTTCAAATCTAACGGTATAATGAACAGCGAAAAAGAAAAACCCTCGACTTCTTACAGTCGAGGGCTGGCATGCTAACAGAGGATATGTAATCTAGTCTTTCCTAGCATCGATTCTTTTTTCTTCGTTGATTGGGACAATTACTTTGCCTTTATTGTTTTCCTTCGATCGGTCGAATTGCCCTAGTTCGGTTTCCTTTCCCAATTTATCAATCGTCCCATAGTACGTGTAATCGGACATTACGCTATCCATGAAATAGACGGCTTCTCCTAGTTCGGCTGGTTTGTTCCCTTTCTCGCGGTGCTCTATACCCGATTGAGATTCATCCCCTTGCCATTTTACTTCAGCTAGTCCATCCGCATTAATTTCTACATAATTAACTAGCCCTTTATATTGTTCATAATAACGAAGAGTTTCTCCCTTAGGAAACGTATACTTGATTGAAAATCCTTCTCCTTGTGGTTGAAGAGCATCCTTCCCGTATATGACAGGAAGGCGAATGGCAATCTTACGTGCCTCCGTCAAGTCTCCGCTCATCAATGTTTTGAATCGTTCTTGCTCCGTTGGGGTACGAACGACGACTTTATTGCCTACTTTGTCATAACGAACGCTTCCTCCCAAGTTTTCAGACAAGAAACGCAACGGCACAAAGGTACGACCATTCTTAAAGGTTACTTGCGCATCAAGCTTTACTTTTTTCCCGTTCATAATCGCTTCCTGCGCTCCGCTAACTAATCGAATGCTCACGTTGTTGACCTTGTTCGTTATGTTGACCGTCTTCGAATTGGCATCATAGGAATAACTAAGCTGAGCCGGATCATCGAAGGCACGCAATGGCACAAGTGTACGCCCCTGCAACAATAGCACATCTTCCTGTTGCTTCCCATTCATATAAACGTTTAATGATTTTGCCGGGGCGGCAGCGAATATCGTTGTGGGCGCTACTACAAGAACTGAAAGTAGAAATGCGGAAATAATAAACGGATAACATTTTCTCAAAATAGTTCCTCCATTCGTATCCAATCTAATACATCCATAATAAACGAATCAAATTTTGAAATGTTGCACATTACAGAAAAACAGTTATTTTCTATTTTTAACCTGTGAGCATTTTTTGTCATAGAGAAGAATCAATTAGGATATTCATCAATACAGACAACAATGATCTATACACACTTAACGGATGAAGAAATGCGAAATGCTGTAATTTATATGGATACAATTAACCTTAAATCACTTATATCGTCGACACAAAGTTCCCATCTTGTTTGGAGGATTTGATACAAAAATACCTTTTTGCTAGATTCCTTAGTAACACAATGACAAGAACTTGATATCATTCCCGATATGATCTCATCGGCAGCAAGCAAGTTAAAAAGATGCCATTGTTGTTAAGCTAACGGGCAGGATAGTTTAATGACTTCGCGAATTCTTCAAGTATGGAATTTGCAGAAAAGAAGGAGGGGAATAATGGATAATTCTCATAAGGAACTAGCTGAGAAGACATTAAAATACCTTTGTATTGGATCACAAATTGAAGGAATAAAGTTTTATGGAACACAAATTTTGATCTCCGAATCTGAAACAAATGGAAACAGAATTGATGGACAGATATATCTAAACATTGAAAGTAGATTCAAAATCTTTAAGTCATACCCAGAATATATTCCAAACCATAAGGATGAACTTCCTGATATGGATTGGATTGATGGATATAAAATATTATGTGAATTAAGATTAAAGAGAATTACAAATGTTCAGTTGGGTGAGTTCATTCCACACCTTTTTATTTACTTCGAAACTGGGGAAGTTCTGTTTATATTTGGTCATCATGATAAGTATGAGTCTTGGCAATTAGGGGTATGGAACAATTCTAACAAGGATGAACATTGGGATGTTATTGCAGTTCCAGGAAACAATATCGCGGTATTTACTCCATTACGCTAACGGGACACTATAGCTCAATAAATAGACTAGAACACGGCTGCCGGCATGAATTGGTAGCCGTGTTGCGCTAACGGGCAGTAGAACGCAATATACCTAATGGTATGTGATTGTATCTCAAGAAGTTTCAGCTTACGGGACACGTTAGTTCAATGACAACAGCGGCAGACTAAGACTTTATTTTCAAGTCTTGGTCTGCCGTTGTTTGATTTTTGTCTAAAACTCATTCTTCTACCTTGGCTTTATCCTACAAGATCTTGCTGTAAATCAGTTTAATTATTCCAGAAATGTTTCAAAATTGGATCATGCTGAATCACTGCCATACAGATATACACAAAAACAAATATTACGAAGATGATTTGCGACCATCAGTTACTGGGCGGATGATATGGAGGCTGCAAAAAAGTGGTACTCACCGCACGGGTTATCCGGCTCAGTAGAGTAATTTTTTGCTTAGCGTACGTTTTTCGCGTTTTGTTAACTGGATCTCAATATCCCCCTGTGGGCAGCTGTCTTTTGAATGAAAAAATAGAGTGAGATATTGTTGCATCATTTATTCATAT
Organism: Paenibacillus sp. GCM10027629; assembly: GCF_042676425.1. Classification (NCBI taxonomy): domain Bacteria; kingdom Bacillati; phylum Bacillota; class Bacilli; order Caryophanales; family Paenibacillaceae; genus Paenibacillus; species Paenibacillus sp. GCM10027629. The sequence goes on along the minus strand of NZ_JBHTGZ010000009.1, from coordinate 132,845 downwards.
TTTTCGTAAAATCCCTTAACAAGGAATTACATTGTCTAATAAAATCAAGAATTTTTTCTAGTTCCTCGTCATTATAACTCGAAAACACGTGATTTATTTCTTTTCCAAATAGATGAAAGATAGGCAAAATATCTTTTTCTGCCTTATCTAGATCTATTTGAATGATGACACGTCTTTGGTCTTGCGAATCTTTCACCCGAAAGACGTATCCCACTTTCTCCAGCCTGTCTAATACACCTGTGATAGCACCCGTTGTAAATCCAGTTAATTCGGAAAGCCGACCAGCAGTAATGGGCTGATTCTGCAATATTACATCTAGACATTTGTGATCCGTAGGATTTAATCCTAACTTCGTCCCAATTGCTTGGTGAAACAGGATCGTTGCTGTGCTGTTATTTCGTAATTCCTCCGAAAGATTGTTTATAATTTGACCTCTTGACATTCATGTAACCTCCGTATATATTTACCTTATCTCGTGAGATAAATTAATTATGTCATGTACATTGTATCAATAAATGATTTGAAAATCAAAGCCTCTAAAAGGAGATGTATCAAAAATGCCAAAGATTTCAGTGGCTATCGCCGGTGCTGGGTTAAGCGGCTTATGCTTGGCCCATTCATTAATTCGTGCCGGGTTTGCTGTGCAAGTTTATGAACGTGATCTAGAGCTGCATGCCCGTCGCCAGGGATATCGGATCACGGTTGACGAGTATGGCATTGCTGCACTTCAGCGATGCCTGCCTCCTCATTTATTTAAGCTATTTCTTGCCACTACTTCGCCTACTGATGAGACTAGTTACTTTCGGGTAACGAACCAGAAGCTTGGCGAGATTTTCAAACTTACTTTTAAAGGCGATTCGAGCGGTATTGACTTGCGTACACCACGGCAAGTAGACCGCCAAACACTTCGTACCATTTTGCTTGAAGGGCTTCAGGATAAAGTGCATTTTGGTAAAGAAGCGGTACGTGCTGAGTCAGCATCTGATGGAGCAACACTTCATTTTTCAGATGGAAGTTGTACCCACGTTTCGATCATAGTAGGTGCTGATGGTGTGAATTCAGCCTTACGAAAGCAATATTTACCTGACTGTGAGCCGGAAGATACCAACAGTTGGGGGATTTTTGGTCGCACGCTCCTCGTTCAAAATGGACGATCGCTGGTTCCTAGTCCATTAGAAACCAGTGGAGTATTCGCTATGGGTCCATCGAGTCGTGGATTCTTTTTTACTACGATGAAGTTTCGCGAGGCTCCTCAAACAGCTTTTTCCCGTTTTGGAGTGGATCAAATACCTCCAGTCGCTGACGATTATGTAATGTGGGGAATTGTCTTGCCAAGGGGGCAATCTCCAGAGCATCAAGAGAAACTTAGTAAAGAAATGTTACACCGATTTGCACAGGAAATTACCCAAGATTTTCACCCAGTGTTACAAAGTTTTGTGGAACGAGCCGACATTGATTGTACCATGGCAATAAAATTAAGAGCAGCAAGAGAACCATCTAGTTGGCCAGTCTCCCGAGTGACATTTATGGGAGATGCAGTACACATCATGCCTCCCACTGGAGCTCATGGAGGTAACACAGCTTTGCGTGATGCCGCACTTCTTGCCGAAAAGCTTGAAGCAGCGGCGATCCAAGGTGAAGCTCTTGAGCAGGCGGTTAGCTCCTATCAAGAAGAGATGAGCAAGTATGCATTTCGTGAGGTTGAAGCATCAAAGGTGATGATGAAGCGATTCACCATCAAGAATCCTCTAATAAATTGGGTAATGTTGTGTGCAATACCGTGGATTCGTTCAATTGCCAACAAACCACTAACAACAGAATTGACATATGACGGGCCTATGATAAGTAAAAAGTGAATCTATTAGCTTTTGGGTTGAACCGGTTTTCAACTAACGGGGCACAATAGTTGAATGACACACATTGATTGATGAGCAGGTGCTTCGGTATCTTGCTCTTTTTATTAAGCTAACGGGCAGTATAGTTTAAGATCATACGCGGGGAACCGTATTATAAAAAGGCAAAATTATTAACAGTATTGCCCCATGAGCTTGGAGAGTTATTCCTCTCAAACGGTTCCATTTTCAATTTCTAACCATCTGATTGGAGAAAGTGGAATTAATCGTTTGTTGATTGTGGTATCTTGATTAATATCATAAAATGGAAAAAGTCTCCCGAAACTTTAGGGATAATAACCGGAGGGAAAGTAGAATGATTCCCAAAATTCTGTACATTGAAGATGACTTGGAGATTGGCTCCTGGTTAACGAATTATCTGTCCGAAAGCGGTTATCTTGTGGAATGGTTACAAACTGCGAATGAGCTCACAGAAGAACTGCCAAAGGTTGATCTAATTATTCTTGACGTGATGCTTCCTGGGCTAGATGGTTACTCTGTGGGTCTTCGTATCAGGAAAAGGCTTCCCCATATCCCGATTTTAATGCTGACGGCCAGAACGTCTATCGAGGATAAGCTCCAAGGTCTGGCATTCGCCGATGATTATATGACCAAGCCATTTCATCCCGATGAGCTATGTGCACGCATCAAAATATTAATACGCCGCAAGGGAGACCTTTCAGCGGATCGCGTCCAACTGGGGCATATCATGATCGATAAAGAGTTGAACCGAATAACGAACACCCAGACAGGTGAAGATATCGTGCTTACCGGCAAACAATATCATATTTTCATGGAGCTATTTCAGCATGCTAACCGCATCCTCACCAAGAAGAGATTGTATGAATCAGTCTGGGGGGAGTCTTATCTGGAGGGTGACAAATCCCTAATGGTTCATATTCGTCATCTGCGGGAGAAGGTTGAAATCGATCCTGGAAATCCGATGATTATTGAAACCATACGCGGCGTCGGCTATCGGCTCAAGCAATGATAAAAGGGAGATCATTACTTGTTCGATACCTGTCTCTGATTTTGATAGCATTAATTATTTTTCCTCTTATACCTGCTCTATTCTATTTTCCGAATTATATATTAAGCAGCAAAGTCTTGCTTGATGCTGAGGAGATTGAACGTGAATGGCGGCTCGAAGCTAAATTAATAAAGGATACGTCTGCAGAAAGCGTGAAAGCGCGATTACAGCTTCTCGTCGATCGGTACCCCGGCACAGAGGCATTCTGGGTAGATAGTGATAGAACGACATGGTCGATTGGCGAACGTCCGGCTGATATACCAGAGCGATGGACATATACCGACGCAATTGAGTTGCAAGCTCAGACGGGGCAGAATGATCAGCTGACGTTCACGGCTCTACTTGGCGGCGATGCTCGAAATGGATTTATGACGATTCGTATTCCTCGTTCACTAACGACGATAGCTGATATTCCACCATATCGAAATGGAACGCTGATTACCATTATGGCATTGGTATATGCGCTATTCTTGCTTGTCTCGTTCTTATTCTTCTATCGCATTCGGATCAGGCTTATTCGGTTGGAAGCGGCAATGATCGTGAAAGAAGAAGGCGGTTTTCCGAGTGGTGTTATTTCTAGTAGGAATGACGAAATCGGCCGTCTGGAACGATCCTTCAACACGATGAGCAGTCAACTGAAAACGATGAGGGAAAACGAAAGAAAGGAGGAGGAATTGCGCAAGCAGCTGGTTGCCAATTTATCTCATGATCTTCGAACACCGTTAACGGTAATCAGGCAGCATGTTCATACGCTTTTAAATATGCCGTCTATTTCGTCTCACGATTCGTTACGTATTATAAATAGAAAATTGGACGATATCGGCAAGCTAATGGAGAATCTTTTCTCTTACTCGTTATTATCGGCAGGCAAATATCCAATGGAAATAAAGGACACCGATGTTCTAGAAGAGCTTCGCAATGCAGCCGCCGACTGGTACCCGGTCTTTGAAGAGGAAGGTCTGGAAATTGAAATTGAACTGTCTGAGAAACGATTAGTGTGGCAAATTGATCCTTTCTGGTTCCGTATCATTATCGATAATTTGTTTCAGAATGTAATTCGGCATGCCAAGTCGGGACGGTATATCGGTATTTTTTGCTGCGAAGAGGATGATGGAATGGCTGTAGCCATACGTGACCATGGACCCGGCATGACTTATCGCTCCGATGCGAAAGGGGCGGAAATCGGTCTATCCATTGTATCGCTTATGATCAAAGATATGCATTTGCAATGGAGGATCGACTCCTCGAACAATGGAACGACCGTATATATCGGCAATTCAAATTAAACAAAACTTAAACTTGAGGTCACCTGAAAGCTAATCTTAGGATGTTAGGATAGTTACTGAGGTGATGGGGATGAATGTTGTTAAGAAAAGAAATCGAGCAGCGTATATGGCGTGCATATGCGGGGTGTTATATGCCCTTCCGCATTTTTGGTGGGGCGTTGGGGTTTCGTTCGGTTTTCCGGGGGATTTTGCAAAGGCACCAGATGAATTATTGTCTCGAATAATCGGTTATTGGTTTATGGGAGTAGCGGCCGTGTTTGCTGCCCTGTTCAGCTTATCATTCGTTTATAAGTGGGGAGAAAAGCTACCGAGGAAGTTGAAGCTCATTCCTGCATGGATCGGATGTATAGGATTGTCCATATGGGGATTTAGCTTCTTTGTTCTGAAGTTTCAATTCGCGATCGGACGTGTCGTGTCCGCTCCTGCTTTTGTTGAACAGGATGCAAGCCCAATGGCAGCATGGGGTTATGTATGGTATGCTTTGTTCCTTGGTTGGGGTATCTCGCTCGGCCTTGCTGCATTTTTTGAAGCAAAATTACGAAACCATTCGGACATTACGATTAGGCAGGTTTATAAACAGCGTGAATTCATCGTTCTGAATCCCTGTAATAAAACGAAGGGCACCCAACGTTAGGGTGATACTAGAAGATGGCTATTCCGACGATCAGGTTGGCATTAAAACGGCTTGCTGATCGGGAAGAGATCGAAGACTATGACGCGTGAAACTAAATCATTGTCAGTAATTCAAAGAAGGCAGTAACATCACCAACAATGCATTCACGCTTCGCAGCCTTACGGCTGCTCGGTTGCCGAGAAAAGTATTTCGATCAATAAATAAACTGAAACGCGGTTGCCGGCATGGATCGGCAGCCGTGTTACGCTAACGGGCAGTTTTGCTTAATTACTGCAAACGAATAGGAGCAGATGGCCTTAGTGCCACCTGCTCCATATTTGGGGATACGATAATTAGATGTCGAGTTTACGTTCACCAATCCATTTCACCATTGCAGGGTCTCGATGTGAAAAGAACAAGCTCTGTTTCGTATCTAACGTGGCAATCGACTCCATATCCTGCTGGCTTAATTCAAAATTAAAGATGTTGAAGTTTTCAACCATTCTTTCTTTACGAACAGACTTTGGTATCACAACAACTTCTCTTTGCGTCAACCAACGTAAAACCACTTGAGCGACGGATTTATTATACTTTTCAGCTATGGATACCAATACCTCATTTTGGAACAAGTTGTTTTTTCCTTCAGCAAATGGTGCCCAGGATTCGATCTGAACATTGTTTTCTTTCATGAATTTTGCATGTTCGATTTGCTGGTTGAATGGGTGCGTTTCTACCTGATTTACGGCAGGAACGACTTCATTATGAATAATTAAATCGATTAGGCGGTCTTCATGGAAGTTGCTGACGCCGATTGCACGCACCTTTCCTTCACGATACAACTCCTCCATAGCGCGCCAAGAACCAAACACATCGCCATAAGGCTGATGAATCAAATACAAATCCAAATAATCCAATTGCAATCTTTCTAGTGATCTTTCAAATGCCTTTTTTGTGCGCTCGTAGCCTGTATCCTGAACCCAGAGCTTCGTAGTAATAAATAACTTTTCTCTTGCCACGCCACTGCGCTTGATCGCTCTGCCAACAGCTTCTTCATTTAGATAAGAGGCAGCGGTATCAATCAGCCGATAGCCTGCCATAATAGCGTCATAAACGCTTTGTTCACATTCATATGAGTCTGCAATCTGAAAAACGCCAAAACCAAGGATAGGCATCTCAATACCGTTGTTCAAAGTTACTCTTTGCATGAAAAGTCCTCCAATTTTTTATCCGACTCAATCATATCCATAACAGACACCCTTATTACATCTTTATTATGCACCTGATGACAAAGCAATCGTTATCCCATTCATGTCAAATGTTTGCCTAATCCTCTCACTCCCACTATTTTGAAGTGAAAAATCAATTATAATGGAACTATGAAGAATGACGGAACGAGGAGGAACAAATGTCTGAACTAATCGCTATGCAGCAAAATGAGCTTGCCAAAATTATTCAACGTTATGTAGAAAACGATGGTGTTCATACTACAGCCATTCCATCATTAGTTTTCATACGCGACTCGAATGCGTTCGTACCTCGACATGGGGTTTACAAGCCTTCCTTTTGCATTGTTGTTCAAGGCGCGAAGGAGGTTTTGCTGGGGCAGGAACGCTTCAAGTACAATCCTGCAGATTATCTTATTGCATCCGTCAACTTGCCTGTTACTGCTCAAGTCACCGAAGCTACTCCAGACGTTCCTTATTTGGGTTTCAAACTTGAATTTTCTGCGAATCAAATTCTAGAGGTTTTACTTGAATCTAAAATTTCAGAAGGAGCGAAAGAGAACGCAAAGCGAGGTATGTTTGTTAGCCAGCTGGAGCAACCTTTGTTGGATGCAGTCATCAGGTTAGCTCGTTTGCTGGACAACCCGAAGGATATTCCCATTCTTGCGCCGCTGTTTACGAAAGAAATTCTGTATAGGGTTCTGCAAGGTCAACATGGTACTAGGCTTCAACAGATTGCAATTGAGGGTAGTTCCGCCCATCAAATAAAAGGCGTTATTGAACATATAACAAATAACTATGATAAGTCATTTCGGATTGAAGAACTAGCGGAAATAGTGAATATGAGTGTCTCATCGCTACATAGACACTTCAAAGAGGTAACCGCTATGAGCCCTATTCAGTTCCAGAAAGAATTAAGGCTTCAGGAAGCCCGTCGTCTATTATTAACCGAGTCAGTAGATGCCACTGATGTGGCATTTCGAGTAGGGTATGAAAGTTCCTCACAATTTAGCCGCGAGTATTCCCGAATGTTTGGCTTCCCACCTAGACAGGATGTAAAGCGCTTGAAAGCATAAAGGAGAGTACGAAACCACGGTAAATTGAGTATGGGGCTAAACTAACGGGACACGATAGTTGAATCATGATATATAGGCAGCTGGTCAAACGATCAGCTGCTGTTTTCATTGAACTAAAGGGCAGGATAATTCAACCGTTTCGCCGAACACGTTAGGCACGGCGGATTTACGAAGTTCGCGAAAAAGATTTTGTGAAATAACCGAAATACAAAAAAACATAAGTTCGGAGGTTCAAGATACATGGAATTAGATATCAATGATCTCGAATTAGTAAAAAAAGCTGAAAACATTATTGAAAGCAATTTTGATAATACCAAATATAATCATACTGTTGGTGCAGCTGTGCGATGTAATAACGGAAATATATATGTTGGAGTCAATCTCGATGGTATACATGGATCATGTGCTGAAGCAATAGCTTTAGGTGCAGCTATTACTTCAGGCGAGCGTGATTTTGAGTGCATTGTAGCCGTGTATGGAAAGGAACAGCCTCATAATGTATTACCACCATGTGGAAATTGTAGACAATTGATATTTGAATATGCACCTGAAAGCTTTGTAATTTTACAATCAGAGGGGCAATACCATAAGGAAAAAATCACAGATTTATTACCTTACCCATGTTTATAAAGAGTTTTTAAGATAATTCGGTGAAAGGGGCGGCTACATCACATAACTATGTTTACACATCAGGGCATTCGGAAAGAATCATTACGCTAACGGGACACGATAGTTTAATACATAACTAAGACGCGGCTGCCGGCATAAATCGGCAGCCGCGTTTCACTAACGGGCAGTTTAAAGTAATCATTGGAGCTCAAATAGCGGAATGAACATTTAGAATGAGTCGCTGGGGGACATCTTCATGAATGTAGTCCAAGATCTTATAGACGGCCTACAAGATCTATCCATAGTTCGCTTTGAAGTGTTAAGCATGGGTTTCTCTTCAGCCCCAAAATATATCAGGAAGATCAAGCCTGTGACTCAAGAAAGAAGCTGCATATTCCATTGGATTTTCCGGCTTACTGACTGCATCAGATGTCACTAAATAATAATCATGAACTGCGGTTGCTGAGTTCTCCCCTATTTCCTCCATCCGACCGACCAACGTTAATACATGTAGACGATCAGGTTATCAAGAAGATTTCCTAGTGCCACCTAGGATCACCGCTGTTCAAAGTGCACTTCAGGATATTGTTTTGGTAGTCCATCAAGCAGTTTTGATGGTAGATCCTTTAGGTACTTATCAAAGAACGCCAATGTGTAAGAATCAATAATATTGTTTGCTCGATCTCCATCGATTGGTCCGGTTAGGCCTGCCCACGACATCAGTGGTGAGTAAAGTGGCGCATCGGAAAAGTTTACGTGAAAAGTGCCAGGTATCAAAACTAAGTAACCGTCTTTCAGCAGTTTCTTGTAAACCGACCTCATAGTTATTTGAGTTTTATCTATATCCTCTTTCGACCACCCTTCCATCTTCATCCACTTAGCTTCACGACTGATAAACATGGTTGGTTGCTTTAAACCAGAACGAACCACATTGGCAGGCATATGAACATCCATTGCTATGAAGGCACGCAAACGAGGGTCTAAGTAACTGGCTTCGGCACCTACAAGACCACCCATTGAAGGTCCAAACATACCAACGTTCTTAAGATCCAATCGTCCAGTCAGGATTCTTCTCGGATCAGATTGGTTTAAGGCTGTGAGTTGATCAAGTGCAAAAATAACGTCCTTAGCGAGATAGGGTATAACAATGTTGTCAAAGAATTCGCGATCAGCTGGTATACCACTCTGAGGCCCAGGAAGAAGGCGAGAGTCGAGGGATATCAAACGACCATCAGGAAATACTACTCCGCTAGAGGTGTAAGGATGGTCGATGGAAGCCACAATGTAGCCATGTGACGCCAACTCCTCAAACATATGGGTGCTTTCTTGACGAAAACCTCCACGCCCAGCTGAAAAAATTAGCACTGGATATTTAGACTCATCTGTCGACACAGTTGCAGAAGGAATAGCATGAGTTTGAACGTATTTAAATTGCTCAAAGATAAACCCCGGAAAACCTAACATGTGGGCAAGTGATGCTAGGGAGTCCGTCTCCTGAATGTAGGGAGCGTACGTCGATGATAGATTTCCTTTGGCTGGATACCAAATCTGTACCATGATCTCACGACGATCATTGGGATCATTTGTGAAAATCTCCGGGCGAGTTTTATCTACCCAATGATAGGTCAATGTACCGATTTGGTTAGGTCCTGACGGTTGTGGTAAGTGGAATACAGGAAAAAGAATCGGTAGAGCGGAAGAAACTATCAGTCCCAGTGCACCTAGACCAATAGTAAAACCGAAAGCAAGTCGCCTAATCATACTCGTTCCACCAAGTTTAGGCTTTCGCACAATATTTTTAGCTAGGCAGGCCACGAAGAGTATCCCACTCATGATATAAGCTGGGATCATCCCCCAGCGCGAACCCTCAACCAGTACCTGAACACCGGCTATTGGCAGCAGGACGAGAGCCAAATATCGTACCCACTTTATTGACCGGTGCAATGGGATTACCAAGGCAAAAAAAGCCAGTAAATTGGCAAACAGTAGTATTATTTCAATTAGTCTCATAACATCACCCCATACTGATTACTAACCAAAAAATTTTTGCTAATAGATCTGCAATATCATGTTGGATGAAAAAAAAGTAAAATGCGAAAAAAGCTTCCTTCAGGCTTATCGAACCATGGCAAACGCATTAGACTTTGAAAGCGAGAGCTAAGATTTTCAATAAATGCGTATCGTTCCAGGCTTTTATTTATGGCATTATAGTCGATACGCGTGCAAACGTTTCGACTTTGGTGCTGTTTCTAGGTGGGCATTAATTGACGCTTGCCTATGTGTCCCTATCGAATCCTGAATGCCGACATCACGCGCTGCCGCGTTAATTATATTCCAAGCTTATACACAACTAAGCGGCTTATCCCCATTCCGGGAAGGAAACAAATAATCCGAATCCAATAGTGTACGGCAATACTTTTGGATTTCGTTTTTTAGCGCATCCGTCATCAAAATACGACAGGTGTTTCCAGTCTTTTTCTCTCGCACCTTGAGATGCGTAGCCGACTTCACATCCCACACACACAGCGGCAAAATGTCACTGATCCTAAGGCCCGAAATTACCCTCATAAAAAATAAAAAATAGTGGAATATAATTGGTCAGTTTTCATTTTTTCCAAGATGACAGACACCCGCTTTCTTCCTGTCACTCACACCAAAATGGTTTCCCGCCCACCCTTCTGAAATATCTTATGTCGAGCAAAATTCTTATGACTGGACACCCAGAGTGGTTATTTCGCCAGCATAGCTGACACCAGCAATCGAGAGAACCGTTCCCATTGTTAGGTCAGCTTTTGCGACGGGAGCGGACTAGAATTAGACAAGCGAGAACCACGCCAATTAGCCCCAACACGATGGCTACGATGGACCCAGCTTGCCCGTAGCTAGTGCCGAAAAAACCAGTGGCGTCGAAAAGATGCCGCCCGCCGACATAGATGCTGAACATAGCAATCACGATGGCTACGATGGCCCAGTTTCGTCCGTTGCCGTTGCCGAAAAGACCGATGGAACGGGCCAGAGCCACCCCACTGATGACTACGCTGATCAGCCCTATTACCACGACCACGATGGCCTTGAGTAGTTCGATGGTCATTTCATCACTACCGCCAACCATTTCAGCAGAAGCAATCGTTGTATAAAGTATTCCGAATGAAACTAGTTTCATTTTCATATGCTCATTCCTCCTCTTTATTGTTTTTACAAACTGAATCTATATCAGCTTTCACTTTACACAACAAATGTCGAGAACTTATGCAGATTTTCCTCTGTTTACGTGGATTTCTTTAAAGTGATGTGAGAGTAGTGAAAAATCGATTGAAATCTGTTATTCATTCAATACGTTGTGTGGGCCTTCTAAGAATAAAAATTTAAAACGGCTGGGTAAATATGCTCAGTGGCACTTCGTTGATCGCGAAATATGTGTGGTATGTAAAACGTTTTTTATTTTTTATCATAAAAGGTTATCTGGGTTTGGATTAACCAGATAACCTTTTACCTAAGGATAAATTCAGATCAAGATATTCAAACCCATTTAGGTCAGCCAGCACGGCGAGAGCGGATCAGAGTGATACCGGCAAGAACTATGCTAATGATCCCCGTCACGATGGCGATGACAGCCGCAGCTCTTCCGTCGCCAGTGCCGAAATCACCAGGGAACATGGTCATATGAATTAAAGCATAGATAATGACGATCAGCGCCACTACTACGGATATGATGGCCCCGTTTCGCCCACCATTGCCAATACGACGGATGGAGCGGGATAGAGACAGCCCAGCAAAGATTGCGTTCATCAGCCCCACAAACGCGTCTACCGTGGACCAGATTCGCCCGGTCGTGATTACATATCCGACTTTATTTTCAGCAAAGGCAATCGTTGGTACAAGTAGAAGTGCACAGAGTACTCCGAATGAAACTAGTTTCATTTTCATATGCTCATTCCTCCTCTTTTATTGTTTTTACAAACTGAATCTATATCAGCTTTCACTTGATCGACAGTATGACAGTAAAGGCGGCACCACCTCGCCCATTACCGGAACCAATATCGCCGGTAGTGTAAACAAAATGCGGCTCAACATTAAAACACAACTGGTAATTCAATTAATCCACGCATGATAAAAGTAGGACGCCATTTCAACGTTTCAGCATCTGTATTCAGACGAAGATTGGGCATTCTGCGCAGTAAAGTGAGAAGGGCAATCTGACCTTCCAGTCGTGCTAGTGGAGCACCCAGACAGTAGTGAATTCCCATACCGAAGGCAAGATGACGGTTATTCTTTCTAGTAATATCAAATAGATCCGGATTTTTAAACTGTGTCTCATCACGGTTAGCGGAAGCTAAAGCTACTACAATCATATCTCCTTTACGTATTAACTTCTCATGTAACAGAACATCTTCACCTGCGAATCGACTAGTCGCTAGCTCTACAGGTCCGTAGAAACGTAATATTTCTTCAATCGCAGATGAGATAAGTTCAGGATTACTTTTGAGCTTTTCAAATTGTTCTGGATGCTGCAACAAAGCTAATACACCATTTCCAATCAAATTAACCGTCGTTTCATATCCAGCAATAATGAGCAAGAAAATCATCGAATACAATTCATTTTCTGTAAGTTTTTCTCCCTCAGTCTCAGCTTGAATCAAAGCACTAACAAGGTCTTCAGTTGGATCTTTTCGCCGCTCTTCAATCAGATGACCAATGTATTTAATTAAAGACTGAATCTTTGGGAGAGCCTCCTGCATTTTCTCGGGGATGTCAGTAGTAATAGCCTCAATTATTACGTTAGACCATTCTCGGAACTGATCACGGTCTTTTGTAGGAATTCCCAACATTTCAAAAATCACAATGATAGGCAAAGGGAAAGCAAACTCATCAATTACATTCATTTTCCCTTTGTCTTGAATCTCATCTAGTAACGTGTCAGTGATCTCTTGAATTCGACCAAGCAATTCCTTGATCATTTTTGGCGTGAAAGCTTTTTCAACTAAGTTACGCAAGCGGGTATGATCTGGGGGATCAGAGAGCGCCATATGGTTAATGAGTAAATCCCTTTCCAGCATGGGAATCAATTTGTTCATTTGTTCTTGGCTCAACAGTGTATGTGGATTCTTAATAAACCGATTGTCTTTTAATGCTGCCTGTGCATCTTCGTATTGTGTAATGAGCCAAGCAATTTGACCGTTAGGAAGCATGAAACGATAAACGGGCTCATTTTCCCTGAGTCTTGTGTAAAAAGAATAGGCTTTACCTTTAAATTCAGAAGAAAACAAATCGAGTAGAGGTGCTTTATGATTCGAAATTGACATATTTCGATCTCCCTTTCATGTTTATTCTGTACACGCATTAACAAACACATCCTGCACTACATCTTCCGCGTCTTCTTGGGTCGCTGTTCGGTGGACGGTGCACCATAGTGAGACTTGGCGCTTAAGTGCCATAGCGAAACTCGTACACTTTGTGTGAAAAACTCGCTTCACTCAGAAACAAGTTTCGCCTCGCCGAACATCGCCTCGTCACTCTGTTCATTCGCCATATTTGGTAAATGTTTCGGTTCAGCTAGTGCGATATCGGGAGGCGAACCAAGCCATTCCAGAGAGGACGATCGTGATGATCGACAGTATGACGACAAAGGCGGCACCACCTCGCCCGTTACCGGAACCAATATCGCCGGTAGTGTAAACAAAATGCGGCCCAGCGATAAAAAAGGCAATCAATGCCAACGCGATGGCCACGAGGGTCGCAATTCGCCAATTACCTTTGCCAGAACGATCAGAGGCACGGGCCAAAGACAACCAAGCGATGCCCACACTGCCCAACCCCATCACCACGGTCACGAGGATCTTGATTCGTGCGGGAGTAAAACCGTAGACTTGTTCAGCTGAGTCAGCTGAGGCAATCGTCGGCACAAGGAAAAATGTACAAAGGATTACAAATGAAACGAGTTTTATTTTCATGCCTACCCTTCCTTTCACGATCAGTTTACAAACTAACTTCACGTTCTTAAGAGAAACAGAAAAAATATTCGAATTATTTGTCACGAAGAGAGCGGAACCAAGCCATTCCAGCGAGCACCAAGCCGATCAGTCCAATCACGGTCGCTATGATCGCTCCAGCACGTCCGTTGCCAGCACCAAAACCAGCAGGCGTAACGGCTAGATGAAACATGGAGAGAAGCAAACAAAACAGACCCAACACGATGGACAGAACAGGCCATTGACCTGTAGCAAAACGATTGGTTGGACGGGCAAGAGCAATCCCAGCAAGAAGTGCGCTGCTTAGCCCAATCAACACAGCCGCGAAAGTCAAGAGCCGCCCAGGGGTGATACTACCATAACCAACACCAGTCCCTTCAGCAAAGGCGATCGTTGGCACCAGTAGAAATGTACAAAGGATTATGAATGAAATGAGTTTTATTTTCACGATGATTTCCCTCCTTTCACCCCCAGTTTACACAACAAATGTCGAGAACTTATGCAGATCTTCCTCTTTTTGCGTGGATTTCTTCAAGGACCTACCAAATCACGGTATAATTTCGGTAAGCGATATAACTCTCGTCAATGGAAGCAGACTAAAGGGAAAGATGTGATGGGAATGGAACCGAAATTGTTGCTTGTGGAGGACGAACCGGGCATGCTGGAGGAGATGCAGACCTATTTGCAACGTGAAGGGTTCCGGGTATTGATTGCCTGTACCGGCAAGGAAGCGCTCATGATTGCCCGGTCTGAACGGCCTGATCTCGTCGTGCTTGATTGGATGCTCCCGGAGAAAAGCGGAATCGACGTATGCCGCGAAATAAGGCAAACCTCGCATTGCGGCATTATTATGGTCACGGCACGATCGGATGAATCGGATAAAATTGTCGGTCTGGAAATCGGCGCGGATGATTATTTGACGAAGCCGTTCAGCTTGCGCGAGCTCGCTTCGCGCATCCGAGCTTTACTTCGCCGCTTACGCGGACCTGAAGATAGGTCGATGTTCTTGGAAAGAGACAACTTGATCATTTCCGAGGCTAAATGTCAGGTATTCAAAGACGGTCAGGAAATCCAATTAACACCTACCGAATTCAAAATTTTGTTGATACTGGCTGGTCATCCTGGCATTGTCTTTAGCCGTTTGCAATTGTTAAAGGCTGCTTTGGAGGATGAGTACATGGGATACGAAAGAACGATGGATTCCCATATCCGGAATCTTCGCCGCAAGCTGGAAGATGATCTGGCCAATCCCCGTTATATTCAAACGGTATACGGTTTCGGTTACCGATTCGGTGAACGTTCATGAAGATGACGGTCCGCATGAAAATATTTGCCTATATGGTACTGCTCGTGCTCATTGTAAGCTTCACTTTCTCTCTGACAACGCAAGTCTACACAGCCGACTTGATCGATCAATTTCAAAGGGAACAAATCTATACCGACTATTTGAGCTCCGCGCCCAAAGAGCAATTCGAAATCTTTAAATCTTATTTCCTTGGCAACACGCGGCTGGACGCACTGCTTCAAGTTACGCATGGCATGCGGTTGCTCTTTTTTGGCGCGATTGGGTTGATCTTCAGTTTTTGGTTATCGGGGGTTCTGACCCACCCGCTCAAAAAGCTTATAGC
The DNA here is from genome assembly GCF_042676425.1 of Paenibacillus sp. GCM10027629. NCBI lineage: Bacteria > Bacillati > Bacillota > Bacilli > Caryophanales > Paenibacillaceae > Paenibacillus > Paenibacillus sp. GCM10027629. Next base: position 117,519 of record NZ_JBHTGZ010000009.1, on the reverse strand, counting down.
CGCCATAGAGCGCGTGGCGCAGGGTGACCTGAAAGTCAAAGTACCTGTAGACACGAAAGATGAGTATGGAAAAGTCGCCCAAACGTTCAATGATATGACGTTTCGCCTGCGTGAAGCCGAAGAAGCCCGAAGACGGTTAGTGGCTGATGTCGCTCACGAGCTTCGCACGCCGCTGTCCGTTATGCAGCTTAAACTGGAAAATTATCAGCAGGCCGGTCATGATATCTCGCCGGAAATGCTGCTTCGGCTGCATGACGAAGTCATCCGGCTCAACCAGCTTGTGGACGACCTTCATGTCTTATCGCTCGCCGAAGCGGGCCGGTTGTCGCTCGATCGCAAACCGCTCGATCTGTCTGCACACCTGGAACGAATTGTGGATGACGTGAGATACGAAGTGGAAGAAAACGGATTGGATATTCGCCTCTGTACGAATTCAAGACCGGTTACCATGATGGTCGATGCGAGACGGATCACGCAGGTTTTCATTAATTTGCTGACCAATGCGATTCGTTATACGCCTCGTGGAGGGAAGATTACAGTTAAAATCGAAGACCGGGTCGTTGACCGGAAAGCTATCTTTGCGTGTGTCTCGGTGATCGATACCGGCATCGGAATACCGGCGGAGGAGTTGCCCCACCTATTCGATCGATTTTACCGGGTAGAAGAAGCGCGCTCGCGGCATACAGGCGGTACGGGGCTCGGATTATCCATCGTCCATCATTTTGTAAGAGCCCATGGCGGTTTCATCCGCGTTGCGAGTCAGCCTGATGAAGGTACTATATTTACCGTATATCTACCTAAAGGCAATGAGATTTAAAGAAATTTGACAACTCCGGCGCAGAAACATGCAGGACTTCCTCATTACGATTGCCCCTGGGTTCCGGTGTGCATATGCTGCCAATCCACAACAACAAAATTCTATTACAAAGATCAATAGAAAATGAAAGATGGTTTTTACCTGGGGGAAGAGCAGAGCATTTTGAAGATGCGAGCAAAACAATTGAAAGGGAGATCTGCGAAGAGTACGCTGTTCCTATTATTGACAAAAGACTTGTATGAGTTGTCGAGAACTTTTCTACGTATCCAACGATTTACCTCCATGAAATAGCACTGTTTTAACTTGTCACTCTTCCCCCAAATAGCCCTCTTTACCTTCATGAGTCTGAATTTATAAGTAACGAGGAGGAATTTATTAACCTGTGGGTCAGCTTAGAACAACTTGATAATTACAGAATAATTCCTCAGTTTGTTGTTCCAGAGTTAAAAGAGTTAGATTTTACTTAAGGCATAAAACATTGAACAGAGAAGAGAGATTAAACTAACGGGACACTATAGCTTCATAAATAACTAAGACGCGGCTGCCGGCATGGATCGGCAGCCGCGTTGCGCTAACGGGCAGGATAGTTTAATAATTTCGCGAACGAGGAACAAACGGTCTTTTTTTATAAGAAACAATTATTATGATATGCTCGTCTAAATAATGAATATAAGTTAAATTTTGGGAGGTGTAATTGGGCAACATTACCAACCGGTAATGATTACATTAACTAAAGGAATGATCACATGAATAAAAAAAAGAAACTAATAGCGGTATGTTTTAGCGTCATCGTTGTAAGCGGGGTATTAGCAACTACTATATTTGCTAATAATGCAATGTTTACTCCTCAGAAAAAAATGAGTTCGCAAGAAATTGCTAACGTACTAAACTCCGTAGAAAGTATTAATACCAAATATGGTGTATTCGAAAGAACTGCTGCTTCTAATAAACAATTTAATTCCTCTGAAATTGTTTACAATGAAGACGATATAACTGATAGCACCAGACAGGTAATAACGGACTACGGGACATTTATAAAAAAATAATAAAAAAGGCTATCTTCATCATCATCACATTAAGAGGATAGCCTTTTTTTATATTTACACAACCAGAGGGCAGTTATACGCAACTGTATTAATAGCGTCAACATAAATGGGATTATTTCTTGCCAGGGGAGGACTACTATGAGGAAGTTACTCACTGCCTGTCTAGTCTTTGTTGTTATCTTTGTATTTTCAGGTTGCACAGGTGAATCAGCCAGAACATTAGATAAAGAGTTTGTAAAGGAAAAAGCAGAAATTGGTCTTTCGAAGTCAGAAGTAGAAAAAAGATTTGGAAAAGACTATATCTCAGGTGATGCAGATGGTGGCCTACTATGGCTTTATGATACCACCAATGAGGACACAAACTATGAACGAAGATTAGATGTGGTAGCCCACGAAGATATAATCGATGGCAATGTTGTAAACCAGTTATTTATTAACTTCCAGAAGGAAAAAGCTTTTATGTATTCTTTCTTCTACAAGGGAGATGACGGAAAAGTGTGGGAATTTGTATTATACCCTGATAGAACCACGCTTGAAATACCTGTAAGTCAATAGCGATGTCATACCTGAATTTGGTTAAGCTAACGGGACACGATAGCTTAATAAAATAACTAAAACGCGGCTGCCGGCATGGATCGGCAGCCGCGTTGCGCTAACTGGCAGGAATGCTCCATAAGAAGTAATGTGATAATTAGAAAAAGCCTGGCGAATTGCCAAGCTTTAGAATCGTTATTAATTAATGTTATCTACCAAATCCGAAATGTTCTTCGACTTCCCGAATTAAATCCAATGGGTTAGTGTTGAGATTATCTCTAGTGTTATATCTGAAACCACTTTCCCGAATAGCTTTATCACGCTCTTCTTGCTTATACAACATTGTATGAAAGGTATTTTCAATAGCTGCATTTGGGTTTTTCAGTCCGTTTATGCACTCTAACATTTCTCGTTTTTCTTCACGATTAAAATAATCATGACGTATGACTTCTTCAGATGCAAGCAAGAAAAATACCCGACTGTAGTCTGTTATTTCTTTTAATATGTCCGCGGTGAAAAAGCCATCTACAATTATTTTTTTGCCACCAACATTGCCAGATAGCCTCAATAAGTCGACAGTCGCCATGCTAGTTTGTTCCTTAAATGAACTTGCTAACCAATCAGCAAACGCCTCTACAGGTCTCATAAAGTATTCTTCCCAGGAAGTAATATTCGAACGTTGGCTCATTGCAGGCTGGTAATTAGGATGCGCTATTGCTTGATATTCTGCAAACCGATCATCCCAACTATAAAGAATTAAATCATATTTATTTGCAAGGAACTTAGATACGGTCGTTTTTCCACCGCAGGCACTACCTGTAATAAAATAAATATTTTCAAAATGGTGCTTAATAATGTTATTAGCGATTACCATATATTCATCCCCTATTAATTAAGTTATCTAGCTTGTTAATCGGGGTTTGTTATTAAACATACGTTATCCCTCCTTGATGGAAAGCATATCAATATAGGACATTATTGAACATACGTAATCCCTCCTATAGATCCATTTAATATTATTCTATGTACTGGCATCTAATTCCTTCCAGTTGTTTTTCTTCGTGAAAGATCGATTATTATGAAGGGATGACTGTGAGATTGTTAAACTAACGGAGAACGTTAGCTTGATTGAACAAACCATCTTTGTAATTCAGCCCCAAAGCAGACACTCGGAATCTTCGGGCCGTCGGTCTGCTTTGGGGAAGCCGTGTTGCAGCTCTTTGTTCCGCTTACGGGTAGGATTGTTAATCTCTTAAAAAGAGATGTACGCTTGCGTATGGTTAAATATGTATGCCCGATCCCAGAAGTAGAAGTATCTTTGATCCTTGTTGTTTATTAATGCTAATTCATTTTTTTCAATTATATCCATTATTGCGGACTCAATTAATTCAAATCTCACAGGTCCCCATGCCTCTTGCTTTAATTGAGCATATTTCATGCTTTCCGTCAAGGTCAGACCTTTAATTCGCTGGAAAAGAGCAGCCCACATAGTCAAATCGGACCTCAGGCTGTTACAAGGGATCTCAAATTCCCTTAAGCCAACTGCTCCTGTATTTGTGGAGATAGCAATTAGCCCGCAGATATCATCTGTTCCATGTCCAAGTTGCAGCTTTTCTGTATGTTTACTGTCAAATCGAAAACATTCTATTCGGGTAATCTTACACTGCTGCGAACTTTCAAAAGAAAGACCAATCGCTGATTTTTTCAAATTTAGCAAACCAATACGAAGGGGATGAATATCTTGGTGATACTCGACAGTTTCATTGTTAGGAATCGTGATCGGCATCCTTATCACACCTTTACACATGTTTAGTTAGCTCATGAAAACAAAAATGACCTTCTCTAGAATCAGAGAAAGGTCATAAGAATTCAAAGTCATATCCTCGCTCTTATCTCCCAGATTCGCTTAGTACAGCTTTTCTGCAAGAATTAGCACCGTGCATTCCTTTGGTAACAAAGGTTTGTCGGTTGCCGGGTTTCATCGGGCTAGTCCCTCCACCTACTCTTGATAAGAAAATTCAACATATTCAATTATTTTTATAATACTATAAAGCATTCTGATGTCAAGGTACCTCGACGTAAAAGAGGTCAGAGAGGAACCAAGTTTGAACCCCATCTTCGATTTTTGTACAATGATATTTTTTTATAAATTCCCAAAATCCTTTTTGGTAAGTTACAACCTATTTCCGAAGATCGATTTCCATCGCCTTATCCTACCCGCCGAGAACGGAACCTTCCGGGTTTATACGCGCCATAATAGCGAGCTTTCTAGAGCATTCGTAGCATCCGAAACAGTAAAGACCAGTACCCCAGATTCGTTCAAATCGAAGAAAAAGCCTTCTTCGTTCAGCGAATCAAGCGCTGCCACGCAACACTCGTATACTTTCTCTTTAAAATGTCTGACGCTTTCCACCGATTTCATACCCTTCACTTCGTTAAACAATAGATTAGATATTCCGCAAAATATTCAGCACCTTCAAATTCATGATCCCATTCCCCTGGACTCCAGCGATAATAAATTGCATCATCAGGATCGCCAGCAATCATGTTGTTCAAGTTATCGGTTGAGTTTACCGCCGTGAAAATCCAAATCCATTTCTCTCCTTTGTCCCTCGTATTTCCGTGGGCTCTCCTATTTCTTTCTAGTTGAATCCAACCAACGTTATAGCGAAAAAATACGGTGATTAAAGTTTTGAGATTTTCAAGTATTGTTCTATGATAAACTTGATGCGATTATTTGATTCGAGCGATGGTATGGAATAGTGTCCCTTACTCTTACACAATTTAGAGAACAGTATACCTAAGGAGCGGTAGAAATGGCGCGTGTGTTATTTATTAATGGCGGATCAGAGGGTCATATCAATCCAACGATTGGAGTGGTACAAGAGCTTATTTCCCGTGGAGAAGAGGTCGTGTACTTTTGTATAGAAGCTTTTCGGGAGCGTATTGAGAAGACAGGAGCAACAGTTCGAACATTTGACGATCAAAAATTTATTAAAGCCTTTATCTCAGGTGGAAGAGATTATTTACTCGAAAGAGTTAACGGTCTTTTACTTACGTCAGATATCGTCATACCAAGCGTTCTTGAACAGATCAAAGGAGAGCATTTTGATTACATCATCCATGATTCCATGTTTGGTTGTGGACGATTACTTGCTCAAATTCTTAAGCTTCCTGCAATCAACTCTTGTACTTCTTTTGCGCAGTCAGAAGCTTCATTCGATAAAATGTTAGAACAATTTTCTACCGAAGTCCCTGCGGAAATCGTTAAACCAATCAATTATAAATTTCAAAGCCTGACGGCAATGGTGAAGGAAAAATATGATGTGGAGATCCATTCTCCGTACGAAGTGTTTTGTAATCCTGCACCACTTACAATCGTATATACAACAAGAGAATTTCAACCTGATGGAGAAGCATTCGACCAAACTTATAAATTTGTAGGTCCATCCATCTCTTCACGATTAACGCAAGAAAACTTTGACTTTACTGCAATCCAGGGGAGTAACCCTATTTACATTTCACTGGGTACAGTCTTTAACCAAGCAATGGATTTCTATAAGCTTTGTTTTGAGGCATTTGGGAACACGGAACATACGATTGTTATGTCTGTTGGAAGTAAAGCCCAAATATCTGATTTAGGGGAAATTCCTAAAAACTTCATCGTAAAAAATTATGTTCCTCAAACGGATGTACTGCAATACACGAAAGTATTTATTACACATGGTGGAATGAACAGTACTCATGAAGGTCTCTATTACGGGGTTCCGCTAATTGTCATCCCACAAAGCGCGGATCAGCCGATCATTGCGGGGCAAGTCGCCAATATCGGAGCAGGCATTCAATTACAAATGCAAAGCTTGACTGCAAATCAACTACGTGAAGCCGTAGATCATATGTTAAGCCTCTCATCTTTCAAGAATGCTGCAGCAAATATTGGTGAATCCTTTCGAGAATCAGGGGGGTATCATCAAGCTGCTGATGAGATATTCGAATTTTATAATCAATGAACAACTGCTCCATCTATCTCATGAAAAAATCGCTTTTCCTGCCCTTACAATCGGGAAAGAAAAGCGATTTTCTCAAAAGATGTACCTCTTACAAATCCTCATCATCCTCATGCTCCATCCACTTCTTCTGGGACCAAGCCCACTGGAAGAAGTATACGAACGCGATGCCACCAACTAGGGCAGCGAAGACCATAGACCATGCCCCACTCGTTAGCAGCAATGGCAGCCATAAGATGAACGCGAGGGCAAGATGCGTCCGCCGTGCGACCTTCACAACCGCCTTTTTACGGAAATGATAAGGGATTGGATAGATCGACGCCCAGAACGAGTACCGATGGAACCGCCTGATTGCGGTCAGCTGTGTCCCTATGATCAACAACATGAAGGCATAGAGCGGAAGTGCCCAATTCGAACTACGCACCCAATATAAGATCAACATGCCGAGCACAGTCAGACGAATGACCATGCCGAGCACATCACTACGCAGCAATGTTTTCAAATATAAATAATCGTATGCAGAATCCTGCTGAAAACGAATCCGCCTGCCAAGTACGTTCAGCCATGTACGCTTATACACCTTCTGCGGCATGGACGGCACATCGACGAACCAGTTCAAGAAGATCATGAACCGTCCGCGCTGATCTCGCTCTGTTGCAATAAGCAATTCCCACGGTACGGCATGTTTACGCGGTACTCGGAGAGCAACCACATATGTAATAATAACAATCAAGCTGAAGATCACAGCTTTCCACGTCGGCTGCCATAGCCATACGGCGAGCAGCACTATCGATATCAGCCAACGTGTCAGACGATAACTCCACCGTACTCCAGGCCGGCTCATGCAGCGCTCCTGCCAACTGCCATAGCTGTTCATGATATTGAGCGCCAACAACACGCCCCATAAGAGCAAGAACGGCTTCGGATCTTGATCCGCTCGAACATAGAGCAGCCATAGAATGCCGTATACTATACTTAAAAGGATAAGCTTTGGCTTGACGCTATACCCTATACTTTTTCGAAAATATTCCTTCATCCTCGGTTCTACCCGAAGCAAATAGACTAGGTCCGCAGGCTGAAGGAACGTCCGAAAGCTGCTCCACAGGACAAACGGCAGCAGTACGATAAGGCTCACCGTTCGAATTGGGAAATCCGCCGGGATCCTCCCTAGAAATCCGACATACCCTGCAGCACCGCCGATGAAGATGAATCCAAGGAACAATAGAAATCCGCTCTGCCCCACATAGCGGAAGTACGGAAAGACTTCCTGCCAGAAGGCGCTTTTTCGCCGTCGCCATAATGATTGAAGATCCATCATCTACGCCCCGCCTTTAACGAGCTGATAGAAAATATTCTCCAGCGATGTATCGCCAAGATAGCGGTGCTGCTGTCTTAGTTCCTCCAACGTCCCTTGTGCAATCACACGCCCATGATGAAGCACGATGAATCGATCACAATAGTTCTCGATCGTCGATAGAATATGGGAGCTTAGTAGAATCGAAGCGCCGCGTGATTTCAGTTCCACCATGAAATCCAGCAAGTTCCTGATCCCAAGCGGATCAAGTCCTAGAAAAGGCTCATCGATCATATAGAGCGGCGGATGAACGAGAAATGCGCTCATGATCATGACCTTCTGCTTCATCCCTTTGGACAGATGCATGGAGAAGGTATTGTACTTGTCGTTCATCTGGAACAATGTCAGCAAATGCTCTACGCGTTCCTCATAGTCCTTCTTCTCGACGCCATACGCCATCGCCGCCAGCTCAAGATGCTCCTTCACGGTCAGTTCCTCATAGAGCATCGGTGTCTCAGGAACGAATGCTAACGACCCCCGGTAAACTTCGGGTGCTTCCGCTAATGTCTTCCCTTGCAGCGTAACATCGCCCTTATGCGGCTGCATCAGGCCTAGAATATGCTTCATCGTCGTGCTCTTGCCCGCGCCGTTCAATCCGATCAGGCCCACCATTTCGCCTGCCTTAACATCAAAATTCACATCATGAAGCACTGGCTTTCCAGTGCTATAGCCGCCCGTTAATTGATTGACCTGCAATATCGTCTTCATGGCCTGTCTCACCTCTACCCTTATTATAGCGAAGCGATGAGGAAGTTGCGAATGGGATGTATGCGACCACAGGATCCGTTCACCCACGAACATCACCCACGTTGAACAAAGGAATTTCATGCGACGCGACAAAAGCAACCGTCACCATCACTAGGATGATAACCAAGAAGTAGCCATCACGGCTTGTGATCGATGTCTTGTAATAATAGGTTCGCATCCTCGTGCTAGCCTGTGCAGTGAACCGCTTGGCTTCCATCGCGACGGCGACCCGCTGCGCACGGCGAATGCTCTGTGCAAGCAGTGGAACCGCATAATTCAGCAGCCGTTCCTTCCACCCTCGAATGGAATGCTTCGAACGAACACCACGTACCGCTAGAGCCTGCTGCCGAATCTGGAGCTCTTCCCACAAAATGGGCAGCATTCGGAAGGAAGCCATAAATGCGTAGGCGTATTTGGGCGGCAGGCGCAGCTGCTGCATCATCGCGTAGAATAGCATGGTGGGACGCGTCGTTAACGCAAATAACAATCCCGTTGCCGCACAGCTTAATGTTTTGAACCCGATGTGAATACCTCGGAAGAAGCTCTCCTCCGTGATGCGGAAGAGTCCCCAAGACCACCATAAGGTCTCCCCTTTGCCGAATAGAATCATGGTCATGGAAGACGATACGAAAATAAAGATGAACGGCAGTGTCAGCAGCAATAATTTACGTAAAGCATATCCGCTGCTCAGGAACAACAAGGCTGCATACCCAAGGAACTGATAGAGAATAAAATCCAACCGATGCGTAAATAAAATGATGATGAACAAGCCAATAAAGACAAGGAACTTGATCGCAGGATTCACGTGATGCATCCATGTCTCCCGCTTCGGTGAGAACCAGTTGTTCATACGCTCCCCACCAGCTCTCTCTTCATCCGGGTCGTTGCAGACGTAGCAACGCCAAGTCCTTCTGTAACGCGCCAGATTCCTGTTGCAAAATGCTCTGCAATCCAAGGGTCATGCGTGGCCATCACAATCGCCATCCCACGCTGCCGCCACGCTTCAATCATCTCGAGCATCGCAAATGTGCTACGTGCATCGAGCCCGAATGTAGGTTCATCCAGCAGCAATAAAGGGCGCTGATGAATCAGCGCCGTGGCTACGCTCAACCTGCGTTTCTGCCCCATCGACAGTTGATACGGGTGACGATTGCGTTCTGGCTCCAACTGAATGTGACGCAGCATCTCACATACCCGAGGATCATCCGCCGCTGTAGCACCATCTGTCTTGGTCATACCGATCGATAGCCCAAGCTCTTCCGCCACCGAATTCGTAACAAATTGCAACTCCGGATTCTGAAAGACGAACGCGAGTTGATCCGAGAGTACTTCGCCCCGCCGAAGTTGTACTTCCTTTCCTTGCAAACGATAGATCCCCTCAGTCTTCAGCAATTGCATCATGGAGAGCAGCAACGTGCTTTTCCCCGCGCCATTCTCGCCGAGTAATGCAATCCACTCGCCCGATCGGATCTCTGCATGCTGAATCAATATTCGACTTTCTTTTCCCCGTTTGCCCTGAAATTTCCGTAATTCAACTAAGGGTGCTGCATCGTCATGTCGTTGAGCTATTGCGTACATGTCATCCTCGTCCATAAGATTCCGATAGCGAGATGAGGCGACATATTCATCCCATACGCCCGGATACCAGATGCCATATTCGATCAGCCGAGGCTTCTCTTCACGGAACAACATCTCAGGTGCGCCATCGGCGATAATCTGCCCCTGATCATCGAACATGACAACCCGATCAATGAGTTCCAACACGTGATCCAGCTTATGCTCTACAATTAGGAGCGTCCGATCTGCCGCGATCTGATGGATTGCATCCCATATTTGTACCGTGCCTTCCGGATCGAGCAGCGCGGAAGGTTCGTCGAGCATCAGCACATCTGGTTCAAGGAGCAGAACCGCCGCAAGCGCTAGACGCTGCTTCATCCCTTGGGACAAGCTATGGATCGGCGTATGGAGGTCACGAAATTGGAGTCCGACCTGCGCCAGCACCCGCTTCATTCGCGCCTCCATTTCCTCGCGTGGCACACATTGATTCTCCATGACAAAAGCCAGCTCTTCGTCAACAAATGGCATTCCGAACTGCGTATCCGGATCTTGAAACAGCATCCCCCAAGACGATGGCAATCGCAATGATTCGGATTGCATCGGAACTTCAATCGAGGTCGGTATAATCCCGCATAACACCTGAAGGAGCGTTGATTTCCCGCATCCGCTCGGACCGAGCAGCAGCACCTTTTGCCCCTTATTCACAGAAAAGGAGAGATCCTTGAACTGTAGATTCGGCTCTCCTGGGAATTTCAATCGGAGTCCCGTCACCCCCAGAACTTCTTCTGCTTCCGCCTTGTCTATCATCGGTCTCTCTCCTTTTTCACTGCTCATTCTATTTGTTCAACGCATCATATTCGGATTTCGATACAGGTCTTACTAGATTCGTCACGCCTGTCGCTTCAAGTGCTCTGACCAAGTAATATGCGAATAAGCCTGTAATCACGATCCCGCTGACGCAGCGCAGACCATATTTCACGAAGAACATCCAAGGCTCGTAATCCGCAATATAGCCATACACATAATCGACACCCATGGAACCAAGCGCAACAGCGAGCCCCGCCAATGCCGCCGTTCCGGCAGAATAGCTGCGATAGCGGAATAAGGCAAAGATAATTTCAGCGCATAGCCCTTGAATAAGTCCATATAAAAATAGCTGAATACCCCATTCTGCGCCGAACAATAATGAGACATGCGCCGCCGCAAGCTCTGCCAATAAGGCTACCCCAGGTTTACGAATTAGCAGGAACGCAACTGTAGCCGCAATGAACCACATCCCATACACCAACTCATCCGCTTGAAAGAACAGAGGTTTGAATACATCGTATACGCTGCCCCACAACTTATAGATGACCCCAAATACCAACGCGAGTAAAATCGTGATGAGAATGTCTGAAAACTTCAATCTCAACTTGCTCTGCACAACCATCAACTCCCCATCCTAAATGATCTAGAGCAACAAAAAAACCGCCTGGCAGCATGCACAGACGGTGAGAAAAGTCTCGATCGTAGTTGATTCGATGATATACAACAGGCAAGGGTATTTTATCGCCAAATAGATTAGTCGTTTCGCTACTTCGAAACATAAACTCCATCTATTGTGGTCAGAAAAGGTCCCTATTCATCGATTAGATTCTCTCCGCTGGCATTATCCAGATCAGATTAACGGTCAGTAGTGGTGGTGAACGACTACAATCTCAGCCTGACTCCTCAAGCCCCCGTATCACATATTCGGTTCTTTCATTACAATATTTCAACAATACAATACACGGCCAATTGTTTCAAGAGAATTCTCGTTCAACCATCAAGGTCTAGGATCGAAATCCTCTTCGAACATTTCCTCAATCCCCCGTTGCTTTTTCCCTCCGAATAGCAGCTTCACGCCGCCTCCAATGAAGAGTACCGCAATGACAAGCGTCTGGAAGTATTGCTGCACCTGATAGCGAACAATCCAATTCGGGAAGTAGTTCTCAAGCATCGGAAGTGCAATCTGATCGAACATATAGTAGGCTCCGATGACAATTAATCCGAATCCCATCCAACGGTTATGTGTTGGCAGCCATCTGACAATCGGCGTATCACGTAACAAGTCTCCGCGGCTATACCGGTTCAATTGCTGCAGCGTATCGAAGAAGCTGAAGCACCAGATGAGTGGGATGAAGAAGAAAAATAACGACAGTCGCATAAAATCAAGGATATAAATGGAGCCGAGGAACCCAACCATCAATTGTAACCCGCGCTTTTGTAACCCAAGATACATATGCCCGGCTCCTGGCAGGAGCGATAAGACCATGGCCAGCATCTTGCTGCGTCTGCCGTCTTCACGGAACGAATCAAAATCATCGAATAATGTACGATCCTGCAGCAAATCACCTTGCTGCTTGCGATGAGCCGCCTGCACCGCATCGAACATACAATAGAGCCAAATAATCGGCAATAATCCTAAGAATACCGCGAATCCGCCTTGATTCGTAACGGCCGTTACGAAGATCAGCATCGTCCCTAACCCGAAGAAAGCAATTAGGAATGACAACCCTCGATGCATCAGTCCTAGATAGAAATGGCCCAGCCCAGGAACGAAGGACAAGAGAATCGTGAAGAACCGCTCTGATTCCTGTCTTGGCGTTGGTTGCATGGGACCATGCGGTCCGTAAGGGCCGTATCCCCCAAGACCTGCATCTTGCAGGAATTGTTCGCCATATGTGCTTGGAATGTACGGCGTACGAACTAAATAAAAGATCATATCCAGCATGTTAATGCTGCCGACGACAAATGCGAAAATAACTCCCGAGACAAACGGTGCATCATCGTTGGTCGCGATAGACCCCAATACGCCAAGCCCGAGCGCTCCGAAGAATAACATCACGTACAAGACCGCTCTGACCTTTTTGCCCACATAATAATGACCTAATCCAGGGATAAAGCTCGCGAAGAACGCGATCCCTTTACTACGATATGGTTGCAATGCATATCCACTCCTTTACATTATTTCCGATTTATCATTTCAAGGCATCGAGCCAACTAAAAGCTTTCTGAATAATGGAATCCGTAAATGATCCGCTCGGCTGATCGAGCAGCGCTTGAGATCCGCCCGTCAAGTTCTGGAATACACCACTTATCAATAGGATAAAGGTGATGGATGCCGCAATCGAATAGTGGAACATCGGATGCTCATACCAATACTTGCTACGCGGCTGTACCCTATCCTTCGGAGAATGCTGAACTGGCTTCCCATACAATTGCTGCATCATTCGATCTGTAAAAGCATCGTGATCTTCGGGTTCAGGGAGCTCCCCTTCAAGCCCATCCATCGCGAGCAAATACTGCTCCATCGCTTCTTCGGATTGCAACAACAGCTCTTCCATTTCAAGTTGTTCCTCTTCACCCAGCGTTCCTTGAATGTATGCCACCCAATCTTCCAGGTTGTACTTCTTCATCGCCAATCTTCCTCCTTCCAGTGGGTTCGAAGCCATTGTCTCGCACGGTATAAGCGAGATTCAACCGTCTTTAGCGAAATGTCACATTCCAACGCAATTTGGTCGTAGCTTTTTTCCTCCAAATAAAACGATTCGATCATTTGACGGTGCAGCTCGGGAATGTGCTCGAGTTGTTCCCGAATTCGTGCCTGACGATCCCGGTGAATAACCTCCGATAAGACATCGCTCTCCATACTGCTGGCCACGAACGGACGGTTACCTTCTACCACCTCGACATCTTCCACAACGTCTTCCCGCCTTCGATTCAGCTTCCGTTTATAATCAATTGCCTTATTCATCGCAATTCGGGATATCCATGTCTTCAATCCTTTGGACTCATATTGGGGGAGAGACCGGTGGATCTGAATGAATACATTCTGCGCGATATCTTCTGCATCCGTGCGATCACGAACGACGGAATACGCGATTTGAAATATATGTCCGTGATATCGGTCGATCAGCTGACGGAATGCAGCTGAATCGCCTCGCCGAATTCGCATCACGAGTTCTTCATCTTCGATGTGACTCTCCCCCCTCCTGCCTATATAGACGCATGTATGATCATTACCCCCTGCACATTCTAACCTACTTTTTTCAATAAAAAAACAGAGACACTGTCATATGTCTCTGCTAATGTATGGTAGATTTATAAGACTTCTTCATTATCGGCGCTCCGGCTCCGATCTGATACCTCGTACGCCAGTATGGATCCAGCATCTCATCTACTCTGACGCAGGCATACCCCTGCAGCCTTACTTCCTTCAGTACGGCATCCAGACCTGCTATCATCTGCAGCGGTGCACCCGCGTCAGCGCCAAATGTCTCGCCTGAATCATGCAATACAACGATAGCACCTGGCGTGATTCGTCGCATCAGCTTGCTTCTCAGCCTTTCTGCCGTCGTGGATCGCTTCCAATCCCCGACCATGACCGACCACAGCACGATGCGATAGCCGCTGCGCGAGCGGAAGCTGAAGAGATCGCCTAAATTCAGAATCCCCCATGGCGGCCGATAGCACGTAGGCCGTTCGCCAATAATCCGTTCTACAATGTCTGCCGACATGTCAACCTGCTCCCGCTTCACTTCGCCCGGTGTCATGACCCAGTTCGTGGTATGTGTATAATTATGAATACCGATTTGATGACCTTCCTGGTGCATTCGCTGAATGATGTCCGGATATTTCTCAGCCTCACTACCGAGCACGAAGAAGGTTGCTTTCACCCCATGCGCTTGCAGCAAATCCAGCAATCTAGGCGTATACGTCGGGTTCGGGCCGTCATCAAAGGTAAAAGCTACCTGGCGAGTCGCCTTTCCTCTGCGCACAACGACGAGTCCGCATATTCTAGTGATCACAAACGGTGCCAGCATATAGATTACAATAAATAGTATGACAAGTTGCAAGACTGTCATTAACATGATGTGCTCCTCCCCAGCCACAAATGACGTTTAAATGTAAATCGTTCTTAACTCTTTGTCCTTATCTTCCGCTGACCAACGGTCGAATAGCGCTTGCTTCGAAATAACGAGCATCCTGGGCTCCAGTTTCTCCCCCGCTTGCTTCACGCGCTGCTTCCCTTCAGGATGCAATATACGAAGCAAGTAACTGAGATAGATCTTCGCAAATCCCTTTGCCCATTTCGAGGGAAGCGGATGCTGTTCGAATCCTAATCCATGAATAATCCCGCGATGGAGAAGCGTAATCCCCGTGATGGCTTGAACTTTCGCAAGCTCTGGTGATGTCTGCATGGCATGGCTAATCTGCTTCATCCCACGGCGCAGCATACGTGCTGTCATGATCCCCGCTCGGTCCGCTCCGACGGCACGTGAAAGTTCTATCACTTGTTGATTATCTAGATGAAGCTCTCCGATCCAATCCCCATTCGCGATCTGGTGACTGTCGTGGCATGCAATGGCTTTACCATAATGTCTTCGGATCACTAATTTACATATCCCAAATCGCCAGATGGATTCACTACGAAATCGCGTAAATACATCAAAGATATTCTCCCACACCATCCACATGGATTGTGCAACGATCTTCGCATACGAAGTTCCCATATCTATCCCACCTCTCGCTTGCTTAATTGATATCGATCTGATCGATTTTTCGAATGGCCATGTATCCAATCGCCGCACCAGCAATTGCTAGTAGAATAGGAACGATAATAATGTCATTCAAGTTAAACCCGCCATTGTTCGAGCAGGTCACCATAACGATGGCAATAGAAGATACAATGGTTGTCGGAAGCGAATATTTGCGCATGCCGAAGTAAAGCGGAATAAGTGCCATAAAGCATGCAGATAGCGCATTGAAACTAAGTTTAACAACCTGCTGCATCACCAGCGTCATAGTCAGTTCACCGGGTACAAAGTGCGTAAACGAGTTGACGGTGAGATACACCGTACTCAAGAATGCCATGGAAATTACGATACATACGAAAGTGAAAATAATAACAACCAAAAGCTTTGCAGCAATGATTTTTTGACGTTTGATCGGGTACATGAATAAGACCGTGATGGTCTTACTATTGAACTCGTCGATTACGAAACGCCCCAGCAAGACGGAGGCGAAAATAATAAATGTCCCTCTCACTGATACATCGATCATTGAGAACACGGTGCTATAGTCTCGAAAAATTGTCGTTCCATCCATCTCTGGTGTATAACTCATCAGCATCAGGAACCCAAAAATAATCACATTGGCGATAGCGGCCCCTCGAATATATCCCATGATCTTGAATTTTCGTAGCTCTAGCTTCATTAATTTAATCACGTACTCCGCCTCCGTTCAGCACTTGCATGAAGTAATCCTCTAACGAGCTGCTCCGCTTATGAATCGAGTCAATCACAACATCGTTCAGGACCAATGTCTTGGTGATTTCACTTTGTGCAATATGCTGGTCATAAATCCGTACATACTGATTATCGATCACCTTGATATTGTTCAGTTGAAGTTTGTCGGTCAATACGTAAGCTGCTTTGCTACAGTCGGATGTGATGATCTCAATGTAATTCGTCGTCTCTTCATGAATTTCAGCCATCGTAATTTCCCGCAGCAATCGTCCGCTCTGAATGACGCCAATCGTATCCGCAATTTGTTCGATTTCGCCTAGAATGTGGCTGGAGATCAATAGCGTCGTTCCATATTCCTTGCACAGCATGCGGAATACATCTCTTAACTCTTTGATTCCTAGCGGGTCCAATCCATTAATCGGCTCATCGAAAATAAGCAGCTCTGGCTTTGTCGTAATAGCGCGAGCGATACCCAGACGCTGTTTCATCCCAAGCGAGAAGGTCTTCACTTTCTTCTTGCCCGTATCGATTAAATTCACGAGCTCTAGCGCTTCATCAATCGCCTTCTTATTGTAGTAACCCATATATTCGCAATGCAGCTCCAGATTCTCGCGGGCTGTTAGCTTATCATAGAACACCGGATATTCAATGATGGTCCCCATCCGCCCCAAAAGGCGATAAGAATCCGGCGTTAACTTCTCTCCAAAAATCTCGATCTCGCCGCTCGTCGGCTTTACGAGATTCGTGATCATCTTCATTACCGTGGTCTTCCCTGCACCATTGGGACCGAGAAACCCATAGATTTCGCCTTGCTTAATATTCATGCTGACATTCGAGACGACTTCTTGCCCTTGAAAAGTTTTGGTCAATCGATTCGTTCGTACAATATGCTCCATACTCTCTTTCCCCTCTCGCTCTCTCATATCTCTATCTTACTAGACGTCATTTTCTTTTTTCTTACTTCAATCTTACGAATTTCTTAAGCAAATTACGTACACCCACTTGCTCAAGAAAAAACTCATGAAATGTGAGCGATCACCATTCCATGAGTTAGTACTGCACTTTTTTCAATTGTACGGTAAACACCGTAAGCTCATATGGGTTGCTGCGAAGATGAATGGATCCGCCCATACTCTCAACCAGCCGCTTCGTAATCGTGAGCCCCAGTCCACTGCCCTGATACGATTTATTCCGTGAATCCTCGAGCGTGTACATACGTTCAAAGACATGATCGATATGCATCGCATCAATGCCTTTCCCTCGATCCCATATATCCACATAGACAGAAGATTCATCTTCTCGGAGCGTCAGGCCGAGCTGCTTGCCATGACTGCCGTATTGAATGCTGTTCGAGATCAGATTGTTCAATACGCGGTGCAGCGCCTCATCATTGCCGAAGCCATAAATCGGATGCTCAGGAATCTCAATATGGACGAGGTACCCCTGCTCCGTAAGGATGTCGTAATAATCCAGTATCGTCGTGCTGCAACGTTCATTCATGAGAATTCGAGTCATCGGCATTTCTCGATCCCCGGATTCCAGCTTGGCCAAGTCGAAAAAGTCATGGATGAGCGCTAACGTCTCTTGAGTCTTGGCATATACTTTGCCCAGCAGCCGCTCGCGCTCATCTGCATGCATCGCCGGATCAAGATGTAGCATCTCGATGTACCCCAGCACGACTGTTAATGGCGTCTTCAGATCATGTGAAATATTCGATACCATCTTCTTCATCGACATTTCCATTTTGGCATAATCCGAGTACATCTGGTGCTGCGCCCCTAAGAGCCGATTGATCTCCATCAGCAGCGATTGGAGCTCCCGGTCATCCGTCATAAGCAATAGCTTCTCATGAGTAGCCAGAGAAGAAATTCGCTCGACCTCCGATCGCAAGTGTCGCAGTTGCATCCGATGGCTGCGGCGGTTGAGGGCTTGAACGATAATAATCCCTACGAGTATCACGATAATCATAGATAAGATTATCGTCATATTAACCGCCTTCCCACTTGTAGCCGATGCCCCACAACGTCTTAATATATCGCGGTTCAGACGGGTTATCTTCAATTTTGTCTCGTAGTCTGCTCATATGTACATTAATGACATTCTCATCTCCGTAGTAGTCGTCATTCCATACCTGGCTGTAGATATGCGCCTTCGTATAGACACGATTCGGATGCGCGGCGAACAGCTTGAGAATTTCAAATTCTTTGGAAGTCAGCTTGATCGGCTCATGATTCTTGAAGACCGCATAATTATTCAGATCGATCCGCAAATCACCCATCATGAGTATCTGCTGCTCAGGCTCCGCCTTTGGCTCGATGCTCGCATACTGGGTCGCACGCCGAATAATCGCTTTAATTCTCGCAGACAATTCAATCATCGAGAAAGGCTTCGCAATATAATCGTCAGCTCCGAACCCGAGTCCTAACGCCTTATCAATATCGCCATCCTTCGCGGACATAATGAGAATAGGAACGAGGCTATGAACCCGAATCCGCCTGATCACTTCCATACCATCAACCTTTGGCATCATGAGATCCACCAGTACTAGATCAAATTCCCCCTGTGCTTGCTCGAATTTCGCTAACCCTTCTTCCCCATCCCCAGCAACAGTAACGGTATAACCTTCCTTGATCAAATAATTCTCGACCATCTCCACAATCGCTTGGTCATCTTCAATAATAAATACAGAATTCTTCATCGCGAACGACCCTCCCTACCCCATGCTAATCTTATCCATTCATTTAGTATATCAAAATATCCCACAAAGTGGGGCTTTGGCTTCGAGACGAAAACATCTGAAATCTTATCTAACAAAAAACAGGGACATGTCATAATCAACATGTCCCTGCTATTTATCATGAAATCTTATAACACTTCCGCAATTTGCGGGAATGATTCTTGTACAAAACGCTCAATCTCTTCAGCCGTCTGCATATCAAGAGCTTTTGCTGCTACTTTCTTCGCATCAGCCAAGGAAATCTTGCTCATCAATACCCGTGCAGGCAATATGGAGCTTGCACTCATTGAGAACTCATCAAGCCCAAGTCCGAGCAAGAGCGGAACCGCGACCGGATTCCCTGCCATCTCGCCGCACATGCCAACCCATTTGCCTTCTCGGTGTGCATTCTCGATGACCATACGAATTAGGCGAAGCACCGAAGGATTCATCGGCTGCGTTAAATGCGATACCTTCTCGTTCATCCGGTCAGCCGCCATCGTATATTGCACGAGGTCATTCGTACCGATACTGAAGAAATCCGCTTCTTTCGCGAGTTGATCCGATACGAGTACAGCTGCTGGAATTTCGATCATAATGCCAACTTCAAGCTCTTTATTATAAGCAACACCTGCTGCATCGAGTTCTGCCTTCACTTCTGCCAAAATCGCATTCGCTGCACGAAGTTCAACGATCGTTGCAATCATCGGATACATGATCTTCACATTACCGAAGGCACTCGAACGAAGAATAGCACGAAGCTGGGTCTTGAACATTTCTTGCTCATCCAAGCACAAGCGAATCGCACGGTAACCTAAGAATGGATTCATTTCCTTCGGCAGTTCAAGATAATCAAGCTCTTTATCACCACCGATATCAAGCGTACGAATTACAATGGGATGATCCTTGCCGAATGTCTCAGCGACTTCTTTATAGGCTGCGAATTGCTCTTCTTCCGTCGGGAAGTTCGGGCGGCCCATGTACAAAAATTCGGTGCGGAACAAGCCGATGCCTTCTGCGCCATTCTTATGCGCATTGTGTGCATCCCCAGGGTTCCCAATGTTCGCAACAAGCTCAACTTGATGGCCATCAGATGTTATTGAAGCTGCATTCAGATAGTTCTTGAATTCGGATTTACGCTTCTCGAAGTTCACTTTCTTCGCTTCGTATTCTGCGATTTGCTCCGCCGTCGGCTTCACAATCATATCACCTGTCGTACCGTCAAGAATGACCATATCTCCGTCTTGAAGACGTTCCGTAACATCCTTCAAGCCAACAACCGCAGGAATTTCCATTGATCTCGCCATAATCGCGGAGTGTGATGTTCTTCCTCCGATGTTCGTTGCGAATCCTGCAACACGATCACGGTCCAATTGTGCGGAATCGGAAGGCGTCAAGTCATCCGTAATAAGGACAACCGGCTCTTCGAAATCCGATAACGATGTCTGCTTCACACCGGTTAACAGGTTGAGCAGTCGTCTGCTGAGATCGCGGAAATCGGCTGCGCGCTCTTTCATATACTCATTATCCATACTTTCGAAGAAGGTTACGAGCTCTTCTGTCACTTCAGCAAGGGATGCTTCCGCATTGATCGATTTCTCTTCGATCAATTCTTTGGTACGACCTACAAATTCATCATCATGCAGGACAAGAATGTGCGATTCGAAGATCTCAGCTTGCTCCTCGCCCATCTTGACGCGTGCTTGCTCTTGAATTTCTTTGACTTGTTCGATCGCTTGTTTGACAATTTCCGAGAAACGTACGACCTCTGCCTTTGCTTCTGCTGCCGATAGTGTTCTACGCTCGATTTTGACACCGGTGTCTTTCATAACGAACGCAGGCCCGATTGCGTAGCCAGGTGCTGCAGCAATACCTTTTAAATTCATTGCTATTTCCCCTTTTCAGGCTTATTCAAAAACAGTCTCGAGCACTTCGCCTACAGCTTGCAATGCTTCAACTTCGCCGTCTCCATCGGTAATCACTGTCACCTGATCGTTTTGTTTAAGTCCCAATTTCAGAAGTCCTACCATCCCTTTAGCACTTACGCGTGTGCCGTCAGCTTTCTCAATCTCAACTTTGCAAGCAAATTGGCTTGCTTTCTTCAAGATCGCGCCAGCGGGTCTTGCGTGAACACCTGTAGGGTTTTTGATTGTAAATGTTTGTTGTTGCATATTGTTCCACTCCTTTTATGTTTAAGTCCACATGTTGTTTTCTCTTTTTATTTACAAGCCAAGGGTGATCAGCAAGCCTAGAGGCTAACGGAATCACCCATGATTTATCCTATTGTATGGTTTCTCTGATGTGGCTTGTTCACTATTCTACAGTTTATTGATTTCATCTTTCAACATTTCGGACTGCGTCCCAAATACGACCTGAACGGCACCGCCGCCAAGGCGCATAACACCGGCTGCACCTAATTTTTTAAGTTCAGCATCGTTCACTTGCTTATCATCTTTTACGACAAGACGTAAGCGTGTGATACATGCATCCGTGCTGACAATGTTCTCTTTACCGCCAAGATTGCCCAGAACTTTTACAGCTTTTTCAGACAATGGCGTCTTACCGCTTACTGGCGCATCATCTGTTTCTGTAACATCGTCATCTTCGCGACCAGGTGTCTTCAAGTTCAACTTCACGATCAAGATGCGGAACAAGAAGTAGTACACCAGGAAGAATACGATACCGACTGGAATTAAACGCAATGGATTCGTGGACAACTGGTAGTTAACCAAATAGTCGATTAATCCGGCTGAGAATCCGAATCCAAGCTTCACATCAAGCATGTACATCACGACACCGGCTACACCAGACAGAATGGCATGCACAACATATAGAACTGGCGCAATGAACATAAATGCGAACTCAATCGGCTCTGTAATCCCTGTCAAGAATGAAGCAAAAGCAAGTCCTACGAATGTAGAAGCAACGAGTTTTCTTTTCTCCGGTTTTGCTGTGTGAATAAACGCTAGGGCAGCACCCGGAAGTGCGAACATCATGATTGGGAAGAAGCCTGTCATGAACATCCCTGCTGTTTTGTCTCCAGCGAAGAAGCGGTGCAAGTCACCACGAACAACTTCGCCCGCTGCGTTCGTAAAGTCACCGATCTGGAACCATACGATGGAGTTGATAATATGGTGTAATCCGAATGGTACAAGCAACCGGTTCGCTAGACCATATACGCCTGCGCCTATTGCTCCAAGGCTAACGATCCAACGCCCGAAATCATCAAGTGCAAGCTGAACAGGTCCCCAGATAAGACCAAATACAATACCCACGATAACCATCGTAAGCGATGTAATAATTGGAACGAACCGCTTACCGCTGAAGAATCCTAACCAGTCCGGTAGCTTAATGTTGTGGTATTTGTTATAGAAGTACGCTGCGATACCCCCGGCGATAATACCGCCGATAACACCCATATCGAGCTTCGTATCTTTACCGATGAACGTGAATGCTCCTGGCATTTTGCTTAGAACATTCGTAAGTACAAGGTGCGAAATAACCGCAGCGAGCGCAGCAACTGCGTCGCCTGCAAAGCCGATCGCTACCCCGATCGCGAAGATGAGCGGCAAGTTATCAAAAATTGCTGAGCCGCCGGCCGCGAGGAAAGGAGCAATGTATTGGTTAATGAATCCCCCAACCGAGTCTCCCATATGGAAATCTTTAATGTAATCGACATTACCGAACCGGAGTAAAATGGCTGCTGCTGGAAGCGTTGCCACCGGAAGCATCAAGGACTTACCAATTCTTTGCAAGAATGCAAGCATGAAACGTAACCTCCTGAAAATTAAATTTAAGGCTGCTTTGTTACTTCTTCACTTCAACATCTAGAACCGTGTTGTCCCCTGCCTTTACTTCCCCCGTATGCTTCGTCAATTGCTCGACTACTTCACCGTTCGCCATAATCACAGGCGTAATCACGGGATACCCTTTGGATTCAATAAACGCCATATCGAACTCGATCAAAGGCTGTCCTTGCTTGACAACATCCCCTGTCTTGATCAATGGCTTGAATCCTTCGCCTTTCAATTGCACTGTATTAACACCGATGTGCATGAGCACCTCTACACCTGAATCATGACCAACAATGCACGCATGATGCGTATCAATCAAATGTGCAACGATACCGTCACATGGTGACACGAGAACACCATTTGTTGGCTTTATAGCAACGCCGTCACCTAGAAGCGCTTCAGCAAATGCCGGATCCGGCACTTCACTTAGTGACACCGATGTTCCTGTTAAAGGAGAAACCAAAGATACAATTGTTTTTTTCTTTTTGAAAAACATAAAATCCACCTCTTAAGATAATTTTAGGTCCTTGTGTAGCATGCCCCAAAAAGAGCACAAAAAAAGCATGAGTTAAGGAGAAAGAGGGTATTAGAACACTCTTGTCTCACTTAGCTCATGCCTATCACTAGTCGCACGCTAAATAACACAATATTATGGACTTGGGAAGTAAGAATGCTACGAATTCAATGATTCCGCTTACTTCTCGTTATAGTCTGTATTATAGGACAGGATTCTGAGTACGTCAACGACAAAAAACGATCCATTATCTTACAATTCGTCATAAATCGTCATTAAACGACAATATTCATAGAGTTTATCGTTGAATCGGTTTTCCATAATGCTGAAATAAACGATACAAATGCATTACCAAGTATCCGATTTCATCCTCTGATACGGTTACACCAAGATTCGCTTCCATCATGAGCGCAATTTTCTTCCCTAAGGTATACTCATCCTTCAGTGTTTCACGAAGTTGGGTCGCAAATGGATTCGGTGACTTCTGCCCTTCGGTTAGCCGTTCAATGGCAAAGCGCAGATGGGTAATCAGTCTTATGTAATCGAGACTATCTCGCGGCACCTTAAATCCACGTTCTGCTTCAATCATGGCAACAGCTTCTTGGATCAAATGGGTCCATTTCACAATATTGCCGACCGATATATGACATACGGCGGACTGAATGTGCATGGCTAGAAATCCAACTTCGGTCTCAGGGATCTCGATATTGAACTTCTTCTCGATCAAGACTGCTGCTTTCTTCGCCAAGGCGAATTCTCGCGAGTGCAGCGCTTGAATCTCATAAATAAATGGATTTGCGATATCGATGTTATTCTCAAGTCGATACAACGCAAATTGAATATGACTCGGAAGCGCAATGAAAATCTGCTCATTCAGCGAGGTGTCGAATTCGTCTCCAATCATGGAGATGATTTCTTGTGAGACGTCAAGCACTTTCGGATCAACTTGTTCCGTTAATGCTCTGAATTGATTGCGCGAATCGGAACTAGCGAGATTAAATTTCTTCTCGATGCGAGGGTCTGAAGGAAGCACTAACATGCCGGCTTTTGCACCAAATCCGAGCCCTTTGCCCATGAGGACGAGCTCACTATCGGATTTCTCTATGGATACCAATATGGCGTTGTTACTAATCACCCGTTGAATGAGATATGCGGCTGATTCGCTCATTATTTCCCTCACCCTTTTTCGATCATCATTTATTTGTCCTCATTGTAGGGGCGAGCCCACACCTGCGTCAATGAATATTATTTCGGATCCGATTTGGCCTTCAGCCATTTCGGTGCTCCCGCATTCTTACGATCACGATCACGGTCTTGTTTAGGCTTAGATGGGAGCGGCTTAGCAGGCGATTTCACCGCTGCCTTCTTCACAGGTGCCTTCGTTTTCGTTACCGGAAATTGGCGATTTGATGCCTCCATTGAACTCGCTGCTTCCGGATTGAATACTTTCCCTTGATACATTGATTGGGGTTCAATCACAATATCCAGCTGACGCATGAATTTCTCTATGATGAACATTTCACGAGGGGTAACAATTGAAATCGCGATCCCTTTTTGCCCCATACGTCCAGTACGCCCAACGCGATGCACATAATGCTCACTGCTAATTGGCAGGTCAAAATTAATGACCATCGGGAGCTCTTTAATATCCAGCCCACGCGCAGCAACATCCGTTGCAAGCAATAATTGAATCCGGCCTTCCCGGAACCGTCGAAGCACATTCATCCGCTCTTGTTTGTTCGCTTCTCCGTATAGCGGCTCAACAGACAATCCCACAAATTGCAGCTTCGCAATCCACTCCGCAATCGATTCGATTTCGTTCACGAATACAATCGCGGATTTGGGCTTGTATGATCTTACAATCCGGCGAAGCGTGTCAATCTTATTCCGTTCTTCCGTCTCAAAATAGAAGTGGGACAAAGTCGACGAAGTCTTCTGCTCCGGCTTAATCCCGATTTCCACGGGTTCATTCATCCATGCGTCCGCAATATTTCGTACTTCTTCCGGCATCGTTGCTGAGAAGAACAGTAATTGTCGATCACGAAGGGCCGACTTGAATATGGCTTCCGTATCGCCCGCTGCACCTAGCTTGAACATTTGATCCACTTCATCGACAGTAATTGTACGGACTTCGTGCATTTTAAGTTTGCGCATCCCAATGAGTTCAAGCACGCGCCCTGGTGTTCCGACAATAAATTGCGGATGGAGTCTTAATTTCTCGATCTGTCTTTTGCTTGCTGCCCCGCCGATTAGAGATTGTACTGTAATGCCAAGCGACTCTCCGTACATCTCGGCTTCGCGGAAAATTTGCATTGCGAGCTCCTGTGTTGGGGCAAGAACAAGGGCTTGTACCTGTTTGAGCGCTGGATCAATCCGCTGCAGCATAGGCAGCAAATAAGCAAGTGTCTTACCTGTTCCTGTCTGGGACTGCGCGATCAAGTCTTTACCTTCAAGGGCAACTGGAATTGCCTCTTGTTGGATGGGTGAAGGCGTCTCGATTCGTTCTGCGAGCAATCGCTCGACGAGCCTAGCGTCAATATGTAAATCTGTAAATGAAGTTGTCATGGTCTAGCATTTCCTTTCTTTGGCCCATTGGGCATTTGTATGGTACACTGAGATGCAGTTATTATCATTTATTGGAAAGGGGGTTCTATCGATGGATCAAGCCTTTATGGAACAGTTCGATGGCCTGCTCGAAAAATACGCTGAACTGCTATTAGGTGATAACTCACCAGAACAAGTGGAGAAGATTAAAATTTGGGCCCTCTACAGCCATATGCATAAGACGATGCCGAACCTTACACAACACTGGACAGCGAGTCATCCTGAGGCTAAAGCAGCTGTTCGCGCTCTCTTCGAAGAGGTGAAGCAGTTGAATGAGGCGCACCGAGCTAAGGCAAAGCCGAAGCAGGAACCTTAGGGCTTCTGCTTCGTTACCGTTATTTCTTGTTGATTAGCCGGTAAGCCAACTTATCCGCAAGTCTTGGGAACAGTTGATACAGCTTAATCCCGATGGCTGCAGCGAACGGTAAATTCACTTCTGCTTTTCGCTTCGGAATCGCTTTTATTATTGTGTTCACGACTTGCTCAGGTTTTAACAAGAACATTTTAACATTATTGACGTAGGTCCCGCTCGGGTCTGCCTTCTCAAAAAACGGAGTATCAATAGGTCCCGGATTAATCGCCGTTACACCTATGTTCTTGCCGACCATTTCTTGCCGCAGCGCATTCGTTAAGCCCAGTACGGCGTGCTTTGTCGCGTTATAGGCGCTTGATTTGGCAGTACCGATCTTACCTGCGAGCGATGCGATATTCACGATATGGCCTTGCCCTGCGGTCAACATATGCGGGAGCACGGCTTTGGTACAACGGACGATCCCCATATAATTGACATCCATCATCGCGTTGAACTCCGCTGTATCCGTATCCAGGAAAGATTGAAACACACCGTATCCAGCATTATTAATCAAGATATCGATGCGTCCAAATTCAGAGATGATCGATTCCACCGCGTCATTCACTTGTTGCTCATCCGTTACATCCATCGGGATCACATGGCATCGTCCTGAGATTTGCGACCGCAGCGCCATAAGGCGTTCTGTAGAGCGTGCAGTTAAAATCGGAATGGCTCCGAAATCCGCAAGCTTCTGTGCGGTTAATGCACCAATCCCACTGGAAGCTCCTGTTATCAGCACGATTTTGTCTTGGTACGTATACACCGTAACACTCTCCTTCTATGTTGCGATGATTTGAAAAATCCCCACAAAACTTTCTTTACGAAAAAAGAATAGCCCCGTAAGCGGAGCTATATCGATTCGAAATTCATTATGTATTCACGAAGCTGCATCGTTGCTACTTCTGTTATCCAACAAGTACCTGAATATCTAAATGCCCGATCCCTTCCATCATGAGCGGAACCGTTAAGGCCTGTTTAGCTTTGAAATGTCCTGCAGCTGATTGTACCACTTTCGGCGGGGTAATATCAACTTTTACGCCTTGGTTAAATAAAATCGTACTTGCATTGCCGCTAATCATATTCCCGAGTTCCGAGATCGCACTATGTCCCATCTCATCGAGCTCCGTCAAGACGAAGCCGCCCATCATCGCTGAGACGATCTTCAGGGCTACAGACTCATGTAGACCAAAGACAATATTCCCATTCATCTGTCCTGTCATCCCGATTTCAATCCATATATATTGATCGAAGAACTGAACTTCTTTTATTTGAAGTTGGCCAGTCGTGGGGCGAATCTGTATCAATTGTTCAATTACATTACGAGCTGCATCCAAAAACGGATTAATATATTCCGCTTTCATGAATAGATTCTCCTCTATAGTTCGACATATATTTATTTCATTCGACATTATTCATTCTAATTCTACGATAAATGATTGACTACATTATACGTCATGCGTCTTAAAAAATCACCTCAAAAATATACTTTTTTTGGTATTTCCGAACGATGCCTCCTTCATCTCGTAGTCATTTGGGCCGATACACGTACAAATTCAACTAGTTCTATACGATTATATCGGTATTCGGTACAATAATTTTATACTTAGGAAGAAAGTTTCATAGTGTAACATTTGTGCAGAAGGATGTGAGAAATCTTGCCTAACATTTGGACTCATTTTATTTTTGGTGAAGAAGTATTGAAAGATGCTGATCTTACAGCGATGATCACACGTCCAGAGGATCTTCGAATGTTCCGCATGGGCTGTCAGGGCCCGGATTTTCTGTTCTATCATCACTTTTTGCCGTGGCAAAAAGATAAGACGATGAATGATGTCGGTTCTGTGATGCATAACGAGCATTGCGGTCCGGTGATTATGGATCTGATCGAAGGTGTCGCCCATCGGGCGCTGCAAGACCCCGCCGTTATTTATGTTCTTGGCTTTGTCCTGCACCATGTACTCGATCGGAATATGCACCCTTATGTGTTCTATCGTTCGGGATTCAAGAAATGGGACCATCAGCGGTTCGAGATCTGGATGGATACACTGGTCGTACAGAACAAGCTAGGGCTTGAGACATGGCGGACGCCGGTATGGAAGGAGTTCGAGACTGGCGGGAAGTTCCCGGATGGCATTGTCGATTTGTTCGAGCAAGTCACGGCGCGTTATTACCCCGAGCTTGCGAAGCGTGTTCGCCGTGAAGCGTGGGAAGAAGCCAATCGGCATATGACGGCTGCGCAGCGGCTCTTCCATGATCCAACAGGGCTCAAACGGCTGCTGACCTTCGGTCAGATTGAGCCGTTCGTCTTCAAGCGGCCAAGCAAGCCGCTTGATATCTTGAACGAGTCGCGCGAGCCATGGCGCGACCCGACAGGCCGAGACGCCTCGTATACGACGAGCGTCTGGGACATGTGGGCCGCCGCACGCGAAGATGCCGCGGCTGTGGTTGGCGCTGCCGCCGCCTATTGGGCGGCTGTGCGCGAAGACGGCGCCGCGAGCGCAGCTGCGGCAGAGGCGCGAGAGCGATTGGCCAGCGTCGTGGCCAACCGCTCTTATGAACATGGCGAGCCGTGTGACAGCGGCTTGCAAATTATCGTGGCAGACCCCATCATCTGATGGGGGGCTGTCCACGACACACCAAGGGCTGCCTCCATTCGGGGCAGCCCTCATCTTTATGCCTTGGCTTCGTTAAGCCCCTTCGCCAGGTTCACCCGCGTCAGCATGATGATGCCGACGATGAAGAAGACCAGCAAGGACAGAATTGCGAGACGCGCAGAGCCTGTGAGCAGCGTGACAAGTCCGAACAGCGCTGGACCAAGCGATGCCGATACTTTGTCCGAGAGGCTCAGGAAGCCGAAGAACTCCGATGTACGGCCCGCCGGAACCAGCTTGCTATAAATGGACCGAGCAATCGACTGGCTTCCTCCCTGCACCATCCCTACGACGAATGCGAGCATATAGAAATGTAATGCATTCGTCATGAAATAGCCTAAGAACACAACCAATACATAAATACATAATGACATATAGAGTGCACGCTTCGAACCGATCTTCGAAGCCATTTTACCGAATAAGAACGTAAATGGAATTCCTACAAATTGCGTAATCAGCAGCGCAATGATTAAATGACTCGTGCCAATTCCAATCGTCTTCCCATAGATCGTCGCCATACTGATAATGGTCGAGATCCCATCATTGAAGAACCAAAATGCGACTAAATATTTCAGCAGCTCCGGGTATTGCCGAATGTGTCTGAACGTCGTAAAGACACGGCGGAACCCTTCTTTTGCATAGAAGCTCACGGGTTGCTTGCTCTCTGCTCCCTTATCCTTCACATGGCGGAAGATAGGTAACGAGAAGAGAAACCACCAGAGTGCTACCGTCACGAATACCGCTTGCGTAGCCACGAGTTTATTGGGGAAGCCGACTTTGTCCCACATCTCGAGCATCACGATATTCACCGCGAGCAGTACGCCGCCTCCAATATATCCGAACATATAGCCTTTTGCAGAAATTTCATCTCGCTGATCCAGCGGGGCAACATCGGTCAAGATCGAATCATAGAACGTATTACCACCGGAGAATCCGATCACCCCGAGAATATAGCAGACCGAGACGAATAGATACGTCCCATTTCCCGTAAAAGCCATCAATAAACATGCAAGTACGCCCATATAGGCGAATACGCGAAGAAACCGAACCTTACTTCGAGAAGAATCCGCAATTGCACCAAGAATTGGCGAGATCACAGCCACGATAATCATTGCAATCGTCTGGGTGAAGCCCCAGTAGCTTGTTGCAAGATGTTCCGGCAGATTGCTAGCAGCGACCGTTAAATAATAGATCGGAAGCACCGCGGCCATCATCGTTGTCGCAAATGCTGAGTTGGCCCAATCATACATCATCCAACTGCGCACAATTTTTCGATTCAAATAAGAACCCTCCTTTTGAAATATGTAACTCCACTGCCATGGAACATAAACCTATTTTTTTCGACAAACACCCCCTGCTTTCCTCCTTGCTGACTTGCCCAATATTGATCATTGCTGAAAGTTCACCTATAATGTGAAATAAACCTTTAATTAGATCGTCTAATGTTGAACATATATTTTTACAGCCAAGGAGGGATTCTGTGAACATCAGTCAACTTGAGACACTCATTACCATTTCCAAGACGACGAGCTTTCGCAAAGCAGGGGAGCTGCTGAATTTAACGCAACCCGCTGTGTCCGCACAAATCAAAAGCTTAGAAGATGAATTCAAGACCGTGTTAATCGATCGGAACCAGCCCGTCACACTCACCGATCAAGGCCACGTCTTTCTTGATCATGCAGAGCGTATTCTGAAGATTGTCGCAGAATTGAAGCAGCGTCTGAGTGATCTGAGTAATATTCCACAAGGTCATATTACGATCGGCACCACAACCTCCATCGCGATTCAAATTTTACCGCGCGTTCTCTCTTATTTTCAGAACCAATACCCGCTTATCAAAACTTCAATCTTAACGATGTCTTCCGCGCAGATTATGGCGCAAGTGGAGAATGGGACCGTCGATATCGGCATCGGTTACTTATCGGAGAGTACACCGAACCTGAAGTCCAGTGTATTGTACTATGACACCTTCGAACTTGTCGTTTCACCTAGCCACCCCTTGGGTACACTAAAGCACACGACCGTTGAAGCATTGCGTGATGTTCCGTTCATCGTCTTATCTCCTGACACGGTCGGCCGCCGATTTGCAGATCAAGTCTTTAAAAATTACAACATTCAACCACATATCGTGATGGAATTATCCAGTAGTGAAGAGATCAAACGGATGGTAGAGCTCAATCTCGGTGCCGCAGTGATCTCGAAGCTATCGATCGGAAGCGAGCTGCGACGCGGTACCTTGAAAATGATCAAAGTCAGTGAATTTGAGACTGCACATCCTGTCGGTGTCGTCTATAAATCCGGCAAATATTTAAATTCGGCTATGCAGCAATTTCTCAGCGACTTAAAAGGCATGCCTGAAACCCAATTTATCAGTTCAGAGTAAGGAGCGTAACCAGATGACTACGAAATTTGATTTGCATACACATCATTTTCGCTGCGGGCATGCGGATGGCAATATTGAAGACTATATCCAAGCGGGTATCCAAGCCGGGCTTCAAGTCATTGGAATTTCGGATCACTCGCCTTACTTCGGCAGCCCCGAAGATCAAGCTCAACCCCGCATTGCGATGGCAAAGAGCGAATTTGCGAACTATATTCATGAGGTGCTGCGACTTAAGACGAAATATGAGGGGCAAATTGATGTCCTGCTCGGCGTCGAATCGGATTTTTTCCCGGAACACGCCTCTCTCTATCAACAAATATATGCAGAATACCCCTTTGACTATGTAATCGGTTCTGTTCACCAGACGGAGGGCGTAAGTATATTTAACAAAAATCGTTGGAAGGGCCTAACGACGGCACGGATGATCGAAGCGAAGAACATTTATTACGGCATGATCCGAGATTCTGCATCAAGTGGGATGTTCCAAATCCTTGGTCACATCGATGCGATGAAAGGTAATTATCCTGAATTTTCTAACATTGAAGCGCATACGGCGATTGATGAGACACTCCGAGTAATCGGTGAGAGCGGTATTGCCAT
This sequence comes from Paenibacillus sp. GCM10027629, assembly GCF_042676425.1. Taxonomy (NCBI): domain Bacteria; kingdom Bacillati; phylum Bacillota; class Bacilli; order Caryophanales; family Paenibacillaceae; genus Paenibacillus; species Paenibacillus sp. GCM10027629. The sequence continues at coordinate 85,574 of NZ_JBHTGZ010000009.1, read as the reverse complement.
CGAAATCAATACATCGGGGAAAACAAAGCTGAGCGGCGGTTGGTATCCATCGGATGATATCCTTGAACGTGCCCTGTTCCATCACGTGGATGTTACCTTCGGCTCTGATGCACACGTCCCAAGCCGTGTTGGTGACGAATGGGAACAAGTTCGCGACCGTTTGAAGCAGATCGGATTCACATCGTGGGTCTATTACAAACAGAAGCAGAAGCAAATCGTGCAACTCTAGATCACACCAAAAAAAAAGGAGGACCTGCCACGTTGGTAGGTCCTCAAGTTTATTTATTAAAAGGGGGTCTTGAGTACATCTTACCCCTTCAACATTATGGTCGTATCACAGAACCATTTCATTTGTGTAACAAATGAACAAAGCTGCAAGCCACAGCAGTTTATTGCGCTATTTCCAGGTCTGATTCTCTTACGGCTTTCGTCGTTGCATGCGAGCGGTTCACGATAATAATACCGGAGACCACGCTTGCTAGTGCTAGAACAACCCAAATGTGTATCGTCTCGCCAAGAATGATGGAAGACAAGATTACGCCGAATACTGGAATCAGGAAAAGGTACATTGAGACTTTCCCGACTTTATTATATTTCATGACCATATTCCAGAGTCCGAACGCCGCAGCCGAGACGAACGCAAGATAGATGAAGATGATCCCTGTCTTCATATCGAAATGAAACGGCATGAATCCTGTACGAACGACACCGATCGCCGCAAGGCCTAGCCCCCCGATCAGCATTTGCTTCGCGGTAAGTTCAAGCACAGATACTCTGCCCGATTCGTGCCGCGCGAGCACATTCCCGAACGCACCGAAGGCAGCAGATAAGAGTAAGCAAATCTCACCGAACCCGAATTGGAAATGCAATCCGCTCTGCGTGAATCCGACGGCAAATACACCCACGAATCCAAGGAACAAGCCCGTAATCTTAGCTGATGTGAACGGTTCATTCCGGTACATCGCTTGCGCGAATAACATTTGGAAGAATGAAGCCGAACCCGATATAATCGCCCCTTGAATCCCAGACGAATGCATCAGACCGATATAGAAGAATAGGTATTGTAAGAAGGTCTGTACAAGTGCAAGCCGAGAGAGACGCCATACACTTAACTTCCCCGTAAACTCATTCGCCTGCTGACTGCCTGCTGATTTCCCGATGGAAGCGAGCTTTAGCAGCAAATATAACAATAAACCTGCGAGTGCGAATCGATAGCCCGCAAATATGAGCTGCTCGAACACATCTTGCTTCGAAATTTGAAGCTCCACATAGCTTAATTTCACAAAGGGAACAGCACTGCCCCAGAGTAATGTTGCAGCAACAGAGCTGACGATAATACCGATTGGATGCGTAAACCAACTTTTTGCTTTCACAGGATGTTTGCCACCTTTTTGATTGATCCTTGGTGTGACATTAGACACACGTATCCCATTATGCTCCTAATCAGCATGATCATCAACAATTATTTTTCAGCCCATTGCTGCAGCCCACGATACACACCAGTCCGTAGTTCCCGTATGTACATCTCCATCTCTGGCACACCCGCTTCGAGTGCATGCTGCACAGCGAGCTCTATGTCATAGGGTACGCGTACAAGCTGGATAGAGAATGGATCGAGTGCACTTCCGCCCTCCGTGCCTTCCATGATCGCGTAGGATGCTTGGATCATATCCAGTGCATTCCCGACGCTGCCCACATTGAACAGCATCCGGCGCTCCATATGCTGTACATAGACATTGTGAATATCTCCGTAGCCGACAACTTCTGGCTTCGGGTCTTCCTCCAATTTACCTGTCTCCGGTGTGTTGTCGAACATCCCGAGTCTACGTTCCTCACTGTCCCAAGGCTGAACCCGATGGTAGACACTCTGCGGCGAAGCATGGACAAACCGTATCCGTTTCCCACTCATCTCCATGTCATAGCTGAACGGGAGATTCGCTAAGTAATGCAACCTGTCTGCTCCGAGCCGATCCTCATGCCATGTAAATATCTCCTTATCCGTCAGCTGACGCCCGATGAGCTCATCCCAATTGCCACGAATAACGATCTCGCAGCAATCGCGAATCCGATCGACTGCTTCAATGGGATTGGGCCCTTTACCTGCCAAGTCTCCTAGGCAAATAATCCGCTTAATTCCCCGTTTACTAATATCTGCGAGCACGGCTTCCAGTGCAGGCATGTTGCCATGAATATCTGATAGGATAGCAATTCGTTGCACAATAAATCCTCCTTGATTACTGCCTGCGGCTATGTTACTTGCCGCCTTAACGTATGGACCGTAATTTCCGGTCGACATAAGAAGCGGACGGGAAGAAAGGTCATTCCCAGCCCGCGGTTGGTATACACTTTAAATTCCGAATTCGGAAATGTATAGAGGCCGTCCGGGTATTTCTGCCCCATCTCTGGATTCCACTTCACAGGAACGCCCGGAATGCGTACTTGTCCCCCATGACTATGCCCCGATAACTGAAGATCTATCGCATATTTCATGGCCTCATCAGCCAGATCCGGTTCATGTGCTAACAGCAGCGTATAGCAATCCGCTAGGATCCCTTTCACAGCCTCCCTAACATTCGGGAAACCGCCGAACCAATCTTCGAGCCCCGCCACCGCAATTTTTGCACCGCTGCGCACCAGATCTACATGTTGATTTTTGAGCACTCGAAATCCAGCCTGTTCTAAGGCATTCGTCGATTTCGACTCCGGCGCATGACGGAAATCATGATTTCCGAGTACAGCGAACTTCCCAAGCGGTGCATGAAGCTTCTTCAACGCTGGAATAACCTGATCCACTTTTGCAAGCCCATTATCTATCAGATCCCCCGTAAAAAGGATAAGGTCCGCCCGTTCTTCATTCATCTGCTCTACGATGCTAAGAAGCCGCTCCGCATTCATATGATATCCAAAATGTAGATCGCTAAAATGAATTATTCGCAGGTTATGAAACGCCTCCGGCAGCCGGCTGCTATAATGAATCATTCGCTTCCACTCGATCCATCCCGGTTCGATAAACCGCGTATATGTCCCCCCAGCCACTGCCATGCCCAGAAGCGTTAACGCACTCCGCTTCAAGAATGAACGTCGTGTCATCTTTCGCTTGTTCCCCATTTGTCCTCCCGTACACCCATATGCTAACTTATAGTATACCATCTTCATCCAGTCAAAGGAAAATTGAACTATCGGGCAAGAAGCTCGATACCTAGCAGCACAACCTTTCTTGCAACCGTTGGTTTTCACGGTGATACAGGAACAGGATGTCCTTACTGTATTACTTTACAGATATAAATTGTTAAAGCTTCACACGAGCCTATTGCATATTTCAGATCATGGGATTACAATCTCTATTAACCGGTTTGAATTTGAGGAATATGATACTTATTACAGACGATGACGGAGAAAAGTAAGCGAAAGACAGCCTTACAGGGACTGTGTGCCGACCGACTGAGAGCACACGGAAGGAAATGATTTGCTGAAGTTCACTCCAGAGTTGACACCTGAACCAGGAAGAATGTTATTCATCCTTCACTAGGGAGGTCCGTCCGCATGACGTTACCATGCATTGAGCGAGAAAGCTGAATTTACGGCTGTCTAACAAGGGTGGTACCACGGAGTTTCACCGTCCCTTGATTAGGCAGTCTTTTTGCGTTCTAAGGGCCCTTAGAACGCAAGAGCATGGAATTCGGCGATAATCTGAGTAGAGAATATAAAATGAGAATTCAAAAAGTCGGCTTTTCAGCACCAAGAAGGTTGTGCGAATCCGAAGAAGGAGGAAACGGAGTTTAGGCAAAACCTAAATGAGTACCTGAAATGTTTCAGAAGGAAACATACATCGTAAGCGTATGCTCTTCGAGGGTGAACGCAAGATTCGATGTTGAATTCGCTTCATGAAATACTTCGTGATCAAAAGATAACTTTATGAATAGCCTCTAAAAAGGAGCGATTTGAGATGAGTGAGAAGAGACAAGATTTAGACCAGTTACGTAATCAATTAGATGAAATTAACCTAAAATTATTATCCCTATTAAGCGAGCGCGCGGTCATTGCCCAAGAAATCGGCATCGTGAAGCAGAAGCAAGGGATTCCCAAATATGATCCAGTACGTGAGCGCGAGATGCTCGAGGAGCTTGTCGCACGCAACGATGGTCCATTCGAGGATGCGACAATCAAGCATTTATTCAAGCAAATCTTCAAAGCATCACTTGATCTGCAGCAAGATGATCACAAGAAAATTCTGCTCGTCAGCCGGAAGAAGCAGCAAGAGAATACAATTGTTGATGTGAAAGGCGTGCCGATCGGTGGATCTGCGCAAGTAATGATCGCCGGACCGTGTTCGGTGGAATCCTATGACCAGCTCAAGACCGTTGCCACGGCACTGAAAGAATCCGGTATCCGCGTGCTTCGCGGCGGCGCCTTCAAACCACGGACATCTCCGTATGACTTCCAAGGTCTTGGCATTGAAGGATTGAAGCTGCTGAAGCAAGTTGGTGAAGAACTCGATATGGTGACGATCAGCGAAATTGTACACCCAGGACATATCGAGCTGGCCGCAGAGTATATCGATATCATTCAGATCGGCGCACGGAATATGCAGAACTTCGAGCTCCTTAAGGCCGCTGGCCAAGTAGGCGTTCCCATCGTACTCAAGCGCGGACTTGCAGCAACGATCGAAGAGTTCATCCTCGCAGCAGAGTACATTGTTGCTGGAGGCAATCCGAATGTCATCATGATCGAACGCGGCATTCGTACCTATGAGAAATGGACACGGAATACGCTAGACATCTCGGCTGTTCCGATCTTGAAGCAAGAGACACATTTACCCGTGCTCGTCGATGTCACGCACTCGACAGGACGCAAGGATATTCTCGTTCCTTGTGCGAAGGCAGCACTCGCCGCAGGTGCGGATGGCATTATGGTGGAGGTACATCCAGACCCAGCAACCGCTCTGTCCGATGCGCAGCAGCAGCTCAATATCGATCAATTCCATGATTTCTGGCACCGTGTCAAATCTTCCGGATTGTTCAACGAATAACATACCCCACAAAGTGATGCTTTGACCTCGAAACGATCCAGGTACTTTGCGGGGACCCCGGTAAATGCAATACGAACAAGAAAAGGCATACCCCGAAGCTACAGGTGGTTGATTCATTCAACCGATCCAGTGCTTCAAGGTATGCCTTTTTATGATGCTGCTCTTCACCTAACACAGCTTTTGCTCATTTCACTTTTGCTAAAGTTGTGTTATACGCCTAACCATTTCTTGAACATATGCTTCGTTGTCGCCTTGTTCATCTCAGCGATCGAAGTTGTGAGTGGAATGCCCTTCGGACAAGAACGTACACAGTTCTGCGAGTTACCGCAGCCTTCGATTCCGCCCTCTTCCATCAAGGCATCTAGACGCTCATCCTTGTTCATCTCACCTGTTGGGTGCGCGTTGAACAAGCGAACTTGTGAGATCGGCGCAGGTCCGATAAAGCTTGTTTTTTCGTTCACGTTCGGACAAGCTTCTAAGCAGACACCGCATGTCATACACTTCGACAATTCGTACGCCCATTGGCGTTTGGATTCTGCCATCCGTGGTCCCGGACCAAGGTCATATGTCCCATCAATCGGAATCCATGCCTTCACTTTCTTTAAGGCGTTGAACATCCGGCTGCGGTCAATGACAAGGTCGCGAACGACTGGGAAGGTGCTCATCGGTGCTATACGTACCGGCTGCTCGAGTTTGTCGACGAGCGCCGAGCAAGCTTGACGCGGTTTGCCGTTAATGACCATCGAACATGCCCCGCATACTTCCTCCAAACAGTTGGATTCCCAGCATACCGGCGATGTCGATTGACCACTCGAATTCTTCGGATTCCGCTGAATTTCCATTAAGGCACTAATCACGTTCATCCCTGGACGGTAAGGCACTTCGAATTCTTCTGTATAAGACTTCGCATCCGGTTTATCCTGACGCGTGACGATGAATTTAACGGTTTTGGATGATACTGTAGTCTCCGCCATCGTTATTCTCCTTTCTTCTTATCTGTCGAATAATCGCGTTTACGCGGTTTAATAAGCGATACATCTACCTCTTCATACGAAATCGTTGGGCCATCTGGCGTCCATGCTGCTTTCGTCGTCTTCATGAAATCTTCATCGTTACGATCCGGGAATTCCGGTTTGTAATGCGCACCACGGCTCTCATTACGCATTAATGCGCCTAACGTCATCGCTTCGGATAACTCTAACATGTTCCAGAGTTGACGCGTAAAGGCTACTCCTTGGTTGTTCCAACGCGCCGTATCGGTCATATTGATGTTCTGGTAACGCTGCTTTAATTCTTTGATCTTGGCGATAGTCTCTTCAAGCTTTTTGTTATAACGAACCACGGTCATGTTATTCGTCATCCACTCACCAAGTTCTTTATGCAATACATAGGCATTCTCTTTGCCTTCCATCTTAAGCAAGCTCTCGTACTTGTCCGTCTGCTTCTTGCTCTCGCGATCGAATACGGAGGAGGAGATATCTTCAGCCGATTTCTTCAAGCCGCGGATATATTCAACTGCCTTCGGTCCGGATACCATCCCGCCGTAGATGGCGGACAAGAGCGAGTTCGCGCCCAGACGGTTCGCACCGTGATATTGGTATTCACATTCGCCGGCTGCGAATAATCCAGGAATGTTCGTCATTTGATTGTAGTCGACCCACATGCCGCCCATCGAATAATGGACTGCCGGGAAGATTTTCATCGGAATTTTACGAGGGTCATCACCCATGAATTTCTCATAAATCTCAATAATGCCGCCGAGTTTCACATCTAGTACTTTCGGATCTTTGTGCGACAAGTCAAGGTATACCATGTTCTCGCCGTTAATCCCCAGTTTCTGATCCACACAGACGCTAAAAATTTCACGTGTTGCAATATCCCGCGGCACAAGGTTACCGTATGCCGGATATTTCTCTTCAAGGAAATACCAAGGCTTACCGTCTTTATATGTCCAGATCCGTCCGCCTTCACCGCGTGCAGACTCCGACATCAAGCGAAGCTTATCGTCCCCAGGAATCGCCGTCGGGTGAATCTGAATGAACTCCCCGTTCGCGTAATGAACGCCTTGCTGATACACTGCGCTCGCTGCTGTTCCTGTGTTGATAACCGAGTTCGTTGTTTTACCGAAAATAATACCAGGACCGCCTGTTGCCAGAATAACCGCATCCGCTGCGAATGTAACAACTTCCATTGTACGAAGATCTTGCGCAGTAATCCCGCGGCATACGCCCTCGTCATCGATGACCGCCGATAAGAACTCCCAATGCTCGCGTTTTGTTACAAGCCCAGCTGCCTCATGACGACGAACTTGCTCATCGAGTGCGTACAAGAGCTGCTGTCCTGTCGTCGCCCCCGCAAATGCTGTACGGCTGTATTTCGTTCCACCGAACCGGCGGAAATCAAGTAATCCCTCTGGTGTACGGTTGAACATGACACCCATGCGGTCCATCAAGTGGATAATCCCTGGCGCTGCATCACACATCGCTTTGATTGGAGGTTGGTTCGCTAAGAAGTCTCCCCCATATACCGTATCGTCAAAGTGCTCCCATGTGGAGTCGCCTTCACCTTTCGTATTTACGGCACCGTTAATTCCGCCCTGTGCACATACGGAGTGAGAACGTTTCACTGGTACAAGCGAGAATAGTTCTACATGTACATCTGCTTCTGCTGCTTTGATCGTGGCCATCAGACCTGCTAGTCCGCCGCCTACGACGATGATTTTAGATTTCGACATTCCATTCCACCCCTTAACCGTTAATCATGCCAGTTGCCAAATTTACAAGCCCTGCTGCTTCAAATTCACTGCCTGTGAATGCAACCAGTGACAGAATGAACAAGAGCGATACAAGAACGAATACGCCCATGCAAATATAAGAAGATACACGTTGTGCGCGTGGTCCAACCGTAATCCCCCAGCTCACAAGGAACGACCATAGTCCGTTGCTGAAATGGAATACCGCAGCTACAACCCCAATGACGTAAAAGATAAAGAAAACAGGTTGTGATAAAATATCATTCATGTGCTGACCAAGTTCTTCATGCGTCAAATTGCCAAGCGTAACTTGAAAACGCGTGGTATATAGATGCCATACAACGAAGATGAACGTAATGACACCCGTAACCCGTTGCAGCATGAACATGATGTTACGACCGTAGCTGTAATTGCTGACATTATTTCTAGCTTGATAGGCAATATAGAGACCATATACACCGTGATAGAGCAGCGGCAAGAAAATCCCGAAGATTTCTAAGAAGGTAACTAACGGGAGATCGTTAAGAAATTTAACGCTGCTATTAAAACCTTCCTTGCCTCCTTCGAACGCGGAGTAGTTCGTCAACATGTGCTCCAGGATAAACAAGCCCAGCGGAATAATCCCGAGTAGCGAGTGCAACTTCCGTGAATAAAAAGAAGTCCCTTTCATAAGTAAGCGTTTCCCCTTTCAATCGTTGCCATTGATTAGTTTCCATTTTTCATGTGAACAAGTTGTGAATGGTTTATACCATCTATCATGTTACTCCTTTTTCGCTTATAATGGAAATGCGTATTTTCTATTAGTTTTTATAACTAATTTGCATAAGAGGTGTCGAAATGTTAGAAATGATGCAATATTTTGCAGCAGTCGTTGAACAGTCGAGTCTGAACAAAGCCTCTCAGCTGTTGAATTTATCACAACCAGCCCTCTCCAGAAAAATTACCAAACTGGAAGACCAGCTTGGTGTACAACTCTTTACTCGAAATGGTAAGAAGCTCGAACTGACAAGAATCGGCCAGCTCACCTATGAATTCGCACTCGAAATGCGGCAAATCGAACGTGATCTGCTGCAGACCATCGCTGAATATAAAGCAACGGATAAAAGTATGATTACGATCGGGGCCAGTCTAACAACCCTGCAATCTACGCTCCCCGACCTTATTCATGTCTTCCTGAGCAAGCATCCCGAGACGGAGATGAAGGCGATCACAGGCAAAACCCACGAGATCGTCACCCTCGTCCGGGAAAAGAAGGTCGATATCGGTCTTGTTGCTTCTTTAATTAATGAACCACCGCTCCAGTGCCTTCCTTTATTCGAAGACCATCTGGATCTCGTACTCCCGAAGCACCATGTGCTGCATGCCAAGAAAACAATTGATATACAAGATTTGAACGGCCTCCCGATGATCCTATTCTCGAGAGGCACCTGGTACCGTATACTAACCGATGATCTATTCCATCGTTGCCGGGTTATTCCAGATGTTCGCATGGAGATTGACTCCTTTGAAGCCATCATTCGTTTGCTCTCAACTGGGAAGTCAGCAACTCTTCTGCCTCACTCGTATCTTAGACCGCAATTATTAGCTGATAACGAGCTAACGGTCGTCCATTTACGTGAATTGGAGCAGACCAAGCGTACGACATCTTTGATCTATTCCGACCCTGCATCCCTAAGCACTTCGGCGCAAATGCTCATTCAAGAAGCCTCTTCATATGCGAAGCTGCAGTCTTTTACCGCAAAAGCAAAAAGCCATGGAATTTAAACATCCATGGCAAGGCCATCAGCATTAATTATTCGGCTTCACTTCAAGTCCCAGCTTCCGCGCGACCCAGGCCGTTGTGCTTGCCTGTACCAGAATCGTGAGCATGATCGCCATGAAGGTAACGGATGCAATAATATCCGCATGCTCCACACCTGACGCGACAATCATCCCCGATAACGCGGCCGGAATGACGCCCGTCTCACGTACCCATACCATGAACGCCATCTCGCGCCACGTCCATTTGGCTCTTCGATCAGGGAGTGCACAAGCTATGACGGTGAGCGGTCTCGCAATGAACATCAGCACCAACACAACGGCAAGACTTGGCCAGAAATATTCGATCAACACGTGGAAGTTGACTTGACTGCCAAGCAGAATGAAGATTAGCATGCGCATCAATACGGTAATATTATCTGCGAAGTGATCCATCTCTTGGCGTTTCTCATGCATCGATAATCCGAATGTCTTCTCATTGCCCCAGATTAGACCCGCAACGAATGTCGCCATAAAGCCGCTAACATGCAACAAATCCCCAGTCAAGTACGCCGCAAGCGCGACAACGATCATCGCAATCGTCGTATACTCACGTAAGACTGCAAATCGATGATGTCCTGTCAAATACGAGAACGGGATTGCGACGACCACCCCAACAATAATTCCACCAACTGCTGTCTTCAAGAAATCAAAAATCATCGGACCTGCTTCCAAACTTCCTTGGCCTAAGACCACAGCGAGCAAGGTAAAGGTAATAATAGACCCCGTCGCATCATTAAATGCCGACTCACTCTCAACCGTCTCACGTACCTTGTCCCGAATCTTGACCTGCCTGAAGACCGGAATGATCGATGCTGGGTCCGTTGATGCGATTACTGCACCCACCAATAGCGACAAAATCCATCCAAGCCCGAACAAATAATGCACGGCTACACCGACGACACCGACAGTGATCAACACCCCTGGCACACTTAATAAGGAAATCGTGATCCAGACTTTGCGAAGCCCATGAAGTCCAATATTCCGCCCGCCATCGAACAGAATTAATGTAGAACCAGCCGTTAAGATCGTCTGATTGAGCACCGAACTGCTCGTCTCATGAATCCAATGCAGTCCTTGGCCAAGCACCATACCGATCAGAATAAAAACAACCACATCTGGGAGCTTCAGCCATGCAGCAATTTTGCCGGATACCATGCCTGCGATGAAGATTAATACAAGTACAATCAATAGATGCTGAATGATTTCTCCCGTTGCTGTTCCCAAGTCTACCACGTCCTTGAATGATCAATTCATTAATGCTTTAAATGCGTGTTCAAAAAGTTGGCTTTTCAGCACCGAGAAGGTTGCGAGAATCCGAAGAAGGAGGAACGGAGTTTAGGCAAAACCTAAATGAGTACCGGACTTCGAGGATGAACGCAAGATTCGATGTCGAATACGCTCCATGAAATACTTCGTGATCAAAAGATGACTTTTTGAACAACCTCTTTAAGCCAAAACTTGTCCAACCGTCATTCGCTCTTCGAAGGCGTCGATTTGCTCATTCGTCCCAATGATGACCATAATGTCTTTCTCAGAAAGCACTTGTTCTGCCGTAGGTACGATGATAACCCCTTCCTTCTTATTGATCGCAACAATACTGCAGCCAAAACGGGATCTCGGATTGAGATCTTTGAGCGAGATGCCATCCAGACAACTAGGAACGGTCAACTCCGCAATCGAATAATCTTTAGACAGTTCGATGTAGTCGAGCAAGTTCGGAGACACCAGCTGATGCGCCACCCGAATCCCCATATCCCGCTCTGGGAAAATCACACGGTCAACGCCGATCCGCTCAAGCACGCGACCATGCAGATCAGAGATTGCTTTGGCAACAACCTTCTTCACACCAAGCTCCTTCAGCTGAATCGTTGCCAGAATACTCGTCTGAATATCGTCCCCAATCGCGACGACTCCGCAATCGAAATTGCGAACCCCTAAAGAACGCAGCGTCTCCACATCCGTCGCATCCGCAACGACCGCGTGGGTTATCTTACGGCCTATAGCATCGACTACCTCTTCATCTTTATCAATCCCCAACACTTCGTGCCCTAGCTCAATCAATTCCTTCGCAAGACTTGAACCAAATCGTCCTAATCCAATCACTACAAATTGTTCTGTTTTCATGTCTTTCTTCCGATCTCCTATCCAATAATCATTTTGCCTTCGGGATGACGGTATAATTCTTTCTCTGTCTTTGGTCCAATCGCATAAGCTAGAGTTAATGGTCCAAGTCTTCCCATAAACATCATCAGGCTAATCATAATTTTTCCGAACACGGTTAAATCTGCCGTCAACCCCATCGATAATCCTACCGTTCCGAAGGCCGAGGTCGTCTCATACAAAATCATTAAGAAATGATGGTCTTCTGTTGTTGAGAGCAGCATCGAGACGAACACGACGAGCATCAGAGACAAGAACGTGATCGTTAACGCTTTGAATATTCGCTCTTTCGCCAGACGATACCGGAACATGACCACATCTTCTTTACCGCGAATCATAGAAATGACAGCCATGATCAAGATGGTAAAGGTCGTCGTCTTAATCCCGCCTCCAGTCGATCCGGGGGATGCACCAATAAACATCAGAATAATCGTAAAGAACTGCGATGCCTGCCGCATGCTGCCGATATCGAGTGTGTTCGCACCTGCCGTACGCGGGGACACCGATTGGAAGAAGGAGGCGAGTATTTTACCTGTCCAATCCAATGGAGCCAATGTCTTATTATTCGTAAATTCAAAGACGAAAATGACTATCGCACCAAAAACGATCAAAAAACTCGTCATCGATAAAACGACTTTTGTATGTAAAGACAATTTTTTTCGATTTCTAAAATCAACCAAATCCGCCATGACAATAAATCCGATGCCGCCGAAGATAATAAGGAGCATGGAGACGATATTGACAAGCGGGTCGCTGACATAGGCCGTTAAACTCGAGAAATGCCCGAATATGTCAAACCCGGCATTGTTGAAGAAGGATACCGCATGGAATATACCGAAATAGAGTGCACGGATGAACGGCATATCGAAGGACCAACGGATCGTGAACAATAATGCAGCGGCTGCTTCGATCGAAACCGAATAAATAAGGACCCTTCGAATCAAACGAACGATGCCTTCCATACTCGATTGATTCATCGCCTCTTGTAAAATCAAGCGCTCCGACAAGGAGATCCTTTTCTTCAGGACAAGAGCGAATAAAGTAGCCATGGTCATAAATCCAAGTCCGCCAATCTGAATAAGGAACATCAACACGACCTGCCCAAAGACGGTGAAATGCGTTCCTGTATCTACAACGATCAATCCCGTCACACATGTCGCTGAGGTCGCTGTGAACAACGCATCTACGAAATCAAGCTGTACGCCGTCAACATTCGATATCGGTAGCATCAAGAGGAATGAGCCCAGCAGAATTATGGACGCAAATCCAAGGGATAAGATACGAGGTGGCGTTAACGCAAAAAATTTCTTTTTCAAAAATACCCTTCCCTTCACTAAAATACCAAAGCAAGTATACTTGATCTCCATCATTTTGTCATACAATGTTTTTAGGGCATTCTTGATCATACGCTGGTACTCAGCAGATGAACTATGATATTTTTACTAGTATCATCCTGTAGACCTTAAATTTCGGTGCTCAACTCAATTTGTCATGATTAGGAGGAACGTAATGAATCATCTCGGCAATCGCCTTCAGCTACAATTCAATCGCAAAATACTACTAACGTTGGGAACCATCGGACTCGTCATCTTCATACTCCTGCAGGTGTTACCAGCATTCTTCTCGCCGCAAGCGAGTGAGGTTCCGAATCAACCTGCCATCTCCAAAGAAGCTGCAACGGACAAGGCGCTTGCGTTCGTGAAGCAAAACTGGCCTCAAGCTAATCCGAATGCAGTCGAAGCTTCCATCTCTTACGCGACCAATTCTAACCTATATGGTTATCTTGTTTCCAATAAGCTATTAGATAAATATCATAAAACATTTGTCCAAAAATATCCTTATGAATATTATCGCGTTGAGATCCCAGAACGAAATGTACCCAGCAAGGCCTACTACATTTACTTGAATATGCAATCTGGTGAAGTCATTTCGTGGAAAATGTTCACGCCGGAGGATACACCATCCCTTCGAACAAAGGATGAATTGATCGATGCAGCCAAGCAGCACTTGGCAAAGGCCGGGTATGATATCAACTTGTTAACCGTGCAGCAGACGACATCCGAGAAGAATTTCCCGAATCACACGAATATTGTCCTAGAAGATACATCCCGAAAGATCGGTGAATCTACACTGCTCATCACTGTTCAATTCATCCAAGGGGAGATTTCATCCGTGACACCTGCTTTCTCTGTACCGGAATCACATCTTCTCTATGTTCAGCAGCAGCAGCGAAATGCCAACTGGATGACAGGACTCGGTTACTATCTGTTTACCGTGGCACTCGCTGTGTTAGCCATCGTCTATAGTATCCTTAAACGACGTCACACCTCATTCAAACGCGGTATATTCCTTGCATTGCTCTATACAGGTCTCAGCATTTTCTCGTTCTTCAACATTATGCCGGCCATGAAAGCCATGTCCGGGGATATGCCAGTCGATGATACGTTGTTAATCGCTACGGCATTATTACAATGTGTCGTCACGGTCTTCATGGGGATTGCTACTTATTTCTCTTTTGTCGGTGGCGATGCGTTATGGCGAGAACGAGGACTAAACCCTTGGCCACGATTCCGTGAGCCTGGTTACGGCGATTATGTCTTTCGTAGTATGGGAATCGGCTACATTACCGCCTTTTTCCTACTCGGATTACAGGTGATCATCTATATCGCCCTTTCCATAACGATCGGCACCTGGTCGACAACCGATGCCACGCAATCGACTTACAATATGATTTATCCACTTCTCTTCCCGCTTATGGCTTGGGTTGCAGGTATTGGGGAGGAAGCAACATACCGGTTGTTTGGCATTATTATGCTGAAGAAAATCGTGCGTAATACGTTTATCGCTTGTCTGATCTCCACGTTAATCTGGGCATTCGGTCATACGTTATACCCGATTTATCCAACGTATTCGCGACCGATTGAATTAATATTTTTAGGGCTAGGATTCTCATGGATCTTCTTCCGATATGGATTTATTACAGCGGTCTTTGCTCACGTCATCTTCGACAGCATTGGAATGGGACTAAGTGTGATCCTGATGAAGAATGGAACCGCCTATACGTTAATTGGACTCGGATACATGATCTTGCCTGCCATCGTCGCTTGGGTGATCCGATGGTTCTATCGCATGAGGTACCCCCATGATCCAAATGAACCTGTAGAGCCTATTCAGCCAAAAGAAAAGGAGCCGTTAACTACGACTCCTCCTGAAGCGCTTGTATAATTTGTGAGGCGAGCTTCTCGCCAATCGACAGAGGCCTGAAATCTTCGATGGAGGCCTCTTTGATTTTCTTAAGGGAACCAAAATGTTTAAGCAGTGCCTTCCGACGCTTCTCTCCAATCCCTGGAATCGAATCCAGCTTGGACGTAATCATCGATTTCCCCCGTTGCTCCCGGTGGAATGTAATGGCGAATCGATGCACTTCGTCCTGGATACGCTGCAAGAGATAGAACTCTTGGCTATCCCGCTTGAGCGGAACTACCTCTGCTGGATCACCGACCATGAGCTGTGCCGTCCTATGCTTCTCATCCTTCACGAGACCGCATACAGGAATAAATAACCCAAGTTCATTCTCTAGGACATCGACAGCTGCAGAAATTTGGCCCCGCCCACCATCAACGACGACGAGATCAGGCATCGGTAAGTTCTCCTTCAACACCCGCTCATAGCGGCGTCTGATGACCTCACGCATCGTGCCGTAATCATCGGGCCCGACGACCGTCTTAATCTTATACTTGCGGTATTCCTTCCTCGCAGGCTTCCCATCGATAAATACGACCATCGCGGATACCGGATCCGTCCCTTGAATATTCGAGTTATCGAAAGCTTCAATGCGATGCAGACTACCCAGTCCAATCCATTCTCCGAGGTTCTGTGCCGCCTTAACGCTCCGTTCCTCATCCCGTTCAATCAATTTAAACTTCTCATCTAGCGCAATATGCGCATTCTGCATCGCCATCTCGACGAGCTTCTTCTTCGAGCCGCGCTTTGGAATATTCACCTTTACCTTGAGCCAAGCTCCGAGTGCATCTGCGCCATTCTCTGCGGACACTTCAGCAGCTTGTTCTGAATCGTCATCCGGCAAATAAATTTCACGCGGCAATGCGCTGTTCTCGCTATAATATTGGCTAACGAACGACATGAAGTCATCATAAGCTGTTCCGTAGTAAGGGAACGTCGAAGAGTTACGCTGAATCATTTTTCCTTGGCGCATATAGAGAATCTGCACGGACATCCAGCCCTTATCGACGGCATATCCGAAGACGTCTCGGTCCATGTTATCGGCCGTAGTAATGTTCTGCTTCTCCATTAAAGCATCAATACTTATGATTTGATCGCGAAGCTCCTTCGCCCGTTCGAATTCGAGTGTTTCCGCCGCTTCGCCCATCCGCTGCTGCAGATCCCGCTTAATCTCTTCGTGTCCACCATTCAGAAACCGCGTAATCTCTTGGATCATCGCTTCATTCTGTGCCGCCGTGACGTCCTCAACACAAGGGCCAAGGCATTGACCAATATGGTAATACAGACAAGCTTGGTTCGGAATGTTCATGCATTTGCGCAGCGGATACAACCGATCAAGCAGCTTCTTCGTCTGTTGGGCAGCAAAGGCGTTCGGGTAAGGGCCAAAATATTTGGCTTTATCTTTCAATACACGTCGTGTCACTTCAAGACGCGGATGCGTGTCGTTCGTAATTTTGATATATGGATATGTCTTATCATCCTTCAGTAGGACATTGTATCTTGGGTAATGCGTCTTAATGAGGTTGCACTCTAGAATGAGTGCTTCCATGTTGCTCGCCGTAACGATATATTCGAAGTCTCGAATATCCGCAACCAGGCGCTGCGTCTTGCCGTCATGGCTCCCAGTGAAATAGGATCGAACACGATTCTTAAGCACCTTCGCCTTACCGACATAGATAATCGTGCCTTCACTATTCTTCATCAGATAACATCCCGGTTGGTCCGGAAGAAGTGCTAATTTGTTGCGTATATTCTCCATTGCTTTCTCGTAATCATCCGGATGCTCCGTCATCTGTATTCAACTCCCAATATGAAAACATAAGTTCGATATCCATTATATCAAACCTGCTGCTTCATGCCTATGCGGGATCACAGATTTCACTTCACAGATGCTGGTAACCGTACACCAATGAGCCGATCTTCCGCTTGAATGATGACCATCCGGCCTGCCTTCAAGGTCGGCCCGTAGAAATGGGCATTCGTGCGAACCTTGAACAGTGCCTTCGTCGTATCGACATCCAGCCCATACAGGACGCCATCGGTCTGCGCACGGTACATCACGCTACCGTAAATCTCCACTTGGGCCGCAGGATTGTCACCGGCCCAAGCCATCTCTTGGCCGTCCGATATCTTAATGCCTTTGATTTCTTGCGTATTGCGATCTTGGAACAAGAACTTCCCTTGGTGGATCGCGCCTAAGAAGCTCACGTCTGGGTACATGACGGCCCATGTCTTAACCGGTTTGCTCGCGCCAGCTTCCGAAGAGAAATCATACTGCGCAATCCGCTGCCCTTGGGCCATATAGAGATTGTTGCCATCCAGCAGAATCCGACCGCTTCCAGGGCTATACGGCGGCTGTCCAGCCATCTTATAGCTATAGGTTCTCGTCTCTCGAGCTTTACCCGTCTGCAGATCCAAGCCTAGAATCGTAAGCTCGCGATCCGCCACCGCATCGTCCATATTTAACTCATCGGTCTTCGAGAAAGCTATGCCGTTCTTCACGAGGATCGGCATATCCTGCCGAGATTGGCCCCATTTCTTCTTGCCCGTCTTTAGGTCGAACGCATCCAATTGAACGGTGGTCAACGCGCCTTGGACTGTGAATGTCGACAGCAGGACGCCGTCCGCTTCCATCACGTCCAACGCATAATTGGCTTCCGGTTCTTCCGTGCTCCACAGCAATTTCCCTGTCGAAGCCGACAGCGCATCGATTTTACGTTCATGATGCAGTACATAGACACGATCCCCTTGAGGAATCACGCCCACGACTTCCGCATATTTTGCCGTCCATTTTAGCTTGCCTTGGTTCGCGCTCACGGCAAAAATCTGGCCTGATTGCGAGACGCCGTAGACGATGCCTTGGTGTACCTTAATGGTCGAAGTCAGGTTCTGTCCATACGTCCACTGCTTCTTCCCCGTCGCAGCATCGATCGCGACCAGCTTCTTATCTTTCAAAGCGAACACTTGATTCCCGACCGCCTGCGCCGTCGTAATCGCATGCCACTGTTCATTGCGATCCACTGCGAATGTCCATGACGGCTTCAGCTCCGGCACCTGTCCCATGACTCTGCTATTCTGCATCACGTTCTCCGAGATGATCGGCTTCTCCACCTGACCCGCCGTTCCTGCGGCTTGCGCCGTACCGAACGCTCCAGCCCACAACGTTAACACTATTCCGCTAATCAAAACCTGTTTCCATTTCGTATGTATCAACTTCCTGCACTCCTCTTCCATATCATGTTAATTATAGCTATATAGCTATTGACGGCTGACGGCACAAAAAGTTTCAGATTCATACCGACCAACAAAAAAAGCCCTCTCAGTTCACTCACTGAGAAGGCTTCTATGAAGATCAATCAATCTTATTGGTGTTTGCCAACCATGCTTTTCAAAGCATCTTTCGAGTTCAGACCAACCACTTTATCAACCGGTTGACCGTCTTTGAACACGATCAATGTTGGGATGCTCATTACACCGAAACGGGAAGCCGTCTCAGGGTTCTCATCCACGTTCACTTTTGCGATTTTCAAGGAATCGCCGATTTCCGCATCAAGTGCTTCCAATTCTGGAGCAAGACGTTTACAAGGACCACACCAAGGTGCCCAGAAATCTACTAGAACGACGCCTTGACCTTCAACCTCCGTATTGAATGATTGATCGGTTACGTTTACAATTGCCATGACAATGTCCTCCTTTATATAGAACCAATTTTTTTTAGGTACTCATCAATTGAAAGTATACCACAACCAACTTCATTTTGTGAAATATGACTAAACTTTGTCACTTTAGGCGACTTTACAAATAAACGATTCTTTCGTTATACTAATAGTAATATTTGGATTCATGAATTGTGATGCTTATCATTGCAATAACGGAACCGATAGTCAGGGGGCAGATCATGATGGAAGATACTATCAAACTATCCACGAACGATCCAACAAAACATGTGAATGAAGAAATTCGTAACGATTTCTCCGACGTAATGAATGGCTTCACTTTCATGTTTGGATTCATGTTCATTGTATTCTTCGCGATGGTGATCATTAAGTTCTTAGCGAGTTAAACCAAGCGAAATCAGGAAACGAATAAAGTCTGAACCGCTGTCTTCACTGACAATAAGGTTCAGACTTTTTTATTATTTACGAATTAATTCGAAGTTAATCGCTCAGAAGGAGACGGAGGGGGGGAATAATTCAGCTCAAATCGTTTGCGCTCCGTGCGCTCCAACTGAACAATTTTGCCATCATGAACTGTGATGAGTACAGAACCGAACTCCATACCATTCAATAACGCAACAATCTGATCACGCCAACGCTCATCAATCTCCAGCGTTCTCCCCATACACATCCTCCTTATTCCCCAAGAAAGAAATTCATTTCATTCCGACCTATTTACTATGATTTGATAATTATTATCTTATCATCTTGCGCTCATGTCGTCAATTCATCCTATTTCTAGCAGCGGCGCGCTGCTGTCGACGTTCAATCAGACTCTTCGCGACTAACGTCACGAGCGCTAAGGCCACGAGAAGCGAAGCAACCGCAAATGCGGCGGAGAATTGATATTCGTTGTACAGGATTTCAATGTGAAGCGGTAATGTATTGGTCTCTCCCCGGATATGTCCCGATACGACGGAGACAGCGCCAAATTCGCCAATCGCACGCGCATTGCAGAGGATGATGCCGTAGAGCAGCCCCCATTTGATATTCGGCATAGTCACATGCCAGAAGATATGCCACCCTCTTGCCCCAAGACTTGCAGCCGCTTCTTCTTCCTGCTTGCCCTGTGCCTGCATGAGCGGAATCAACTCACGCGCAACGAATGGGAATGTCACGAACGTTGTCGCCAGAATAATTCCAGGTACAGCATAGACAATCTGCAGATGATTCGTCTCAAGAAAAGGCCCGAACCAACCTCTTGCCCCGAACAACAGCACATACACCAGCCCCGATATGACTGGCGATACAGCAAATGGCAGATCGATCAGCGTCAGTAGAATATTTTTGCCGCGGAACTGAAACTTCGTGATCGTCCATGCGACAGCCACGCCAAATAATGTATTCAGCGGTACTGCGATGAGTGCAACGAGCAGCGTTAACTTCAGAGCAGATATTGCATCAGGTTCGATTAAAGCCGTAAGATACAGCTCTACTCCCTTCTTCAACCCTTCATAAATCACCGTAACTAACGGCAATATGAGTACCAACCCGACGAATAATAATGAGATCGTAATCCAGAGCCATCGAAACAGCAGCGACTCTGTCGCGTGTCTCGGCCTCACCTCCGAACTTCCAGCTAAGCCGTTTATTGTTGTTGAACCTGCCATACTTCACCTCCTACCTATTCTGAGATAGCTTGATGCTGACTGCGCCACTGCAAGAAGTTGATGACCAAGAGCATCACGAATGAACTGAGCAGCATCACGAGTGCAATAGCCGTGGCTCCCGCATAATCGAATTGCTCCAACTTCGTCATAATGAGCAGCGGAGCGATTTCCGTCTTAAACGGCATATTGCCGGCGATGAAGACGACCGAGCCATACTCACCTATCGCCCTCGCAAAGGCAAGTGCAAATCCTGTCCATAAAGCCGGAGTCAATTCTGGAAGAATGACGCTACGAAAGGTTCTCCAGCGATAAGCGCCAAGCGTCACCGCTGCTTCTTCAATTTCACGGTCCAGCTCCTGAAGGACGGGTTGAACTGTCCTCACAACGAAGGGGAGTCCGATAAATATAAGCGCAATCGTAATCCCGATTTGGGTGTAGGCAATTTTGATACCAAGCGGCGCGAACAGCTTCCCGATGATCCCATTCTCTGCATAAATGGCAGTTAATGCGATCCCAGCGACGGCTGTTGGCAGAGCAAAAGGAAGATCGATAATCCCATCGATCAGCTTCTTGCCTGGGAACTTATATCTGACAAGTACCCATGCAAGTAGGAGACCGAAGATTACATTGATGACCGCAGCATAGAATGCGGATAAGAAAGTGACGCGATATGAAGCGATAACCCGCGGATCCGATATCGTCTGCCAGATTTTATCCCAGCTCGCATTGGCCGTCTCCACGAACAGACTGGCGAGCGGAATCAGAACAATAATGCTCAGATAGAAGATCGAATAACCTAAGGTGAGGCCAAATCCCGGCAGTACTTTGATACGTTTGGATTTCAGCTTTGTCATTATTATTTACCTGCAGCATATATCTGATCGAACAATCCACCATCTGCGAAGTGCTTCGCTTGCGCAGCGCTCCAGCCCCCGAAATCTTTATCAATCGTTAAGAGCTTGAGTGTTGGGAACTGGTCCTTATACTTGTCAGCCACAGCCTTCAGAATCGGACGATAGAAGTTCTTCGCAACAAGATCCTGCGCCTCCGGTGTGTAGAGATACTTCAAATATTCTTCGGCTGCCTCCCGCGTGCCGTGTTCATCTACGACTTTATCAACGACCGCGACAGGCGGTTCTGCCAGAATACTCAGCGATGGATAGACAATTTCGAATTTATCTTTACCCAGCTCATTGGTCGACAACAAGGCTTCATTCTCCCAAGCCAGCAGCACGTCACCAATGCCACGCTCCACAAAGGTCGTCGTTGAGCCGCGTGCGCCGGAATCCAGAACCGGTACGTTCTTGAACAATTTCGCGACGAACTCTTTCGCTTTATTCTCATCGCCGCCGCTCTGCTCGAGCGCGTAGCCCCATGCTGCAAGATAGTTCCACCGTGCTCCGCCGGATGTTTTCGGGTTTGGTGTGATAATCCCTACGCCATCTTTGACGAGATCATTCCAGTCATGAATGCCTTTCGGATTGCCCTTACGCACTAGGAAGACGATCGTCGACGTATAGGGCGCGCTGTTATCTTCGAATTTCTTCTGCCACCCTTCTTGAATAAGACCTGCCTTCTGAATCGCATCCACATCATAGCCCAGCGCGAGCGTAACCACATCCGCTTTGAGTCCATTCACGACGGAGAGGCTTTGCTTCCCAGAACCGCCGTGCGATTGCTTAATTGTAACGGTCTGACCGGTCTTCTTTTGCCAATAGTCACTGAATAATTTGTTATAAGCCGCATATAATTCTCGAGTCGGATCATAAGAGACATTCAGCAGTTCGACTGGTTTTTTGGCTGGCTCTGTTTTGGGTGCATCGGCCGTCTTGGATCCGCACGCTGCCGCGGTTACGGCTAATAATAATAAGACGACGATGGTGGTTACTCTCTTCTTCATACGATTTTTCCCCTCTCAACATGCAAAATGAAAAAGGACAGCGGGAAGAAACGAATACGATGAGCAAATAAAGGTTGTAAATCTCTACAATCCCTTTTTGAATCGTATCGTTTCCTCCGGCTGTCCGGTCGAAAACTTATAATTCCTATATAATTACTTGGTTTAAACGTAATATACCAACTGCCTAGATAAATGTCAATCCTTATTTTCGAGGAAAATAACAAAAAAACCAGCTGACTCTCCCGAAGGAATCACACTGGCTTGTCGCTATGTTTTAGTTCTTTTTGCGTCCGCGTTTGTTCTCGCCATTCACCACAATGACATCTACGAATGGCCGAATACGATCCATTAGCCTCTGACCTTTGTAGGCCTCTTCACCGTCTTTGCTCGTGAAGCTAAAGTGCTTCTCCAGCGCATCCAATTCATAATTCGAGGTATAGAAGGTTGGCTTGCGGTTCATCCGATAATTCAGAATCGATCCGAGCACATGGTCTCTCGCCCAAGGATTCATGTTCTCAGCACCAACATCATCGAAGATCAGAATGTCCGTCTCCTTCAAGACTTCCATCGTCTCCTTTAATTTGGCCCCGTCTAACATCATTGATTTCAAATCCTCCACGAACTCTGGCATATAGACGATCGCACCTGTGAATCCTTCCTTCGCTAGCTCATACAACAAGTAACACATCAAGAAGGTCTTCCCTGTACCGAATTTCCCGACCAAGTACAGTCCGTTCGTCTGAAGCCCCTCTTCCTTCGTCCGTAAAATATACGTCAACACCTGGTTGGCAGCCGAAGCCCGCTCCAAGTCTTTCACAAGAATCTCATCAGCTGAATAGCCTTCCTTAAGCGCCCGATCGTCCACGTAGAAGCTCCGGATCCGCTCACGAACTTGATCTTGTCGTTGTTGACCAAGGAATTTCTTGCAGGATACTTTACTATCATAGACTTGGGTCAATCCATTGACGGTGTCGCAGGAGATTTTGGTATAGTGCCCTTGCATATCATTCGGACATTGATCTAACCCTGGGCATTTCGAGCAGTTGTTGTACTCCGTAACGTATTGATACAAGCGATTCATATTCTGTTGAAGAACTTGTTCCGTGATGTCCGGGTATTTCGCACGCAGCTTCACAATCAGCGGATTCGCAATCAGCTCCGCTTTCTTCCGTTCTACCTTTTGCCACATTTCTTGACTTGGAATTCGTTTTAATAGATCTCCGAGTGAGTCCATGACACAATACATCTCCTCTCTTCTTAGGATTTACCATCTAGTTTCCGCGCAACTTTGCGCATTTCTTCTAATTCTTCTGGGGTTACAGCCATACCTTGCGGCACATCTTGAATAATCGGTATGCTCGGCTTCTGCTTCGCAGATCTCGAATACCCTGATCCACTGCGCCCGCGTGAGCCCGATGCGGCGGATTTGCTGGTCCGCTCTTGCTCCAGCCGCTGCTTGAATTGACTCTGATCTCGAATATGTTGTACAGCGAGTTCATAGGTGGTAATCTGCTTCATTAGCATCGTCGATGCAATGGAATCCACAAAATTCCGGTTCAAACGCTGATCCGTGCCTGAGACGAGCAACGTCATCAAGTAGTGAATTAAGACATTGATGACTTCTTCAGGCAATTTATAATTCAAATCGATCTTCTCGAACATGTCCATCATATTATCCGGCACGGAGCCTGGGAAGAACTTCTTGAGCAACATCGTATAAGGTTCATTACGAAGCATCATATTATATTGATGGATATCACATTTCCCCTGGAATTGCGGCGGCACATCCAGATAGAATTCCATCTCCACGGCATATTCTTCCTGCGGTTGATCCTCTCCGGTAAGGTCTACTGAATCACGAAGTGCGATGACCTTCTTCGCATACCGATCACTCGTCTCACTCCGTTTCTTCCCTTGACGGAACTGCAGGTTCGCCCGGTGCTGCAGCTCATCGAGCAGGACTTCGCCTTGATCAGAGAAGACGCCTTCCTCATCCAATAGTCCACAGATGTCTTGCAGACTTAGTTGATATTTGTGAACGATGTAATTGATCATACCCATTTGTTCATGCTCATAACGCAGCCGCTCGACGAATGCGCGATTCTTCGAGATGCGTGGGAACCGTGAAATAATATCCGCATAATTCAGCGTCTCCTCCGAGTCTGTCGCCTGATACCCCGGATGCCGGGAAGGAGCAACCTCGGATAACGCCTGTTCCAGCTCATAATCTATCACATGTGTGTTCAATTGGAACAGCTCATAGAATGGGATCGATAGATCTTCTTTATGAACGGCCTTATGAACAATCTCGGCAGGCTCTTCTGTGCAGAATTCCTCACGAAGTGATAGGACCGAGAACTTTCCTACTTTATCCCGTAATAACAGCGTGAGGTGCTGTGTCTTAAAAAATTCATTCGGCGACAACGGCGCGTAGAGCTCATATTCATACAGACTATCATCCTGCTCGGGTATGTAGATCCGCGACGTATGCAATAACCCTACCGCTTCGAGCTTCGATGTGATCTCGATCAACTGCTTACGGCCTTTCTCACTTGGGTCGATCCCTAGGGTGAGGAAGAGACGGCGCTGCTGTTCAATCCGCGAATATCCGACACGATCACTCGAAATATGTTGGTAGAGAAATTGATAGAAACTAATCGCAAGTCCACCAACCATCGGTTGATAAATATAGGAGAGCATTTTCGAATCCATCCCGCTGAGCGAGAAGTCCCTGAACGTATAATACCGATGATGTTCGGTAAACTGCATTAGATTTGAAATACGCACCCTTCACTACACCCCATTTTTCCCCATTAATTCCGTACTTCAAGCATCCTTTTATTCTATCATAAAAAAAGAGCCAAGTCTGTCTCTGGAGAACTCTACCACGAATATGATCAATTACTCGACAGGTTCTATCATCGAAAATTCGACAGTGTTATCCATATTGCGTATAATACTTAATGGACAACAAACTAATGGATGGTGATCGTTTTGATATACGCGCTCTCATTTTTCATTTCGTTTCTCATTGTATATGTACTCATTCCGCCACTCGGCAAGATGGCGTTCCGTATCGATTTTGTGGACAAGCCACGGAAAGACACGGAGCGCAAAATCCATCGCGAGCCAATCCCGCTGACAGCCAGCTATGCGATATTCATCGGATTCTTCGTTACATACTTGCTCGTCACACGTGAATTCAATTGGGAGACTGGGGCACTCTTTATTGGCGGTGTTCTCTTACTGACGATCGGAACCATTGATGATTGGTATAAGACGAAGGGGAAAGATTTCCCGGCATTGCCCAAAATGGTTATTCAACTCTCAGCAGCTGCGCTCGTCTTCTTCTCGGGCAACGCCTTTACAGGGTTCTATAATCCCTTCAGCAATGAATATGTCTTGCTGCCGATTTGGCTGCAATTTATACTTACCATTCTATGGATCTTCGGCGTCACAACAGTAATTAACTTCTCAGACGGCATGGATGGCCTCGCTGGCGGCTTAGCCACGATATCAGCGGTGACCCTCTTTATCGTAGCGCTCACCAAAGGTCAGACCAATTCAGCGATGATGGCGATTATCTTGATTGGTGTGACGGTTGCTTACTTACGATACAACAAGCCGCCGGCCAAAATATTCATGGGCGATGCAGGAGCGACATTCATCGGGTTCATACTTGGTGTGATCGCGTTAGATGGAGCGTTCAAGCAAGCGACAATTCTCTCGCTCTTCATTCCGATTCTCGCGCTCGGGGTGCCGATCTTCGATAACATCTTCGTCGTCATGAAGCGAATGATTCAAGGCAAACCGATCTATCAGGCTGATGCCAGTCAAGCGCATTACCGACTGCTTCGTTCAGGACTGAATCACAAGCAAGTGCTGATGTTCTTATGTCTGATTGGGACATGCTTCGGACTATCTTCGATCATCTTATTATTAATTCAGACGTAAATGCATAAATCCCCCATGCCATGGAATTATCCACGGCATGGGGGATTTCTTATGATCTGGGGTTAGCTCGCCGCCTCCACAGGGACTTGAATGCCCCGATAGAGCAGCTTCTGCCCCCACTTCGTTCGGTACACGAGCTTCTCCATCAAGGCGAACACCGCGCTCGACGCATAGTATAAGCCGATAGCGATCGGCGACCGCCACAGAACGAAGAGATAAATTAAATTCATTACGATCGAAAGGCCGGCCTGCTTCTTGGCCGCTTGCAGAATCGTCAGCTCCATCGTAATGGGGATGAGCGCAGCGGCAAGCGTTAACAATGTGCTCAGAATCGGCAGCACATGCAGCGGGTCTGTTTGGGACAACGTGTCCACCCAAGATACAATCGTCGAACTCATGTCGCCCCCATGCGTTCGGAAGAGACCAAAAAGACTCATGAAGATCGGAATTTGAGCGAAGCTGATCAATAGCATATTGAACGGCTTAATGCCATGCTCCTTGTTAATTCGAAGCGTCTCTTCGAGCAATCGATCCTGCTTGTCTTTATATTTCTCACGGGCTTGTTGAAGAATGGGCTGCACGGCCTTCTGGCGGACCATCTGCCGGTAGTTCATCAAATTCAACCCCGTGAATAACAATCTAACGATCAGGGTTAGTGCGATAATCGCAAGTCCCCAGTCATGCGTAAGCTGGAAGAGATCGGTGAGCAATGTGTTGAATACAGATACGATTGGTGATAACCAAGAGATCATGGATAATTCCTCCTATAGGTGTTTGTTCTACTCTGTCCAGTACACCTACAGCGGAATGCATCTCATCATCGGTTGGCTTTTTGCGCGGCTTGCGGCTCGGTATTTTCCGACGTATCCATCCTAATCGCAGCACCATGCTCTGCGCATGTGTCGGATAGTCATCCGTATGCGATTGCAGAGACACGATTACAGCTGTACGAATCGGCATGCCGATCGGGGACTGCAAATAGAAGTAGCCTACCAACACTGCTGCGACCGCAATCATCGACCATAACAGCACACCATAATCCACGGATATTTCCATTGTCTCACCTCCCTCTTTGTTGATCATCTTCTAA
>NZ_JBHTGZ010000009.1:0-58199 GCF_042676425.1 Paenibacillus sp. GCM10027629 | reverse complement strand
TTTATTAGAAAGCAGAAAGGTCCGTCGTTCCTAGGAACGACGGACCTTTCTTTTGGGATGCTTTACAGCGGGGCAATATACCGAGACGAATGCTCGACTTGACGCAAGCTTTTCCCGTTCTGTTGCAATACAGATAATCCATTGCTTTCGTAACCGTACCATTCGAATCCGACGGAATAGCCCGAAGCGGAGCGCGTTAAGAAAATAACACGGAAAAATGAGGGATCCATTTCGCCTCCGTCATCTACGCGCCAGACCGAATTATCACCTTCGTTCCCTTCATAGTCATCAAAGAGAATACCGTTCTTCGTCACGAGAACGAAGCTCGCGAGCGGCTTCTTCCCCTTCACGCGCTCAAATTCAATGATGCCCACTTGCACTTCCGATGGGACTTCACCGATTTTCCAATGCTTCAACACTTTACGCTTCTTCACTTTCTCAATTGCCTTAACCGTCTTCTTATCTAAACCCTTGATCGACACCGGACGATAAGCTAGAAACGTATGGCCTTGAAAGGCATCCTTCGTCGCCAGCACAACGGCCTCGTCTTCAGATACTTTGCCTTTCGGGATGGTATAAATCTCGCCATCGTCATTGTCGAAATTGAACATATTGTTTCGGCCGTTGCTCTCGTCGGAGAGCTTTTGATGTTTCACATATTGGATCGGAATACTTCGTCCAGGAGCAGAGATCGCTTGCGTGTATTGCTTAGGATGTTTTTGATCGAACCCGAGTAATCGAGTGCCAATCGCATCTGCATACGCAAAGGTGAGCTTAGAGTCGGATAGCTGATCTGTTAGCTTCGCTTGGGCAGCGAAGGAATGAGGAGTAGCCCCCAGTACTAGCGCAAAAGCCATCATGACAACGATTAACTTCTTCATCCTTCCACTCCCTATATCATTTATCTACCCGCCTATTTCGTCGATTTGATCCACTTTGCAATGTCGGTAATCACTTCTTGCGGTGCATTCCCCGGAAGCATATACTCTTCGCCTGTTGAAGGTTTGTCAGATGCGACGAACACATGGTTTAGTTTCGGATACAGCTTATACGTCACATCTGTTCGCGAAGCAAGACCGGATTTCCAGCCGTCCAAGTTCGATGCTTCTACCTGCACATCATTATCGCCTTGGGCAATAAAGAGCGGCACCTTCTGCGACTTCGCAATCTCTTGGCCGCGATAGTTCCGAAGGTCAAACCACCAATAGGCATTGCCTGCTGGAAATTGCGGCGGTAAATTCGATACCGAATATTTCGGATCCTTCAGCAGCGTCATACTCTGCTCCCAGATTTTCAGCTGTGCTTCAACCTGCGCTAAAAGTTCTTGAGGTAATCCTGCTTTTTTCGCACGTTCAAGGCCTTGCTGGTATTGCCAGAGCAAGATGTCTTCTAGCGGCTTCGAAGGTCCAGCGAAGACCATGGCACCCGCAATCTGATGTTTCGAATCCTGCTCAATGATCCGAGGGACCAGCATTGCGCCTTGACTATGTCCAAGGACATAGATTTGCTTGGCATCGAATCGCTTATCCGTCGCTAACATCTGCACTGCAGCAATCGCATCATTCGTTGTCTCTTCTTTGACAGTAAATGTAGGAGATTGAGACTTAAATGTATGCTCAAAAGTTCGTTTGTCGTATCGAAGTACAGCTACCCCTTCATTCGCAAGCCCAACGGCAAGGTCACGGAAGAACTTGCTTCCGCCAATGGATTCATCCCGATTATTCGTTCCCGAACCATGGACAAGGACGACAACGGGGAATGGACCGTCCCCTTGCGGAATGGTCAATGCTCCTGGTAATGCGGTGCTGCCTTCTCCGATCTTCACTTCCTCGGCCTTGTAGCGTTCAGGATGATCATAGGACGGTGCATGATAATTATCGGCCAGTAGCTGTGGGAAGAAGAAATCATCTACCTTTCCATCCCGATCAAATCGCACATCAATCGCAACTGGCACGCCTTGAGGCCCCGCGTACACGACGCGTACATTATGGTGAACCGCATTTGTCGTCTCTGACACGTTCAATACTTTATCCAATTTGCCGTACATCGCTATGATTTGTTGCTGCATCATCTGTAAAGTCGGCACAGGAACTGTCGCCTGCAAGGGTTCACTCATCGAAGCACGCATCTCATCAAATTGTCCTGCAACGACTTGCTTCAGTAAATGAGTAGCCTGGCTCTTCAGATCCGCTTGATCAATCACGATCTTCCCTTGCTCGCCAACCGATAGATGAACTTGCAAGGCCTTGTTCACATCTTCAACCGAGACTTGCAAATGATGCGCCGCATTCAACACCGCAGGTATAAGCATCGGATAAGGCTCCCCATTCAATTGCGCCTGGCTCTGCCCGACTTGAATGATCCATTCGGTCGTGCCGTAATACACAACGGCAGCCCGCTTCGCTGCATCCCACTTCACTGAAGCGCCGACCCACTCGGCCGCTTGCCGCAATTCAATCCCTTCCCCTGCTGCTGTAGCTCCCGTCACGCCCTCTGCCAGTGCCGCTTGTGCTCCGCTTGCCAACAAACCTGCGATGGTTAACACACTAATCATTTTTTTCATACGTTACCGAACTCCTCTCCCAACCAATCATTTATAATTTAATAGTTAGACAAATATCTAAATTAAGTATACCTTTGGACTTTCATTGTTGTCAATCTTATCCATTACCAGCATAAAAAAGGCAGTACACTTCATCCCGTGTACTGCCCTCTGATTAAAACATCTTAAATCCACTGCGACGCAACATGCGAATCGTAGTACCGCTAATGACTGCACCGACCAACCCGGCACATGCTGTGAGCATATCTACCAGGCTATACGCCTCGATATTGCCCAGGAAGGATAGATCACTCTTCCAATACGAGATGATCACCGCGGGTACAATAACGATCACGAACAAGTACGCCGGGAACCATGTTGTTTTCATTAACATATTTAAAATAAACCCGATCCCAAACATCATCACAAAAAACAATACGAACAAAATGATCGGAATGATAGAACCTACCACACCATTCATGCCCTGAACGACCTCCCTATATGTACAACCTGCAGCTTGTGTCTTACGTCTTTCCTTGTAGTGTACTAGAAAAATGTGGTGGAATCAACGAACTTTCCGTGACGTTTTGTGTGAGGATTGTCACACCTTCTCCATTTGTTCTGCGCGACTGTTTTCGTTACAATGGAAGAAGTTAGAGGTAAATTCATGAAGGAGTGATCACGATGAGCGAAGCAGCTCTTACTTTAGAAGGCTGGTATGCATTGCATGATTTCAGAGCTATCGATTGGAATGGTTGGAAACGCGCGACCGAGGCAGAACGTGCTACGGCACTCGACGAGTTACATACATTTTTGCAACAATGGGCAACAGTAGAAGCGGACAAACAAGGCAGCACAGCGGTATACTCCATTGTGGGACAGAAGGCTGACTTCGTATTCATGCATTTGCGTGAGACGCTTGAGGAATTGAATGAGCTGGAGAATGCTTTTAATAAAACATCCTTCGCGCAATTTACAATTCCCGTCTACTCCTATGTCAGTGTCGTGGAACTCAGCAACTATTTGGCAGGCGGCGGAGATCCTTATGCGAGCCCTGAGGTTATGGCGAGATTGAAGCCAACGCTTCCGAAGAGCAAGCATATCTGCTTCTATCCAATGAACAAGAAACGCGATCTTGCGGACAACTGGTACATGTTATCCATGGATGAGCGTAAAAGTATGATGCGCAGCCACGGCATGATCGGCCGCCAATATGCAGGAAAAGTGAAACAAATCATCTGCGGCTCCGTTGGTCTGGACGACTGGGAATGGGGCGTTACGCTCTTCTCGGACGATGCGCTTCAGTTCAAGAAGCTTGTCTATGAAATGCGTTTTGACGAAGTAAGCGCGCGCTTTGGCGAATTCGGCTCTTTCTATGTCGGCAACCTGCTCGACGCGGACAAGTTCCAAGCGATGCTTGCTCTATAAATACGATGAAAACTTCTCTCTTGACGAGGGAAGTTTTTTTATTGAAGAATAAAGTGAAATCACTTTTTAAATGTATTGTTGTTGAAGGAGGGGCCCTATGGAAAGATTAGATAATATTCAGCTCTATGCAAAGTCTACACTATGAACAACGGCGGTTGTTTGTATAGAGCTAGCTAGCGTCATTATACCGCCCTTTTCTAATGTGGGTTATGAAAGGTTTGTAGTATAGACTTTGCTCCCTTAAATACCTAAAAATTTTAAGGAGTAGAGTTGTAATGAAATATGTTAATGCTGATTTCATTTTCCCAGAAGAATTATTGAAAGAAGTACAGAAATATATCCATGATGGATTAGTGTATATCCCCAAACCCTATGGATCACGTAAAAAATGGGGAGAGAACTCTGGGAGTCGAATCTATTTCAACCAAAGGAATGAAGAGATCCGTCAACAGTATGCCGTCGGTGTGACGATGGATCAACTCTCAGATCGATATTGCCTTTCCTACGACAGCATCAAGAAAATCATTTATTCCAAAAAATAAGAGATACGAGGTCATATGGGTATGTACCCCATGTGGCTTTTTTTGTGTAACGAACACTTTAAGTTATTCTTTACGTATTTGCTGCTTATTGCCCTTGTTATCATTTGCATAACAGTTTTCTAGAGAGGGGCATCTACATGAATAAGAACAATCGCGTCAAAGAAGCTTGGAATCTATGGTCAGATACGGATTTCGCAAAATTCCGTTCGGAGGAACGCATTTCAGAGTTAATCGCACGGCCTGAATCTGCCTTCCATCCAACGACGTATTCAATGTTGAAAGAAACCTTTCCCGATTTGCAAGGCAAACGCATTTGTGTACCTTCAAGCGGTGACAATCATGCTGTCTTTGCTTTTCATTTAATGGGCGCGACCGTAACCTCATGCGACTTTTCAGAACGACAAATAGAGAATGCTTCAGAGATCGCTCATTATCATGGATGGGATATCGAATTTATCTGCGATGACACCATGAAATTAAGCAATATCAAAAGCGATGAATATGATTTTGTATATACCTCGAATGGCGTTCATGTATGGATCCACGATTTACATGCTATGTACGACAATATTCATCGAATTCTCCATCACAAAGGGGTGTATATAATGTTTGATATTCACCCCTTCTTGCGACCTTTCGGTATACAAGTTACAGAACAAATAAATGTAGTCAATCCTTATCACATAACAGGTCCATTCGGAGATATACCCACGTATAAATGGCGAATCCAAGATCTTATGAATGCGATGATCTCATCGGGATTCCATATGAAGCATATCGAAGAAATGTACGCAGAGACCGGATTATTCTGGGTGGATGACTCCAAAAATGAAGGTGATTCGATGACCAAGAAAGAGCTTGATGACATGTGCAATTGGAGACTAAACCCCTTAGCAGCACTACCACAATGGTTATCCATACGAGCAGTGAAATCATAAAATCTAACATGAACAATACAATAACCTCCTCTTCGAAGTTAAGTTAGAGGGAGGGATTCACCTAATCCCTGTCGAAGAACAAAGAACCGTTGTTCTTGCCCATCCATCGAAACGAGGTGTTCTGCAGTGAATGAATTAACAAGCATTTATAACCTAGCCCAAGTCATCAAACGTAACGTTCAAAAAGTCATTGTCGGCAAAGATGAGACGATCGACCGCATTTTTGTTGCTCTTTTTACAGGTGGACATGTGTTGCTAGAAGATGTGCCCGGAACAGGAAAAACGCTGCTCGTGAAGGCACTTGCGAAATCCATCAACGGGAATTGCAAGCGCATTCAATTTACACCCGACTTACTCCCCACCGATCTAAGCGGCATGAATATTTACAATCAGAAAACGAGCGAGTTTCAATTCCGTCCGGGTCCGTTATTCACGAACCTGCTGCTCGCGGATGAAATCAATCGTGCGACGCCTAGAACACAATCCAGCCTGCTCGAATGTATGGAAGAACGTCAAGTGAGTATCGATGGTGACACGATGCTGCTGGACGAACCTTTTATCGTGCTGGCCACGCAGAATCCGCTAGATAACTACGGGACATTCCCACTCCCTGAGGCTCAACTCGATCGATTCATGCTCAAGCTGAAGCTAGGCTACCCGACGTTTGATGAGGGGCTCCTTGTCTTGTCCCGATTCCGGGAACAACAACCGCTCGAACAGCTCGAGCCCGTCGCTTCCAAAGCAGACATTATTCAGGCGCGAGCCAACTATACAAAAGTACATATTAGCGACGATATGCTGGAATATATGCTGCGAATCGTGGAACAGACGCGCAAACACGCGGATATTGCACTCGGAGCAAGCCCTCGTGCGAGCCAAGCCTTACTGCGCGCCGTTCAAGCTTATGCTGTTATCCGCGGCCGGGAATTCGTAGCTCCCGATGATGTGAAGGAGATGGTCATACCTGTGCTCGCCCATCGCCTGCTCTTCCGGAATGCATCGCAGCTACGAGATCAGCAAGCCGAGAATGTACTGGGACAAATTCTGAATCAAGTTCCCGTACCTTCCGAACCGCTATTGAAGGGGTAATCGCGATGCCATTGCATTGGTTCATTTTATTCGCCGTTATTGTTCTCGGCCTACAAGCCCTCCTCTTTAAGGTGCGCGCTTTATCTCGCTTGGGCTATTCCAGAACGTTTACAAAGCATCGCCTATTCGCACAGGATCAAGTAGAGATGACAGAAACCATTCGAAATGATAAGCTGCTGCCACTGCCATGGGTTCGTCTCGAATCGATGCTGCCAAGTTCGCTTCATTTCGGGAATCAGACGAACTTAGCGATCAATACCGGAGAGCTGCTCCAGAATCATCGAAGCTTGTTCACCTTAAAATCATACACACAAATTGTGCGAAGACATCAGATTACTTGTACGCGCCGTGGGATTTACCGATTGAACAGTGCCACCATGACCGCAGGAGATCTATTCGGGATGTTCGATGCCGTGCGCACCCTTCCGCTCGATCTCGAATTGATCGTCTATCCGGAGATCGTGCCGCTGCATCAAATTCCATTCTCCAATAAGAGTTGGATTGGGGACATGACGGTACGACGCTGGATTCTCGAGGACCCCTTCTGGAAATCCGGTGTGAGATCTTATCAACCTGGGGATCCGTTGAAAACCGTACATTGGAAAGCAACCGCGCGCACGAATCAACTTCAAGTTCATCAGCTTGATTTTACCGCTGACCGTAAGATCATGATTCTGTTAAATTTCGAGACAACGAAGGGCATGTGGTCCAAAGTCACACACCCGGAGATGATCGAACAAGCGATATCCTACGCCGCTTCGATCGCGAATACGACCATCCCGCAAGGCATCGAGACAGGCTTTGCCTGCAATGGAACGATGAAGACGCTCGTGAAAGGACAACCCGTTGTCATTCCTCCCGCGGCGGGTACGCATCATCTAACCGATGTGTTCGAAAATATGGCGAAGCTCGAACTGGAGCTATCCGCATCCTTTCGTACCTTTATGGAGATCTGGGAAGATGCTGCAGGAACAGACTTCATTATCCTGACCGCGATTCCGCTGACCGATATGGAGCCTTTGTTATCCCGAATCCGCATGCGGGGGAATGGCATTGAAATCGTGGAGCTCAAACGTACAAATCAATCAGAACGCGAAGTAGAGGAGGACACCATCTATGCTTAATCGTATCCTCCGCCCTGTTGGACTGATTCGAACCTTGACAGAATATGCCATAATGCTTCCTATCATTCTGCTGCTCCATATCTATCTCATACCGGATATGCCATCACTTACGCTCTTGATTACTCTCGTCTATCCGGCCTGTCACTGGATTGGTCAAATGACAAAATCATGGATTTGCTGGCAGCGGGATGCCTTATGGCTTACTGGATTGCTTTTCCTGACCGTCACCTTTATTGTAATGACAGGACCGCTGACCCTATCACACGTGATACCGCCATTGATCGGCTTCACCCTATTCACGCGCGGTGTGAAAATCGTAACCAGAGGAATGCCAATGTGGAGCACGGTGACCTGGTATTGGGGCGCGCTCGCGGCCTATTTCTTCACTTATGCTCTTGCCAGCATTCGGCCTGAAATTAGACTATTCGGGATATATTTGTTAGCTGGCGGGTTATGGATGATCGTAACCACCCTGATGATGATGAATCAGAAAATCCTGCATCGTGCGAATATGACAAGTGATTCCTCTGCCAAGCTACCAGAAGGCATCCTTCGACAAAACACAAAATATGTCTTCGCGCTGATTGCCATCACGTTATTCTTCGCTGCGATGATTTTCGGCAATCTTATGGATATCCTGATGCAATGGTTCCGTCAATTCGTCGCATGGTTGCTGCAAGATCGGCCCGCCGAAGTCGAACCTCGCCCCATTGAGCCTGTAGCAGAACCGCAGATGCCGCTCGCCGGACTCGAACCCGGGGAACCTAGTGCATTCATGAAGTGGCTGGAGCAAATCATAATGATCTTGTTCTGGAGTGCGTTGATCATCGCAGTTATCGTCTTGTTGTGGCTGGGTCTACGGCATCTGATCAAGAAGCTGTTCCCAAAATTCTGGGCCACTCTGCTGCGGTTCTTCGCGCAGAAGCAGGAATTTACTCCAACGACCAGCTTCTCTGATGAGCGAACCAATCTATTCGAGTGGGATAAGCTTCGTCAGCGTGTGTTCCGACCATGGGAAAATATCATGACCCGGTTCAGACAAAGGGATGTCCCTTATGCCGAATTAACAAATAACCGTGATCGCATTCGCTATTGGTATCGATTCAAAATGAATCAAGTGACGCGTAAGGGCTTCGCCGTGCAAGAGAGCTCCACCCCTTCTGAAACGCTCCGGCAAGTGAAGGAATGGGATGTACATGAACCCCCTAGCGACTTAGAGGAATTAGCTGAGACTTACAACGCATCACGCTACGGGAGTCACGACATTCCTGATGAGACCGTCGATCGCCTGCGCAAGAAGTTCGGTAATTCATCTTCTTCGTAACAAAAATACCCCCAGTGACGATGGTCACTGGGGGTATTGCGCTAATCGCTCATACCATTTATGAATGCGCACAGGACTTCGATGACAACTGATCCGCAAGCGCGAGGAAAGTTCCTAGTACGCGCATGATCCGTTTGCTCATCTCATGTTCAGGGTCGAGCTGCGGCTTCTCGAATGCGTTGCGCTGTGCTCCGCCGACAGACAACCATTCCGGGCAATTGATGCCATGCAGATTCCGTACGATCGCTTGAATCTGCTGCAATGAACTTACGCCTACATCTCCGCCAGATGAACTGACAGCCAGAACCGGCTTTAAGCTGAAATGATCTTTATTCATAAAATCCAGAGCGTTCTTCAGCACGCCGCTAACACTACCATGGTATTCCGGCGTAGCAAGCACTACCGCCTGGGAAGACAATACGGCTTTTTTCATATCGCTGACATTCACATCATTCGCATAAGATTGATCAGGCGAATATAAAGGCATCGGCTTCTCATAGAGATCAATGAAAATCACTTCATGACCTTGCTCTTGTATCGTTCTAGCCAGAACCTTAGCCACTTGAGTACTGGATGCACCTTTTCGATTACTTCCTGCGATAATTGAAATTTTCATACCCATCGAATCCTCTCGCTAATATTATTCACACTTCCATTTTACCTTGTTTTCCCTTATCGTACATCCTTAGCAAGTCTGAACACGTAATACGACTTTAGTCTGATTTTGTCAGACTTCTGAAAATAAAGCACCAGACAAAAAAATGCCTGCTAAGCTCAACGCTTAACAGGCACCTCATTAATCTTCATCATCCATTTGGTTCATCGATTCTAGGAACTCTTCGGTCGCTCGGTCACGCGCACGGCCTTTATCCTTAAGCCGTTCAATGGCAGGCTGGATCAAGAGATCCACTTCCCGTTGCACGGTATAAGCAAGATCGTATCGCGTTTGCGATTCGAGATAGGAACCGACTTCCATCAACGCATTGTATCGATCCAGTTCATCGCGGGTTAATAACCCACGAACTTGAACGCTGCAATGCCGCATCTTATAGGAATTTACCTTTTTTCAATACGAGCGACAATCCGCCAATAATGAACAGGTAACGAATATCGATAATTTTCTTCAATTGTGCAGCTGTGAAGCCCTTAAACTTCTTCGTGCCCACGATACCAATCGCTTCGCCTTTACCAAGGGAGGCAACTGTACCTTTGTTGCTGAATACGAATTTCGTAGGTTGTTGGTTACGGATCGACGCAACGATATTATTCGCACATGTCACACCTTGCTGCATCGCAATTTGCGCTGTTGGCGGATAAGGACGACCTTCTGGGTTGAACATCAAGGAATTGTCTCCGATAACGAAGATGTTCTCTTGTCCAGGAACACGTAAGAACTCATCGACTTTAACGCGACCGCGCATCGTCTCGATACCCGCTTCTTCGATCATACGGTTACCACGAACCCCAGCAGCCCATACAACAGTTTGTGATTTGATCAATTCGCCTTCACCAACGATAACACCTTCTGGTGTTGCTTCTTTGATTGGCGTACCGATTTTGAACGTAACACCTTTGTTCTGAAGCACATTCATCGCGTATTCTACAAGCTCAGGATCGAATCCTGGCAATGCAGATGGAGCTGCTTCTACGTTATAGATTTTTACAAGCGAAGGATCTACATCGTATTGTTTGCATAGTTCAGGAATACGATCTGCAAGCTCGGATACGAACTCGATCCCTGTGAATCCTGCGCCACCGACAACGAATGTAAGACGGTCAAGACGCGTCTCATCCTGTTTGTACGCTGCAAATTGATACTCGATGTGCTGACGGATCATACGAACCGAGTTAATACTGCGAATACTCATCGCATATTCTTTCATCCCTGGGATACCGAATGTTTCCGTCTCGCCGCCCACCGAAATAATCAGGTAGTCATAAGAAAGCGCGCTTCCATCCTCCAGAAGAACTTTCTTCTCTTGCGTACGAATTTGTTGTACCGTTGCTTTAACGAAATCAATTTTGAACTCATCGATCAACTTGGAAATCGCAACGCGTGCGTTCTCCATTTGATCCGTACCCGCAGCAGGCATATGCAAATGCGTTGTGAAATAGTGGTAGTCATGCTTATTCACAAGCGTTACATCCGCTTCGTTATAGTTCAATTCTTTCTGTAGGCGCTGTGCTGTAAGAATACCGCCATATCCGGCACCTAGGATGACAATTTTAGGAATATTACTCATGGTTGATCCCTTCCAATCCTTCTTGTGATTTATTGTATAGTATAAAACATGAATATGTGAAAAATTACACTTACAAAATAAAAAAATGGTGTAAAGCCACGTTCTATATTCAAATCAATGAACATTTCATGAACAAACTGTATCAGAATTGTGCACGATCCGACAACTGGTTTATTAACCCAAATGAAATCATACTGATTTTTCTCAAGAATATCAAGCTTTTCTTCAAAAAAGATTCGACATTTTTCATTTTATTTTTTTTGCAACCCGATTAAGTTTATTTGTTGATCCAAAAATGAAAATAGGTTTCATTCCCTTGCTGAGAAGCTTATAATAATTAAGGATGTGTAACAAACAATATTGAATTTCGGAGGTGCCCCTGTGGACCAACAAAATCTAACGACTCAAGAGCCCGCTGATATCCTGATCATCGGTGGCGGACCTGCCGGTATGTTTGCAGCATTTTACGGAGGTATGCGTCAAGCGTCCGTTAAATTGATCGAGAGTATGCCACAATTAGGCGGACAATTGGCAGCATTATATCCTGAAAAATACATTTACGATGTAGCAGGCTTCCCGAAGGTCACTGCGCAAGAGCTCGTCGATAACTTGAGCAAACAGATGGAAATGTTCCAGACCGATGTACGACTCGAAGAGAAAGTTATCGATGTCGTGAAGAAAGACGAGCGCCTCTTCGAAGTTACGACAGATAAAGGTGTTCACTATGCTAAAGCCATTATCATCACTGCAGGTGTAGGCGCATTTGAACCACGCCGTCTAGAGCTGCCTGAAGCTGCGCAATACGAGAAGAAAAACTTGAAGTATTTCGTTAGCGATTTACAGCAATATGCGGGCCAAAAAGTATTGATCAGCGGCGGCGGTGACTCTGCACTTGACTGGGCTCTTATGCTCGAACCGATTGCAGAACAAGTTACGTTGATCCATCGCCGGGACAAATTCCGTGCACATGAACACAGTGTAGAGCGTCTCATGGCTTCGAAGGTAAAAGTCATTACGCCAACCGAAATTGTTAGCCTCCATGGCGCAGATCAAATCGAGCAAGTTACGATCCAAGATGTGAAGACAAATGAACAGACGAAGATCGATGTTGATGCTGTTATCGTGACATTCGGATTTGTATCTTCACTTGGTCCAATTGCAGATTGGGGCATTAACATTCAAGGCGGTTCAATTGTTGTTGACACACGCATGGAGACCAATATCCCAGGTATCTTCGCTGCAGGCGATATTACGACTTACCCTGGTAAATTGAAACTGATTGCAGTTGGCTTCGGTGAAGCACCTACGGCGATCAACAATGCGAAGGTCTATGTAGACCCAAGCGCAAAGTTATCCCCAGGACACAGCAGCAGCATGAAGGTATAGTCCACTTTTTTATTATATGTTAGTACAATAAAGGGTATCCTACATTTCAGAACTTCTTAAAGGAAGTTCAAAATGTCATCTTTTGACTTTTGAACATGCACTTTACATTTTCTGAAAGGGGGATACCCTTGTCTTATCGCTGTCCGCTATGTAACGGTTTCATCACTTCCCATGTGACTTGTCCAGCTTGTCACCAGCTTGCGTCAGACTACGGCAAATTAGAGGATTATGAGGGACCCTACAGCCCTTATGCGGATTACTCC
Source organism: Paenibacillus sp. GCM10027629 (assembly GCF_042676425.1). Lineage (NCBI taxonomy): Bacteria > Bacillati > Bacillota > Bacilli > Caryophanales > Paenibacillaceae > Paenibacillus > Paenibacillus sp. GCM10027629. The sequence goes on along the minus strand of NZ_JBHTGZ010000009.1, from coordinate 45,320 downwards.
GCCTATTCTGAGCTCCACTCGATGAATCAAGATGCACCCGTCTGTACACATCTTCTCTACTGTGAAGCTTGTCAGCGATCTACCCCTCTCCAAGTCAGAGAATGGGGCCCTAATCTGGAGTGAATAAAAGGTATGAATTACTGCAACGGAAGCTGACGCAATCGTATCTCGGCTAAGAGAAGTCGGATAAATTCTCCCTCTAACTGCAACTCTATCGCCTTATAATACGATTCTACCAATAGCTCATCGGATAGAATAGACATCACACATACTTCCTTCCCTTTTATTTCCTGTTATTGAATTTTACTATACCACGCCCCCTTGGACAGAACAAGCGTTCCGGTTATCCACACCACCTTGTGGAAATCCTGTGATTTAGTTGTTAATAACTCCCAAATCAAGCGTACTTACGCCCTGTAATATGTGGATAATAGTTATTCACAGGCTCATAACCGGAAAGCTGTATAAAAAAATTCTATTACACCGCCTATCACCAAAAATCAAAACTATCATATAATATGATATAAAGAGAAAAGATGAATCTCCCCCTTTCTTATTGCGGACGAGTATTCACCTCAAAAATCCAAATCTTCCCACTCGTATCGATTCCATAATCAAACCCTAGCTGCCCTATTCCCGGAAATTTCCGCTCCAGAATTGTCGTAGACAACACCGTCAATTTCCGCATTTCGCACTTCTTCGCTGCTACTTTTCCTCCTGAAAATGATCTTCTAATTCCTTGAGACGCTGACAACATTGCCCCGCCCTTGCACAAATTCGTCACGAACAACCCTCGCCGCGCCAATCGGCCGACCATCGCACGAATTTCCCAATACTCTCTAACCTTCACAACTTTGACACGATAATCGATCGGACGGCCATCTATTTTTGCTAAATGAATTCCACGTTGAATGATGTAACGGCGTTTCTTCTTCACTCCGCTAAGGGAGCGAAACAAGCGATCGAAACTCCTGAATGACCGGTGCTTCGACATGGCTGTATAGGAATAGGTCTCCCCTTCCTTGGTTACCTTGATGACGCCATAGCCTCCGCCACCAACAACCGGTTTAATTACGACCATACCATATGCGGACAACATGGAGTGTAGGTTTGCAGCATTGTATCTCTTTGTCTGAGGAATATGAGCTGCGATTTTAGCGTTAGACAGTAATACTGCGGTCTTAACCCATTTGTTAGCCAGTTGTCTTCCAGCCATTCCGTCATCCCCTTTCTGAGAGTATACTTATACATACTCAAATTGAGGGTGAGCCTCCTGTATTATTGTCCCCGGTATATGCCTTAATTTGGATAGATAATTGTGAGAATTCGAGATATTATAGAAGGACAACAACCAATATTAAGCAAGGAGGAACCTTCCTTTGGAACAATTCGTTCAGAATCTATATACCCTTAGCTATTATGCGATGGCTGTAATTCTTGTCCTTGTAACCCTCTGCATCTTCGTTGTAGGGATTAAAATGTTCATCGATCGCAAACGCGGCATCGGCAGCGCATTCGTAGTCTTCTCGATCCTCGCAACCGGGATGATCGCAGTTATGCTCAATCTAAAGTTTCTGTAATCTAATCCGACCCATACATAGATGCCAAAAAACCCCCTGAGGTCTTCCTTCAGGGGGTTTAGCATGTCTTATGGCGTTCACGCAAGCGTAGCGCTATTCGTGTATTAGCATTGCTCTGGTGCAGGCGTACCTGCATCTGTAGCCGTACGGAATGACGATCCGCATCCGCAAGTCGCACTTGCATTTGGATTGTCAATCGTGAATCCACCCGACATACCGGATTCTTTGAAGTCAATAATAAGTCCATTCAAATATTTGATGCTGTCTTCTTCAACGACAACCTTAAGGCCTTTCACATCAAATACTTTATCATTGAAATGCTGCTCATCATCGAATCCCATCCCGTATTGAAACCCGCTGCATCCGCCGGATTGAACACCTAAACGCAAGAACATGTTCGGAATTTCCTCTTGTGCAAGCATTTCCTGTATCTTAGCAATCGCTGCATCAGTAATATTGATCATCTGAATCCCTCCTTCTGTTACTATATCTTCAGTATACATGAACGATGCATTTTGTCACAAGTGTGAGAACCTAACGGTGGAAACAAAAGGTTTACCTTTTTTGTCACATTCTATTGCTCCTCTTCACAACGAGGTTTATAATGGGGTTACGACCGAGTTCTATTGGTCATTTTTTCATGAGATTTTTGATACACATCGGTTGATCTTGTAAGAAATTTCACATACAAAAGAAAATACGAAGCGTTCCCGAATGGAACTCTAATTACAAAGGAGGAACGATCCGATATGACAACACTTGTGACAAGCCATACGGACTCTCGGATGGCAGAAATCATCGAAAAAGTACAGCGAGGAGAACGTCTTTCACTGGAAGATGGCGTCTATCTGTACCAAAGTGATGACATATTAACCATCGGTCAATTGGCCAATGAGGTCAATCTTAAGAAAAATGGGAAGAAAGTCTATTTCATTGAAAACATGAGCCTCTATTTCACGAACGTCTGTGAATCCCGCTGTGCCTTCTGCAATTTCCGCAAAGATGAAGGCGACGAAGGTGCTTACACCCTTTCCGGCGCTGAGATGATTGAATACGTCGAACAGCATATCAATCCAGGTGTGCGTGAATTTCATATTGTTGGTGGACATAACCAACATGTACCATTTCAATATTATGTCGATTCCCTTCGTGCACTGAATGAGAAATATCCAGATATTACCTTAAAGGCATATACAGCCGCTGAAATTGATTTCTTCACACGGATTAGCGGACTAAGCATTGCCGAAGTCCTTCAAGAGCTGATGAAAGCTGGACTTAAGACCCTCACAGGGGGCGGTGCTGAAATTCTATCCGATCAATATCGTGAGAAAATGCATGTAGACAAAGCGAATGTGGATCGTTATCTAGAAGTGCACCGTGTTGCTCATGAGCTTGGCTTGCGTACACATACAACAATGCTCTACGGTTCCATCGAGAGCCATGAAGATCGCGTTCGACATATGCTGCAGATTCGCGAACTTCAAGATGAGACAAATGGCTTCATGGTATTCATTCCATTATCCATGCAACCGAAGAGTAAATCAGCTGATATTCGCCGCCGCAACTCAGCTTATGAAGACCTTAAGACCATTGCGATCAGCCGATTGATGCTCGACAATATCCAACATATCAAAGCTTACTTCATTAATATCGGAACGCAGTTGACACAAATGGCATTAGCATTCGGCGCATCCGATGCGCATGGTACCATTGTGAAGGAGCGGATCAGCCATGCTGCGGGCGCTCTAACACCTGAAGGCCTAACTCGCGCTGAGTTGATCTGGCTCATTAAAGGCGCGGGCCGAATTCCAGTAGAACGCGATACGTTCTATAACGAAGTGAAGGTATATGAATCTTAATTGAAGTTAAGGACAATTATTCGAGGCATACGGGGAGAGAGCTACTCATGAAAAAATTGGTCATCCTGGGCGGGGGCTATGGTGGACTTGCAGTTGCTAATCGGTTATTAGAAGGTGATATCCCGGTGGACACATCGGTGATGTTAATCGATCGCCAGCCCTATCAAGGACTTAAGACAGAATATTATGCACTCGCAGCTGGTACAGCATCTGATCTTCAAATCCGCGTTGCCTTTCCGACAGACCCGCGAATTGAACTCAAATACGGTGATATTACACGTATCGATTTGCAGGCCAAACATGTCTACTTAAATGCAGAAGAAGTTATTCCTTATGATCAACTTGTTATTGCACTGGGATGTACAGATAAATTTCATGGTATTCTCGGCGCAGAACAATATGCAGAGAGCATTCAATCCTTATCACGAACACGCCGGACGTATCAGATGCTCAATGATGTGAAGCCTTACGGCCAAGTGAACATTATGGGCGGGGGTTTAAGCGGTGTCGAAGTCGCGGCTGAACTTCGTGAGAGTAGACCGGATTTGAACATTCGGATTATTGACCGCGGACCTCGCGTACTCTCGGCTTTCCCTGAGAAGCTGTCCGAATTCGTCTCGGAGTGGTTCCACGAGCATCATGTCGAGCTGAGCTCGCACATTTCAACGACCCAATTAGAGCAAGGCGGCATAATCCATCAGAACGGCGTTATCTATAGTGACGTTACCGTATGGACCGCAGGCATCCAGCCAGTTAAGCCGGTTCAAGACCTAGATGTACCGAAGGATCCGCAAGGACGCGTTCTTCTTAATAGCCATTTCCAAATTCCAGGCCATGAAGAAGTCTATGTGGTAGGTGACTGTGCCTCCCTCTCCTTCTCTCCAAGCGCACAAGCTGCCGGAGCACAAGGAGAGCAAGTTGCAGATGTCATTCAAGCAGGATGGAAAGGTGAGGAGCCGAAGCTTGGCAAGATTAAGCTAAAAGGCGTTCTTGGTTCCTTAGGGAAGAAGAGCGGGTTCGGACTATTAGGAAATAGAACGATGAAAGGACGTGTCCCTCGTGTCTTGAAGATGGGCGTCCTATGGAGATCCAAGCATCATTTCGGTTAATGCTAGCCACTGCTATCTAGAGCTTCAACGGCACGGATTTCTTGCATGATTTTGTCTTCTAATTCATCAATCGTCTCTGCAGCGACAATATCACCATTCACATAAGCGAACGGGAAGAGATAACATTCTCCACAATTCCCAAGGCAGCCATATTCGATGACATCATATGCTGGATTATGCTCCAGCTTCTTCATCACAAGGTCTGTCCCGTGATGCATGTTACTGACGCAGAACTCGATGATCGGTCGCATTGAATCACCCGCTTTGCTGAAGTCGTTTGTTTGAGCCATTTTAATTTAAACATCTTTATACTATAATAAGGTGAGAAAGGAGTTGAAGCAAATGAGTGAAAATACAGCTCAAATGTATGATGAAGTTCTAGAAGTGCTTGATAAACTTCGTCCATTCCTACAACGTGACGGCGGCGACGTTGAACTCGTTGATGTGGAAGACGGTATCGTTAAATTAAAGTTGATGGGTGCTTGCGGCAGCTGCCCAAGTTCCACAATTACTTTGAAAGCAGGGATTGAGCGCGCTTTGGTTGAAGAAGTTGAAGGCGTTCAAGAAGTTGTTCAAGTATTCTAATTTGAATATGATCGAAGCCCTGTAAGTGGCAATAGAAGCAGTCAATCCTCGGATTGGCTGCTTTTTTTGTGCTGATGATGTCACGATATATCCAGAATAAAGTAAATCCTACAGGAAATACTATGGGCACCAGATTGACTTGAGGAAGGATCGTTATGTCATCACAAGAGCAACAACAAGAACAACAAACAGCCACAATAAGCAGCAATCTATCGGATAATATTACACAGATCAATTCCATCTTCCAGGGATTTCCTGATCTCGTGATTCGTGAGTTCACGATCCAATCTACCCGCAAAGCCGCAGCGCTTGTCTATTTAGGCGGGCTTACCGATAAGAATTCCGTGAATAATAACGTACTTGAGCCACTCATGTTCCAATTAAATATGAGCCCCACCGTATCCATCAGTCATCTGATTGCGGAGGACAAGTGGAGAGCGATATCAACTGCGATCTTAGGAGGCAGCAGTGTCCTATTCGTGAATGGAAGCGCAGAGGCTTCCATCCTCGATACGCAAGGGTGGCCGCAGCGGTCCATCGGGGATCCGCAGATCGAATCATCCCTGAAGGGAGCGCATCAGGGCTTTGTCGAGACAGGAAGCCAGAATATCGCACTTATTCGCCGCTATATTCCAAGTACTGAGCTTAAGATTAAGGAGCTTAAAGTCGGTGTTCGTGGCAATACAACCGTATCGATCTTGTACTTGGGTGATGTTGCACAGCCTGAAATCCTCGAGGAATTAGAGAAGCGCATTCAGAAGATTAATGTGGATGCCATTATTAACGCGGGAGAACTTGGGGAATTCATTGAGGATAATCCCTATTCCCCATTTCCACAATTCGTCTCTACGGAGCGTCCGGATTCTGCGGCTTCGCAAATTTTGCAGGGACGATATGTCATGGTCGTTGACGGGTCTCCAAATGTGCTGATCGGTCCGGCGACCTTTGTGTCCTTCTTCCAGAGCATCGACGATTATAGTACACGGTGGCTCATCTCTTCTTTTATTCGCGTGACTCGGTATTTTGCCTTTTTTATTGCGCTCTTTCTACCTGCGATCTATATCGCGCTCATCTCCTTCAATTATGTCGTAATCCCGATTAAATTGATCATTTCGATCGGCGAATCGAGAGAACGTGTTCCTTTCCCGCCTTTCGCCGAAGCGATTATGATGGAGATCACCCTAGAGATGCTGCGCGAGGCAGGTATTCGACTACCTGCACCGATTGGACAGACGGTAGGCATTGTTGGAGGGATTGTCATTGGCCAGGCTGCAGTACAAGCTGGTATTGTGAGCAATATTATGGTCATCGTCGTCGCCTCGACCGCCATCGCATCCTTCATCATCCCGAACTATGATATGGGGGCAGCCGTCCGCTTCCTTCGATTTCCCATGATGATCATTGCCTCGATATTCGGTATCGTCGGGATTGCCGCAGGACTGATGACTTTAATTATCCACCTAGTCACCTTGAAATCGCTCGATACGCCTTACGGCAGTCCGCTGGCTCCTGTCCGATTCACCGATTGGAAGGACACCTTCATCCGTGCGCCGCTGTGGATCATGAAGAAGAGACCTGTCAATGCAGATCCGGTTCAACTGGACCGACAAGACCCCATTCCATCCAAGGAGAAACCATGATACGAAATACGAACTCCATTCAAATTACATGGCTGCAATATGTATTTCTCATTCACGGCACCCAGGTCGGTGTCGGCTTCTTGACGCTCCCACGCGAATTATCTCAAGCAACAGGCACCTACGGCTGGATATCAATCATCTTCGGATGGGCATTATCCGTCGTTGCAAGCTTATTCATCATCCAGGCGCTGAAAGTACATCCAGGCGCAACACTGTTCGATCTGTTCAAGTTATATCTTGGAAAATGGTTCGGTAAAGCCGCTTCGATTCTTCTTATCATCTATTTTATAGGAAGCAGTATCACGATCTTGATCTCAATTGTCTCGATTCTAAAAATATGGTTATTGCCAAACACCCCTAATCTTATGCTCATGCTTCTCTTATCGATTCCAACCTATATGATTGTTCGGCACGGACTTACCATGATTGGAAGGTATGCAGAAATCATTTTCTACTTCTCTCTGTGGATTATTGTGCTGCTTGTTTTTCCTGTGAATCATAGTCATTGGTTGTATCTGCTACCCATAATCAAAGAAGGCTGGCTACCCATTCTATCTGCAACGAAGCTGACGCTCTTATCCTTCCTTGGATTCGAAATCTCGTTCGTTCTCTATCCATTTCTCATGAAGAAGCAGAACGCCGCCTCAGCCGTTATCGTTGCGAATACGTTAACCATGTGCTTCTACGGCCTAACCACCGTGGTCTGCTTAGCTTACTTCAGCTCCTTGGAGATTCTGCAATATACATGGCCGACGCTAAGTCTGTTGAAAGTCATCCGGGTACAGTTCCTGGATCGATGGGATATCATCTTCCTCGCGATGTATATGATCGTTATCTCGGTAACCTGGATCGTCTATATGTCCATAGCCGTATACGGTGTAAAACGTCTGATGCCTTCATCGAATCCAAGCCTTGTAACGGGGCTGATCCTGATTCTTCCCATAGCATTATCTATGATGCTGGCCCTCTCGCAAAGTCAGGTTACTCAGATCATGAAAACGCTTAGTATCGTTGGGAGCATCATTGCCTACGTCTTTCCTGTTTGCTTATGGATTTATGCCAAAATATACGCCGGATTTCACCAAAGTCAGGGAGGGGATTCCGCTTGAAATCTCAACACTGGCGGCACCTATGCCTCATCTTCGTCCTACTAGGCGTCTTACCTGGATGCTACGACAAAATGTACTTGGAAGATGCTACTCTCACGCTCATGCTTGGATTAGACGTGGATGAAGACAACCGATTCTTGGTCTATGCTTCCAGCCCAGTATTCAATAAGGATGCGAAGAAAAAAACCGAGGAATTCTATGATATTAGACCAATCTCTGTTCGGCGGAGCAAAATTGATTTTGACACAATATCCACAGGGATTCCCAGCGCCGGAAAAATCCAATCCATCTTGATCGGCAAAAAGCTTTTGGAACAAGAGAATTGGTTCTCCCTTCTTGATCCTCTCTTCCGCAATGCAGAGACAACGGTTACTTCATATGTCATCGTTGTAGATGGACCTGTAGCCGAAATTACCCATTTCCATCCTGAGGACAAACCGCCGTTACCGATGCTCCTCGTTAAATTAATCACTTCTACGGCCCATAAAAACGCGACACTAGATACAACGCTGCAGGAATTTCATCGCCAAATGTATGATAAGAGCATGACCCCTTCGCTTCCGCTGCTTCGAAAAGATCGTGATCTGATCGCGATGGGCGCGGCATTGCTTAATGAGCAAGGAAAATATGTAACGAGCCTCAACCTGCAAGAAACCATACTCCTTCGGATATTGCAAAGGGATATTAGCCATATCGCATCGTATACAATGACGGCAAAGGAGCTTCAAACGGGTCCGCCGAATCCGATTGTAAAGAGTAAACTCAGCATCGACATTCTGAAGTCCAAAGCGCATATTTGGACAACGTATCAGGGCGGTAAATTCGGCTTCGATATTCGGTTTAAGATGCGTACGCGCTTAACGGAGCGGACCTTTCCTTTCCGAATGCTCGCGCATGAGCAGCAGTTGCAGCAGCAAATAGAGTCAATATTAGAGCGAGATCTTACAGCGCTGATCCATAAAATTCAGAAGAATCGGATTGACCCGTTCGGGCTTGGCATCTTTGCGCAAGCCTACCAGTACCATGCTTGGAAGAAGGTTCAAGATGACTGGGGGAAAGCATTATCCGAAGCGGAAATTAAGGTAACCGTGAAGATGGAAATGACCGATAGTGGTGTTCTGCAATGAGCGACGAAAACCAGCCCATTCTTCATCAGAATGGGCTGTTCCTAATGATCGCTCTTACGAAAAAGCTGACACCTGTATGTACAGATGTCAGCCTCTCTTATTTCGTAATTATTCAAATGCCGGCAATACTGCTTCACCATATTTCTCTGCAATGAATTTCTTCAGTTCTGGCGAATGAAGGGCTGCTGCCAGCTTCTTCATCGCATCGGAGTCTTTGTTGTCTGGACGAGCAACAAGGATATTCGTGTATGGGGAGTCGCTTCCTTCAATAAAGAGCGAATCCTTCGTCGGTGACAGCTCTGCTTGCAGCGCATAGTTCGTATTAATAATTGCAGCATCGAATTCATCAAGGACACGTGGAAGCATTGCTGCTTCTAGCTCTTTAAAATTCAAATTTTTCGGGTTTTTCGTAATATCGCGGATCGTTGCGTCCGCTACTTTGCCTTCGGCGAGCTCAATTAACCCTTGTTTTTGCAATAACAACAAAGCGCGCGCGCCGTTCGAAGCATCGTTCGGGATAGCAATGGTTGCGCCATCTTTCAATTCGTCAACCGATTTGATCTTTTTGGAGTATGCGCCGATCGGTTCAAGATGGACGCCTACCACGCTGACAAGATCCATGTTGCGATCCTTATTCATTTGATCCAAGTACGGCTGATGCTGGAAGAAGTTCGCATCAAGCTGCTTCTCGAACACTTGCACGTTCGGCTGTACGTAATCCGTAAATTCCTTCACTTCAAGCGTAACGCCTTCCTTCTCCAACATTGGCTTCAAGAAGTTCAGAATTTCAGCATGCGGTACAGCTGTCGCTCCGACTGTTAGTGTCGTCGTCTCTTGCTTGCTTCCGTTGCTCTCCTCACCGCTGCTTGCACTGTTCTTCTCGCCGCAACCTGCTGCAATCACCGCAAACGCGAGTACTGCTGTTAATGTGATCAACCATTTTTTCATTGTAAATCCCCCCATGATAATGTGAATTTATTGCATCTATATTATTTTCTAGAAAACCGCTTAACAAGAATATCACCAAGCACTTGGATCAACTGAACGATAATAATCATTAAGATGACGGCAACGACCATAATCTCCATCTCATACCGTTGATAGCCATATCGAATGGCCAAATCCCCAAGACCGCCGCCCCCAATCAATCCGGACATCGCCGTGTAGGAGACTAACGTTACAATCGTGATGGTGATACCCGCAATCAGACTCGGCATGGATTCTGGCAGTAATACTTTACCCACGATCTGTCCTTTTGAAGCTCCCATCGATTCAGCCGCTTCGATCACCCCGCGATCCACCTCACGAAGCGAGGTCTCCACGAGTCTGGCGAAGAACGGAGCCGCTGCGAGTACGAGCGGGGGAATGGAACCAAGTACACCGATCGAAGTCCCAACAATTAATTTCGTCAAAGGGATAATCGAAATCATCAGAATGACGAAAGGCACGGAACGCAAAATATTGACGATGAACGAAATCACCCGATAGAGCATCCGGCTCCAAACCGTATTTCCTCTTGCGGTCATGAATAGCAGGATGCCGATCGGAAGCCCGATAATAAATGTGAATATCCCAGAGAAGAACAACATGCGCAGCGTGTCCCACGTTGCCGTCCAAATTTCGGACCAATAGATTTTCGAGAAATCAAACCCCGTAGATAGGAGTATCATCCGATCACCTCCAATTCATGTACCTGTGTGCGCAACATCTCATATGTCTTCGCAATCGCTTCTTTATCCCCTTCAAAGCGCACGATGAGCTGACCATACGGCGTGTCTTTCATCGTGGCAATCGTCCCTTGTAGAATCGCAAAGGAGACGCCTGTCGACTGAACAGCCTCAGATAGAATCGGTTGATACGTTGATGTCCCTAAGAAGTTAATCTTCACGACCTCGGTATGATCATTCGATGGTAACGAAGCAATTAGACGGTCTAGCAGCTCCGCGCTCTCATTTTCTTCCCGAATAAAATCTCGGGTAACTGCATGCTGAGGCTTCAAGAAGACTTCGGTCACAGGTCCTTGCTCTACAATGCGGCCATCATGGATAACTGCTACCGTATCGCAAATCGTCTGAATGACGTGCATCTCATGTGTAATGAGCACGATCGTAATGCCGAATTGTTTATTAATATCGAGCAGCAATCGTAGAATCGATTGCGTCGTCTGCGGGTCTAGCGCGGATGTAGCCTCATCGCACAAGAGCACCTCGGGATCATTCGCTAGCGCACGAGCGATACCCACACGCTGCTTCTGTCCACCGGACAGCTGTGATGGATATTTATTCCGGTGCTCTTCTAGACCGACAAGTTTCAGAAGGTTGTCCACCTTCTGTTCGACTTCTGCTTTGGGTGTCCGTACTAACCGCAGCGGAAAGGCAATGTTATCAAAAATGGTGGCAGACGATAATAAATTGAAATGCTGAAAGATCATTCCGATCTTGCGACGCTGTCCTTGCAGATCTACATCCGACAAAGCCGTAAGATTAGTGTCGCCAATCCACACTTCACCTGCCGTTGGGCGTTCGAGCAGATTGATACTGCGCAGCAGCGTACTCTTGCCCGCACCCGAATGTCCAATGATTCCGAAAATTTCGCCTCGATCAATGGTTACATTGATGTCTGAAAGCGCAACGGTCTGTTTATGCTTACTGCCGTAGGTCTTCGACAGTTGTTTAAGCTGTATCATGATTGTCCCCTCTCGTTTCTGATCGAGTAATGAGAAAAACTTTTTGTGGTCAAAAAAGCCCTTTTCCGGCACAACGGAAAAGGGCTGACAAGTCATCATAGTCCTCTTCTCATCTACCAGAATTCTGACATGAATTCTGAAGGATTTAGCACCATGACACTCCATATCCGTATAATCACTGGATCTGGAATCGGTTGCCGGGCTTCACAGGGCCTGTCCCTCCGCCGCTCTCGATAAGAAAGTATCGTTTGTATTAAATTTAAATTGAGTATAGTGTTGATGCAATTAAATGTCAAACAGAAAAAAATTCCAATTATCGTTGATACTTGTTACGCAGCATTATTTCGATATATTCGAACGCTGCTTGCAAGGTATCACAGGCCATTCGATAACCGAGCTCCAGGTCATTTTGACGTTGCTGAATATCCTCCAGTTTAATCTTGCCATCGAGTGTCTGATCTCGTTGATTAAGATCGTCCTGCATCTCCATATTCATGTAATGAATTTCGATATTACGCCATTTGCGAAGATGGCGAAGCGGCTCATTATATTGTTCCTTCAATGTATTTAGCTTATCCATGAGTGCCAAATGCACACCCAAATATCGAAATTGCCGCAAGACGGTAAAAAAAGAAAAATGAGCTTTGGCTCGTTCGGTATGGAGTTCAAAGAGGTCATTCATCAATGTACCCAGCTTATCCAATATCGAGAATACCCGAATAAATCCGTCCTTATAGAAATAGACATGCCTGTGATAATCCGTATTTTCTTGCTGCGACATTTCATCTTGATACGAATTCCGAACGCGATCCGCAAAATGGCCCGCTAAGAAAACACTCTGCTCCAACTCATCTAAGGATTCGATCAGACCTTTCGTCCAAATCTCATGTTTACGCCAAATATGCTCGGGATCATGTCCCTCAGAGATACGTTTCTGAAGCCGACGCAACACATGCTGCATGGCCTCGACAGCACCTTGCATTTCAGCGAGCTCCGCGCGAGGAGGCAGTCCTAACAAGATTCGCAGCATATCGTTCACACTCCCTTGATGATTGATAAATAATGATATGTATCCCGAGTAAAACAAAAAGTTCTCGAACTTCACATGCTCGACAACTTTCGTTTCATTTTAGTATATCCGATTTTATCGTTTGCCCATTTGCCATACCCTGACACTCATATAACACAACACGCCGAACAGACCTGCAATGAGTACAGTATGGAACAAGCCCGCGAACAAGCCCGCATTCTCATCCCCTAACGTGAATACAACCCATGCCCCGCTCAGAATTTGTGCAGCACATAAGATTAGAGCACAAACACCTATAATCCGTAACTCACGAATTTGCTTATGATTGTGATATGCGAAATGCGCTAGCGTCGCTACAGCGATGAATAGGATGAGTGCTGCAACACGATGAATAAAGGCAATCAGTGTCGTTCCATGAAGTTCTGGAATAATCTCTCCATTACAGAGCGGCCAGCCTTGGCAGCCACCATAGGCTTCCGTATGCCGTACAAATGCACCAATATAGACAACGACATAGGCATATAACGTCACAATCCATGTCGCTGTTCGGAATCTGCCGGATACGTACACATCGGATGGCGCATTGTCATCCAACCCCCGGCTCCACTTGTTCAAGACAATCGAGAGCAGCAGTGTCCCTGCAAAAGCGATAAGCGAAAATCCGTAATGCAGTGCCATGACGGCTGGAACTTGTCCAAGCACGACGGCAAGCGCACCCATAATGGCTTGAATAAATGTAAATAAAAATGCGATCAAAGCATACCACCAAGCATCTTTACGTTCTTTCACATGACGCCATACCGCGATGAACAAGACTAGCACAAGAATTCCTACAAGTCCGCTCACAGCACGGTGCGAATATTCAATCATTGAAGTGATCGTATAGGCAGGCACAAATTTGCCATTGCACAGCGGCCATTCCGCGCCACATCCCTGACCGGAACCCGTCTTCGTGACTAATGCACCATTCAAGAGAACCAGCATCATCCCGATACAAGTGATATAAGCAAGCCACTTTAAAGTATTCGCTCTCAATCCTTCACCCACTTACTCTCTCAAGAAGTAAATTTCACCATTTCTCATTATACCTGATTTCAAGTTGAAAACGAAGGCGGAATTGTGACAAAACACATTGTAAATGGACAAAAAAGGATATAAAAAAAGCCACATCATCGTGAGATGACATGGCTTGTTCGAACTTATTTGGATTTCTTTACGGTATTTGCGACGGCGATTGCACGATCCAAGAATTCTTCAATCTCTTCACGTGTCTTACGCAGCTTACTTACGAACCGAATCAGCTCTTGGCCATCTACATAGGCGATAAAACTCGGAATCCCGAGAATGTTATATCGCTCGCACAAGTCCGGTAATTCATCGCGGTCAATATGAACGAAGGTGAGTTGATCGGCATACTTCGCTTCAACCTCCGGCATAAATGGATCGATAAAATGACAGTCCTTGCACCATACGGCTTTAAATACACCGATCGTTGGTTTGGACGAGGCGATGACCTCGTTAAATTGCGCTTCTGACGTTAATTTCTCCATTGTGAACACTCCTTCATAGGGAATTGAACTCCATTAGGAATCTGAAGATTGAACGGCTTGTCCACGCTGCAATCGCATCAATGGCTGGAATACCTTGCGAAGCGGACGCGGATAACTGCTAAGCTCCTGCTGCGTAACGACACGGAACACGACCAGCATCACGGGATAGAGTACAATCAACACCAATCCGACTAAACTGGATGAGATGAAATACGCGATACGCGCATGCATAACATGAGTTAATTGATTACCTGCCCATTCGATAAGATAACCAATACCTGCTAGTGCAATGACCGTCGTCAAGAAACCAGCCCACCGTGAGCCCAAGATCTTAAAATCGACGATTTGCTTGAGCGAACGTTGATTCAAATACATCGTAACGGCAAAGCAAAGCATCGTTGAACCGACAATCCCATAAATGCCGAAAACATAACCCAGCGTGAAACTTCCGACTAACTTTACGGCAATACCAATCATCACGTGAAACATCGGTGTCTTAGGTCGTCCAAGACCGAAGAGAATCGAACCTGATACCATCATAACAATCTGGAAAATGGTACAGAACGTTAATAACGAAATAATTCCGCTTCCATTCGTACTACTGAATAACAGACCATTCACGGAGAAGGCTGCTGTACAAAGAATGAGCACGATTGGCGTCCCAGACAGAATCGCAATCCGAAGAGCTAAAGTTACCTGCTTATTCAGATGATCCATCTCTTTGCGCGCAAAAGCGCTTGAAATAATCGGAATGATCGATGTACTTAGTGCGATCGCCAGAATCGGGGGAATACCTGCAATGGATTGTGCATTCATCGTTAAGACTTTAAGCGCTTCCTTCGCAAGAGGTTCGCCAATCTGTCCTTTCAGAATTGGAACGATTATACTCGAATCAATGAAATAAATGATAGGTACTGCAAGCGACGTAATGACGATCGGAATCGAAAGCTTGAAAATATCCTTGTATATTTGACGAAGAGGCATAAAAACGCTCTTATCTTGCCCATTCCGGGCTAGTCCCGCTTCACGGTCTGCCTTCTTCAGCTTCCTAGCATAGTACAACATCACGAGAAAGGCGCCGATACTGCCTAATACGCCGCCGAAGGAAGCGCCTGCAGCCATTTTCTCTTCACTGTAGCCCCACGTTAAGAACAGATATGCAAGACCAACAGCTGTTATTACACGTAAAATTTGCTCAATAATTTGCGATATCCCGCCGGGTGCCATTTGATTTCGCCCTTGGAAATAACCGCGCATCATCGCGATAACAGGGAACAAGATCAGCGCTGGCGCTAAAGCTCGAATAGCAAGCGTCGCCTCCGGAACGGAACTCATCTCTGCATAGACAGGCGCGAATATGTAGAGCAGCGCTGTGATGAGCCCCCCCATACCTAAGCCGAATAGAATAGCAGCAAAATAAATCCGCTGCGCTTCTTCTGGGCGATTCAGCGCATATTTCTCGGACACCATCTTACCTAACGTGCTTGGAATGCCGGCTGTCGCGAATGTCAGTAGCATTAAATAGACATTCGATGCCAATCCAAAGGCCGCCCCTCCGCTTACCCCAAGCATATGCTCCAAAGGCACCCGCTGTACCACACCAAGCACGCGTGCGATTAACGCAGCTGCTGCGAGTATGAGCGTCCCTTTGATAAATGATTCTTTTGCCACGACAACAATCTTCCCTTCTCCTCTACTTACGCATTAATAACCCAGATGATGAAGATTACGATCATGGCAAGCTGCAACACAATCTTCACGAGGGTACTTGTGAACAAGCCCACTAATGAGCCAAAACCAACCTTAATCGCACGATTCATATCGGAACCCGTCATCATCTCGCCAATCATTGCACCGAGCAACGGCCCGAGCAGTAGACCTGCAACCGGGATCACAAAGGGGCCAATAATAATCCCAATCGTACTCCCAATAATGGATGCGCGTGAACCACCATATTTCTTAACACCCCAGGCGCTGACCACATAATCGGCGATAAACAGCACAATAACGATGGCTGTCTGAATACTCCAGAACCATATTCCAAAAGGCTCGAAGCTAATACATAGTCCGTAAACGAAGTATGCCGCATAAATGGCCACTGCCCCCGGTAGAATCGGGTAGATTGTACCAGCCATGCCTACTGCGAATAAGACGACAACCAAGATCCAGCCGATGATCTCTAGAGTCATCTCGAACTCCTCCTATTTCAATAAATATTTACGGATCACTTCAGCGACACCGTCTTCTTCATTGGAAGCTACGACTTGGTCTGCCGCTTCCTTCACTGTCTCTTGTGCATTGCCCATCGCAACCCCGAGACCAACGGCTTGAATCGCTGCTAGATCATTAATACTGTCGCCAACGGCAACCACTTCATGCATACCAATCCCGAGCAGCTCACATACATCCAGAAGTCCTGATGCCTTAGATATGCCCTTCGGATTTAATTCAATATTGGTCGGCGAAGAATTCGTAATCTCCAGCCCGCCCATTGCTCGAAGCAGGGATAAGATCTCATGACGCATCCCCTCATCTTCAACGGTATATCCAAATTTGAGCCATTCTTTATCCTCGAAGATGATCTCGTTATCCCAGCTCGAGCGCAGATAGATTTGACCTACCGAATAAGCCCAGAACCATACATCATAACGCTTCGCGATCTGATACAGCTCCTTCATGACTCCTGCATCCATCAGATGTCTGCGATGAAGCTGATAGGGCGCTGACCATACCTCGCCGCCGTTCACCGTAATCATCGGTGAGTCCAGTCCAAGCTGCTTCGCGTAAGGCATGGCAGAATCGAATCCACGACCCGTTGAGAAGCTGACCGTAATGCCTGCCTTCACAGCCTCCTGTATCCAATACGCTGTATCCGGTGTAATCTGCTGTCGATCATTTAATACTGTTCCATCCATGTCGAGTGCCAGCAATTTATAGTTTCCCATTGTCTCCTCCAATTCTCTATCTGGTATTCCGCATTTGCTGCATATCGACATTTTACCATAGATCGTGTTAAAAAGTTAAAAAGACAAGGGCCATCAGAAACCGTTTCAGGGAGGAACTCCATTTACGCCCTTTACGCATCGCATCATCCCACCTCTCGTGAGGGGTTAATTTGTCCCCTCATACTCCATTAAATGCAGGACCTTATCCGATTGTTCCGCCCCTCCAAAAAAGTTGGATATAGGAAACTATTGGACGAAAGAAAAAGAGAGCAAATTTCTGCTCTCTTCTCGCGCATGTGTTATACGAAATTCAACCCGCCATTGAAGGGGAGTGGAACGGGAAAAACGTGGTTCAGGAGGGTTCTTAATTCCTCCTCCATGGAAATGGCTTCATTTGAACCGAATAACACATCCAGCAGCTCTTCTGGTGTGACTTCAACAGATCGATCACCGACGGTAATCAATGTATGACCATTTTCCAATGACGATACAGTGATCTGTTCTGCAACCTCCGATGATTGCGTCGCCAGATACGGACGCAGTTGTTCGAGTAGTCGCTCTGAACGAATAATCTTCAACGTCCCTCCGCATTTCCATTCTTCATGAAATACATGCTTCAATTGTACTTGCATCTCGAGATCATGAGCAGGTACGGTTATGTTCAATCCCGCTGCAGCATGGGTTGTCATCGCGCGCTCGAACAACATATGTATCGTAGCCCGATCTCCAGCATAATGATACACCTCAGGGCTGACCTCGATCGATACTGCTGTAGGGATACTGTAGACAATAAATGCCTGAACCTTACCTTCACGCTCAGCCACCAGTGAGTGCATCGTATGCTTCCTATTGCTCGCGACCGCACCGGCCTCAATCAATTGCGCTAAGTCCCATAGGCTCTGCTCGTACCGTACGGATTCACCTTGGGTTAGATGATGAAGCTGGAACCAATCTGTCGATTGAATTTCCCTAATTACGAATTGATCTGTTGCCTCTCTGAGCTCCTGACTGGAGAAGTGGGATGAATCGTATCGATATCCATACACTCGTCCGAATGGGTAACAGCCTGCCCGAGAATACAAAGAACGACTACCGGATACGAACAACATAGTTCCATCTGCATGATCGATATGTGAGAATATTTCACTCAATATATCCCCAGCAATCCCTTGTCCCCGATAATCGGGATGTGTACATACCGAGCCTAGACTATATACATTCAACGCTGCGGGGCCAATGCGAATCACAGCAGGTACGAGTCCCATAAAGGAAACTAATTTTCCATCAACAAATGCACCATAGGATTGACCTAAACTACTGGAGAACACAAAAGGATACGCTTCACCCATCGAACGATGCTCATGATCCCGAAATGTAGCATCTGAGAGGGCAATTGCCTCTTTCCATTCTTGCTCGGATTGTAATCTTCGAATATCTGCCATGCTATGAACCTCCCCATGCATTAATTGATCAGATTTGATTAACAACATACTTTGACAAAAACAATCATTTTCCTGCCTAAATCATTCAAAAATAAAAAGAAACCCCAAACTTTCAGGGTTTCTCAATCCTATTACGTCTGTAGTTCTTGTGTTATCTACCACTATTGCTCGTGGAACCATTACTTCCGTTTCTATTCGTGGTTGTTGAATTTGTACCTGATGTACCCGTTTGTTGGCCATTCGCAGGTGCCTCTGTCTTCTTCGTTGGGTTCTTCGGCACGCCGTCGAGTCCCACTTCTGCATCATACGCATCGAAAATTTCACGTGCGATCGGGGCTGCCCCCTGTCCGCCGTATCCACCTTCCGGTACAACGACAGCGACAGCAAGCACTGGATTATCCGCAGGAGCATAGGCGATAAATACCGCATTCTCAACTGTTAGATTTCCGCCAACCGTCTGTTGGGATGTACCTGTCTTACGATTAAAGGAATAAGGGAAGCCTTCAAATCCAGTTACTTTAACTTTGCTCATTCCTGCTTCAATGGTCTTCCAATGGGAATCGTCAAACTTAACCTCGTTAAGTACCTCAGGCTGGAATTTCTTCACAGTATTACCGTCTGTATCTTGAATTTCTTTCACGAATTGTGGCTTTAATCGTTTACCATGATTCGCAAGCATCGTGACGTACTGTGCCAACTGCAGCGTCGTATATCGACCTTGCTGACCGAAGGATGAGTAAACCATTGCGGATTGATAACTATCTCGTTCCGCAGAATTATAATAATCAATAATCCCTGTATTTTCATTCAGAAGACCGCTTTGAGTTGATACACCCAGCCCGAACTGCTTCATGTACTCATCCCATTTCTCGACGCTCTTTTTGCCGTAACGGTTAATCAACCCATCACCAACCATCGAGGCCATAAATGCATTGGAGGATTTCTCAATCGCTTTACTGGCTGTAATCGGCCCATTTGCCTTACTCGAAGCATTTCTTACCTTTACCTCATGACCTTTTTTACCAAACTGGAAGAATCCATGGTCCTGATATACAGTACGTGAAGTAAATAATTGCTCCTGTAATCCTATTAATACGGATAGCGGCTTTATAACCGAACCTAGCGGGACAATTGAAGACGGATGCTTGTTCTGTTCCTTCTGCGTCTTATATTTCTGCGATACCGAACGAATCGTCCCATTCACATAACGGCTCTCAATCTCGTTATAATCATCTGTACTAATCTTGCCCCCACGCCATATATTCGGATCGTAATCCGGCATACTAGCCATCGAAACAACATTTCCTGTCTTCACTTCCATCGCAACCGCATAACCTGCACGTGGATTCGGTTTAAAACCGCGTGACATGTAGGCATTATCATTGATTCGTTTAATCCCATCCATAATTGCCTGCTCGGTTTTCATTTGGACATTCTTATTCAAGGTTAAAATTAAATTATCACCTTTGACTGGCTTCGTAAGCTCCATCGGTCCAATTATCCGGCCTGCGTTGTTAACAGGGAATTTCTTAATACCGTTCTTACCGCGCAGTTCCTTCTGGAACAATAACTCCAGACCGTCAAATCCGACATCTTCGTTTTGCAAATATTTCTCGTCTGATTTAGCATCTAGATTGCTGCTCTCTTCTTCAATTTTTCTATAGTAGTCGAGACCACCCTGTGGATTGATCGCGGATTTATATTTCTTCAGATAACCGACCAATTGAACAGCCACTGTATCGGGATCATAGTTCCGAATGCTTTCTTCGACAATATCAATGCCTTTGAACTCTTCCTTATGCTGCATGAAATAAGCGATTTCCTTCTGTGTCAGACCGGATTTAATCCGCCGAGGCACATAACCATAATTGAGCCGTGATTCGACATCCATCTGGTAGCGAATATCGTCTTCGTTCATCTGAGGCACGTTCGGATCTCCGTATTTATCGAATACCTTTTTCAAGCTGGATATGATTTGATTTAATTCTGCTTTATTCTCGTCCAAGGTATAATTCTTATTTAGCGTAAAATATAAAGACTGTGTCGAGGTGGAATAAGCGATAGGCTCCCCGGTTGAATCATAAATCGATCCGCGAATCGGAGGAATAGAGACTTCCTTATAGCCCATACGATCCGCCATCGCCTTCAATTCCGGCCCTTCGACGAATTGTAAAATAGCAAGTCTCACAATTAATACCGAGAAGACAATAAATGAAATGAAGAAAAATATATTAAGCCGCAGAGAGAAGTTCCGTCGGTTCGTGATTTCCCGTTTTTGCTGGTCATCCATCGAATGATTGCTCATACTTCGTTAATCCTTCCTTTTTACCAAATGTCCATTAAAACTACCAGAAGTAGTGTACCATATTTCACCCCTCTATTGCATCTTTACTATGATTCTTGCCACACAAAAAAACGCCTCGATAATTTCATCGAAGCGTTTCCTATGTAGCGAATGAAATATTACTTGGTCGCCTGCTCCATAAACGATTTGACCGTCGCATCATTTAGGCTCATTTCGCCGAGCGATATGCCACGGAATGACACCTTCACTTTATCTTCCTTCGCTTTCCCTGTGATTTCGAGGTTATCTGTCTTTATGCTATAAGTTCCGTCATCATTTTGTGTATATTCAGCATTTTCGGCTTCTTTCAGCATGGCGTTCATCGCTTGATCTTTGAGTGTCTGAACGGCATCATCTTTGACCGTCGTAACAACCTTATTAAGATCATCAATTGTATACCCGCTGTAGATCGCCACCCCAAGGATGATTCCGATTACGAGCACCCATTTCAATACCGTCTTCAGGAAGCTAACGACTACGAATAGGACAACGACTGCAACGGCAAGCAGCATCCAATTTTCTTCGAGAAACTTCATGATTACTTCTTGACTCATGGTATTCCCTCCTTTCCACATCTTAACATTATACATGATAGCCATTTTATTCGTAAATCTTACCTTTGAATTAAAATAAGGGCATAAGTTCGTCCCGCGAGGCGTACAAGTAGATAGCAGAGGAGATTACAAATAATTGTTCATCAAAAGTTGGATTTTTTGAACTACCTTTAAGGAGTGAGTGGCTGTGAAGATTGCTATATGGCTGTACCTGTTCTTATTCGTCGCTTTCTTTGATCTGCATGCGCAGTATCCTATATTAACACCTTTTGCAATTTCTCTCGGGGCCGCCCCGTCCTTTATCGGTCTCATGATGGGGATTTACTCATTCACGCACCTGCCTGGCAACTTACTTGCGGGGATAGGTGTAGACCGTTACGGCAGCCGAATTTTCATTCTCGGAAGTTTATTTGGTGCGGGTCTAATTCTTCTGTTCCAAGCGCATGTGACGAATCCATGGCAACTGCTCGTACTACGCTCCATCAGCGGATTCGTGCTCGCCTTCCTCTCTCCTGCCTGTATGTCTCTCCTCGCAAGACTTGCTCAAGATCATATCACGCAAGGAAAGCTCATGGCTGGCAATGGTCTAGTCCATACGTTAGCCTCTGTTGTCTCTCCTGCAGCTGGGGCACTCCTCGTAGCGAAAATTGGCTTCTCTCAAGCCTTTAGTGTTCTGGGTTGGGTCTTAATTGCTGTCGCAGCAATTGCCGTCTTTGCCATTCATGATCGACCTGCAGCAGTCACTGATTCCCAAGAGGCGATTACGCTCCCTGAAAATGCGCCAATACAGCAAATGCCGTGGAGATTCTTCATCTTGCCGCTTGCCATCTCCTGTTCACAAGGCATTCTGTTCTTTGAGCTGCCCCTGATGAAAGAAGCACTTGAATCGATCATGAAAGCTGGCGTTTTTTTCTCCGTCATCAGTCTTGGCGCTTTACTTACACTCAGCTTACTGTTCTTGAATCGATTTTCGCCTTATGTGAGAACATGGATCGGCAGTCTGTCTCTTGCCATTTCTTTTTTTGTTATCGCGATTCCTACGCCATTCCCCTTAATCGTACTTCTCTTTGTTGTCGGGATGTCGAAAGGTATCATTTTCCCAGCTATGTCCTCCTACCTTATTGAACTGAGTGGCGGCACGCGTTATGGGCAGATGTTCTCCACGATGTCAATCGCATCGTCTATTGGTTATTTTTTCGGACCTTTATTAGCAGGAAATCTGCGCACCTTCGTCTCTCCTTACTTTATTGCATTTTTCATTCTAATGACCGCACTCGTCATCCTGCCTGCGCATCATAGAACACGCACGCAACTCACGCCAACATTGCATGAATAGGGATTCACCCATTTTCATAGGCATAGGTATTCGCACAGCACGATAGCCCTCTCCACACATACTATAACATTGTCTCTAACAAGAGCTTGAAAGAGAGGTGACTTAAATGGGTTTCGATAATTGTGGAATTATATCCCCAGTAGCTGTATCGCCAGTCGTTCCTTGTGGTCCTGTCGTAGGCGGTGTTGGATGCGGTGGTTTGGGGACGACAACTGGTGTGATCTTGGTGTTGTTCATCTTGCTCGTTATTATTCTTCGCGCTACACGCTTATAATGTTGTGACTCCTTGATTTTTTGCGAAGTTGCGATTCTTTCCTCTACCCTTGGGCTCGCGATGTGCGGGCCTTTTTTTGTTATGATCGCATTTATCAGTTTGGGGTCCCGCAAAGTACCTGAATTTGCTTCGAAGCCAAAGTACCAATTCGTGCGGTAATTTTGCATAAAGCTTGTCTAACGCTGTACACTATTGATAAACGGTACACGATCCAATTGTTAAATATCGACATTTCCCGGGGAATATATACAGATCAGAAACGAGGGATGCAGCATGGAGACCATAATAATCGTCGAAGGAAAGAACGACCGTAGCCGGCTGAAGCGGTTATTGTCGCCTGACATCACCATACTCTGCACATACGGCACCCTGAGCACAGATCGTCTAGAAGAATTAAAGCGGAAGGTTGGAGATGAGGCAGTCTATTTGTTCATGGACAACGACACATCAGGCAAAAAAATACGAGCCATCCTGCGCGATGCGTTTCCTGATGCAGAGCAAATCTATACAAGGCGTGGGTACGCGGGTGTTGAAGGAACACCTGATGAATACATCATTCAACAATTAGAAAAAGCGGGGTTGGAGGAGTATATACAATACCCCGACCCAACCCCGTTCTGATTAATGAAGTTTTAAATCGCCTGCTTTGATAACGAAGTATCTCGAGAAGATGATTCGACATCGAATCTTGAACTCAACCGAAAACTCCTGTACTCACGTAGTCTCGCCTACGCTCCGTTTCCTCGTTTTCTAGTTTCATTCAACCTTCTCGGTTCTGAAAACAGACGATTAAAAACACCTATTTATTTTCTTTTACTTATGCGCTGTATCGATGATCATGATGATGAAGACCACCATGAGATAGTTGATCGACATGAAGAAATGTTTCTTCGCCCAAATTTCGTCGACCTTTGCCTTAAATCCGCTAAAAGTCATGAATAACCATGCCGCGGAAAGCAATGTTGCAACGCACAAAAAGATCCAACCGACATATCCATATACATAGAATAAGATGGATACAAGCACGAGCAACGCGACATAAGGAATCATCTGGAACTTCGTGCGGCGAATACCTTTGACAACAGGTAATAACGGGAAACCCGCAGCACGATATTCTTCCACTCTACGGATGCCTAGCGCCCAGAAATGCGGCGGCTGCCATAAGAACAACAGAGCGAATAACAAGATCGCCCCCATATCTATAGCGTTCGTTACTGCAACATACCCGATAACCGGTGGCATGGCCCCCGAAATTGCACCCACGGATGTGCTCCATGTCGAAGTACGTTTAAGCCATAACGTATAAATTCCACCATACACCAACATTCCGACAAGACCAAGTACACCTGCTAATACGTTCGTGAATACGAAGAGGACGGCAAGCCCGAGAACTCCAAGCACAATGGAATACCATAACACAACAGTCGGTGTTAATCGGCCTGTTGGAAGCGCGCGGTCACGCGTGCGTGTCATTTTCATATCCAATTCACGATCGTAATAATTGTTAAAAGCACAAGAAGAAGCCATAACAAGCGTTGTACCAAGCAACATCCAGACGAGACTGACAAAGTTAATATCCCATTGCGATGCTAGCCAGAAACCGCCGAATGCAGCAATCAAATTCGAACGTAAAATCCCAGGCTTAATCACATTAATAAAATCTTTCCAGGAGCCTGCTTGTATCGAAACTTGAGAAAGGGGTGCCGAGTCGGAAGAAGGAGCTTGGTAACTCAACTGTTTATCCACGTTTGAAGATCCTCCTCTAATAATTACAATTACACTACTGTGAGATTTATCATATCAAATGCATTCGATGTTTGACAATGTTCGCCGTCACAGTTCATCAATTTGACAATACATTGATAGGATTTAGGAAGTAATCTACGACTTCGCTCATATTAATATGTATTTCCGTTCATAATAAGTTTAAATATGGTAAATATTGAATAGAACATCATCATGAAGGAGAGAACGATTTGGATACAGGCACACATCTTGTTATGGGCCTTGGTATTGCAGGCCTATCCTATATCGATCCCGCTGTCGCAGCGGATCCTGCTCTGGCATCTGCCGTATTCTTTGGTGCAGTCATTGCAGGGCAAGCGCCTGATTTCGATGGATTTCTTCGACTCAAGAGCAACACCTTGTACATTCGTCATCACCGTGGCATTACGCATTCCCTCCCCTTCCTCCTGCTATGGACAGTCCTGATTACAGGGATTTTCTCCTTCTTATGGGGCTTTGCATGGGGAAGCGCTGCGATCTTCCATCTCGGCTTTTGGGTCCTTCTATCGACTTGTTACCATGTCTTCTCCGACCTATTTAACACGTACGGGACGCAGGCGGCCAGACCGTTCTCCTCCAAATGGATTTCGTGGAATATCATTCACATCTTTGATCCGACCATATTCACGACCCATGTTATCGCCATTGTGTTATGGGCATTTGGACTCGCCAAACCCGAGGTTATCTTTCCCATTCTCTACGGATTCATCGCAATATATTATGTATGGCGAACCGTCGTCCACTGGATTCTAGAACGCCGGTTACCAGAGATAGATCCTGACCATGCACCAGGCGATACGTACATTGCAATCCCAACCGTTTCACTAACGCATTGGCATATCGTCAAAACCAGACAGGACGGATGCTTTATTCTTGGTCATTATGACCGTACAGGACTTCGATTTATGGAGACAGCTGAATGCTCAAACCATGCGGCAGTCGAAGGATCCAGAGCAGATCCAACCGTTCAATCTTTCCTCTATCTAACGAATTATGCTTGTGCCGAGGTACGAGAAATCCGTGCTGGCTATATTGTACGCTGGTCCGATGTTCGCTATCGGCATCGCAAACAGTATCCGTTCGTTGCTATTGTAATGATGGATCGTGAGTTCAAGACAATTGATTCCTATGTTGGTTGGATCAGTGACAGCCAAATTCAGAAAAAATGGAGCCTCTTGTTATCTTAGAATTGAAGAAGCACGCTATCTATTGACGCATTCGTTCGAATGCGTCAATATTATGTTCGAATGGAATTTGCCAAAAAGAAAGACCCAGAGCAGTCTGCTCTGAGCCTCTCTCTTATGGATGCTTAGCGAATGCGGTTCGATGAGGAGCCTGCAAGAGACTGCTCAGCGATTTGCACAAGGCGCTTCGTGATATATCCACCAAGGGATCCTGCTTCACGAGAAGTAACATCGCCATAGTATCCACTGGAAGGGATTGAAACACCCAATTCTTGTGCAGCTTCCATTTTCAATTGCTCAAGAGCTGCTGAAGATTGAGGTACAACTAAAGAGTTACGTCCATTTGCCATTCGTAAAAACTCCTTTCACCCTGCTTCTAAAATATGTTTGCTTGCAAGCTTGCAAACTTATTATGACCTTCTTCTAGAATGTTATTCTCAGATATTCAGCCAAATTTGATGGAGGGTATTTCCAAATGACAAAGTCGCTATCGCTCCTTTTTGCCGTCATTAATATCTTGTTCATGCTAGCTATCGCCATCTCCATTGCCATCAGTATATGGCTGGTCTTGTTATTCACGTTATGCCTCATTGGATTCATGGGATTTAGCTTCGCTATGAAAGCACGCCTCGATCGCAAAAAAGCGGAGTGAATCACTCCGCTTTTGCTTTAGTTTAGGATTTTAAGTTTTCGGGGTTATTTAAGGGAGCAAAAAGCCCATCCGTTCCTTCACATCGCGTACGGTCTGATCTGCCACAGCAGCAGCACGTTCAGCGCCCTGACGCAGAATGTTATGAATCTCGCCAGACTCACGGATCTCGCGATAGCGCTGCTGCAGCGGCTCAAGGACCGATACAACAACTTCTGCTAAATCCTTTTTAAACGCCCCATAGCCTTGTCCCTCGTATTTCGCTTCAATCTGTTCAATGGACAACCCCGCACAATGCGAGTAGATGCTGAGTAGATTACTTACTTCCGGTTTGTCCGCAGGATCGAATTTCACTTCACGACCTGAGTCTGTTGTTGCCCGGCTAATTTTCTTCCGAACCACATCTGGCGGATCCAGAAGTGCGATGAAGCTGCCAGGGTTCGGATTGCTCTTACTCATTTTCTTTGATGCGTCATCCAGTGACATCACGCGTGCACCAATCTTCGGAATATAAGGCTCTGGTACAGTGAAATAGTCTCCATAACGACTGTTGAACCGACCTGCTAGATCACGAGTCAATTCCAGATGCTGCTTCTGATCATCTCCTACAGGTACTAGATCCGCGTTGTAGATCAGAATATCTGCAGCCATGAGCGCTGGATAGACGAACAACCCCGTGCCAATCGACTCTTTGCCGGCTGACTTATCTTTGAACTGCGTCATCCGCTCTAATTCACCCATATAGCTTAACGTCGTTAATAACCAACCTAGCTCCGCATGCCCGCGCACATGGGATTGCATGAAGATGTTCGCTTTGGTCGGATCGATCCCTGCGGCCACATACAATGTTGCTACCGCCTCCGATTGTTCGCGCAGCGCAGCCGGATCTTGTGGCACAGTAATTGCATGCAAATCCACCACCATGAAATAACATTCATGATCATTCTGCAACTTCACGAAATTCTGCATCGCTCCAATGTAATTTCCGAGGGTAAGCTGACCGCTCGGCTGAATCCCTGATAATACTTTTTTCATTTCCTATGACCTCCTTCATTCCTTATCAAACAATACAAAAAGGCCTCCCGCCGCAAGGGACGAGAGACCGTGGTGCCACCCTAATTTATCTGCTGCCAGTCATTCCTCAGCAGCAAATCTTTCGTATTCCGTAACGTGGAACTGACGGCTGGCATACTAGACCCGGCTTACGCAAGTAAGCTCCATAATCGTTCTGCGCTCAGCACTCCAGGGTCCATTCGGTTCATGTGATACACCGGTTCGCAGCCAACACCGGCTTTCTGAAGTATCATTCCATCAACTTACTTATCCCTTTCACGGCTTTAAACAGATATTTGCGCTAATCATAACAATCTGACCCCTAATTGTCAATCAAGAAGGGCCACTGTGAACCTAGGTGCACTTATGACTTTACACGGAACATCTGGTATGATGAAGTAATGAGATGTCGGTTATTATCAATAAAAGGAGTTGAGCAACTATGTATCAAGTGACGAAAGGCCAGTGGAGCGGACAAGATACATACATATTAAATAGCGATCAGCTTGCCGTTACCCTGCTGCCTGGGCTTGGAAATAATGTGATTCGAATTTGGGACAAAGTGCTAGAGCGCGATGTACTGCGTAAACCGGAAGAATCAGATTATGAGTTCTACATGCAGAAGCCTTATCACTTTGGGATTCCGATCTTGATCCCGCCTGGCCGTATTCGCAGAGGCAAATTCGAATATTCTGGCGTACAGTACCAATTCGACCAAAATACAGCCAACAATAATCATATTCACGGCCTGCATCGGACACAATCTTGGAAGGTTACCGATTTGCAGGAGCAAGATGATTACTGTTCGATTACAACAACTTTCTATACGAAAGAAGATCCCAATTGGATCCGTCAATACCCTACCCCATTGAAGCTCGAAGTCGTTCTTGAGCTCCGGGGCACAGAATTGAAGCAAACAT
This sequence comes from Paenibacillus sp. GCM10027629, assembly GCF_042676425.1. Taxonomy (NCBI): domain Bacteria; kingdom Bacillati; phylum Bacillota; class Bacilli; order Caryophanales; family Paenibacillaceae; genus Paenibacillus; species Paenibacillus sp. GCM10027629. The sequence continues at coordinate 16,559 of NZ_JBHTGZ010000009.1, read as the reverse complement.
TGCATGTTCAGAATCTAGGAGAGCAATCTGCTCCGTTCGGATATGGCGTTCATACGTGGTTCATGATCGATGGGACTCCAGATCAATGGAATGTACAAGTCCCTGTTGACGCAATCTATGCATTAGATGAGGAACTGATTACAACAGGCGAAGTCGTATCACTCGGTGAATTTAGCGAATTGCCTAACGGATTGAACTTACAAGGAGTCAACTTGGATACAGTCTTCCGCGGCACTCAAGATCAACCCTTCGAGGCTCAATTAACGCGCAATGACGGACTCAAGATCAAATATAGCGCAAATCAACCATACTTCAAGCATTGGGTATTATATACAAAAGGTGAGGCCGATCAATTCATTTGCTTAGAGCCATACACCTGGTTAACTGATGCGCCTAACTCCAAATTCGGCAGTGATGTTACAGGATTAATCGACATGCAGCCGCAGGAGCAAATTGAGCTCACGATTACACTTGATATCGAACATCCATAACATAATAAAAAAGCAATGCCGGTTTACGCTTTACAGGCGCTAACCATGGCATTGCTTTTTTTGATTCGAATTACATCCCATAAATACGTTGAATGCCTAATTCTTCGAACACAGCATCCATCGAAGATTCGAGGGGAGCGTCCGTAACACAAGCGTGCAATTGATCTAGCGGAGCTATCGAGAATAAAGAGGCTTTGTTGACCTTCGTGCGGTCGAATACCGCAATTGTATGCTTCGCACGGCTCATGAGCATTCGCCCTGTCTGTGCCTCGAGCTCAGAATACGTCGTAATCCCCTGCGCCGCAGATATTCCATCCACTCCAATAAATAACTTCTCGATATTCAAATGTGCGATCGTCTTCTCCGCAAGTGGTCCGCAAAGCTCAAAGCTCTTATTCCGCATAACCCCTCCGACGACAACGACTTGAATCCCTTCGCTATCCGCAAGTTCCATCGCGATATTGACAGCATTCGTGACGACGGTCACGCCATGACGCTGCTTCAGTTCCCTTGCAATGAGGAACGTTGTGGTACCACCAGTCAGACAAATGCTGTCTCCTTCTTCAATAAGCTCAACAGCTTTGCTGGCAATGGCTTCCTTCTCGAGCCACAAATGCTGCTTCTTCTCTGCAAAAGGCATTTCACGAATAGGGGAGATCCCATCGAATAGTGCCCCGCCAATCGTACGTATAATTTCGCCTTTGCGATCAAGCAGATCGAGATCTCGACGCGCCGTTGCCTCAGAGCAGTCGAACTGATCAATAATTTCCTGTATCGTGATACGACCTTGTTGTTTCAACAATTGCAACATTTGTTGTCTTCGTTGCTCGCCTTTGGAAGGGTTCAAGCCTGCCATCAATTATCACACCTACTATTTATATTTCTACGAATTGCGTAAGATTTCTTGGATCATCTGGATTAAGTCCTAATTTCATCGCTGTATAGTAGCCATTATACTGAATCCATGGTAAGTATAGCACACTTCTTGCTTCATCGCTAAGCGATTGTCCACCTGTTTCAAGTACAAGATCAGCAAAAGTGGTATCGCTTCCTGCAGCTGCCGTAATGATCACGACAGTTGCACCGTAGCCTTTCATTTCACGAGCGACTTTAAGCTCGAACTCACGTGCAGACTCCGACAACATTAATACGACTTGCGAGCCTGGTTCGATAATGGATTTCGGGCCGTGACGGAACTCAAGCGTACCGTAAGCCTCTGTCCATGTGCAAGTCATCTCTTTCAATTTCAAGCACGCTTCAAGTGCAAGTCCACCAAAGGCACCCATACCAAGGAACACTGTACGGGAGAATTCACGGGTCTGAACCCAATCTTTCATGACATCATCGGCTTTTTTGACAAGAGCTGCATCAAGGGCCAACACTTGCTCAAGTTCAGCCATCAATTCTGGTTTGCCTGCCACAAGAGCAATCGCTGCTTGCATCATGAATGTCATACTGCTAAGCGATTTCGTCATGACGGTACTTTTTTCTTTTCCCAATGGAGATAGAAGACAATCCGTCATTTGCGCCATTTTACTCGTCTCGTGACAAGTGATACCGCAATGATCCCAGTTCGCAACGTCTTTGAACGAATCCAGAGCAATGATCACTTCATGAGATTCACCAGAACGAGATACCCCTACAATTAGAAGCTTCTTATTCACATTCAATGTCTGTTCACGGAACAAGAAGATGTCCGAGGATGGATACGCTGCCGCACTGCGTCCTGTCCATTTGCGGTAAGTAGCAGCCATTGTAAGCGCTTGATAGTAGGACGAACCTGATCCAATGAAAATAACTTCCTCGTACTTCTCATTTCCTATATATTGGGCCACCCAATCTTTCTGCTGTTGCAATTGTTCCCATGCTGCATTTAAAGCTTCGGCTTGAGCACTAATTTCCGTATACGTAAGTTCACCTGCACCAATTGACACTGTTAAAGTCCTCCTTTATAATCGAGTTAATGAAATTATAAATCATATTTTTGATTGTTTCAATCATTTTATTGGGAGGGTTTATGAAATGGGTCATTTGATATCATCAACAAGAATGCTTGAAGTCGCGCGGGCAAACGGATACGGTGTTACAGCCTTCAATGTCCATACATTAGAAATGCTGCAAGCCGTCGTCGAAGCAGCTGAGGAAGCACAGGCTCCACTCATTCTTCAGACAACGGTAGGAACAGTAAAACACCTAGGACCGGAATATATCGTAGCTGCTGCACAAGTCGCTGCCAAGCAGTCTTCCATCCCGATTGCACTGCATTTGGACCATTGTACGGACTATGAATTGCTTGTCCAATGTATTCGTGCAGGCTATACTTCCGTGATGATCGATGCGTCCATGCATCCATTCGAAGAGAACGTTCGTCGTACGGCTGAAGTGGTACGCGTTGCTCGTGCAGCAGGTGTGAATGTCGAAGCTGAACTGGGCAAAGTCGGCGGCGTTGAAGATGATATTATCGTCAGTGAAGAAGATGCACGCCTTGCAGATCCTAACGAATGTGTGGAATTTGTAGAACGGACGGGTGTAGCTACTTTTGCACCAGCGATCGGTACAGCGCATGGCATTTACAAAGGTGAGCCGAATATCGCATTCCATAAACTTGAGCAAATTTATAATCTCGTTCAAGTTCCACTTGTCTTGCATGGCGGTTCCGGTATCCCTGCTGAGCAAGTGAAACGCTGTGTCGCGCTGGGTATGGGTAAAATGAATGTTGCAACTGAACTGCGTATTGCATTCTCCGATGCGATCAAGCATATTTTCGAACAGAATCCAAATGAAAATGATCCTCGTAAATATATGGTTCCAGCAAAACAAGCAGTGAAGAAATTAGCTCTCGAGAAAATGCAGCTTACAGGTTGTGTAGGACGGGCGAAAGATGTCTATATCTAATCCGAATATGAATTCACGAATTGTGACCGTGACATTAAATGCAGCGATTGATAAGACTTACACGGTACCTCAATTTAATCTGAATTATGCCTATCGCGTGAATGAAATGGTAGCGACTGCTGGCGGCAAAGGAATTAATGTTGCCAGGGTCGCTTCGACCTTACAGCAGCCTGTTATCGCATCTGGTTTTGTTGCAGGTTCCCAAGGACGTTTCATTACGGAGGGACTGAATCAAGAAGGAATTACACATGATTTTGTTGAGGTTCCGGGCGAGTCGCGAGTATGTATCACCATCTTAGACCCTGCCAGACCCAATGAACAGACGGAGCTTCTCGAGCCTGGGCCGCGAATTACGCCAGACGCGATTGATGCGTTGTCATTGAAATTGCAAGAGCTCGCGAAGACTTCTACCTGCATGGCTTTCTCAGGAAGCTTGCCGATGGGTTGTCCTACGGACACCTACGCAAAACTCATTCGGGATGTGAGGACCAGTAATCCGGATCTTCGGATTGTACTCGACGCAAGCGGTGATGCCCTCGTCGCTGGACTCGAAGCGAAGCCTTTCCTCATCAAACCCAATGAACATGAAATTGAGAAGTTTGTCGGCAAGAGCATCCAGTCGCCTGATGAACTGCACGAGTGCATTCTCTCATTAATGGCTGACGGCGTCGCTTGTGTCGTCGTGTCTCTAGGAAAAGACGGCGCGATTGCTGGCTATGAAGGCAAGCTATATCGCGTCACCTTCCCACCGCTCGAGATTGTAAATCCCGTCGGAAGCGGCGACTCCATGGTCAGTGGTATGATAATTGCCCTAGAACGCGGCTATAGCATTGAAGATACGCTGCGACTAGGCTCTGCGTGCGGCAGTGCAAATGCGCTGATGATTGGTGCTGGCTCTGTTCAACCGATAGATGTCGAGCGATTGTTCGCGAATGTCCACGTCGAAGTAATTCCTGTTGAAGGCTAGAATATAATAGAACACCTCCAGAATTGATGTTCGATTCTGGAGGTGTTCTTCATTTTTGTACGTATGCGAATCACGAATTAAATTTAAATAATTATGAGTCCAAGTTCGATCCGACATACACATTCGTATTACGTTGGTTCATTCGAATCATGACGTTCGCCATATTGTAATGCGATTCAAATTGTGCGCTTGCGATAAGCATCTGTTGGCGAATTGTAAAATCGAAACAAATTTCTCCGTGGGTCCAGCCCTTCTTGAAGTTCAAAGCCTCAATAGCCATATTGCGGAATGCTCTCTGCTGTGATGCGTCTAGGCCCTTAGAAGGTCTACTCCCAGTGCTTTCGATACAATCAATTGGATTATGACGTATGCCAAATTTACCAATTGTATTGTTTCGAATTTGAAGGAATAATGTTCCCGAAGTTAAGGTACCTAGCTCCTCACCCAGTTCTTTAAACGCCATGTCAGTCTGTCTAGCAAGAGAAATTTGTTCTAAATTCAATTAATTCCCTCCCATTCTGTTGTCGGTTTAGGTAATAATTTGTAGGACTTATTCCTCATTATACGGAAGAATTTTCCTTTTTACAACAATTTAATACAAAATATTGGAATATATTTTAAATTGTGAAAATCGTTCTTATAGACCATTTCTGTATTGACTGATATAATATGGATTAATCTTCCCATAAAGGAGCGTTCATATGAACTGGTTCCATTCTTTATCTTTTAAGCTTAAATTACTAATTGGCTGTTACACGCTTGTAGGTATTTTCTCCCTTGCGACAATTATCCTACTCCTGACAGCGGGCGGTTCATTTATTCCCGGATTGATCGTCATTGTTGTGTTGGTCGCAGCTAGCTATCCGCTCATCAATTGGCTGGAACAGTTATTAACAGAACCGATTGTGAACATCTCTCGTGTTGCATTGAACATTTCCAAAGGGGACTTCTCCACCAAAATCAACGTATCATCGAATGATGCACTAGGACAATTAGGGCATTCGTTCAACAGTATGATCGATAAATTGAAAGAAATCCTGAATGATACATCGAATATTTCCCGACTCGTCGCTGACGCAAGCCGAGATATCTACTATAAGAACAACAACATGAAGCTTGTTATGGAACAAGTCGCCTCCTCTTCCAATGAGCTTGCAACAGGCGCATCGGAGATTTCGGAAGATGTCGCATCCGTATCGGAATCCATCAAGGATATCGAGAGCAAAGTCGAAGCTTATGCCAACTCGACCAAAGCGATGAATAATCGCTCCGAGCAAACGATCCAGCTCGTCGAGAAAGGTCGAAGCGCTGTCGAAAGCCAGAGCCACGGCATGGAGAAAAATATTGAAGCGACGGCAAATGTTGCGATGACGATAGAAGAATTGGCGAAGCAAGCCGATGGGATTACGAAAATTACGAAGACGATCTCTGAAATTGCTGAGCAGACGAATTTGCTGTCCTTGAACGCATCAATCGAAGCCGCTCGTGCTGGTGAGCACGGCAAAGGATTCGCGGTTGTTGCTCAAGAAGTACGTAAACTGGCTGAAGAATCCTCCGCATCGACGAAAGAAGTCTTCCTACTCGTTCGCGGTATTGAGCAAGGTATTAAGAAAGCGATCACAAATATTCAGACGAATGAAAATATCGTTCAAATTCAGACCGAACTTATTCGTGAAACCGAGCGCGTATTCGCAGAGATTGTGAACAGCGTCAGATTCATTACAGAAGAAATTTATAACTTCTCCAAAGAAAGCGATGTCATGCTTGAAGGTGCACAGAAAATCTCAAGCACGATTGAGAACATATCAGCTATTACGCAACAATCTGCAGCTGGAACAGAGCAGGTCTCAGCTTCCATGAATGAACAGATTCAATCCGTTCTCGCCATGGTTGAGCAGACAGAGAAGATGCAGCAAGTCGTTGTTCAGTTGCAACGAACGATATCCGTCTTTAAACTCTAATACATACATACGAATGAACAGGGCTGAACTTCAGTCCTGTTTTTTCAAATCAAATTATAGAAATGAGGCACCTTAGATGAAAACACCTTATGAAATTGTAGATGCAACCTTAGCTGATCTGGATCGTATTGTTGAAATTTACAACTCCACCATAGCGGGACGCATGGTGACGGCGGATCTTGAGCCCGTCACTGTGGAGAGCCGTATGACATGGTTCGATGAGCATTCACCAGAATTCCGCCCTTTGTGGGTTTTGAAACAGGATGGGCGAATTGCAGCATGGTTAAGCTTCCAATCCTTCTATGGCCGCCCAGCATACAATGCGACAGCTGAGATTAGCATCTATATTGCTGAGGAATACCGAGGGCAAGGGATCGGAAATCTCCTCATTCAACGGGCGATTGAAGCATGTCCAAGGCTTGATATCCACACCTTGTTAGGGTTCGTATTCGGTCATAATGAACCTAGCTTGGCACTGCTTCGCAAGTTCGGCTTTGAGGCTTGGGGAACCCTGCCGCGGGTAGCGAATTTGGACGGGATCGAGCGTGATCTGGTGATCGTGGGGAGAAGAATTTAAATTGAGAGTGTGAGCATAGGTGGAGGAGATGGGATCTCTCTACAGCCGATTCTTGTCCGCCATTTGCTTTGATGAGATAGAAGGCGGTAAATGGCTCCCAAAGAGCGAACGCAGGCTCCTACACGAGTTCCCTCCCTTCCCTTTTATGCCCTATAGCTCACAAGAGATTTAAATACTTCTCCTCTAGTGGAGGGAGTAGGGAGTGTGAGCGTAGTCGGGAGGAGATAGGGTCTCTCTACAGCCGATTCTTGTCCGCCCATTGCTTATATTAGATAAGATCGATGCAATGGGCTTCCAAAGATCGGACGTAAACTCTTCCGTGAGACCCCACCCTCCTCCTCTTCGCTCACTAAAATAAGCAAAGGAGGCAGCGACCACGCTGCCTCCTTTTTGTTCAATTAATACCTCTTATACATGCCCACAGAACGAGGAGCCGTATGAGCAAAACCATATTTCTGATACAGCTGATCCGCTGGAACATCTGCGATCAGACTCACATAGGAGTTCGTTGGTGCATGCGTATCCAAGTAATTCATGAGCTCAGCCATTATCGTTTTGCCATAGCCTTTTCCTTGGTATGCTGGGTCTACGGCAATATCTACGATTTGATAAAAACAACCACCATCACCAATGATCCTTCCCATTCCTATAAGCTGTTTATCCGCATTTCTCAACGATACGGCGAAGACGGAGTTTTGCAGTCCGATCTTCGCACCTTCTATACTTTTCGGACTTAGTCCTGCTGTGACGCGGAGTGCCATATACTCATCTTCATCTGGTACCTGATGAAAGACATCGATTGAAGGATTCATAAGCTTATTCTGTCATTGCCATGAACTCACGAACATCGGCGATCGAGAGATCCACTGCTTTTTGCCAGAATTCTGGCTTCGTCAGATCGACGCCTAGATGCTTCTGAGCCAATTCCTCAACCGTCATACGTGCTGTATCCCGCAGCAAATCGATATAACGCTGCTCGAATGCTGCACCTTCTTGCATCGCTTGCGCATAAATACCTGCGCTGAACAAGTACCCGAACGTATACGGGAAGTTATAGAAAGGCACATCCGTGATGTAGAAATGAAGCTTCGACGCCCAGAAGTGCGGATGGTACTCGGAAAGTGCATCACAAAAAGCTTCCTTCTGTGCCGCCACCATCAGCTCATTCAATTCCTCAACTCCGACGAGTCCTTCCTTACGCTTCGCATAGAAACGCGTCTCGAACAAGAACCGTGCATGAATATTCATGAAGAATGCGATGGAGTTCTGAATTTTATTTTCGAGCAATGCCAACTTCTCATCGTCGCTCTTCGCCATCTTCACAACAGAATCTGATACGATCAATTCCGCGAAGGTTGATGCCGTTTCTGCCACATTCATCGCATATTCTTGCGCCATCGCTGGCAATCCATCGGTCACGTATTGATGATAGGCATGCCCTAGCTCATGGGCTAACGTTGAGACATTTGAAGGCGTTCCCGCATACGTCATGAAGATCCGCGTCTCTTTGCTCACCGGCAATGAAGTACAGAATCCACCAGGACGTTTACCTGCACGATCTTCGGCTTCGATCCAACGCTTCTCGAACGCTTGAACGGTGAAATCCGCCAGTTTAGGACTGAATTTGCGGAATTGTTCTTCAATGATCTGTGCACCTTCATCATAGGAAATCACTTGACTCGAAGCACCCACAGGTGCCTCGACATCCACCCAGCTTAGACGTTCCGTACCGAGAAGCTTCGCTTTCCGATTCAAATACTCGATGAAGATCGGTTTATTCTTAATGATGACATCCCACATGACATTCAATGTCTCTTCAGACATCCGGTTAATGGCAAGCGGCTCTTTGAGGATCGAATCCCAGCCGCGTTTCTCATATAATTTCAGACGGAACCCTGCCAAGTGATTCAAGGCATCGCCACAGAAATCTGCTTTCTCGCCCCATGCCTCTTCCCACTTCTTGAACATTTCAGCGCGAACTTCACTGCTGCCATCTGACAATTTATTGTACGCTTGACCGGCGGACAAGTGCGTTGTCTTATCGCCTTCTTGCCAAGGAATCTGTACGCTGCCGACAATCGTGTTATACAACTCTCCCCATGCATGATACCCAGAAACCGCAAGATCCCCTGCAAGTGCTTCGAGCTCTGGAGACAGTTTTTCTTTGGCCCATTCGCGACGTTCATTCAAGTTAAATGCTACCTCAGCGATCTCTGGCTGCTTCAGCCACTCGCTCCAGACTCCGTCATCCAACGAACGGATTTGCTCATCAAACACCGTCATGACGGACAATAACTGCGCATTGATTGTCGTAACACGTCCTACGAGCATGGTCGCTTTTTTATCCTTCTGATTCTCTGCTGTTAGACAAGAAGCGAAGGAAGCTGCCTCACGAACACGAAGCGTAATATCTTGAAGCGATTGAAGCGATGCTCTAAATGAATTCACATCTGTAGAACCAGCAGCCGATGTCAATTGTTGTTGGAGTCCCTTAATATCGCTCTCGATCTGTATTAGAAATTGTGCGAACGAGTCCGAGGAGGATCCTCCAGCAAAGATGGATTCTAAATCCCATGTTTGTTGTAATGGTTGTTGCATGAATTTTTCACCTGTCCTTTTGTCCATTTCTGATGAATGGTATACTGGAATAGCATTGAATTGCATTTGAATTGAACCCGAATTATTGTCCCACAAAGGAGGAACTGTATGAAACCTTTACAAATATCGCCTGAAACCGCTATCGCATTGTCTAAGAAGCTTGGTGTCCCGCTTGAGCATTTAATGCATATGCCGCAACATATTCTAATGCAGAAAATTGCCGATCTTGCCAAAGCTGATACAGCAATAACAGACGCCCCGTCTAAAGAGGATAAGCAATGATTCCGTTCGAAAATACATGGCCTTATGAACAGATCATGAACGATATTTACATCCACGCCTGCCCATTCTGCAGCAAAGAGAATGTTCTCTTGCCCTTGAAGCCGAAGGAGCTGCAAGACATTCATGACGGGAAAAAGAAGCTGCTCGTCTTCCCGTGCTGCTCGCATCGTGTTACCTTGGTCGATATGGATCATGACTATCTGCTAGCATCGGAACCTCTACGAGGACGGCGGTAGACTAGAAATCAAGATGAAGACGCAACAAAGCCGCAATCCAAACCTAGGACATTCCATTCTTCATGGTACGTGCGGCTTTGTTGCGTCCATTATGTATATAAGTACTAATTACTTCGCTTCGCTCAATTCCTCAGACAAATCCATATGCTGCTCCTGCATTTCTTCGCGAAGGAGTTTCCACTGTTCACGTGACGCATGAATCATCGCAGAATCCACAATATTCTTATCGTTGATTACACGAGAGAACCATTTCACGGCTTCATGATTGTTGCCCACGCGGCGATATAACTCTCCGATGAGATACAATAACCTCGCGTTATTCGCACCCACCCCATCCAGCTCATAAACATGAATATACGCCTCAAGCGAGAATTTCAGGAATCTCTGCTCTTGTTCGGTATTCTCTTGATAACGATAGAGCCAGGCAATATGCTGCAGCAGACTGGCAATAAGCCTTTCAGAATCTTGAATCGTCTGCGCGCACAAGAGCGCAAGTTGATAGGTCTCAAGTGCTTTCTCCCATGTCCGTTCTCCGCCATACTCACGCTGGACCCAGCGCGGCTGTATTTGTTCAGCAAATGCTTTTCGCTGCTTATCTGTCAGCTTTTCCGTCCCATTCTCCGTCGAAGCATAGCCGCAATTCGGACAGACCCGTACAACATAAAAATCTGGATTGGCTTCTTTATAATGCGAACAAAAATCGCTATCTGTCTTGTACGGTTTCTTAAGACTTTGGCGTACGCGTGAAGTACGATATTCCATTTCACAGAAAATACAGTTCACTTTAATTTGATAAAGCGGTTCGAGCGCCATGTGTCTGCCTCCAATATAGTCTAAGGTGTATTCACAAAATGATAAGCCGGACCTGATAATCTCTCTAACACAAAATTGCGCAGACTATCCTCAATTTCAATTTCTTGTAGCGCTTCGTTCATACACTGGAGCCAAGCATCCGCGTGCTCCTTCGTCACCGGGAAATGCATATGTCTAGCCCGCATCATAGGATGTCCGTACTGATCAGAGTATAAAGAAGGGCCTCCAAAAAACTGGCTCAAGAACATATACTGTTTCTCTTGCACAGGCATAATATCTTCTGGAAACAGCGGTACGAGCAGCGCATTGCGCTGCACGCGTGGATAGAAGGCTGCCACCAAGCGACGAACAGAATCCTCACCACCCAAAGCTTCGTAAATTGTACTATTCGGTTTCACGTTCCACCCATCCTCTCTTTATCTTCGTTGCCTCATTATTATAACAAAAATAAACGCGCTGCATATCTGCTAAATGTTACTCGAGTATACACAAAAGAAATCCGTGCCTCATAGACACGGATTTCCTTATCTCATAGCCTCAGGCAGTCAGATAACAGCCCTACATCATGGTTCTAAAGGTCTAGCTATCCCACTCTTCTTCGCCGGGTGTTAAAGACGCTCTAATAACATAAACAAAAGCACATACGAGAATGCCCGCCACAAGACTCATCTTCATCACACCACTTTCTAAAAAATGTATTTCTGCCGTTGACCCCTCTTTTTTCGTATATAGTTCTATTGTAGCATAGGATGCGAAAAAATAAACGTGTTTTGTAACCGTTTTCTTAAACTATTTTTCATCCCTTGTCCTATCCAAAGGTCATGTTTGTCCTGCTTTTTTCATATATTGACTAGGAAGAACTCTAACATTTTGACGAGCAGGAGGCTTACCCATTTGCGATTACGATTAACAATGACACCTATCATTGCTTTGATAACATGTGCAATTGTCGTATTCATGATCATTTTTCCGAGCGCGACCCTGGAATCCTCAGTTCGCGGTCTTGCCATTTGGTGGGATGTCCTGTTTCCTGCTCTGTTTCCCTTCTTTGTCATTTCGGAAATGCTGCTTGGCTTCGGAATTGTCCATTTCGTGGGCACCCTATTGGATCCGCTGATGCGTCCGATTTTTCGCATTCCTGGGACAGGCGGGTTCGTCGTTGCGATTAGCTTCGCTTCCGGCTATCCTGTAGGCGCCAAATTAACGGCTCAACTCTGGGATCAGAAACTGGTCAATCGAGAAGAAGGGGAACGGCTTGTTGCCTTTACGACAACTTCAGACCCGATCTTTCTCATCGGTGCTGTATCTGTTGGCTTTTTCCAAGATGCCCGTGTTGCGCCTATTCTTGCACTTGCTCACTATGGTGCGGGGATACTTATTGGTTTTCTTATGCGATTTCATGGTGCACGTTCATCTTCGACGAAGTTCATGCAGCCCTCAACGGGAGTATCCAGAGAAAGCCGAATCCGCCTTGCCATTCGCGCGATGCATCAGGCACGGCTTCGTGATGGCCGAGATCTAGGGAAGCTATTGAGCGATTCCCTCCAATCCTCTTTGAAGCTCATGATGGTCGTCGGCGGGCTTGTCGTCTTTTTCTCTGTTATACTCGAATTACTCACCTCCGCGCACGTCATGAACGGCATGTATAGTCTGATTCAGTCCATCTTGGGGTTGTTCGGCATGCCACCTGAAATGTCCAAGTCGATTATGAACGGCATCTTCGAGGTTACACTCGGTGCAAAATCGGCCGGAACCGCGGGAATTGACATTCCGCTTATTACCAAGCTTGCCGTTGCCGCCTTTGTTCTCTCTTGGGGTGGGTTATCCGTACACGCCCAAGTTGCAAGCATTCTGAACGCAACGAACTTACGCTATTGGCCTTTCCTCATCGCAAGATTCGCACACGGGATCCTCGCCATGATCTTTGTCTTCTTATTCTACAAATCCTGACAAACAAACATTGTATTCTCTCTGCAGATTGATTATGATCTAATGAGGCAAGCATATCATTTTCACAAGACAAAGGGGCTCTTATTCCATTGAGATACAATGTGCAAAATCGTAATGATGAAATATCCAACCAACTCACAGCGAATTTTCATCGCTTGGCTGCGGATCGCGGTATGAAATTTGATGAAGAAGCACCCGAAGTTGTCGTATCGATCGGCGGCGACGGCACGATGCTGCACGCTTTTCATAAATATAGCGATCAATTGGATCGTATTTCTTTCGTTGGGGTCCATACGGGGCATTTGGGCTTCTATGCCGATTGGCAAGCCGATGAACTAGAACAGCTCGTTAACTTGATGGCAGGTACGAAGCTCCCAGACTCGATTACACCTCGCATTGTACAATACCCGCTCATTGAGCTAGAGATTGTCAGCGAACATGGCCTCGAGAAATATCAAGTCCTGAATGAGTTTACGTTAAAAGGGGTCGACGGTACACTCGTAGCCCAAATCGATATCAATGATCAAATATTCGAAATGTTCCGTGGGGATGGCATCTGTATCTCAACACCATCAGGCAGTACGGCTTATAACAAAAGTGTCGGCGGCGCTCTGATCCATCCGAGTATTGAAGCACTGCAAATCGCTGAAATTGCGTCCATTAACAACCGGGTATATCGTACGCTGGGTTCCTCGCTGATTCTGCCGAAGCATCATCATTGCGATATTTACTCCAGCAAAACTCAACGTCTTATCTTATCACTCGATCATTTAACCATCGCGGTAGATCAACTACAGTCCATTCGTTGTGCTGTATCCGCTCAGAAAGTAAGCTTTGCAAGATTTCGTCCGTTTCCCTTCTGGAATCGGGTCAAACAAGCCTTCATCGGGCAAGGCTTTCAATAAAATAATTAACATTCAAACCAGGTCTGCGTACAACGAGATCTGGTTTTTTATTATGAAATATGTCCCAATAAAAAAAACGAGACTCCCTATTCGGAAGTCCCGCTGCTCGCTTGTACTAGTGGTTGTGTTGATGATGATGGTTGTTGGCCTTTTTCTGCTTTCTCAGGCTTGTTGTCAGCCTTAATTTCAACCTTTTGTTGCTGTTGCTGAGTCTGCTGCTGTTTCTTCGCATGCTGCTGCTTCTGCGCGGGCTGCCCGCCGCCATCCTGCTGCACCTTTTCAGGTTTATCCGATTTCTCGGACTTCTCGGATTTCTCTGGCTTGTCCGTCTTCTCTGTCTTTTCTGGCTTCTGCTCACGCACTTTCTCCACCACGAAATAAGCACATCCGAAGTTGCAATACTCATTAATGTAATCGACCATACTGGCAATCATCGTATCCTTGGTCGCTTTGGAGTTATTATCTCGGAAAAAGCCTTTAAGTCTGAGCTGATTGTATCCCCAGTCGCCAATGATGTAATCGTAACGGTCAAGCACATCACTATATCGTTCTTTGAACGCTTCTGGGTTCCATCCGTTCTTATGATCCGTTATTACCTCATACGTTTTGCCGGTGATATGAATCAAGCCTACCCTCTCCTCGACCCTATGAACTGATTAACACTACATATAAGCTTATACTTGTTGTGCTGCATCTGCCTTCGACGCAGATTGTACTTGCTCATGTGCATGGTACGAACTACGAACTAATGGTCCGGATTCCACATGGCTAAATCCACGCTTCATGCCTTCTTCCTTCAATTTCGCGAACTCGTCTGGATGGTAATATTTCTCGACATTTAGATGCTTCTTCGTCGGCTGCAGATATTGACCAATCGTTAAAATATTACAACCCACGGCACGCAGATCATCCATCGTCTGAAGAATTTCATCCCATTCTTCGCCAACGCCAAGCATAATACTTGATTTCGTTGGGATCTGTGGCTGCATCTCTTTCGCACGGCGCAACAGCTCCAGCGTACGATCATATTTCGCTTTGGCACGTACACGATCCGATAGACGTTCAACCGTCTCGACGTTATGATTCAGAATATCTGGCTTCGCATCCATTACCACGCGCAGCGCATCCTCATTCCCCATGAAATCTGGAATCAATACCTCGACACTACAGAACGGCATTCTACGGCGAATCGCCTTAACGGTCTCTGCGAAGATCATCGCACCGCCATCTTGCAAGTCATCACGCGCAACCGAAGTGACGACACAATGCTTAAGTCCCATCTGTTCCGTAGACTCAGCGACCCGTTCCGGCTCTTGCAAGTCAAGTTCCGTGGGCAATCCTGTATTTACCGCACAGAAACGGCACGCTCGTGTACAAATATCCCCAAGAATCATGAATGTAGCTGTTCGATTCGCCCAGCATTCATAAATATTCGGGCAACGCGCTTCTTCACATACTGTATGCAATGTTTTGGAACGCATCATATTTTTAATTTCGGTATAATTCTCACCGGTTGTAAGTTTTATTTTGATCCATTCTGGTTTACGTTCTCGCTGTTCCGTTGTCATGCTGCTACCTTCTTTCGTATAAATCACATTTGCTTTGGCTCATACCTTCGTAATTATACCACATAATTAGCTTGGATAAAATGAACATCCTTGATTCAACCTAATGATATGATAAAAACATTGGAGGGAACTGTTTGTGCTCTGGAACCATCGAACGTTACGGATCGGCTTACGTTGTCTGGCTGCGACAACCGCAATCAGTCTGTCGATTGTCTTGATTGACACCAATTCCCATCGCATAGCAGCACACGTTAAAGTTGACACTGAGCAAGCATCACCGCCTGAATCAAAGGAAGAGACTCTACGGAAACGAAAAAACATTTATGACAATATTCAAGCTAAGACACGTCTTTCCTGGGACCGACTGGCTGCCATTGACCAATATGAACGTACGATTGCAAAAACACCGAAAAAATCGGCTGCTACTACCATTCAACAACAAGCTACTAATCGAATTACCGCAATAGCTATTCAGGAACCGGCATGGAGCGGCTGGCTAAACCCAGACTATGCAGATCAGAATCCGAAGTCAATCTCGATCTATTCAGGACTTGGCAAAGACGGCTCCGGTGATGGAATTGCAGATCCGACCAACGATCTCGATCTCCTCTATAGTATCGCGTCCTACGTTAGCAGCTATGGAACCTCAGCGGACGATTTCAGCATCGGACTCTGGAATTATTACCATAACTCGAACGCTGTGACACGTATTAATCAGTTCGCCAACATCTACGCGACATTCGGCTATGGAGCCCTTGATGAGCATGCTTTCCCTGTCCCGCTTCATGCGGATTATTCATACCGCAGCACATGGGGGACTTCCCGCAGCTGGGGCGGTTTTCGTATCCATGAGGGAACGGATATCTTCGCAAGATATGGCGTACCTGTACGCAGCACCTGCTATGGGATCGTAGAGACAAAGGGTTGGAATCCATTTGGAGGCTGGCGCGTTGGAATTCGTGATTTGAGTAATTATTACCACTACTATGCGCACTTATCAGGATTCGAGAAGACGCTGAAAGTCGGAGATCTTGTCAAGCCAAGCCAAGTCATTGGTTGGGTCGGCAGTTCGGGATATGGCAAACCCGGGACACAAGGAAAATTCCCACCGCATCTGCATTATGGTATTTACCGAGATCGGGGATGGACAGAGTGGTCCTTCGACCCTTATCCACTCCTACGCAAGTGGGAGAACGATGAACGACGCGCATTGAAAAAGGCAGGCAACCAATAGTGAACTGCACCCCAATTGTTAGACACCATCTAGCAATTGGAGGTGCAGTTTTTTTGTCAAAATTCAATTTAGATTTGAAGAT
>NZ_JBHTGZ010000008.1:2043-49390 GCF_042676425.1 Paenibacillus sp. GCM10027629 | reverse complement strand
ATCTTCAAATCTAAATTGAATTTTGACAAAAAAACTGCACCTCCAATTGCTAGATGGTGTCTAACAATTGGGGTGCAGTTCATAGTCGTCAGTCTGCTTTTTTGTAATGCTTACGAATGCAAGTCTTCTATAGAGTTGATATTCATATAGGCTGGTACAACAAATCCCGTCTTCACACCGGTCATATTCGGTCCGAGATCATCGAGCTTATCCTTATACTTCGCCCAGTAATCCGCATGTGTTAATGGCAGCCATGCCGCAGCCGAGACGTCGACATCGCCATTCGCTACACCCGTGAACATGGGTCCAGCTTCGACTTGTAAGGCGTTAACCTTATATCCAAGCTTGGTCTCAAGCACATATTTGAGTAGATTCGTGCTGGCAATCTCTGAATCCCATGCGACATATCCGATTTTGATCGAATCGCCTTTGACCGGCTGAAGCCCTTCAATCCATGGTTTAATGCGTGCTGGATTGGCTTCGGCCCAAGTTTTTGCTGCGTCAGCAGGTGAGACCCCTTCTTGAATGGCAGTCATGATCTGACCCATCTCTTCCGGTGTCCATTCGAATCGATCCAGGAAGGTATACGCGACAGGATGATCCTTCTTTAAGCCTTTACGGGCAATGGTATGGATTTCTTCGGCTTCTCCAAAAGATTTTTTTGGATCCTCCAAATATTTGAGCTCATATTTCGAGAACATCCAATGCGGTGTCCATCCCGTAATAATGATGGGGCTTTGCTGCTTAATGGCTTTATCAAGCGTAGCAGTCATGGCTGCACCTGATCCTTCCACGAGACTCCAATCCGTCAATTGATAATCCTGAAGGGCTTTATGCGCCGCCTTCATAATCCCTGCACCGGGATCAATCCCGATAATCTGATAGTTCGTCTGTGCCCCTACAGACTCATCGGAAGTTATTGATTTATTGCTCTTCGGTATCGTCTCACCTAATGTTCGGCGGTCTGGATTGAGGCAACCCGAGAGCAGTGAGATCATCAGGAGACTAACCAGAATGACTTTGATCGTTTTCAATTTGCGCATGTCTGTTCACTCCTTTCGCGAATAGGAAGAGCGTACTTATCTCTTCTTCGTCTTGAATATATTCTGACTCAGACGGTCGAGCACAATCGCTAGAATAACAACGACAAGACCTGCCTCGAAGCCTTTACCGATCTGGAGCTGCGTAACGGCGCGATAGACTTCTGCTCCGATCCCTTGTGCTCCGATCATGGATGCGATGACGACCATAGATAGCGAGAGCATGATGGTCTGGTTCACACCTGCCATGAGCGTTGGCATCGCCAAAGGCAATTGAACCTTGAATAACTTCTGGAATGCAGTCGATCCAAAGGCGTTCGATGCCTCGACCAGTTCCTCCGGTACCTGCTTGATCCCAAGCTGCGTTAAACGAATGGTAGGGGGGATGGAGAAGATAACCGATGCAATAACCCCAGGCACGACGCCAAGGCTGAAAAAGGTAACCGCAGGCAATAAGTATACAAAGGCCGGCATCGTCTGCATGAAATCCAGAATCGGAATGATAGTGCGAGATGCTGTACGATTGTAGGCTGTCAGAATGCCGATCGGTACCCCAAGTAAAATGGAGACGAGCCCGGACGTAATGACAAGGGCAAGACTATCCATCGTTTGAGTCCAATAGTCCAGGTTATAGATCAATAGGAATCCGATCATGGAGAACAGTGCGAGCGGAATCCGGCCAGCCCAGTACGCAATGACCCCTAGAATGAGAATGAAAATAATCGGATGTGGGAGCAAGAACAGCCACGCAATAAAATCGACGACGGTTGCAATGATGAGCGAGATGGCATCGAATAGAACGGAGAGATGATCGCTCATCCATTCCACAAGACTCTGTACCCACTCCGCTATAGGAATTTTAGGCATGATCGGTCACCTCCTTGAAGTCGATATCGCCGGCTAATGCACCGAGAAGCGCCCCACGGACAATGACGCCGAGCAATCGGTTATCACTGTCTACAACGGCCAGCGGTACTTTCGCAGAGCTGGTAATTTCGAATAACTCGCCAATCAAGCGTTCAGGCGTGACCTTCGGGCCGTCGGTGATCAGAATATCTTGGAGAGTATGATTATGCTTATAAGCGTTCGACGCATCTTCGGCCGTAATAACGCCGAGCAAATGCTTGGAGCGGTCAATGACGAAGAGGTTGGAGATACCGCGTTCACGCATGAGCTGTAGTGCCGTTCTTGGACCCCGATCGAGCGTGATTGTCTCGGGACGTCGCATGACATGGGAGGCGGTTAAGACTTTGGACAAGTCTACGTCTTCCACGAAACGTTCTACGAACCGGTTCGCCGGCTGCATCAGAATTTCCTCGGGCGTACCCACTTGGACGACCGAACCTTCGCGCATAAGCGCAATCCGATCACCGATACGCAAGGCCTCATCGAGGTCATGCGTGATGAAGATAATCGTCTTCTTCATTCGAAGCTGCAGCTCCAACAGCTCATCCTGCATATCCCGGCGGATGAGGGGATCAAGCGCGCTGAAGGCTTCATCCATGAGCAGCACTTCGGGATCGTTGGCGAGCGCCCGTGCGAGACCGACACGCTGCTGCATCCCGCCGCTGAGCTCATCTGGCTTCTTGTCTCCCCAACCTTTAAGACCGACGAGTTCTAGCGACTGTAATGCTTTTTCTCGGCGTGTCTTTTTATCGACCTTCTGGATTTCTAGTCCGTATTCCACATTCTCTATGACGGAGCGATGCGGAAAAAGTGCGAATTTCTGGAACACCATGCTGATCGTCTTGCGGCGAACATGGCGGAGTTGTTCTTTGTTCATCTTCATCAGGTCTTTGCCATGCACGAGGATTTGACCGGATGTCGGCTCGATAAGACGGTTGAACATCCGTACGAGCGTCGATTTACCACTGCCGGAGAGACCCATAATAACGAAGATCTCACCTTGTTGAATATCGAGATTGACGCGATTGACCCCGACCGTAATCTGTTTTTCTTTGGCTAGCTGTTGTTTGGTATAGCCTTGCTTCAGGAGAGCAACGCCTTGCTCTTGGTTAGGTCCGAACAGTTTAATCACATCTTTGATTTCTAATATAGCCATACGATTCACCCCTTTGAGTTGATAGGTAGCTTCGGTGCATGTATAATGTGCTACCCATTGTAACAGAGATAGTCACAATTGATCAACCGTAAATTCTGTATATTTGGTATGTACAGAAAAAACTGTACAAAGTATACTTTCGTGATATTCCCTGATTTTTCTTGATCTAATGCACACTTGCGGTCCTTTACATTTAATTTCCCTTTCCTTAAAATAGACAATGATCTGCCGCTTGGCATAAATCACAAACGGTACGGTATAACTATAATTACCAATATCATTCATAATAATGTAGCGAGATCATTGCAGGACGGCGTGTGGAACCTGTTTTATGATGGATTGAGAATAGGAGGTTACAAGCAATGAGCTTGGACCAGTTAAGTCAAGAGGAACAAAGCGCTGTGCTTCGTGTACGCAAACGTGTCATTGAGGCGATCGGGCGCAATATGGATTTATACGGCGTTACGTTATCTACCGGGCATTTGTACGGCCTTCTTTTTTTCGCGGACAAGCCGATGACCCTCGATGAGATGGGTCGGGAAATGAGTATGAGTAAAACAAGCATGAGTACCAGTATGCGTACGCTGCTTGATTTGAATATGGTGAATAAAGTATGGGAAAAAGGCTCCCGCAAGGACCTCTATGAGGTGGAATATGATTGGTACCAGACGTTTACGGATTATTTTGCCATCGAGTGGCGCAAAGCGGTGGAGACGAACATCCAGATCATTCGGCGTTCGATCGATGAGATTAGCCGGATGATGCAGGAAATTCCCGAGGATTCGGCGATTCGCGGTGTGCTCGAAGTGGACAAGCGGAAGATGGAAGGTGCGGTTCGGTACTATACCTGGTTGAATCGATTGATTGACTGCTTAGAGAATGGGGACATTTATCAGTTGGTGCCGAAGGAGTAGCGGGTGATATGACGGAACGCGGCGCGTATGCGGAAGGACATCGCATAGCGGATAAGGCGAAGAGCGTCTCTGCTGATCAGCAGAGACGTTTTTGTATGTTTCGGGCACGGCTATGTTGGCGCTAACCTGTGGCTGCTGTGCGTAATGCCGAAATAACTGCTAAAAAGCAGTTATTTGGTTCACCGTGCCGCGTCTGGAGCGAAATAACTGTCAAAAAGCAGTTAAATGGCCCGCTATGCTGCGTCAAGGCAGAAATAACTGCTTAAAAACAGTTATTTGGTTCGCTATGCCAAGTCTAGGCCGAAATAACTGCTAAAAAGCAGTTATTTCGCCCACCGCCCGCAGGATTCCAAACCTTGCACTCTGCGTCTTGATATCACACACTGGAGCGGGTATGATGAGAGAAATGGAATATTTCACATGACGAAGAACGTCTCTGCTTATCGTTAGATAAGAACAGGGGCGTTTTTTTGTTGTGTATTGAATGGAGATGATGATAGTTGGAATATGAGAAAGCGCATGAGGTTTGGATCAATTCCCATATGAAAAGGAGATCGGGCGAGCGAAAAGGTCGTTTGGAACGCGGACATCAGCACGGGGAGGAGCTTTTTGTGCGCTATGTATGGTGGCCTGTGGTAGGCAGCTTTGCGCAGCTTCATCCGGAATATGAGGTGGCGGACTGGCGGGGACGGTCATATTTTGCGGACTTTGCATGGATAACGGGAGACCTCAGATTGATCATAGAGATCAAAGGTTATGGCCCCCATGTTCGGGATATGGATCGCAAACGTTATTGTCATGAGCTGAATCGGGAGACATTTCTGCAATCGATGGGATATCGGATCATCTCATTTGCTTACGATGATGTGGCTGATCGCCCGGAGTTATGTATAACACTGCTGAGGATGGTTATGAGTCGATACAACAGCATTGGAGAGTCTTACGGACTTGCTTCGCGCGATGAGCGGGAGGTTATGCGATTGGCTTATCAAATGGCACAGCCTCTCCGCCCAAAGGATATTGAGACGCATTTGTGCCTGGGTCACCGCCCGGCAGTTCGTTTATTGCAAGAGTTGTGCAAAAAAGGTTACCTTACACCGATTCATAGTGGGAATGGTGTCCGAGTAACAAAGTATGTCTTAGGAGGGAAGCCGATAGGCGAGATGATATGGTGATTGAGGAAAAACTGCCTTTTAGCAGTTAATCAGACCGCTGTGCAGCTACCAGACGAAATAACTTCCAAAAAGCAATTAAATCGCCAGCCCTGTGGCGTCCCAGCCGAAATAACCGCTAATAAGCAGTTATTAGGCCCGAGCGGCAGAGGAACGAGCGAAATAACTGCGCAAATGCAGTTAAATAGCCCGACCAGCGACGGAATGAGTGAAATAACTGCATAAACTCAGTTAAATGGCCCTCCATGCTGCGTCCCGTCCGAAATAACTGCTAAAAAGCAGTTATTTCCCTCGTCGCCGCCTCCCCCCCCCTCCCCCTCCCCCGGACAAGCTCAACAAAGAGGTTGTCACGCTTGTCATGCTAGTCTGCATAATTGGCCAAGGTCTCTCATAGACATGTATCAATGAATTAACAATTGTGCAGAGGGGATGATTTCATGCGTCGGATCACATGGATAACGGCCATAGTGATGTGTGTAACATTTTTGCTATCAGGGTGTGGGACAAAAGATGCAGCAGCGATTGTCAAGGATTTGGATCATGTGGTCAGCAAACTATCGAGTTATCAAGGATCAGGTACGATGACACTGCATACGGGACAGCAGCCGCAGGAGTATCAGGTTGAAGTGTGGTATCAGAATCCATCGTACTACCGCATTGCGCTCAAAAATGCCAAGAAAGATATTACTCAAATCGTCTTGCGCAACGATGAAGGCGTGTTCGTCTTGACGCCTAGCTTGAACAAGAGCTTCCGCTTCCAGAGCGATTGGCCGGAGAAACAAGGTCAGGTCTACCTCTACCAAACCTTGGTACACAGCATCCTTCAAGACAATACGCGCCAGTTCGCTTCGGAGAAGGAGTCTTACGTGTTCGATGTGCTAGCGAATTACCAGACGAGTGCGCTGGTTCGCCAGAAGATTTGGTTAAATAAAGAGACGTATGCGCCTAAACAAGTCCAAGTGACCGATGCGAATTCGAATGTCGTCGTCGAGGTGAAATTCGACCAATTCGATTTCAATGCGAAATTCGAGAAGGACTCCTTCGAGATGCAGCGCAACATGACAACAGGCATGAACATCGAGGTCTTGCCTACGACGGGTGAAGTAACCGAGAAGGGTGATCCTGCAGCTTCCACGAAGGAAGGAGAACCATCCACGGAGCCGAGCAAGGAGACAACAGCTGAACCAACACAAGATTTGGGTCCATTCGGTATGATTGAGCCAGGTTATATTCCAGCAAACGTGACGCTGCAGGATGCCAAAGAAATTTCGGATGCGCCAGATTATGCCGTACTTCTCAGATATTCGGGGGATTATAACTTCACCCTTCGCGAATCTAGACCTCAAGATCGTAAAGTGGCGATTATGAACGGCGAGAGCGTTGACCTTGGTTTTACAATCGGTCATCTGACAGGCACAGAACAGCGCACATTAACTTGGATGACGGATGAAGGTATCGAATACCGTCTCTCCAGTGCAGACCTGCCGCAGTCCGAGATGGTCAGCATTGCAACTTCCCTGATCGATCAATCGGGTAAATAAGAACCTAATAGGATGAAGCTGTGCGAAGGGTAGAACAATGCCCGAAAGCGCAGCTTTTTCTTTTTGAACCCATTTAGTTGGAAAAATATATATTATATTCCATGATTAAGTGCATTGCATTGACAGTTCCAGGCCGTTAGGATTAAATAATGTGTATTAGAATCGGACATTGTGACGCTTGAAGAGAAGGTGGAGTTATTGAATTCATATTATCGCCCGACACGGGCTGAGATTTCATTAAACGCATTGCAGCATAACATCGAGGCATTCCGCAGCTTGATTCCAGCAGACACGAAGCTTCTCGCTTGTGTCAAAGCGAATGCGTACGGACATGGAGCGGTTGGCGTTTCACGCGAAGCGGAGCGGCTCGGTATCGATTATTTGAGCGTAGCGTTTTTGGATGAAGCCCTTCAACTGCGTGATGCAGGAATACAGACGCCAATACTCGTCCTAGGATATACTGGCCCTGAAGGGGTGGCTGTTGCAAGACAACATGGTGTTACACTAACCGTGTTCAGTGAAGAGGTTGCAGCGGCGATTGCAGCCTTACCTGAAGACCCGCAGCAGCTTAAGGTTCACATCAAAGTGGACTCAGGAATGGGCAGACTCGGCCTTTTATATGGTAAGGAAGCAGCAGATTTTGTGGAACAGATGCTTGCTTTGCCGCAGGTGGAAGTCGAAGGCATGTACACGCATTTCTCCTGTGCAGACGAGGCAGATAAGGAATATACAATGGGACAGCATCGGCGTTTTCAAGCAACGGTTGATATGTTGCAAGCGCGCGGCATCACGCTTCCCATCATTCATACAGGGAATAGTGCAACAGGGATTGATCTGCCTGAATTGACAGGTAATATGCTGCGTCTAGGAATTAGCTTATACGGACTTTATCCTTCCGAAGAAGTGCTCAAGGAGCGGGTAGAGCTCAAACCGATATTGACGGTGCGGACGAGACTCACACGCGTGAAACGGCTGCCGAAAGATATCGGGATTAGTTATGGCAAACGATATATCACCGAGCAGGAAGATGAGTGCATCGGAACGTTGCCTGTCGGTTATGCCGACGGATTTTCACGCATGATGAGCGGTAAAGTGGAAGTATTGATCCGAGGTCAACGTGTACCTGTCGTAGGTACGATTTGTATGGATCAATGCATGGTGCAGTTAAGCAATCTGGGAGCTGATGTAGAGGAGATTCAGGCTGGGGAAGATGTTGTCCTGATCGGCTCACAAGGCGAAGAACAGATTCGTGTTGAAGAAATTGCAGTACATACAGGTACTATTAATTATGAGATCATCTGTATGCTGGCCAATCGTGTACCGCGTATCTATATGCGTGACGGTATGCCAGTTGAAATTGACAATCGATTGATATAAAAGTGAACTGCAGCAATATTTACCAATAATTTCATTGTCGTATTTAAAGGGTTTTCGCATCCTATTCTCGAATAAGTACATGAGTATAGCAGCCGATAACACCCGATTCGCGGGCATATGCTAATCCAGTGATCATACTTGGTATATATCAAGCATATATATTCTTTTGTATAAATTTCCTCGGTTATCGACATACTGGTATTAATTGTTGTTGAAAGTTTGTGGGGGTGCGAGTAAAAGTGTCCAATGTTCAGAACACGAAAAGGATC
Organism: Paenibacillus sp. GCM10027629; assembly: GCF_042676425.1. Classification (NCBI taxonomy): domain Bacteria; kingdom Bacillati; phylum Bacillota; class Bacilli; order Caryophanales; family Paenibacillaceae; genus Paenibacillus; species Paenibacillus sp. GCM10027629. The sequence goes on along the minus strand of NZ_JBHTGZ010000008.1, from coordinate 41,015 downwards.
ATGATCAGTCTGCCGGACAATCTGCTGCAAGAAGTGGATGGGATCGTGGCAAAGGAAAATTCCAACCGAAGTGAATTTATTCGGCAAGCAATGAAGTTGTATTTAATGGATCGGAAGAAACGGTATATCCGGGAATCGATGCAACGTGGCTATATGGAGATGGCCAAAATTAATTTGACCATGGCATCGGAAGCATTTTACGCGGAGGAAGATGCGGAGGGCACTCTTGGTCGTCTAGTGAGCGGGGTGTAACCATTGATAGTGAAGCGTGGCGACGTATTTTTTGCGGATCTCTCGCCTGTCGTCGGTTCGGAGCAAGGTGGGGTAAGACCTGTATTGATTATCCAGAATGACATCGGCAATCGCTTCAGCCCAACCGTCATCGTCGCGGCTATTACAGCGCAAATTCAGAAGGCAAAGCTGCCGACGCATGTGGAAATTGATGCAGAGACCCACGGATTTGACAGGGACTCTGTTATTTTGCTCGAACAGATTCGAACCATCGATAAGCAGCGGCTTACCGATAAGATCACTCATCTGGATGAGGAAACGATGCGTAAGGTAGACGACGGTCTCCAGATCAGCATTGGATTAATCGAATTTTGAAGTACTAGACTTGCGAGGGTTCTTCGAGAGCCCTTGTTTTTTTTTGTCATTTTGAGACAATAGAAGAAGTATGTTAACAAAGTGAGGGATTGTGAATGACGGAACAGAAAGCGGTGGCTGGAACAACAGAAGAAGCAATGAAAGCCGCAGAACTCGAACGTATTATGAAGCAGATGGCGAAGGAGATTGGGCTCGCGCTGAAGCAGGTGCGGACGACTGTCCAATTGCTCGATGAAGGGAATACAATCCCGTTCATAGCACGTTACCGAAAAGAAATGACGGGAGAGCTGGATGAGAATCAGCTTCGCTCCATTGAAGAACGATTGCATTATTTGCGTAACTTAGAAGAGCGGAAGCGTGAAGTGATCCGTATCATTGATGAACAAGGGAAGTTGACGGAAGAGCTGCAGAAGGCGATTGTAAGCGCAGAGAAGCTGCAAGAGGTTGAAGATTTATATCGTCCATACCGTCAAAAGCGGAAGACGAGAGCAAGTGTGGCTAAGGAGAAAGGGCTAGAGCCTTTGTCTGCATGGATTTGGGCACAGCCGAAGCAAGGGGATGCCCTGCAAGAGGCTGCTGCATACGTAGACATCGAAAAAGGGGTAGCAAGCGCAGAGGAAGCATTACAAGGTGCGATGGATATCCTGGCAGAAATCATTGCGGATGATGCAAAAATTCGAGCGTGGGTGCGTCAATACACAGTAGATCAAGGACTTCTTCGTACGGAAGCGAAGGATGCGGAGCAGGAATCGGTCTATGAAATGTATTATGCCTATCAGGAACCGATCAAGAAGCTGCCGCCGCACCGTACACTTGCGATTAACCGTGGAGAGCGGGAGGATATCCTCAAAGTATCGATTGATGTACAGACAGATCGTATACATCAATACATTGGCAAGCAGGTTCTTCGGGGCGCCTCTGTCGTTCAGGATATTTTGACGGCGGTCATCGAGGATGCATACAAACGACTCATTGCACCTTCGATTGAGCGTGAGGTACGTAATGAATTAACGGTGAAGGCGGAGGAGCAAGCGATTCAGATCTTTGCAGGCAACCTTCGGAATTTGCTGTTGCAGCCACCGGTCAAAGGGAAATGCGTTCTTGGCGTCGACCCAGCTTTTCGTACAGGCTGTAAGCTGGCTGTTGTCGATGAGACAGGTAAGCTGCTCGAGGTAGCGGTGACATACCCGACACCGCCGAACAATAAAGTAGCTGAAGCCGAGGCCATCTTCAACCGATTGATTAGCAAATATGACATTGAGCTTATTGTCATCGGGAACGGTACGGCATCGCGGGAGACGGAGCAGTTCGTCGTGGATGTGATGAGCAAGAACAAAGGACGCGGATTGCAATATCTGATCGTTAGTGAAGCGGGGGCCAGCGTGTATTCCGCATCGAAGATTGCCCAGGAAGAGTTCCCGGATCTGGATGTCGCTGAGCGCAGCGCCGTATCGATTGCGCGCCGGATGCAAGATCCGCTCGCGGAATTGGTGAAGATTGATCCGAAGGCCATTGGGGTCGGACAATATCAGCATGATGTAACGCAGAAACGATTAGAAGAAAGCTTAGGCGCAGTCGTCGAGTCGGCCGTGAACCATGTCGGCGTCGATGTGAATACGGCGTCACCTTCCCTCCTGTCGTACGTCGCAGGCGTGAACAGCACGATTGCGAAGAATATCGTGAAGTACCGCGAAGAGAATGGCAAATTCACCTCACGGAAGCAATTGCAGAAGGTACCACGTCTCGGGGCGAAAACGTACGAGCAGTGTATTGGCTTCATGCGAATTAGTGATGGAGACAATCCACTCGATCGGACGCCGATTCACCCGGAATCCTACAATGTCGTGGATCAATTGTTCAAGGAGCTGCGTTATGAACTTGATCAAGTGGGTTCGAAGGAGCTTGCAGCGGCTCTCTCGATCGTTGATCCCTCGGGTGTAGCGGATCAACTTGGGGTTGGTGTTCCGACGCTCCGTGATATTCTAGACAGCTTGCAACGTCCAGGCCGAGATCCGCGTGAGGAGCTGCCGCCGCCGATTTTCCGTACGGATGTGCTCAAGCTCGAGGATCTAACGCCAGGGATGGAGCTGCACGGAACGGTTCGCAATGTAATCGACTTCGGAGCCTTCGTGGATATCGGAATTAAGAATGATGGGCTTGTCCATATTTCACAGCTCAGCGACAAGTTCGTGAAGCATCCGATGGACGTGGTCTCGGTTGGAGATAATGTGACAGTATGGGTACTTAATGTGGATGAGAAGAAGGGGCGTGTTGGGTTAACGATGCGTAAACCATCTTAACCATTACTTATAGCATAAAACAGGGTAGCGGCCCGTGGGACTTCAGTAGATGATGTCCTGGGCGCTACCCTGTTACATTTTCGATGTCTCTTCGTGAGTGGACATAGATCTTCGTGAATAGAAGAACCAACAATCATTTAATAACTTGATTTGCCGACGGTCTTTCTTGTGGAAGGCTTTCATGAGTTGATTGCACAGCCATTGCGGCATTGCCCTTCCTCCTCCCAAACCTGGTGTAATATTACCATATGGGCGGAAAGGCAATCCTGTGCACGTCCAGTTGCAGATGACAAGGAATAAAACTTATATGCCTTTGGGGTCCCCGCAAAGCAACTGAATTGACTTCACAGCCAAGGCCTCACTTTGTGAGTTGTTTTATATGTTCCCGGGGTCCCCGCAAAGTACCTGATTCCGCTTCGAAGCCATTACTCCAATTTGTGGGGTTCTTTCACGCTTCCTCTTCGTACCATTGTTCTAATTGCGCTTGCAAGGCGCGGATTTCCGTAAGCAGCGAGATGAGCGGGTAGCTCTTCTCTTGAATGGATGCGAAGGATTGCTCCAGACGATTCAAATAATCAAGGCCGCCCTCGATTGTTGAAGTCTCTTGCAGCAGCTCCAGCGAATCGCATTCTGCAATCGCTAATGGAAGAACGGGAACCTCTTCGGCGGTAAGTTTGCTTACTTCTTTGTTCAGGCGTAGATTCAATGCACTAAGTTGATAAGCATAATCGCTAGGCATCTCGATAAATTCAAGGCTGCTCTCATGCTGTAGAATGATGTAACGCATCTTCGACATTTGTAGTAAATCTCCCCTCAATTTACGATCCTAATTGACAGTGTAGCCTAAGTAGGTGTTACAATTCAAGCATTAGAGGGAGGGCGTGCGGAAGGGAAAAGGAAGGTAGAATGACTCGGAAATACAGGCATTTGGATTGACGGCGCTGATCGGTATATCCGCCATTCTTAGGTGCTAATTGATCCGGCGTGTGCTGCCCTCACGAATGGGATATATCCAGAGAATTCAAAGCAATCACTACTTGACAGCGCAGCCTAAGTTGGCGTTACAATTTAAGAGTTGGCGGACGAGCATTGGAAGGGGAGATGGACAGTGGATGACGCGGAATTACAAGCTTGGATTGAACGCATTTCATTAGAGTTTTTCGGGATCCCATTCCGGCATCGCGCCAGATTCAACCCCAGGCTGCGTTCGACGGGCGGGCGTTATTTTCTGAAGAGCCACGATATTGAGATCAATCCCCATCAACTGGAAGCCCATGGAGCGGATGAGGTTGAGAAGATTATTAAGCATGAATTATGCCACTATCATCTGCATATTCAGAAGCGTGGTTATCAGCATCGAGATGCAGAGTTTAAGGCTTTACTCGAGCAGGTTGGCGGGAGTCGATTCTGCAGTCATCTGCCGACGACAATGAAACCAAAGCGACGTGTTGAGCCCTATCGATATGAGCTGCGATGTGGACGATGCGGGATGTCGTATAAACGCAAACGGCGTATGGATCCGCGAAAATATGCTTGTGGAAAGTGTAGAGGGAGGCTTGAACTTTTTATACTTGAAGTGACTTGACTTCGCTTACATTTCGTGATAAATTAAATCATGTCACTTTTGAATATTCCCTGATAGCTCAGTTGGTAGAGCACTCGACTGTTAATCGAGTTGTCACAGGTTCGAGTCCTGTTCGGGGAGCCATTCTTATCTGGAGAGATACCCAAGTGGCTATAAGGGGACCCTCTGCTAAGGGGTTAGACTGCGTAAGCGGTGCGAGGGTTCGAATCCCTCTCTCTCCGCCATACATAACAATTAGAAAGAGCCTGTGAAGGCTCTTTTTTTCATTAGAATTGATAAAGTTTCGTGCTTCCCCGCAAAGTCCTGAATCACCTCTAAGCCAATCCATCACTTTGTGGGGTTATTTTGCATACGCTCATTATTGTTCGTCTTGCAGCTCATCAGCCAGTCCACGGATCGCGGCTTTGCGCTTCTCATTTTTATGCTCTAACTGACGGGTTTCCTTGCCAGAAATCTCGTCGGCATGCTCGTCGAGATATTGATTCGTCTCAGCCATGTTTTGTTTCGTGTTCTGAATTGCGTTTTGAATTTTCTCTGCGTTATCAGAACGATCATCTGGTTTAGCCATGTGGTGTGCCTCCTCGTTGTTTATTGAATCCATCCTATAAGATTCCTTCGACGGAGGATTCTCATGCATTGGATAATTATTCTGTACATTTGAAAGGCGGTTCGTGATGAATGGAAAGATTGATCTACGAAATGGAGCCTCGTGCGCCCTATGATTTTGGTAAAATGATTCGTCGTCTGCAAGGTGTGAATCACGAAATGTTCCGTTTCCAAGGTGATCGACTATTGCGAACGATTCGGTTCGATGATCAGGTCTTTGTGCTTGCGGTCGATTCGATTGGAAGTATCGAGAACCCAAAGCTGCAAATTGCGTTGTATGGGGATGGTCTTAGACATATCAACGATGTGGGGGGGTTCAAGCAATACATTCGTGTTATGTTATCGGCGGATTTAGATATCCAGTCTTTTTACGATCAGATGGCAGCGGATGCGCTATATCAACCTTTAGTGGAACGCTTCTACGGCTTACGATTCATTCTTGAAGCAGATTTGTTCGAATGCATGACGAAGACGATTATTGGACAGCAGTTGAATTTGGCGTTCGCATCGACGCTTAATCGGCGACTGATGGAGCTGACAGCGAAACCCGTCATGTGGGAGGGGCTAGAGCTGCCTGTGTTTCCTTCGGCACAAGATGTGGCCCGACTTGATTACGGTCAGCTTTGCGAATTGCAGTATAGCCAGCGTAAAGCAGAGTACGTTATTGATTTTGCACGATTGGTGGCTGAGGGACAGATTGATTTGAATGGACTCTTCACGAAGACAAATGATGAGATTGTTACGGAGCTTAGTCGTCTGCGCGGGATTGGACGTTGGACCGTTGAATGCTTCCTGATGTTCGGAATGGGGCGGACGGATCTGCTGCCTGCAGCCGACATCGGTCTTCGCAATGGGGTGAAGAAGCTCTACGGGATGGAGGACAAACCGACCGAAGCGGAAGTGCGTCGGATCGGAGCCGCTTGGGCTCCGTGGTCCAGTTATGTCACGTTCTATCTGTGGGAGACGCTCAATGATAAGTTGAAGGAACGGGCCGGCAGTTAGAGCCACTTCTTTCTTTTGAAATAAATATAGAGGCTTCCGGCAATGATCGCCATGATGATGAGAATAATCGGGTAGCTGAGCTTGAACTTCAATTCGGGCATATATTCGAAATTCATGCCGTATAAGCTAGACATGAACATGAGGGGCAGGAATATGGCGCTGAAAATCGTCAACGTCTTCATGATCTCATTCATCCGGTCAGATTTCATACTCATCTGCATTTCCACTAGGCTGTTAAGCGATTCACGGTAGATATCAATCGAATCAATTGCCCGGGAGATATGATCGTATATGTCCATATAGTAGGCGTTCGATTCTTCCTTCGTATAAGGGAACTGACGGTGGCTGATCGTGCTGATCAAGGTCTTCTGATCAGCGAGCACTTGGCGAATATGATGGAGCGCGCGTTTTTGTTTGAAGACCTGCTGCGATATACGGACATAGGGGTCCTTGTACACGGCTTCTTCGTAACTCTCCAACTTATTTTCAATGACAGAGATACTATCTACGAATTGGTCTACGCATCGATCGAGAATGAAGTACAGAATCCGACCGGTATGGTCGATTCGTCCTTCAATTTGTTGAAGCTTCTCATACAGCTCGTGCAGCAAGGGCAGTGGTGTCTGACAGATGGTAATAATGTAATTCGCACCGATGACAATATCGAGTTCAATCAGCTTGAGTGGGTGCACTAGCGTATAGAATGTGATGAGTACATTATCGCGATATTGATCGAGCTTGGGACGTTGGTTCTGTTTGATACAGTCTTCGATCAATAGCGGGTGGCAATTGAACATATTTTGGAGCACATGGTGAATCTCTTCACTCGAAGGTTGAATCATATTAATCCATACGATTTCGTGGTCCTCCGGCATGCGGAGGGGGGCTTTTGAGACTTGGTGTGTTGCTTGATTGTAAATTAGCATGATGCTTGTACACCTCCTGGAATTGGAATAATTATACCATATCGATTGTTCATGAAAAAAAGTTAAAAAAACACTTGCCATGTCCAAGAATATCTGATAATATAAATTCTGTTGTCACGGAAGATCGTGATCGAAATTAATAAGCAAGGCCCGTTGGTCAAGGGGTTAAGACACCTCCCTTTCACGGAGGTAACAGGGGTTCGAATCCCCTACGGGTCACCATTTCTTATACTGGGCTCATCATGTTCAGTCAGTAAGAGCCATTAGCTCAGTTGGTAGAGCACCTGACTTTTAATCAGGGTGTCGAAGGTTCGAGTCCTTCATGGCTCACCAGTTTTATATCCCTCGTAACATGCGGTCGTGGTGGAACGGCAGACACACCATCTTGAGGGGGTGGCGCCCATAGGGTGTGCGGGTTCAAATCCCGCCGACCGCATTACATGAAGCAGCCTGGAATTCCTAGAGGATTCCAGGCTTTTTCGTATTAATAGAACGGTTTGATTCGGATTTGAAAGGAAGATGAAGCTTGAGTATAGAGACACGTGTGGTCCATACAAGTACGCAGGTATTAGAAGTCGAATCGGTGTTGTCGGCATTAGAGCAATCCTTGGCTATGATCGAATTTAATGTGCAAGGCGAGGTTCTCTGGGCGAATCAACATTTTGCTCAGGCGATGGGATATCAAGTTTCGGAGTTACAGGGCATTCATCATCGTCAATTTTGTACACCAAGCTTCGCGAAGAGCGCAGAGTACAATATGCTGTGGGAAAATTTACGGCGAGGTAAGAAATTTCAAGAGAAGATCATTCGCGTGACGAAAGACGGGAGGACTCTTTGTCTCGAAGCTACGTATATGCCGATACATAATGAGAATTCAGAGGTCGTGGCGGTTCTTAAGGTTGCTACAGATATTACAGAACGAGAAGCTGCTGCTGCCAGGGTAACGAGTGAGCTGCATCAAATGGCGGAAGAACTATTGGAACGGACGGAAGAAGGAATTCAACGTAGTAGACAAGTGGCATCGGCCATTTCACGCGTCGTTCGTGAGAATGAGAGCAATTTGGATTTTCTACGAGACTTGGAACAGCGGACAGAAGCTGTTGGGGGCATTGTACGAATGATACATGATTTTGCCTCCCGTACGAACCTCCTTGCTCTGAATGCAGCCATCGAAGCTGCGCATGCTGGTGAATATGGACGTGGCTTCAATGTTGTAGCGACAGAAGTACGGAAGCTTGCGCACCAGGTTCAAGAAGCCGCGAAAGAGATACAGGACACGGTTGAAGGCATTTCCAAGCAAGTCGAGCTGATTGACGTCAGTACGAAAAGCTCCCAAGCGGCCATTCAAGATAGCCGGGAACAAATTCAGTACGCTGTGGATGTCTTTGCAGGGATTGGTGAAGCGACAGGTAAGCTTGAAGTGCAGGCAAAAGCGCTCAGCCAATTGGTATAGTTCTGTTGAAAATAGTTTGGTTGTAGAAAACAGTGAAAGCAGTGATTAGGATCGCTGCTTTTTCTTGTTATATAGACAAGTGAAAAAGGTTAAACCGGGTTATTCTTGTTTGTTGTTGGTTATCACGTGGGGATCTACAATGGGGGCATGCACAACATTTCAATTCAACTTAAAGCGAATTTATGGGAGGGTATCAAATGGATGCATTAGAAACAGATCAAAACGTTGTGAACGAATCGGAGGTTGAAGAAGGAGTTCATAACTATAGTGCTGAATCGGAATGGGTGAAGCCGACTGACCCGGTTCTGCTGGAGCGATTGGAATGGTTCAAAGATCAGAAAATTGGCCTGATGATGCACTGGGGTCCTTATTCACAGCTCGGATTAGTCGAATCGTGGGCTTTAAGTGATGCAGATGGTGACTGGTCCCGTGGCGGCGTGGACTGGACTGAAGATATGGAGAACTTCAAAAGAGAATATGTTGATTTGAATAAGACTTTCAATCCGATTCGCGTGCAACCGGAGTTATGGGCCGATCTCGCGGCGGAGGGCGGATTCAAATATTTGACCTTCACGACCAAGCATCATGACGGCTTCTGCATGTGGGATACACGGACAACGGATTATCGTATTACGGGGCCAGAGACGCCATTTCACATGCACCGTTATGCAGATCTATGTAAGCACATCTTTGATGCATTCCGCAGCAGAGGTCTCGCGATATCGGCTTATTTCTCCAAAGCCGACTGGAACACACCATATTATTGGGCGCCGGGGATGGAACGCGGGCAGCATATGTGGCGGGGGCCATCCTATGATCCGACTGAGTATCCGTGGCTATGGGAGAAATTCGTGAAGTTCACGCACGACCAAATTGAAGAATTGCTGACGCGTTACGGCCGCATTGATATGTTGTGGCTCGATGCGGGATGGGTTCGCGGTGGAGAGCGGAAGCAGGACATTCGGTTGGATGAAATTGTGGATCGAATGCGCGAGCATCAGCCATGGTTGTTAGCTGTGGATCGCACTGTCGGCGGGCCGTATGAGAACGTGGTTACGCCAGAACAGACGATTCCAAAGCAGGCGATGCATATCCCATGGGAGAGCTGTATTACGTTGGGCACGTCATTTTCATTCAAATATGAGGATACCTACAAATCCGGTCGTGAGATCGTACATCTACTGCTCGAAATTGTGTCGAAGGGTGGGAATCTAGCATTAAACGTCGGTCCGCAGCCGGATGGCAGACTGCCTGAGGGCGCAATACGGGGAATGAAGGAATTGGGCGCATGGCTGGCACAATACGGTGAAGCCGTATACGGCACGCGGATTGCGGAGCCTTATTTCCGAGATGGATATGCGTTCACACGGAAGGGCAGCGAGGTCTTCTGCTTCAAGCTGTACAAGACAGCAGATGCTGCAATGGAACAAGAAATACATATTCCATATGACGGAGCGGTCTTGGATGTACAATGGTTCGATAATAGCGAGGCGTTAGATTACACACGTACAGATACAGGGTTAAAAGTTGTGCTGCCAGAACAAGCCGTCCAGGGCTCCTGTCCGATTGCCCATGTGATTCGAATTGTGACTGAATAGACGTAATGAATGAATAGATCAAGCCGATGCGCCTTAGGAAGAGGGTGAAATCGGCTTTTTCTTATTGGATAAAAGGTTTAAAATGGAAAATGATACTCCAAATCGTTACTTCATTTCATTGCGGTATAAGGAGGAAATGTAATCATGCAAACAGTACAACCTGCATCGTGGCGACTAGGCACGTATTGGTCGGGCCGAGAGTCCCATTCGCTGACAGCACTCAAAGAAGCGGGATTCGATTGCATTGAACTGAATTTGGATAATTATCAATCGTTATCGGAAACGCTGAAGCAAGAAAATTATGATCGTTACAATCAAGCGGTATTGGCGGCGAAGGAAGTAGGCCTTGAAATTTGGTCGGTCCATTTGCCGTTCGGCGATCTATGGGATATCTCACTCACCAATGAGGTTGCCCGCGCGGCGGTCGTCGAAGCGAATGTGCAAGTTATGGATTGGGCACAGGGCTGGGGAGCGAACTGTGTTGTCATTCATCCCAGCTTTGAGCCGATTGGGGATGAAGAGCGTACAGGCCGTCTAGAGGCTGCCCGTGACTCCATTCGCATCTTGAGTGCGAAGGCGGCAGAACGGGGGTTACGTCTTGCAGTGGAGGATCTTCCGCGCTCCTGCTTAGGGAAGAATGCAGAGGAGATTCTAGCTTTGATCGCAGATGCGTCAGAAGCCGTCGTATGTTGCGACACGAATCATCTACTAAGCGAAACTCCAGAATATTTTATTCGAACGGTCGGGTCTCGTATTCAGACGTTGCATGTATCAGACTATGATGGCATCGATGAGAAGCACTGGATTCCAGGTCGAGGTATTGTCAATTGGGCGGAAGTGCTGCAAGCACTTGTGGATATCGGGTATGAAGGCCCCTTTATGTTCGAAGCCGAATACCAAGATCCGAAGGATGTCGTTGCTAGCTTCCATGCGATTGTAGCGGCCTATGAAGCACGTGTGAAATCATTTTGATGACAGATTATCCCCTTAAGCCCATTTCGATGGGTTTTTTTTCATGTACTCCAATTCGTGGTGTGCTACGACATCATATGTCGTAGGAGCTATTTTATAATGGGGAAAAATAGAAAAGGGGCCTAATAGCCATGTCAAAACCAAAAAGAGGACGCTCCTTGTGGAGACTCCCATCCCGCAGTCGAGGTACTTGTCCGGTCTGCAGCAGCACAAGAATCAAATTGCTCTATCCACGTACGAAGTCGGATGGTACAGCCGTGACCGTCTGTAAGAAATGCTCCAAAGCAGAACAGAGCAGAGTGGATTCCGCCGTGTTAATCTAATGCGTGCAGATAAGTGAGGCCCGTCCCGAAGGGGACGGGCTTTTCGATTGATTCGGGCTTGCCAAGCTAGATATGCGAGTGATGTAATAGAGTTATCGTTGTTTTTGACAACAAAAGGAAGGAAGGGGAAATCTTGAGCCATATGCATCGCATTCACTGGTTCGATCAACGGATTCGTGAGGGGAAGTATCCGAACAGCGGTCATATCGCTGAACAATTCGAGATCTCTCGGCGACAGGCCCAGCGTGATATTGAATATATGGCAGCGTCCCTGCGAGCTCCACTTCTCTATATCGCACGGCATCGAGGTTACAGCTATGAGGATAAGACGTATGTGCTGCCGCACCTCTATATGACGGAAGAAGAGCAGAAGGTGCTGAAATACCTCGCTTACCGCTATCGGCAATATGATTATGATAATGGGGAGACGGTGCAGCGCATTGCCCATGTGCTCGATCGGTTTACGGATAACGAAGCATACGACATGAATAACCGATTGCCGCAGTTTGAGTTGAATCCCAGGATCATTCAGCATTTTGAAAAGTTGTCGCAGGCGATCAAAGATGCTGTGAAGGTGGATGTGACTTATTTAGACGATGCGGGCAGTTCGCAACATGCTCGTATGTACCCGCTGAAATTTATCTCTCGCTTTAACGCGGATTATGTTGTTGTCTATTGTGAAACGGCGCGTTCACAGCGCACAATTCGGCTCGATCAATTGCTGCAAATCCAGGTGCTGAAGGAGCGATTCGAACTTAGCTCGACTTTGGATATGGATGGCGTTGGAGGACATCAAGCTCTGCGTCGCAAACCCTTTGTCGCCCGCGTCATTCTTTCTCGCCCACATCTAGGTGATTCTTGGCACGGTTACCGCATTGTCGCCCAAGATGAGGCAGCGATGGATGTGGAATTCCATGATATTGACGCATTCCTGCAGCATTTATTGACAACACCATGGGAGTCGCTGCGATCTCCGAAATGGCTGCGACAGAAACTGTTAGCCCGATGTCATGATACAGTCGATCGATTAAGACGTGATGAGTGAACCGTGTGCGATGATTTCATGAATAAACGGAAAGGAGATTAACCGGTGTGTCTAACGTCTTTTTACACAATATCTGTCTACAACGTGAATCGAAATCCTATATCGACAGTCTATATGCGATCTTAACTGCGGCGGGGCTGTTTCAGGGTCCCAAATATATGCTCTCTGGACTAACCGGAATGGCTTTCAAAATGTCAGTCCATGAGCATCTTCTTCCTCTCTCGGTATCGGCCTATGGGCAGTGGGGTAATGAGCATAAACCGGCGGTTACAAATCTTGGTCTCTTGTCGGAGATCGATGGAGGAAGGACAAGGCATCCTACCTTTAGATGGTATCAAGAGCAAGCTGTGATCGCCGTCAAACAAAGTCTAGATCGTGGGGTAGGCGCCATCTATTGGATTCCCGAGTTCGGGGTGATTCAGGGGTATGATGATGCGGATCAGGTGTTTTATGTCCAGGATGGATGGAATGCGGAGAGTCAGGTCGTATTGTATGATAATTTTGGGCTGAACTTCACCCCGTTCTGGTACTATGAAACTTTCGGGGATCGTGTAGCGATTGCGCTTCAGGATATGGTTCTTGAATCACTGCGGCTTGCGATCCAGGATTGGCATACGCCTTATAAAACATTGCCGAACACCGACATCGCTTCAGGCAAGCTAGCGCACACCTTCCTTCGGGAAGGGCTGCATGGCGGAGCGTATGATACAGGCGGTGCGGTCTATATTTTGGATGCTTATGCGGTCTCAAGAACGGAAATTCGAGATTATCTGAGAGATGTCCAAGGGATGTGGCCCCAGCTGCTGGGAGCGCTGAACTGTTACGAGGAGATTGTGAAGATGCTTCCGAACATGATGTGTTGTATGCAAGAGAATCAAGGCGTACGTCAGATTGATTCGGATCGAATCGCGGAGCTCGTCGCTGAATTGGGGGTGGCGGAGGTGCTGGAAGATCAGGCGATTCGCCTTTTCCAAGTGATTAGTAAACGGTATCCGGATCGTAAACGAACCACGCTGCCCAGATGGGGAGCCCATTCACCACGTTGAACAGAGAGGGAGGGATGGCGTTGCAGAAGGTGTTACTGGAAAATTTGACGTTGACGCAGCATGCGAACAGCTATATCGATGCGTTGCATGCGATTCTTATGCATCAAGGGTGGATCACCTGTTCGAAATCGATGCTCGCCGGGATGACTGCAACGGCTTTTCGATTTACCGTAGATCGTAGACTCACAGCTGAATCCACATCGGCCTATAACTGGATAGCGGAGAATTTTCTAGCTGCGGACTTCATCGGGGTTACCGCCTCGTCAGCTGCCGGATTCCATTTCGAACCGACGTTTCCGTTATATCAGAAGCAGGCACTGAGCGATATTCGGAAATCTCTAGACCGCGGGATCGGCTGCACCATCTGGCAGGATCGGTTCGTAGTCGTAGCGGGTTATGATGAAGACCAGCAAGTACTCTACATCTCGGACGGGCAGGCCGAAGGTTATCGAGCGCTCCCTTATGCGCAGTTCGGCAAGGGTGATAGTCCTTATTGGTACTGTCAATTTCTTGAAGGTCATATCGCACTGGATGAGATTGCAGTTTATCAAGAATCATTGGTCCAAGCGATTTTCAAATGGGAGACGCATGAACTGATGCTGCCTGAAGCCGAGTATGCCTGTGGCGAAGCGGCTTATGATGCGATGATCGAAGCATTCCGAACGGGGAACTATGATCCGTCAGGTGCGGAAGAAGTACTTCAATATTATGCGATCGCGAAAAAAGACATTGCCACCTATGTCGCTGCCTTAGAACGTTATTGGCCGGAGCTGCGTGACGCATCAGTGAAGTATCGCGACGTGGCGCAAATTTTCGAAGAAGCCGCACGGTTGCTCGTTTCCGTGGAGCGAAGCGATGATCTTGCCCCCATCAACACGATCATTGATCTCTTCGGAGATGCAAAAGCCTTAGAGAAGAAAGCGGTCCAATCGCTCAAGCGCCTGATGCGAGAGACGATTCACAATCGGTTCGATGATATCGGTTTGCGGTAGGGGGAGGACTTCGGTCTTATTTTGGCTATCAGAAGTCGGGGCCATTACTATTTCGAATTAATCGATCTCAGCTTAGCACGTGGGGATTATGGAGAAATGGAAACCTATATTTTCCGGAGAGCAAGAGGTCATCCAACAATTATTTCGATTCCTAGACGGCAAATCGGCGGTCATCGTGACGCATCACGTTGAATTGGCAAGACGAGCTCATCGAATTCTTGTGTTAGATCAGGGTAGGCTGGTTGAAGCGGGTACGCATGAGGAGCTCATGAAGAAGCAGGGACATTATGTTCGACTATTTACGAATAGAGGATGATGACGATGACGACCTATATTGGATTCCTACGCGGCATTAACGTTGGCGGCAAAAACAAGATTAAGATGGCGGAGCTCAAAAAGATGTTAGTGACGATGGGGTTTGTTGGTGCGGAGACGTATTTACAGACGGGGAATATTTTGTTCCATTCGGATGACACGGCGGAGGTGCTGCGCAAGCGGATCGAGCTTAAGATAAGCGAGCAATTCGGCGTCTCGCCGACGGTTGTACTCCGCACGGCAGAGCAAATGGAGAAGATCATAGCAGACTGCCCTTATGCAGCAGAAAGCCTAACCGAAGGGCAGACGATACAAGTCTCGGTATTAACGGAAAAGCCGGATCAGCAGATCGCGGAAATATTATCGCATGGAAAGAGTGAAATCGATGAATTTCAGCTGCAAGGCTACGAGATCTACTTCTTATTCCGCCAGAGTGTTCTGGATTCGAAGCTCGCGACGAATCTACAGAAGCTCGGTGACCGCGTAACGACGCGTAATTGGAACACCATGACGAAGCTGTCGGAGATGGCGAAGGCGATGCCATAGGGATAAAATGAAGGAGGGGGCATGGCGCCCCCTTTTTTTCTTTCATCCACCACCCTAAGCTACATTGGATATTTGCAGTAACTTCAGCTTATAATGCGGCGATTGGACTGCTATAGTGGATTTTTGCAGTAACTTTGGCCGGTTTGGGTGATTGAGAGATGATTTGCGTGTCCTACCCTGCAGGTATCCAGTATAGGTGCGACTCACCACGCAATATGCTGCGCTATGATGGATGGAATCCACGATAGGAGTCAAAAGTGGCGCGATTGGCACGATTGGAGGTCATTTCGTACGGAATAACCCTTAGATTGTTGGCTCAACATGCGGATTGCAGCCTTAGAATTTTGTGCTATACCACACGCTCCAGTAGGGAAGCCTTGTGTAAATCGAGCCAATAGCTCTTCACGAGCGTGTCGCCGTTACGGGTATCCGCTTCATATGCACGCTCAAACCCAAGACGTTCATACAGCTGCACGGCGGAAGCCATCATGTCCGATGTATGCAAATGGAGCGTGGAATAACCCAGCATTACCGATCGGCGTGCGGCTTCTTGAATCAGAAGCGTGGCAATGCCGCGTCCGCGATAGTCAGGCGATACGGCTAGCAATCGTATAATGGGCGAATGAATGCCCAGTTCTGGCTTGCCATAGGCGGCTTCCGAGGAGAGGAACATCTGGACGCTGCCGATGATCACCCCATCGAGTTCAGCGACAATTCGGGCATAAGTTGCATTACCGTAGACGGAGTTCCGAATGGAATCCCGGTATTCCTCCCAACGAGGCTGCGGCAGATCATGTGCATATTGCTGATAGGCTTCAATCATGACTTGCGTGATCGCCTCTTGTTCGAATTCCTCTGCATCACGGATACGAATGTCTTGTGGTGCTGTCATCTCGGTCACTCCCTCTCATCGATTTCATCAAATTTGTAATCCAGTATAACTTTATATTCCGATTAAACATATAGGAAATAACAAATGTCGATAACGTTATTGAAAAATTCAATGATAAAGTGCTGAGCTCACCGTAAATTTGGATTGACAATAAAAATTCAACTCCATAAGATAAAAATAATTTATGTCCCTTACGACTGTCCTAAAACCGTCTATTTTTATCTAAATAATATGAATAATATGGAGGTGGATTCATTGAATATTGAGAATATCGAAGCCTTTGTCTACATCAATCATTACGGGAGCTTCAATAAGGTGGCGGATGTGCTGTTCTTGTCCCAGCCGACAGTTACTGCCCGCATTCAGTCACTGGAGCGAGAGCTGGACTGCCGGTTGTTTGACCGCTTCGGCAAGCAAATTCATTTGACGGACAAAGGCAAGCAATTCCTCCCTTTTGCGCAGCAAATTGTTCAGACGTATCAGAAAGGCAAACATCATCTACACGCCAAAAGTGCAACGCCTAACGAGCTGCGGATCGGATGCACCGTGTCGGTGTCGAATTATTTGATGCCCCATCTGCTGATGCGGCTCCAAGAACGGTTCACGGATATGCGATTTAAAATTACGACCGCGACAACGGATGAGCTGGCTGCTAAGCTGTCTTCCAAAGAGCTGGATCTGGCCATCGTGCGCAAATTGGTGAACCCTGCTTTCCAGTCCTATTCTTTTTTTGAAGATCCGATCCGCTTGTATGTCTATCAGGACCATCCGCTGGCTGCTGCAGGAAGAGCGGATATTCGTGAGATTCGTCATGAGAAGCTGATCTTCTTCGAATGCGGATCGCTCGATTGGCTGCGGATTCACCGGGTTTTCGAGAGCCTGGAGCAGCCCCCTAACATCGTGTTTCAGGTCGATAATTCGGAGACCGCGAAGAAGCTTGTTTTGCGCCAGGCGGGTATTTGCTTCCTCCCCGGGCTATGCGTGCAAGAGGAAGTCGAGGCGGGTCTGCTCGTCCCTGTGAATATTACAGAGACAACGGGCATTGCGCTTCAGACCAACCTGATTACATTACATGATGTCCATACGGAATTCGCGGAGTCACTGCTGAAATGGGGCGCGGATGTGCTCCATTAAGGAATTGCATATACGAATAGAAAAACTCTATTAGACGCGAAGGGCAAATCGCGGTAAAGTTAGTTTCAACAAATTCATACTAAACAGATAGGAATTATCTAATTTAGTGAAAAGGGGATGAGATCATGCGTAAATCATGGCTATTCGTTGCAACGTTACTGCTCACGGGGGTGATTGCTGGTTGCGACACTGGCGAGAAGACAGCGAATCAAGACAAAGAAGGAACCGTTAATGCGTCTGCAGGGGTTAAAAAAATTATGGTCGGCACAGGCACGAACTTTCCTAAGATTTGCTTCATCGATGAAAACGGCAAATTAACGGGCTTTGATGTGGAATTGGTCAGAGAGATCGATAAACGACTTCCGCAATATGAATTCGAGCTGCAAACCCAGGAATTCGCAAATCTCCTTCTGAGCTTGGAAACGAAGAAAATCGATTTCGTGGCGCATGAGATGGAGAAGAATTCGGAACGCGAGCAAAAGTACTTGTTCAATAAAGAGCCTTATGCGCACTGGAGAAATAAGATCATCGTCGCGAAGGACAACAATTCCATTCACTCACTAGACGATTTGAAAGGCAAGAAGGTGCTGACTGGTGCGACAAGCGCCGAGGCTCAGATCTTGGAGAACTATAACAAAGCGAATAACAATGCGATCAACATCGTCTATCAGAGCGGCGCGGCGAAGGATGCGGTGAATCAGATTACAAACGGGCGCGTGGAAGCCACGGTTGGCGCAGACTTCTCGCTGCCGCTTATCGATCCGCAAGGCAAGCTGAAGACAACGGGCGACGACCTCTCGGAAGCCGATATCCTCTTCGTGTTCCGTAAGGATGATCCGGCATCGCAGAAGCTGGCGGATGACATTGACGGCGCGATTAAGGAGCTGAAATCGGATGGTACGCTGGGCGAGCTCAGCAAGCAGTGGCTCGGCTCAGATTTTACCGCGGATAAGAAATAAGGCATTACAGGACCTAGAAGGGGAGGAGGAAGCTCATGGGAGCCCCGTTTGATATTACGTATGTGTTTGGCTACTTACCAAAGCTGCTATCGACACTGGGCATGACTTTGCTGATCGTGGGAGGTTCGCTTCTGGTGGGGATTGTCGTGGGATTTCTCATCGCCCTTCCCCGTCTATACCGGATTCCGGTGCTGAACACGCTAGCTAGAATATACGTCTCTTTTTTCCGCGGGACGCCGATCTTGATCCAGCTGTTCCTGTTCTATTACGGGTTGCCTGAAATCTTAAAGTTGGCGCATCTCGATATTTCAAAAGCCCCGGTGCTGGTGTTCGTCATCATCACATACGGTCTTCATACCGGCGCATTTATGTCGGAGACGATACGGGCATCGGTGACGGCGGTGGATCGCGGACAAGTGGAAGCGGCCTATGCTGTAGGCATGACGAGCTATCAGGCTTTTACCCGAATTGTGCTGCCGCAGGCGATGGCGATCGCAGTGCCGGTGTTCTCGAATCTGGTCATCGCGCTGCTGAAGGATACGTCGCTAGCCTTCTCACTTGGCGTGATGGAGATGACGGGCAAGGCGCAGACGCTTGGATCGCTCACACAGCATTTTATCGAAGCTTATATCTCGCTTGCTTTGATTTACCTCGTCGTTAGCATGACACTCGAGAAACTGCTTCTCATTGCGGAACGACGCTTGTTAAGACATGAAGAAACGGATTCCACGGGACATCGAAGATTCCGGTTTGAGCGGAAAAGTTCGTATCGCCGCATGGTTGCCAGCGTGGATGCCGGAAAAGGAGGAGCAGAAGTATGAAACTGGATCCATCCTTTATCTGGACGGCGCTGATCCAGCTGCTGTCAGCAATTCCTACGACATTGGTGATTACGGCCGTATCGGTCACCATAGGCTTTATTATTGGGTTAATTACCGCGCTGCTGCGAATTTATAAAATCCCAGTGCTGAGCCAGATTGCGGCGGGTTATGTGACTTTCATTCGCGGAACGCCGATGCTAACGCATTTACTGCTGATTTATTTCGGGCTTCCGATGCTGGTGGATGCTTTGTCTACACAGTTCGGATGGAGCTTCAAATCTTTGTCGATTCCGATGATTGGCTTTGCTTTTATCTCGTTCTCGATCACGGCGGGAGCCTATATGGCAGAGGTCATTCGCTCCGGACTGCTCGCGGTCAATCGGGGTCAGCTGGAAGCGGCCTATTCGGTGGGGATGACAACGTCGCAGGCGTTGCGCCGAATTGTCTTCCCTCAAGCCTTGGCAGTCAGCCTGCCGAACCTGTCCAATTCCGTCATTGGGATGCTGCACGGTTCTACGCTTGTTTTTACCGTATCGGTCGTAGATATTAATGCGAAGGCGCAGATCGTGGCGTCGACCAACTGGAAGTTTTTCGAGGCATATCTGGCGGCAGCCTTCATTTTCTGGGGATTGACGCTCCTGATCGAACGGATTACCGCTGTCATCGAGAAACGAATCAATTTGTACAATCGGGGTGGAGTTGCATGATCCAACTAACGAATATTACGAAATCGTTCGGACGCCACCAGGTACTGAATAAGATCGATTTGACCGTACAGAAGGGAGAAGTCGTCGTTATTCTAGGTCCTAGTGGTTCCGGCAAAACGACGCTACTGCGCTGCGTGAACTATTTGGAGAAGCCGAACGATGGCGAGATCGTCATTGGCGATTACCGATTAAACTGCAAGCATGCGAGTAAGAAAGACATTTACCAGCTCCGGCAGAAATCAGCGATGGTGTTCCAGCAATATAATCTGTTCAAACATAAAACAGCGCTTGAGAATGTCATGGAAGGACTTGTGGTCGTGAAGAAGCTGCCGAAGGAGGAGGCGAAGACGCGGAGTATTGCGCTGCTCGAGAAGGTGGGGCTTGGCAGCAAATTGGATGCTTACCCGAGTCAGCTCTCCGGCGGGCAGCAGCAGCGTGTGGGCATTGCCCGGGCGCTCGCGTTAGAACCGGAAGTGATTCTATTCGATGAGCCGACATCGGCGCTCGATCCGGAGCTGGTCGGCGAAGTGTTAGGGGTCATTCGGAAGATCGCGAAGGAAGGCATCACGATGATCGTGGTCACCCATGAGATGGGGTTCGCAAGAGATGTCGCGAATCATGTGGTATTCATGGACGGGGGCGTCATTGTCGAGGAGGGGACTCCTGTGGAGCTGTTCAACAATCCGCAGGAAGAACGGACGAAGCAGTTTTTGAAGCGGATTACCCCGGAACTTAACTATAGCATTTAGGAGGCATAAGGTATGACCATTACAATCAGCGTTCTTGATCAAAGTCCAATCTATCCGGGGGAGTCGGCCTCAGAGGCGCTGGCGCATACGGTTCAGCTGGCGCAAAAGTCAGAGCAGCTTGGATTTCGGCGCTTCTGGGTATCCGAACATCACGATTCGGAGCTGCTGGCAGGATCATCGCCGGAGGTGCTGATCTCCTACCTGCTGGCTAGAACGGAGAAGATCCGTATCGGCTCTGGCGGAGTTATGCTTCAGCATTACAGTCCCTATAAGGTGGCTGAGAACTTTAACGTGCTGGCATCCTTGGCGCCGGGACGCGTCGATCTAGGCATCGGACGCGCTCCGGGTGGGCTGCCCCGCAGCACACAAGCGCTGCAGCGCGGGGGTTCTGATTCGGCATCACTGACGGATAAAATCGTGGAGCTAGATCAGTACGTACATCATCGTCTTCCAGCTGATCATCCGTTGATCGGATTGAAGGCATCGCCTTCGCCGGAGGCTCCACCTGAACTATACGTATTGGGCGCCAGCGTTGGAAGTGCAGAAATAGCGGCTGATTTAGGGCTACCATACGTCTTCTCCTTATTTATCAACGGAGATGAGGCGGTGGCATTGGAAGCCATCCGCAGTTATCGCAATCGCTTCAATGGAGCGCACGGCACACAGCCGCAGGCGATTATCGCGCTAGCGGTGGCCGTCGCCGATACCGAGGAAGAGGCAGCAAGCCTTGTCGGATCTCAAAAGCTGGTGAAGATTCACTTGGCTAGCGGGAAGACGCTCACGCTCGGAACCCGAGAGCAGGCGGAGGAGTTCGGCCGGCAGGCAAATGAAGAGTATACGATCGAAGAGCTGGAACCATTTATCACCAAGGGAACGAAAGCGACGATTCGTGAGAAGTTCGAGGCACTGCACAAAGCATCCGGCGTAGAGGAATTTATTGTGACGAGCAACATTGCTCCGTTCGATAAACGTCTCCGCTCGTTCGAGCTGCTAAGTGAGGCACTTAGCGGCACAGTAGCTGAGGTGTAGGCATTAGCGGTTATCCAATATGCGAAGGAGGGTGATGGGTTGTCTGGTCATCAACTAGAGTCTATATATGGCATTGACGAAGCGAAATTCATTCAAATTCGCCGCCATCTGCATCAATATCCAGAGCTGTCGAACGAGGAATTCGAGACGACGAGATCGATCCGCGGATGGCTTGAGGAAGCGGATATCCGAGTTCTCGACTATCCCTTGGCAACCGGCATCATTGCCGAAGTCGGAGGACTCCGTCCGGGACCTGTGATTGCATTGCGTGCGGATATCGATGCGCTGCCGATTCAGGAAGAGACGGACCTTGATTTTGTTTCGAAGATTCCTGGCAAAATGCATGCCTGTGGGCATGATTTCCATACCGCATCCTTGATCGGGACGGCTTATGCTTTGAAAGCGAGGGAAGGCGAGCTTGAAGGAACGGTTCGGCTCATCTTCCAGCCTGCTGAGGAGCGAGCCAAAGGAGCAAAGCAAGTCATTGACAGCGGTGCGCTTGAAGGCGTGCAGGCGATCTTCGGGATGCATAACAAACCGGATCTTGCTGTCGGAACGGTAGGTATTAAGAGCGGTCCGCTCATGGCGGCGGCAGACGGCTTCCACGTAGAGATCGAGGGCAAAGGCTCGCATGCTGCGGTACCGGAAGCGGGACTAGACCCGATCGTCACCGCGGCCCATGTCATTACGGCGCTGCAGTCGATCGTGAGCCGGAACGTGAGCGCCCTGCAAAGTGCTGTCATCAGTGTAACCCTGCTCCACAGCGGCACGGCATGGAACGTCATTCCCGATAAAGCTGTGCTGGAAGGAACGGTTCGGACCTTTGACAAGCAGGTACGTCAGCAGGTGCTGGAACGGTTTAGCCAAGTGGTGGAAGGCGTCATGACGGCTTTTGGCAACAGCGGTGGTGTGCGTTGGATTGAAGGCCCGCCTCCGGTGAATAATGACGAGTCACTTGCGCAGCTCGGCAATGAAGCGGCGGCTGCCGCTGGACTCAAGGCGGTGGTGCCTGTGCCTTCGCCTGCGGGTGAGGATTTCGCCGTCTATCAACGGGACATTCCGGGATTATTCGTCTTTATGGGCACGGCAGGGACGCAGGAATGGCATCACCCCGCTTTTACGCTGGATGAAGCTGCGATTCCCATCAGCATCCGATTCTTCACGGAGCTTGCGGAGCGTGCCTTGAAGCAGCTTGGGGCTGGCGGAGGTGAACAGCCATAACATCTGCGAAGAGCTACGACGTCATTATTGTCGGGGCGGGCTCCATGGGCATGAGCGCTGGATATCACCTTGCCAAGCGAGGCGTACGCACGCTGCTCATTGACTCCTTTGATCCACCGCATCGGGAAGGCAGCCATCACGGGGAGCCGCGATTAATCCGGCATGCATACGGCGGTCATGCTGTCTACACAGACATGGCGGTACGCGCCCATCAGCTGTGGAACGAACTGGAATTACAGACGGAAAGGCAGTTGCTAATTCAGTCCGGCGTCCTGAACATAACGGACCCGGCGCTCTATTCTTTGAATGAACGTACACCAAAAGCTGCGAAGCGAGGTTTTCTTACGGAATGGCTGAATGCGGACGAAATACAGAAGCGCTGGAAGGGGATTCAGCTTCCCGACCATTTCGAAGCGATGTATGAGCCTGCTGCCGGATACTTACGCAGCGAAGCCTGCATCGAAGCATATAAAGCGTTAGCGTTAAGACACGGTGCAGAACTGTTGACGTATTCCACGGTTAGCAGGATTACGGCCCAGCAAGACAGCGTCGTGGTTCATACACGAGATGCCGATTACTACGGGGCGAAGTTAATTCTGACGGCGGGAGCATGGTTCGGCACGTTGGCGCCGTTCATCACGCTTCCCATCCGAGCCGTCCGCAAAGTCGTCGGATGGTTCGAGACAAGCGGCTCCGATTTTCAGCCCGGACGATTCCCTGGATTTACGTTGCATACGAAGGAGGGCATCTATTACGGCTTTCCGGATATCAGCGGTGCCGGACTCAAGATCGGCCGCCATGATACCGGGACCGAATGGAAGCCGGGCGATCCGGTCTCTCCATTCGGCAGCTTGGCGGAGGATGAAGAGGATCTGCGCAGCGCACTTCTGAGGTATATGCCCGGTGCAGCGGGTAGGTTGGTCCAAGGCGCGGTGTGCAAATACGAGCTGACGCCCGACGAAGACTTCATCATTGACCGGCACCCGCAATATTCACATATCCTTGTGGCCGGAGGGTTCTCGGGCCATGGATTTAAATTTTCGAGCGTTGTAGGGAAAATATGCTCGCAGTTTGCATTGGATGAAGCGCCGCAACTGGATGTTCGCCCATTCGCGCTCTCGCGTTTTACACAGCAGGCCGTGTCTGCACCAAACTTGTCATGAGGAGGAGAAGGAAATGAGCGAGATCAATTTAGAAGCCTTATTAAATACCCATGGTCAGCTGGTGAATGCCGTCCAAGGACTGAGCGAGGAACAGCTGAAATGGAAGCCATCGCCGGAGGCATGGAGCGTGCAGGAGGTGGTATCCCATCTTGTGGATCACAGCTTCGTGATCTCGTTTCGGATTCGGGATATTCTCGCCGGCACATCGGCGCAGCTTCCGGCTTTTGGGCAGGAGGCTTGGGTTAGCGGTCAGCATTCGAACCGGGGTCAATTGTCGGATATTTTGGATGCTTTTCACGCGATCTTGGAATACAACAGCCTGCTCATTGAACGGTTAAGCGATGAGGAGCTGGAGAAGACGGGTGTTAATTTCAAAGGTGAGACGGTTAGTATTAAGACGATCATTCAAGGCTTTATCCGGCATGTCCAAGGTCATCTCGGACAAATTGAACGGACGAAACAGGCTGCCGTCGCAGTATAGATCACAATTGATGTTAATCCGGAGCATTTCAGATAAGGAGGATGGAATCATGGCAAAGAAAAAACAGTTAAAGCTCGGGGCACTTCTACATGGCGTCGGTGGAGGGACCTCCCTATGGAGGCACCCGGATGTGGATCCAGGGGCAAGCGTTAATTTCGAGCTCTACAAGAGCTGGGTTCATAAAGCGGAACAGGGCAAGCTGGACCTCATCTTTATCGCAGACGGATTGTATATTAACGAGAAGTCCATTCCCCACTTTCTGAACCGGTTCGAACCGCTCACGCTATTAAGTGCGCTGGCTTCCGTCAGCAAGCATATCGGTCTGGTCGGCACCTTGTCGACTTCGTACAGCGAGCCGTTTACGGTCGCCCGTCAGTTCGGTTCTTTGGATGTTCTCAGCGGCGGACGTGCCGGCTGGAACGTGGTAACTTCCCCGCTTGAAGGCTCTGCGCTGAATTACGGGAAGAAGGAGCATCCGGAGCATGATAAGCGCTACCGAATCGCAACGGAATATCTTGAAGTGACGCGGGGTCTGTGGGATTCCTGGGAGGATGATGCTTTTATCCGCGACAAGGAGAAGGGGATTTTCTTTGACCCGGAGAAAGTGCATACGCTGAGTCATGAAGGCGAGTTCTTCTCGGTGAAAGGTCCGCTGAATATTGCCCGTTCGAAGCAAGGCGGTCCAGTTATTTTCCAAGCAGGAGCCTCAGAAGTCGGTAAAAATTATGCTGCGAAGGAAGCCGATGCCATCTTCACTGGCGCCGAAAATCTGGAGGAAGCCATTCGGTTCGCGCAGGATGTGAAGGCCCGTGCTGCCAGCTTCGGTCGTAATCCAGACGATGTGTTGATCTTCCCTGGAATCGGACCGATTATCGGCAGCACGGAGGAAGAGGCGGAACGCAAATACCAAGAGGTGGCGAGCCTCGTCACGATCGAGAATGCGCTCAATTATTTGGGACGTTTCTTCGAGCATCATGACTTCTCGCAGTATCCGCTGGATGAACCGTTCCCGGAACTCGGGGATCTGGGCAAGAACAGCTTCCAGAGTGGTACCGACAAGATTAAGAAGGACGCGAAGGAGAAAGGGTTGACGCTAAGACAAGTAGCCCTGCAATCGGCAACGCCGCGCACCAGCTTCATTGGAACGGCTGAGCAGGTCGCGGATCGCGTGCAGGAATGGTTCGAAGCGGGCGCAGCCGACGGGTTCATGTTAGCCGCTGCCGTGCCGCGCGGGCTGGAGGATTTCGTGGAGCAAGTGGTGCCGATCCTGCAGGATCGGGGGATTTTCAGAACGGAATACGAGAGCGACACGCTTCGGGGGAACCTTGGCTTATCGGTACCAAAGAACCGGTATACGAAGGCCAGAGCAGAAGCGGAAGAAGTTCGCTCCTAGCATAGTTATGCAACCCTAAGGAGGATGAAGATGAGCAAAATCGTTTTGATTGCAGGAAGTCCTACGAACGGATCGAGATTATTCGGATTGACGCAATACGCCACGGATCATCTCTCGTTGTCTGGCTTTGACGTCGATGTGATCTCAGCTGCCGAGCTTCCGGCAGAAGATCTGCTCCGCGCGAATTTTAACAGTCTTGTCATCCAGAAGGCGCTTGCGGCAGTGGAGCAGGCGGACGCTGTCATTATCGCCAGCCCTGTCTACAAAGCTTCGTATTCGGGCGCGCTGAAGACCATCCTTGACCTTGTCCCGCAGAAAGGGTTCCAAGGGAAAGTGGTGCTGCCGCTCTTTGTAGGCGGGACGATTGCTCATTTGCTTGCTATTGATTATGCCCTGAAGCCGGTTGTTGCCGCGTTAGGAGGAACGAATATTCTTGGCGGAGTGTATGCTGTCGACCAATGGATTAGCCGCACGGAGCATGGGGGATTTGAACTTACCGAAGAGCTGAAGGAGCGCATTGACGCCTCCATCAGCGAACTGACCCTAGAGCTGGAACGCGAAGTCGTGTTTCAGAATCAAGATAGACAGGAACCGGAAAGCTGATTGATCAGTTTCGTTCGAAAGGGGGCTCAGGATCATGAAGGTTGCATTGTTTAGCTTGATGATGAATCTCCCGAATGCCGTGACAGGAGAATCTTGGACAGCGCAGAAAAAATTCAGGAACGTCATCCGTCAAGCCGTTCTTGCGGAAAAGTTAGGGTTCGATGCTTATGGGGTAGGCGAGAGGCACGGGGCACCATTCCTGTCCTCGTCGCCGCCGGTCGTATTGACCGCGATTGCAGCCCAGACCTCGCGTATTCGTCTGTTAACCACGGTGACGGTGCTGAGCGTGCTCGATCCGGTACGGGTTGCAGAGGATTATGCGACGCTGGATCACCTCTCGGGAGGCCGGCTGGAAATGATCATCTTGAAAGGCAATGATCCGCGGCACTATCCGCTCTTCGGCATTCCGAGGAGGAACAGTGGGAATCCATGGCTGAACGCTATCGGCTGCTGAAAAGGTTGTGGACGGAAGAAGGCGTCACTTGGGAAGGCCGTTACCGTCCGCCGATTGAGCATGTGACGACCTATCCTCGACCTTACCAGAAATCAATCCCCGTATGGCACGGCAGCGCCTCCAGCACGCTCTCGACGGAGCTGGCGGCCCAGTTCGGAGAGCCGATGTTCTCCTCAAATTCGTTCCATCCGCAGGCCAAATACAAAGCATTGATTGATCATTACCGCGAGCGGCTAGCCTTTTATGGGCATGATCCGTCTCAAGCCGTCGTCGGCGCGGGCTCAGGCAGTCTATATCTCGGTACCACTGGTGAGGAAGCCATCCGACGTTATCGACCCTACTACAATGCATTCGGCGTAACGGAATCGTCGAAGCATAATCAATCGCCTTTCATAAATCTGGAAGATATCATCGCGAATGGTCCGGCGCTGATCGGCAGCCCGGAGCAGGTCATTGAGAAAATTATGCATTATCACGAGGCCTTTGGCCATCAGGTGCTGAGCATCAGCGTCGATGGATTGACAGAATCGGAGCAAGAGGAACAGCTGCATCGTTTTGCCGAGGAAGTGCTTCCTGTGCTGAGGCGGGAAATCCCAAGTACCGTGTGGAATAAGTCCTCCGTTATAACCGAAGACAAAACGGCCGTTTCATCATCGTCCTCCATGAACTAACGCTGAACAAGCAAGAAGCCAATCGTCATGAAGATGATTGGCTTCTTCGCATATGCATTATTCTGCGACAACCGCTGTTGTGAAAATACCCTCAGGCACTTTACCGCTCCAAGTCGGACAAGGCTCGATGCCAAGTGCATACGCAACGACATGCGCTGTATCTTTGATCGATACGGCATCTGTAATTTCAACACCTGAAGCTACCGCCTTGCCATAACAGCCCCAGAATATCGTCATGTCCATCGGATGATCACTGCCGTGACTGCGTGGATGATCACCGCCGCCGCCATGATCGCTTGTAATAATAATGAGACTTTCTTCGAGAATGCCGGCGTCACGAATCGCATCAAGCAACACACCGACATACTCATCCACTTCAGTAATTTTCGCCAAATACTCCGGTACGTGATTGCCATAGCCGAACTCATGCCCAGCACTATCGGGGTTATCGATCTGTACATACAGGCACTTCACATCGGGGTTATTACGGATATAATCAGCAGCTGTCGTGATTAATTCTGGGCATCTAATCGAGAGATCCTCGAACTGGCAAGATTGCTCGACGATCCCGTGGTTAATTGGGGACCATTCTGAGAATGCCGCTAATTTCGCATCCGGATATTGCTGCCGAATGAGCTTCATGAAGGAAGAGTAGGCGCTGTCTTCCGGAAATCTCGTATCCGAAGCGATGTCGTTGCTTAGTTGGTGTTGATCGGGCTCTACGCCATGGAACATCGATCCCCAGCATTGCGCACTAATCGAAGGGAATACGGTTTGTGCTTGATAAGTCATAGCCCCTTGCTGCAAAAGTCCATGAATATTTGGCGTTGGTGTATCTTTAATGAAATTTCCTGCGCCATCCAATCCGATGACAAATACATGATTACAAATTGCTCCCATGCGAATCGCCCTCTTTTCCAAGAAAATGAGTAGGTAATGCAAGATATTTTCGTGTGTTTGATTGTGTTAGTGTGTATTTTGTTGTGAAGATTATAAATCGCCTATCTCGAAGTGTCAACATATAATTGAAGCCTTTGAGCCAACAGGTAAAGACGCTTATCTTTGCATCAATCCATTGATCAAATCCAAGCACCAGTGTTAAATTAATCTACAAGTCGAATTCGAATTTCAAGGGAAAGCAGGCTGAGTTAGTCATGAGAATTCAAGCAGCAGGCACGACAAGGTGGTTTGTCTACCAGAAAATTGTAATCGTTTTCATAACCTTCATCATTCCTTTGGTTGCGATGAACATGTGGGTGAATTACAAAGGCATGTCCTTTACGAAGAAAGCAATCTCGGACTCTGCCGTTGCCGGTGCCTCATTTTATGCCAAGCAATTGGACAAGGAATTGTATTTCGTCCGAAACCAGCAGCTGCAATTTTTTAATGATAAGGATCTTCAGAAACTTAGCTTTCAAGGGAGTAGATTGGAAGGGTATGCGCTAATTGAATTGATTAATCAGACGAAAGATCGGTTGTCCGCGATTCAATATTCCAGTGAATTCGTTGTGAATGCGGGCGTCTATATCAAAGAAATCGGCAAGACCATCTCGAGTATGAATGGCGTAACAGACTCGCCGAATTATGAATCTGATTTTATTACCTCGTTAGCGGAGCTCACACCGAAGCCGTCTTTCTATCAGAAAGAGGGGCGCCTCTTTTTCATTGAGAGTGAGAATAATTCAGGCATCATTTCTTATATTGAAATTTCGGTGGTCCGTCTGCAAGAAGCGCTGCATCAGATTACGACACTCTATCAGGAATCGGAAGTATTCCTAGGGAATAAGGAGCTGGGGAGTGTCCTATCGACGGTGAAAGACCAACGTGTCATTGTCCCTTTGCTTGAGCAGATGGATACAGGGAATAACGTGCATTCGAACAAATCCCAGGTTCTTCGTATTGATGGGACAAGCTACTTCATCACGACGAATCAAGTGAGTTCCTTGAACTTATCGTTGATCATGTACGTGAATCACAATGAAATTACTCGCCCGCTGAGCCAATTCAGCTTCTGGTTCTACGCGTTATTCGTGATCGCGATCGTTGTGCTGCTGCTCTATGCCTACTCCGTGAACTTCATGATTCATAGACCGCTATCGAAGCTTACCAAAGCATTCCAGATGATCGAGACGAACAATCTCAACCTCGTCATCGATTCGAAGACAAGAGACGAGTTCCATTATCTATTCCATAGCTTTAATCGTATGGCGCTTCGATTGAAACATTCGATCGAGGAGAATTATGAGCAGAAAATTGCGATTCAGCAATCGGAACTCAAGCAGTTGCAATCGCAGATCAATCCCCATTTCTTGTACAACAGCTTTTTTAACATTTATATGATGTGTAAAGTGGGCGATTCCGACAGTGCTGCTGAACTCTCTCAGAAGCTAGGAAGCTACTATCAGTACATTACGCGGAGCGGTTCGGACGAGGTGCCATTGTATAAGGAATATCAACATGCTCTCGACTATTGCGAAATTCAGTGCATTCGCTTCTCGAACCGAATTCGTTATGAATATGAAGACATTCCGGATCATGCGAAGACGATAACTGTACCGCGCTTAATCATTCAACCGCTTGTTGAGAATATTTTCGAGCATGCATTTGAAGACGGTATGGCCAACGGTGTTCTCTATATCGCTGCCAATGTTGAGGATGAGATCGTGCGCATTTCGGTCGATGATAACGGGCAACTCGTAACCGATGAGGCGATTGAGCAATTAGAGGGGCAGTTAAGGGATGGTACAAGGCAATTGGAGAAGACAGGTCTTATCAATGTGAACAATCGGCTTCAGCTGAAATATGGTGCTGGCAGCGGGTTGTTCGTCTCTCGCAGCCCGTACGGGGGATTACGCGCAGAACTAAGGATCAATATCGAATGCTAGAGAGGGGATTTAACGATGTATAGACTCTTAATTGTAGATGACGAGCCGGTCATTGTGAACGGATTGGTGCAGTTGTTCCAGGATCGCGTGGATGTTGAGCTTGATATTTGCAAGGCCTATTCGGCGAGTGAAGCGATAGACATTGCAAAGCGGACGAAACTGGACATTCTCGTCAGCGATATTCGCATGCCGCGTAAAAATGGATTGCAGCTGGTGGATGATATCGTCTATTACTGGCCATCCTGCCGCATTATTTTCTTAACGGGATACAGTGAATTCAATTATGTCTATGAAGCCATCCGTAAGAATGTCGATAATTATATCTTGAAAACAGAGGGAATCGAACCGATCTTTGAAGCGGTAAAGGGCGCCATTGCGAAACTTGAGGAAGAGAATCGCATTCGGATACAGCAGGAAAAAGCGCAGATGCATATTCAGATGGCCGAGTCCTTGCTGAAGAAAGAGCTGCTTGAGCGGGTCCTACAAGGGGAGTCGCTGCTTTCGCTATTAACGCATGAGCGTTATGCAGAAGTTGACTTTCGAATGGATACGAACCGCCCCGCATACCTCCTCGTCGGGCAAGTGGACCTAGCCGAAGGCCCGAAGCTCAAGCTGCTAGAGTCGGCCGCACGTATTGTAGATCGCCATTTGCCGACCTCATTGATGCGTGAATATGTGATACAAGAAGGCAATTTATTGGTGTGGCTGCTGCAGCCGGATGAACAGTTGACGGACCATATGAAGATTCGTGAATCTGATCATAGTATACAGGGGAATCACATCGTCGCGTACATTCGGGGCAATCTAGAGCGTGTTCAGAACGAATATGAGCAGCTGTTCGATCTATCTATTTCTTTCGGAATATCTGGGAATTTGCTAGAGCGGTGGGATCATCTGCATTCCCAGGTGGAAGAGGTGAGCGCCTTAATTCGCAGAAGGATTCAATTAGGGCAGAAGATGATCATTGTTGATTATGAACAGTCATTGGCGCTTGTACATGCCTACGACAAAGGAACGGGCATGAAGCAGGATGAATTCAAGCAATTATTAATCGATCAAATTCATCAATACATTCATGATTATCTGCATGGCGACTTATCTTTGACGGCGATTGCCGAGCAGGTGCATTTGAATCCTTCGTATCTATCGCGTTATTACAAGCAGCTTACGGGCCGCAATCTACTGGAATACATTCAAGAGACCAAGCTTGCGGCTGCCATCCGTATGATGGAGAATCCGCATATGAAGCTGCATGAGATTGCCGTGAAGGTCGGTTTCGATTCGCAGTCGTATTTTACGACATTTTTCCGGAAGATGACAGGTACTTCTCCCCAAGAATATCGGAAGTCATTGTAAGGGCGTCTGTACCGCCAGTAGATTTATAGGTAGTAAAAAAAGTGAAACGAAAGTAAAAGATTTGAAATTGTAGCTTTTTCTCTTTGATTCTACTATTAGAAGCAAGGAGTCAATCGGACTCACGGGCCTCATCAAACAAAGGGGGAAAGCGTTATCATGAAAGCTTCTAAAGCATTAAAAATGTTGTTATTGCTCTCCATGGTCATTACGGCATTCACCGCATGTTCAGGTAAGGGGAGCGATCAGACGGATTCAGGCGCTGCGAAATCAGGCGAGTCCAAGACAGAGACAGCTGCTCCGGAAGGACCACTTAGCAAATATGCGGAGCCGGTTGAAGTCACTGAGGTGATGGGATTTAGACCTGCGGAAGACCCGCGAACACCTAAGGGACTTACACCCGACAAGAATGCGTATTTGCAGCAGTTAAAAGATATGCTGAATATCGATGTGAAGTACAAATGGACGGTTCCTTCGGATCAATATGAACAGAAATTCGCGTTAGCAATGGCTTCCGGTGATTTGCCGGATATTCTAGAGCTTGGTCAGAAGGATTATGAGAAGCTTCGTAAGCAAGATATGCTCGCTGATTTATCAGAGGTATATCAGAAGTATGCATCGCCCGAACTGAAGAAATATATGGAGTCGGATGGCGGATTCTCCATGAAAGTATTCAGTAAAGACGGTAAACAGTACGGGATCCCATCGTTCGAAGATCCGTTCCTCTCAACGCAGTTGCTATGGATTCGCAAAGACTGGCTCGATAATCTGAAGCTTGAGCCGCCGAAGACGATGGATGAGCTGGATAAAGTCGCTGAAGCCTTCGTGAAGAACGACCCGGATCAGAACGGCAAAGCGGATACGTACGGCGTTGCACTGCAGAAGACCTTGTTCTTCTGGGGGTTTGATGTCAGAGGTTTCTTCAATGGATACGGTGCTTATCCTTCCGTTGGTGATGCACAATCCGCTTGGATTAAAGGCAGTGACGGCAAGCTTGCGCCAGGCCTTATTCAACCGGAGATGAAGCAGGGGCTGAGCATGCTGCAGTCGTGGTATCAACGCGGCATTCTGAATAAAGAGTTCGCGCTCAAGGACGAGAATAAAGTCGTTGAAGATATTACGGCAGGCAAAGTTGGGATTTCCTACGGGGAGTGGTGGTATCCTGCTTGGCCGCTGAACTTGAACGTTGACAAAGATCCTAAAGCGAACTGGATTGCCATTCAGATTCCTTCATTAAGCGGACCAGGTAAATCGCTCGTACCGAAGCTGCGTAGCGGCCGTGTATATGCCGTGAACAAAAACATGAAGAATCCTGAAGCGGCAATCAAAATGATGAACTTCTATATCGAAATGGGTAAGAAAAAATATACAGACATGTTGAGACCCGAAAAAGGTTTTGTCTATAACTGGTTCAATCCGCGAATCTATAACCCTGCACAGATTGAGACAATCTACACGGAAGTGAACAAGGCGCTCGCAGCGAACCAGCAAGAAATTACGCTCGATGACGAGAACTACACGCTTGTGAAGGATGTCTATAACTACGTGAAAGATTATCAATCCGGCAGTACGAAGATTGCTTCCAAAGGGACGAACTGGGGCGGATACTTCAGCCGCGTCGCAGAGAATGGCGGTTGGGGGCTAACGCGTCAGATCAAGCAGAACCAAGCGTTTGTCAGTAATGAGTTCTATGGCATCCCAACATCAACACAGGTTGAGAAAGGCTCGCAGCTGGATAAATTGATGCAAGAGACGTTCACGAAGATTATTCTAGGTGCTCCAATGGATGAATTTGATAAGTTCGTAACGAGTTGGAAGACGCTTGGCGGCGATAAAATTACCGAAGAAGTCAACGCGTGGTATAACGAGCAAGCCGTGAAATAATACGCGTGCTCACTTATGGAAGGAGAGGGGATTATTCGTCGCCTCTCTCTTTTTTTCGACTCACATGAAGGAGGTTAATCATCGATGAAGTTATTGCGCAGGGAGTATCCGCTCCATCTCATGTTATTGCCGGGTGTCATTCTAACCTTGATTTATGCTTATGGCCCAATGGCGGGTCTTGTCATGGCCTTTCAACAGTTCGAGCCATTATCCGGATTCTTCAAATCGGAGTGGGTCGGGTTCGATAATTTTACGTATGTCTTCAATTTGCCGGATTTTAATCAAGTCCTATGGAACACAATCGTAATTTCGCTATTTAAAATGGTCTTGTTCTTGGTGGTTCCGCTCATCTTAGCGCTTCTCTTAAATGAAGTGACGCGCAGATGGTTCTCCCGGTTTATTCAATCTGCTATTTTCTTACCGTTCTTTCTCTCGTGGACGGTGCTCGGCGGCGTTGTTATTGAGTTGTTCTCCTTAGACGGTCCAGTGAATGGCCTTATCAAGTCGCTTGGTTCGGAGCCGATTATGTTCATGCTCAACAATGACTGGTTTCGGGGCATTATTATCGGTTCCGATGTGTGGAAAGGCATGGGATATAACATGATTGTAATGCTGGCAGCGATTACAGGTATTAATGCCACACTGTATGAGGCTGCTGAAGTGGATGGTGCAGGCAAATGGAAGCAGATGGTGCATATTACGCTGCCGGGTATTACCCCGATTATTATTTTGCTAAGCGTATTGAGTCTCGGGAATGTTCTTAATGCCGGATTCGAGCAAATCTTGATCATGTACAATCCAACCGTATATGAAGGGGCAGATATTATCGATACCTTCGTCTATCGTCTTGGGATGTTCAGTCAACAGTTCGGCCCTGCTGCAGCCATTGGACTATTCAAATCCGTTATTTCGTTAGGATTGGTGTCGATTACCTACTACGCGGCTTACAAATACAACAACTATCGAATATTCTAAGGAGGAGAAGTCCTGTGGTGCATAAGCCATCTCTTGGCAGAGTGTTGTTTATCGGATTCAATACAGCACTGCTCTCACTGATTACATTGCTCGGAATTATCCCGTTCGTTCATTTGCTCGCCGTCTCCCTTAGTTCGAATACAGCCGCGATGGCTGGAGAAGTGAAGCTGTGGCCTGTTGGCTTCTCTATGGATGCCTATATGTTCTTGGGAGAGAAGGTAGAGTTCTTCCGTTCCCTTGGCGTATCGATCGAGCGGGTTGTACTCGGAACGGCTGTGAATATGTTTCTCGTGTTTATTACTGCTTTTCCGCTTGCAAGACCTAATAGCCAATTTAAGTATCGCACGGTGTATGTATGGTTTTTTGCGATTACGATGTTTTTTGGCGGTGGATTGATTCCTACTTATATTGTCGTCAAAAATACAGGTATCATGGACTCGATCTGGGCGCTGATTTTGCCTGGTGCACTGAATGTATGGAATATGGTATTAATGTTGAATTTCTTCCGAACGATTCCAAGAGAATTGGATGAAGCAGCAACGATTGACGGTGCCGGGTACTGGCGAATTTTGTGGCAAGTGTATCTACCCGTCTCCTTGCCTTCGATTGCAACGATTGGATTATTTACCATTGTAGGCCACTGGAATGCTTGGTTCGATGGGATCTTATATATGAACTCTCCGGATAAATATCCGTTACAGACGTATCTATCCACGTTGATTACGGCGATCAATTCACAGATGTCCTCGATGTCACCAGAGCAACTGAGAGCGATGGAGAACTTGAGCGAGAAGACACTGCGTACGGCTCAGATCTTCATGGGGGCACTTCCGATTATGCTCGTCTATCCGTTCCTCCAGAAGTATTTTGTCAAAGGCATGACGGTAGGCAGCGTGAAAGAGTAGATCGAAACAAGGGAGAAGGATAACGGATGAAGAAGGTTACAGTTGCATTAATCGGAGCGGGTCTGCGGGGGATCAACTATTTGGAGTATGCGGTGCAGCATCCCGATGAGCTGCAAGTGGTTGCTGTAGCGGAGCCGAATGTGGAACGCAGAACGTATTTTCAAGCGAGACATGGTCTTTCGGACGATGCCTGCTTCGAGAATTGGGATGATTTCTTCGCGGCGCCGAAGCTGGCTGATGCGGTATTCATCTGCACCCAAGATAAGCAGCATTTCGAACCGACGATGAAGGCGCTTGAAGCGGGGTATCATGTGCTGTTAGAAAAGCCGATGTCACCCGATCCGAAGGAATGTGTCGTGATGGGGGAGATGGCTTCGCAATTCGATCGCGTATTCTCCATATGCCATGTGCTTCGTTATACGAATTTTTTCGGTACGATCAAAAGCTTGCTAGAGAAAGGTGCGATCGGCGACCTGATATCCATTACGCATAACGAGAATGTTGGCTACTGGCATCAAGCGCATAGCTTCGTTCGAGGCAATTGGCGTCGTAAGGATGAGTCGAGCCCGATGATTCTGGCCAAATCCAGTCATGATCTCGATATTCTGTTGTGGCTGGCCGGTTCTGAGTGCGCGAGTGTCTCATCTTTCGGCTCATTATCCCATTTCACATCGTCTCAGGCTCCAGTTGGGGCGCCGCTTCGATGCACGGATGGATGCCCTGTTGAACAAGATTGTCTGTATTTTGCGCCGAAGCAGTATTTGACGGAGAATACGGATTGGCCGACATCGGCGATTAGCGATGACCTCTCTTACGAGGGAAGGTTGAAGGCGCTGCAGGAAGGGCCTTACGGCAGATGCGTCTATCATTGCGATAATGATGTCGTCGATCATCAAGTGGTGAATCTTGAATTCGAGAACGGCGTTACGGCAGCATTTACGATGAGCGCCTTTACGAAGGATGTGAGCCGCACGATTAAGCTGATGGGGACGAAGGGCGAGATTCGCGGCGCGATGGAGAAGAACGAGATTGAGATTCTGCATTTTGGCAGCGGTGAGGTAGAGCAAATTTCATTCGTGGTTGCCGGCGGACATGTTGGTCATGGGGGAGGCGATTATGGTCTCGTCCGCGATTTCTTGAAACTGGTAAGTGAAGGTGGGAAGAGCCAGGGGCTCACCTCGGCGAATCATTCGGTGCAGAGCCATCTGATGGCGTTTGCGGCAGAACAGTCAAGAGTGACGCATCAAGTGGTTCACTTACAAGAGTTTGTTCGAAATATATAATATGGATGAAATCCCTTGCGGTCATGCAAGGGATTTTTATGTTAGGAGCCTGCCGTTCATTTCCAAATAAAACTTACAGAACGCAAGGTCAGTCGTTCAGATTTTCGACTATAATAACTCTATGAATCTTGCAACTTCTTTCGACAAATTTCGTATATATGTTCGATTGTTCAATGACTCTTGTGAGAGGGGATGGGCAGATGATAATTTCTAGCAATCATAAACTCGTTGTCTACATAGGTTTATTCCTATTATGTATTGGATTGTTGCTTGGGCCGGCGCCTGCTGCACACGCGGGGTTCTGGGATTGGGTAAATGGAGTGAAGGAAATTCCCTCCGATGTGGATGAGCTGAAGTCGAAATATACGCAAATGGA
This sequence comes from Paenibacillus sp. GCM10027629, assembly GCF_042676425.1. Lineage (NCBI taxonomy): Bacteria > Bacillati > Bacillota > Bacilli > Caryophanales > Paenibacillaceae > Paenibacillus > Paenibacillus sp. GCM10027629. The sequence goes on along the minus strand of NZ_JBHTGZ010000008.1, from coordinate 3,762 downwards.
AGAGAGCTTCCAGAAGAGCCGGGAACAGTATGAGACGGTCTCGAATCAATTGATGCAGGAGAACGAGCAGCTTCGTGTACAGAATGAGACACTGACATCACGTTTGAAGCTGCTGGAAGAACAGGATTTACGTCAGAAAGAACGGATGAAGTGGATCATAAGAGGAATCATGATCGCCGCTAGCATCATAGCGCTTTTTTTTATCATGACACGAGTCACACGAGTCTTGTTCTGGCGACGCCATCGATAATGAGACAAGGATAGGGGAGACGATTAGGATATGAATGTCATATGTGAAGAGGGAGTAACCCTATCGCAAGCGGTCACACTTCAATTGGATGCTGGGGAGAAGGTATCCGTGCTCCATCCAAGTCAAATTATCGCCTTTCAAGGAAATTCGAATCAACGTGAAGATCGGCTTATGGATATTGCAGGCATGTATCGCAAAAGAAAATTGATTCAATCGAATGTCAGCGGGCCTGCGCAATTCATGATTGGGCTGCCGGCGGGGTATTCGGTACAGACGATCCCACTCTCCGAAGGTGCCGATCTTCTCTTTGAGTGGAAGCATGTCTTGTTCTATACCGATGGCATGCGTGTTGAGCGTAAAGTTCAGACGTTGAAGAATGCATTAATCACGCGTGAGATTATTAAGATGAAATTTTCCGGGGATGAAGGTATATTGGGGGTCTTGACACATGGACAGCTGCATCGGATGAAGTTGGACCCGGTTCAGCCGACTTATATCGACGTAGGTTGTCTTGTTGCTTATCCGGAGAATGCAACACTGACTCCACGCGTTTATGGGAATGCACTTGCGAGCCAGCATATGAATTACCATTTTGAAATTACAGGTCATGGCTATGCATTGATTCAGACTGGAAAATCAGATCATCAGCTGGAACAAGAAATTGAGGGAGATGGGTTTATTCGGCGCGTTTTGCGCGAGGTGATTCCTTTTGGTGGCATTCTTATCAAATGACCGATTCTGAGCTGGGTATTCTGAAAAGTTTGCTCGAGAAGCCATGAGGCGTTAGGATAGATGTTAACGATAGGGTTTTGCAGGGTATTGTTAATCGACCAAATGGATGATACGCAGAAAGAGGGAACTTATGTTAGATAATCATGAGCAGGCACAGGTGGAGGAGCTGAACCAGCGGATTCAGGAGCTTGAAGAGGAGAATGCAAGACTCAAGCAGTTGGTAATTAAATTAAAGAATCAACGTTCAAGAGGGGAAGGCCGCATGTCAACACCTCTTAGAGAAGCGCTTCGCGAGTAGGAAGGAGCTGCACGACAGCAGCCCCTCTTCACCGAATGAATATGCAATTGTCAAAAATTACATTTGTATTATGTCGAACTTCGTGGTAAATTAAGATTCTGTTCACGAGATACACGATATTCCCTGATAGCTCAGTTGGTAGAGCACTCGACTGTTAATCGAGTTGTCACAGGTTCGAGTCCTGTTCGGGGAGCCACTTATGGAGGCTTAGCTCAGCTGGGAGAGCATCTGCCTTACAAGCAGAGGGTCAGCGGTTCGATCCCGTTAGCCTCCACCATTATGATCACCAAAGGGTATTTCGATTATTTTCCGAGGCCCTGGGGAAATGTAAGAAGTATAACTGACGCGGGGTGGAGCAGCCCGGTAGCTCGTCGGGCTCATAACCCGAAGGCCGCAGGTTCAAATCCTGCCCCCGCAACCAAATGATTTTAAACGATAT
>NZ_JBHTGZ010000008.1:0-2033 GCF_042676425.1 Paenibacillus sp. GCM10027629 | reverse complement strand
GAGCTGTGGTGTAGAGGCCTAACATGCCTGCCTGTCACGCAGGAGACCGCGGGTTCGAATCCCGTCAGCTCCGCCATTTTTACCTCTCGAATGAGAGCCATTAGCTCAGTTGGTAGAGCACCTGACTTTTAATCAGGGTGTCGAAGGTTCGAGTCCTTCATGGCTCACCAGTTTTACTTCAAAAAAACATGGTTGACAAGCTAGTCCAACCATGGTATAGTAATTGAGTACCACATGCGCGCGTATGGCGGAATTGGCAGACGCACTAGACTTAGGATCTAGCGGGCGACCGTGGGGGTTCAAGTCCCTCTACGCGCACCATACTTAATAATGATTCCCGTGACTTCTGCGAAGAGGTGCGGGATTTTTATTTTGTACTTAGGTGTTTTATACTCAGGTACAGTGGAGTTATTAAAAATTTAATGTACTAGGTTAATATTTGTGATTAAAATCACAAATTAGTGTTGTGGAAGTCGATATAATAAAGTTGTTCAGATAAGTCAATAACCATATGGAAATAGGAGGTGTGTGCTCCATGTTGAAGCGTATAACGAAATGGTGCGCTCGCCTGGGTCTTACATTTCATGTCATAAAGACAGTGTTGGCGGCGGCGATCTCTTGGTCAGTCGCATCTTTAATGTTCGGAGATCATTTCTCGTATTTTGCCCCCCTTGCAGCTGTATTGACGGTTCAACTCACGATCGCAGACACAATGGAAAAAGGACTATACCGTATTCTTGGTGTAATCATTGGGGTCGTCGTGACCGCTGTCGTCGTACCTTATGTGGGACAGAACTTCTTAGGTGTCGTGGTGGTGCTTCTTATTGGTATGGGCGCAGCTACGGCCTTCAAACTGAATCCACAGATTATTTCGCAAATTGGTGTGAGTTCGGTGATGGTGATGTCTTTTCAACAAGCTCAAGGTTACGCTACAGGGCGGATAATTGAGACGATTGTCGGTGCGATCATTGCGGTTCTTGTTCAAATCACGATACATCCTGAGAATAAAATGCCGTCGGCTGTGCGTCGAAACGCGAATATTTGTCAGAAGCTTGCGGAACGAATGCAGCAATTGGGTCATAGTGTGTCTGCACAGCAGAATGACTTGATGAGTTTTCAATATTCGGATGCGGATTTGATGTCTTTGAGTCGGAAATTGAATGATGCATACTGCAATGCACAGAAAAGTCTCAAATATAACTTTATCTATCGTAAAGATTCTCGAAAACTAGCAGCCTTGCAAGATCGTGTAGATACAGTTCAGAAAATATTGATTGCTGTATCCAGTGTGAACTATGCTGTGCAGGAGATTGGAACGAAATATTTGAAGCAATTGCCGATCGAGGCTGCGCTAATGAGTTCAGCTGAATGTATTCTGTTATATGGTAGATTGCTAAAACAAACAACGCCAAAACGGCATGAAGCACTGGAACAGGCGATTCATCAGGCCTATGATGATCAGTTTTTATTATTTGATGCTTTTAAGGAACAACAAGCTAAGGCAGAGACACTGATGGAGATTGGGAGTCTGTTTGCGGATTTGCATCGTATCGTTGCTGAGATAGAACGTTCGAGTTCGTCGATGTCTTCGAATCATGCATTGGTGAAGGCAACAGGTTATATGAAGACGAAGAAAAATTCCACACCGCGTAGAATAGCGAATTAGGGAAGAAAGAATGTAATATGCCGTAGATTCCATTTGGAATTAATTGCATGTTGCATTCTTTTTGCATTCCATGGTATATTCTTATTCCGGCCGCTACGAGAGTAGCAGACGGGACGCAAGAGAAAAGAACTTCTCGAAAAAAACTTAAAAAAATATCTTGCATTATGAAGTTGAATGTGATATATTATAAAAGTTGTCGCCGAGAGAACGACGCGGTGATCACGAGAAAGACATTGATCTTTGAAAACTGAACAACGAATGATTGAAAGTATAACGAGAACTTCGGTTCTCGTAAGCAAGTCAGTTTCAAAATGAGCAAGTCAAACACTTTATTGGAGAGTTTGATCCTGGCTCAGGACGAACGCTG
>NZ_JBHTGZ010000007.1:0-1215 GCF_042676425.1 Paenibacillus sp. GCM10027629 | reverse complement strand
GGTTAAGCTACTAAGAGCACACGGAGGATGCCTAGGCGCTAGGAGTCGACGAAGGACGTGGCGAACAACGAAATGCTTCGGGGAGCTGTAAGCAAGCTTTGATCCGGGGATGTCCGAATGGGGAAACCCGGCTGGTGTAATAGCCAGTCACTCATATCTGAATACATAGGATATGAAGAGACAGACGAGGGGAACTGAAACATCTAAGTACCCTCAGGAAGAGAAAACAATAGTGATTCCGTCAGTAGCGGCGAGCGAACGCGGAACAGCCTAAACCAGAGAGCTTGCTCTCTGGGGTTGTGGGACGTCTCACATGGAGTTACAAAGGAACCGGTTAAACGAAGAGGTCTGGAAAGGCCCGCCATAGAAGGTAAAAGCCCTGTAATTGAAAGTCTGTTCTCTCCGAGACGTATCCCGAGTAGTGCGGGGCACGTGAAATCCCGTATGAATCTGCCAGGACCATCTGGTAAGGCTAAATACTACCTAGCGACCGATAGTGAAGCAGTACCGTGAGGGAAAGGTGAAAAGCACCCCGGAAGGGGAGTGAAATAGAACCTGAAACCGTGTGCTTACAAGAAGTCAGAGCCCGATCTATGGGTGATGGCGTGCCTTTTGTAGAATGAACCGGCGAGTTACGTTCCCGTGCAAGGTTAAGGTGAAGAGCCGTAGCCGCAGCGAAAGCGAGTCTGAATAGGGCGACATAGTACGTGGACGTAGACCCGAAACCGTGTGATCTACCCCTGTCCAGGGTGAAGGTGCGGTAACACGCACTGGAGGCCCGAACCCACGCATGTTGAAAAATGCGGGGATGAGGTGGGGGTAGCGGAGAAATTCCAATCGAACTCGGAGATAGCTGGTTCTCCCCGAAATAGCTTTAGGGCTAGCCTCGGTGTCAAGAGTCGTGGAGGTAGAGCACTGATTGGGTGCGGGGCCCGCCAAGGGTTACCAAGCTCAGTCAAACTCCGAATGCCATAGACTTATAACCGGGAGTCAGACAGTGAGTGCTAAGATCCATTGTCAAAAGGGAAACAGCCCAGACCATCAGCTAAGGTCCCCAAGTGTGTGTTAAGTGGGAAAGGATGTGGAGTTGCACAGACAACCAGGATGTTGGCTTAGAAGCAGCCATCATTTAAAGAGTGCGTAATAGCTCACTGGTCGAGTGACTCTGCGCCGAAAATGTAACGGGGCTAAACACACCACCGAAGCTATGGCTTG
>NZ_JBHTGZ010000006.1:0-3556 GCF_042676425.1 Paenibacillus sp. GCM10027629 | reverse complement strand
TGAATTTTGAATTGCACAAATTAAGTGTACATGGGAGTGGATGAGATGTCTTTGCACGTTATATCCCTATCAGGAATGGTTCAGAATTAGGGATGAGCAATAGGGCGGTTATATCGGCTAGAGGTTTGCACGATATTGACATTTTTACGTATCGCTTTCGCCTCCCATTTCATTCCATGCCGCGGGATGCGCCATGCGATAGGCATGGGGCGTCATGCCCGTCAGCTTTTTGAACAGGCGATTGTAAAATTTGAGATCCTTGTAGCCGACTTGCTGGGCAATCGTCGTGACTTTGTCCGTCGTTGTCCTTAATAATTCGCAGCTCTGCTCGATTCGCCACTTGTGTACATATTCGAGGAAAGTCATGCTGAAGCATTCCTTAAATCTTCTTCGGAAGTGACGCTCGCTGAGACCGGCTTCCTCCGCACAGCGTCTTGCGCTGTCTGGCTGGAAGGAATTCGCTCTCAGTTGCTTTGCAATCGTGTATATAATCTCATCTGTGTCCCTTCTGCGCTTGGCAGGCTGAACGTGAGGGGAGGCTTCCAGCAATGGAGCGCGCGTCATGTAAGTAAGCAGACGGACCAGCTCCGCTTGAATGAGCGGGATGTAGTTGGCGCGACACCTTTGGAATTCCTCAAGCATGATATTGAAGCTGTGCTGGAACAATCCGTCGTGGTCATGGAACCTTTTCCATGATTGCTCCGGGAACTCTAATTGGAGCAGCCGTTGCACATCCTGATCAGGCTCGAAGGCACGGATCAACCGTTCCGAGAATGATTCGTTAAACAAACAGTTGTAGACGATAAGCCGTCCCTCCCCAGGGGCAGGCGTTGACGGTCGGAAGACGTGAGATACCCCGATTGGAAGGTAGAACAGGTCTCCCTTAGACACCGTAATCGTAGAGCCTTCAATATAATGATAGCCTCTGCCTTCGCTCACGTAACAGAGCTCGATAAATTCGTGTCGATGCTGCTCCAGGAGAAATGACTCTGAGACACGGTTTACATATACGGGCTGTTCCGGGAACAGGTACATACTGCTGCTTGTCACAAGCACGTTTTTTTTCATGGAGTTCCTCCTCTGATTTCTGTCATAAGGCATACTTATGTCCGAAAACAACCGATGATTGGTCCGAATCGCCCCTTTTATCCTTCATTTCTTCAATTATAATAAAAGTTGTTCTGGAATGGCATCATGAATCCGCTCAATACATTTGGAGAGGAGATCCTATTATGAATCAAGCCATATCATCGGATTGGCAAGCAGCATGGATATGGGGTTCTGGCCAACAGAGCCCGAGGAACGTATGGCGCTGCTTTCGCCGCTCCTTCATACCTATGAATCCTATCGAAGGGTCCACAGTGCGTATTACCGCCGATTCCCGTTATGTCTTGTTCGTTAATGGCAAGCAGCTTGGACGAGGTCCTGTACGCTCTTGGCATTCCGAATGGGCCTATGACGAATACGAAATTGAGCATCTGCTGGAACCAGGGAAGGAAGCGGTCATTGCCGTGCTAGTCATGCATTACGGCATCTCAACGTTCCAATATTTGCGAGGCCGCGGGGGATTATTACTGCAGTTGGAAATGCAGCAGCATGGTGCAGACACGGATAAGTTTATGGCGAACTCCTCCCGCATCGTAACCGATGCATCCTGGAAGACCGCCATCCATCAAGGATACCAGGCCAACTCCTCCCGCATCTCCTGCCAGCTGGCTTTTACCGAAGTCATCGATGCAAGGACTTGGGATGCATCCTGGATACAGCCCGAATATGACGATAGCGATTGGGAAGAGGCAACTGTTATCGGACCCGCAGGAATGGAGCCCTGGGCGGGGCTGGTAGCTAGAGATATCCCATACTTGACGGAGGAGCCTGTATACCCTTCTCGTGTAGAGAGCATACTCGGCGTGAAGCCGCCTGCCTGGAGCGCCGTCGTGGATCTATACGCATTGGTGTCCCCGAATAGCGGCAACCATGCTAATAACGTCGCCTTCTGCGGCTACTTGGCGACGAAGCTGATTCTAGAGCATGCTGCTGTATTCACGATCGGCATCCCTGATTCAGGTCGCATTGACCCCGTCATCCGAATTGATGGGCGACTGTATCCAGTGGATAGCTATACAGGAGAAGAGCCCGAGAGGTATCTGACCGTCCATCTGGAGCCCGGAGATCATTTCATCCTGATTGATGTAACCGGTTGCAGCCATGGGCATGGTTTCCATATCGGCTTCGACTGCGAAATGCCATTTCAGATTCAAACGCTTGGATTAAAGGACGGGGAAACAGGCACATCGCCGTTTAGCCTCATCGGCCCGTTCGATGCGGTCGAGATCATTGATCATCAGCAGGCGAGAGACCTGGTCAAGTTCCATTCCGTTTATGAAGCGATCAAGACGGCCTCATCCGCTGCCGATATGCAGCCGTTCGAAGCTTGGATTCATCCGATCGCTGAGCAGTTCGTGAACCTAAATGACGTCTTCACCTCTTGCATCTGGAAGAAGTGCGAGGTGCCCCAACCCATGACGTCGTCCTTGCAGCATGCTGTGACAGCCGGGGCAGACGCTGCCTTGTTGCCTGTTATCCACGGTATGGATACGGAAATCGTCATTGATTTTGGACGGGAGCTGTCGGGATACATCGCATTCGAGCTGAATGCTGCGAGTGGGACCATCGTCGACCTGTATGGTTTTGAATATATGAAGGAGGGTTGGCGCCAGCATACCTACTCGCTGGACAACACAATCCGATACGTATGCCGTGAAGGCAGGCAAACTTATGTATCCTTCATCCGGCGCGGGCTGCGCTATCTTACGCTGACCATCAGAGAGGCCTCTCGACCGGTAAAGCTGTACGAGGTGAAGCTGCTCCAGAGCAACTATCCAGTTGCTAATGTCGGCGGCTTCCGCAGCAGTGACCCCATGCTGAGCGACATATGGGTAATTAGCCGGGACACGACCCGCCTGTGTATGGAGGATACGTTCGTGGATTGTCCAGCTTATGAGCAGGCGTATTGGGTGGGCGATGCCCGCAATGAAGCACTCATCAATTATTATACCTTTGGGGCCAGGGAGATCGTAGAGCGGTGTCTGAAGCTGGTACCAGGCTCCGCTTCCCAGACGTCCCTGTATGCTGACCAAGTGCCAAGCGGATGGAACAGTGTAATCCCGAACTGGACCTTCTTCTGGGTAACCGCTTGTCTGGAATATTATCGTTATGATGGCCGTCAAGCGTTCCTGAATGAGATTTGGCCTCATGTGAAGCTAACGATGGAAGCGTATCTACACCATATCAATGACAAGGGTGTATTTGTGTTCCATGGCTGGAATCTGCTGGACTGGGCTCCATTTGAGCAGCCGAGGGAGGGAGTCGTCACCCCGCAGAACATGATCCTCGCAAGAACACTGCGGCATGCTGCCGAGATTGGAGCACTAGTCGGTGAAAGAGATCAAGTGTCACGTTTCGAAGAGGAGGCTGAGAAGCTGATCCGCGCTATCAATGAGTACCTATGGGATGAAGAGCGGCTTGCTTATGTCGACTGTATCCACAGTGACGG
>NZ_JBHTGZ010000005.1:631477-631543 GCF_042676425.1 Paenibacillus sp. GCM10027629 | reverse complement strand
CCTTGGTGAGCCGTTACCCCACCAACTAGCTAATGCGCCGCAGGCCCATCTGTAAGTAGCAGATTA
>NZ_JBHTGZ010000005.1:0-631220 GCF_042676425.1 Paenibacillus sp. GCM10027629 | reverse complement strand
CCTGAGCCAGGATCAAACTCTCCAATAAAGTGTTTGACTTGCTCATTTTGAAACTGACTTGCTTGCGAGAACCGAAGTTCTCGTTATACTTTCAATCATTCGTTGTTCAGTTTTCAAAGATCAATGTCTTTCTCGCGATCACCGCGTCGTTCTCTCGGCGACAACTTTTATAATATACCACGTTTCAACTTTATATGCAAGCTTTTTTTGAAATTAATTTTTGTCAATCTCATTCATGCTTACTTGTTGTTGAAGCGATAAATAAGACTTTACCACCATCGCCCACACAATGCAACTAGTAAAAAAATACAGTTAAACTCGACGAGGCATGTTTTCAAAAAGCTTCATTATATGTGCAAAAACAGATAGAAGTATTCCACTACGTATTAATATTGTTACTGGTAACTTTTAAATGGTGGTCCATTATCCGGATTCGTACTCGCTGCAGCGTTCTTGCCACGCGTTATATTCGGACTGCATCAAGCATTGATTTCGATCCACGCCGAGTTAATCGCGCAATTCGGCTATACAGCCGAATTGCCGATCATTTCGATGGCTGGTTCTGGTCAAGTTGGTGCAGCCATTATGCGCAATCTCATTTAAGGAGTTCTTCCTTCGAATTCTTAGGGATCGGCGCTTCGATCCTCGGTTACCTACTAGGACTTGTCGTTTCTTATATCGCTGGATTCCTGCTCACTTACTTCTTTGGCTTTACAAAAGAACTGATGTTAGAGCATAATAAAGACAACTAAGCCATAAAACAATACATGAAAAATAGGGCATCTTGGAGCATACTACTCCGAAGATGTCCTATTTTCTTCATCAATGTTATTGAACAAATCGGAGGGCTTTCGCGATGATGGGAAGTATCTTGACGCAAATTCAGGCTTTGTACAATAAATTACCACAATCGGAGCAGAAAGTAGCTCGCTATATTCTTGACCATCCGGAAGATGCGGCGAAAATCAGCATTCATGAACTTGCCGTAAAATCTGAAACAAGCGGCGCATCCGTCGTCCGATTCTGTCAATCGCTGCATGTCGATGGCTTCCCCCAACTCAAAATAAGACTTTCCTTGGATATGGCGAAGAATGAGCGGCCAACCTACTACGACTTCGATCCAAGCGATAAGACGGAATCGATCATTAAGAAGACCTTATCGAATAGCGTTCAAGCGCTGCAAGATACAGCCACTTCTCTGAACAGTCAAACCATTGATCAAATCGCAGAAGCGATGTCACAAGCGCCAGCCATCTATTCGTTCGGAATTGGTGCCTCATCCGTCGTAGCCGAGGATATTGCCCAGAAGTGGATGCGTCTTGGGAAAACAGCTTTCTCATTCCATGATCTTCATGTTCTGGCTGTCAATATTGCAAATGCCCCTCCAGGTTCAGTATTCATTGGCGTATCTTATAGCGGGAAGACGAATGAAGTCGTGCAATCTACGCGACTCGCGAATAAGTACAAGCTAACCACGGTCGGGATCTCCCGTTACGGAGATCACGAACTCTCCGCGACCGCTAAATACATGTTATCTATCGCCCATGCACCCGAGGCTGTGTTCCGAAGCGCTGCAACTAGCTCACGACTGGCGCAGCTGCTTGCCGTAGATACCCTATTCTTCGCGTACGCTTCTTTACAGCATGACGCGACGATTAAACAGCTTGCGGAGACAAGCGAAGCGATACGTATTTTGTATCAACAATCATAAACAAATTCCTAAATATATCCCATTCTATCTTTTCAAAAAAGCCGAGCGTCATCGTCACCTTCCTGACGATACGCTCGGCTTATTTTGAATCCATATGATCGATTTAGCCCTCTCCGCCCATGAACACGTAACGTGCAAGAACCAAGATGAACAAAATCCACATTAACCAATGAACCTTATGATTGCTCTTCCCTGTCAAGTTACCTACAAATGCGAAGATAACATAAGAGATGATACCTAACGATATACCGTTCGCAATACTGTATGTGAAAGGCATGAATGCAATCGTCAAGAATGCAGGAATACCAATCGTCATATCTTTAAAGTCAATTTCGCTTACCGATTGAACCATTAGCACACCAACAATGATTAATGCTGCTGCTGTTGCCGATCCTGGGATCAACGCAACCGCTGGTGCTAAGAACAATGCTGCTAAGAAACAAAGACCTGTCGTTACGGAAGTTAATCCAGTACGTCCACCTGCTGCAACCCCTGCAGAACTCTCTACGAATGTCGTTACTGTACTTGTACCTACAGCCGCTCCGCCTGCAACGGCGATCGCATCGACGAACATGGCCTTTCCTACACGTTTGTTGCCTTCTTCTTTGTCCTTCATGAATCCTGCGCGTGTTGCTGTACCTACGAGTGTACCGAATGTATCGAACAATTCAACGAATGTGAACGTAACAATAATGGATACGATACCTACACCCATCATCCCGGCGAAATCGAACTGCCAGAAGTTCAACTGACTAAAATCAGGCATCCAAGTTGCTTGCGTTGTGCTGACTGCTTTGAGATGATCATAAAATAATGCCCATCCGATCAAAGACGTTCCAATGATACCGAAGAAAATCGCACCTGGTACACGTAGCACCATAAGAATACCGATTAACGCGATACCAATGAGCGCAATCATAACATCGGGGTTTGTAAAGCTGCCCATCGAGAATATCGATTCGAATCCAAGAAGCGGCGTGAATGCTCCAGCCTTGATATCCTTCGTCGATTCAACGGCAACAGACAAGATACCGCTGTTCTTCAAGCCTACAATCGTAATAAAGAAACCAATACCTACCGTAATCGCATGCTTCAGTCCATCAGGAATAGCCACTAAGAGTAACTGCCGAAGCTTGGTAACCGTTAAGATGAAGAAGATAATACCGGACATAAATACCGCTGTTAACGCGATTTGCCAAGTCACCGGATGATCACTCGATGCTGTCGAAATAATAACCGATGCAAAATATGCATTAAGACCCATACCTGGTGCAAGTGCTACTGGAAAGTTAACGAAAATCCCCATTGCGATTGTGAATACGCCCGCCGCAATTGCTGTCGCCAAAAATACGGAGTACCATTCCATGCCTGTTTTACCGAAAGCTGATAAGATGTTCGGGTTGACCGCCAAAATGTAAGCCATGGTCATAAACGTTGTGATCCCCGCCAAAACCTCAGTTCTGACATTTGTTCCGTTTTCCTTTAACTTAAAGAAACGATCCATTGTAAAGACTCCTCCTAAAAGTTTTATAAGCGCCAAGCTTATGAAATAGGGAACAACAAAAATAACCTAGGATAAAATATCTCCTAGGCTCGCATCCAAAAGAAATCGAAGCACGCCAAATCAACAGGGCACACTTCTTCTCTCTTTTCGTAGCCAGATCATTTACGGTGACCTTGTAGAGACTCTCGGGCCGATTCCCAAGATTATACGAAAAATCGCAATCAATTTTGTTATTCATCTATATTGTAGAGGATCGGGTCGAATTTTGTCAATGGAAAACGCGAATATTCTTGTGTTCAATTAAAGTTAATGTTCGGGAATCGTTAAAATTCAAAACAAAAAGACGACCAGGAACTGCCCGTAGACAACCCTGATCGTCTGTAATTCCCTATCCTTTGATTCCCGTTGTTGCAATACCTCCGACAATATAGCGCTGTGCGAAGAAGAACAAGGCAAGCGGCGGGATACAGATGAGGAACGTAACTGCCATAATCGATACCATATCGACGCCGAACATCCCTCTGAACTGCGACAAACCAAGCGTAAGCGTGTATTTGCTCTGATCATTCAAGAAGATCAATGGACCTAAGTAATCATTCCAGCTGCTTAGGAAGTGGAACACGCCGACTAGGATTAGCGCTGGAGTCATGAGTGGAACGATTAATCGAATAAAAATCTGGATCGGGTTCGCGCCGTCGATCCGTGCAGCTTCCTCCAGCTCGACCGGGATTCCCATAATAAATTGGCGCAATAGGAAAATGAAAAAGGCCGATCCGAACCACGCTGGAATAATCAGCGGTTTCAGCGTATTGATCCAACCCAGGTAGTTAAATTCCATATACTGCGGAATCATCGTCACTTCCCACGGAATCATCATTGACGCGAGCAAGATCATAAACAGCATGTCTTTTCCCTTGAACCGAAACCGTGCAAACCCATATGCTACAAGGGATGAAGAAACGAGCTGACCTACCAAGGATAACCCTGTGACGAGCAAAGAGTTCTTCAAGAAGACATTGAAAGGCTGCGATTCCCAAGCGGTAATGAAATTGTCCCAATGGAATACGGATGGGATCCACTTCGGCGGGAATACGTACAGCTCCTCCGGCGACTTCACAGCCGTCGTAATCATCCAGAAAAATGGTGCTATGAACAATAGTGAAAAGAAAATAAGAACGCCATAAATTAATATTTTTCTCATCGGTATCACCCCGTTTATACGAATCAGTCTAATCTAGTACAATGCCACCGCATACCCGTTTATTTCTTGCCTTGCTTCATTTCCCCTTCATAGTAGACCCACGCGGATGAAGACTTGAAGACAATCAGTGTTAGCGAGAGTACAATCGCAAACATGAACCAAGCATTGGCGGAGGAATAGCCCATTTTGGAATATTTAAAGGCATTCTCATACATGTACATCGCGTAGAAATAGGTAGAGTTCAGCGGTCCGCCGCCTGTCATCACAAGCGCTAGGGTCAACTGCTGGAATGCAGCAATAATGGTCGTAATCAAGTTGAACAAAATGGTCGGGCTTAACATCGGCAATGTGATACGCGTGAACTGCTTCCATTTGCCAGCACCGTCAATTGCTGACGCTTCGTACATATCCTTCGGGATATTCTTAAGTCCTGCGAGGAAGATGAGCATCATGGAGCCTTGTCCCCATAAACTTGCGATAACCATCGCAACGGGCGCCCATGTTGGACTAATGAGCCACTTCGGCCCTTCAATTCCGAACACCGAGAGAATATAGTTCAAGATCCCGTATTCGCCATCGAATACCCAGGACCAGATCATCGCGAGTGCAACACCGGAAATAACGGATGGTAAGTAGAACGCTGTCCGGAAAAACCCACTGCCCTTCACGTTCTTGTTCAGCAGCATCGCGAGCAGCAAGGCAATAATGATATTCAACGGCACGAAAAGAACAGCGAATTTCATCGTCACGCCGAGAGATTCCCAGAACAACGGATCGTTCGTGAACATCTCTTTATAGTTGGCTAACCCAATGAATGTCTTGTCTCCAACAACAGGCCATTCATAGAAGCTAATTATGAGGGAGAAAATGAGCGGTCCCAGTGTAAAGGCAAGAAAGCCAATTATCCAAGGCAACGTGAACAAATAAGGAATACTCATTTGCTTGAATCGAGCAGGCGTCCGCTTTTTAATAGATTCCATTAATATCGTTCCTTTCAGGAGATGTTCGGGAAGGCCCGTTAGACATCGTTGGTGTGGTTTCATTGTAGTCTGAATGAAAGCGCTTTTACACGGTCATCTGTTTCCCAATAGGTGGCACTTTGTTCGAGAAAAATGTGGGACTTTTCAACGTGTGGAGGGAGATTGTTCGGATGGTTTCGTTCTTTTGTTCGGCGGGAAAATATGCCCTCTACAATGCAAATTTCTAACATAGAAGTCATAGGACAAGAGCCCGCTCCCTACGTGGTGCTAGCGAGGTGCCTGGTGATAACTTTATGCTTGGCTAACATGTTGCTTGCTACTAACGTAGTGCTTGCTGCATCACTCTGCCTCTGGCTCCCCTCTCCCCCCACTTTAACGAGAAAAAACCCGGCGAGATGCTCACCGGGCTTTAGATCCTATTTTTTATCGATATATTTCTTCGCATCTTTCACAGCTGCATTCAATGCATCCTGCGCATTCTCGCCGAGCATCACGGAATCGATCGCTGTTGACAGGTAACGATTCACCAGCTTCCAATTGCGGTTCAGCAAGAACGAAGGTGTGTTGTCCGAACGCTCCAGCATGTTGTAGAACGGTAAATACAGCGGGTTCTGATCGAACTTCATCTCTTGCACGAGACTCTTGCGGATCGGCAAGTCGGAATTACTGCGCATCTTGATTACTTCATTCGAGACGAAGAATTTCGTGAACTCCCATGCAAGATCCTTCTGCTTGGATTGCTTCGCCACCGAGATTGCGCTTAGTGCTACGATACCTTTGACCGGCTTGCCAGGGAAGACAGGCATTTCAACAGTACCAAAATCCACCTTCGCCGTCTTGAAGCCTTCCAACGGCCATACGCCGCTCTCCCACATGGCGATTTTGCCCGCTTTGAATACATCGTCGCCACTCATCTGGTTCTTGCCCCCTACGAGTGCAGCAGAACCATCCTTCAGCATATCGCCGAACTGCTGGATCGCTTGCGCCGTCTCTGGGCTGTTCATTTGACCTTCAATGTCTTTGCCATCGGCGCTTACGAAGCTGCCGCCGTTACTCCAGACGATGCCTTGTAGATCGTACGGGTCATTCGAAGTACGAATGCCGAATCCATATTGCTTCTTAGCTGGGTTGGAGAGCTTCTTCGCTGCTGCCTTGAAGTCATCCCATGTCCAACCGTCTTTTGGATACGGAACACCCGCATCATCGAACATTTTCTTATTGTAATACAATGCGCGAGTCGTAAATCCGCTCGGCAGACCATAGGTCTGTCCATCGACTTTCACGTAATTGAATAGACTTTCATAGATGTCATCGAGCTTCAAGCTCGCGTCTTTTGACATGAAGGAATCCAATGGCTCCAGGTTCGTGTAGTACGTCGGGAAATCCCACATCAGCATAACATCGGGCGGGTTCCCTGCTCCGAAGGAGGCAGCTAGCTTCTGATCAAAGCCGTCTGCATACGGTTCAATTTGCACTTTGACGCCCGGGTGCTGCTTCTCGAACAATTTTGCAATATCCTGTTGTACCTTCAGACTGTCCCCTGTATCCCATGTTGCAAAACGAAGTGTTTTCTCTGTGGCTTTACTTCCTGAGCCCTCTTCGCTGCCTTGGTTCGTTGCTGATCCCCCACCGCCGCCGCAAGCACTTACCGTTAATGCAATCAGCAATAATAGCGCTGTGACCATAGAACGTTTGTTACTCATGGATGATTGCCCCCTCAAACCATTTTTTCAATAAATTGAATACTCTCACTTTAAGAAAAATAAAGCGTTTTCAAAACGGCTTTTTGTTTCACGACAGGGGTTAATTTGTCTTAAATTTTAACAGGATTCTTCTTTTTGTTCGGCCCGATATTGCGAAGGAGTCATCCCGCAGTACCGCTTAAACCATTTGCTTAAGTACTTGCCGTCCACCATGCCGATCTGCTCCGCAATGCCTTGCAGGGTCATATTCGTATTCGCCAGCAAATCCATCGCCACCCGCAGACGCATCCGGTACAGCAGTTCAATGAAATTCTCCCCGGTGACCTTCTTAAACAACGTACTGAAATGGCTTCGGCTTAAGCCGATCCGATGCGCCACGTCACTAACAGACCACGGCTCCCGCAGATCCTCCGCAACAAGGCGTATCGCATTCGTAATCGTCTCCGGCCAAGAATGGACCTTCAGCTCGAACTTCTTCTCAAGCTCAGCTTCCTGATGCAGCTTCGTCACCGCCTCAAGCCAAGCGTCCATGCCTTGCAAAGGTCCCGTCCCGCTCCAATGGAACGAAGGAATACGGCTCTTCACGTCCTTGAACAACGCCTCAAGCGCCTCACGATCCTTATAGCGTATAAAATAGAACGTTCGATCCGTTCCGCACAAAATGCTCTCGCAACCGACTTGCAGCCGGCTCTCGATGTCAGACCAAATTAAATTTTCTTCTGTTGCAAAGGACTTCGCCAAATAGACGCTGTGCGGCTCTTCCATCCACGACCAGTGCGACCCCCAACGCGCCTGCAGCTCACTTCGGAATTCGTTGCGGAAGCCGCATAACCAAGCATAGAATGAAGCATTCCAACGTGCACGATCATCGAGAACAGACATGCTGCCTGCTTGCTCCGTATCAATGTCTTCTTGGAACTTGCGCAGGTACTCATTCAATTCTTCGTCTTCGAACGCTGTCTTGAGCAGATAGCCAGAGGCCCCTAGCGAGATCCCTTGCTGGGCAAATTCGAAATCACGATGGCAGCTAAGAAGAAGGATCCGGGTCGAGGGCGCTTCCTTTTTCACCAACCGAGCGAATTCGATGCCGTTCAGCTCCGGCATGACGATATCCGTAATGATCACTTCGGGACGCAGCTCCGTAAAAGCCTCCCAGCCCTTCTGACCATTCGGCACATCCGCGACGACCTGCATGTTATAGCGCGCCCAATCGACGGTTGCAACCAGTCCTTTGCGCACGATACTCTCATCATCAGCAATCAATACTTTAATGGGTGATTTGGTTGTCATGTTCGTCCTCCTCCTTCTTCGGCCAACGTATTGTGATGACCGTACCTTGACCAACAACAGATTGAATATCCAAGCCATATAACGGTCCAAAATGAAGTTTGAATTTCTGATCGACGTTGTTCACGCCTAGACCTTTGCCCCGCTTACTGCGATACGTCCCTTGGAGCAGTTTCTGCTTATTCTCCTCCGTCATGCCTTTGCCATTGTCCGTTAATCGAAGCACGAGATCCTCGCCTTCCTCTTCAACCGTAACTCGTATTGTTCCACAGCCATCCTCGAACGCATGGAAAAAAATATTCTCAAGCAGCGGCTGTAAGCTCATCCGTGGAATGACATAGTGCATCAGCGATTCATCTACCTGCTGCTCATAATTCACTTCATGCTCATAACGAATCCGCTGTATATGGAGGAAATGATCGATAATATCCAGCTCCTTGCGTATTGTAACCAGTTCTTGCGTGATATCCAGATTGCCCTCGAGCAGCATTGCCAGATGATAGAGCATTTTACGAATATCCTCATTACCTTGCAGCCTTGCTTTCCATTGGATCGAATTGAGCGTGTTGAACAACAGGTGTGGATTGATCTGATAATGAAATGCTCGCAGCTCTGCTTCTTTCTTCAACTTCTCTGTGATTGTAATCTCCTGAACCAAATCTTGAATTTGCCCGATCATGCGATTGAAGCTGTGTGCCAGCACCCCTAATTCGTCACGATCCTGTACGGGTATTCTCGTCTGCAATCTCCCTTTCCCTGCGAGGAACATCGATTCCTTGAGCCGTTTAATCCGGCCCGTTACACGGGAGGAGAATAGGAAGCCAAGCAGCAATGCAAGCAGACCCGAGAACAACAGGCCTACGACGGTATACGAACGAATGATATTCGAAGATTGGAAAAAGGACTTGTACGGCAGTCTCGCTTCTAGTGTCCAATCATTCAGGGATAAAGATTTGGACCATACAACATCATTCTCTTGCGGCTTAAAGGCATGTGCAGACTGATAGATCAGCTGTCCCGCACTGTTCTTGATCGTAAGCATCGCCTGTGTGCTCTTCTCGAACAAATGGAATAATTCATACATTTTATCCGCATTCATCTCGATGAGAATACGGCTATCCTTCAACGCCCCCTGCTGATTGCGAATCGGTACGACGAGGCCGAGCACCTTCTCATTTTCAGTAAATTCCTTGTAATGCCTTGGCGTGTAGAACCCTGGCCAATATTCCCCGGCATAATCGGCGGGAATTGCCTTCCACCAAGCCTGCTCCTTCAAGATCGTCGTATTAATGGAATTCTCCCCGTAGAAGTAGCCGGACTTGGTAATAATGAATAACCCCCGCTGTTTCACAGTTTTAAGCGCTTTCAGAAAATCTTCTAAATCACTCTGTTCATGCAAATCTGAATACGAGCGCGGGATTTCTCGATGTATAGCGATCCGTGACGGGTTCAACAAGTATGCGTGCACATATTCGGTCACGAGCTCCATTTGACTAAGTTCCGAATCCAGCTGGTATTGCAGCTGTGTCACCGCATTGCTCCCATACTTGCCTAATTGATCCTGAAGCAGCTCCGAGGATTTCGTAAATGACAGCCAGCCGAGCGTGAAGAGCGGCAATAGTGCAGCGATAAGGAATAGTATAACGAGCTTCAGCCGGAGACTCCGACGCGGCGCAAGTAGTCGATGAAAAATCATTTGTATCCGCTGATAGTGCATAGGTTGCCTCCTGCTCTGAGCATGTTCGTACCCTAAAGTAAATGAAGTTTATCACACACCTACTTCGCTGACAATCCAGAACATCATTCCAAAAATATCCCCACAAAATGCCAAGCATAAACGACTTCGTCGTCCTCTATATGACGATAAGCGTTTAAGCGAGAAATATAAGAACAGTTTATTCGTATAAAATCTCCAAAAGCGCACGATTCCCATAAGGCTTAGAAACGTGCGCTTCTTGTTATGCGTTCACATATTCATTCGCAAGCATTAGATAGACACTGGAGGTCCAAGTAAAGGCACGATCACGGAGTCCTGTACCATGAATGGCATCGAAATTCTCTGCCATACCATGGGTGTTCGCCATCCGGCAAAAGCGCTGCGCTGCAACACCAGCCAACTCGGTATATCCCCCGCGGCTGAGCCCATCAACGAGCAGCATCATGACCGGTGCCCAAATCGGCCCGCGCCAGTATCCATCCGGTTCATAATGCGGGCTGCTCATACTCTCCGTCGCGAACCCATTGGGCGATAAGAATCGTTCCTCATCAGACAGTGCTTGAATGAGCGTATCTTGAACCTCTTGAGGCAACCGTTGACCCAGGATGATTGGCATATAATTGATTAAACTCTCGCCCGCTAACCGCTCATGCGTACCTGTTCGAACGGCTCTAAGTTCACCATTCTGCCAGAAGTGCTCCAGCATACGATCGAGTGTCCGCTGTGCCAAGGCATGCCATTCGGTGGCTTCGTGTGTCTTTCCAAGCTCCTCGGCAATCCGGCCAAGCGTCTCACATTGCAGCACCAGATAAGCACATAGATCCGGGCTCTCCACAGCGCCACGCTCATGGAAAATCGTACTGTTATCCCAGCCGCTGTCATTACCATGGTTGTATTGTGGAACACCATCCCGGTCATCATCCCGCTCGTTATACCACCAACGGGTCCAGCGTGCGAGTGGTTCATAAACTTCGCGAAGCTGTGCTTCACCAATCCAATCGGTACGATCCATCATCCACGCTAACGTCCAACCGTGAATCGGCGGCTTATTGCAGTTCCACAAGGCATATTTATCATTCATAAAATCGGGCAGCAGCCCGCTCTCATCTTGACGATCAAAGAAGATCATAAATTGATCCCATGCGAGTGCTGGGTTGGAACGAACTAGTGCCATCGCATTGAAACAATGATCCCAGCTCCAAATGTTCGTCATCCAGTTCTTCGACATATACATCGCAGGCCGTGTCAGATATCCATCCGCAGGGACAACACAAGACCATGTTATATATGAAGCCAGCTCTCTGCCTGCCGCATAGGCATCATCGGACGGCAAAGTCGACTGCCGCCACACTTCATATTCTGCAGCGACATACTGCACCCCTTCATCGAATGATGGGAACTCCCGCTCAAGCCACGTCGTGCGGTACTCTTCCACACGGAACTCGGTGATGTTCGTCGCTGTATCAGGCACAAAATGCGCCTTCACATGTGTACATTTCGTCCGCACCCATGGGGCATCCATCTCGATCTGTCCTTGAACCGAGGTGAGCATGAACCGTACTTCATTCAAGAAGCTGTTCACTTCCCAGCGGTTGTACTTCATTTGCATGGCATAATCATAATCGCCACCGGATAAGGTAAGCCGAACGCCAACCCCCTCCGCCCGGAAGCCTACCGTTCGGCCATCGAAGATACAGATCTCCGCATACCCGCTGCTCGACTCCATTCGAAGGCGTGATGGTGTTGCATGCGTCGTGTAAGGAACATCCTCTCCTTGAGCAGTCAACTCAATACGAAAAGCTGCCCCGCTCGTCATATCTCCGCCGCGTACCGTACGTAGATAGACTCCCTCTGGACGATCTCCCGAAGCACGTAAATACGATATAGTTAGAAATGAGCCGTAACGGCTGAATGGAATAGTACGAATATCATAAGTGAAAGTCATGAGCTGCTCCTCCTCTATTGCGATAGCGCTTACAAGAATTCCGATAATACACCCATTGTAGGGCATGGAACGCGGCATTGCAGTTGCACACCCGTACGGATTTGCTCGTATGTCTGTTAGAAAGGTCACGCTTTCAAGTCATTTATTCGTCTATTTGTTTGGCGCATTTCGTCTATTTGTTCGATAAGGGGTAGTTCGTGGGGTAATGGCTAATAAAACCGGGTGTTGGGAGGATATGAGGATCAAGCAAATACAAACTACTGCTTTCTAGCAGTTATTTGCGATGCATGGAGCTCATACGAACCTTTTAACTGCTTTTTAGCAGTTATTTGTACTCCTGCGCAAAATGTAGCGTCGCCGACAAAAAAACCGCCGTAAGCTTATAGCTCACGACGGCCTTGTCCATTTCGTATATTATTCTATTCCCACTCGATTGTCGCTGGTGGCTTCGAAGTCACATCATACACAATGCGATTAACGTTCTCTACTTCGTTGACGATACGAACGGAGATTTTCTCAAGCACATCCCAAGGGATACGTGCCCAGTCCGCTGTCATGCCGTCGATCGATGTTACCGCACGAATACCTACCGTGTAGGAATACGTACGTGCATCACCCATAACGCCGACACTCTTCATGCCCGGAAGCGCCGTGAAGTATTGCCAGATCTCACGGTCAAGACCTGCCTTAGCGATCTCATCACGCAGAATCGCATCGGACTCGCGAACGATCACTAATTTCTCTTCTGTCACTTCGCCTAGCACGCGGATCGCAAGACCTGGACCCGGGAACGGTTGACGATGTACGATCGCATCTGGCAAGCCGCACTCTGTTCCGACTTTACGTACTTCGTCTTTGAACAATGCTTTGAGCGGTTCAATAAGCTCGAAGTGCATGTCCTCTGGCAAACCGCCTACGTTGTGGTGCGATTTGATTGTGTGTGCCGTTGCTGTACCGCTCTCGACGATATCTGTATAGAGCGTGCCTTGCGCTAGGAAATCGAATTGACCCAATTTCTTCGACTCTTCATCGAAGCAGTAGATGAATTCGTTACCGATAATTTTACGTTTCTGTTCTGGATCCGATACACCCGCTAGTTTGCCTAAGAAACGGTCGCGTGCATCGATTTTGACCACGTGCATATCGAACTTGCCAACGAACGTCTCCATTACGCTCTCAGCTTCATCCTTACGCAACAAGCCGTGGTCGATGAACATACAAGTCAATTGATCACCGATCGCTTTGTGGAGAAGGATTGCAACAACCGAAGAATCTACGCCGCCGCTAAGTGCGCACAGAACTTTACGGTCTCCCACTTGGTTACGGATATCGCGAATCGTATCGTCGATGAACGTCTCCATACTCCAGTTGCCAGTGCAATCGCAGACATTATACAAGAAGTTGCGAATCATTTCGTTCCCGTGTACCGAGTGACGCACTTCCGGATGGAATTGAACCGCAAAGAAATTCTTCTCCGCATGAACCATCGAAGCGATTGGCGCATGCTCAGAGCTTCCAGTTGTCATGAAGCCTGTTGGAAGCGCAACGACATGGTCGCCATGGCTCATCCATACCGTCTGCTTCGCATCAAGATCTGCCACTAAGCGGAAGTCTGCTTCGAAATCCACATCTGCTTTACCGTACTCGCGTTTGTTCGCACGTTCAACTTTACCACCAAGCTGGTGCGCCATCAGCTGCATACCGTAGCAAATGCCTAGAATTGGCAGTCCCAATTCGAAGATTTCTGGATCAACTTGCGGAGAATTCTCTTCATATACACTTGTCGGTCCGCCGGAGAATACAATCCCTTTCGGAGCGATCTCACGAATGCGTGCAGCAGACGTATTGTAAGGCAATAGCTCGCTGTATACCCCTAAGTCGCGGATACGTCTTGCGATAAGCTGGTTATATTGTCCCCCGAAATCGAGAACAACAATAATTTCATTCGGTTTATCCATTAGTAACGTGCCTCCCTCAATTCATGAAGTTAATTATACGAACCGAAAATCCCACCGTCAAGGCAAGTTCGCTTCGAAATACTGCTTTCGAGGGAGCATAGCGCTTATCTGTCAACCTCGATTCTTTCCCATGCAAAATTGAATCAGTCGATTCCTCGTTAACCGATCATACTGATGGGGGTGGAATGTGATCGCTTCCATAGCAAACACCGCTTGCATCAGCGAAACCTTCTTATTGTCAGCTTTGCCATCGAGCCGCTCAATATATTCACGCATCGTTAAATCTTGCGACTTCGCCCCATACTTCTGAATCCATGTCTGCCATAAGAGCCGCGCTACACGCTCTATTCGTCTTGGATCCTCATGGGATGTACGGAAGCGGAGGACCGCCCAGTGTAATCGGATGTACAAATGATATCGAAGCCAGAGCCATACCCCTAGAACAATGAAACCGAGAATCCATCCGCCTGTTAGGATCCAGCTTGCTTTCCAGTTCTGTGCAGCATCATAGAGCTCAGACAATATCACCTTCAGCCCTTGAAACACCTGAATTAGCAAACTAGAAGCTTGCGGTTCAGAACCCGACGTTGTCGCACCATCAACCGATGGTTGGTTTGAACCCGTCTCTGTCTGTGTGGAACTTGCTAGTGCGGGTGGTGTAGGCTGTCCTGCTGCGAGCTGCTCTGATCCAATGCCCTTTTCTTCATCGCCTGGCTGAAATCCTGGAGTAGGCTCAAATGGAATCCAACCCGCTCCTGGAAAATACACTTCAACCCATGCATGGGCATCGCTCATTCGCACGGTATACACATTCGCTGTATCTTCGGATGGTTCACCCGGCGCGAATCCTTTGACCCATCTTGCTGGAATGCCTTGCGTGCGCAGCATCACAACCATGGCGGTCGAGAAATGATTACAGTAGCCTTTGAGCTGCTTGAACAGAAAGTCATCGACGAAATCTGCGCCTTTGGGCGGTACTGCTGTATTCGTTAAGGTGTAGGTATAGTACGTCCGTAAATATTGTTCAATGGCTTTCACTTGATCATAGCGATTCGTCTGGCCTGTGATGATCTGCTTAGACAGCTCTGATACTCTGTTCGGCAGCAAAGCAGGCAGCTGAAGATAGTCACGTGAAATGGATGCAGGATCGGATCCTTTGATCTGCCGGAGCTTATCAGGAGCTGCCTCAGGCATTCGCACATCAAGCATATATCCTGTTAACAGCTTCCCTTGCCCGATCGTATCTACACGTAATGCGCCATCTTCCGGATGGACCTGAATCGCTGCCTCTGATGCATTCGCTTGACGAATGGCTGAAGTGGCATCGGATCCCGACGCCTTTACATGCAATTGACCCAAACCTGTTATCTCTCCCCCTGCAAATAAAGGCCACTTCTGCATCGATATCGGGTTAGAGGAAGTAAACCGAATCGACTGCTGAATCGATGGCAAGGTGCTGTCCTCCTGATCGGGTGTTATAGGCGCAATGGGATCCCATTGCTCAAGGGGTTCCCATATATCGATCGATCCCGTCCAGCCTCGACCATCATAGACGCGCTTCGTCTCACCGCGCCAATAGGATCGAACAGGAGATGTCGCTTCGAATACGATCGAAGGATCGGATTCGAGAGCTCCTCCCAGGGTCTGATCATTCTCACTATATCCCGTCTCTCCTGAAGTCTTCGCAAGGGAAGCGGTCTGTGTCTTCGCTGTATCCAGCCAATTCATAAGATCTGTCCCGATCGTCTCCGACGCCCATTGTTCCAGTCCAGCGAATTCCTGATCCCAAGCAACAGGCTTCACATTGGCTTGTTCTGCACGCCCGGCGAAGAGATATCCACTTCCTAAGCACAACATCACCGCAACGAGTGCGCCCCCCATCCATCGTCTCGGCCAGCCGAGCAGCATGGCTTGATTCCGACTCCAGCTCTTTGCAGCACGCTTCCCTTGTTCCAGGGTAATGATACGTAGAAGCGCAATAAGCAGCAGTGATTCCGCCACCGTTCGAATCATGCCCAGGGTGGTATCCATGCCGAAGCCCCAGAGCAGAATGATTTGATAGATCAAGGTGATGCTGATGAACAGCATACTGCTCTGGCGATGAATCGCTAGCGTTTGCACCGATGTTACGAGCATGGCCCATCCGATCAATAAGAGACCTGTACGGAGCTCGCCGCTATTCACGAACCCACCGCCGCTCATCTGCAACAGTAGACTCAAATTGGTAGCGAGTGAAGAAATCATGTTCCCCAGTGCTTCTAGCCAGGAACTACCCGTGGATGCGTAGATACTGATCCAAGTTCCGATGCAGACCAGCGCATACAACGACATCCGGATCGCCTTATGAAGCGTTAGGCAGCCGATCACGAGAAAGCACGCGAGTGCTGCGAATAGCGGTGAAATCCGGTAAAAATCAATATTCTCTTGCAAGTGATACAACGGAATCAACCATTCAGCGAACAGTCCGAACAATAATAATGAGATCATCGCACTTCGCATACGTTGACTTGTCTCATGCGCTGACATCTTCCACACCTCCTCGCGGGGTTGGCAGCAGACCTTGCTTCGGCCCGATCCGATATAGTGTCACTCCGATACGCTCCATGCGTTCGAGCCACATCTGTTCGTCCGGACTCACCTGATCGCGTTCCATCACCCACACCCATTCCAAGGGATGCCCTTGCGTGAAAAGCCACTGTGCGACCTCTGCTGCTTCCTGATCCATTCGTTCCGATACAATAGCAAATACCGCTCCACGCGGCTCACGCATTGCCGTATGTCTGATAGCTGTTAATAATGATGCTTGTCCCTTCGGCCCCACCTCAGCAAAATATTGCATGATCTCCGCTGTCATAAAGTTCTTCAGCAGCCACGTTCGACGTCCATCTAGCTGATGGCTGACGAGTGAAATTTCCGTTCCCATCGATAGGAGCTGCTCCAGCCGAGCGACACTCCAAGCAATCATTATTTCGAATCGTTTCCGCTTATCTGAAGCAGTATCCAATATAAAGCACACGTAAGGTTCCCCCACACGATCCGGCAATCGGAGCTGCCATCTTCCTTGCTTTGCTGAGCTCTTCCAGTGGATTCGCTTCCAAGGATCTCCCGGAACATATTCCCGCAGTTCGGTTCCGAGCGTTGACGACTCCATTCCCGTTCGAGGCAAGTTCTGCTCCTCCGTGATGGAAGGCACGGAATATCCTGTTAACGCCTGTGGCCAACCGATCCGAGCCGGATAGATCAGAATTGATTCATCCGTCTTCACCTGTTTCTTCTTCGTGAAAAATCCAAATATATCTCCCGAACAGACCTCCATATCCGCAAAAGCATACCTCCCCCGCGCTAGCCCACCGACGCGGTAAACATACGTGATCCGCGATCGAAAACCAGGCAAGCAGAGATGGGTATGGGTAAAGATTGGTTGCGGTTGTGTACCCTCTTGAGCGGATGTATGCACTGCACGTTCCGTGAGTGTCAGCCAGAACAGTGGGATCCAAGAACGAACCGTCACATCCATCGTCACCGTAAATGACTCACCGGCATAGAGATGATTTCGTTCAAGACGTCGAACGACTCGGATCTCTCGCAGTGTAAGCATCTGAATGAGGATACCGGATCCGATAACGCACGAGAACACGGTGAACAGGAACCATTCCACCGCACCATCTCGTAAGTTCGCTATAGCAAAGACGGCACCCCATAACGCAAGTGCCGCGAGTCCCTTCCCTATCGTTCTCATGCTCTTCTCGCCCCCGAATCCGACTTGAACATCGGTACCGGTGCTTGGCTGATGAGTTGCTTAAGCAGCTCTTCACACTGCACGCCCATCATTCGCGCCTGCGGCACGGGGGCAAGCCGATGCGCAAGAACGTCGACGGCGACGAGCTTCACGTCGTCGGGCACTACATAGGCGCGCCCATGCATATACGCATGGGCTTGCGCCGCGCGCATCCACATCAGCGATGCGCGGGGGCTCACACCGAGCGCAAGGTCTGCGTGCGCTCGTGTGGACTGGGCGATCAGCACTATATAGTGCTTGATCGCCTCATCGACATGCACCGCGCGGACTTCGCGCTGCATGCGAACGATGTCTTCGGCCATCACCAGTGGCCGAAGGTCATCAATGGGGTGGAGCTGCTGCATGCGGTTCAGCAGCTCCACCTCTTCCATGGGCTCCGGGAAGCCGAGCTTAATCCGGAGCAAGAACCGATCCAGCTGTGCCTCCGGCAGCCGGTACGTGCCTTCAAAATCTTGCGGGTTCTGCGTCGCCATCAGTACGAACGGCTCGGGCAGCCGGCGCGTGACGCCATCGACCGTCACCCGCCGCTCTTCCATCGCTTCGAGCAGCGCGGACTGCGTGCGTGGCGAGGTACGATTGATCTCATCGGCAAGTACGAGATTCGCAAGTAGCGGCCCTGGGCGATATTCAAACTGCAAGGTCGCAGGATTATAGACCGAGACCCCTGTAATATCAGATGGCAGCACGTCTGGCGTGAATTGAATCCGCTGGAATGAACCGCCGATCGATTGGGCAACCGCACGCACCAGCATCGTCTTGCCCACGCCAGGGACATCTTCGATCAAAACATGTCCGCCACACATCATCGCGAGGAATGTCTTCATAATGGCATCTCGCTTGCCAATCATCACGCTCTCGACGCGTGCAATCATTTGCTCCACTATTTCAACAGGGCGTTCTTGACGTGGTAGAATCGGATTTGAATAGGACATTTTAGCGAAACCTCCATCTCTATGAGAAAAGTTCATTTCTAATAGTTTCGCCAGTTCAAGCTCGATTTAGACCTCTTAATCATCGATTATTCTGCTGTTTTATCGCCCTATTCCACGACAACCTCCCGCTTCTGCCCATCATCTACATAGCTGACAACCTTCACATTCATAATGTCCATCAAATCTCGTAAATTCAGCTGAGTGCCCCCATCTTTCATCACATAGTCAAGCGATACTTCTTTATTCTCCTCTCCTGGTCGCTTAATGATCGCTACATGCTTGATCATGTTCATTTCAGCTTGCATATCACCAACCTTCAGAATTGCGGTCTGCACCTTGCCATCCCACTGAATTTCTCCGCCCATTCGGCTCGTCATCGTCCGCAGACTGACATAGAATTGATCGCGGATCATTTGATACTCTCCAGTATTCAACTGCCAAGTAGCTGAACCATAACGTACAAATAACGGCAAGGATCGATTCATGACTTCACTCAGCGAAGCGTCTGGCCACGAGGCCGCATCCTGCATCATTATTCGATCAGCCTCCTCGGGTGTCAATACTGCCTTCACCCATTTCGACTTCTGCGCTAGTCGGAATTGGACAGGTTTCACCTCAGACGTCAGTGCTGCGAACTGATATCCATTATTTTTGTAATATTTAATGATGATCGGTAATGCCTTCACGCTCTCACTATGACCGGTACCGTCATGCATCAACACGGTTACATGTGACTTCAGCGGCCCTGATTTCACGCCCTTAATGATCTCCGCTGCAGGAACATTGCTACGTTTCGAATCCCCGCTATCCACATCCCAATCATGAATGATGAATCCGGCCTGTCCGAGGCGTTCGAAATAACTGGCATCGAAATTTCCATACGTCCCTCCCGGTGCACGCAGCAGCGCCGGTCGCTGGCCGACGATTTGGTTCAGAACATTCTCGGTCTTGATGATTTGCCGCCAGAATTCTCGAAAATCGGTATATAATGGCTTGTACGCGTGATTGTATGAATGATTGCCGAGCTGATGCCCTTCTTGGACGATTCGCTTAACGAGGTCAGGATAACTTTCTGCCTGCTGGCCTAGAACGAAGAACGTTGCCTTGATCTTTTCTTTAGCCAAAATATCCAGCACTTCTGAAGTGTTTTTGCTCGGCCCGTCGTCAAATGTTAAATAGACCGTCTTCGTCTCAGATGCCTTCGTCGACTGTTCCGCATTGGCAATTCCTGCAAACAGTGTATAGTTAAAAAGGAGAAGCAGCACCATGGCCCAGCCTCTCCGATTCCATTTCATACTAACGTTCTGACGGTTATTTCGTTGATTCTTCATTCCATACCCTCCCAAGTGTCTATGAAATCATTCATTTGCTAGAGTATATGGGAAGGTATGAAGCTCTATGACTCGGTCTACAATATTAATTGCTAAACTCATAGTGATAGAGGTACAGGGACGGCTGAAAATGATTATTAAGTTGATTCATATAGGAGGATTCGCTGGATGCACCAAATTGAGCAGTTGTTCCATGAATACGGCTATCTCGTACTTTTTTTCGGACTCCTACTTGAGTTCATCGCACTGCCATTTCCCGGAGAGACGACGATGGCCTTTGCAGGGTATTTGTCCTATATGGGCAAATTGAATTGGATGATCCTCATCATTGTCGCATTTTTCGGTACGACGATTGGGATGACCATTACTTACTTCATCGGACACGCGGTTGGGATGCCCTTCGTTCGCAAATACGGTAAGTGGTTCTTCTTAAATACAGGGAAAATTGAAAAAACAGAGAAATGGTTCGGCAAATACGGCAATGGACTTATATTTATCGGTTATTTCATCCCCGGCGTGCGTCATTTCACAGGATATTTTGCAGGCATCATTCGATTGCCTTTCAGAAAGTTCGCGATCTACGCTTATACCGGCGCTTTGTTCTGGGTCATTGTATTCATCTGGCTCGGCAAATTTTTCGGACCTCAGTGGAACAGAATCTTCAAACTCGTCGAGCACAATGCGCTGTATGTTGCCATTGGCGTTATCGTCATTTTGGTGATTTTCGTATTGATCAAATACCGCAAGCGGCTGTTTAGGAAATAATTCGGAGGGGCGGCTAACGAACCCAGCAGACCTTATTCGGCGAAAAAATGGCGATTTTCAGCTGTAACGAATCTCAGCATCGCTATTTTAAGAAAATGAGCCGCAAAACGCCCGTATTTTGTCAAATAAGCACTCTGGGATTCGTTAGCCCCCAAGTAGACCCCACTTCTTGGGTAATAAGCACTCTACGATTCGTTAGCTACAAATCTCTCGACAAAAAACAGGGTATGTCGATGACGTCGACACACCCTGTTTTCTTTGGATCATTTATGATTTCATCTGCTTCACGGTGTCCAGTACCGCTTCCACATGCCCTTTGACGCGCACTTTGCGCCATTCCGCGGCAAGTCTTCCCTCTTCATCCACTACGAACGTCGATCGGACGATGCCTTCGAACTCATGGCCGTACAGCTTCTTCCATTGCCAGACGCCGAAAAGTCGACTAACCTCATGCTCCGTATCCGCAAGCAGCAGGAATGGCAGCTCATTTTTCGCGATGAATTTCAAATGCGCCTTCGTCTCGTCGCCGCTAATCCCGATGACCACCGTATTATGCTTAGCGAACTCCCCGCTGAAGTCGCGGAACTCACACGATTCCTGCGTACAGGCCGGCGTTGAGCTTTTCGGATAAAAGTAAATCACAAGCTTCTTCCCGCGATAATCATGCAGCGATACCTGCTCTCCGTTCGATGCGGGCAGTGTAAAATCAGGAATGCGTTGTCCTATTTGCAAATCTGCCATTCTATTCCCTCCTTACTCATTTGACCATTGCTTCATCATCCGCTCCGCACCTGAATCGTACTTCCGATCGGCTGTTGTCTTCAGATTTCTTGATTGAACTGAACCTCACAAGGGTGAAATCCGATGACAAAGGCGAACGCTATCGCTTCTCCAGTACGATTTCAGCTGCTCCGCTCCGAGCTCCTGAGATGCCGTCGTCCAAATCATTTTAACCTACCATTCCTAAGACCCTGCGCCGCGGTATTTCCGCACGCCATAGTTCCAGAACAAGATCCCCCCGGTTAGGAACACGATCCCCATCACCGGCGTCAGCAGCGCGAACGACTTCGTGATCTCCTGATCGAGGAAGTACGATGCCGGATAGACGCCGACGAAAGCAAACGGTGCGATCCAGGTCAACACGACTTGAATCAGACGATTATAGATCGTAATCGGGTAACGCCCGTACCCTTGGATGTTGAACATCAACGGCAGAATGCCTGTCGGCGCATCGGAGAAGAACGAAATCGCCGTTAATGCCGTATACACGCCGGTATAGATCATGACAGAACCGATGACCATAACGATGAGCACCAGCAGTTCCACGATTCCGAACGGAATATCGAGTTGCACCCAGCAGATGCCGAGAATGACCGCACCGACGAACGATCCAATGATGGAAGGCGGATCGATATTTTCCAAAATCACCTGAAAGAGACTATGTGCGGGACGCGTCAGAACGCGGTCCATCTCCCCTTTGACAATATAGCGTTCACTAAAGCCCCATAAATTAATGAATGACATGAAGATCCCATAAGGGATCATGAAGTACCCATAGACGAACACCACTTCTGCTTCCGACCAGCCACCGAGCGAGTCGGTATGCTGGAAAATGACCAGAATAAAGATCAGATTCGTCGCTTGGAACAATAAGTCCGACAGCACCTCGACCCAGAAATCTGCACGATACGTCAGCTTCGTCTTGATATAGTTCTTCATATATTCCCAGATTAACGATGTATAGAATATCATGCTCTAACCCCCCTGTACGAACAACCGATGCCGCGCGCTGCGCCACATGAGGAAGATCGGAAGAATTAGAATCGTAAACCATAACAGTTGGATCCCTAGAACTTGCCAGATGCCCGTCCCTTGAATCCGTCCCGTAAACACCGAGCTCGGCAAGAACGTAATCGCTTGGAATGGCAGGAACTTCATGATGCCGGACAACCAACCTGGGAACAAGCTGATCGGCACGATCACGCCGGAGAACAGGTCAACCAGCACGCGTTTCATGCGCATCATACCTTCATTGTTCTCCACGAAAAATGAGAGCAGTCCCGTAAAAATATTAATTTGCGAATTAATTAAGAAGCTCATTAATAACATAAACAGAAAGGCTGTCCATGCCGCTGGATCGGTCGGCAGCTTTACGGGGAACAAGATGCATGCAATGATCATCCCCGGTCCCATGAAGAGCAATAGGCGGAACAAGCCTTCGCCAAGACCTTGCATCATTTTGACGAAGACGTAGTTATAAGGCCGTATGAACTGAATCGCGACACTGCCATCCCGAATATCGTTCGCTATCTCCCGATCCAAGTTATTGAAGTAAAATGCACGAGCCATCCAAGACACTGCGACATAGGTCGTCATCTGATCAGCGGTGAACCCACCGAGCGTCTGCTGCGACCCGTAGATCGCCTGCCAGGTGAAATAATAGACACCAATATTGAGCGTATAAATCAGTATGCCGCTATAATAATTGACGCGGTAAGCCAGCATCATGAGGAAGCGAATACGGATAAAATCGAGATAAGCGCTAAACATTCGACACCTTCTCATCACCCAGCAAATGCAGCTTCGACTCCTCTGCAGACCCTGACTTATAAATCTCGCGAACGATATCATCAGTATTCGTCTCGATAATCTTAATGTCCGTAATCTCCGTCGTACCGACGACGCGGCTCAGCACATCCGATACGTTCACTTCGAGCGGAATCCATACTTTGGCGGTATATTCGTTCTCAATGGACCAAGCTACCTCAAGCCCAGCGGTCAGGAATTGTAGCTGCTCCAATTGGAACGGTGCGGCGAATTGGAACTGAACCTCGCGTCCTTTACCCCACTTCGCCTTCAGCTCATCCAGTCCTCCATCGTAGATAATTCGCCCATCATCGAGCATAATGACGCGCGAACAGAGGGCTTCAATATCTTGTAGATCATGTGTCGTGAGCAAAATGGTCGTCTCATAGCGCTGATTCATCTGCTTCAGGAATTCCCTAATCTCCGTCTTCACGACGATGTCGAGACCAATCGTGGGCTCATCCAAGAATACGATCGATGGGTTATGCAATAAGGAAGCAACGAGCTCACAACGCATCCGCTGCCCGAGACTAAGCTTCCGTACTGGGCGATTCAGCAAGTCCTGCAACTGTAGACGCTCGACAAGCTCATCTAACCGCTTCTTGAATTCCGCTTCAGGAACGCGATAGACTTTGCGAAGCAGCTGGAACGACTCGATCACACCGATATCCCACCATAGCTGACTCCGTTGACCGAATACGACGCCGATCCCGCGTACGAACTTCTCACGCTCTTGATAAGGAACGAAGCCGTTCACCCGAATATCGCCGGAGGTCGGTACGAGGATCCCCGTCAGCATCTTAATGGTTGTCGATTTCCCTGCACCATTCTCTCCTATATAGCCGCAAATTTCGCCCTTGGGAATCTGGAAGGATATATCTTTCACCGCACGGACTTTGGTATATTCACGACGGAACAAGTCCAACATCGCGCCCTTGACGCCTTCACGGTTCTTCTGCACATTAAATTCCTTGCGCAAATCTTTTACATCTATGGCTAACACGATTCTAGCAACCTCCTGGTACAATGCCTAAAAAACGACAATTCATTTGATTTTTCTCCAAAAAAAAAACTATAATGTAATGATACTTTAAATAGATCATCTTGCAAAACCATTTATTATTCTTAAAATTCATAGAGAAGAAAGGAATGAAGGCAACATTTTATGAAAAAGATGAGCAAACGGGCAAAATGGATTACCTACTCCAGCATTACAATACTTGCTATTGTACTGATTTTTGCCGGCATCTATGCGTACCGCATGTACAAAGGTCTCGACAATATGAACAAGAACCCAGAGGACTCTATCTTTAAAAATAATACGCAAGTCGAAGAAATCAAGCCTCCGGAATGGACAGGCACGGAGCGCGTTAACATATTACTCTTAGGCGGCGATTCCAGGGGGCTCGCGAAGAATGAGGTTCCTCGTTCCGACTCCTTGATGATTGCATCTGTTGATCCCGTAACGAAAAAAGGAACGCTATTCTCCATCCTTCGGGATACGTATGTTGATATTCCAGACCATGGCAAAGAGCGGATCAATGCCGCACTAGCGATTGGCGGACCGAACCTTGCGATGAAAACCGTCAGCGATGTCATGGGAATTCCGATTCAATATTACGTCTACGTTGACTTCAAAGGCTTCATTGCGTTGATCGATGCGATTGGGGGCATTGACTTCGAGGTCGAGAAAGATATGAAATACAGCAGTAAAGCGGATAAACACGAATACGATATTGATCTGAAAAAAGGGATGCAGCATCTCGATGGGAAATCAGCTCTCCAATATGTTCGATTCCGTCACGATGCGATGTCTGACTTTACCCGAACGGAGCGTCAACGCGAGTTCTTGAAAGCCGTCGCTGCGAAAATGCAATCGACATGGTCGATTATGAAATTGCCGGATATTCTCGAGCAAGTGAATCCGTTCATCGAGACGAATCTCACGATCGATGACATGTGGAAACTCGCAGCCCTTGGTTATGATACGAAGGTCGGCAGCAGCGTGCAGATTCCTCCAATGGATATGATTGCTGAAGAAAAAGCAGGCGGCGCAGCCGTCATTGGCGTCAAAGATTTCGATAAGTTGAAGGAGTTCGTTCAAGAGACCTTCACGAAAGACAATGCACCTGAGCCGCCAGCAACGACGGACGCAGGTGGAAAAACTACAGACACAGGTACAACGACGAACGGAACAACGGAGAAGACAGATTCGAATTCCAGCACATCTAAGAAGTAACACAACACAGACACTATATATTCGAAGTCTTAAGGAGAATATGCAATGAATCGAGAACGTTCAGAACATTGGTATCAAGAAGCTTTAACCCATATCGTCGGCGGGGTGAATAGCCCTTCCAGATCCTTCAAGGCCGTTGGCGGCGGCGCTCCCGTCTTCATGGAACGCGGTCAAGGCGCATATTTCTGGGATGTGGACGGCAACAAATATATCGATTACTTGGCGGCTTATGGCCCCATTATCGTTGGTCATGCACATCCACATGTTACGGAAGCCATTACACGCGCAGCACAGAACGGTACCTTGTACGGTACACCGACGACGCTTGAGGTCGAATTCGCGAAGATGCTGAAGGATGCGATCCCTTCGCTTGATAAAGTGCGTTTCGTCAACTCAGGGACAGAAGCGGTTATGACAACCATTCGTGTGGCACGTGCTTATACGAAACGGAATAAAATCATTAAATTCGCCGGGTGTTACCATGGGCATTCCGATCTTGTGCTAGTCGCTGCAGGATCCGGCCCGTCTACGCTAGGCATTCCAGATAGCGCTGGGATTCCAGCAAGTATTGCACAAGAGGTCATCACAGTGCCGTTCAATGATCTGAACGCCTTGGAAGCTGCGCTTGAGCGCTGGGGCGACGATGTCGCAGCTGTGATGGTCGAGCCAATCGTCGGCAACTTCGGAATGGTCATGCCTGCACCAGGCTTCTTGGAAGGCCTCTGCCGCATCACGCGGCAGTTCGGCGCGCTGGTCATCTATGACGAAGTCATCAGCGCGTTCCGCTTCCATTACGGCAGCACGCAGACGTTCGCTGCGTTCGATGATTTTGCCGCGATCGAGCCGGATTTGACGGCACTCGGCAAAATCATTGGCGGCGGCCTGCCGATCGGTGCGTACGGTGGCCGCAAGCACGTCATGGAGCAGGTCGCACCGCTCGGACCTGCTTACCAAGCCGGCACGATGGCGGGCAATCCAGCCTCCATCGCTGCAGGGATTGCGTGCCTGCAAGTCCTGCAGGCACCGGGCACGTATGAGCGCATGGATTCACTTGCCAAGGCGCTCACAGTCGGTCTCGAAGACGCTGCGCGCAAGCACGGCGTACCTTTGACCATTAATCGTATTCGCGGTTCATTCTCTACGCATTTTTGCGACCATCCTGTGACAAACTATGAAGAAGCACAGCAATCCGACGGCGAGCTATTCGCTCAATTCTTCCGCGGTATGCTGTCCCAAGGCATTTGCCTCGCTCCTTCAAAATATGAAGCCTGGTTCCTGACGACCGAGCACACAGAGGATGACATCGCAAAAACGATTGAAGCTGCTAACACCGCTTTCTATCACATGTCCGTCCGATAATCCGCCAATGTAACATCAAATTGTTATCTTTGGAAGATTGAAAAATCGTGGCTTGTGTGATAGGATAGAGACAATTCAATACGTCTCCAAAGGGGAGTAGCAAGTAACAGTAAAGTCGTCATTACGGGAATCGTCTTCCCCGGCTTTATTGGCAACGATCATGTTGTTTGCGAGACCTTTGCCACCTATGGTAAAGGTCTCTTTTTTATTGTCTAGATTAGACGCCGTTACCATAGAGGGTAACGGCGTTTTTTATTATATCTTATTGGAGGAGTTGGAATTATGGATTTTTTCTCAATGGAGTTCTGGTCAGCATTACTCGCAATCGTCATGATCGACCTTGTTCTCGCAGGCGATAATGCCATCGTTATTGGTCTTGCGGCGCGTAACTTGCCAAAGGATAAACAGAAGAAAGTGATTATTTGGGGGACCGTCGGTGCAATCGCCATTCGGGCCGCAGCAACATTAGTTGTCGTCTGGTTGCTCAAAATCCCTGGCTTGCTTATTGCGGGGGGACTCGTCCTTCTCTGGATCGCCGTCAAGCTGATGGTCGAGGAGAAAGAACACAACGTCGAATCTGGTCAGAGCCTCTGGGCCGCTATTCGAACGATCATTATCGCAGATGCTGTGATGGGTCTCGATAACGTTCTCGCTGTCGCAGGCGCAGCTCATAACAGCTTCTTGCTCGTCATTCTTGGACTCGCGATTTCGGTACCGATCGTTGTCTGGGGAAGTACGATCGTCCTAAAGTTCATGGAGAAGTATCCGATTATTATTACCATCGGTTCAGCGGTCCTCGGTTGGACAGCATCGAAGATGATCGTCGGCGAATCGTTCATGAAACCATTCTTCACGAATCCCGCCGTCAAATATGGATTCGAAATACTGGTCGTAGCCGCGGTCGTCATTACTGGGCTGCTCATCAAACGTCGCAGAGCTGGCGTCAAGCCGCATACAGAACCTCAAGCATAGGATTAGAAAGGCATCTCATGCACTAGAAAGTCTAGTCATGTGGTGCCTTTATTATGTTCGCTCATCTTTCTTGGTGAAGGTAGGTTCCGAATCCAACATCATAAGTGACTTGAATCCCTTCCCCGCTGCTCGCAGCAAAGTGCTGTTCATAATACGCACACATCGCTTGAAATAAAGCACGACTACCGCCTAAACTGTCCGTTTGCTTCACCGCATTTGATGCACCGACTCGCTTCACGCTATGCAAGAACGCCATGACATCTCGATAGGTGAGGATGTACTGCTGCTGATCCCAACGAAATAAGCCCTGATCGCCAAACATCTGCTGCCAATCTGATCCGTTCGGATAGGATTGCCCATGCGGGATCATTGGAAGACCAAGCTTGGATTCAGCTGCGGCGAAGGATCGGTGTAATTCATGAAATGTCTCGCCTGCGAACGTAGCAAAAGCGAACAACCCGTCTAGGGCTAACAATTGCTGCAATGATCTACAAGTTCGCTGCGGGTCATTGAACCATTGGAAAACCGCAGACGACACAATAACATCATATGTGATTTTTTGCGAAAGGTGAGCCTTCTGGTCTTGCAACATTTGTGCGCACGCCCACTCCTCCGCATCTGCGACGATGAAAGTTACATTGGATGCATCTTCCCCTAACCGCTTCCGCGTCTCTTCGACCATACGCTCGGAGAGATCAAGCGCCGTGATCTGCGCCTGTGGGAATAACCGGCTGAGCTCTGCTGTAACAATCCCTGTTCCGCAGCCGATTTCTAGGATTCGCGACACGCTTCGTCCCTTCGCCCAGTCCGACACATAAGCAAGCAGTCGTTCTGCCATCCACCGCTGAACGACGGCGTATTGGTCATATTGCCCGGCATGGCGGTCGAAGTTGCGGCGGACTCGCTCTTTATCCATTTGTAATGTTGTTCCCATCGCAAAGTCTTCTCCTTAATGTTGTTAAAAATAAACCCCGTTGAACATGAAAAGGCATATGCCCTGCATTCGATACATATGTGACCTGTTCAGCTGGAAGATTCGACGGTACAGCACCAACCGGACATACATCATCTTGCGTGCCGTGAATCCAATATAAATTCACCCGTTGCTGCATTAACTTCATCCAGTCTTCGTGCAAATCGGTATCTAGCAAATATTGCAGCCCCGAGACCAAGCCTGCATCCGTATAATCATGCGGCATCGTAAGACGATGACCATCTTCCTGCGCGTCGATCAGCTGCGCCCGTTCCTCATCAGTAAGCAGCGAAGCTTGAAAGGCCTTCACTGTCGCCTCCGGCTCCTCTGCCATCTTCTTGCACATCCGTTCGACGACGCGTCTTGGCCACCCTTGCTCTCGGTTCGCCGTAACGAACTGAAGCGACGAGGCAACAAGGATCATCGACCCGAGTTCCCTTGCCAGTCCATTCAGATCATCATGCGCTAACGCCTCAATCCCGAGCATGCCGCCCATCGACCAGCCGATGATATGCAGATCCGCGGGCTTCGTGGATTCGAGGATACCTTGAATGTCCTCCTGCACGGCCTTACGAAAGTCCTCAACTGTATAGCAAGTTTGGAAGCTAGCAAACGAATGATTGAACTCCGTTAACTCCGATACGACATCCTTCCACACCTCCGACGAAGTTCCATAACCATGAATCCAATATACATGCTGCTTCGTCATGTCATATCAACTCCATCTGCTGGCCAAGTTCAATCATGCAATGGGCTGCCCAATCCAAGTCTTGTTCCTTATGCGTCGCCATTAACGTAAAGCGGATCCGGGATGTCCCTTGCGGCACGGTAGGCGGCCTAATCGCTACAGCTGCTATTCCCTTCGATTGCAGCGCCTCACTATAGGCGATCGCCTGAGCATTATCTCCTATCATTAGCGGTATGATCTGGCTCTCACTTGCTCCCGTATCGAACCCTGCTGCCTGCAATGCGGTGCGGAATTGCTGTGTCCGTGCCAGCAGAGCCTTGCGCCGCCAAGATTCTTGCCTAGCACGCAACCAATTCGCTCGCACGGCATAAATAACCATTGGCGGTAGTGCAGTATTGTAAATGAACGTGCGTGCACGATTGAGCAGGAATTGAATCA
This sequence comes from Paenibacillus sp. GCM10027629, assembly GCF_042676425.1. NCBI lineage: Bacteria > Bacillati > Bacillota > Bacilli > Caryophanales > Paenibacillaceae > Paenibacillus > Paenibacillus sp. GCM10027629. The sequence goes on along the minus strand of NZ_JBHTGZ010000005.1, from coordinate 601,132 downwards.
AGATTGCATCTCCCGCAACATAAGCACCACAGCCCCCATAGGCTTTGCTGAACGTTCCCATCTGTACTTCCACGTGATCTTGCAGCCCCATCGCATGGACCAAGCCTTGCCCTTCGCTGCCATAGATCCCGCCGCTATGGGCTTCATCCACCATCAACATGGCTCCGTAACGATCCTTCAGCGTAACAAGATCATGAAGCGGTGCAAGCGTGCCGTCCATACTGAAGATGGTATCCGTGACGATCAATTTGCGTGATTCCTTCGGCGCTTTCTTCAGCTGACTCTCCAGCTGGTTCAGATCCCGGTGACGATAACGCACATGTTCCGCACGACTTAACAGAATCCCATCCACAATACTGGCATGATTCAGCCGATCGCTGAAGACGCAGTCATGCCTTCCTACGAGGGCAGGAATAATCCCCATGTTCGCCATATACCCGCTGCTGAACAACAGACATCGCTCTGTTCCTTTGAAGGCAGCAAATTCTTGTTCGAACTGTTCATAAATCGGATCATTCCCAGTAACAAGCCGAGAGGCGCCTGCTCCAGATAGGGAATTCATATTGGATGGTTCCGATCGATCTGCCGATTCGGACGCAAGGCCCAAATAATCATTGGAAGCCAAATTGAGCATTCGCTGCCCTTGGCGTTCCAGAAAGCCTTCAGGATTGAGCTTCGTTGCCACCAACTGCCGGCTCAGATGCTCCCTTTGCAATCGATCCAGTTCCTCCTGCATCCATCCCCACTTTCCAGCATTTACAGCGCACATAACTCAATCTCAAAGCCCATATCTTCGATCATGCGATGATCGTCTGTTGCCTCTTGACCTTCTGTCGTCAAGTAATCACCGACGAAGACCGAGTTCGCGGCATACAGCGCGAGCGGCTGCAGCGATCTTAAGTTGACCTCGCGACCACCCGAAGCACGAATCTCCTTATCCGGACAAATAAACCGGAACAGCGCAAGTACTTTCAGACAGTAGCGTGGATTTAAATGTTTAAGAGATTCAAGCGGTGTTCCTGGGATCGAATTCAAGAAGTTAACCGGAATGGAATCGGCATCGAGCTCACGAAGCGCGTAAGCCACATCAACGACATCTTCCTTCGACTCGCCCATCCCAACAATACATCCCGAGCAAGGAGACATCCCGGCTGCTTTGGCACTCTCAACCGTCGTTACACGATCATCATAGGTATGTGTCTTCGTAATGCTCGAGAAATGCCCCGAACTCGTGTTCAAGTTATGATTGTAGCGATCAACCCCCGCTGTCTTCAGACGATTCGCTTGATCCTGCGACAGAATGCCTAGGCATGCACAGATCTTCATCGGCATCGTGGATTTGATCTCTTCGACAGCGGCAATAACTTGATCTAATTCACGAGGCGTCGGTCCCTTACCGCTCGCTACGATACAGTAGGTTCCTGCCTGCATCTCCATCGCTTTACGCGCACCATCGATGAGGACATCCTTCTCAAGCAGCGGATATTTCTTCACCGGTGCTGTGGAGACAATCGATTGGGAGCAATAACCGCAATCCTCTGGGCATAGCCCGCTCTTTGCATTGATGATTAGATTCAGTTTTACTTTCTTGCCGAAATAATGCTTACGCACACGGAATGCTGCATGCATAATTGCGAGCAATTCCTCATCGTCTGCGGTAAGTACTGATAATGCTTCTTCTTTTGTTAACCGTTCCCCATTTAAAGCTTTGTCGGCATATGTATTCCAATCGATTTTTGTTAGTAATTCGCTCATTTTAATTCCCTCTCCAATCCAATAAGTTGATGCAAATTCACACGTTCAGCAACCGTTGCGGCCCAAGCCATTCGCCATGCATCGTCAGCCTCTTCAGCCATCCAAGGCAAAATCCCAAGCACATGAACATCCCCGAACGCTTCAATCATCATCGCGTTGTCTTTGACATTCGCTTCTTCCCCATCTTGATATCCATTCAGAATGATGCCTGCGATCTCGACCCCCGCCTGTCTTGCATACGCAATCGTCTGCAAGGCGTGATTCACAGTACCTAACCCCGCTCTAGCTACGATCAACAAGGGAAGCGCTAAATCCTTCGCCAAATCTAACATCAGATGCTGCTTGGTTAACGGAACGCCTAATCCACCAGCCCCTTCCACCAGCCACATGCCGCCTTGTGCAAGTCTTGTCTTGCCTTCCTCAACCAAGTGGTGATAGTCCAGCGTTAAACCGCTTCTCCGCGCCGCGATCCAAGGGGCTAAAGGATCTGGCAAAGTAACCGAAACGATATCTTCTTCCTGCTGATTCCCGATCCGGCTTCCATGCCGTAATCGATAGCTATCCGCATTCTCTTCCCCGACGCTTACCCCCGTCTGCACAGGCTTCCACAGCCTCACATCGTCGATGCCGAGATGGTGCGTTAATGCCGCAGCAACGCCGTAAGCCACTTGCGTTTTACCGACGTCGGTATCGGTTCCTGTTATGAATAATCCTCTTCTGCTGTTCATCGCTAATGCACCTCATATTGTCATCTATCATATTCTAATCGTCAACCAATTATAATATATTAGGTTAACAATTAGAATAGACAAAAAACTTCCGTTCACCACACGTACCCAGTGCAATGACGGAAGTTCTTCGGAATTATGGATTAATAAATACCGTATGTGCTTTAGTCCGATTCTCAATCTGGAAGCCTAATCCGTCAGCGAGCAGACGGAGTGGAACATAGGTTTTCTGTTCTTTCCCAACCTTGAGCAGGAAGGCAGGAGCATCGACGACAAGCGGTTGACCATTCACCGATGCAGATTTCGAGCCGATCGGCAGTGTCAGGACGTGGTCGCCATAGAAAATCGTTGCGGTTGACGTTTTGTTATCCCACTTGGAGGTTGCCCCCATCGCATCGACGATGTCTTTGATGGCCACGAATGTTCGATTATTCCTTACTGTTGGCAGATTTTTTGTTACGAGTTCTTGCCCTTTCACAACAATCGTCGTCGCTCCTGTGCTGTCTGGCTTCGGTTCACGATAGGATCCCCAGATCGACTCTGCAAACGACTTCGCCATCAACTCATACCCTTTTTGCGTCGGATGAATGTCTTGTTCCATCAAGTTAGTATGCGTTAACTCACCTTCTCTGCCTTTGAACAGTTCGGCAACATGTGCGACTTTGATCTCCGTCCCTTCATCCGAGAAGGCCTTCGCCATGCCGTCAATGGTGCTTGTAAATTGGTCTGCGACAGACATCAATTTCTGATACAACGCTTCACGCTGGTATTTCGGCAAAGGCTGATATTGATCTGCGATAATAATCGTCGCCTTCGGATTCATCGCCTTGAGCATTTTTACCGTTTCCGTGACATTCGTTGTGTACTGTTCGATCAGACCATCAACCAAACCTTTAGCTTTGTCATCTGCCAAATCACTCATTTCGTTCAGTAAGGCACCAAAATCATTGCCACCGATCGTAATCGTAATGACATTGGCTTGCTCAATATCAGCCTTGGCCTGTGCAATGCCTTGCTCGATTGAAGCTGCTCGCGGATCTGCTACGACGGACTTGAGATCGGCATACTTGAACGACTGACCGGATTGAATTGCCTTCACGTAAATACGCAGTCCTTCGCTCGTTAACCCGAGAATGCCATAATTGCTTAATTTCGCTCTACCCTTGTACAATGCTTGTTCCAAGACCCGATCAACGAAGCCATAAGGAACGGGGTTCTTCTCCTTGAGCAGCTGCGGCTCGAATCCTACGGTGAGCGAATCGCCGAGTGCGACATAACGCAGCTCAGACACAGCAGCTTGAGTATCCTTCGCCTCTACTGCACTTCCCGCAGGAACGGCCGCGTAGGCACCACCCGCCCAGCTCATGCAGAGCATACACGCCATCACTGTCGCCGCGATAGCTCTACGCTTCGTTCGTGGTTGATATTTCATTACATTTCACCTCGACACCAATCTATGAATCTATCGATTTATTATATCATAATCAGGTTCTGCTTTACTTATGGTCTGCCATGTATGACGCTGCAACATAGCCAAATGTCATCGAAGGCCCCAAGGTAGCTCCCGGCCCTGGATATGTCTCTCCCATGACGGCGGCAGAACAGTTGCCTGTCGCGAATAAACCAGGGATCGGTACCCCAGCCGAATCTAGGGCACGCGCATACTCATCTGTTACGATACCGCCTTTCGTACCAATATCGCCCGGATAAATCGGTAGAGCATAAAATGGACCGTTCTCAAGTGGAGCCAAGTTTGGATTTGGGTAGGTTGGATCGCCATAATAACGGTCATAAGCACTATCGCCGCGATGGAACACTGAATCTTTGCCCTGCCGCGCATCGCGATTAAATCGTTCGAACGTTGCTGTCAGCTTTTCGGCAGGCACCCCCATCGCTTGAGCCAGCTCAGCGGGCGTATTTCCTTGCTTGATGAAGCCATTATCGAACCATTTCTTAGGGAATGGCTGACCCGGGAATAATCCTAGGAAAATATACCGGCTCTTCGTCGTCTTATCGATAATGATCCATGACGGTGTCGTTCGTGCTTCCGGCTTATCGTTCTTATACATCTGATCCACGAATTCATGATAAGGCACTGCTTCATTCAAATAACGTTCACCCGCGCCATTGACGACCATCATGTTCGGTAGTGCACGCTCTGCGACTAGGAAATACGGTGCCTGACCCGGAGGTATAACCGAAGGCGCCCCCCATACCCGATCCATGAGATCCAGCGTAGCACCAATACGTAACGATGCCTCGATCAAATCGCCTGTCTGACCTTCCGAGGCTGAAGTCCATTTCTCTGACGTCGGAAGCGGAAGATATTGCTCACGCATTTTCTGGTTGTGAGAGAATCCGCCCGAAGCTAGGATCAAGCCTTTCTTCGCTTCAATTCGCATCTTCTTGCCATCCCGCACAGCAATAAGGCCAACAACACGCCCATCGTCCATCACATAATCTTGAAAAGCCGTCTTCACCCAGACTTCTCCCTGCACATCCATTAACGATCTACGCAGTCGGCCGATCAATGCTTCACCAAGTGAAGACAGACGAGCGCCTGTCACAACGCTTCGGATTAATCGTATACCGAGTTTCAACGAGGTTTTTTTGCCCACCCTTGTTCTTGTAATCATATTTACTTTATGAAATTCAAAGGCATTCATGACAATACCATACGTTGGCAGATTGGCGCGTCGCATATTCTTCCGTTCTTCACCAAGTTTGTTCAGATCGAAGATCAGCGGTTCTACAGAACGTCCTTGCGGAAATCCACCCGGCGCTTCTGGATAATAATCGGAATAGCCCGGGATGTACTTGAAGCGAACATGCTCCGTATTATCGTGCAGATAACGCACCATCTCCGCACCTCGTTTCACATAAGCCTCTTTCCGAACCTTCGGTACACGATCTCCAACCGTAGCATCCAGATAAGCTTGTGCTTTCTCCCACGTATCGCCTAGACCCGCTGCCGCCAAATAGTGATTCGTCGGTACCCAGATGGCCCCGCCCGATAAGGAGCTAGAGCCACCGAATAAAGCGGTCTTCTCAATAACAAGTGCAGACAGTCCCTTCAGTCTTGCTGTCAACGCTGCCGCTAATCCCCCTGCTCCTGAACCTACGACGACGACATCATAGCTTGCATCCCACGTATTGCCCATCGACCGATCTCCTTTCCAATAATGTATACGCTTACAAAAAATGATGAGATTCGACAGCGTTGCTGCTGAATCCGATTGAATCGCTAATCTTGATGTGCATCAAGCAGCTTCTTATAAATGCGAAGCAATTCTTGCACTTCAGACTCCGTCAAATCTTTCATGAGGTTATCGATCATGATGGTCCGCTGCTCTTGCAATTCGAATAGCACCGCTCTACCCTTCTCCGTGATTTCGAGCATAACGACACGCCGATCATCCTCTTGCATGACACGCTTCACCAGCTCGCTCTTCACCAGTTTGTCGGTCATCACGGTGACACCGCCAGAGGTAATCGCAAGCGTGTTCGCGAGTACCGTCGCACGTTGTGGCCCTTCCAGCTCCAATATTTCAAGCGCCATAAAATGCGTGTGAGGTACATTCATGGTTGTACGCTTATTCCAATCCGTCATCCATCGCCGTCCAAGGACGTTATACATGCTGTAAATGTGATGAATATCTTGCTTCTGGATGCGGTCCACCCTCTTTCTGTGAGTCAAAAAAATATCTTACTAATAAGAATTCTACTCGTAAGATAATTCGTTGTAAACCCATATTTTTCTAAATTTGATCCCATACGCAAAAAAGGCACCCACTCCATCAACGATGGTGGAGCATGTACCTTTTATCATGGGCTAAGCTTTCATATTTACCTGTCTCCCCTTGCCTTTTCCCCCCGTCCAAATCCAGATACTGATCACGACTAACACGGCCAGATAGAGATATGGTCCATACGGCAGCAGCGTACTGCCATAATGTACTACGACAAATGGAGCGATCATTAGCAGATACGGCAGGATCCCCCAACCTGCGGCTTGCTGGGACTCTGCGATAGGTTCCGAGAACGGCAGCGACTTCGTCATAAACTTATAACACAAGCTCGTATAGACAATCGCGTTCAGAAGAACGACGAAGAGGTCCGGAACGATGCGGCCTCCGAATAGCGCGATGAAGACGAGCGCTTGCACCAAGAACACAGGCATGAACATACGGAGCAAGACCGCTTTGGTCACAGCGCGGTGGAATGCGGTGATATCTTGAACCGGGGCTACATGATAGATCCAGGCACCCTTGTGCCGACCAGAGAACCTCGCCATTGCGATACAGGTCGGAATGATCATCAAGCAGAAATATATCGTGTAATACATCGAACTCGAGCTCAATTCCGTGAGCCCCCCGCTCCGCAGCGTATTGAAGAGCAGAATAAACGGCAGAATGAAGGCGATCCCGAGCGACGGATAGACTTTGAGCTTGAATTCCCGCTCGCTCCCGATCATTCGCAGTACAAAACGGAAAAAAGCCTGCTCTTCCCGCGATGTACAGAGTACCTTCGCCAGAGCTTGCAGACCTGGACGAGAGGCGCCTTTACCGTCTCCCCCATGGTTAGTTAACTTCATTAAGTGCTGTTCGAACTTCGGAAGTTGACGGGTATATACCGCCACGGCAAGGATCGGAGCGCATACGGCAAGTATCGTCATCGCGATCAAATACGGGTCTGTCATGCCCTGCAGCAGCGCGAACGGCGCCGCATACCAAATCGGCGGAAGCAGCATATTCCACCACGCCGGTACCCATTCGAAATCGATCTGCATCAGATCGAAGGATCGAATCACAATCTGATAGCCTATGACGAGTCCGATGGACAGACCAATTTGCACATAATTGATCATATCCTTCAGCTTCTCGCCATCATACAGCCGCAGCACCCCGAAATAGACAAGCGCAGTCAGAACAAGAATCAATAAATCCAGCAGAATGATCTCCACGAGGAAAATCAATCCAAAGAGGACACCATACCGAATGATCGACACAATCCACACCGGCGCCATCAATACGGCTGTGATGATCACGAGATAATTGCCAATATGAAGCGCCTTCGCCATACTAATCGTTCGCGGGTGGACAGCCTTCGTACTCAGAATGGACTTATCCCGAACATCGAGCAGCACCGAAGAGAAGTCGGAGATCATCGAAGAGGACATCATGAACATCATCATGCTGAAGATAATACTCATCTGAATCATCGGCTGGCTGCCGAGCATCAGAAACGGAATCATCATGCACCCAATAAATCCATACACTAATAACGATTTGCCAAAATAGTTCGTCTCCGTCAGCATATCGTCCTGCTGCTTCTTCTTGGACATCATCGTGAGCACCGTCGGAATTCGCCGACGATCCATCAGAAGCTTCACTTGTAAAATTTTACGCATGACAGGATAATCAACGCCTACCTTCGCGAATAACCCTTGGCAACGATCTAAGATCTTCAACACTCTGAACTCCTGCATCGCTACACCTCTTGCACGATGGATACGAAATCCTCGGCAATCGATTTGTGCTCGTGAAAGCCTGTCAGTTCATTGAAGATCTCTTCCAAGGTTCCTTCGTGATTGCGTTCCTTCAGCTCATCGAATGTCCCGTCTGCGACGATCCTTCCGCCATTGAGCAGCACAATTCGGTGGCTAATCTTCTCAACGACGTCCATAATATGCGAGGAATAGAAGATCGTCTTCCCCTGTGCCGCCAGCTGGGCCAGAATTTCTTTGACGACCATGACACTGTTCGCATCCAATCCACTCAGAGGCTCATCTAAAAATAACAAATCCGGATTATGCAGCAGGCTTGAGATAAGCATTACCTTCTGCTTCATGCCTTTGGAGTACGATGCGATCGGCTTGTGGAAGACATCCGCCCCTAGGCCGAACTGCTCCATCAATCTGCTTGCTTTGCGATTCGCATGCTCCCATGACATCCCGTATAACTCCCCAATAAACGTTAAATACTCACTTGCCGTTAGATTATCATAGATATCAACGACCTCAGGTACATAGCCGATCCGGTTCCGATACTGCAGATCTCCATTGGCAATATCCTGACCGAACAATTGAATATCGCCCAAATACCCCGTTACAAGGCCTAACATAATCTTCACCGTCGTGCTCTTGCCTGCCCCATTCGGCCCAATATAACCAATGATCTGCCCTGGATAGACATCAAGATCAATGTTCTGGAGTACGGTTTTGGTCCCATAAGCCATATACAAATCACGAATAGATACTACTGGTTGTTCTGTGTTCATCCCCAAATCCCCTCTCACGCCGTCCTCACAGACAAAAAAGCAAAGAAACGTAAGCCTCTTTGCTCTTCTGGTGCGCTATTCTTTGTCTTTCACATATCGATCATATCGACCGTCGACTTCCTTCGCCATGCTGCGGAACTTCTTCGTCTCTTCTCGAATGGGATCCAGCTCCGTCTGAATTCGAATTTCGTATTTCGGAGATATTTGTGCGCGTTCTTGCGCTTTGCGATCAACCGCTTCCATCTCGCCTTCAGTCAACATGTCGCTCAGCTGCTGTTCTAGTTCTTGAGCCGATTGGTTTTGACGTTGTTTATCCATGTTTCAGAACCCTTCCTTTGTCTACTAAATATGCGTTGTTCTGCAGCTTACTACGCATATAGTCTTCACCGGACTAGCTCAATCGATGTGTGAAATTAACGATCTAACCCTGTTACATTGGCTTCTGCCAGCACCTGTTGCAACTCCTCATGGATATGACCATTGGTTGCCAGGACATGACGCACCCCAAGATGATACGGATTGCCTGCGGTATCCGTCACCTTGCCGCCGGATTCCTGAATGAGCAATACGCCAGCCGCCAGATCCCAAGCATTCAAATTCAACTCCCAGAATCCGCTTAAGCGTCCTGTCGCCACGTAAGCAAGGCTAAGCGCGGCAGACCCAATCGTACGAATGTTGCGAACGCGTGGTGCAACCGCTTGAATACCTGCCAAATTGAGCGGCAGCAATACATCTCGGTCTGTTGGGAAACCTGTTGCGATCAGGCTGCTCTCAAGATTCTCTTCTTGGGAGACCTTCATTCGCACGCCATGAACATATGCTCCCTTGCCCTTCTCCGCGACGAACAACTCATCACGCGCCGGATCATAGATCACGCCTACAATGACTTCCCCTTTATGCGCTAACGCAATGGATACCGAATATAGCGGTAATCCATGCACGAAGTTCGTCGTTCCGTCGATCGGATCTACGATCCACAAATAATCGGACTGCTTCACTTCATTCAATGCGGAAGTCGCTGCAGCTGCGCCGACACCCGTACTCTCTTCACCTAGAAAAGAGTGATCGGGAAAATGTGTCATGATTAAGCGGCGAATGAGTTTTTCTGCGCCTTTATCCACTTCGGTCACTAAATCATGCGACGAGGTTTTTATATCCAATTTTTCATAGTTTCCTAATTTACTCTTAATCCATTCTCCTGCCTTCGCAGCGCAATTAATGGCCACGGCGGTAAAACTTTTACTGCTAACCACATACGGCTCTTGGTTCGTTTGATTCAAGGCTATCACTCTACTTTCCTATTGAATCTCCTATCCATATACAAAGTATACGCTCTAGGGATCAGCAAGTTTCGTCACGATTACGATATGCGCGCAAAATCCAACTCATGCACATCTCAAGTGATCATTATGGTTACGGCCTGTAGCCTGAGAGCAAAAAAGTCCGTTTCTCCTAAGCGTCTCAAAGGCGCTATGTTGTAGAAACGAACTCTTGAACTTGAATGGCGAAACGCTACACGCCTACGATGTGGAACCCACCATCGACATAGATTACTTCGCCTGTAATTCCGCGGGATAACGGACTAATTAAGAACATCGCCGTATCGCCAACTTCAGCCGTTTCTGTCGTACGACGAAGTGGTGCTTTCTCTTCCACTTCACGCAGAATCGAGTTGAAATCTTTAATCCCTTTCGCAGCAAGCGTACGGATTGGACCAGCCGATACCGCATTCACGCGAATGTTGTATTGACCGAGGTCATTGGCAAGGTAACGAACGGACGCTTCAAGCGCTGCCTTCGCAACACCCATTACGTTGTAGTTCTTCATGGCACGCTCTGCACCAAGATACGTCATCGTCATGATGCTACCGCCCTCAGTCATTAACGGATACAATCGCTGCGACACCGCAACAAGAGAGTACGCGCTAATGTCATGTGCTAACGCAAATCCAGCACGGGATGTATTCACGTATAATCCTTCAAGCTCTTCCGCTTTCGCGAATGCAATACTATGTACGACACCGTGAAGAACGCCGAATTCTTCTTTTAGTTGTGTTGCGAGGATATCAATTTCCTCATCCACCGTTACGTTGCATGGAAGTATAATTGAATTCGGGATTGTAGCTGCAAGTTTACCTACCCGTTCCTGTACCCGTTCACTCTCATATGTAAATGCTAGACGTGCACCTTGCGCCGCTAAGGATTGTGCAATCGCCCATGCGATACTGCGATCGTTAGCGACACCCATGACTACAATATTTTTACCTGCTAATAATTGACTCATTTCTTCCTTTTCCTCCTCTCACCGATTCCTAGCTTGTCCATCATCGAATGTACCAGCTAACAACCAGTCCTTTGTCCAAATTACCTTATTTACAGGCGAATTTCAAGTATTTTATACGTTATATGGCTATTTTACCAAATTATTCCTCAATTTCAACACTAGCTTGATCCTTTATCGTAACGCCATCATTCGTGTATTGCTTCAGATCGTCCATAAGTTTGAATAGTGCATCATCTTTCATCTTCGCTTCAATCATCACATCCAGATGCGTCGTGAGTGGAGCAATCGCCCGCAGAAAGTTAAGCAGCGGCTCGACTTGCACATAATCGGCATGTCCTCGAAGATCTTTATCACTCTTGGGGCTGGATACATGAATTTTGGGCGGCAGCACCATATGCTCCTCACGCCATGTCGCGTGAATACGCGGCCATAGCTCTTCAGGACGTTCACCTTCATTATTTACCCATTGATGATGAATATCGAGCACCATGGGCAATCGAAGCTTCTCACTGATCTGAAGGGTCTCTACCGCATTAAATGTCTTATCATCATTTTCTAATGTCACTCGCCGCTTTAGTGTAGGGTCAAGCTTGGAGAACTGATGAATGAACCGTGCACCTGCTGTCGCTTTGTCCCCGTATGCACCGCCAATATGAATATTATTTTTCGCGCGATCATCCAATCCCATTGCATCAAGCATCCTAACATGATGCGTTAGATCGCGAATTGAATGACGAAGAACCTCTTCTCGCGGGGTACTAAATACGGTGAAATGATCGGGATGGAAAGACAGACGCATGCCTGCTTGATTCGCATAGTCGCCAATGGCCGAGAACGCTGGCTTCAGATAGGGGAAAGGATCCCAATCCTGAAGGGATTGATGTGTCGCTAAGGGGATCAGCTTCGATGACATCCTGTAGAGATGAATGTCATGCATTCGGTTATGCTTCAGCAACCGCAGCGTATTGTGCAGGTTCTCTTCTGCTATTCGTTCTAATCGACGGTAACCCGCTTCGATGTCACCCAGCTTCTCAAACTGCTTGTAGGTCATCGTCCGCGAAGGCGATGCGTTCTTGATTACCGTAGACATCGCGACGTAGCCGATCCGAACCTGCATTGCCTTTTTCACCGCGTGGGCCTCCTTATCGTACGTTGAAATTCACATACTTCTAAGTGTGCCCATATCCGGTTACTTTTTACCAGGATCACCAAAAAACATCTCGTACGCGAGCGCTGTCTGCACACGCGCTTCTTCATCATTCAACTTGCGGATTAACTCCATCTCCACCTCGGTCACTTCTTCCCCTTGGAAGTTGATCTCTGCAATGGATGCGACGATCTTCACGATCGCAATGGCTTGGTTATCCGGTGTATATGCAATGACCTTCTGGCCTGTCGGGAATACGCGGAATCCGCTCTTCACCATTTTACCGCGGCCGTATTCTAACAGCTCGTACAATTCTTGCTCTGATTTGAACTTGCACACTGAATTAAACTCCGTCTGAAATCCCATTAATCGTTCCTCCTTTATATAGTTAAAAATAGAGCAGGGAAGCGAACACCTCCCTGCTACTATAAATCCGTTTATTTTACGACATGAACCTCTTAGACAACCGTCTGTGGTTTGTTATTGCCGAAATCGATCTGCTGCTTCTCTTCAAAGCGTTCAAGCGCAAGCTGGATCAATGTATCTAGCAGTTCCTGATACGATACACCTGTCTCACGCCACATGAGCGGATACATACTGTACGGCGTAAAGCCCGGCATCGTATTCACTTCGTTAATCATGATCTGGTTATCATGTTTCTGCACGAAGAAGTCAACGCGCGATAGTCCCGAACCATCAATCGCCTGGAACGCACGAATGGCAAGTGAACGAAGTTCCTCTGTGAGTTCTGGCGAAATGTTCGCCGGAATCATCATCGAAGAATTTCCGTCCGTATATTTAGCTTGGTAATCATAGAATTCACTTGAAGACGTAATCTCGCCCGGTACCGAAGCTCTAGGCTCCTCATTCCCAAGTACGCTAACTTCAATCTCACGCGCATCAATGAACTCTTCTACAATGACTTTACGGTCGTAACGAAGCGCAAGGTCGATCGCTGCTACGAGCTCTTCCCGGTTGCGCGCTTTGGAGATACCAACACTGGAACCCAGATTCGCTGGTTTGATGAAGCAAGGATAACCTAGCGATACTTCGATCTCCATCGTATGATAGCTCGCGTCTTTCTCCCATTGCTTGCGTGTGAAGTAACGATACATACACTGCGGTAATCCCGCCTGAGCGAACAATTTCTTCATGATGACCTTATCCATACCCACCGCAGAAGCGAGAACCCCTGCGCCAACGTATGGCACATTCGCAATCTCGAACAGACCCTGAATCGTACCGTCTTCGCCAAATGTACCATGCAGCAGTGGGAAGATCACATCAATACTCTGTACGCCGCTGCTTCCTGCTGGTTGCCTTGCATCCGTGAACAAGGGCATAATTGCTGCTCCTGCCGGTTTATTCTTATCTGCTTCATACTGCAACAATCCTGAATGCTCTACCGGCGCTTGTAGGAGTGGACCATTCCGCCATTCGCCGTCTTTCGTTATATAGAAAGGCACGATCTCATATTTGTCGTAATTAAATGCCTTCATCACTGCAAGTGCTGTGGATAAAGATACTTCGTGCTCGCCTGATTTGCCTCCGTAGATAAGACCTACGCGTGTTTTCTTTATGCCGCTCATGACTTTCCTCCGCAATAGAACATGTTTTGTAGCCCGATTGGGCCCTTTATTTCATTGTTTGTTAGACATTAGAACCAATCCATAATATGAAAAAAACGATATTGTGTACGCTCCGTATGCGCATAAGAATCCCGGTAATCCCAGTAGCGATGTCTGCTATTCGTCGTATGCGCATTAACAAGCGGCATTCCGCCTGCATCGAACGCTGTGACGATCGCACTATGTTGGTATCGACCATCGCCATCCCAATCATAGCTAATGATATCGCCTAGCTGTAAATCCGACGGCCGTTCTACGGGAGCAGCTTGCAAATACGAATCGCTATGATTCAAATAGTTGTTCAGTGCATTGGCGACAGCCCAGCTGTAACTCCAAGCTTCCTGGTTGTTCACCATGCCCCGGTACCACCAACCTGTCTCTCTTTTACCAGTATAGTGGATTGGTCCCCCCCCTGCAACGAGACATTGTGATATATAATTCGTGCAATCGACTTCAAAGGCTAGAAATTCTGGGTTATTTCCGTTCCACCACTGATCCGCATATTGCACCGCACGTTCCCTCGCATAAGACTTCGCACGCCAAGATTTGGACATCCCGAGAACATCTGTATTTAAGAGAGGGATTGATGGGATATGCTCGGATGTCTGCTGTTCAGGGTGACTCACAATCTCCTCCTTCTCCGTTCTTCGTTCCTCGGGATGACGCTCAGGAATGTTCTGCTCAATGCGGGTAATAATCCACGTGTTGCCATCCTTGTTCAGCGTAATACGCTCTTGTTCTAATCGTTCTTCGACGTGGGCAATATGGCGCTTCTCATAGATTCGGCGTGTCTGGAACTCCAGATCGACGACGACCTCACCTTCACCTTCACGTGTCCGCAGCAGCTTCGTCCGCGTCTCATTGCGAAGCGGCGTTGACTCCCGCGCCTGATACCATTCCTTTAGCATATGCATGCGGTTGCTTTTGCGCATTAAATGATCTAAATCTGTCACCACAACTTGATCTGCGGGCTGTCTATAATCGATTTCTGTGCGGTTGAATTGATTCACATAGGAATAAAGGACATTTTTCCAATCTTTTCGCATACCAAAGGACCTCCCCAAAGATTTTTTACCGTAAGCAAGGTTGGTTCAGTATATGACATGCTGGGGGGAAATATGAGGATGATGATGGGTGTGTTCAAAAGAGTGGCGAGGCCTGCAGCGTTAGCGCTCTGGGGAGGGGTGGATATGGGGTTCCAGCCGCTGTTGAAATTCGTGTGAATTGGATTGGACTTTTTATAGGTCTTCACACGAATTTCAAAGGCGAGCGCTATCGCTCCTCCACCCCATATCCATCCCCTCTTCGGAGCTACGGTGTGCGGGGTGCCACTTTTCAATTGAGCACACCCATGGAGGGGGTGCTGGGGGGAGCGGCGTGTCGTAAACAACTGCATTTCTGCAGTTGTTTACGGCCATCGGGGCAGCAGAGGACGAATTAACTGCGTTTTTGCAGTTATTTCATCCACTTGAAGGCGTAACGAGCGAAATAACTGCATTTCTGCAGTTATTTCAGCCACTTGGAGACGTGACGAGCTAATTAACTGCATTTCTGCAGTTATTCAACCACTTGGGAGCGTTATGAGCCGATTAACTGCTTTTCTGCAGTTATTTACGGCCATCGGGGCCGCAGAGGGCGAATTAACTGCGTTTTCGCAGTTATTTCAGCCACTTGAGGGCGCGACGAACGAAATAACTGCATTTTTGCAGCTATTTCAGCCACTTGGAGACGTAACGAGCTAATTTTTGCAACTATTTTAGCCACTTGGAGGCGCAACTAGCCAATTAACTGCTTTTTTGCAGCTATTTTAGCCACTTGGGGCCGCGACGAGCTAATTAACTGCATTTCTGCAGTTGTTTCAGCCACTTGGAGACGTGGACGAGCTAATTAACTGCGGATATGCAGTTATTTCAGCCACTTGGGGGGCGCGACGAGTCAATTAACTGCATTTTTGCAGCTATTTCAACCACTTGGGGGGCCTGGGGGGCCGCGACGAGCTAATTGTGCTGATAAATTGAAATTGTAGAGATACTTATCGAGCTCCTCTAAATTCTGATCAATTTGCCCCATATATGGCGGTGAGATTACTGAAGGACTTCGCGATTTGATTGCGGACCCTCGATCGCGTAGAAATTGTTGTAGAGCGAGAGCATGACGATGAGGAACCCGAAAATCAACTTGAAACGAATGGACTTGAATAGAAGCTTCTCGAAGAATGGCATATCAATGTCTCCTTCCTACCGCTTTGGGAGCCTTTGCGGGGTGTGGTATTATTCCCTTCATTGTAAACATTTTCATGATCGATTCATGGTAAAATCTTCAGGAATTATCGATGTTTTATTAAAAAAATCCTAGAGGATCCCCGGTGAAAAAACCCTTTACGACGAGAGATTATGCAGGTATACTTAAGGTAAATCAATAATTTGAAATTGCGTTTCACTAGATGAAACGAATATCATTTCAAATTGGACTCTTGATCGAAGGGAACTCCTTCGAGAATAAATTTAGGAGGCGCAGCATCATGTCCAAAAAGGATCACTACTCCGTAGCCCGCGACCTGCAAGTGAACGGGAAAAGCTACCGCTACTACAGTCTTCAGGGTCTTGAAGAGCAAGGTATCGGCAGCATTAACAAGCTTCCATTCTCCATTAAAGTGTTGTTGGAAGCTGCTGTACGTCAATTCGACGGCAGAGCCATTACAAGTGAACATGTGAAGCAAATCGCGAGCTGGGCGGAAGGCCGCGACGAGAACAAAGAGATTCCGTTCATTCCTGCACGTATTGTATTGCAAGATTTTACTGGCGTTCCGGTTGTTGTTGACCTTGCAGCTATGCGCGATACGGTCAAAAAAGCTGGCGGCGATCCAAAACAAATCAATCCGCTTGTACCGGTTGACCTTGTTATCGACCACTCGGTCATGGTAGATGCATTCGGATCTCCCGACGCGCTAGAGTACAACATGAATGTCGAGTTCGAACGTAATGAAGAGCGTTACCGTTTCTTGCGCTGGGCGCAAACGGCGTTCAATAACTTCCGTGCGGTTCCTCCGGGCACAGGTATCGTTCACCAAGTGAACCTTGAGTACCTTGCATCCGTAGCTGCAACGAAAGATGTTGACGGCGTGACTGAAGTCTATCCAGACTCCCTCGTCGGTACAGACTCCCACACAACCATGATCAACGGTCTTGGCGTTGTTGGTTGGGGTGTTGGCGGTATCGAAGCAGAAGCTGGTATGCTCGGCCAACCGCTCTACTTCGTTACACCAGAAGTTATCGGTTTCAAATTAACAGGTAACTTGGCTGAAGGTGCAACAGCGACAGACCTTGCGTTAACAGTAACGCAATTGCTTCGTAAGAAAGGCGTTGTTGGCAAATTCGTAGAATTCTACGGACCAGGTCTATCCAACATCAGCCTTGCAGACCGTGCAACGGTTGCCAACATGGCACCAGAATACGGCGCAACGATTGGTTTCTTCCCAGTCGATGATGAGACATTGAACTACATGCGCAGTACAGGCCGTGAAGAAGAGCAAATCGAGCTTGTAGCAAGCTACTATAAAGAGCAAGGCATGTATCGTACAGACGCGACACCAGATCCAATCTTCTCCGATGTGATTGAGCTGGATCTAGGATCGATCGTACCAAGCTTAGCTGGACCGAAACGTCCACAAGACCGTGTCGAGCTATCGAACATGAAAGAAGCATTCAACAGCATTATTCGCACACCAATCGATAAAGGCGGCTATGGCTTGTCCGACGAGAAAATCGCACAATCCGTTCCTGTCTCCCATCCGAATGGCGAGAAGAGTGAAATGGCTGCGGGTGCAGTCGTGATCGCAGCGATTACGAGCTGTACGAATACGTCGAACCCTAGCGTTATGCTCGGTGCAGGTCTTGTTGCGAAGAAAGCTGTTGCACGCGGATTGAAGAAACCTGGTTATGTGAAGAGCAGCTTGACGCCAGGTTCCCTCGTGGTAACCGAATACTTGCAAAAGGCTGGCGTACTGGAGTCGCTAGAGGCTCTTGGCTTCCACGTAGCAGGTTATGGTTGTGCGACTTGTATCGGGAACTCCGGTCCATTGCCGGATGAAGTCGGTCAAGCTATCGCAGATAACGATATGACGGTTGCGGCAGTCCTATCCGGTAACCGGAACTTCGAAGGACGCGTTCACGCCCAAGTGAAGGCGAACTATCTTGCTTCTCCGCCGCTTGTTGTTGCATACGCACTTGCAGGTACGGTGAACATTGACCTTGCGAACGATCCGATCGGCTACGATCAGAACGATGAGCCAGTGTACCTCAAAGACATCTGGCCAACATCGCAAGAAATCAAAGAAGCGGTAGCAACCGCATTAACACCGCAAATGTTCCGTGATAAATACGAGCACGTATTCACACAGAACGAGCGTTGGAATCAAATTGCAGCGCCACAAGGCGAATTATATGAGTGGGACGAGAAATCGACTTACATTCAGAACCCGCCATTCTTCTCGAACCTAGGCACAAGCCTGAATGATATTACAGACATCAGCAGCGCGAATGTGCTTGCATTGATGGGCGATTCCGTTACGACGGACCATATCTCCCCTGCAGGTAACATCAAAGCTGACAGTCCAGCAGGTCAATATCTTATCGAGAACGGCGTGAAGAAAGAAGACTTCAACTCCTACGGTTCCCGTCGTGGTAACCATGAAGTGATGATGCGCGGTACATTCGCGAACATCCGTATTCGTAACCAAGTGGCTCCGGGTACAGAGGGCGGAGTAACAACTTACTTGCCGAACGAAGAAGTGATGTCGATCTATGATGCATCGATGAAATATCAAGATGCAGGTAAGAACCTCGTCGTTATCGCAGGTAAAGAATACGGTACAGGTAGCTCCCGTGACTGGGCAGCCAAAGGTACATTCTTGCTCGGCGTCAAAGCGGTTATCGCAGAGAGCTTCGAGCGTATCCACCGCAGTAACCTTGTTGGTATGGGCGTCCTTCCGCTTCAATTCCAAGATGGACAGAGCTGGAAGACACTTGGCATTACGGGCCGCGAGACCTTCGATATCCTTGGCTTGTCCAACGATGTACAGCCAGGACAATCGGTGAAAGTTATCGCGACTCGCGAAGATGGCAGCAGCTTTGATTTTGAGGCTATCGTGCGTCTAGACAGCATGGTGGACGTTGACTACTACCATAACGGTGGTATCTTGCAGACGGTACTTCGTCAAATGATCGCGAACCAATAAAGAACGAACTCATATCATATGTTAAGAGCTCCGAGATGTCTGATTCATAGGACATCTCGGAGCTCTTCTTCATTCTCCCAACAACTCGTGCGCTGTCACTTGTTCTTCTGACTGGCGATCCAGAAAGCAAATATAATCAGCGGGATCAGAATAAACCAAGGGATTGTAATCCCCCCAACGAATATGGCTAGTATGAAGATAAGTACGAAGCCAATGATAATGTAAAGACAACCGCGGCCGAACGTCTCCATGTATACCGTCTCCCTTCAGGAAGATTGGATGGGTGTACTTCTAGTATACAAAGGCGATGCTCAGATATATGTTAACGAATTTGCCAAAGTGTCGAAGCGTGCATGGAAAGACGAATAACCGCCCATCCTAAAGGACGAGCGGTGCGCCTGAGCTAATGACGTGTTACAGATCACATAGATCAATGAGCATGAATCGTGCATCCTGACTCGCTTCAATCTGTAGCGTCGTGATATCGGAAATCCGAGCAGAATCTCGTGTGCCAAGCTTCGCCTCACCATTTAAGGTGACATCCCCTCCGAGAACAAAGACGAAGATTTTGCGATCGGCCGTCGATGTGTGAGAAATGGATTTCCCCGCATCCAGATCAGACAAATAGATCGTCATATCTTGATGGATCTTCGCAACGTTCTCTCCACCTTCGGTTGAGACTACAGGCAGCAACTGATTGCGCATTTGGCTCACATCGAATTTCGAAGTCTCATAGGACGGGTGTAGATTCGATTCACCGGGGATGAACCACATTTGCAAAAAATTTAAGGTTTCATCGCTCGAAGCATTGAACTCTGAATGGAAGATGCCCGTCCCCGCTGACATCCGCTGGATTTCACCAAATGAAGTAATCGCGTGATTACCCAGATTATCCCGATGCTCAAGCTCCCCCGATAGCACGATAGACACAATCTCCATTTCACGGTGAGGGTGCATGCCAAATCCCTCTTGTGGCGCCACAAAGTCATCATTCAGCACGCGCATTGCACCGAAATTCAAATTACTCGGATCATAATAATCTGCAAATGAGAAGCTGAAATTGCTCTTCAGCCAACCGTGATCGGCTGTATATCGTGATGCTGCTGGATAAATGTTAATCATCATAGACTCTCCTCACTCCGATGAAATTAGTTTATCAATGTATATTGCCCGCCGCCGATCAAGGCGATACCTACAGCAACAGCAATGAGAACCAGATTATATTCGTAACCGCCTGCGGTGATCCACAATCCATTCTTACCATGAACCGTAATGATCGAGACCAGCATCGTAATGACGATGAGTGCAGCACCGATCGTTAACCATACCCCAGATGCGAATAACAACCCGCCTACAAGCTCGCCGCCGCCAGCCATAAGTGCCATCAACATCCCTGGCTTCATGCCAATGGATTCAAGCCATCCTGCTGTACCGCGTAATCCGTGTCCCCCGAACATCCCGAATAATTTCTGAGCGCCGTGACCGATAAATAAAAGACCAATCACCAAGCGAATAATAAGAATACCTCCATCTAACATGTGTAACTCTCCCCTTAATACTTATTTTTTGTTTGTTACTTACTAAAATTAATATACACCCATTAACTAACTTTTGTCAAGCAACTAAAAATATTTTTAAATAACCTATTTTTCTGACATTAGATATGTTAAAATTATGACAAGGACATTGCACATTGCATTTGCCCGGAAAAGAGGTGTTACAATGGATTACTCTAAAATGTGTCCAAAATACGAGCACGCTTCTGAGCTGCTTGGCAAGCGCTGGACAGGTCTAATCATTCGCGTACTGTTAGGCGGTCCACGAAGATTCAAAGAAATTAAAGAGCAAATTCCGGAAATGAGCGATAAAATGCTGACGGATCGGATCAAGGAGCTGGAGAACTGCGGCATTCTCGTCCGAAATGTCTATCCGGAGACCCCGGTTCGCATCGAATATGACCTAACGGACAAAGGTCGAGATCTTGAACCCGTTATTGAGAAAATTCAATCCTGGGGCGAAAAATGGATGTGAACCTTGAACGACAAAAAAGAGCCGATACCATGCAGTCTGTACTGCAGTGATATTGGCTCTTTTTTGGTACTGTTCATTCCTATTTGGCGTTCTTCCTACCGTAACATCTTCCCCATGCGCTTCGCTGCTTCAATGACAAGCGGCGCTTGATCCTGCATCGCCTGCAGCGAGAAGCGGTTCACAGGTCCTGAGACGGATAAGGCCGCCGCCAAATGATGAGATCTGTCGAATATGGGTGCAGATAGGGCTGCAGCACCAGATTCCCGCTCTTCAAAACTCGTCGCATAGCCCTGCTCCCGGATCTCCGATAGCTGACGGATATAGTGCTCCTTCTCCATCTCAGACGTCCAGTCTAATGACTGGATTAACTCTGCTTGCATGGCCTCATTGGCATATGCAATCAACACTTTACTCGATGCCCCCACCGAAAGCGGCGCACGCATGCCCACAGGAGCTACCCTGCGTATCGCATGATTACTCTGTACGGCTTGAATTCGGATCCGCTCTTTGCCATCACGCAAGTACAAGCTGATCGTCTCTCCGATCAAATCACGCAGCCGCTCCATTTCCGGCAGCAGTATACTTGCTGGATCATCCTCTTGTGACAAGTTAGCAGTCAGCTCCCATACACGCATGCCGAGTCGATACTTCTCCGTCGCTTGATTGCGCGTGACAAATCCTTTTTCCTCCAGTGTCGTTAACAACCGATGCACGGTACTCTTATGCAAGCCGATCTTGCTGGAGATTTCCGTCAAGCCCAAATCCGTATCCGATGTAAAGCAAATCAGTATATCTAAAGCCCGCTCGACGGCTCGAACCGTTAATTTACGTTCTTCCAAGAGAGGATTCCCCCTTAAAATAGTTTCATAGAATGAAACAAAGTTACATCTAGTATAACGAAAATCTACACTTTCGTAAAGCTGAGATTACCTCTGTTACAGGTAGATTACAAGGACCTTACAAATTACGACCACCCATTGACCCTAGACCTATCTCATCATACGATAGAACTACCAAAGATTTATAAAACGCTTTCATAGATCTCTTAGAGGTAGTTCAAAAAGGCATCATTTGATCACGAAGTCATTCAAGAAGCATAATCGGCATCGAATCTTGCGTTCACCTTTGAATAGCGGATGCTTACGGAGTATGTTTCCTCCGGAAACATTTCAGGTACTCATTTAGGTTTCGCCTAAACTCCGTTCCTCCTAAAAGTTTTTCGGAGAAAAACTCGCTACGGAAGCATGGCTTCAGGTTCTCGCAACCTAAGCATATGCTTACGATGCAAGTTTTCTGCGAAAACTCACAGGTGCTGAAATGCCGACTTTTTGAACACTTACTTTTAAGGGAAGTTCAAAAAAATATATTTCAATATTCTATTTACACCTAAGATTCTAGAGGAGGTATACGCAATGACGACATCCACATGGACTGAACCTGTACTTCAAGGCGAAATTCTACAGCCTACTGCACCTGCGATACCTTATCGTCGTCTGCGTCTGAGACATGTCATGATCGCACTTACTCTATCACTTGTCACACTCCTCGTCTTTGCCTTTCTAGCATTGCATGGATATATTGCATGGGTGTTGTCCAATCCAACGGTTGCGGACATCACATCCAATCCCTATCAAGCCAAACGCTTGCATTACGAGAATATTACATTCCCTGCTTTAGATAACAGTACGAATTTAGAAGGTTGGTATATCCCCGCTGCGAACTCGAAGAAGACCATCGTATTCAGTCATGGATATGGCGCGAACCGCGAAGAGCTGTGGGTACCGATGTACGATCTCGCACAATTCGCACACCGATTGAATTACAACGTCGTTATGTTCGATTACGGATTCGCCTCCAAGACCCATAAGCTTGCCGCAACGGGCGGCGCCATCGAAAGTGAACAACTGCTCGGCGCCATTCAATATGCGAAGGAACGCGGATCGCAAGAAATTGTCGTATGGGGCTTCTCTATGGGTGCTGGCACGGCCTTACAAGCTGCGCTTAAGACAGATGACATCGATGCGATGATCTTAGATAGTACGTTCCTGCTCGAGCCGGATACACTGTATCATAATATCAGCCAACATATGAAGCTGCCTCGTGATGTATCGCTGCCGATTCTAAGATCCTTATTCCCTATCATTAATGGCACGAGCTTGCAGCAAATTCCTTATGAGGCCGTGAAAAATCATAACTATGAAATGCCGATCTTCTTCATTCACGGAACGAATGATGAGAAGGCTCCTTATCCGATTGCAGAGGAACTCGCAGCGAAGCAGAGCAATCTCAACTCCGAGGTTTGGATCTCGAATGGCGCCTTGCATGAGATGATCTATCGTCAACATCCCAAAGAATATTTGAAGCGAACCGCTTCTTTCTTAAATGCCGTATCTTAATCTTAGAGTCTATCCTGACAGCATGGCATAGGCATCAACAACTTGGAATATCTTGATTAAAGATGCTCTAAGGGAGGTGCTTATGACATGCTGTTTGTATATGGTACGCTCATGCCCGCGCGCGTACTCGAAGAAATTCTGCAATGGAAACGACAAGAGAAAGATAACATGGCCTTCATTCCTTCCGTGCTACCCGCACTTGAACCGCAATATGTCAATTGGCTTAACGAATGGGAACGACTCGTGCACCGAACCATTCACTATACACAGTTCTATATCCATCCATTTCGCCATACCCATCAGCCCTATGCCCCGGAACTTCAAGAACAAGTCGATCATTTATTGAACGCTTCCCTAGCCCATTCGCTAGCATGGGTCACACAGCTTCGCGAAGTGATTGCCGCAAGCCCTGCGATTCAACGAAATATTCCAGCGCAGCAGACCCTACGCCGTATCATTGAACAAACCGAGTCTTTCATCCATACCGCGCAACCGATGGTACATCCGGGGATCACTGCACCCGCAGTTACAGAGCAGTCTCCCATCACTTCAGAGGATTACCGAATGAAAACATGGTCCGATATGCTTCCCCCAAAACAACCGGAGCCCGTTCCTATCGGTGGTCATCTACTGCCGCCTCTCGCCTACCCTTACGATGCACTTGAACCTTACATCGATGAGACAACGATGCGAATCCATCACGACAAACATCATCAAGCGTATGTTGATGGTCTTAACCATGCAGAATTAGCACTTGCCAATGCACGCGAAGACGGGAACTTCGACCTCATTAAATTTTGGGAAGGCGAATTGGCCTTTAACGGTGCTGGGCACTATCTACATACCCTCTTCTGGGAAATCATGAACCCTGAAGGCGGCGGGAAGCCTGAAGGAGACTTAGCCGAGCAAATTATCCAGGATTATGGCAGCTTCGAGAAGTTCAAGGCCCAATTCAGTGCTGCAGCAGAGAAGGTAGAAGGCGGTGGCTGGGCGATCCTCGTCTGGAGCCCTCGCAGCGGTCGTACACAGATCTTACAAGCTGAGAAGCACCAGAACTTATCACAGTGGGATAACATTCCCCTCCTCCCACTCGACGTCTGGGAGCATGCCTATTATTTGACGTACCAGAACAATCGCCGCAAATATATCGACAACTGGTGGAATGTCGCCTATTGGCCTGCGGTAGCAGCCCGCTACAAGCAAGCTAGACAATTGAGATGGCAGCCGTGGTGAACGGCATCATAACAACCCGCGCAGCTTCGCAGCCGCGCGGGTTATGTTTTGTTATAAAGAAGTGATACCTCGCACGAACCGCTGTTAACGTATAGGCTTCACGGGCCGCTGCCACCAAATATACGCTTGCAGCTTCTTCGTATACGTTGCGAGATGCGGTGAAGAAGGAAGATCGATACCATAGGGCTGAAGCAGCGAGTTCTGTTCCACGGACACCTTAGCAGTCTGGACGGACCAAGGCGAGTGTTGAATGTCGGTGATGATCAATTCACTGCTCACAGCACCTTTCGCTTGAAGCGGCACGGGATGTAGTGTATCGCTATACTGGCAGTAACGCTCTGTAAGCCATTTGGTTAATGGATTGGTGACCGCGGGATAAGGACTCGAGACCGGCGCTGCACGCAGACGCAGCTTGGTATGGTCCGAAAGACTGCAATCGATACGTTGAATCGGCGGATGGCTCAATTGCGACTTGTCCGGATGCATCGGATCGATGCGAAGATCGGCATGAATGAACGGCATATGCATAAATGTCGAAGCTCCGAACACAGCCAAGCGACTGGTGGCACCGATACGTAAGAAATAGACGCCCGGTTTGCCTTCACTGGAGCGGACATAGGTGCGAATATTGATCTGATTGAAGTTCAACACACCCGGTATGGGTGGCATGAAGCGCAGTCTAAAGTGATGTACCTGTAGAACGACGATGCTGATCCAAGCTTGGTCATGATAGGTATCCAGTTCAAGTCCTTTCGGGATGAACGGGGACAGCATTTTCGGATCTATCGCGTAATGGACGAAGGTGAGGTCACGCCATTGCTGTGACATGATCCACGGCGCTTGCGGCAGCGGCCAAGGACGCGTGGGATTCAGCTCAGATAATTGCATGAATAAGTCAGTCCCTCCAATACGCGTATGATCCAGGATGGCAGGATACACCAAGTTAAACAGTATTGGAGTGTAGGATGCGATAATTTGATAAATCTATACCGTCTATTTTATCAAATACCGGAGCGCACACTGGGAATGATACGCAGCAAGATCTCTTGCAAATTGCTGATCCGGGAAACCGCGATGCAGCAGCTTCAGACCACCCGCCGTTAATGAGATGTGGTAATAAAATCGGTAAAAAGCCATTCGGTTCGGATCAAGCGTATCATGCTTAAGATACCGATAATATTCGCCGAAACGAAGTTCAAGGAAGCTATGTTCAAGCTCGACATCATAGAATTCCGCCCCCTCTATATCGATCAAGTAAGGCTCCAATTGCTGATTCACCAATATATGATCGGGACCCAATTCACCATGGATAAATCCATAACGGTTGCGAGGTGCTATGCGTGATGCGAGCACATGCAGCATTTCGAGCAGCTGGCTATAGTGGGCCTTGATTGGCTCAATATACTGGGAGGCATACAACAACTGATTTTCGGCATCCTTCTTCTGAAGTAAGTGGCAATTCTCTCTAGCTTCTTCCCGAACATTCACCTTCCCAAAAGTCTGTCTTACGTTCCCATGCATGCCTGCCAGCATATCGCCGATCTGATAGAACAATGCATCCTGTACTCGCGTATCCGACTCGTGAAAATAGACCTCCGCTTTCT
The DNA here is from genome assembly GCF_042676425.1 of Paenibacillus sp. GCM10027629. NCBI lineage: Bacteria > Bacillati > Bacillota > Bacilli > Caryophanales > Paenibacillaceae > Paenibacillus > Paenibacillus sp. GCM10027629. Next base: position 574,812 of record NZ_JBHTGZ010000005.1, on the reverse strand, counting down.
GCCCTTCCATGTATTCTACGAGTGCATAATCGAACGGATACTTCGTTTGATCCTGATTCAAGTCGTACAGAGCAGGTGTTCGAATCCCCTGTTCCTTGAAAAATCTATTATTCATCGCGAATAAATCACTACCATACGATCGATGATCCGCACCATTGCTTTCGATTTCCTCTTGAAAATAATTCATCGTCAGATCCCACACATAGAGCACACAGGAAAATCCATTGCTACAGTTCAGCCTATAGATGACCTTCTGTGCACCGCCGTGCAATCTCACCATATCCGTAACCCAATAATTCGTTCCAAACACGTTCCCTACATAAGTTTGCAAATCAGATAAATCGAGGTGTAAATTCCGTTCCATCTTAGCAACACTCCATTTCTTCGGTTATTGCCGGCACTTCAACTGTATCGGAATTTCCCCCGAAAATATAGACTGTTTCTTCACGATTTGTTATGATGTTGAATAAGGTGTCGATACAATTAATAAGCCTTTGGAGCACGTACTCCAAAGGCTTTTTTTTATAGCCATATGTATCCCAAAAGGAGGAAACATGAGTGAAAAAAACATGGATCATGTTAACTTCTGTAGTCGTTTTTTGCCTCACAATAGCAATTCTAGTAGCTTTTTTAGTAAATCGTTATGACGATTATAAAGCACATATGTATTTAATCCCCGATGGTTATGTCGGATGGGTCGAAGTAGAATATGATCAACCAGGATATCCCGAGTTAAAGCAGGAGAAAAGTGCGCTCGTCTATGAAATTCCGCCATCAGGGAAATTAATAACATCTAGTCCGAATGCCTCAGGTCCCGTCACCTACTATTATGTCCTTGCGGACGGTACCAGGAAGAGTATCCCTTTGGGTGAAAACGCCATGGTTCATCACTTTGGCACATCGTCATCAAGTACACTTCACGGCGATGGAACGACGGTCCATACCCCTCAGACGGTCAAGTTCTTTGTCGGAACCACCGAACAATTGGATGAGGCGCAGCGCAGCAAGCCATAATCATTATGCAAAGAGCTGACCACGAGGTCAGCTCTTTTTTATCACCGTACAATCGTTCCTTATCCCCTACATCATCGCCTGTGGATCTTCCTTGCGCAAGAGCTCCTTCTTCTCCCAGCTGGCGAAGCAATCCTCCCAGATCACTTGGCATCGATCTTCTTCAATGCCCATTACAATCCCAACCGTCCCGTCCGTCACGAATACGACGCGATCCCCGACCCGGAACATGGCGCTCACCCTAACCGGAAGATGATCCCGTGACCACCTTTGGGGTATTCCCATTTGATATTCTCATGCGGGCATCCAATCCGGCAGCTGCCGCACTCATGACAGCCTTCATAGCCGACATGCATCCGAATGTCTTCCCACTTATACACTTCCGCAGGACAGAAGATCGTACAGATTTTATCCGGACATTTGGTCGCGCACGTATCATAGTCCAGCACATGCAGATGCGAATTGGTGTCGGCCTTGAATCGGATCAAATATTGCTTCTCTTCAATCGATTGCCCTTTCGTTCCATCACTCATTTCATCACCCTCCAAGCTTGAAACAAGTCACGAGCAATTTTGATTTTATCCCGGGCCGTACCGATGCCTTGCCAGATCTTCCGCTGCTTCTCCCGCTTCGAGGTTCCATCGACGGTAAACATCTGGCTCGCCGCTCGATTGATCATCGGGATATATTGCTCGAAGTAGTGCGGGTATTTCTCGAAATGATGCGTTGCATCCTTATATTTCTTCAGGTCTTCCCCAACGAACGAATCCATTAATCGCTGACGATAGACATCCAGGGACTTCTCGGAGAAGTCACCTGTCGACTGCGCCTCGATAATCGTCTCGGCCGCAATGACACCGGAGGTCATCGCCATGTTGGAGCCTTCCCGATGGATGGCATTCACCATCTGCGCCGCATCGCCAACGACGAGCACGCCATCGCCGACGATCCTAGGCATGGACCGATATCCACCCTCTGGAATGAGATGTGCCAAATACTCCTGCTGCTCCGTTCCTTGAATGTAAGGACGAATCATCGGATGCGTCTTCACATATTCCAGCAGTTCATAAGGCTTCAGCTTATGCTTGATAAGCCCAGATAGCATCGTACCGACGCCGATATTGAGACTATCCTTATTCGTATACAGCCAAGCCGTGCCGAGGATCCCTTTGGTTGAGTCTCCGAAAATCTCAATCGTACAGCCCTGATCCCCTTCCAAATTGAAGCGATCCTCAATGATTTTCTTATCGAGCTTCAGTACCTCCATCACGGCAAGCGCCACCTCATCCGGCTTGAATTCCTTGTGGAACCCAAGAGACTTCGCGAGGAGCGAATTTACCCCGTCCGCAAGGACTACGACATCGGCATAAATATCGCCTTCCGGCCGATCCGTTCGAACCCCGACGACCTTGCCGTCCTTCACGATACATTCGAGCGCAACCGTCTCATTAATGAGCAGTGCGCCCTGCTCTACCGCTTTATCAGCGAACCATTGGTCGAACTTCGCACGGAGCACCGTAAAGTTGTTGTAGGGCTCCTTCCCCCACTCCATCCCCTTGTAGCTGAAGGTCGTAGCAGATTCCTTATCCAGCATCATGAACCGCTGCTCCACAATCGGCCGTTCGACAGGCGCTTCCTTATAAAAACCTGGGATGACATCCTCCATCATCTTACGATAGAGAACACCGCCCATCACATTCTTCGATCCGGGATATTCCCCCCTCTCCAAGAGTAAAACGCTTACACCTTGCTTCGCTAAAGTATATGCGCATGCGGTCCCCGCTGGACCGGCGCCAACGACAATGACATCAAATTTCTCAGCCATGTTCCACCTCTTCTCGCAGCGCTTGATCGAAGGCCTTCGTTAACATCGGCACAATCTCGAATGCATCCCCCACAATGCCATAATGACAAGCCTGAAAAATAGCCGCATTCGAATCCTTATTGATCGCGATAATTAAGCCCGAGTTCTGCATGCCGACCAAATGTTGAATCGCTCCTGAGATGCCGATCGCAAAATAAATTTTCGGTGTCACCGTGGCCCCTGTCTGTCCGACCTGTCGACTATGTTCAATCCATCCCGCTTCCACCGCATCCCGGCTTCCGCCAACCGAAGCACCGATTCGCTTCGCGAACTCGCCGATCATCTCGAAGCCAGCTCGGCCTCCAAGCCCTTTGCCGCCCGCCACGATAATATCCGCTTCATCGAGTCGAACCTTCTTTACCGTATGCCTGACAATATCCAGCACCTTCGTGCGGATATCCTCTTCACGAAGCTCTACAGGCTCTTCGATGACCTCACCTGTTCGCTCAGGGTCCCGCTCCAGCGCCTTGACTACCTTCGGCCGCACCGTGGCCATCTGCGGGCGGTCCTTCTTACAGAGAATCGTCGCCATAATATTGCCGCCGAACGCGGGTCGACTCGCCTCCAACAGCCCAGTCTCTGCGTCGACATCAAGCATCGTCGTATCCGCCGTAAGGCCTGTCGCGAGGTCTGTCGCTACGGCACTGGCCAAATCCTTGCCCGTCGACGTGGCGCCATAGAGGAAAATTTCCGGTTTATACTTCTCAACACAAGCAATAACTGCCCTCATGTACGATTCTGTGCGGTAATGGTGGAATATCGGATCATCATACACATAGACCGTCTCCGCACCATAAGTGATTGCCTCCGCTGCTAGACCCTTCACGCCATCGCCAATAAGAATCCCTGATAACGGAACACCACGTTTGTCCGCAAGCCGTCTGCCCGCGCCGAGCAATTCAAGTGAGACTGGGACAATCGCTCCATCTTTATGCTCTAGAAACACCCAAATGCCGCGATATTCTTCAATATTCATTGCACGCCGCCTCCTTCCTCTGTGGCGCCTAACTTATGGAATAGTTCCTTCTTATTCATCAAAATGCTGAATAACCGATTCACCTGCTCCTCGCTGCTCCCTTGCAGCATCTCGCCGCCCTTTGGCTTCTCCGGCGGCCATACTTTGGCGACGATCGTCGGCGAGCCTTTAAGCCCAAGCTTCGTCCGATCCACGATCCCCAAATCTTCAACTGACCAGATCACAGGTTGGTACCGTGCGGCACGCATCATATTCGGTAAGGTCGAATACGGAATTTCGTTGATTTCTTTCTCCACAGACAGCAGACATGGCAGGGTCGTCTGAATCACTTCATACCCGTCCTCCAGCTTCCGATGAACGATCGCTTGGCCTGCTTCACGATCCATCTCCACAACCTTGTTCACACTGGTTAGCGGCGGAATATCTAACCGTCTTGCAATACCGGGACCTACCTGTCCGGTATCTCCATCAATGGTCATTTTGCCGCAAATTATCAGGTCAATCGGCTCCATCGTCCCGATCTTCTCGATCGCCTTGGTGAGTGAGTAGCTGGTTGCAAGCGTATCTGCCCCAGCAAAGGCACGGTCCGTAATGAGATAGCCTTCATCGGCCCCAATCTCAATACATTTACGAATGGCTTTGACCGCTGGCGGCGGACCCATCGTTACGACAGACACCTTCCCGCCATACCTCGCTTTTAAGCGGACAGCCTCCTCCACCGCATGCGCATCGTAGGGATTGAGGATGGCAGGGGCACTGGACCGATCCATGGTGTTGGTCTTCGGGTTCATTTTAATAATTTTCGTGTCAGGTACTTGTTTGATACAAGCAACAATGTGCAGCATTTGCAGCCACTCCTTTTCACGATACATCGTCACAACTCTTCTTATCACTTTATTGTTCAACAGGCGGTTCTATACCGTTCCGGAAACAAAAAAATCGCCCGCAAAGCCTCTATGTAAGAGCTTTACGAGCGATTCTTCTACCTAACAATGATTATGATTTGATTAACGATAAAAATTCGTTGCGCAGTGTCGAGCTGCGACGGAAGCTGCCGCGGACACCGGACGTTACCGTCTTGCTGCCCGGCTTCTTCACGCCTCGCGCGCACATGCACAAATGCTCCCCTTCCACAACAACCATTACGCCGTGCGGCTTCAGCACTTCTTCCATAATATCAGCAATTTCGGATGTAATCCGTTCTTGCACCTGCAATCGACGCGTCACCGCTTCAACGAGGCGTGCGAGCTTGCTAAGACCCGCAATTTTCCCACTAGGGATATAACCAATATGGATCTTCCCGAAGAAAGGCGCCATATGATGTTCACACTGACTGTAGTAGACAATATCTTTGACAATGACAAGCTCTTCATGCTGCTCATCGAACGTCACACCGAGCACTTCACGCGGATCGACTGCATATCCAGCAAAAATCTCCTCATACATCCGAGCGACCCGAGCTGGCGTCTCTAGCAGACCTTCCCGCTCTACATCCTCACCGATCAATTTCAGGATTTGCTGTACATGATATTCAATCTTCTCGTGATTCTGCTGTACGTGTTCATTCACATAATCCTTTACTCCTGACAAGATGCACCCTACTTTCAATTACTTAAATTTACGACCGCCTTTTTGACCCTTCATCATTTGCTGCGCTTGTTGCATTTGCTTATTGTTCAAGTTATAGCCCATTTGCTTCGCCATCTTAGCAAGCATTTGCGGGTCGCTCTGCATCTTCGTCAATTGTCTGCGTAGATAGAACACGCCGATAATAAACCCAAGAATTAACCCCACGATTAATGTCACAATTGGAATAACATAACTCATTCGATTAAGTCACCTCATCTATTTAGTAACATCCCAAAGCTTACGCAGTCTAAGTGAGCCTTGATCAGATGTATATTTGCAAATATCATAGCATGTCCACTATTCACTGACAAACGGTAAATCCGTATTTTCCTGCTCGAGTGCGAGCAAGATCTGCTTCTTATCCAACCCGCCGCCATATCCGACCAGCTTGCCGTTCATCCCTATCACACGATGACAAGGTACAATCACCGATACCGGGTTCTTATTGTTCGCGCCGCCAACGGCACGTACCGCCTTCGGCTGACCGATCCATTCGGAAATTTGCTTGTAGGACCAAGTCTCTCCATAAGGCACTTCGGTTAATGCTGACCACACCTGCAGCTGGAACGGCGTTCCCTTCATGTCTAGCGGGAGATCGAACGCCTTACGCTCGCCAGCAAAAAATTGTTGCAGCTGCATCACGATATCTTTCATCGCAGCATGATTGCGGATTAGCTTAGGGTCCGAATACCACCGACTTGCCCATTCCTGAATCGATGCCTCTTGATCTGCGAATGCACCGAATTCGATGCGGCATAGCCCTTGCATCGAACGTACTACCGTTAACGGCCCGATCGGCGAGTCCATCTCGGTATACAATAATGGGGTCGTATGCTGCCCTAGCTTCGCTCTGGCTTGCCCAATCGCTGCAATCACTTCACTGTCCGCTTCGCGGTGCAGCATATCCTCTAACGCTTCCATCGATGCTTGTCCTCCGATCTTGCCGAGTGCCCAGGCCGCTGTGATGCGAAGCTCCGGTCTCGGATCTTCCTTCATGAGTGCATGCAAATGCGGTACGGCCGTGATATCCTTGAAATTCCCCAGCGCAATAATCGCATTCCGCTGAATTGGCTTCTTCCCGCGCCAGGAGGATGAGTTATCACCGAACTTCGCCTTATACTCCTTGTTGCTCATCGAGAGCAGTGGAATAAGCAGCGGCTTCACAATCTCGGGATCTGGCTGTATCTCGGGATGCTGCGTCCAGTTCTTGCCCCGATTCTCCGGGCAGACGATCTGACAAGTATCACAGCCATAGAGACGATTCCCGATCTTGGTCATAAATTCGTCGCTGAGCACACCCTTCGTCTGGGTCAGGTATGAAATACAGCGCTGTGCGTTGAGTTGCCCTGGACCTACAAGCGCATTCGTCGGGCACGCATCGATACATTTGGTACATTCCCCGCATCCTTCCGTGACTGGCGTGTCCGGCTCGAACGGAATATTCGTAATCATCTCGCCAAGATAGATCCACGATCCCAATTTGGGTGAAATAATCGAACAGTTCTTCGCACTCCACCCAATGCCGGCACGTTCCGCAACAGCCCGGTCTGAGAGTGCCCCTGTGTCGACCATGCTCTCCATGCGGGCTTCCGGCACACGCTCTGCAATAAATGCCTCTAGACGTTGGAGTCGATCGCGTAGGACATGATGGTAATCCCGTCCCCAAGACGAACGCGCCAATATCCCTCGATAGGCGCCAGGCTCCGACTTAGGCGGGTCCACCAGCTTCGAAGGATAGGCCACGGCGATCGCAATGATCGACTTCGGACGATCGAACAGTAGGGCCGGCGTCGTCCGCTTGTCCAAGTCTTTCTCTTCAAAGCCCGATTCATGCCCTTTGGCTCGATGTGCAATAAGTCGATCTTTAAGCGTCGTGAACGGATCCGCCGATGCAAAGCCGATGCTGTCGATGCCGAGGGAGGTTGCTGCTTCTAGGATGTCTGACTTGAGCTGTGCCCAGTGCTGCGCTTCTGATGGCGCATCGGTTTTACGTGAATCCGTCACTTTCTTTCACCTCGTTGATTGTTTAAGTTATGGTTAAAGAATCTCATTTCAATAAAGGTATTAAAATTTCACTTTCAGAACCGAGAAGGTTGAATGAAACTAGAGATTGAGGAAACGGAGCGTAGGGAGAGCCTACGTGAGTACCGGAAATCTCGGTTGAATTCAAGATTCGATGCCGAATAATCCCACAGTCCTGCTCCGTTATCAAAGTGAGATTTTAATACTTCCTCTAAAGCCAGGTGAATTTATTGAAGGGCCATATGATCAGATCCGCCCTCCCAATAATAAGGTCCCGCTTCACCGGACCGAACCGCCGACTATCCTTGCTCTTCTCATGATGCCGGTTATCCCCCAGCACGAAATACTCATCCTTTTCCAAAAACGTATGCAGAGGCTTATCATCTTCAATCCAAATATCCGTGTAACCCTCTGATTGAACAACGCCGTTCACCAACAGCTTACGGTCACGAATTTCGACCTCATCTCCCGGAATCGCAACAACCCGCTTCACAAGGAACTGTCTGCCCACATCTGGTGAAGGATCTTGCAGAATAACGACTTCACCGCGCTTCGGCTCTGCGAAGGCGTATACAATTTTATCGACAAATAACCGATCTTGATCATGCAGCGTGGGCTGCATCGACTCCCCTTTCACCTTTGACAAATTAAATACATACGTCTGCAGCAGTACCACGAGCACAGCCGCAATAATTAAGGCATTGAGCCAATCCCTGACCACCAGCTTCCATCTGCGCGGAGGCTCTGTCAGCGTCTTCGGCGGCTCATTTCCCGTCGGTAACGAGTTATCCATAGGCTCTTACTCCTTGGCGAAATGTTGTCTCCATGCATTGTAATACGACACCACGAGACCGTCTTGAAAGGGAGCCTTCTTATTCTGGATGCGATCTAACAGCTGCGAGAGGCCCGTGGCCACTTTTTGATCTACGATCTCAGGGTAGTGATAACTTGCCTTATGCCGCTCATATTCATCACGGTCTACAATATCTATATGCCCGCTTGCGTAAAGTACAACATCCAAATCGTAATCGATATACGTCACGACGTCTTTGGCCAGATAAGGCGGTGAGGCAATATTGCAATAATAGCGCACACCCGTCTCTTCAATTAAGGCCACAATATTGTACCACGCACCCGGGATAAAAAAAGAAACCGCGGGAACCTTGCTCATCCACTGCTTACCGTCGGCTTCCTTAATAGGCGTCTGACAATTGATTAATACGACCATACCTTCGCGCTGATGCTCAGGATCGAGGAACTCCTGGGGTACAAGCCAATTCTCTAGCCACTGCCGATGTAAATGTCCATTGTGCTTGAAACTTTTGATTAATGTAGGAGTGTACGTTAGATTCTTCATAATAATAGAAAAGCATATCTTTCCACCATTTGCAATGGCGTGGAAAGATATGCCCTATAAAGGATGATTCCCGTAATTAACCCGTTACAATACGGAGTTTCTGAAATGCTTGAAGAACATTCGTTGCGTCAAATCCCATCGATGCGAACAGCGGTAATATCGGTTCGTTATGCTCGTCCCCCGCGATGCAAATTTTGGATACGTTGCGGCCTTGGAAACGCTGCTGCATCGAGGTAATCAGCGATTTGCCGACACCTTGTCCACGGTAAGAAGGATGAACAGCCAGTCTGTAATAGCATCCCTGGTTATTATCGATCGTTCCAATAATGGCGCCCTTGATTACATCGTCTTCTTGGTGGATCAGTACAAGATCGCTATCCCAAGATAACTGCCTTGCAAAAGCCTCCATCGTCTGCTCGTAACATAAATCCGACAGCGACTCTTCAAATAGCTGAGTCACACGCATATAATCCGACAACTGAAAGGAACGAACCTGCATACTTCAATCTCCTTTATTATTAAACTGTACTGCCCCGTGCTTCCTGAAAAAACATATTGTTATAATACAACAAAATTCGCGGAAAATCTTCTATTTTCTTAACAAAATCTACAATAAACTTGATAATACTCCGTATATCTCGTGAAAGCGCTTAAACTTAAGCGCTTTCAAAATATACCAAAAACCGACCTTGGATCTAGAGCCCCAAGGGTTTCCTCTTCATCCAAGTACACTACCGCTCACGGATCGTATTTTTTTCAGTGGAAGAAGTTCACAACGCCGTCTCGACTTTACATACATAAATGTTGATTTATTATGTTAAATAGGTTTTAATAAAGAAGTGAAACTACATATTTACGGGAGGGTATTTAACGATGGCACATCAATTACCAGCACTACCTTATGCAAACAATGCACTTGAGCCACACATCGACGAAACAACAATGATGATTCACCACGATCGTCACCATAACACGTATGTAACGAACTTGAACGCAGCACTGGAGTCTGCTCCTGAGCTTCAAAGCAAGAGCGTTGAAGATCTAATTGCTGATTTGAGCAGCGTTCCTGAAGCAATCCGCACAGCAGTTCGCAACAATGGCGGCGGACATGCGAACCACTCCTTGTTCTGGGAGACAATCGCACCAAACGCTGGCGGCGCTCCAACTGGCGCACTTGCTGATGCAATCAACAATGAGCTTGGCGGTTTCGATAAGTTCAAAGAAGATTTCGCAAAAGCAGCAACAACTCGCTTCGGTAGCGGCTGGGCATTCCTTGCACTATCCAAAGAAGGCAACTTGAAAGTATACAGCTTGCCTAACCAAGACAGCCCGATCATGGATGGCGAAACACCATTACTTGGTCTTGATGTATGGGAGCATGCTTACTACTTGAAATATCAAAACAAACGTCCGGATTACATCGCAGCATTCTGGAACGTTGTGAACTGGGAAGAAGTTGGCAAACGTTACACAGCAGCGAAGTGATAGCAATTCGCACATAAAAAGCTCGACCTCTGCGCTAGCGCAAAGGTCGAGCTTTTTATCATGTGATAAGAATTTCCTTGAAGTACGCACGCAGAATACGAATGAACACATTCGGGAATGCGAGCTCATCCATATCCTTCTCTTCAATATATCGATAAGATTCAGGCAGAGAAGCGTTATCGGGCAGCTTCGATGCACAACGGTAGACTCTCAAATGCCAATGAATATGGCTGAAGATATGATCCGCTTCCATCACGAAGTCATCTGGCACCATGGCGATACCTTCCTCATGCATCGCGCCTCGCAGCATATCCATCTGCACGGGGTCGTCGGCACCGGCAAGCGCGGCTTGCTGTGGGGCAAGAATATGCGGCAGCTCCCACATCCGGGCAAGCAATCCTTCCGCAGGACGCTGACGCACGATCACTTTGCCTGCATTCGCCCCCGTCCCTTCGATAATCGCGACAGATCGATACTCAGGACGCGGCGGCTTCGCCTTTGTCTTCACGGGCAACGATTCCTCCATGCCTGCGATCCGGCCCGCGCAATGCGCCATGACAGGGCAAGTCAGACACTGCGGTGATTTCGGTGTACAGACGAGTGCACCTAACTCCATCAACGCTTGATTGAAATTCGACGCTTCCCCTTCTGGGATGAGCTCGACGACCAACCCTTCCATAAAGGCACGCGTGCTCCCTTTCATAATGTCTTCTTCGATGAGGAAATATCGCGATAACACCCGCATGACATTGCCATCGACTGCAGGCTCTGGCTGATTATAAGCAATACTGAGCACCGCTCCAGCTGTATAAGGGCCTACGCCTTTCAGGCCTGAGATTTCTTTCTTCGTGGCAGGGACCTCTCCCCCATACTGCTCCTTCACTTCACGCGCTGCGGATTGGAGATTGCGAGCACGGGAGTAATAACCAAGTCCTTCCCAGCTCTTGAGTACGTCTTCTTCCGGCGCATCCGCTAACGCTTCAATCGACGGAAACCGATCAATAAATCGGTGAAAGTAAGGAATGACGGTATCGACACGCGTCTGTTGCAGCATAATTTCGGAGACCCAAATATAATAGGGATTGCGATGGCGTCGCCAAGGCAAGTCTCTTTTGTACAAGTTATACCATGCGAGCAGCTCGCGGCTAAAATAATGTTTGGCTTCAATAGATGATTGCATAATTTCTATAAAAACTCCTTCTATACGAGGTAAATGAATTTAGATTGAACAAGTGGTGTCATTTTCCTCAGTAGGCTTGTAGGGTACTCCCTACTAACCTATACTGATTGTAAGATCTATACATGGAGGGAAACCCTGTGACATTACATAGCAAATTACGTACGATCGGTGCATCCGCCATACTCTGTACGGCTCTCCTCGTCCTCTCCGCATGCGGCGCAAGCGGTGGAACAGCGAAGAACGAAGTGGCCCTTGAAGGACCTGAAGAGACCGTTACCCTATTCAAGCAAAAATGTATGAGCTGCCATGCAGCGGACTTGACGGGACGTATGGGTGCAGATACCAACTTAACAAAGGTTGGCGCGAAAATGACCAAAGATGAGATTGTCACTCAGATTGCCGAGGGCAGCAACAAAATGCCTGCATTTAAGAAAATGCTTGAAGAGCAGGAAATTGAACAGCTGGCTGACTGGTTATCGACCAAAAAATAACTGTGTGTTATTTCGGGTTCGGGCAGGCTCTCAAGCGTAAGCTTGACTGTCCTCCCGGCGTTCGACAATCGCCATGGCCGATGCAAGCGATCGCTGATGTGTAATACTAATATGAATCGTGTAGCAGGGCTCGTCCATCCATAGTCTGCTCCACGCTTCCTGCGAGAGTGTACAGCCAGGCTTGCCGAGCGCATCCGGTAAAATCTCAATATCCGTAAAACCAACCTTTTCTCCAATCCCGCAACCCAGCGCTTTGACGACAGCTTCCTTCGCAGCGAATCGACCCGCCACGAATTCAATGATCCTGCCTCCACGCTCCAATGCCAGCTCACGCTCCGCATCCGTTAGCACCTTATGCAAGAACCGTTCCCACGAGGACCGCTCACGCATATCCGCAATCCGTTCGATTTCTAGAATATCGTGACCCATTCCAACGATCATGCTGATCCCCCTTGATTTCCGACGTAATGAACTATTACATGCGTCTCATTATAGCAGAATGCGAATTCGATGCCTATTTGCAACCAGAAACGCCCCCTTTCCATTCTCATTTCCATCCGTATCCGATGCACAAGCGATCTTGCAAAGAACCGTACAGAGGATTAAGCTTGAACATGGACTCGTCATTTGTCTTGTATCATCGGTTAGGAGGGTATAACAACATGGATTCACAATATAAGAAAGAACTGCTCGCGAAGGATCGTCAATATGTATGGCATCCGTTCACGCAAATGAAAGATTATGCCGAGCAGGATCATCTATTGATCACACGTGCACAAGGTATCGAACTCTTCGATGCCGAGGGCAAAGCTTACTACGACACGGTGTCCTCATGGTGGTGCAACGTCCACGGACACGGCAATCCGCGTATCAAAGCAGCTATCCAGCGTCAGCTCGATCAATTCGACCACATCATGTTCAGCGGTCTGACGCATCAGCCGGGCATCGAGCTTGCAGAGAAACTGGTACATATCACACCTGAAGGACTAAGTAAGGTCTTCTATTCTGACAACGGCTCGACGGCTGTCGAAGTCGCCATCAAGATGTCCTTCCAGTATTGGCAGCAAATCGGTCGTACGTCGAAGACAGGCTTCGTCTTCATGGAGAACAGCTATCACGGCGATACGATCGGTGCCGTCAGCGTCGGCGGCGTCGATCTGTACCACGCGATGTTCAAGCCGCTGCTCTTCAGCGCGCATCGCGTGCCTTCACCGGACGTGCGCGTGCTCGGCAGCGCACGAACCCCTGAGCGCGAAGCCGCCCTCGTGGCGGACGCGCTGGAAGCCGTGCGCGCGCTGTTCCAGGAGCGCGCGGACACAATCGCGGGAATCATCGTGGAACCGATGATTCAAGCAGCTGGCGGCATGGTGATCTACCCCGCCGCCTATCTTGCAGGACTGCGCGAACTCTGCGCGCAGTACGATGTCCACCTCATAGCTGATGAGGTGGCCACAGGGTTTGGGCGAACCGGCACGATGTTCGCCTGCGAGCACGCGGGCATTAGCCCCGACATCCTTTGCGTCAGCAAAGGATTGACGGCGGGCATGATGCCACTCGCGGCGACTCTGTGCCGCGAAGAGATCTATGCGGCGTTCTATGACGATTACGCCACGCAGAAGACGTTCTTCCACGGCCACAGCTTCACGGGAAATCCCGTCGCTTGTGCCGTCGCCTTGGAGAGCCTTCGCTTGTTCGAAGAAGAAGGCGTCCTCGAACAATCCCATCGGGCAGCCACTGAACTATCTTCGCAGCTCCGTGCGTTCGCGGCATTGCCGCAAGTCGCCGACGTACGCCAGATCGGCATGATTGCCGCGATGGATTTGTATAAGGATGCGGCCAGCCGCACGCCTTTCGGATCCGGGACTCGTATCGGCAATCGCATCTATCAGGCAGGGCTCGAAGAAGGCTTAATCCTCCGCCCACTCGGCGATACGATCTATTACTGGCTTCCGCTCAGTACGACGCCAGAGCAAGTTGTAGAGATTACCGAACGCACCTTGCGCGTATTCCAACGTGTGTTGGGTTCATAATTCGAATATAAATTGTCATATTGAGAGAGAGTGAGGAACCAACCCATGATTCGTCCGCTTCAATTGGGCATCATGATTAGCTTGACGATTGCCGGACTATTGCTCGCCTATTTCATGCACATTCCGTTAGCGTTTGGCTTCCTGCTCGGCCTTGGATCGCTGATCTTCTTCACGATCCAGGCCGGTACATCCTGGAGCACACTGGGGCGTAGCATCAAGTCAGGCGTTCTGCACACCAAAGAGGTGGTCTGGATTCTCCTCTTCGTCAGTCTTATCATTCCGGCTTGGACGGAGAGCGGCACCATCCCTTACCTCATCGAGCAAGGCTTGCAGTTGATTGACCCCACATACTTGGTCACACTCTCCTTCGTCTTCTGTGCGGTTGTCTCGATGATTCTAGGCACGTCAACGGGCACGCTTAGTGCTATTGGCATTCCGCTCATCGGGATGGGGGCGGTGCTTCAAATCCCGCTTCCTCTGCTCGCAGGAGCTTTGGTCTCTGGCGTATTCGTCGGCGACCGGACCTCTCCCTTTTCCAGTGCCCATCAATTGCTCGCCAGTTCGACAGGCACGACGGTCCGCAAGCAATATCCGAAGTTGATGCCAACGACGATTGCAGCTGTGCTGTGCTCGCTAGCCTTTTATTGGATCTTTGACCTACGAGGGGATTGGAATGCACAGCATGTCACCATGCCGACGACGAATTTCAGCGCCCATTTTGAGTTGTCCCCCTGGCTCTTGATCCCTGTGATCATCCTGCTCGGAGCGAATGTATTCCGTCTCAAGACGAAGTACGCGTTCCTCCTGTCTATCGCAGCCAGCATCATCGTTGGTACCTGGCTGCAGCAGGTCTCCTTCGTCGACTGGCTCCATTCCTTATGGAGTGGGTACAATCTCGCTGAACTGCCTTCCCTTCATACCAAAGGCATGCTTCAAATGCTGGACTTGGTCCTGCTGATCGCACTAGCTGGAGCGTATAACGGGATATTGGAGAAAACCGGCACGTTACAACCTTACATGGAGAAAATATTAGGCACAGCACCATCCATGGCCTCAGGTACGCTGCGAACCGGTTTGTTCGGCATCATCTTAGGCTTGCTATCCTGTACCCAAACGCTGCCAATCATGATGACCGGACGGAATCTTCTCCCGCTCTGGGAGCGGAAATTCCCACGTGAGCACCTATCCCGAGTCATCGCAGACACGGCGCTCATTGCAGCCGCTTTGATTCCTTGGAATCTGCTCGCTGTGCTGTGCGGCACCATTATCGGCATCCCAATCGCTTCGTATGTGCCCTATGCGATTTTCCTATGGAGCTTGCCGCTCCTTACGGTTATCACTTCATGCATCATCGATCTGGTCAACAAGAAACGGATTACCTCATCACGCCAAAACGAGCTATCCCAATAAAGGATAGCTCGTTCTTTTTTCTTTCTCTATCATACAAAATTACTCAGCGCTCATTCCCGTCTCGCCCTTCCGATTCGGGGCTTGGAACTTGCTGTTGCCAATGCTTAGCGCGACAAGGACACCGATCACAGCAACGCACAGACTCAGAATGAAGCCTTGATTAATCGCAGATCCCATGGAATCGCGCAAGAAGCTTAAGATGGTCGCTGGAATTTTATCTGTCGCATGCATTAACACTTCCGGATTCGCTAGCGTATTAATTTGTCCCGCTGGAATATGATTCTGGGCTGCACCCTGCTCGATAAATCCCTTGAGCTGATGATTGACGATCACCGCCATCACCGATGCGCCCATCACGCCGCCGATGTTGCGCCAGAAGCCAACGATGGATGAGCTGACTCCCATATAACGTGGATCGACGCTGTTGGCCATCGCATTCTGCCCAATACTCATCATCGGGCCAATCGCACCGAACCCAAGTAGAATCATGATCAGAATCATCTCGAAGTTACCGATCTGACGCGATGCTGTAATAAGCAGAATTGACGTCGCTACGCCAAATAACATCGAAATCGTCATCAGCGTACGATATTTGAATTTCATCATGAGCATCCCGCTCACGATCGTCCCACATATCATCGAAGCCATCATCGGGGTTAAGACGCTATTCGTATTCGCATGATTGAGCACCGCGACCGAGAAGATCGGCAAATACGTAATCGCGCCGAACATCATCACGCCTTGGCAGAAGCTGATGATACTCGTGCCGAGCACCACTCGATTCCGGAAAATTTCAAGCGGAAGGACAGGCTCCTCTGCTCTCTTCTCTACCTGAATGAATGCGATTAAACCGATCAGTCCTACACCGAATAGACCAAGAATTTGCCACGAGCTCCATGCATAATCCTTACCGCCCCATTCCATCGCGAGCATTACCGAGAGACAAGTCATGACGAGGAGAAACGTCCCTAAATAATCGACTTTCGGCTTCCGTTCCGAACGCGTCTCCTTCAGCGCGAACAATAAGACGAGGAACGATGCAATCCCGATCGGCAGATTGACATAGAAGCACCATCGCCATCCCCAATGCTCGGTAATGAAGGTGCCAAGCTGCGGTCCTGCGACGGAGGACAGACCGAAAATCCCCGCCATTACGCCGCTTAACTTCGCGCCATCCTTCGGATCTTTGAAGATCGTGAATATAATCGTAAAGCTAATCGGAAAAATCGCCCCTGCGCCAATCCCTTGAAGCGCGCGAAACCAAATCAACTGATCCATGCTCTGTGCAACGCCGCATAATGCGGAACCCAAGATGAACAAGCCGATCCCAATGAGATAGAATAGCTTTCGCCCGAATAAATCCGACATTTTCCCGAGTACCAGCATCGTGCTCGTGGTCGCTAACATATAAGCCGTGAATACCCAAGATAACTGGCTGAAGCCTCCGAAATCGTCAAGAATTTTGGCAATGCTCGCCGATACAATCGTGTTGTCGAGGGAAGACATTAATAGTCCTAACGCCATCGCCAGAATAATGAGTCCTCTTTTTTGTTTGGAAAAATCCATCGGTTCTTCCCACTCCTCTAATTCTTTTTCTACGCTTCTAATGCACGAATTTCTCGAAGCCCTTTCTTCAGGAACTGAATCGCATGGGCGAGTGACTCCATCCCATATTCCGCACATAATCGCTTCGTAGGGCTGCACAACCTTGCAAACTCCTGATACCCGCAGCTAAGCTGCTGATACTGTTGTTCCTTCTTGTCAATTTCGCGTTCAAACCACCCAATCACCACTTCCTTGTCAACAAATTCACCAAAAAACATGCGCATCAATAAATCGGAACGGAAGCTCTCGGGCTCAATCTCGCTATGCATATACTGCATGAACGCAACACGCCCCTGCGCCGTAACCGCATAGACATTCTTGTTCGGCTTCCCCTCCTGTACGACACTCTCCTTCGTGATTAGCCCATCCTTCTCCATCCGACTGAGGGTAGGATAGATGGTTCCATAACTTGCATCATAGAAATAAGAAAATACACTCTGAAATACTTGCTTCATATCGTATCCCGACATTGGGCCCTTGAGCAGCATCCCGAGAATGACATCCTGACTGTTCATTTCTGTCCCTCCGCATACATGATCTGTAATTTATTTCCTTCCTGCTGGAGATAATATATCATTTCGATATATATCAAGTCAATACATATAAAATGACACAACAAAAAAACCACCGACCTGAGGTCGATGGTTCATATGCCAATCTTATTCGTTTAAATCCCCGGAATCGCAGAGCGCTTGTGCTCGGTCTTCAAATACTGCTTCTCCAGCTTTTCGCGCGCCGCTTGCGGAATGTCCTTCCCTTCGAGGTAATCGCTGTTCTCATCATACGTGATCCCAAGCTCGCCCTCGTCTGTCTGGCCTTCCCATAGTCCTGCTGTCGGTGCTTTATCCAGTACACTCTTCGGCACACCAATGTGAGCAGCAAGCTCGCGAACTTGACGTTTGTTGAGCGTGCTCAGCGGCGTAATATCAACCGCGCCATCACCCCACTTCGTATAGAAGCCGGTAATCGCCTCCGAAGCATGATCCGTTCCAACCACGAGCAAGTTCAGGTCAAAAGCAAGCGCATATTGCACGACCATCCGTGTCCGCGCTTTAACATTGCCTTTGCCAGGAATGCTAATATGACGATGGATACTTAACGCTTTGAACGCATGCTCCGTCTCAAGCGCGATCTCATTGACGGCATCTTCAATATTCGTCTCCACCGTATGCTTCAGGTTGAATGCCTTCGCCACTTCATAGCTGTGGTCGATGTCTTCCTGTGTGCCATAAGGCTGGAATACCCCGAGGGTCATATATTCGCGCCCTGTCTCCTGGCTGAGCTCGTCTGTTGCTTGTTTACATAGTCCTGCAACCACGGCACTGTCGATCCCGCCGCTAATCGCAATCAGAAGCCCTGTTACGCCTGACTTCGTTACGTACTCCTTCAGAAAATCTACCCGTTTCCGAACTTCTTCCTCTACTCGAATGGAAGGCTTGACTCCAAGCAGTTCAATGATCTCCTGCTGCAAACTCATATCGACACCGCCTTATTCTAAGTTAAGTGTTCTTATGTACTTCATTAACCATATTAAAATCCCCGCCGTTCACGAGTAACGACGGGGAAGCATCTTATTTGCAGAAACGATCAAATGCTGCCGTCAATTCAGCCGCAATGTCATCTGCACCACGGTTCTCAATGCTATGACGTTCAACGAAATGAACCAATTCGCCATCCTTCAATAGCGCGATCGAAGGGGATGAAGGAGGATAAGGCAATAAGTACTCACGTGCTTTGGCAGTCGCTTCTTTATCTTGCCCTGCGAATACCGTGAATAAGTTATTCGGTGTTACCTCATGCTGCAACGCTTTTGCAACACCTGGTCTACATTGGCCTGCTGCGCAGCCGCATACGGAGTTAATCACGAGAAGTGTTGTACCTTTCGCAGTCGGTAATTTCTCTTCAACCGCCTCCGGTGTTGTTAATTCTTCAATTCCAACGCGAGTAAGATCGTCTCGCATCGGTTGAACCATATCTTTCATATATCGATCAAAAGACATTGACATTTGCTTTCACTCCTTACGAATTCTTAGCAACAAACTTATTATTGCTACCCTTTATTATACATTCATAAAGAATGAAAGCAAGGGAAAACCCTTGCTTCATAAGGCTGAGATACGCCAACTGGCGCTCCCTCTTCATGTGATTAGGTAGCCGGACGATTTGGGCTGTCCACGTCCGTTTTCTTATCCATTCCATCTTGGGAAGGTTTGTACGGACCTGCATTCCGATTTTTAGATTTTTCCTTATCTTTTGCCACAAAATCGGCCTCCTTTCCTTGAGCTCCCTCCTATTATGTTCCGCATCAGGAGGGATTATCCGGCTTCATCCGCCACTTCAAGTTCAGGAGCCACATACCGATCAGGGCTACGCCGACCCAGCTGTACTGGGCTTTTGTTAAGCCAATCCAGGTGGTGATCTTCCCTAGAGATCCGCCCAGATGTGGCTCCACGATGGACAGTGCCATACCGCCGATCCCAAGCCCCACAAGAAATATCGCCAGATGATTTCCTTCTCGCAATGTACTGCGCTGGAGCAGGAGCACGATCAAGAGACCGAGCGGCAGCAGAAGGCGTACCGCAATCAGGAGCGATGGATCCCAGAACCATTGCAAGGCATACGCGGAAATCCCCATCACCGCGAAACCATAGGGCAAGATATTCGCGAGGACGCGAAAAGACAGTAAGCCTCGACTCATCCCTCGATAGGTGAATGCCAGCATACAGAAGACCCCGATGACCCATCCCCCAGTCGATCCGCCGCTCATGAACAGGATAACCCGAGGACTTCGAAGCAGAATCCCTGGGTCATCGAATAAGAAACCAAATTTATAACATAGGACAACGATCATCAGATAGGTTGCGAAAATATCCAGCCATACCCGGACCTTCTCACCATCCAAGTACAGTCTCCAAAGCATGACAGCAACCCCTACGAACGTCGATATCACATACAAGAGTGTCGTTTGCGTTAGAATAAAGGGACCTAGGGACCACGCATAATTCATCTTCGATGCTTCCCTCCAATCTCTTGTTATGCAACATCTGCTTGGAAGGTAACGACGAATGTCGTCCCATGTCCCTTTACAGACTCAACGGCGATCTTGCCTTTATGCCGCTCTACGATACTCAGACACAGTGGCAGACCAAGGCCCGTACCCTTGGATTTCGTCGTATAGAACGGTTCGAACATTTTGTCCAGCGTGTCTTGCGGGATGCCTTCCCCTGTATCTTGAACAATGAGCTGAACCGCATTCTTCACCCGCTTCGTCTCAATCGTTAACGTCCCCTTGCCATTCATCGCTTCCATGCCATTACGCACTAGATTCAATATCAATTGCTTAATTTCCTTCTCATTCAAATACAAATGTGGAACATCTGATGCAAAACGCATCTCAATCCCAAGTCCGCGCAAATTCGCATCCGCCCACAGGAGAGGACTTAAATCGTTTACAATATCGTGCAGATGACTCTCTTCCGTCTCCACAATGCGATTCTGCGCCAAGGAGAGGAAGTCATTTATAATCATATTCGCGCGATCCAATTCTTCTAACACAATGCGATAATAATCATGCAGCGATTGATCGCTCTTCTCGCGCATCAATTGGACGAACCCTCGTACAACGGCCATCGGATTCCGAATCTCATGGGTAATACTCGCCGCCATTTGCCCAACTAGACTAAGTCGCTCCAAATTGCCAATCTCCGTGCGCAGCATTTGAAGCTCCGTCACATCATGCGCCATCCCTACCGCACCTACAACTTCATCTGTCTTCGGATTACGAATACTCGAGATCGTGGAGATGAGTATTTTCTCGTTATATTGGAGCACTTCTGCATTGGTCTTCTCGCCTTGCAAGGAACGTGCCAACTGAATATCCGGATACTCCATGCCATAATGCTTGCGCAAATAATTGAACGGCTTCCCAATCAGGTCTTCGCTTCGTACTTGGCCTTGCACTTGGAATAGTCGCAGCATCATATCATTAATCGCCGTCACATTCCCCATCTTATCGACCGACATAACGCCGAGCGGTGTGGCATCGATGAGCTGCTTCATTTTCTGCGCTTCTTGATGGTATTGGCCCGATACTTGGTGGAGCTGCTCTTGCAATGACATCTTCTCTAGAATACTTTCAATGAAAAATAGCAATAAATAGGCTGTAAGCATACAAATCCCGCTAAACAGCACTTCAAATAGAACTTTAGAAAAATCCAATTGAACCATCATGCTGCGAACACTAACTATGTAGTCGACATAAGAAAGAATCATCCCAACAACAACGATATACGTGACAATGCGGACACGCTTGGATGCATCACCTACTCGAAATTGAGGAATAAAATACATAGCGATAGGAATGAGATAGAGGCCAACATCACTTGGAAGATTCCATAACATCTCATGGTCAAAGAACAGAAAGTGCGCACCGATATAAACCGCAGCCATCGCAATACTCGATCGAAATCCAGTGTACAGAATGCCAATCAATAGGGGGACAACTCGGAAATCATAGTAAAAATCATCGGGCGTACAATACGTGAAAGCCATGGATAATAGATAGGCAACCATGCAGAAAAACGCAAACAATATTCTGAAATTACTAAGCAGACCGGATAATTTGGGTTTCATTGTCCATATTTGAAGCATAAATGCAGGTAACAATGCAATGAGTTCTTGTAAGAAGGTTTCTTTAATTGGCGTAAAAATCACAGAAACGATCACCGGCCTCAGGAATATATAATTACAAGAATTAAATCACAAGTTACAGGTTTTTACAATATATGCGTTTTAGAGTTTAGAATTTTAAACAAGAACGAAACACGTTACAATAGAGTCATGAAAATGAATTAAAGGAGCACATCATCATGAAATATGACGTCATCGTCATCGGCGGGGGACCTTCGGGACTTATGGCCAGCATCGCAGCCGCGGAGCACGGAGCTTCGGTGCTATTGATCGATAAAGGGGACAAGCTCGGACGGAAGCTAGGGATTTCAGGCGGCGGTCGCTGTAATGTGACCAATGCGAAGGAGATCGACGAGCTGATTCAATATATTCCGGGGAACGGCCGATTTTTGCACAGTGCATTCGCACATTTCAGCAATAAAGACATCATTCGATTCTTCGAAAATTTAGGGATTGCCCTTAAAGAAGAAGATCGTGGGCGGATGTTCCCAGTCTCGGATAAAGCCAAGACCGTTGTGGATGCTCTGATTGGCAAGGCGCGAAAGCTCGGGGTAGAGATTCGCACCAACCGTCCCGTCGACAAGGTTCAATATCGCGACAATGTCCCCGTCGGCGTACGGCTCCGGTCAGGGGAGACAGTAAGCAGCCGCACCGTGATCATCGCGACAGGCGGAAAGTCTGTTCCACAGACCGGTTCGACAGGTGACGGTTATCCTTGGGCGATGGAAGCCGGTCATACCATTACAGAATTATTTCCCACGGAAGTCCCGATTACTGTCCAGGAGCCATTCATTCGCAGTAAGGAGCTTCAAGGCTTGTCGCTTCGGAATATTACACTCTCGGTGTGGAATCCGAAGGGCAAGAAAATCATTGAACATGAAGGAGATATGCTGTTCACCCACTTCGGCATATCGGGTCCCGCAGCGCTTCGCGCAAGCCAGTTTGTCGTCAAAGCACAGAAAAAATTCGATACCCGCTTGATACGCGTGACCGTTGATTTATTTCCCAATATGTCCGTTGATGAACTCTATCAAGCATCCTTGGATTTAGCACGAAAAGACCCGAAGAAAGCGATTAAGAATGTCCTTAAACCTCTGCTTCCTGAACGGATGATTCCCTTGCTACTTACACTTGCAGTCCTTCAGGAAGATACAACCTTCGACAACATTCCGAAGCAGCCTTGGCTTACACTCGCGAATCTGATGAAGGAATTCCCGATGCAGGCGAACGGGACGCTCTCCATCGAAGAAGCCTTCGTCACCGGCGGGGGCATACATCTGAAGGAAATCGATCCGAAGACCATGATGTCCAAGCTCGCGGCAGGCCTCTTCTTCTGCGGTGAAGTGATGGATATTCACGGTTATACGGGGGGCTATAACATTACTGCGGCCTTCACAACAGGCTATACGGCTGGGATGAGCGCAGCTGAGCGATGTAAATAAAACAAAGAGGTGGCGGATCATTACGATTCGCCACCTTCTTCTTGTGTGTACACTTTTTGGGGTATTTTCGCTATATTTTTACTTCGCCTGAGAAATGATCCGTTGTCTCATCAACATAAGCCAAATGATCTTCATCTCGCAGATCTAGATTCTCATAATGATCGGCTTCGCGAAATGCCGGACCGTCTGCGTAGCCATCCACCCAATCCTCGTTCACCACATGGGCAGGAACGGGGATGAAATGGTCCAAGCCGTAGGCTTCGTCATGAACAGCCATTTCCGTCATCTCAGCTTGCTCCTGTAACTCGCCGCCATACGCTTGAGCAATCTCTAGCGCCGATGTTAAATCGGTATGTTCCACATGAATATGCAACTGCGTCCCTACAGCATTGTCGAGCATCGGCTCGTAGCCAAGTTCTTGCATCATATCATAAGCTAGCTTCGCGCTGTGAGGGTCACGGAATTGAAACGAAATTGCTGTGTGTTGCATCGAATCCCCCCTTCTCATCAAAATTCAATACCTACCCGTTACTATACCCTTTTCTAGGAAGATTCATGTTCACAAGAATCATTAGATGTGATAAAAGTTATTTAAATTTAACCTATTTATCCCGTAAGATAATCGCATAACCGATCGTATAAAGGGGGTGCAGAGTTTGCAGGAACTTGAGGAAAGACGATTAGATCCATCCGTTCAATTATTCCACGTATTCGCCAAAGCGTTCAAAAGCGTATCTGAGCATTTCAATCTAAGCAGCAAAACACAAGGCTTCAACCCTACCGCATTCGCTGTATTAGAAGTATTGTATCTGAAAGGATCTCAACCCGTCCAACAAATTGGTTCCAAGCTGCTCCTCCAGAGCGGTAACGTAACCTATGTCATTGATAAACTCGAACAGACTGGACTCTTACGGCGCAAGCATTGCTCCAAAGACCGCCGTGTCATCAATACGGAACTCACAGATGAAGGTAAAGCCGTGATGGACAAGATATATTCCGAACATACCCGTGCGATTGCTACAGCAATGAGCGGTCTAACGGAAGAAGAGAAGGCATTAACGATGCGCCTACTCAAAAAATTAGGTACCACAGCGGATCGAACAACTCCGTCTACAATGAAAAGAACCTGACCTCTTGGGTCAGGTTCTTCCTGTCAGTGCTGCGGTATAGATGGACGCAAATACATCCGCTTCTATTGGTTTACTGAACAAATAACCTTGGAATTTATCGCAGCCGCTGTCTCGCAAGAACGCAAGCTCCTCTTCTGTCTCAATTCCTTCCGCTGTCACCGCAACCTCAAGACTATGGCCGAGCTGGATTACTGTCTTTACAATAGAAGCATTCACCTGATCAGATGGCAAATGGCGAACGAACGATTGATCCAATTTGATCATATGGATCGGTAGATTCCGCAACCGGCTTAATGAAGAATATCCGGTACCAAAATCATCAATCGCAATCTGGATACCACGCTCTTTCAGCTGTCTCAAGACGTCAATGGCACGTTCCATATCGTGATGTACATAACCTTCCGTAATCTCTAGTATTAGATACCGCGGATCAAATCCCGTCTCTTGCAATACACGATCTACCGATGCAACAAAATCATCTTTGGAAAATTGCCGCAGGGATACGTTCACACTCATCTGAATTTTGGAGAGGCCCTCCGTAGCCCACGCTAAATGCTGTAGGCATGCGGTCCGAAGCACCCACTCCCCAATCGGTATTATGAGTCCGGTCTCTTCAGCTAACGGAATGAACTGCGATGGCGAAACGCAGCCATGAATCGGATGATTCCACCGAATCAACGCTTCTGCGGCAATCAATTCCCCACGATCGTCGAGTAATGGCTGATAATGCAGCAGCAATTCGCCGCGTTCCTGGGCCTTGCGTAATTGATTCTCCATCATCATTCGCTCCGGGATATGCTCCGTCGTCATCTCATGATAATACTGATAACAGGAGCCACCCTTGTCCTTTGCAACATACATCGCCGTATCGGCATTCTTCAGCATGGATGTTAGACTATCGCCGTCCTGCGGATATAGACTGATCCCGATGCTTGCCGCTACGAACAATTCATGAGACGAAATTAGGAAAGCCTTTGATATTTTCTCAATAATCACTTCGGCATAATGGTCAATTTCACTCCGCTTCACGTCTTGCAAGACGACGACGAACTCATCCCCACCTAGCCTTGCACAGCTGGATCGCTGCATCCGGTCATGGAAGATGCTGGACAATCGTCTGGATACATCGGCGATCAGCATATCCCCGACATCATGACCGAGCGTATCATTCACATGTTTAAATCGATCCAAATCCATAAACATCACAGCGAGGTCCTGCCCATGCAATGAAGCATCGGTGATCGCCTGCTCGAGATAGACCGTGAATTGATAGCGGTTCGGCAACCCTGTCAAAGAATCGTAGTACGCCAGCTGCTCCAGACGTTCCTCCGACTTCGCGAGCATCTCGGTCTGTTCGATTAACTGACTGTTCATATGCTGCATTTCATGGAACATCTCGACTACGCGATCCGACATGATTCGGAAATTCGTCACCAAGGATCCAATCTCGTGGATCGCCGTTCGAGGCCATGCGAATACTTGCTGACGCTTCAATTTCTCAGGTAAGTCTGTCGTCATCTTCATCAATTGATTAAGCGATAACATCAGATATGAATTGAAGAACAGCGAGACAATCGCCGCAACCAAGCAAAAGGTGAACATCACAATAAACTTATTGGTATAAGCTAGAATCGTTCCCTGCTGATAATACGATATCGGGATATAGGCAACGACCTTGCTCGGGTTCAAGCCCTGCAACTCCGTAATTAACACATAATAACCATGGTTCCACCGCCATGTCTCATAGCTGTAATGCGTATTGACCGGAATCCATTGATAGAAGTAGCTCTTCGTCTTCAATTTGGTGCTTACCGCGCCTAGCTCTTCCAGCGAAGCTTCTGATTCAATCTGCGTCATTTCCTCGGCCTTCATGCGATTGTAGTGCTGCAGGAATGTGTTGCCGTCCGTCGAGCCCGCAAGTTGGCCGTTCGAGTAGAACAATCCAATCGAGATCGGGCCATTCGCCGATTTATTGACCAATTCTTGTACGAGGCCGCCTGCAAGAATTGTTTTTTGAAGTGTCGTGCGTTTAACTCTCGCTTCTTGCTGGAGACGTTCGATCTCATTCAGCATATGCTGCGTCTGCGTCTGCACCAGCAACCTAGAATCGTGTTCCACCCGATTTCGAATTTGAAAGCTATCCATATACATATTTAGGAGAAAGGGTCCGATGACTGCCGCAATGGAGAGATGCGTTAATAGCTGATTCAAATATATTGTTCGTTTCTTCAGCTTCGGGAATAATCGCCTCCATGGGAGATAGGTAATCATGACATCCCCTAATAAGCCGTTCAATAATCCGCTCATTGCAATCATAAAAACTTGCAGATACATCTCTGAAGCATATGTGCCCATCTGCAAATAATAAATTAACCCTGCTAAAGGCGCCCCCAGGAAAAGCCAAAACAGCCCATCCCATATGAACAGGAATCGCTTCTTCTGCGTAAATACGGTACTGACAACGATGACTTCAACACAAATTAAGAGCACATATATCGAGCTTTCCAGCACAAAATAGGACACCATGCTCACGACAATCGCAGATGCGCTTGCCCAGTAAGGTCCGAATAAATACAAGATAATAAATAGAAATGCGCTACTGAAGAAAATTCGCGCACCATACGAAAAATCAATGACCCATTGCGTCCCGAGCATCGCTAATCCAATACAACAGACAAGTGCAATCAATGCGCGATAGGTAGAAAGCGGATTCAGCTTGCGAGACAGATCGAACACCCTCTATAGCAAAATTATGGAAAAACCTTACTTTAATAGGTTCGACAATTAATTTGTTTTTCCTACTTATTGGTTGATGAATCCCTATATTTTTCGCTTTTGATCGCTTATGAACTAAGTTGCATCGTCCGGGTCACCCACGATTCGATCCACCGCTGATCATGTGTAACGATGAGGATAGATACTCCTTGCTCCGCCATATCCGTACAGAGTTCGAACATCCTCTGTGTATTCGCTAAATCCTGGCCGCTCGTCGGCTCATCCAGAATGAGCAGCTTCGGATCAGTCAACCACATCGAAGCAACACTCAAGAGCCGCTTCTCCCCTTGGCTCAACTGGAACGGGTGCCGATCCCGCTTCTCATACAATCCAATACGCTTGAGCATCTGCTCGCCTTGCTCCTCTATCAAACTCTGATCTGATGTCAACTCTGGACGGCGCTCTCGCATCATACGTAAACTATAAATACACTCTTCCATGACCGTATTCGCAATAAACTGATGTTCTGGCTGCTGATGCACATAACTAAGCCATTTCGCACGATCATAGATTGAGGACTTGCTAATATCCTTACCCTGCATACGAATTGTCCCTTTAGCTGCCGGGAGCAGACCCATAAGCAGCTTCGTCAGCGTAGACTTTCCACACCCATTCGGGCCTGTGAGCGCCGCAATCTCCCCAGGGAATAAATCGAATGAACAAGGCTTCAGACCAACATGACCATTCGGGTATCGATACGTAAGCTCACGCACCTCGATGATCGGTTCAACGGCAATATGTCGCTTGGATTCCGCTGTCTTCACGGATTCTAGAGATGATAGGAATACGGGTAATTGCTTCACATTCGTAATGGACTCGTCCGATTGAATCTCACCCGATTTCATCGTGATTAATCGCGTTGTCCCGCGTGGAATCGCATCGAATCGCGATGCAGTCGCAATGCAAGTGACCCCTTGTTCATGCAGGGCATGCAGTAGCTTGAAGATGGATTGCTTGCCTGCTGCATCGAGACTCGAGGTGACATCGTCTAAGATTAGAATAGGTGTCTTCATGGTTAGTACAGCGGCGATAGCAATCCGCTGCTTCTGTCCGCCAGAGAGTTGATGCACATGGCGATCCCGATAATTCTCCATTGCAACCTGACGAAGTGTTTCTTCCAATCGCCGGATGATCTCCGCTCGCTCTATACGCAAATTCTCTGGAGCAAAGGCAAGCTCATCTTCTACGCTGCCCACGACTAACTGCGCATCTGGGTCTTGGAAGACAAAACCGATCTGCGGTGACAACTGATGGACTTCTTCTGCATGGCCTTGCAATTCGTACTCCTGTACGGTCATTTTACCTTGCATCTGTCCGCCCATTTGTCCGGGAATTAAACCATTCATCATCTGACATAAGGTCGATTTCCCGCTGCCATTCGGCCCGTAGATCGTTACGAATTCTCCTTGTCTAATCGTCAGCGACACATCCCGAACAGCAGGGCGCTCCTCCCCCTCATAGGTATATGTCACCTGATCACATTCGATCAGAACATGCTCTCGTGTCATTTGACATCTCTACCAATATTGAAAGTTCGGAGTAACCCCGTACGCACCATCGCATCCCCAATCATTTTGCTAAGCCATCCACACAAAATGATCCCGCTAATACAGCGTACGATGAGTGCAATCGTCAGTTGCGGCAGGCCCCATTTCAGATAGCCGAACATATTCGCGGCGAAAATAAACCATAGCGGTACAGCACAGAAGCCAATGGTCATCATTACACCCACATTCCATCGTCTATAACGGAAGAGCATGCAGATCAGCTCAACCGCCAGTGCATAACATAGCGCAGCCACTACAGATGCAGCCATGCCATAAGAATTTCCGAGCAGGGTCTGAACCGTCGCACCTATCATGAACGTAATAAATGCTGTTCCTGGCTTACGAATGATATACATCGCAAGTACACCATAAATCATATAGATGCCAACGATGGTAGAGGTTGCAATCGGTCCTCCAAGTGTCGTTAAGAATTGATTCACTGAAGATAGGAATACGGTTAATACCGCATTCGCCATAGCCAATATCGCCATCAATACAATCTCAATCGTTGTAAAACGTTGAAGTTTGGTTGTCGGAGTAGACATGCTTTCATCTTCCTTTGCTTGTAATTTGATATGATAAATAAAATTAAAAACGATATAAACAGATCGCCGTTGCTGCTACGTATACCCCCATGGCAACATACGAAAAAATGGAAACGGGATTCTCTCGCCAATATGTCCGTTCCGGGTATGCACCGAACCCTTTGGTATCCATCGCACTTGCTGTCATCTGCATGCGGCGAACTGAATTCGTGAAAATCGCGATCGAAAATCGCTTCCATGCCTGAACATGCTCCCGTACACCCCTAGGTGGCTTCATCCCACGGATCTGATGGGTTGTGCGAATGGTCTCCGTTTCTTCGGACAAGATAGGCAGAAACCGTAGGGCAAGCGATACTGCGTAGGCAAAGCGGTACGGCACACGAAGCTGCTGCGTCAACATCAGCACGACATCCCGGGGCTCGGTCGTTGCCATGAACATCGCCGAAGTAAGAAATAACGTCATCAGTCGGAACGTAATCGCAGCGGCATAATTGAGTGCTTCATAGGTAACCTGCAGAGGCCCCCATGTGAACCAAGGCGTGCTGCCAGGAAGCCAAATCAATTGGATGAAAAAGAACGGAATGGCGAATACGAGCATATAACGTGCCATTTTACCAAAAACACGTCTTACATGCTTCCTAAGCGATAACCCTATGGCCACAACTACAAGGAAGATGACCCCTTGAATCATAGCAGTGGAGTACGTGAGTACGAGAATCGTAGTACAGAGAACAGCAATTAATTTAGCGAGTGGGTGCATCAGTACAACTCCGTCGTTCATTTTCTGTGTATCAGTATGGGGGAAACCTGGACAAATGTCTATCCCCATGAGAAAAACTTCTATCGATGTATTCTCGAAGATGAGCGACCGCGTTCAGCGGTTGTTTTTATCGCCAATCAAAAAGAAGTTTTCGCTACATTTGCGAAAACTTATACTTTCTGATGTGGTAAGAAAAAAGCCAATCCCCCTACACCAGGGAGATCGGCTTCTTCATTTTGCGAATCACGACTTCATAGTAACGAATCGTGAGCCAATTGCTAATCCATATCGCTCCAATCATGATGAACACCGGCATCATGAACTGAAACCAAGTCAGATCCTCTGTACTTAGACGAATAATCATAAAGAACGGCGCCGAATAAGGGAACATCGACCCTACTTTGAGCAGCAACTCATGATCTACACCAGGAATGAAGAAACACAACATGATCATTGCGATAAATAGAATGGTTACGATGAACATCAACAACAGCATATAGCTTTTTTTCTGCACCGAACCGATCGTGACATATAATCCTACATACTGCGCATAACCTAGGACGAAAAATAACAGCATATATGCGAATAAGGATGGCGTCAAATGACGTAAATCTAGCCAAATTTGCGAATTCAGCATCACGGCCTCAAGCTGCCAATAATCCAATAACACCAGAGATAAAATGATGATAACCAGGAGTTGGATCACACCTGCGGTACCAATCCCGATAATTTTCCCCGTAAATATCAAGGCAAAGTCCTTATACCGTTTATGAACTTTTATCTTAAATAGCTCGCGATCACGATAGATTGATTTCCCAGCCGATACCCCACATTCCACGATAATGACGAATAATACGGCGAGTAAAATATAAATAGGCAGATACACTTCCCCTTTGGAAATAGGAAGTTCGGCAAGGGATTGTCCGTCGGCCGCATAGCATGTACCAATGACGAATAGACTCATGAAGAACGTTGTAACGAGATAGAATCGCGTACGGATTTGTTCTATGAAAGCCCGCACGATCACGCTCCCAATCAATCTCATAGTTCTTCCTCAAAACAAATCATCATATCCCCCGTCTCTATATCCATTATCAACGTTCGTTATCTACATAAACTCTTGAATATGAATCAGTCCAAGCCGTTTGGCTACAATAATCGCCTCAGATCTTGATCGTACATTCAACTTCTCAAATATCCTTGTTAAGTTATATTCGACCGTCCGCTGGCTCATAATGAGCAATCCTGCGATCTCTTTATTACTTAACCCGTTGGCGACTTCTTGCAAAATTTCTTGTTCCTTCTCATTGATCGAGACATCTTCAACTTTCTGGCTGAGACCCGTTCCAGAACGAATGTCATTGCGCCTTAGCTGCTTCAAGAGCGAAATCGGAATGACGGCTTCACCCCGCAGCGCACATCGAATCGCCGCAATCAACTGCTCACGAGACGATGTCTTGCTGATGAATCCTGCCACGCCAGACTCGATTAATATATTGTAGTGTGCGCTAATATCGTAGCCAGAGTAGATTAGAACCGTGAACCCCGAATTGATCGACATCACCCTGCGCGTCAACTCGAGTCCACTAATTCCAGGCATATTCAGGTCGAACAACATAATATCGTATTTATTCTCTCGAATCAGTTGAAGCGCTTCGAGACCTGAGAAGACAACCGTGACATTCATATCCGGCTCTTTCTCGATCATAATCTTCGTGCCTTCTCCAACAGATGGATGGTCATCTACCAACAAAATTTCAATCATTTACGACCCCCCTGGCAATGGCGTACTGGCTGCTCGGCACGGTCTGATAAGGCAGCGTAATAATGACCTCGAATCCTTCACCGACGGCAGAATGGAACATCGTCTCCCCTTCGAACCCAGATACTCGTTCACGAATTCCGGACAGCCCCATATGGCTGAAAGAAGACTGCAGTTGGACCATATCCATCCCAACGCCATTATCACGATAGACATACGCGATATGTTCATGATTCTGACGCAGTAATATTTCGACATTTGACGCTTTGGCATGCTTGGTCGTATTCCGCATTAACTCTTGCGTAATCCGATAGATCGTCAACACATATTCATCATCAAGTTCTAGATTAAAGCCATCATAGTTAAAATCAACCGAATAGTTCGAATGGAATTGTGCGTAGTTGCATAGATTCTCAATCGCTTCAACAATTCCCATTTCCTTCAGGAACGGTGGGCGCAATTCATTGCACGTCTCACGAATCTGGTGCACGACATCCAGCAGGCCTTCTTTGATCTGGGTGAGTCTTTCCTTAACTTCTGTATCGAACGCCGTCTCTTCCAGAATCATCTCTAACTTGCGATACCATAACAATTGATCTTGAAGCGCAGAATCATGTAGATCCGCAGCGAGCCGACGTCTTTCCTTCTCAGTTAATTGAAATAGCATACGGAGCACCCATGCAGGAGCCTTTCCGTGTGAACGCACTTCTAAGTCCATAATGACTCCTTCAATTAGTTGTAAATTCTCGTACACCATGCTGACATAATTGGAAATCGTCTGTAACCAAACAAGTTCATCACGGTTAAACTGCACACGATTCTCTTTGCTGCTAATCCATAACAGGTTGTGCCCTCTCTGATGCTTACCGATGACACAGCAGAGTCCCGAATCAATCTTAATGCAATCACCAACTGCATAATCATGAATCTTGCCTTGTAATTCCTCCGTCAGGCGCGCTTCTTGCTCCGGAAGCAAATCTCCTTGCGAACGGATGAAAACAATGCATCCCTCATCATTCTTCATCTCTAGCAGCGCTGCTGACTTTACGGGAAGTACGTCGAGCACTTCGCGAAGCAGACGCTCCTCCAGATCGGGAACCTTCATCATCTTGCTAATCTGACTCGAGAATCGATCGAGACTCGATTGAAAATTATAGGTACCGATGAACAGCTTTTTGCGGAACCTGAAATCGAGCATGTCTTTGACATATAAAAACAAAATAACACCGATATATATAAATAAGAACATCTGAGCCCATTTGATGAATACATCCTCACTCTGCCTGACTAAAAAATAGACTCCAATGAGAATAAACGAAGTTGGAATGACAGCTAATAGACAATAATAGCGCAATCGATCGAGCACAAACTCAATATCAAGCAAATGATTGGCAGCCATCAAATATACATAAATAATGGGTAATAGAAACAGAAAAATCGCTGCCGTACTCGCCGAGATAATCTCGCGATGGATCAAGATCCACGGGAGCGCATACAAAAAGACAAAAGGAAAAAACGACATAAAATTACCGAATAACATGAATTTAAACAGCGGACGATACGTCGTGTTACGATATTTGCGATAACTCGTAATCAAGATGAGAATGCTAATGGCCGTCCCAATCGAGAATGAGAGTAGCAGCAATTGCATCGCTAACCCATCGAAAAAGTATTGTCCTAGACTCGTAAATACGATTAGACTATTCATTGCTAGAATAAGTCCATTAACGCAATACATAGTAACAATGACATGGAATTTCACAATTTCCAGATTTCTCTGGTTGAAATACCGGTATAGGAAATGAAGAAAGATGACCGGAATCTGCAAGATAGTCACCCATAAGGTGAGCATACCGATATAATCTTTACGGGCGGATGCCCCCGCACTTACATAACTTATCGATACAGCGAGAAAAAAGAGGATCAGCAGATGTGCCGCAGCATCCTCTCTTTTCTTATACAATAGGAACATCGATAGAAACAGTAATACCGTATACAAACAGATGGGTAAGATAGTCTGCTCCATGGATACAGGCTGACCCAACTTAAGATCGAACTGGTACCGTGTGACTTTTCCGTCACGCTCCGTCTCAATGGAATCAATGGAAGACAACAGTCCTACGTTAGGGTAAAACTCGACATCCGCATGATCGATCGAAATGACACGGTCACCCTGCCGGATCCCCAATTTATAGGCTTGGCTGTTCGGTTCAACATTGCGTATGACCCAATGGCTGTCATTTGTTTTTCTCACTTCCAAGCCGATGTACGCAACTCTCAAATCGGTGTACAAAAAGTACAGGACAAGCAGTGTTGCGGCAATCAACACGAAGAACATTCGATTTTTCCTAACGTAACCCATCTTTTGCTCCAATCAGAAGTTTTTTACCCGAAGAACCAGTAGCTTCTTCTTACGCCATCAATTTCAGTCCATTTGCCGCCAGTTATTGTGTCGACAATTGTCTTTTGTTGCGCAGGTGTTACACCAACAAGACTAGCTTGTCCATTCATAACAAGTTGTGGTACTTGCGGGTTATTCGTGAGGTAGTTGATCATTTGTTTAATCATTTACAACTCCACCTTTTCGACTATTTTTTCACTACATTTTTACTATACCATCATCGTCTTCATTTGAGTTCGCAAACGTTATTGCGGTTTTCCGCAATGCACGTTGCGGTGCTTGCGCGATTGGTAGTTTTATATAAAACTTTCCAATTCTTGCTTCCAATGAAGATCAATGGATAGGCCCTCGATATAGGTATGACATTCTTGCTGAAGAAATTGTATATGTACCTGGGTATATGGGATGCAGCCGCCGCGCTCAATTTGGTCCATAATGATGTGTTTGTTCGCGTATAGCTGGTCGACAGTTGCTTGTCCTGCATAATAATCCCGAAGGACTTGAAGCTCCGGCGCTGAATCATCTAGCAAATAAAGAACAGGTAGCGTCCGCTTCCGATGAATAAGATCATTCCTGGTATCCCATCGCAGGATACCTTCCATATCATTGCGAAGCTGCGCGGACATGCCGAACAACTCTCCATAAGCGCCAACTTGATCATTCATTTCTCCTGTCGCAAGTACGCTGCCTAATTGGCAAGCGCAAGCCACAAGTGCACCCGACTTCGCTCGCATCATTGCAAAGCATTCATCTTCTTCGGTAATGGCATTATCGACATCGATGTATTGCCCTCCGACAGATTGATTCAATCGATGTTGGAGTAGTTCGACTGCGATCGACTTGCGGGCCTCATCGAACTTCGTATCTATAATGGCCTTCGTGCTAAGTGCTAGAAATCCGATCGCAGCATTCATAGATTGCGCATTATCGTGCTTCATCCATGGGACACGGTCATTATCTTGATCCTGTAGATCGTCAAAGATATCCAGCGCAAGAACAAGGAATTCAATCGCTGCTGCCCCTGCATACCGTTCTTCTGAAGTCCCTCCGAACATGCTGTAGTGCAATAATGTCAGTTCCCCGAACACGGTAGATTCCGTCATTTTGTATGCAACATAAGATTCCATCAGATCCCGTAGTGCAGGTGGCGTAACATGGCGATGTATGACCTGCTTCATTGCTGATTCCATATGCAATCTGTCCACAAAGATAGCCCCTAACCTCGATATAATTAACCCCATTTTATCGCGTATGTCACAATTAGGCTAGAACAATTGCAGATTTTGGATTATTTTTGCCCTGCATATTCGACAAAAACGGGCTTGCCTTGCGCTGCATAAGCCATGAAGCTCTTATTCATACGATGAATGACCTTGCGATAGGCTTGCGCATCGTTCGAGCGAACATTGAAAGTGCCGTGCCCTTCCTCGAGAACTTGAAACATCAATCGACCGGAGAAAACATATCCATCGACATTCACACAAATGCTGCCATGCGTCTGTCCAGCGGTATGAATAACTTCTAGTGTCTTGCCTCCAAAATGCAGCAGGTCACCATCCTTTAGACCGATATCGATATCAGCGTACGACTGGCGATACTCCATTAAGAAGTTATCCCGATAAATTTGCTTCGAGACGGCCCATTTGTCGTATTCATGCATCGCTACCTGTGCACCTGTCGCTCTCTTCAATTCTTCCAATGCGATCATATGATCTGCATGCGATTGTGTAACTACAATATATTTAATCTCTATCCCGATCCGTTCAACAGCCGCCCAAATTTTCTTAAATCGTGAACCGGGGTCAATAATGACACCAACCCCTTGGCTATGAAGAATGTATGTGGCAGATCCTGTGATTCCTTGCGGGATATAGACAACGTTGACTTCTGCTTGATCGGTTTCGCTCGCAGCCTTCGCCGGTGCAATATCTGAGCGCACACGAACTTGGTTCCAGAACTCACGTGGGACGGATAGATCGCTTGCCGGATGTTTAATCCGAATTGCTGGCTCTTGATGTATGACCGATCGCCGCTGCCCAATGATAAACCGATAAACATTCTCTTTTCTCATGATTGCCCCTTCTTCCTATATGCTCGGTGCTTATCTTTTCACTACTCTAAGCATAAAAAAAATATAGGACTTCTGCACCGAAAACTATTTGTGAAACACCCTAATTTTTCTTTGCGGGACGAACCACAAACCGCGCAAGATTAAATTGCGGAGACCGCAAGAAATTTGTCGAAAAATCCCAAAAGTACCTTTTAATGCGTCTATTTTCCCAGATAGAACTATCCTATACATCCAGTACACGACTAGAGAATTCGTTCTCCGAACAAGGAACAGATCAATTCCATGACTAATGTCGAAGTTTGTTGATTTACGTCTAACGCGGGATTCACTTCAACGAAATCCGCAGAAGTAACACAATCGGATTCCGACAGCAATTCAAGTGCCAAATGTGCCTCGCGATAGCTTACACCACCACGTACAGGCGTCCCGGTTCCAGGAGCTTCCCTTGGGTCTACACTGTCGATATCGAAGCTTAAATGTACGCCGTCCGTCCCATGACTCGCGATGCGAATAGCCTGGAGCATGACGGCCTCCATACCCATACGATCGATCTCATGCATCGTATAGCAGGCGATGCCCTTACTGCGAATAAAGTCCTTCTCGCCAGGATCTAAGTCCCTCGCCCCAACAAACACGACATGCGATGGATCGACCGGGGTGTATTGGCCTTGCGCATCTTCAATGCGCCAATCGGTCCATCCTAGCGCCGCCGCAAGTGACATGCCATGCACATTCCCCGAGGGACTCGTTAGGACCGTATTTAGGTCCGTATGCGCATCGAACCAAATGATACCCAGCTTGGGGCGCATCCGTGTCGCCCCTGCGATACTCCCCGCTGCAATGCTGTGATCTCCGCCCAGAATCAGTGGAAACGTCGAATCGGTTATCGCCTTAGCAACCCGATCTGCGAGTCTTCCGCATACATCCATCACTTCAGGAAGATACCTCGCCTTCGGGTTAACTGCCGCTGATATGGTTGAAGGCGGCGTGATTTCGCTTACAGCAGCTACTTCGATACCATCCTGTTCGAGCCGCTCCAATAACCCTGCTTGTAAGATGGCTTCTGGCCCAAACTCCGCACCCGGGCGTCCTGCCCCCAGTCCGAACGGCACACGAATGATCGTTACTTTTGGATTAGCCATACTCAGAACCTCCTCTACCTGTTAGCACGTTTCTTCATGACTTGCTCAATTCTTATGAGAGCCCAGTCGAGCTGCTCCTTCGTAATGATGAGCGGCGGGGCAAAACGAATCGTCCGTTCATGTGTCTCCTTGCAAAGAACGCCTAGCTCCTTCAGCGCTTCACAGTAAGGTCTTGCCGGGACCGTTAATTCCATGCCAATGAACAAGCCTCGACCTCGAATCTGGTGGATGTGCGGTGATTGGAGCTTAGTGAGTTCATTCATAAAATAAGACCCAAGTGCTTCGGATCGCTCTGCAAGATGTTCCTCCTCCAACACATCCAGAGCGGCGATGGCTACAGCGCAAGCGAGTGGATTACCGCCAAAGGTAGAACCATGTGAACCGGGTTCGAAGACACCCAGAATTTCTTCGTTAGCTGCGACAGCCGAGATCGGCATGACGCCTCCACCT
This sequence comes from Paenibacillus sp. GCM10027629, assembly GCF_042676425.1. Taxonomy (NCBI): domain Bacteria; kingdom Bacillati; phylum Bacillota; class Bacilli; order Caryophanales; family Paenibacillaceae; genus Paenibacillus; species Paenibacillus sp. GCM10027629. The sequence continues at coordinate 537,038 of NZ_JBHTGZ010000005.1, read as the reverse complement.
AGCGCTTTACCTACAATATATACATCGGGAATAACCTGCTCCCAATCACATGCGAACTTGCGTCCCGTGCGGCCAAATCCGGTCTGAATCTCGTCCGCGATGAATAAGACGTGATGCTGCCGGCAGCATGTATAGGCCTGCTGCAAATATCCAGCTGGCGGCATCAGAATACCTGCTTCCCCTTGGATCGGCTCGACAAGGAAAGCAGCTGTATTGGGCGTGATCGAGGCCTCCAACGCCTCCAGATCACCGTATGGAATCACCCGGAACCCCGGTGTGAAGGGACCAAATCCTTCGCGATAGGAATCCGTTGAGCTAAACGACGTTACCGTTACGGTACGCCCATGAAAGTTATCGCTGCACACGATGATTTCAGCTTGATCTGCCGGTATTTGCTTGTGCCGATACGCCCAGCGTCGCGCTGCCTTGATCGCCGTCTCTACCGCTTCCGCCCCCGTGTTCATCGGCAGCAGCATAGGTTTCCCCGTATAAGCGGCAAGCTTCGCATAGAATTTCCCTAATGTCTCACTATAAAATGCGCGGGACGTAAGTGTAACTCTATCCGCCTGATCCTTCAAGGCCTGAATAACTTTCGGATGGCGATGGCCATGGTTCATCGCTGAATACGCGCTTAGCATGTCCATGTACTGCCGCCCTTCCATATCCTCTACCCATACGCCCTCCGCTCTCCCAATGACGACAGGCAAAGGGTGATAATTTTGCGCGCCATATCGGTCCGTCTGTGCCATGATGAAATCTGATTGTGACATGGACATTCCTCCCTTTGGGCTGATTTCTTATCTCACTCCTACAGCATATTCACTTGAGCTACTTAAAAGTGCACAACAAATACCCCAGGGAGCATCTCCTGAGGTATAATTGTCGTTCACAGAACATGGCAAGATCACCACTATATTTGGATAACACCCATGCCGAGGCATAAGCAATTTTCAATCATATTGAGCCATTCAATCATTTCAACCGTGTACAAGCCCATGCAACCCTATTTCTAGGGCTACATGGGCTTGTCTCACAAGAGCTATGTTATTTTTTCACCGCTGCTTTCAGAATTTCAATCTTCTGCTTCCTGGATAAATCCGATGAAGTCGAAATACTGTATCCGAATTTACCGCCATCGTGCCAGAACACGTATTTAGGAAAAATGTGCGCAGGGAAGTCATCGTCAAAGAACCCTTTATCCTTGCTGCCATCCTTGTCCACCGTATACTTCGATAACGTCAACGTGTCTTCTCCGTTCGTATACTTCAGTCGGATCGTTGCAGCCTCTTTCCAATCCAGCTTTTTCGTGTAAACCGGTTTGCCGCTCTTTTTCCCTTCATTCCTTAGATCATCAATGAACTTTCCTTCTGTCGGACCTTCAATGATCGCTTTGGTAAACGTATAGCCCGTTGGCAGGTTGGAAGGCTGCTGCATGATGGAGCCCTCCAAGGTCGAAGCTTTCTTCAAGTAATCCTCGTAAGAAGAAAACTCATGGTTCGGCCCCCAAAAGCTAAGATCCAATCCGCTGTTTAAATCCTTATATTTATGATAAATGACATACGTATCACCAGTCTCTTTAACCAATTCCTTCACGCGGTTGATCTCATTTTCGATATACGTTTTTTCCTCTGCAGTTAGAGCCTTGGCTGCATCAGCTGCTTTTTTTATCGCTTTATCCATTTCTTGTTTGTACAACTCACGGTTCACCGAAGAACCCATAACTTCATCGGGATAGATGATTTCGGCGTCCTTACGATCCTGCCCCGATTGTACGGTAGTTGCTTGTGGTATGCTCCCTGCATCTTTCCCCTTAGCATTGACCAGCGTCACGCAGCCAAGCGCGAGAATGATTGTCATCCCTAAAATGGATAGACGATAGGATTTTTTGTTGAATTGTTTGATCATGATAAGTCTCCTTTTCATTTGTTTATGCGTCGCGGACAGACCGGCAATCCCCGGCTGTTGATGTTTGCCTGCGAAATGCTCCAGCACATGGATGATCGTCTGCCCGTATGCACTGTTATGCTGCGGTCTCATCCGATTCAACGCACATGCGTCGCAAGCCATCTCTTGATCCTGTCTTGCTCTTCGTATTGCAAACCATACTAGCGGATTAAACCAATGGAAGATCAGGATGATGTGCATGATCCAATTCACTGCGACATCCCAGCGGCGGATATGGGCGAACTCATGCGCCAGAATATATTGAAGCTGATCCTTTTTCAGTGTCATAAGCAAGCTTGGAGAAATGACGACAACTGGATTAGTAAATCCAACCACTGCAGGTCCGGGAATGCCCTTCGAAGCTATAAACCGTACTTTACGCTTCACACCCATAAGCTGCTTCGTCTCGTGAAACACAGCGGATAATAAAGGTGTCTCAATGGATTTGCCTGCACGAAGGACTTGTCTCAATCGAAGCTGGTCGTATACCGTTTTCGCGGCAAGAAGTAGTACACCTGCAAGCCAAACCAGTGTCAATACATTGGCGAGGCTCATAGACTTCATTTCATTCCACCACAAAATGCTCTGCACAGTTCCCGGTTCAGGTGGATAACTCGCCCCTTCCGCGCTCCCCCCTACCATGCTTCTCTCCAGTGTCAATGTATCTTCGTGACCCATCTCACGATTACTCCCCAGTCCTCTCCACCATTCATGCCAAGCCGAAGGACTTGATGTTTGCTGTTGCATTCCGGGCATGAAAGACTCCAGAGATATGAAATTGTACAGGCTAAGCGAAGATTCCGGCGCCCATGGGAGTAATAAGCGAACTGCTACAGGTATCCATAGTAGATATTTCCACCTGCCTTCAAGCCTATTTTTCAATAAGAATTGCAGGATCAAGACCAATACGATCAGGATGCCGGCCATGAACGATCCACGGATTACCCAACCAAAAATCGAAAATAAACTTGTATGCAGTGAGGGGCTCATTACGTCTCTCTCTTTTCTTCATCGTTGTTGCGGTTATTGTCAAATAACTCCTTCAGATCTTCGATTTCCTGCGCATTCAGCTTTTTGTCTTGTAAAAAATTCGCCAGCATCGGCTTTAATGCCCCGCCATACAGCTTTCTCATAAAGGATGTAGTTTCGAATTGCAGGTACTCCTGTTCACTGATGAGAGGGTAGAACAGTTGCGTGCGCTTCGAACCCTTCTCCAACTTCGCTCCCGCCGCTTCCTTCTGCACCAATCGATTCAGGAGCGTCCTGGTCGTATTTGGGCTCCATCCCATTCGATCTGTCATTTGTTGTACAACCTCGCTGGAAGGGCAATCCGGATTTGCCCACAATACCCGCATAATTTCGAGCTCAGCATCCGTAATGGATGGTATTTGGTTCATGCATGAAACCTCCTAAATCAAATTGCTCAGACGTTATAGAAAACGAGTTGCAATGAATCGTGCAACGCGAGTTCAAAATATTATTTTTTTAACGCAGCTTTCAGAATTTCGATTTTCTTTTCTCTTGAAATATCCGATGAGGTTGAAATATAGTAACCGAACTTGCTACCATCCTGCCAGTAAACATACTTTGGAAAAACATTCGCCGGGAACTTATCATCAAAATAACCTTTATTTTTTCTGTCCTTTGTTTCTACGGTGTATTTATTAAAGGCCAACGTATCATCCCCGTTCGTGTACTCCAGTCGGATGTCTTCCGCCTCATTCCAATTCATCTTTTTCATATAAATGGGTTTTCCACTCTTCTTGCCTTCTGCTCTCAAATCATCAATGAACTTTCCTCCCAATGGACCTCCAATTCTAGCTTTGGAGAACGTATATCCCTCGGGTAAGTTGGAAGGCTCCTGCAAGATGGTACCCTTCAAGGTCGTAGCTTTTTTTAGATAGTCTTCATATGTGGTGTATTCCTGTGTCAGTCCCCAATAGCTAAGATCGAGTCCGCTATTAAGCGCCTTGTATTTATGGTACAGGACATATGTATCGCCCGTCTTCATCACCAGCTCCTTCACTCTTTTGATCTCTTGTTCGATGAATTTTTTTTCCTCTGCCGTTGGAGCTTTGACGGCTACTTTTTGGGTAGCTGTTTTTGGGGATGGCTTGGAGGATGCCGCCTCCACCGTGATGTTCATAGAAGAACCCAACAATAGAATACTGCTAAGGGTTGCGATTGCTACTTTTGATGCTACTTTCATTTGAAATACTCCTTACACATTATTATTTTAAGATACATCTGCAGTTGAACTTTAATACTACAATTGTAGTTCTATTTAATACTACAACTGTAGTTTTGTATTGTCAACACGTTTTTTGCTACATACGAATCCAGCTAAAAAAACAGCAGACCATCACTCGCCTAATCGGCAAACGACAGTCTGTGCATCAAATCTATCTATTCCTCGATGAACCTCAAGCATTCCAAAGGGCCTGTGAAGATAACACCGATTGCCTCATAAGCTGTTAAGCTTAACGAAATACCCTACAATAAAAAGAATCCAAATGTGGACCGGATAAAACGTGTAAAACATATATTTCGTAAACTTCGTATTTGGTCCACGTCCCCCGTTATACATGAGGATAGGGATAATCGCGAAGATCATCATCCACTGCGCATCGAAGAGAAACAGCGCATCGTAGGTGAAATTCATTCCGAGCCCAATCGTCAGGACGAAGCATACACCCACATACAATGCAGCCATAAGCCCTTTTCGGTTACGGCAGAAATAGAATACCAGCGTCATGACCACGCCATATAGTGATGCTTCGGAATATAGAAAAGCAATCGCGGCAGCGACAACAGCAATCGGCACACCAAGGAATAGTCCCTTACGATCCCACTTCGCCCATTCCAATCCCATCATCATGACAACCGCAAGTGCAAGCGATAAGAAAATATTGTTATGAATCGGGGTACTCTGCGGAAAGCACCATGCTAGCCATTGAGACCCGCCGAACATTACGGCAGCCCAGCCGAACAGTCTGCCTGCATATCGCATGCGATTTCTCGTATAGAAGAACCCTTCGACCACAAAATAGAAGAAAATCGGGGATACCAATCTACCAAAATAATTAAGCCACATCGGCGTACCCGGTATAAATTGATGAACATGATCGAAGACCATGAAGACCATGGCGATGATTTTGAGTTGAAATGCATTTAATCTTAGGAATTGCATGTTGTCTTGCCTCCTGTCTGTCCTACTCTATGTTTTTAGACGTGTGACTAGGACAGATCCCCTGCACAATCATATTGGGAATGAATACCTTCATGTTTCTTACAATGAGCTGACATGAGCTCATTCATCTTCTCCCCTGCCCTCAACGGCCATCCGGAGTCTTTGCAGTTGGCTTCTTTGTGCTTGATGAATCGTATCAGGGAGGAGGGGTGTCTCTTGGAGGAGCCTGCGTTCGGCATTTGGTAGCCCATTCCTTCCTTCATGTCTAATCAAAGGAATGGGCGAACAAGAGCCGACCGGAAAGAGATACCCCTCCCCGACCCTTCGATTCATCCTCTAGCACAAAAAAGCCATCAGGAACAATTCCTGATGGCTCTCATTTAAAACTCAAATACGAAGTCTTCGTCGCGAAGCGGCTCCACATTCGTCGTCCGAACGTAGCCGTTCCCTTTCTTCGAGAAGAAGTCATGCTGCTTCGTCTTCGTGCTCAACCCGTTCAGCACGATCGGGTTCACTTCTTCCTCGGCGAACTTCGGCTCAAGACCGAGGTTCATGAGGGCTTTGTTCGCGTTGTAACGTACGAACGATTTCACATCTGCCGCCAAACCGATCGTGGTGTAGATCGAATCCGTATAGGATTCCTCGTTCGCTTGCAGCTGCTCAAGCAGATCATACAGCTCGCGCGTGCATGCTTCCTGTTCTTCAGCTGTTAGCTTCGCAAATACTTCTTGTGCCAAGACGCCCACGTAAACCCCGTGGATACTCTCATCGCGAATGATCAAGTCGATGATCTCGCCGCTGCTCGTCATTTTACCTTGGCCGGCAAGGTAGAGCGGATAGAAGAATCCGCTATAGAACAAGTAGCTCTCGAGCAATACGGAAGCTGCCATCGCCATGTATAGATCGCGTGGCGTTACGATCGATGTGTAATACCCGGAGATCAGCTTCGCTTTCTTCTGTAGATGCGGCTCATTTTCCACCCATTTGAACAGTTGATCGATTTCCTCACTGTTTGCCAGCGTTGTGAAGATGCTGCTGTAGGACTTCGCATGGATTTGCTCCATCATGCCCATGAACGCGAGTACCGCTTTACGCTGCAAACCATCCACATGCTCAAGGATCTTCGGCATTCCCACGCCGCCTTGAATCGTATCCAGAAGCGTTAGGCCGCCGAGCACTTTCATATACGTATCACGTTCTGCCGGCTTCAGCGCCACCCAGGACATTTTATCATCCGAGAGTGGAATCTCTTCATCCGTCCAGAACTGCATAATATTCTGATTCCAAAACATTGCTGTAAAATCGTCATCCGGACGATTCCAATTGACTGCTTTCATGTCTTTCTTCCCCCTAGTTCATGAACCTATGAACCTCTATTATACTGAACAGCTAATGCATTCTTCTACAGATAAATGATTGGTTCTTGTGTAATAGAGCGACTTCAGCCCTTTACGTGCCGCGTAGAGGTAGTATCTAGCTAGCTCACGTGTTGTTACATTACTATTCACGTGCAGAACCGTCGAGATCCCTTGATCCACGTGCTGCTGAATTTCTGCAATGATATCGATAACCTTGAACTGATCCATTTGATACGCGGATTTATAGTAGAAATAGTTATCCTTTGCCAAGTACGGCATTGGGTAGTAAGTTGTTGAGTTCGCATACGTCCGTGTCTCGATGTGCTCAACGATCGGCATAACGCTCGAAGTAGCATTCTGAATGTAAGAGATACTTTGCGTTGGCGCAATAGCCAAGCGGTAAGCATGGTACAGACCGTGTGCTTGAACTTTGGCTTTGAGCGCCGTCCAATCCTCAGGTGATGGAATCTCCATGCCAGCGAATAGCTTCAGAGCCTTTTCTGAGCGTGGGCGGAAGTCTGTCTCTTCATATTTTGTAAAGTAATTCCCGTTCGCATATTCCGACTTGTCGAAGTCACGGAATGTCACGTCGCGATCGCGGGCGATTTCCATACTTTTCTCCAAGGAATAGTAATTCATCATCATGAAGAACGCGCTCGCGAATTCCTTCGCATCATCGCTGTCATAGGCGATCTTGTTCTTCGCTAAATAACCATTCAAGTTCATTGCGCCTAGACCAACGGAATGCATCTCCGTGTTCGCTTTACGTACACCTGGTGCATTCGGAATACTCGTCATGTCGCTAACCGCCGTTAGTGCTTCGATACCTTCATGAACGGATTCTTTGATCTTGCCGTGTTCCATTACGTTCACGATATTTAATGACGCTAAGTTACAGCTAATATCGCGGCGGATCACATCACCTTCGCCATAGTTGCCGATCTCGGATGTCTCTTGCAGTTGGAAGATCTCCGTGCAAAGGTTGGACATCTTAACCGAACCGATGCCTTTGAGGGCATGCGCTTCATTCGCATTGGTTTTATTCATAATGTACGGGTAACCGGACTCTAATTGAATCATCCCGATCTTCACGAGCATATCGCGCGCGCTCATGATGACTTTCTTCTTCACTTTATCGTTCGCCAGTAATTCATCATACATCTGATCTAGATCCATGTCATCCAGATGAATGCCGTATTCTTTGTAGACCGAATAAGGTGCAAATACGTGCAATGGTTGGTTCTCTTCCGCTAGACGGTAGAATTTGTCCGGAACGATCAGCCCGATCGAGAGCGTCTTGATCCGCAATTTCTCGTCCGCATTGATTTTTTTACAATCAAGGAACTCGACAACGTCCCATCCGAAAATATTGTAGTACCCTGCGCCAGAGCCCTTACGTTGACCCATTTGGTCCGCATAGGAGAATGCATCCTCCATTAGCTTCAGGACAGGCATGATGCCTTTCGCTGCGCCTTCGACGCCTTTGATCGCCTCTCCGCGACCGCGAAGCTTCGAGAGGTTCACGGCCACGCCGCCGCCGATTTTCGATAATTGCATACATGTGCCAAGCACATAATTAATGGAGTTAAGTGCATCATCCATCTCGAGTAGGAAGCACGATACCATCTCACCGCGGCGCTTCTTACCAGAGTTCAAGAATGTTGGTGTTGCAGGCTGTACGCGCTGCTCCATCATCGCAACCGCAAGACGTTTGGCTTTGTCGAAATCGCCATCACCTAAATGTAGAGATACCATCGATACGCGATCTGAATACTGCTCAAGGTATTGCGTGTGGTCATTGCTCTTCAAGGCATAGTCGACATAAAATTTAGAAGCTGCCATGTAGGACTGGAATTCGAACCCCGATGCTCTCGTTAGTTCAAAAAGTTCCTCGACCTGGGCAGCCGTATATTTCTCATAAACATTCTCGTAGTATTCATGCGCAATCATATATTCAACTTGCTCATGGATCGTCTCGAACCGCAAGCTCTTACTTTCTACTTCTTCCATAAATGCTGTTACCGCCTCATGGTCACGATCCAATCGGAAAAATCCGTCCGCGTCACGAAGCATCAACTGGTTATTTAACTCAATATGCCGCAATGCTATTCACTCCCTCTACAAACCGTTGCACATCATTTGTCGTGCCCGATAGTTCAAATTTCGAAATGACTGGTACATCATACATCATCGCAATCGTATCTGCGCTCTTCGCAAAGCTGGTTCCCCAGTTACGATTCCCGCTTGCCGATACGCCTCTCATATACGAACCGTTCTTCTGTAGAAAAGATTGTACCTTCTCTGGAACTTGACCGAACCCTGTCGTATACGTAATCAGCACGAATGGCTCATCCATCTGTGTCTGCTCGTCGATCTCCACAGTCCTCATGTTCAATTTATGTACAAATCTTTTTACGTTCCCGGTCTTAGAATCAAATGCGATGACCATTTCGTAACTCAGTCCTCTCTCTTATGCTCATAAAATACCCCCACAAAGTGACACACTACCTTCGAATCCGACTCAGGTATTTTGTGGGGACCTCAAAAATTATACATTCTACTCATTAAAAAAAGCGCATCCGGCACAATGAACCGAACGCACCTTAACGATAGTTCACTCATTAAGACGACGCCAGCACGTTCCTATCTCCGTAGGGATGACATGTGCAGATGACAGGCAGGTCTCCTGACTCAAGGATCATCGTGATTGCCGCCTTCCCGATTTGTACTAATCAGTGGCTCTCTAGCAACCGCTCCTCTATTACAGTGGCGGGACCGCGCCGGATTTCAACCGGACTTCCCTATTAATCTTTGCACTCTAAGACTAGAGGTGCAAAAAACCTGTACATCACGATATGTAGTTGTGCTTAATCAATTTACATCAATATATTGTGCTTGTCAATACAATGACATGCCTATATTTTGCGTTGGAAAGGGATACAATCGGCGTAAAATAAGGGTTTCTATTCAAATAAAAATATTATATTTTAGATAAATTTAAGATAAAAATAGAGAAGAGCCTTACACCGTCACCAAGACGGAAGCAAGACTCCTCCACGTGATCGTCATTCCTACAAATCAACTTCAACATCTACATCTTGTGTGTTAGAGAGATATTCATTACAATTCTTATTCCGTTAAAACACTGACCTTTTCGATCCTTTCTTTATGCCCGTACAACTCCTTGATCACCTGTTCAATCGGCAGCGCATCGATCGTCATATCTTGCAGCGTGCAGCGCTCGTTCATCAGCTGAATGAACCGCTTGAGCGGTAGACAATCCGTGTCGAGCTCCAACTCCGCATCTTTGGCTGAATGCAGCTTAAGCACGGTAACACCCTCAATCCCATACCAATCCGCAGGCTGCTCGGTGACGATCCGAACTTTCTTCTTCGCGCCGAGAAAATTGCGCAGCGCCATGATCGAGTCATCAAACACGATTTCGCCATTATTAATGACGATAACACGACGTGCAAGCTGTTCAATATCCTCCAGATCATGTGTGGTTAAAATAAACGTTACGCCTTGCTCATTCATCTCCTGAATAAAGCTGCGAATTTTCTCCTTCGCGATGACATCCAGCCCGATCGTAGGCTCGTCGAGGAACACCACGGATGGGCGATGCAACATCGCCATAATGAACTCACATTTCATTCGTTCTCCGAGCGACAGCTGCCTTGTCGGCTTCCGCATAATCTCCTCGACCTCAAGCAGCCTGGATAGTCTGTGCAGTGTTCCTTCAAATGCGGCATCATCGATCGCATAAATGGCTTTGTTCATATAGAACGCGTCAAGCGGGGGAATATCCCATAACAGTTGGGACTTCTGCCCGAATACCGCTCCAATGTTGCGCACATATCGCTTACGTTGTTTCCACGGCGTGCATCCTAAGATACGGACATCCCCTGAGGTAGGGTGCAGGACCCCCGTGAGCATCTTCAGTGTCGTCGATTTCCCCGCACCATTCGGTCCGAGAAAGCCAACGATCTCTCCAGGTTCTACCTTGAAGGTTAGCCCTTTGACTGCAGGTACGAGGACGGTCTCCCGCTTAAATAGACTGCGCAGCGTTTCCTTAAACGACGACCCACGGGTATACGTTGTATAGGTCTTATATAAATTGTGGACTTCAATCATTTCGTGTCACCCCCCTGCGCTCGTATAATTGCGAAGCATACTATGCCAGAACATAAGACCTGCTCCACAGAAAATAATGCTCGTCCCCATCGATAGCCACGCCCCATCCGCACCTTTTCCGAGCAGCGCAGACGCTGGCAGGAAACCTATCATGGCAATTGGAATGACATACGTGAAGAGTTGCTGAAACAATTTCGAGAAGATCGTTCCCGGATACATTCCAAACATCGACATGGAATCGAACATATCATAAACACGACTGCTGCCGACCCATTTGAACAGTAGTCCCGACAAGAACAACGAGAACGCAAATAAGACAAGCAGTGAACAGAGGAACAGGACAGCGAACTGAATCCAATGCAATGCACTAGGTACAGGCACCCCTGACAAAGCGAGACCAAATAATACACCACCGCTAATTAGACGACCGAAATCGTCCAAATCAAAAGCATTCATCATCGCAAGAAATAGAATTGGTCGCGGCTTCAGCAGGAAGACATCGAACGAACCTTCACGAACATGATAGAGCGTCGTCGATACAATCCCAAAGAAAAATGGAAATGCGACCCCCTTGGCGAGTGTAAACACGGCCTGGATAAGCAGTGCCTCCTGCAGTGTCCATCCCGGAAAGCTTGCTCCCGAACGATAGACAAGCAGAGTGACCAATGGGATCATAAAATCACCTAAGAGCATGAGCAGCACACTAATGGCAAAATCCGTTCGGTAAGCCATTCGCTCTGCCAGCTTCGTCTTGATTACCGCTCTGTAGCAAGCGAGCAATGACTTCATACCCCCACCCCCGTAAATTTCCGGGCACCCAGGTGAACCAGGAGCTGACATACCCCCCACATGCAGAGCACTGCGAATGCCTGCAACCCGACGACCTGCGGAATCGACATCGTGATCCCAGCAAGCTCATAGCTGCCAATATAGACACGTACAGGGACATACTGCATGAACTGAAAGGGCAAGTAAAAGAGTACATGCTGCAATCCTTCTGGAAAAAAGGAAAGCGGCACGAATACACCTGCGGTAATGTCACGCATCAGCAAGAATACACGCCTGACTCCTTCCGCATTCGTCAGCCAGAAGGCGGTTAATCCAATGGAGTAATTGACGAAAAACGTCATCAAGAAACCTAAAATAATTGAGAGCACTGCCCAGAACGGCTGCGGAGGCAGCAGCTTGATTTTGAAAATAAAGAGATAAATCAGAAAAACCGGAATAAATTCCATCCAGAACCCGAGCGTGCGATGACCAACCTTCTGAGCCAATGCGAAACCTACATGAGAGACTGGGCGTAAAATAAACGTGACATATTTCCCTGTACGGATGAGCATCTGTAGATTCCAATCGGCGAAATCGAACGTCAAATAGGTAATAACAGACATGACACCGTAATATGTCAACATTTCTGACAGAGTAAATCCGTTCAATATATCTTGCGATGCATAAACCGCATGCCAGATGAAATACTGTACTAGAAAGTACACAGGACCGATGAAGATAGAAACCGCCATATGCGAGCGATAAGCCGCCCATTCTTTGTACGTCGCGAAGGCTACCGCACGTACGAACCGTAAGGCTTGCATTATTGCAAGCCCGACCAGATCATATTTTTAATGCTAACAATCGATTCGGGAACCCAGCCATTCGCTGTCGGCACGAAGAACGAGACGACGAAATCTTCCTCTGCATCGACCATTAGTGCACAGCGTCCTGCCCCTTCATGATAGAACGTCCCAGACTTGAACGGATCGAACACGCGTCCTAGCTGGCTGCTAAGTCCATAGGGCATATCCTTCAACCGGTCCCCCCAATTGAAGGCTGGAATACCTGCCGAGAATTGATTCTGTGCAAGACGCTCTACGGACCTTCGGCTAAGAATACGCGCTCCTTGATAGGTTCCTTGGTTCAGCATCATCAGTCCGAAGCGATTCATATCTGCAAGGGTCGAATACAGCCCGCCACCCGCTCGAGGCGGTGACCAGCCCCCATCCTCTGTTCTTGTTAATCGATTTAAATCCCAGTCGTCAACCGTGCATACTTCATGGTGAAGCTCCTCAGGAACTTCGAAAAACGTCCGATGCATCCCGAGCGGCTCCAGAATCGTCTGACGCACATAATCATTGTAGGACATCCCCGTGATCTGGCTAATGATATCCCCCAAGATCGAAAAGCCGGTCGAGGAATAGTTCCAATTCTCCCCTGGCTGACAGACCAATGGTCCAGCTAGTACGGACTTGATCCATCTAGACCTGCGATAAGCAATATCCTCCGCTTCTGTACGTTCTGGCTTCGAAGCATCCGAATCATCGCCAAATGCAAATGCAATATCCCAAGGACCAGACGGGTAGGGCTCGGTGAAATAACCCGGGTCCGGCGCGAGCCCCGATGTATGTGTTAATAAATGGGTAATCGTAATCCGTTCATAGTGGCGATGATCAAATTCTGGGTACCAATCCTTCACAGGCTGTGTTAGATACAGCTTCCCTTCCTCCATTAACCGCATGATTGAGACGAGTGTGAACCATTTCGTGACCGAAGCGATCTTCCGGATCGACGTCGGCTGCAATTCACTTGCAGGGTCTGTGTGCCGAAGCGCGCCTAGCGCACGTACCGCGAAAGTCTGTCCGCCGCGCGCGAGCATATAGGAAGCGCATTGCAGCTTCCCTTCATTAATTAATCCCATTAAGAATGTGTCGAGCTGTTGCAAGGTACTCTCTCGGTACCCTGCTTCCGAAGGTGAAATATCGGTCAGTCCATGATGTATACCAAGGCTCATATCGTTTCCCCGCCCTTTCTTTCTTCCATTTCAGATTTATCGTCGCTCACTACAATAATGCTGACCAAATAATCGCTCGCGGATTAATGATGGCTTGCGGCACCCAACCCGTTTGGCTAGGCACCATAAATGCATAGACAAGCCGTTCAATAGGATCAACGAATAGACCGCAATGTCCTGCACCCTCATGCGCATATGTTCCTGGTGAGCAAATATCTTGATGACTCAGACTCCAGCCGAGCCCCATCTGAAAATTAGGATTTTTATCGCCCCAGCACGTCGATGGAATGTTATTTAGCTGATTCGAGACCATCATCCGTACTGTTTTGCGTCCAAGAATGCGTTGTCCATGAAGTTGCCCATCATCTAACATGGCTTGTCCAAGTCTCCACAGATCCTCAAGGGTTGAGAATAGACCATTGCCAGCCGCTGCTGGAATTCCTGTCCGGTCAAATGAATTTTGCACTTCTTTTTCTTGCCAAGGATTCACAATACACGTCTCTGCTCGCAAATGTTCCGGAACATGCAGGAATGTACGTTCCATCCCTAGAGGCTCCGTAATCCGTTCGCGAACATACTGCTCATAAGACATGCCTGACGCACGTTCGATAACCAGACCGAGCAGCGCAAACCCTGCCGTACAATAATTCCACTGTTCACCGGGCTTACAATACATCCGTCCTCCGACAATCGTCTTTATCCCGTCTTCGAGTGTCCAATCATCTGCACTAGACTTCTTCTCATGCAGCCACCACTCGTACCATGGAAGCGTGTAAGGCTCTGTCTGGACGCCAGGATCGCCCATAAGACCTGATGTATGGGTTAACAGATGCCAAATCGTAATACCGCGATGCTGATCCGTATTCAGCTCAGGGATCCATTCACTCACACTCTGTTGATAGAAGAGCTTCCCTGCTTCTGCTAATTGTGCGATTGCAATTGCTGTAAATACTTTCGTAATCGAATAGACTTTACGGATCGAGTTCGGTAGAAGTGCTGAACTGTTCTCTTCGTATGTCAGATGACCTTGGGAACGATGGACGACAATTTGGCCGTCACGGGCAACCAAGTAACTTGCCCCTTGAATGTGACCCGCTTCAATAAGCCCACGGAAATGCTCATCAAGCAGCTGCAGCCGTGCTGCATCAAGACCTACCGCGTCCGGTGCAGCATCGGTTCTGCCTTCATGGATGGATAGCGTTGTTGCGATCAATGCGAATTCCTCCCTCAACTGCGAATTTAAAATTGAAAATACTGGTATCATTCTATCGAATCCCTCTATTTCCGTAAATAGGAAATATCATATATGTCGGTATACTCTCTAAAAAAACGTATTTTGGCGACTGGCAGCTTCTTCGAGCATATTAGCTGCATTTTTGCAGTTATTTCGGCGTCTAGCAGCCTCTTCGGGCATATTAGCTGCATTTTTGCAGTTATTTCGGCGTCTAGCAGCTTCTTCAGGCATATTAGCTGCATTTTTGCAGTTATTTCGGCGTCTAGCAGCTTCTTCGGGCATATTAGCTGCATTTTTGCAGTTATTTCGGCGCCGGACAGCCTATTCGGGCATATTAGCTGCATTTTTGCAGTTATTTCGGCGCCTGGCAGCCTCTTCGGGCATATTAACTAAAATAACGCCTGAGTCTGTCTCCTTCACAGACCCAAGCGTTATGCTCTTTTTTTACAATTGAATTAAGCCTGAATCGTGGTACCGACCTGACGCTTATGATCCAGATCGCGAATCGTTTGCTTCTCGACACGATCGATCTTATAGAACATGAACAGAACAATTGAAATCACGAAACAGACAAGCGGCAGCCACACAAAGTTGAATTGAATGGAAGCGAGCGCCGAGCTGGATTGATCTTGGTTCGGCACATAATGGCCAATATTCAGAATCCATGCTGCAAGTGCACCGCCGATGCCCATACCGAACTTCACCCCGAACGCGCTTGCTGCGGTTAACAACCCTTGCGCACGTACACCAGATTTCCACTCCCCATAATCTATGGTATCCGGCAGCATCGCGAATAGGATCCCCGCTGCAAATCCTAGACCCACATTACCGATCACAATAGCGGTAACAATCAATGGGATGGAGCTCATGCCCGCCGCAATAAATGCGATAAGCTGTCCCACCGTACCGATACCAAAACCGAGCACAGCTGTCTTCGTCTTCCCTAACCGCTTCGTGAGTGCAGGCGCAAACGCAATCCCGACAAGCGGCATAATATTAAGTCCATTAACTAATGGAATCAGGTCTTCATGAGCGAAGTTATATTTGAAGAAATAAATCGTCGATTGGCCTTTCCCCGTCATTGCAAGCCACAGAAACACGTTAATGACGAGCAGCAACCACCATCAAACAACAAAAAAGACACCTTCGAAACCCATCGAAAATGTCTTTCCTTTTGCATTGAGAAAGCCCCTATCGAGACCTTCTCAAAAATGTCGCAACGGCCTCAGTTCATAGAATCGAACCTCATGCGGACTCAGTGTATACTTGAATGTCGCTGTAGTGCCGTCTAGTTCAATGATCTTATATTCTTGCAAAGGCACGGCCTTCTGGTTCAAATAATCGACCATCCCCCGCGACAGTTCCGCTGGCGCCCCCATAGCAAGCCACGTGTCATAAGCGCTTCCATGTTCACGATTGACATGTATGCTGCGAAGTTCATAGGTCCCCGCTGGGATCCCTTCACAAGTGAAGCTCATCTCCAGATCGTTCATATCTTGGAAGACATGATACCGGTTCAGTGAATCGATCCCAAGCGAATCCTGCATCTCATAGAGCTTGTCGTAATGGCAGTAATGATACATCAACAATTGGTAGCAATCCCCCCGCTGGGTCAGGCAGTAACCTTTGCCTCGGTCCCGCAGTTGATCGCCGAGTTGGCTAAGCATCTGATAGACATAATACCCCGGCTTCTTGATCCCGTTATTCGTGATTAGCCCGAGTCCCCCATGGAAGGTCTCACGTGGAGGCGGCAGCTCTTCCAGATGATCCGTAAGGGTCCAATACGCAAGCCCTGTTATATCCTCCATGTTCTCGACAATATTCTTCGCGATATAAGCTGCTTTGAAGACAGTATCGTTCGTCAGATCCCGATGATCCCCCGTTGCATTCCATTCGGTAATATAGATCTCAGGCATCTTGATCTTCTCTTGTCGAAGCTTCTTCTTCAAGACAGCCAGCGTCTCGGCCAGATAGTCATTCGCCCTGCTGGCTTGTAACCACTTGATTTCCCCACTCTCACCTTGAACACCTGTCGGATAACTATGGAAGGAAAAAAAGTCCGGCATACAATCATAACTCCGGCAGAAGTCCCAATACGATGTTAGCCAATCCTCTTGGTAGATCGTATCCGAGATGATCTCAGGACCCCCGAACTTCAAATCAGGGCAGATCGACTTAACCGTACGGTAGGTCGCTTCATACATCGCATAATAATCTTCCACCGTGTCCGTCCAGAACAGGTAGAGATCCGGCTCGTTCCAGCATGTATATTTCCATGTGCGAAGCGTCTCAAGTCCGTACCGATGCTCACAATGCATCATAAATTGCCTGATAAGCTCTGACCATTTGTCCAAATCCTTCGGTTTGCTCACGTTACTCTTCTTATAGAAGATGCTCTGATCACCGCTCGCCAGATCCGCTGGCATAAATCCGAACTCGATATAAGGCTTGAGCCCGAGGCCCTGGAGGAAATCGAATAATTGATCCACATAGAAAAAATTATACAACGGATTCCCATCCTGATCTTCACGGTATACCATCATCTCATCATCAAATATGCCGTGGAATCGAATATATTCGAACTTCATCATCGACTGAATCGACTGTAGATGCTGCTGCACCTCGTAATAGAGCCCTTCCTTCGCTTTGCCGATCGTGCAGATTTTCTGCCAGTAGGGCTTCATCAGTTTAGGGCTTCCGGTCAGCTGGAGTTGAATTTCCCGTGTAACAACACCCTTGTCCGATGTCCGATCGACCCGCTCCCGATTACGATCCGGCAAATATTTGAACAACGCCCCATAAGCATTGTCGCGATCAAACTCCAAATAGGAAGAGATTTTCTGGCCTGTGGTCACTTTCCGTTCCATATGATGCTCGTCCTGCAGCTCTTTCCGATACTGGTTCGGTGTTATATTATAGACATCCTTGAAGGCTTTGTGAAAAGACTTCAGATTCGGGAACCCATGATCCATCGCAATCTGCGTAATCGAATAATCGGTATAAGCGATATCCTTCACCGCATGGTTGAGACGAATCTGATTCACATATTTCGTGAATGACTGACCCATATGCTTCTGAAAAAAATTCGACAGATAGGGCACAGACAGATATTCGTGCGCAGCGAGCTCGTTCAAATTCAAAGGTTTCATGTAATTTACTTGAATATAATTCGCAATGCGAAGCATTCGTTCCATGTGCTTCGGACTAATCCTCGCGCTGTCTTCGCTCTCGCCCTCTTTGAATTTCCAAATAAGCAAATAGAGGAGCTGGAATAACAGCGATTTCATCTTAAGCTCATAACCGTAGCTTTCCTTATTGTAGACCCACATCATTTCGGCGAGAAGCATCCGTACCTCATTGAATCGCTCTTGCTCATCCGGCGCATACATGAACGATTTCAGATGGAACGATAACGATTCCGCCTGTCCGAAATGATCGCTTAAGAAAGAAAGCGGAATCTGCAGCACAAGCAGCAGATTATCTTCATCGGCAATGATCGAATGAATCTCATTGCTGTTAATGAGGATCATATCTTCTTCCTGAAGCGTATATTTCTTGCGCTGAATGTACATGTCGACATTACCCTTCAACACGAAGAACAGCTCGAGGCTGTCGTGCCAATGATCATGGACATATTTCGCGCGATGCAGAAAAATATTGATCTTTAATTTCGCATCCAACGGGATGCTCTCATAAATATAATCCATACGGATCACCTCATAGCTCGCGTCATACTACGAATAACTAGTATTCCTAGTATGACTTAGCAAAGAGGACAGGTCAAATGACCTGTCCTCTTCATCCTGCTATTCGTGTCCTAGTGCTTTCTTCCCGTTCTCGACATAACTTTGATCGCCAACTTTTCCTACTTTGAACTCACCATTCTCATACTCAATGATAGTCACGCTGGAGTTCGGCAATGGCTCCATGCCCCAAGCTTGTGGATCAAGCGCATTAACCAAGTTCATGGTCGACATTCCGTGAGATACGACCATAATATTGCCGTTCGCATCTTTGTACTTCGCGGCAACACTCTTCAGGAAATCCTTGAACCGATCCACAACCTCTTGCGTGCTCTCGCCGCCCGCTTTCTTGAAGATGTTCGGGTTCGTGAACATATCCGGGTTAGCCTTGAAGATGTCCTGCCCCTTCATGCCTTCCCATTCGCCATAATTAAATTCTTTGAGACGTTTATCGAGCTGCAGCGGAAGATCACGTCCGCCAAGGGCCAACATGCCTGTATCGACGGCGCGTTCGCTCGTACTGCTATAAGCGGCTAAGAACGGAACGTTCTCCAGACCTTTGCCCAAATATTTCGCAACTTCAATGCCTTCCTTCGTAAGCGGAGAATCGGACCACCCTTGCATCAAGCCTTGCACATTAAAGAGGGTCTCGCCATGTCGTACGAAATAGAAACGAAGCTTCTTCTCGCCCTTCTCGGCATAGCTCATGTCACCGACTTTCAGCACGTTGAATTTGCCGTCTTTCCATTGAATCGTTGTTACACTGGAATTCGGTAGCGGCTTCATGCCCCATGCATTCTCATCTAACGCGAGAAGGAGATTAACCGTCGCCATGCCATGCGCTACGACCATCACGTTGCCGCCTGTCGACTTATGCTTCTCCGCAATGTCTGTGAGCGCTGCCGTCATCCGATCAATCACTTCCTGCGTGCTCTCACCGCCCGCTTGCTTGAATACATTCGGGTTCGTATACATATCCGGATGCTTCTTCAGGATGTCTTCACCCTTCGCGCCTTCCCACTCGCCGTAGTTAAACTCCTTTAAACGCTTATCCGTCGTGAGCGGAATACCTCTGCCCTTGAGCGCAATGTTCGCCGTATCCATCGCGCGTTCGCTTGTGCTGCTATAGGCTGCCACGAACGGAATATCCTTCAAACCTCTGCTTAAGTTCTCTGCGACATGGATCCCTTCCTCAGTTAACGGCGAATCCGACCATCCTTGCATCTTGCCTTGGACATTGAACAGCGTCTCCCCGTGACGTACGAGGTAGAAGGTCACTCCCTCATCCTTCTGTTCCGCTGGCTTAGTCGCCGCTGCTGTCGCTCCCGATCCCGCTGTAAATGTCGTGAATAGAAATGCCGCCATCATGACAGACAACAATCGCATCATGTTCCTCTTCATTGTTGATCCCCTCTCAACAGATATTTAGAAAGCGTTTACAATTGTTATTATAGAAAAGAACCTTCTACACACAATATCCATATTTTATGGTGTATTAGGGCAATTTTTATCTATTTCTCTATCCGATCTGAAGGGGGCATTAAAGAGGATAAATAACGACTGCGGGGGCTGATGACGATAACGCGGAATGCTTCGGAGTGATTCTTAACGTCCGAACTGGGGCTAACGAACCGTACAAGTCTTATTAGGTATAAATCGCGTAATCTATCATTCTAACGAATCTCAGAAGCGTTATTCCTTGCAAAAAGGGATCATTTCGCCTTAGGACGACTTATTAGCGTTTATTGAGTTCGTTAGATTTGATTTGGCTTCATTTTCGCTGATATAAGAACATTATGGTTCGTTAGATAGCTCTGCTGTCGGCCACACTTACATGCTCCAATGCCCCTATGATCATCGTTTCTTGTTGTATTCGGTAATCTAGAGCACATGATTCGATACCATTGAAACCCCTTTATATCATTTGAGGATCTCAAAGGATGCATCGCCGCCATAAAAAAAGCCTGCTGGGATTCCCCTTCGAAGGAATCAGCAAGCTTTAGCATAAAGAAGTGCAAGAGATGATTAACCGCGTATGAAACGAATAATTTTGCCGAAATGATCGCCGCTCGTATGATGACCGTTAAATGGATAAACATGCATTTCCTTCGGCGATGTTATTCGGTTATAGACCGCGAAGACGGTCTCGGGCTGGCAGATCGGGTCTTTCAATCCAACCGACATGAAGATCGGCTTCGTGAGACGATCCGTCAAATTGAGAATGTCGAAATAACTGAGCGTCCGCATAACTTCCTGCAAATGTTCAGGGTATGTCATGACAAAGGATGCCGCCTCTGACAGCGAACCGACAGAATTGAAAATGCCAAAATCCATATGGCACATGTTCGGAATATCTGCGATAACTTTGCATGGAATATCACTTAGTGCCGACGTGATCAGCGCGAGTCCTCCGCCCTGACTTGCCCCCGCGACAACAATGCGAGAAGCATCGACTTCCGGCTGCTGCTTGGCCCATGTGAGCGCCTGAAGCGCATCGACGGTAATCGCTTGGTAATAGCTCTGTTCGGGAGCGAGAAGTCCCTGCGTAATCCATCCTTTGGTCATGCCATACGACTGCGGCAGCAGGTTCCCTGTCTCGCCGCCCTGCCCACGCACATCCATCGCAAAGACGGCAAAGCCCATCATCAGCCAGTTCGCATAGTTCTCGGGTACGGATTTACTTCCATGATAACCGTGATAATGTACGACACAAGGAAGGTTCCGTGCCTCTACGCCAACGAAGTTCGGCAGGATGTACCACCCGTGAATCGGTGTCTGATCATAGCCTTCGTAAGTGACCTTGTACGCTGTCATATATGGGGAGAGGCAAGTTACCTGCTCCCGGCGATCATTCAGCGGCTTCTGTACGGCTAAGTGTAAGGTACGTTCCCAGAATGAATCCAGATCCTCCGGTGCCGTCTGATCCGGCATGTATTGATGCAATTCAGCAAGCTTTTTCTCGATAAAATTCATCGTGACCATGACCTCCAATCGTTACTCTAGTAACGCAATCTCCTTCTTCTTACTCGAATAATTCACACAATAAATGCTGATGACAATCAGGACCAAACCTAGCAGTAAGGAGTAGGTAAAAGGTTCGTGCAAGAACACAGTTCCCGTAAGAACCGCAATAAGTGGAACCAGGAACGTAAAAGATGCGACCTTGCTCGCCTCTCCTGTATTCATCAGATGAAAATAGATTACAAAAGCGATCGGAATCCCAAGGGTCGCGCCGAACCCCAATCCTATGAGATAGGTTCCGTTCCATGTGATACTAGTCCAGCTTTCAACCCCCGTACCGAGCGCCGTTAATAGGCCCCCACCGATCATAAATTGAAAAGCGACCATCCACATGGAATCGACCTTCCCGCTCTCCTTCTTGACGTAGATGACGCCGAGTGCCCAACTGATTGCAGCTAATAAGGCCAAGGCTACGCCCACGAAGGAGACTTGTCCTGTGAAGCTGCCTGAGCTCACGGCCAAGATCCCGATAAATCCGATCAGAAGCCCTGCGACTTTGACGAATGTCATCCGCTCACCCAGCCACATCCATGCGAAGAGACCTATCAATACCGGCTGAAAATAGACGAGCACGGAAAATAAACCACCCGGCAAGTAGATGAGCCCCACCGTCTGTAGCCCATAGAAAAATGCAGCATTTAGTAGACCTGAAATGACGTACCGGAACCAGTTCTCACGCCACTTCAATTTTTTCCAGGTCGGCAGTAAGAAAAGAGTCAGTAACAATCCCCCTAGGAATGAACGCATCCCTGCGAATAAAATCGGCGGCGTATAGTGCAGCGTTACTTTATAGATGGACCACGATAACCCCCAGATCAAGACTAGAAATGCAATCGATAGAATTGTTTTTGTTGATGCTTTCGTGTGAGCCACGTGATGCGCCTTCTTTCTCTCTGTTGTACCTCCATAACTATACTCCTTTTTTAAAATTTTTCTAGCGTCTGGCAGGATGGATTGACTATAATTTTCCAATAGGATATTATTGAACTGACTAGTCAGTTCAACTTAATCAAGACAAGTAGAGAGGCTACCAACCCATGAGTAGAATTAAAATTATTCAAGCAGCAGAAGCTGTATTCTCTGAACACGGGTTCCACCGCGCAAGTATGGATGAAATCGCGCTACGGGCGAATGTCGCGAAGGGAACCCTGTACTATCATTTCAAGAGTAAATCCGAATTGTTCAAGACGATCGTCGCCGATGGATTGACGGAACTAATGGATCGTGTCCATGCGGATCTCTATGCGGACCTCCCCTTCGAGGAACAAATCATGCGGATCATTAAGCATAATCTCGATATCTTCTTAGAGTCGAGCGGCTTCGCCCACATCGTATTCAACGAATTATCCAATGGACTCGATCCGGAAGTGCTGGAGGAAGTGCGGAAGATGCGGCTGGATTACATTTATTTCGTCGCCGATAGCCTAGAACAATCTCAACGCTCCGGTGTCATGCGTGATGGGAACTGCAGGCTCGCTGCAACCGCGCTGATTGGCATGATCGACAGCGGATGCAGGTATTACATGAATCATCAGGATGAATTAACCCGGGAACAGCTGGAGCAGTTTATGTACACGACGATGACGACAGGCTTATTCCTGACCACAACGTAAACCCCTATTCTGATCAGAAGGCGCTGGTGAATACTATGGAATGGTTAAAGGCAAACAATGAATTAATCCCGTTATCTTGGTTCGAGCAAATGCGGTCGAATACGCCCGTATCCTTCAACGAGGAGTACAATAACTGGGATGCATTTCGGTATGAGGATATCAAAGCCATGTTCACGAATCATGAAGTCTTCTCCTCTCAGTTGAACGACACCGTAAGAGAGCCGATCGATGCTAGCATTCTCTTCCTTGATCCACCGAAGCATAGGCAGCTTCGCATGCTCGTCTCACGGGCTTTTACCCCGCAGGTCATCGAAGCTCTAGGTCCTAAAATCACTGCCATCTCCCATGAGTTATGCGATCAGATCGAGCAGCGCGGCAGCATGGATGTCGTCCATGACTTCGCAAGTCCGCTGCCGATGATTGTCATCGCCGAAATGCTCGGGATACCCGCTGCGGATCGGTTACAGTTCAGGGAATGGTCCATCGCACTTGTCGGAAACGACTACGAGGCCTTCGTAGCATGCCAGCAAGAGATGAGTGAATATTTCACCGCCATTGCCAACGATCGGCGTACAGCACCACAGCAAGACCTCATTAGCAGCCTCGTTCATACCCATGTCGATGGCGAACAGCTGACCGACCTTGAGATCATTGGATTCTGCGTGCTGCTGCTCGTGGCAGGAAATGAGACGACGACCAACTTGATCTCTTCGTCGATGCTCTGCTTCGATAGTGAACGAGACGCGCGGGATCAGCTGATGGCGGACCCTTCCCTCTTCCCGCAAGCGATCGAAGAGGTGCTCCGCTACTGCTCACCGGTTCAGGTCACGAGCCGTAAAGTGAAGCAAGCAACAGAGCTGCGCGGGCATTTACTGCTCCCGGGTCAACAGATCAACATCTGGGTCGGATCGGCGAACCATGATCCAGACGTCTTCGAATCACCGAATACATTTAACATTCATCGTAGCTCTAATCCACACCTCGCCTTCGGGCACGGCATCCACTTCTGCCTAGGTGCGCAGCTAGCCAGACTGGAATCTCGGATCGCGCTGCGAATCCTCTTCGAACGCTTCCCGAATTTCCGACGTGATCAGCGTATGACGTTAGAACGAGCGGATAGCACGATGATCTTCGGGCTAAAATCTTTGCCATTCTTCATCGCATAAATCGAAAAGGGAGACCGCTCCGCATTCGGAGGGTCTCCCTATTGTCATGATGAGCAAGGATCATGGCCTCATCTGACCTCAACCATACTTCTAATGAAATACTGTTCCATTTCCTCAACTGACAAAGGCTTGCTGAATAGGTAACCTTGGACTTCATCACAAATTTCATCGCGCAAGAAATGCAGCTGCTCCTCCGTCTCAACGCCTTCCGCAATGACCTGTAAATTCAAATGGCGAGCCATCGAAATAATCGTCGAGACGATCGCTTTATTATTCAGGTTCGTCGGCATATCGCGAATAAAGGACTGATCAATTTTTAGCTTATCCAATGGGAAATTCGTCAAATAAGATAATGAACTATACCCAGTTCCAAAATCATCAATGGCGATATGGACACCCAATTTCTTGAGCTTCTCCAGCGCATCGGTTGAACGCTGAACATCCAGCATCGTACCTTCCGTGATCTCAAGCTCCAAATAATCCGGCGCAAGTCCAGTTTCTTCAAGAACATTCTCCACGAATTGCACCAGATTCTTCTTCAAGAACTGACGGGCAGATAGATTCACAGCGACACGCATCGGCGGAAAACCTTGATCCTGCCATTCTTTATTCTGTCTGCAAGCGGTCCGCAGCACCCATTCCCCAATGGGAACGATTAACCCCGTCTCTTCGGCATGTGCAATAAATTGATCCGGCGGGATGATACCTTTCGTCGGATGATTCCAACGGATAAGCGCCTCCATCCCTGCAATCGTACCGTCTTTCATACTAATCTGCGGTTGATAGTAGAGGATTAGCTCCTTATTCTCTAACGCACGATTCAATTCGTTCTGAAGGAATATTTTCTGATCGGTCACCAGCTGCATCGCCGGCGCATAGATCCGATAATTGTTCTTTCCTTGCTCTTTGGCCGAATACATCGCTGTGTCTGCACGCTTCATGAGTGTTCGCGAATCGGCTCCGTCATCGGGATAACGCGAGATTCCGATACTCGTCGTGACATAGAGCTCATGACCGTCGATAAGAATCGGCATTTCGATCAAATGAATGATCTGATCGGCGATGTGAAGGGCTTCCTGCTCTGTAATATCTTCAAGAATAATCGTAAACTCATCGCCCCCAAGCCTGGATACGACGCCATTCCCTTCCACACACTGAAGGATTCGGCCCGCGACCTCCTTCAGCAGCAGATCACCAAAATCATGTCCGAGCGAATCATTGACCAGCTTGAACCCGTCTAAATCCAGGAACATCACGTAAGCTTCACGCTTCTCTTCCATTGCCGTAGCAACCGCCTTCTGCAGCTTCTCTTCGAAATATCTACGGTTCGGCAATCCTGTCAGTGAATCGTGGTAGACCATATGGTTGATTTTCTGTTCCGCTAATTTACGCTCTGTAATGTCTCGGATAATGTTCGTAAAGAATATTTGATCCCCCGTCTTCCACGAGGCAAGGGAGAGCTCGAGCGGGAACTCCGTACCATCCTTCCGTAATCCAACTAATTCAACCGTTGCTCCAATGACCTTTGGAATCTCCGTACGGGTGAATCGTTCAACACCGTCCTCATGTTCGGAGCGGAATCGCTCTGGAATGACTGTGGATAGCGGCTTACCTAACACTTCATGCTCCTGATACCCGAACATGGTCTCGGCGCCTTTATTCCATGAAATGATCATGGAGCGATCATCAGATATGATAATGGCATCAGTGGCCGATTGAATGACGGAGCGCAATTTCTCTTCCGATTCCTGCAGCTCGCGTTCGGTCTGCTTCCGCTTCGTGATGTCCCGAACGATCATGAACACGCCTGCAATCTCTTCATTGAGAAATACAGGAACGGGCGTTATGCTCAGGTCTAACGTGTCCCCATGGCGATTCGTCATCACCGCTTGACACTTCTGTGCTTCACCTTGAAGGGTCCGCTCATAACAACGTTCCAAACCCGCTAAATCTTCCGGGCGGCACAACGATAAGAACGCAGCGAACGAGATCTTCTGCTCACCTGTTATGACATTGGCCCTTGGATTCATATTCACGAACCCACCATCCTTCGTAAAGGACATGACCCCGTCTAAATTATGTTCAAATAAAGAACGATACCGCTCATCGCTCTCCATCACTTTTCTCGTCTTCGCCGTTAATACTTGATCGAGGTACGCCGTAACTAACGTCGCACTCAGAATGATTAACGTCACAATACCGATCACGTAGCCCATAAGCGTAAAATTCATCGACATCGATGAATGATCAATATGGTCATGATGCGAGACAAAGGTCGTCGCATACATGCCCGTATAGTGCATACCTGCAACGGCCGCCCCCATGACACATCCGCTTAGCAGCTTAATGAGCGTGCCCATGAGATTACTGCGCGCTGTGCGCAGCTTGAATGTAATTAGCAAGGCAACAGTCGATACCAGAATCGCCATCAGAATCGAGATGACGAACCAGAACTTGTTATAGTGGATCGTGGCAGGCATGTCCATCGCGGCCATTCCCGTATAATGCATCGACGCAATCCCTGCCCCCATGAACAAGGAACCTATCGTCAGACGGCCTATCGTAAGCCGCTTCCCTGTCACGACATATAAGGCAATACCGGAGGCAACGATCGCATATATAATTGAGATAAAAACTTTCATCACGTCATAATGAACCTCGATTGGCAGATGCATCGCCAACATGGCAATGAAATGCATTGACCAGATGCCGAGCCCCATGGAGCAAGCGCCACCGATCAACCAGAACAAACGGCTTTTCCCGCGCGCATCATTCACATGCCGCCCTAAATCGAGTGCCGTGTAAGATGCTATGACCGCAATCAAATAAGATACAATAACAAGCGCCACACTATATGTCTGCGTTAATTTCTCCATAAGATTTCCCCTATTGAACGATTGGTGATTTCGGCAAAATCCGACATCAACCCACTGACTTTACCACAATTCCCCTGGCAAACCAATCCCTTTTTTGCCCGAATATTTGCACAATCCGTATACCTAAAAATCCTGAAAGAATCAACCATGTTGACCCTTCAGGATTCCTATTCGAACTTCTATTTCAGATCAACATCGAACAAGATCAAGGCGATCTTTCGCTTATTCATTATCTTCTTTGCGCTTATTGAGCATCATGTCTAGTATGAGTTCATCCATCTTTAAGGAGCCTTCATTCCCAAGTCGACAGAAGTTATCGATACTCTCGTCCAACCCCTCACCAATGATCCCGTTCGTTCCAGGAACCCTCATGCCAGACGTTGCGAGCAATGCGGATTGTACCGCTGCTCCCGTACAAGTCGATACCTTCATGGCACAGCCTGCCTTCGCGCCATCGCACAGCATCCCGGTGACATTGCCAATTGCGTTCTGCATCGCAAATGACATTTGATTCACATCACCGCCCAGTAAATACGTTATGGCTGCAGCCGCACTCGCTCCTGCCACCGTCACACCGCACAGTGCAGATAGACGCCCAAATTTGGATTTGATCCAGATCGCGAGCAGGTGGCTGAAAGCTACCGCGCGAATCATTTTTTCTTCACTGGCTTTTATTTTCTCAGCGACAGCGACGACTGGCATCGTGACGGCAATCCCTTGATTCCCGCTCCCCGAGTTGGACATCACCGGCATCATGACGCCAGCCATTCGTGCATCCGATCCTGCTGAGGTGAGCGCCATCGCATGCGTAATCACATCATCCGATAGCAGCCCTTTGGTTACGTTCTCTTTGAGAATCTTCCCGACTTGGAGACCGTAGCTCTCCTTCAGTCCCTCCATGCAAATCGCTCGGTTTAACGTAATACTTTCTTTTACCAGCTCCAGATCGTCAAGAGATATGTCCTGAATATATTGATAAATCCGCTCAAGGCTCAACTGGCTGTATAGATCGGATTCTTGATCTTCTTGTTCATGATAATATTCACAAGCTTTAGCGAAAATCAAATCATCCCCGACTTCTATACGCGTAATATTCGTATGCACATCTTCGATGATGACTTTGGCTTGTTCAGTCGCACTATGCACACATAGCTCGATATACAATTTTTTCGGCGAATCCGTTAGCTTTATTTGTACTTTATTGGCTGCGATGAAGGCTTCAGCCTTACTCTCTGCCTCAGCAGGAACACCCGTCAGCACTTCGAGCTTGCGATTCGGATCCCCTGCGATGGCTCCCAACGCCGCGACGAAATCAATTCCCGTCTGCTTCATACCAGGAATCCCAACGGCCATCGCATTCTTCATCACATTCGAGCTGATCGTCACATCCATATGCGTCATTTCACCGTGCACATGACTTCTCGCGACGGACGCCGCCCATGCAATCGCAACCGGCTCGGTACATCCTAGCGCAATGACAAGCTCTTGCTGCAGCAGCTGCGTAATTTGCTCATTCAGATTCGTCATGGTACCCACCCTGTTCTTAAATTTTCTGCCCTCTATATGGATCATAAATTATTATTCATCGCTAATCGACATCTTTTTTCTAAAATAACGAAAAACCCTGATGGTTCAGAGCATCGAATCCATCAGGGCGTATCTGAAATTGTGTTATTATCCGGGCTTTCTAGTCCTGTACTTGGACCAGTCTGATCATCGCACTGTCATAGTCTCCTGTTAAGCTTAGAAGAATACCTCGCGACATCCATCCTTGCCCGCTTCGGACTTCGCCCGTTTCTTCATTTCGATACGGTATGAACGGCTCCAGTCCGCGCAGTCTCACGGGAAGAGCGGGATGTCCGAATTGCTGTGCATGCCGGAACACGAACACGACCGCTTCCTGCCCATCCCTCCCTACGTACTGCATGGAAGTAAGATCCGACTGCTCTGGCGGGGAAAGCCGATAGCAGAATCCTTCCTGAACGATGGGCCGTATTGCTTTATACTGCGCGATATAACCTGCGGCCTCTTCCATGTCCTGTTCGTTCAAATGGTTCAAGTTCATGCCGATGCCCAGTGTTCCCATCATGGCACAATGAAAACGGAACTTAAGAGGAATTCGGCGTCCATTCATGTAGTTCACCGGTTCGGTCACCCAGCATACCATCGACTTCGCCGTATACGCGTGCGAGTATCCCCATTGAATCCGCAGCCGATCGAGTGCATCGGTGTTGTCGCTGGTCCAGAACTGATCCGCGAACCGCATAATCCCCATGTCTACGCGTCCGCCGCCTCCAGCGCATGACTCAAACTGCACATGAGGATGCTTGTCCTGCAGCCGCCGCCAAATGTCATAAAGCGCGTTCACATGCCGCACCCAGATCTCACGATCGCGGCCATCTGGCGCGCCCGGCCAACCCGGCTCGCTAAAGTAGCGATTCATATCCCATTTGATGAACGAAATGGCATGTGTAGACAGCAATTCATCGACCGCGTTATAGACAAATGCCTGAACATCTTCGCAGGCCAAATTGAGTACAAGCTGATTTCTTCCCTCCGTACGCGGACGATCCGTGAAGTGATAGACCCAATCCGGATGCTGTCTGTACAGGTCGCTGTCCGGATTCACCATTTCAGGCTCGACCCAGATGCCGAAGTCCATGCCAAGCGACGTGACATTGTCAATCAGAGGCTGCAGTCCGTTCGGAAACTTGGTCTTGTTCACATACCAGTCCCCTAAACCAGCCTTGTCATCATTGCGCTTACCGAACCAGCCGTCATCGACAACGAAGCGTTCAACGCCAAGCCGCGCAGCCTTTTCCGCGAGCTGCTTCTGGTTCTCTTCGTTCACATCAAAACTAGTCGCTTCCCAGGAGTTATATAGAACTTTGCGAAGCTGCCCGCTGTTGCGTAGAACGTGCTTTTGCTGATAGCCATGCAGCTTGCGGCTCGCATCACCGAACCCTTTGGTGGTGAACCCGCCCACGCTCACGGGTGATACGAAGGTTTCGCCCGCTTCCAGCAGCCAGCGAAAATCAAAGTCATGAATACCCGCCGCGATCTGCAGCGTTTGATACGGTGTTCGCTCAGTGACAATCTTCCAATGGCCGCTAAAGGCAAGCCCTCCGAAGTATACAAGACCGTATTCTTCCGTCGTGTCCCCAAAATCAACGGCAAAAAACGGATTATTGTTATGTCCCGTAATGCCTCTGCGGGCTTCAATTACTTTCTTCCCCTCTTGAAGCATTTCTCGGCGAAGCTGCGTCTCCGCCCCCCAATGACCTGTCAGATAAGTGAGCCGATACGATGGATATACAGGAAGATGCCAAATCGCGCTCATCACCTGCTCGATATTCACCGGAACCTCGCCGATATTCGTCACTTCCACCGACCGCTCAATCACATCAAACTCGTCATAGATGTGGTAACTGACCGTGACTTGCAATGACTTTAGAACATCTTTTAAAACAATTCGCAGTGTATCCCCTTCGATGCCGGCCCCGTCAAACGTGAGGACGAGATCCCGCGCTCGATCTGCAAATTCGACCTTTAAGCCTGGTTCTGCAAAGCTTCGTTTGCCCCACGGCATACATTCTTCCCTGCTGTTGCCTTCCTCCGGCTCCCAGATCCAGGCATGCTGGCCAGCTGTGCTCGGATACTCGTCCAGCAAGTTCAATGGCTCGCCCCAGTATAGATGCTGAAGCGCTCCGCTTTCGTCGACACCGATTGCGTAATCGGCATGCTTTGTCCGTAAGACCCAAGCACTTCGCTCAGGTATGGTAAATATCGACATCCTCAGTCCCCCTTTTCCAATTAGAGGTTGTTCAAAAAGTTCGCTTTTGATCACGAAGTAATTCAAGAAGTAACTCAGCATCGAATCTTGAATTCAGCCGGGCCAAGCAAATGCTTACGAAGTATGTTTCCTTCGGAAACATTTCAGGTCCTCACGTACTAAAAACGTACGCTCCGCTCCTCAGTCCCTAGCTTCATCCAACTAAAGCGTTTTAAAAAAACGCACATCGGAAGCAGTCTCGGTGCTTAAAACCGACCTTTTTGAACCACGTATCCATACTTTAGCCTTTCACAGCTCCCGCTGTCATCCCCGAAATGATATACTTCTGGCCCAGCACATAAACCGTCAGAATTGGAACCAAGTTGATCAGCATCGCTGCGGATACCAGATTCCATGAACTGATATACTGGCTGAAGTAATTATACATGGTCATGATCATTCCCCATTTGCTTGAAGAATTCAAAAAATAAAGGGGAAGCACAAAGTCATTCCAGCAGTTCAAAAAGTTAATAATCAGCGCTGTCACCGAAACAGGTTTCATAAGCGGGAAAATGACCCGGAAAAACAGACCGCTCCCTCCGCAGCCGTCAATCACCGCCGATTCATCCAGTTCTTTGGGGATTCCTCCGACAAAGCCGTAAAACAGGAATACGGTAAAGGGAATGAACGTCGCCGAATACAGCAGGATGATGCCTGTAAACGTATTAATCATATGAAGCATCTGCAGTACTTTCATGGTGGTAATATAGTTCATCGGCACAATTAAGCCTATGAGAAAAAGGATATATACATATCGATACAGTCTCGTTCGATTTCGGGTCATGACGAAGGCTGCCATCGAAGAAGTAATGATTGTAATCACCGATGTAACGGAAGAAATCAGCAAGCTGTTACCAAACGAGCTGAATATTTTCCCATCCTTGAACACAGTCATAAAGTTATCAAAGTGAAATGAGGTAGGCAGCTTTAAGCTCATCGCAGCCGATTCCGGCACATTTTTTACGGAGTTCAAAAGCAGCATAGCGATAGGAACAAGGATCACTAGACTTAAAATCCACATGCTAATCTCTTTCAAGCCGTTGATCGTCGCAGTTCTTCTAGTCATCTCTCACTCACCTCAGGTCGTGTAAATATTTTTACCAGGCCAATAGAAATGACCGCCAAGAACAAAAATAAAATGACGCCAAGCGCAGTCCCATATCCGTAGGTTCCTAACCCAAATTGGTTGAATATCGTTAAATTAATGACTTCAGAGGCCCTTCCCGGACCGCCGTTGGTTAAAGCAAAAATAACATCGAACACCTTTAAACCCGAGATCACATTCAGCATCATATTGATGGTGATGGAAGGGATTAAGAAAGGTATAGTGACTTTAATCAGTTTATTCCAATAATTAGCGCCATCTATATCAGCTGCTTCGTACATATCTTTAGGCACCATCTGTAAACCTGCCAGAAAAATGACCATATTGAAGCCCGACGCTTTCCAGATCTCAACGCCCATACTGGACCAGATCGCAAGCTTGGGATCGCCGATCCAGGACTGACTGAACGCGCCAAGGCCAATCGCTTCTAGAAGTCCATTTAGAATGCCGGTGTCCGGGTTATATATTTGTTGGAAAATAAGCCCTACAATTAAATTAGAAACCACGACGGGCATGAAGAAAATCGTTCTTAAATAATTTTTGGATTTCACGCCTTCATTCAGCATCAATGCCAGTCCTAATCCGATAACCGCTTTTAAAATCGATGTGACAATAGCAAACATAAGCGTGTTATAAATGAACCTAAAGTTCGACTTATCCGTAAAAACCTCTATGAAATTGTCCAGACCTATAAATTTCACTTGATCGCTCATGGCATTCCAGTTCGTCAGCGAATAATAGAATCCCATGAGATTGGGAACTAGAAATAATACAAAAAATAACAAAAATGCAGGAACGATAAATTTCCACGAATACAGTTTTGATGCATACATATGGGTTCCCCTCTCCGAAACTTATACCCACCATCCAAGCATAAACCCTACGGCGTCCTTTCAAGGACACAAAGCGTTTAAGCGAGAAATATAAGAGTAAATAAGTCATTAACAAAACTTATAATTCTTATATTTTGTACAAGCGAAGGATGCCCAGTTTCATAAGCCGGACATCTTCGCCTTTATCTATTTCATTACTTGGCTGTCGCACTAAACAATTTTGCTCGGTCTTTATCAATAGATTCCAATACTTGCTTAGGCGTTAATCCTCCCAGCATCATATCCTGAATGTATTTGCCGACTGTCGTATTGTCCCAATACAGCACGCCGTATTCCATATCCATTCCATCCCCGCCAGGTGCATTTTCAAGGAGCGATTTTCCGCTCGCTGTTGGCTTGGCCGGCACATCCGTGAAAGAAGGAGCAGGCTGAATATCCGGACGAGCTTCGTAATACTTCTTCAAATTATCAGGTCTAGCCAAGAAGTCAAAAAATGCTTTTACACTTTCCAGGTTCTTTGAATCTTTGTACGCTACACGCATGTTACCGCCGGCAGAATGTGAGAACACGTTATTTCCCGCCATAGGGATCGGGAACATTCTCCAATCATTTGCGCCCGAGTCCGCAAATTTACCAGCTACCTCATTCTGATAAGAAGTATAGCCCAGGAATGTAGCCGCCTGCTCTTTACCCATCGCTTCATAGCCGGAATCCCACGTGTTCGATATCGGATTTTTACCAAAATAACCTTTGTCATACATCTCTTTAAATTGAGTCAGGAAAGTTTCAAATTCCTTAACATCTGCATACTTGATCTGATTCGAATTTAATTTCTCATACAGACCAGGATTGTTTTTCTCGGCGATCGGTCCCATTTGCGATAACCAAATGCCCCAATGCCAAGCTTCTTTACCTACTTCATAGACAGGCGTAATGTTATTTGCCTTCAATGTATCCAACGTTTTCGTAAATTCATCGAATGTTTTAGGCACTGTCAAATTATTTTTTTCAAATATTTTCGTGTTGTAGAGCATTCCCCATCCGTCTACGGACCAGGTCATGAAGCCCATGACCTTGCCGTCGATGGTGCTGCCCGCTTTGGCATATGGCACATAGCGAGATACCCACTTCTCATTCGACAAATCCGCGAAATATTTGTCCGGAAGGAACTTTTGGGCACCAACTCCAGCGCTAACCATGAAAATATCCGGTGCTTCACCCGATGCAAGCTTCGTTTTGAGAACATTCGCATACTGATCATCTGGAATGACTTGCATGTCCACTTTTATTCCCGTTTCCTGTGTAAATGCTTCATTAAGTTCTGAATCGATTTTGGAGCCCTTGTTCAACCAGTTTTGTGAACCTACGAACGTAATCGTAATATCTTTCTTAGGAGCATCTTGAGTAGTCTGTTCTTTCTTGTCTTCCCCGGTTGGCTGATCCTTTTGCGCGGAACACCCTATTAATCCGGAAATACTGAGGAGTGCCACGAGGGTTACAGTGAATAATTTAAGCGGTTTCAAACGGTGCATTTACAAACCTCCCTTTATTTATTATTGTGTTGTTGTACGGTACATTCTTATTATTAATCATGGATAGCGTGAAAGGGAATGAAGAATAGTGACTGCATGATGTGGATAAAATTGACCACTGCGTTTGCATGATGGGAGGATTAGACGAATGAATCGAATCAAAACGGTGCAAGCCAAGCTGTTTTTGGTATATGCTGGCCTTATTACATTCATCATCGTCATTTTTTCGGCTTCTTTTTATTTGTATGTTTCCCGAACGTTAGAGCAAAAAGCTTCGGAATCCATTCATCAGCTGTCCCTGAACATCTCCGATAAATTTGATGCTGAGCTTCGCAGCATGGATGCGATTGCCGGGCGAATCATTACATCCGACAATCTACGAACCTATTTTTTTGAAAACGCAGATAATCCCTCTAAAGAGCTCTATAACAGAAGGAATCTCAATAATACCTTATTTTCAATTACCGGTTATCCGTTCCAGTTCTATCAAATTCATATCTTTAGCATAAATGGAAGATTCATAGAATTTGGCAAAAACTTCGATGTATTGCAGTTATCTCCCGAAACATTTATAACCAGAGCCTGGATTCATGACACACTGGTTGAGGATGGACGCAGGGCCATCATTCCTCCGCGCAAGAACGATTGGGATCATACGAACACGACGGTCTTGTCCCTCAGCAGGGCCTTTACCGAGGTTTTGGGCGAACCGCTTGACAGCATTGTAGAGGTTCAGCAGGACTACCGCATTTTCGAAAATATTGTCAACCGGTCGATTGCGATTCCTGGGGAAGAAACTCCTCCTTCGACCAAGGTATATGTGTATGACAAGCATGGCGCTTTGATGTATCCATTTGAAGATTCGCTGCTTCCAACCGAGACCCATTGGAAAGAGGTCAGCAAACTTGCAAATTCAAGCGGGATCTTGAAGCCTTCATCTCTATCAATGATTCACGACGCATCATCCACTCCATCTTCCGAAATTGTCGCTTACTCACGATCCGAATTCAGCGGCTTGACGGTGCTGCTCGTCGAATCTGAAACCGCTTTATTACAGCCGATACAAGCATTTCGCAATCAAATCATTCTGATTGGCATTGTCGCACTACTGCTTACGATGATGTTGACCTATTATGTGTCGAGAGGACTGACGACTCCCCTCAAAGCCATTCGAAAATCGATTGCTAGCTTGAATCTGCAGACGCTCCCGCCCCAAAGAATCCCGGACACTCCCTCTCATCTGAATGAGCTTGAGGAGCTAAAATCGGCTTTTGTACAGATGTGCGATAGACTCGAAACGTCATTGCAGGAAGCCGTAGAGGCGAGATCCCAGGAGATTAAGGCGCGAATGCTGGCCCTGCAGGCTCAGATGAATCCGCATTTTCTATATAATACGCTGACCGTCATCAGCATCAAAGCAGACAACAATCACCAACAGGAAATTGTAAAGATGTGCAGCGATCTTTCCGGCATGCTAAGATACATTGCGGTTGAGGGATCGGCTCCTGTCACGATTGCGCAGGAAATGGACTATACCAGGAAGTACCTGGACTTAATGAAGACCCGCCATTCCAATCATTTTACCTGCAGCATCGATGTCCCCATGGAGATGAATCGGATCCGCGTTCCAAGGCTCATCATCCAACCCCTTGTTGAAAACTGTTTTAAACATGCTTTTAACAAGAGACCCCCTTGGCACATTCAAATTGAAGGGAAAATGAGTGATGTCGGGTGGGAGATCGTAATTACGGATAACGGGATCGGCTTTGATGAACAGATGTTAACGGATATTGCTGCAAAAATTGAACATTTTGAACAACCCAAGGAAGACCATGACCCTCATATCGGACTATTGAACATAAATCATCGATTAAAGTTATTTTATAATGACCAAGCCGTCTTTCAATTATCGACTACTTCCGAAGGTGCAATGGTACGGATTGGAGGACCCTGTTCAGAGGAGGATGTCAATGCCGAGAGATCACACATTCAAAGTCTTGATTGCTGAAGACGAACCGATTATTCTGGAGCACATTGCGGAAAAAATAGAACAGATCGACCCCAGCTTCCAAGTCATTGCCACCGCAATGAACGGGGAAGACGCGCTGGAGCTTGTGAAAACCTATCAACCGGATGTCCTATTTACCGATGTGAAAATGCCGCTGATGGATGGGATCGAATTAACGCGTCAGGTGAAAAAGCTTTTTCCAGAAGTCCATATCGTTATACTGAGCGGCTTCGACAATTTCAGCTTTGCGCAGCAGGCACTAAAGCTTGGTGTATTTGATTATCTTCTGAAACCGATGACCGGAGAAAGCCTGCAGGACACACTCGATGAGATCAAGATCAAACTCGAACAGCGCAACATGATCCAAGAAAGGAATATCATTACGCAAGATTTAAACGGACTTGGGCCGAGTCTATCTGTTCCCTCTACCTTAGAAAACAGCAAATTAATGCTGTATCTCATCTGTCTTGGCAATCTGAACAGGCACGCCATGAATGAAATAGACGTGCATCACAT
Organism: Paenibacillus sp. GCM10027629; assembly: GCF_042676425.1. Lineage (NCBI taxonomy): Bacteria > Bacillati > Bacillota > Bacilli > Caryophanales > Paenibacillaceae > Paenibacillus > Paenibacillus sp. GCM10027629. Next base: position 500,148 of record NZ_JBHTGZ010000005.1, on the reverse strand, counting down.
CAACAGGATCTGGGACATGGTGGAGTGGACAAAGTTCATCAATGAGCATCTGGCATCTGCAGCAAAATGGTGGGTCATCGATGATAAAAGCTGTAATGTCAAGTTTCTCATCATGACATGGAACCCTCATGAAGCGACGACGAATAGGACCATTGAGATTCAAAATGGGATTACCGCCTTTATTCAGTATGGGATTCCTGTCACCCTCTGCACACACAATGAGCCTGTCCGTTTTAGCGATTTATGGGAAACTGCCCAGGAACTTCGAAAATCGCTCAATAAAGGTCTAATTCCCTGTCAATCATCGATCATTTTAACTCACGACACAGAGCCACTGCAGAGACGGATCAGCCATTTAGATCCGGTTACCACAAGCACAATGGAAAGGTTTGTTGAACAAAGAAAATTTGATCCGCTTATCCAGGAGCTTTCACGTCTTTTTGAGGTATGGAAGCCACAAAAATTTACGCAGGATCTACTTGAGAGATCACTGATTCAGCTGGCCAGACTCCTATTCGAACCTCAGGATGATCAGCCTAAACAAACTATGGTTGCGATTGAATCAGGCATTTATCATATCGTCGCCGCTGCCAAGGATATCGATGAATTATATCAGGACGTTCTACGGCTGCTAATCCATCACTTGCCCACGCAAAGGAAGCTTGATTCGGCTGAGGAACTGTATACCATGCTGGAGGATTACATTCGTTTGAATTTTACCAAAGCCATTAATGTGGATCATTTGGCACATAAATTCCAATTTAACGCCTCCTATATCATTCGGGTATTCAAGAAATATAAAGGGATTCCTCCACTGCAGTATCTCATTTCACTGCGGATTCAAGAGGCCAAGCGATTGATCGAACACAACCCGGATATGGACTTCAAAGATATATCCGAAATTATCGGTTATACTGACCAGCATTATTTCAGCCGTGTATTCCGGAACTGGACCGGATTAAACCCTTCTGAATATTGGGATTCCATTCACAAGAAGGGGTAAATTCAACTAAGAAAAAAAACCTGAAGCTGCGCTCCAGGTCCTCTAAAATCATTGTATAAACCCATACGTTGGTGCATGTGGGAGGGATGGGTATGGGGTTCCAATCGTTGTTGTGCTCAAGTTCCTTGATTATATGAATCAAATGGATGGAACTTGAGCACAAAGGCGAACGCTTCCGCTTTTCCACCCCATACCCATGCCCTCTTTGGTTCTACTGTGAGTCTCCTTCTACTTCTTTTTAATATTGAACATCGGAGATCCTATACTTGCCCCCATCCACTCCTTTGTAAAAATTCGGATACATCCATTACCACTTGCAATGATATTCTTCCTTCACCCTACAATTTAAGCATATATACTTCACTATTTTATGAACTCTATACTGTCGGAAAGGTGCTTCTCTCTTTGCGATCAAAGAGGGAGCACCTTTTCCTTGTTCAGATCGAGTTGCTATGTGTGTTATTTCAACAGCCTTGCATTGGCCCAATCCGCATGGTCGCTGTTGATCCCGTCTGCCGCATCGCTTACAGTAAGCATCAATTGGTTAACGCCTGCTACACTTACGTCGATGGATTGGGTCACACTTGTCGGATTCATCGTCTGGCTGTCAAATATTTTGCTGCCGTCTGCCCATACCTGAAATACGACCACCACCTAGTTGATCACCATGCGTGACACACCAAAAAAGCCAGTTAGATCAAGGTGCTGATCTAACTGGCTTCAGTTGAATACTATTTTGTAGACGTATACGTATCGAAGTCTTTAATCACTTCACGGGTACGACCCGCTTCAAAGATATTCTCAATCAAATTCAGCACACGGAGTACTTCGTGGTTCTTCACGATCGGTTCCACTGTACCTTGCACCACAGCTGCAAAGTTATCATAGAAGCTACTCGCATGCTCAAAGGCTGCTGGCAAGGTTGTTGTGATCGTTGCTTCCTCGGAAGGCGGAGCCATGGTTTTGGTCAGCCCCACACCGGCTTGGATCGGCTTCGGTTCCACTTTACCTACTTCATTGTTGCGAACAACAGCACGTCCTTTGAGCGACCAATCTTCGATGACGGCTGTTCCCTCCGTACCTTTCACATACCAGCGCGGAAGTGTAATGAAATTGGTCGTGCCCACTTCAACAATGGCCGTTACACCATTCTCGAATTCAAGGATGGCATCAAATCCGTCATCGACTTCATCGCCCAGAATAAAGCTGAGGCGACTCGATACGCTAGTAATTTTGCTATCAATCATGAATAAAAACTGATCTAGTAGATGAACGCCCCAATCAAGCAGCATCCCGCCACCATGCGCTTCCAGGTGGCGCCAGTCCCCAGGAATACCATTCGCACCATGTACTCTGGATTCAATCTGGAACAAATCACCGATCGTTCTCTTATCGTACATGGCTTTAATGATGCGGAAGTCCTCGTCCCAACGGCGATTCTGATGTACCATGAGTACGCGTCCCGTCTCTTCTGAAACCGCCATCATTTCTTCAAATTCTTTGGCATATATCGTGACAGGCTTCTCACAGATGACATGTTTGCCGTGCTTCATAGCCGCGATAGCCAGTTCTTTATGAACATCATTCGGCGTAGCGATCAGAATAACATCCACGGCCGCATCATTTAATACTTCTTCATAGCTTGCATACGCTGGATATCCATCCTGCTCTGAAGCCGCTTGACGCTCCGGCAGGACATCATATGTTCCTGTGACCTTCAGTCGCGGATTTCCAGCAATCAAATGTTTCGCATGGTAGCTTCCCATGCCGCCATACCCTACGATGACAATAGAAATGGTGTTTGAGCTCAAGATTTCCCCTTCTTCCTTTCGCTCTTAGCAGCGATATAATTTGAAAACTTCATACCTCTATCGTAAAGGATTAGAATCGCGGATAAAATGAATTATCTCTATAAAACATGAACTATCCTGTTATTTTATCGTTGAACTTCCTACCAGTCGAATCATAGCAAAAAGCCTGCTAGATCCTTGATCGATCTAACAGGCAGCGAAAACGCGTTCAAAATATAAAAAATTTATAAGTTTCACGGATAAACTGTTCTTATATTTCTCGCTTAAACGCTTCACGTCCTTTGGAAAGACGCCGAAGGCGTTTATGCTTGTCGACAATACTTATCTCTTAACGACAACGTATACTTAACGGATTGCTCCGTACCCTTCTCTTGATCTTCAATCATTTGCTCCAATAGTTCTTCAGGCGGATAGTAATATTCCAACGGTTTAATCAGGCTTAATGGATATGGGGGCTGCTCAACCTTAAACGCGCCTTCACCGACCTGCGATACTCCGCCTGTTCCGGACTCTCTTTTGAAAGAAACAGCATAAGGAAAACACATCTCCACATTAATGCGGGTTAAGGTCGATTGGTCAACAAGTATTTTGAAGCATGCTTCCGTATCAATATTGCCCGTTCCCACCGGAACACCACATACGCGGTAATCCTCGCCATCATGAATAATGATGTGGTCTTTAAAATGGGTCGTAAATGCATATGGCGCCAATGCCCTGACAGCCTCAACCGGATCTTCCCATGCCATCATCCCGTTGCCAATATCGCAGTGAGCGCCGACCCAAGGGCTGTTCACCTTCTTGATAATTTGAATGACTTCATCCGCAAGTTCTTCCTCGTGGTTCTCCACAGCCAGTCGAATTCTGTATTTCTTCAGCAGCGGGACAAGCTGTGCAATGTCTTGTGGAGCTCTTCTCAATTGATCCGGATCAAATCCGTCCGTGCACACGTAAGTCCGTATGACGTCGGCTCCTAATTGATGAGCAGCTTCAATCACTTGCATTAAATATCCCGGATCCGTCCCTCGCGTATCGATTTCAGCAAAAAATCCGTATTTCCTGATTTCGTTACTGACTTTCGCCAAATATTCGGGATCAAATGATTCCAGAACTCCCCATCCCGGCAGCCCCGGCCAAGGATTAATATTCAGCATGACCCCGTCTAATCCTAGATCGGCTGTCTTGCGGATAAATTGAAAAACATCCATGCGGCCAGAAATGAACTGCAGATGATAGCTTTCCGTTTCCAACCCAATTTTCATGATCACGCCTCCTTATCCTGCCAAATTAATCCACCATTCTCCGTAACGATATCCCCGACTGAATCTATGATGAGATCCGCTAGTCCGCTCAGCTGGCTAGTTCCGCTGACACCGGAGAGAACACCGATCGCGAGTCCCGCCGAACCGTTTCTTGCAAATTGAAGATCGACAACCGTATCGCCGGCAACAGCCACTTCTTCAGCGCTGATATTCGCAATCTCGCAAAATGCTTGAATCATGCTTGGATTCGGCTTTTTCTCGAAATAATCCGATGTGCCGATAAAATCGAAATAACTTTGAATGCCGATCTTATCCAAAAAGAACTTCGTAGAATCTCTATCATCCGCTGTTGCGATGCCTATTTTCATACCATGCCGGCGGAGCTGCACAAGTAAACCCGGCAAATCGGCTGTCGGCTTTAGATTGTCCCGGTTGGCTTTGATTAAGCTGAAAAGCTCATCTGTCATCCAATCTAACAGCCCATTCAGCTTCTCCTGACTCACATCCACGTTTATAAGCACCTTAACAAACGCGCCGTACATATCCTGTGTCGTGCCGCTGGCCAGAAATCCACGGGGATCGACTTCATTTTCATGAAGACCGATCGAAAAGAGCAAATCATTTTTCAGCTCAGGGCAATGGGTGATTTCTAGCTTTTCAATCAAACGATCCACTAGCTGCGTGGCCACCAAGACCCAACTGGAGTAAAAATCCATTAATGTTCCGTCTTTATCAAATAAAATCCCTTTAATCTGTTTCACTTGATTGTCTCCTCATCCGTCGTAATCCATTCAACATTCTCCAAGGAAGGGTTCCACGATTGCGGCGCTTGTTGGTCGCACACGATAACGTTTATCTGGTCAAGCTGCGCGAATTTGCACAATGCTTCTGCACCGATCTTGAAATGATCCGCAAGGATAATTTTCTCCTTTGCGACCTGAATCATCTTGGCCGATATCGACGATTCTTCTAGCGAATATTCCATAACACCTGCAAGCGAGAGGCCTCCCGGCGAAATAAAAGCTTTATTGACACAAAACAGATCCAGCATTTTTTCACAAACAGATCCTCTGGTCGAATACTGTTCCTCATTCAATTCCCCACCTAATAAAATCACTTTTCCGTGAAATAAACCTTGATTTAATGAGTCCATGAGCGTATGTGATGTAGGTACGGAATTGGTTAGAATCGTTACTCGATTGACGCCGCGGAGCGCATGAGCCATCTCCAGGATCGTTGTCCCTCCCCCCATAACGATGGTGTCTCCGTCTCTGACCAGTTGAACGGCTTTCTGGGCTATCTTCTTCTTGTCTTCCTGACTGACACTTTTCCGCTGATAGAACGGGGGTTCTCCCAACTGATAATTGATTTTGACGGCGCCGCCATGTACACGCCTAAGCAATCCTTCCTTCTCCAGCATATCAAGGTCACGTCTGATCGTTTCCATGGATACGTCAATGAGCTTAGCTAATTCCGCTGCGTTCACTTTCCCGTAAGCCTGCAATCGATCAAGAATTAAGTTTTTACGTTCTATCGACAGAACCGACATATCAATCACCTTCTATTCTAGTAAGTTACATTCATCTTCCGAGAGCCATACCTTAATGAACAATCCCTCATCCAAAGCGCTTTTTTGAGGTACATTCAGTTCGTCCACCCATAAGGTTATATCCTGTGCCTGGATCGTGTAACGCCGTACATTGCCGCGGATGGTCATATTGCGGATGATCCCTGAGATCCACATGCCGGACTTCTGCTGCTCGGATAACGAGTCATGCGGATGCAGTTCCATAACCTCCGGTCGAATGGCATAGTTGCCCGATTTGAAAGAATGTCCCGTCATACAGTTAAGTTCCTGACTCGTAAATACGTTATAGCTGCCTATAAACCTAGCGACGAACTCATTCTTCGGCGATGCGTAAATGTCTTCCGGCTTGCCCTGACGAACAATTTCCCCGCCATTCATAATAAAAATGCGGTCGGAAATCGTCATCGCTTCTTCCTGGTCATGCGTAACGAAAATCATCGTCATTTTCAATTCCCGCTGAATGTTTCGCAGTTCGATTTGCAGGCTTTTCCTGATTTTGGCATCCAGCGCGCTTAGCGGCTCATCCAAAAGCAGAATATCCGGTTCTGTAACAAGCGCTCTCGCAAGCGCTACACGTTGCTGTTGACCGCCGGACAATTGGTGCGGATAGGAAGATGCTTTATCGGACATATGGATTAACTCGATCATATGTTTTACCTTGTCGGTAATCTCTTTTCGAGGCCATTTTCGCATTTTAAGACCGAAGGCAATGTTATCGAAGACGGTCATATTAGGGAACAACGCATAAGATTGAAAAACCATGCCCACATTTCTAAATTGCGGTGGGAGGTGGGAAATATCGTTCCCGTTAACGTTGATCGTCCCGCCGTCCAGCTTTTCCAGACCGGCGATGGAACGGAGCAGCGTACTCTTCCCGCAGCCGCTTGGTCCAAGCAGGGTAACCAATTCACCTTTTTCAATCTGTAGAGATACTTGCTTCAGTACGGTAGAATCTGCATATTGCTTAAACGCCTGATCGATTTGGACGTAGCTCATGATATCTTCTCCTTGATTTCTTCTGTCTTCCCAAAACGCCTACCTAATCTCAGCATCATCCAAGAAATCGCCGCCACTGTAAGGAAGTACGTAATCACAATACTGCTAGCTAAGTGGCCGTTTTCATTCAAACGTCTCATTAAATAAACTTGAATCGTTTCATAGTATCCACCGATTAGAAAATTGGCTAGAACGAATTCACCGATCAGGATCGAGAACGATAATAGAGCGGATAATAGAATACCAGTTACCATGTTAGGCATGATGACGAATGCAAAACCCTTGATTTTGCTCGCGCCAAGCACCTCAGCGGCTTCCATTAGCCTTTTCGCGTCAATCGTCCGCAGATTGTTTCGGATACCTTGATACATATAAGGAAGAACCAGTACATAATACGCTCCGATTAAGATCCAAATCGTCCCGGACAAGACGATCGGCCCGCTAGAGTACACCTTGATCAACCCTACGGCAGCAACCACACCGGGGACGGCGAAGGGGATCATCACAAGCGCCTGCAGGACTCGTTCCATTTTAGGCAAATACATGAATACGACAAAAGTGGCGGTCGCCATCGTAACTACACTTAAAACAAGGGTTATACCAGAGATGAGAAGCGTTCGCCCGACTGCTTGTAAAAATCGTGGATCCGTGTACAAATTCTCATACGCACTGAACGTATACGATACCGGCAGAATCGTGTTATGCCATTCTTTGGCAATTGAATACAAGAACGTTGCCGCTAGCGGCAAGAAGAGATATAGAAAGACCACCGAAATGATAATGATATGCACCCATTTTTTCTTCATCGCAAGTCTCTCCTGAATCGCCGCATCATTCGTTCATTACACCACATCGCGACAACCATCATCGTTCCTAAAATTACGGCGAGCGCGCTGCCCAATTGAGGTCTTGTGACAACATCCCCCGCTACGAGCGCGCCGATGCGGATGGGCAGCAAATTATAGCTGCCCCCTACTAACGCATAAGCTGTTGCATAGGCGCCCATGGCATTGGCAAGTAGAATACTGAATGTACCGACTATGCTGGGAATCATGACAGGGAGTCCGATTCGCAACCAAAATTGAAAAGCCGATGCTCCGAGCAACGAAGCGGATTCACGCCAATGTTTATGAATACCGGAATAGGCCGGGTATAGAAGCAAAATAGCTAAAGGCACCTGAAAATAAACATATACAGCCACCAACCCGCTCCAACTGTATAAATTGAATGAATCCATGATGTTCCATCCCCACTCTTTAAAGAGGAGCGTAAACACGCCGCTGTTACCGAGCAAAATAATAAAAGCAAAGGCTAGCGGCACGCCGGAAAAATTAGACGTTAAATTCGAGAAGGTCACCAGCATGGACTGGATCTTCGCAGGCATTCGCGTCATGGAATAAGAGGCGGCGATTGCGATCGCGATACCGATGCAGCTCGCATATACAGAAATGAGCAGGCTGTTCAGCATTCCTTTTGTATAATAAGGATTGGTTAAAGCCGTAATATACTGCTTGAACGTATATGTGACCCCATCATCAGCAAGAAAGCTGTCGCGGATCATAGCAGTCAGAGGTAGCAGCTCGAACCCGACGATCAGCAGAGCAAATGGAAGCAGCGCAATGACAGCGAACAGCGTGACTTTATGATTCATTCGGACAAACCTCACTTCTCGTTACTTAATGTTAACCAAAACTTGTTCTTCCCACATTTGCGGCAATTGCTTGGCTGTTTCATCCCATGATTTAAAATCCGTGATCGGCTTCGCATTTTTATACTGTTCGCTCGGAATCAGCTTCTTAGCGACATCTTCCGGCAATTTGACATTGCTGCGAATCGGACGAGCATAGCCTTTGGCCAGGTTGATCTGTCCTTCGTCACTCAAGATATATTCTCGGGCAAGCTTTGCGGCATTCGGATGTGGCGCATACTTGTTAAGGATGGTTGCATATCCGCCAATGACGCTGCCTTCCTTCATGATGTTAACGTCGAACCGGGTGGGATCAATTTGGTCTTTAAAGCCCAAAGATACAAAATCCCAAAGAATCGCAACTTGCACTTCCCCTTTTTCCAAATCGGCTTTGGTTACGTCTTTGGTGACCAATCTGTTCTGCTCGGCCAATTTCGCAAAAAAGTCCAATCCGGGCTGAATGTTGCCCTCATTACCCCCGTGCGCGATCGCCGCTGCCAGTACGCCCATCTGTGCTTGCGAAGACTTGGTAACATCCGGGATCTGAACTTTATAATCGCCTTTTGCGATGTCGTCCCATGTTTTTGGCGGATTTTTCACTTGCGTTTTATCGACAAGTACGGAGATTGTCCCTTGATAACCAACCAGCCAGTGGCCGTCCTTATCCTTCGCCCAATCCGGAATCTCGTTCCAGTAAGAAGTTTTATAAGGCATGGTCACACCCTTTTGCACGGCGATCGGACCGAATGCCATGCCTACATCCCCGATATCCGCCGTTGGGTTGTTTTTCTCAGCATCGAACTTGGCGATTTCCTCTGAACTTGTCAAATCCGTATCCGAATGCGTTAAACTGTATTTGGAAGTGATATTGCCCCACGTTTCTTTCCAGTTGGCCCAGTCATCAGGCATCCCGACACTGACAATTTTGCCTTCCTGCTTAGCCAGCTTTTGAATCTCTTCCAGAGTCTGTTCTTTGGCCGGAGTGTTGGTGGTCGATGGAGCGGATTGTTGAGGCGTACCGCACGCCGAGATGCTCAAAGCCATCAAGCTGATCATTAAGGCAGACTTCAATGAAAGATGTTTTTTCACAATGAATTCCTCCGTATTTTGGTTATTTGTGTGTTTAAGTTGTTTTTAAGGACAATTTGATTGTAGAATCGCAATGTTTTCAACAAATCAACTGAACGTAAATATTTTGTAAAGAAAAAAAGATTACTTTCCCCCATTTCTTCTCATCATGGGAAAAGTAATCTTTAACACGTGAAAACAGTATGTTCCTATTTGATGCCAACAAAAAGGACAGGCCGAATGCAATCATTCGTCTGTCCTCTGCAGCTCTGGGTATGGAGTAGATACCTACATTTTTTGTTGAGTTCTATAACGAACGAATAGCATGACTCCAAGGATTAACAACAACATACCTACAACCTCAAGGATCACTCCTGCAGATGATTCTCCCGTTTTAGGAAGAAGAGATTCCACCTTATCATCACCTTTACTAGGTGTAGAACCATCCTTTGTTGTATCTGTAGGTTTGGAATTCTTAATCTTTGTATTGGTAATGTCATAACCGTGTACTTCGGATTTGTACCCTGCTACAGGTTGTTCTTTTACTTCGTACAAATATTCGTTGCCATCATCATCATACGTTGCCAATTCTGCAAACGTATAATTCCAACCATTTGCTGCTGTTACTTCTTGGGTTAGGATCACAGTACCGTTTTGTAATAAGTCTACGATGATCATGCTTGGACGGTCAGACGTCTTATCACCCTTCCACGTTTTCGTTCCTTCGACAGTTGTTGAACCACCTGGAATTGGTGGAAGTGGATTTACTGGATCCTTTACTTTTGTATTCGTAATGTCATAACCGTGTACTTCGGATGTATATCCATCCACTGGTTGTTCTTTCACTTTATATATATACGCTTTGCCATTTGCATCATTTGCTGCTACATCCGTAAATGTATATCTCCAACCGTTGGCTGCTGTTACTTCTTGGGTCCGGATCACAGTACCGTTTTGTAGCAGGTCGACTTTGATGCTGCTTGGACGATCTGTTGTATTGTCGTCTTTCCACGTTTTGGTTCCTGCTACTTTGGTTTTAACAACCGAAGGTGGATTTACTGGATCTGTAGTTGAACCTCCTGGGTTTGTAGGTGTACCACCATCTGTAGGAGGAACTACTGGATCCTTCACTTTTGTATTCGTGATGTCATAACCGTGTACTTCGGATGTATATCCTGCTACCGGCTGTTCTTTCACGCTATACGTATATGCTTTACCGTCTGCATCATAGGCTGCTAGCTTGTCAAATGTATACTTCCAACCGTTGGATGCTGTTACATCTTGGGTCTGGATGACTTGATTGTTTTGCAGTAAGTCTACTTTGATGCTGCTTGGACGATCTGCCGCATTGTCATCTTTCCACGTTTTTGTTCCTTCTACGGTAGTTGTCTGCATCACTTTTGTATTCGTGATGTCATAACCGTGTACTTCGGATGTATATCCTGCTACTGGTTGTTCTTTCACGGTATACGTATATGCTTTGCCATCAGCATCATTTACTGCCAAATTCGCAAATGTATATTTCCAACCGTTGGATGCTGTTACATCTTGCGTTTGGATCACAGTATCGTTTTGTAGTAAGTCTACTCTAATGGCGCTTGGACGATCTGCCGCATTGTCATCTTTCCACGTTTTTGTTCCTTCTACGGTAGTTGTTTGCACCACTTTTGTATTCGTAATGTCATAACCGTTCACTTCAGATATATATCCTGCTACCGGTTGTTCTTTGACAGTATACGTATAAGCATTTCCATCAGCATCATACGCAGGTACATCTGTAAATGTATATTTCCAATCATTTGTTGCTGTTAAGTCTTGTGTTTTGATAACTTGACCATTTTGTAGTAACTCTACTTGAATGGTGCTTGGACGTTCTGTCGCATTGTTATCATTCCATGTTTTTGTTCCTGAGATGGATGTCGTCTTCACTTTATTCGGAATCATCAGCTTAACGCCTTTTTCAGCACTCGCATCAATCGTAAAGCTTACTTTGGCTTGAGGATCGAAATCCAGATAGTCTGGAGCTGCAATCTCTTGTACATAGTAATTTCCTACATCTAAAGCAGGAGCTTCAACCATACCTTGATCATCCGTTGTATAGGTATCTCCAATTTGTTCACCTGACTCTTTGTACAACTTAAACGAGACATTTGGGATGACTTTCTCTTTATTCCCTTCAATGTGCTTAACGATTCTTAAAGTTCCTTTAGGTGGTAAATCACCCTGAGCATCCCCGCCAAATGTTATATTTTTGACTGTGGCACTATCCGACTCGGAAACCGGGTCTTTGTACAGAATTTGGTAATCAAGCTCGTAATTATTTTTCAAAAATTCTTGGCTCTTTCCGCTTTCCGTTATAGTACTTGTATAATAAACGGTAAAAGACCTGGCACTTCCCATATTCCAGTTAATCACGACTTTAAATGAAAGACCGTCGTCATTAAACTGAATAACTCCATAACGTTGCTTTTGAAATTCTTCAATGGATAAAGACTCTCTGTTATCAACTGTTATCCGAAAACTATCTTTATTAAGAGTTTGACCTTCCTGCAAACGATCAGACACAACAATATCGCGACTTAAATATTCTTTGTTTAAGTTTATATTTAGGAACCAACGCACTTGATCGGCCTTATCCGGCTGGATATCACCAGCTTTGTAGAAAAATGGCTTAGAACCAGAACCGCCACTAGTTGGACCGGTAATCGTTACAGTTTGCTTATCTAAATTTGTACCTAAACTTGTTTCAACATCTTTCTTTTGATCCGTTGCTACATTCGTAGCTCGAACTGTAAAATAAAATTGCCCTCTAATATTTCGAAGTTTCTCAACCGTATCTGTAAATGTACATACCACATTCGTTGTCGTTATTTGACAAGTACCAAAATTAGTTCCTGCTTCATTTTCTAATGGAATCGTTCCACTAAATCCTACTAATTCCGGAGGTAACGTTAATGTTAACGTGTCCCCAGTCTTCATTTGATTTCCAGATTTATCACTAAAATTTACATTGATTCGAGTCTGTTCCCCGTAATTTAGTGTTGTTTTGTCAATCGTAAAACTATCAACGAATCCAGTTGTATTTAACTCCTGTGCATTTGCGATCATGGGTACAAAGCTCTGACCTATAGTAAACATAAAAGTCATAAAGATTACCAACATTGAAAATGCTTTTCTTGACTGTCTAATCATATGATTCTCACTTTCTAGTTAAATTGAGTCTTATCTATTAGTTTTCCTTTGATAATCAGGCGATGAGTAGGGTTTACCATCGGATCACAAGTAACAAGTGTAATTTCCTTATCCTTGCCATTAGCATCTAGCACCCACACCTCATCTGGCTTGACACGTAACTTTTCCGTTACTGTGTATTCAAACTGCTCTTTTCCATTATTGACCTTGATGTGATCCCCCACAGCCAGCTCGTCCAACCTGTTGAAATTCCTTCCATATGTACGATTTCGGTGACCCGCTATGGCATAATTCCCGATATCTCCCGCCTTACCTGTATTCGCAATACTAGCAACGGTCTTCCTCATGTTGGCTTGCGTTGCTCCATGAAGGATAGGAAGCTTTAAGTTTATTTTGTCAATCGTCAGAATTCCTTCTGCAGCTTCATGCTCTGGGGACTTGACTGTTGTATTGTCTTCACTGCCTCGGATTGCGGGAAGGGTAGATGTAGGCTTCACGGCTCCCTCCTGTCCTTGCTCTGCAGGTTCTTCTGCGCTATCAATATTAAGAAGGCTCGCCTGCCATTCCTTTAATAGTTGTTCCTGCTGATAATCTTGATACATCTCTGTCAGTTTTGGAGTTACAAATAACACGACTCCGATCACCATAAGCAGGATGGCCGTGATTTTTTTGTTCATTTTCCCTTTCTACCCTCCTTTTCCGTCCTTTCAACACAAAAAAGTCCGACTGCATTAACGATGTTAATTGCGGCCGGACGATCATAAGTCATGAACTCTTAGATTCCTAAGCTTTGCGAGCTAACCTTTCGATTAGGGTGCCAAATTATGTAATTGCCATTAGTGCTAATATACCCAATACAATATGGAGTATAGATAATGTGTTGCAAAGTAGTATATACGAACCATTGGCATAAACCAATATATATCACGTATATATGAATGTCAATTTATGAAAATAAAAAAGTGAAAAATTTTCATAGTATTTAGATATTTTTCATGATTTTTCAAAGATTTAACTTATTTGAATATCAATCCTTTATACCAAAAAAAGAACTAGGGCTAGTTGCCCTAGTTCTATACGATGTATTAGGATTCGGTTTTCTAATCCCTATACCTCTTTCCGCTTCAAATGCAGTAATCCTCCAATGAAGAACAGAATGAAACTGCACGTAATCGTAATCAGAATATTTTCGATCGGCAGCGTGAAGGCACCGAAGTCCATCTCACTATGTGTCAACATGGCTAGTGATGGTTGTGCCCAAGGATAGTAAGGTCCGAACTGAGCAGAGTTGACGATCAGCATATTGGGCAACGTCAGTGCTACATTAATAGCCAGCGGTGCGGCAAAGCTGCTCCATCCGATCGATACCCATAATTGCAAAGCCGCGAGCGGCAGACAAGCGACCCAACCGCTGATGATAGCTGGAAGCGTCAACTCCCAGTTCATTCCTCCGGGAATATTATGAAAGCTTACTGACGCAGCTAGGGAAGCGAGCATGAGCAGTTGGGTAACCGCAAGCAGCAGCACAACAATACTGAACTTTGCCATAAATAAGCCCGTTCTAGATACGGGCAAGCATAGCAGTGATTTCCAGCCTCCGCCGCTATGTTCATATCTGCACACAAACGCAGAAAATATTCCCGTCAAAATCGGAAGCAGCAGCATAGCGTGAAGTGTGAAGACGACGGACTGCAACTGAACGTAGTGTATAAGTGCTGGCGTATCATCGAGCGATGCCATCAAACCGATGATGAGCGAGATAAGCGGGCTTACAAGAACCAAAATCCAGATGGGGGATCGGCTCAGCTTTAGTCTTTCTGAAGCCATTAATCCCATAAATGATTTGATATTCATCTCAGTTCACATCCTTCCGGTTGAAGTGAATAGAGCCGAGCAACAGAACGACGAAGCCGCAGAGGAAACCTACCCCTACGAACACTTCCCCCTGAGAAGCTTTGAATGCAGCAAGCGGCCAACTCACGGGCAGCCATTCTGAGATCGGAAAGATGGATAGCACGGCCAGGACTACGCCAATCGTGATGGGAAGTGACTGATTCCGATATGTCATACACATCCATAGCACAAATGCTAGAATGGGCCAGGAAGCGATAAAGGGATAGAAGGCCAACTTTGCCACATCGACGATCGGAATATCCGTCCCGAATCTTAGCATCAAGCCTAATGCGATTGACCCCAGAGCCAACAAAATGCACGATATAGTCAGTAGGAATATCACAACCACAAATTTGGCGCCAAATACGGAATAACGCGATATCGGCAATGCCAACAGCTGCTTCCATGCGCTCGTGTGGTGCTCGATATTCGCGAGCATTGAGCTTAGAATTGTAATGCCCATGAGGAGCGCGATAGGAACGAACATCGCTATGTTCTCCAGTAAGTATCTCCATACATCATCCGCATATTGCTTCATCAAATAATCGTATCGCAAGCCATAGTTAAGCGCCTGCATGGCAATCAATCCGATCGGAGCCAGAAACACCAGAAACCAGAGGCCTTTGCCCTTAAGCTTCAGGAGATCGGCCCTTATTGCTCTGCCGATCATAAGCTTCGTCCCTCCCCGACAATATGAAGGAACAGCTCCTCAAGTGACTTGCGATTTTCCTCCACTCGATAGACGGAGTGGCCTGCGCTCACAAGACTCCTCACCGCGCTAGCTACTGAATCGTCATCGGTATTACCCATCGTCAAAGTCGAGTCCACATCTTGGAAGGAGGCATCAATACTTTGTGCGCGCAGCAGCCTTAGTGCACGCTGCACCTCCGATACGCGCAGGGTTACGACGCTCTGCGACTGAAGCTGCATGTTCTGAATCGTATCTTGGAACACAAGCTCGCCCTGCCGAATAATGCCGACGATGGAGGCCATCTGTTCAACCTCGCTTAATAAGTGGCTGGAGATGAGCACGGTGATGCCATGCTGCTTCGGCATATTTTTGATGAGTTCCCTAATTTCCAGAATACCGGAAGGGTCAAGTCCATTCGTCGGTTCATCCAGAATGAGCAGCTCCGGACTGCCGAGCAGCGCGCTGGCGATGCCGAGCCGCTGCTTCATGCCAAGGGAATAGCCTTTAACCGCGCGCTTCGCCTCTTTCGTCAGCCCCACGATCTCCAGCACTTCATCAATGCGCTTGCGAGGCGCGTCGATGATGCGTCGTATCGCCTCCAAATTCTCCACCGCGTTCAAGTGTCCATAATAAGAAGGATACTCTACCAGCGAGCCTACCTTTCGCAAAATAGATAGCCGTTCTTTTGCCAGCGACTGTCCGAACACTTCTATACTCCCGCTGGATGGTTTGATCAAGCCTAACAGCATACGGATCGTCGTTGTTTTGCCCGCGCCGTTCGGGCCAAGAAAGCCATATATTTCACCTTTCGCTATTTTCAAGTTCAGATCAGACACCGCATAGCGGCCCTTATACTTTTTACTAAGACCTTTCGTCTCTATAATCCATTTACTCATCTGTATCACCTCGAGAACTAGCATACCTACTCAAGGTTAAATGAACAGCGACGAAAGTTTAAATTTGGTTTAAATTATCGGGGTTCACTATTATTTCTTCAGTTCGTAAATGTAAATTCGAGTTCCTTCATTTGAGCTATCCGTCTCCAAGCCTAACCCCATCTCGACGATCAGATAGTTCACGATTGCCAGCCCGATACCGGCTCCCTTAGCCTCCGAATCGGACTGCATGCCGGTGCCGCGATCAGCGATAACTAGCATGCTCTTGCCTGCACGCTGCTGGGCGCTCAGCCCGATATATTTGCCTTGCGAAGCGTGTCGCACAATATTTTGGAACAGATTATCCAATATACGCTGGAAACTCGACTTGTCCACGTTCCATACCCATGCCTCTTCGGGCAGCAGTACCTCGATCTCCATACGTTCTCGCTCCCAGATCGGATACCAGCTTGCAGCACTCTCTCGTACCAGCCGTAACACATCGAGCGGCTCTGGCGCCAGCTGATAACGGCCGCTCGTCATCAACGTGTGGGTCAGCAAGTTATCGATCAGCTCACTTAATCCCGATACCTTGTCCTGTACGATGTCCAGTGAGTTCCGCCCACGACCGCTCAGATCTTCCCTCTGCAGGCCATACAAATGTCCGCTCATAACGGTCAACGGCGTCCGCAGATCATGCGAAAGATTGGCGATGAGTGATTTCCGCAAGGTCTCCTCTTCGACTTGTCGCCTCCGACTGACGCTCAGCTGTTCTATCATTCCATTAAACGCTGCTTCCAGCGCTCCAATCTCATCCTGTCTCCTGATTTCTACAGGTTTTGGGATCCCATGCTCATCCTGTTGTACCATTGCGGTTTGCAGATGGAGCAAGCGCTTTTGGATGTGCCGGAAGAAGAGAATGGATATGGTTATGAAGAGCACTAACACCATAAAGATCATGGCGATATATACAGGTGTCCCTATCATCGGAGGTCTCTCGACCAGATTCCTCGGTATTTGCAGCACCATAAAGCTTGAGCTGGCATTGTCCTTCCCCATGAAGGCTACAACTGTATACGGGTCACTGTTCACACTCTTTTTCATGAAAGCCACTGCATCACCAGGTGTCCATTGATCAGGTATTCCGGCTTGTGAGGGAAGCTCTGACCCTGTTACCCCTTCGTTGTTCACCCAGAACATCGAAGCCTCAGGATACTGTGCTTTCAGCTCCTGCAAAAGGTGATTGATCTCGAGCGTTGATTTTCCCTCCATCTCTGCTGCAGCGGCATACCACAAGGTCCTTACCTGAGACGCGTCACCGTACTTTAAATCACTTTCCTGATTTCTGTTTACCATATTTTCCAATACGATATAGGACACGCTTACGGCAGGCAGGACAATGGGAAGGAACAATAAAGATCCCAGGACAATAAGCAGGTACTTGTTTCTTAGGGATTGTCTTGCGAACCATTTCGACCTATAGGGTTTACGAATGCCTCTCTTCATGCTTTCTTCACCCTCTAACCCTGTATCCTATGCCTCGTATGGTCTCGATAATTTCAGGAGACGAAGGATCTCTTTCGATCTTCTCGCGAAGATAGCGGATATGTACCATCAATGTCTTATCCCCTTCAAAAAAGGGCTCACCCCACACCGATTCATAGATTTGCTCCTTCGTCATAATCTGGCCGAGATGGCGGATCAGATACATAAAGATATGGAACTGCTTGCCGCTTAATGTGATCTCTCCTTCGTTATCTGTATTCACGATCCGATTCTCTGCTTCATAGACGAGCAAGTGCTTCACTTTCGTTGGAACGTTGGAAAATGTGCTGGAACGCCGAAGCAATACCTCAATTCGAGCCATTAACTCATCGAGATGGAATGGCTTTGTCACATAGTCATCCGCGAATTGAAGTCCCTGAAGCTTATCGTCAATCGCTGTCCGCGCTGACAGCATGAGGATCGGAATCGAAGGCTCCGCCTTCTTCAGACGCTGGCCTACGGTAAATCCGTCCAGACCAGGCAGCATGACATCCAGAATGATCAGGCTGCAGCCCTCAACCTCTTCCGTGGCCCGATCTCCGCTTCGAAGCCATTTCACTTCGTATTGACGTTCGCGAAGATGCTTCTCAACGAAGCTTCCAATCTCTTGATCATCCTCAATGTATAACAGCGTCGTTATCATACGCCAACTCTCCTTTCGCCGCTCGTAGTTGTATGTGAGCATTGTACGATCCTAATCGTTTGATGATATGGGTATTCAATATGTATATTTATTCTACTAAAAAATGAGAGGGTGAGCGATTCCTGTTCATGAGTAGAGTAGAAAACTGAACTTTCATTGGAAGGCACAAGCCCTCTCTTTACTTATGAAACATAATAAACCAGTAAGATCAATGGATTGATCTTACTGGTTGTTAACTTAACTCTTGTTTGTCATACATACTAATAAATTAATTTTAATAATATAAAGTCTCAATCACCTTAAATCTTATACGCCTTCATTGCTTTGCGAAGCTCTTTCCACGATGGACGTTTGCCGTACATCAGTACACCCGTGCGATAGATCTTCGCAGAGAGCCAGCCGAAGATGAAGATCGCTACAAGCAAAAGGACGATCGAGAGCCATACTTCCCAGTAAGCCACTTCACCAAGACCAAGACGTAATATCATCGAGGTTGGCGACGTAAACGGAATGAAGGATGCGACCTTCACCAGCATCGTGTTCGGTGTCGCTAGGCTGAACATACTAATATAGAATGACGCCAGTGATAACAGTGTAATCGGCATGATTGCCTGACCAAGGTCTTCCGTACGGCTGACCATCGAACCTACCGCTGCGAACAGCACCGCGAACAAGAAGTAGCCTAGAATATAGAATACAAGTCCATAGATTAAGAGCATCGGGTCAATTTGCGACATATCAATATGGGCTTCTTTTAAGACCGCGATGTTATGCGGCAAGTTTACGTTCACTGCGACAGCAGCGACGAAAACGGCAATCTGCGTAAGACCGACGAGGAACATCCCCATCACTTTCCCGAACATTTGCGATAACGGCGACACACTTGTAATCAAGATCTCCATGATGCGCGAGCTCTTCTCTGCCGTAACTTCCGCTGCAATCATATTACCGGTCATGTAAGCCGTCATGAAGAACAAGAACAACATCACATACACCAGGATATTCGCGGCAGTCTTCTGTTCCTCCGTCTGATTCGTTCCAGCATTGCCTTCACTTACAGCGACCTGCTCCAGACTCATCGTGATTGGTTCAGACAACTGCTTCTTCTGCGCATCGGTAAGGGAATCCGCCACGATGAAGTCCGTCTTCACCGAACCAAGTGCGGTCTCGAGCGAATTCGTCGTCGAATCTCCAGTTACTCGGATATTGCTAGATTTGTAGATGAATTTTGGAAATTCTCCCGCTTTCCCTTCAGTTGCGACCAAATACCCTGCAATTTTCTTCGCTGCAAGATCCTGCTTCAGCTTCGCTTCGTCCGTTGTCGGATCACCCGAACCATCATAGACTTGAATGGACAATTTTTGAGAGTCTGACTGTTTCTTATAATATTCCTGTAATGCAGGTGCGACCCCTTCCGTGTCATTGACCATGGCGACGACTTCCGCTTTTGCCGGGCCGCCTTCGTCTTTATTGAACAGCGACATCACATAGAAACTATTGATCCCTGCCGTCACGAGTAATATGAGAATGATTGTCGTGACGATGAACGATTTTGTTTTTACTTTATTTTTAAAGGTAAACCCTACGATTGTCTTCATATTACTCATGACGCTCACCCACCGCCTTAATAAAGATTTGGTTCAACGTCGGTTCCACCACTTCGAAGCGATTCACCGTGCGCTGCTGCATCGCCGTTCTAAGAATCTCCTGTGCTGCTTGCTCATCCGAAATGCCAATCTTGTAGCCCGTCTCTAGGCGATCCACCTTCGTAACTCCAGTAATTTGATGGAGTCCTGCAACCTCGCCATCCGTCCCAAGAATGACGCTCTCTCGCGGGAATTGACGCTTGATTTCTTTCAAATTCCCCTGTAATACGGTGTTCGACTTATGCAAAATCGTGATGTTCTGGCATAGCTCTTCAACATGCTCCATGCGGTGCGTCGAGAACAGAATGCTCGCTCCTTCGTCGCGAACCTCTTTGACCGTCTCCTTTAACAGCTCCACATTGACCGGATCAAGACCACTAAACGCTTCATCCATAATGATGATTTGTGGCTTATGAATCACCGCCGCGATAAACTGCATTTTCTGCTGATTTCCTTTGGACAACTCTTCGATCTTCTTATCGTAATATTCTGGTACGTTGAAGCGATCTAGCCAATACTTCAAGCTGCGGTCGGCATCCGCCTTCGACATCCCGCGCAGTTGTGCCAAATAAACGAGCTGCTCACTGACTTTAATCTTCGGGTACAATCCCCGTTCTTCCGGCAAATAACCCATCAAACGGTTCAGTTCCTTGCTGTATCCCTTCCCGTTATAGCGAATGTTGCCCTCATCAGGATAGATTAGACCTAGCACCATCCGCATCGTCGTGGTCTTCCCCGCACCATTGGCACCTAAAAGCCCATAAATTTCGCCTCGGCCCACTTCAAGATTGATCTGATTCACCGCACGTTTATCCCCATAAACTTTAACCACTTGTTCCACTTGCAATGCATTCATCCCATTAACCTCCTCATCCGAATCCTTCTAAAAAATATATTTAAGATTGCTGAATCAAATACGCTAGAATTTCATCCAACTCCACGCCACCGGTACGAAGTACACGAAGCCCAGCTTGCTCTAGCGCCATCTCAGTCATCGAGACATCTAACGTTACAATTTTAACGACATTTTGGCTTTCATTCTCCAGCGCCATCACACCGCCAAGCCGTCTTAACGATACACGATCTACCACCTCTGGCGAAGCTTCTACCCACAAAGCCTTCCAGTCATCGATCAGTTGGTCCTTTTCATATCTACCCAGCAGTTTCCCTTTGTGCATGAATACAACATAATCGGCTAATCGTTTGACTTCATCGATGATATGTGAGGCTAGAATAACAGCACGATCTCCACGATCCATATACGCTCTAATCTCATCTAACATGAACTTCCATGACAAAGGGTCTAATCCGGAAGAAGGCTCATCCAGCAGCAGTAAATCCGGCTCATGAACAAATCCGATAATGAACTCGCACTTCCTGCGGGTTCCCTTAGACATTTTGCCGAACCGCTGCTTCGGATCGATCTCGAACACGTCAACCATTCGTTCATAGAGCGCCTGGTTCCATGTTGGATACCAATATTTCATTTCTGTGACGATCCGCTCGAGTGTATCTCCATTCTGATCGTTCCATGACTTCTCCATCACATAGCCAATTCGTTTCTTTAACTCCCACTGATGTTCTCCTGCAAGCGTATGACCAAGCAGTTCAATCTGTCCTTGATCGGGATGGACAAGCTGCATCACCATATTCATCAAGGTGCTCTTCCCTGAACCATTGGACCCTACGATTGCGGTCACATAGCCGCTCGGAAAGTCCAGATCCATCGGCCCAATCTGGAGCTTCCCTCTCTCCTTCGCAATGCCTTTCATACGAACAACCATATTTTCCATGTGCTCACCCCATATTCAATCATTGCATCTTTTGCCGTTATCCCTTATATTTCGCATCTAATACTTCTTTGAAAATCGCCTTGAGATCTTCCTTTGTACATTGCACCTGCATGCCAACATCCACGGCCGATTCCATCGCCTCAACTACCGCTGTTCTACGATGTCTGTCTCGTTCATCGGATCCAACCTTGGCTACAAAGGTTCCTGTGCCTTGCTTTGTCCGCAGCAGCCCTTCAGATTCAAGATCTTGATAGACGCGACGGACGGTGATCACACTGCATTTCAGATCATTCGCGAACTCTCGGATCGATGGCAGCAGTGTCCCTTCCTCCACTTGACCGCTTAAGATCAATGATCGAAGCTGCACTTCAATCTGGTGGTACAAAGGCTCTGCACTATTCTCATTTATCTGAATGGGGATCCACACCTTCCCACCTCTTCTCTTCCGAATCTCTTGTTATGGCTTATGGCTACATTAGATCTCGTGTCTTCAACTTCCGTCTGACGGCAGTCAAGGATATATACATAGCCAACCAACTTGCGATGACCATGATGATTGGCGATAACACCGGACTTTGCTTCGCGATGTCTACCGTGAACACCATTACGCTAACTTTGGCGAACCAACAGATGAGAGCTGCGGCGACGTTGCAGACCATCATGACGACCGTTACCATGAGATATCTTTTGCCGCTTTGCGTTAGTTCCGTATAAATATATACCGTTGATACCAATACCGCATATCCCAGCCACACCAATGCATAACTTATATATTGTGCCAAGGTCATGCCATCAAATACTCGCTCCGCGAACAGATACTGTACGGTAAAAAATATCGTTCCATTCACGGCTAACGGTATAATCATCTGGATAATCCGGCTGGCTATCATGGCTTCGAACGAAATCGGCATCGTACGCAAATGAGCCAGATTTACGGTATAGGAATCGTCTCGATGATAGTTGATCGATTTCTTGTTGAAGATGAAACCGAGTATGGGTACAAGCGTTAAGAAATAGAAATCAACGAAGAAGTATGCGAGCGACGGTTCCTTATCTATCGCAAGAATGTCACGAGTCAGTGGAATCGCCATCAGCGTAATATAGGCAATCATGATGAACGAGAATAGATTTCTATACCTTAATCCCCCATATTCCATTTTCGTTAAAAACCATGCATCTCGTATGACTTGCACGTATATCATCCTCTCAAGCATTTGGCTAAGTAATCTATGTCTCATCAGTGTTTATACTGTATATATCTTTATACACAGTATATAGTGTGCTTATCGCACTGTCAACACTTTCCACAACACTTTTGATTCATAAATTTTCATTCCATTTTCAATAAGTTATGTAAACGAATTCATTCCTTTCACAGCAAGGGGTTTCTTATTCCCTATGCAAAAAATCTCTATTCAAGATTTATGGTATTCCAAATTTTAAACTTAAATGGGTGTGATGTATCGCCTTGACTGCTGATCATAAAACCAACTAAAATCGATAACTATAACTAAACATTAATTTTAATGCACTAAAGATGTAATGTCTTACTGTATACAGACGAAACGGAGGAACCATCTTGACCACCCTACAAAACGACCTTCCTCATCATGCACACAAGGAAAAGCATCCACCAGGCTTATATATTCTGTTCTTCACCGAGATGTGGGAACGGTTTAGTTACTATGGCATGCGGGCGATGCTCGTCCTCTATTTGACTGCAGCATTCATTAGCGGCGGGCTGGGGTTCTCC
Source organism: Paenibacillus sp. GCM10027629 (assembly GCF_042676425.1). Taxonomy (NCBI): domain Bacteria; kingdom Bacillati; phylum Bacillota; class Bacilli; order Caryophanales; family Paenibacillaceae; genus Paenibacillus; species Paenibacillus sp. GCM10027629. Next base: position 476,705 of record NZ_JBHTGZ010000005.1, on the reverse strand, counting down.
GAGAGCTCTGCGATCTCTGTCTATGGATTCTTTACTGGCGCCTGTTATTTCACGCCGCTACTAGGCGGATATTTAACCGACCGGTATCTAGGCCGTCGCAAAGCGATCACGATCGGTGGTATAGCTATTGCACTCGGCAACTTTGCTTTGTTCGCTTCACAGAGTGTTCCCGCCTTGTATAGCGGTCTGGCGCTAATTATTATTGGGAACGGCTTCTTCAAGCCAAATATCTCTACCCTTGTCGGGGATTTGTATCCGAAGAACGACCGACGTATCGACTCGGCCTACACGATTTTCTATATGGGGATTAATGTAGGGTCACTCATCTCTCCACTCATCTGCGGCTATCTTGCCGAGAATTATTTCAAGACGAACATGATGGATACGATCGTATATGGCTACAAATACGGATTCCTTGCATCCAGTATTGGAATGGTTATTGGGCAGATTATTTTCAATACCCTCGCTCCACGTTACCTAGGTGATCTCGGTACGAAGCCTGTAAGCGATATGGCTGCCATCAACAAGGGCGGGAAGAAATCCACTGCCCCATTAACGCCAAAAGAGAAGCAGCGGACTACGGTAATCCTAATCATTACCTGCTTCGTGATTTTCTTCTGGGCCGGATTTGAACAAGCTGGCAGCTTGCTCACCTTGTATACGAATCAATTTATCGATAAGACGATCTTCGGCTGGGAGGTTCCTACCGCTTGGTTCCAGTCGATCAATCCGTTGTTCGTTATCCTGCTTGCTCCCGTTGTATCAATGCTCTGGATGAAGCTCTCTCAGCGCAAACGCGGCGACCTTAACATCCCGACGAAAATGGGCCTTGGCATGATCTTACTTGGTGTAGGTTACACCGTATTAATCCTTGCCGTGCTACGTACAGGCAGCGATAGTGAACATATCGTGCAGAAGGCGAACATTCTATTTATTATTGCAACATATTTCTTCCATACGGTTGGGGAACTCTTCCTATCCCCTGTCGGGCTATCACTCGTGAACAAGATCGCACCGGTCAAGCTCACCTCGCTGCTCATGGGAGTATGGCTTGCGAGTACGGGGATCGCGAACATCGTCGGTGGACAATTCGCATCCAAGATCAATACACTCGGATACTTCAATGTATTCAGCACAATTGGCGGCCTATCCATTGTTCTCGGTATCATCCTCTTATTGCTATCGAAAACATTAACTCGAATGGCCGAATAAAAACCCCACCCAGAAACTTATATTCGCTTATACAAAAAGCCGATGAGCTCTTGCAATGCAAGAATTCATCGGCTTTATTAACTTGGAACACTTATTCTTTTCTAGAAACCAAAAATGGCATCAATCACAGGTTTGGTGTGACCACCTGGATAGAGAACATACAGTAGCACATAGACCGCAACGCCTGTAATCGCTGTGAAGAACCAAGTAACAGCCGTGACGCGCCCCCATTTGCGGTGCTTCCCGAAATTCTTCTTGAATGCCAAGGTGAGTGTCGTTAGACCGAACACCGCAGCCACTGTTGCAAGCGTAATGTGGAAGATCAAGAACACCTGATAATATAATTTCAGATCATCTGGCCCACCCCATGCCGTATTACCAACAAAGACCGTACGCGACATGTAGATGATGAAGAATAACAACGCCGCAATCGCTCCAGCGATCATCGTCTTCTCATGTTCCTTCCGCTTACCCTTAATAATCTGTACCCAACCAATCGCGACGAGTATCGCACTAATCACAATAAAACTTGTACTAATCGTCGGAAAAATCGTAAAAATATCCACGCAAACCCTCCGTTCTACTCCTCATCACCTTATGCTTTATTCCAATTCTCCGAGCCCATGATCGGTAGTTCGTCCATATCATCGTCCCGGCTCTCTCTTCTTACCCAATGATAGAAAATATAAGCCAGTGCTGATCCGTTCACAAGCTCCTGAATGAACTTCATCATGATGCCGCCCACTTGTTGATCTTGCATCGGATCTAAGATATTGAAGAACGTAGGCCCATCGAACAAATCGAGCAGAACCTTCGGATCGCCCGAGAAGCAATATCCCATGGCCTGAGCCCATACATTCGGATCATTATACGTCGCATACATCGGTTCTCCAGCGAAAATAATCAAAGCACAAGCTGGTGTAATTAAGACACTATTCACAAAGATATACGCCATCTTACTAACATCCTGCAGCTTGCCACCTGGAATCGGGCTGAGAATTGGCCACCACATCATCATCGAGGTAATTAATAATACCACATAATAGATCCGATGGACTACAAAATGAAGCATGACATAATCGTGAACAGCGGGAACATGATAGAGCGAGAACAGCGCATTGAACAGCACTGCGGTGAAAATGGGATGCATCAAAAACTTCAATTTATGCAGCGGGCGATAGCGGAATACCGAGCGCCATAGCCACGTTGGAATGCCAAGGATAATTAGCGGCGGCACAATAATATAAGACAATGCCATCGCGAGCATATGGAACGTAAACATCAAATGGCTTAAGAAGCTGATCGGCCCGCCTTGCGCCAAGTAGAATAACACCATACCGGTCACAAAACATATCTTCTGACCTAACCTCGTTGTCCCTTCCTCAGCAAATCGTGTGCGAAGCGGACCAATGACTACAAAATACGCGGATGTAATCACGATCATCAGCATTAAAAACCAAGGACTCCATAAATCCGAGAAGCTAAAATATTCTAAGCCGAGCATGCCTTGATCCCTCCTTAATTGAATCGAACGGACATTGCCGTCCGTGAGGGACGGGCTTTATCCATGAAAAGAGGGGCAGCAATCACTGCCCCCCTCTACTTATTTTACCACCAAACCCAATATACGGCCATGATGATAGCTGTAAAACCAATTAAGGCTCCGCCAAAAAGGAAAATGATTGGCATCAAATGTCCGCGGTCTTTCATGTGCATCCAGTAAGCCAATTGAACAATGACTTGTAGGACAGCCATCACGATAATGATGATGTACGTAAATGTCTTGTTCACTTCTCCTGCCATCACCGCTGCGAAAGCGATTAAGGTCAGAACAATGGAGAAAATAAATGCTACGATATGTTTCCCAGGTCCCTCGTGGCGATGACGGTGCTTCGCCGAGTCAGAAGCGGAATGCTGTGTTGACATTCGTTAGCCCACCTTTCCCATCAAGTAAACAACTGTGAAGATGAATACCCACACGACATCGATAAAGTGCCAGTAGATACCTGCTACATAAATTTTAGGGGCGGTTACGACCGTTAACCCTTTTTTGAATATTTGAGCAATTAGAATTCCGATCCATACAACCCCGAATGCTACGTGAGCACCGTGGAAACCAACTAGCGTATAGAACGAAGAACTGAATGCGCTTGTCGTAAATTTATGCCCTTCATGCACATACTCGAAGAACTCATAAATCTCTAGACCCAAGAACCCTAGTCCAAGAATAACAGTAACGATCAACCAGTTGATCATTGCTTTGACATTGTGACGATGAAGCGCTTGAGTAGCGAATACGCTCGTCAAACTACTCGTTAAGAGTATGAACGTAGCCAGAGCCACTGTCGGTAATTGGAACAACTCTGTTCCCGGTTTACCGTCTGCGATCTGATCGCGAAGGGCAAGGAATGTCGCGAACAAAGTTCCGAACAATACCGATTCCCCGCCGAGGAACAACCAGAATCCAAGGACTTTGTTGCGTCCTTCCAGGGTCGCCTTCTCCGGCTCATGAGGCAATTGGCCGTCTAAATGTTCTGCGTGCGAACTCATGCTTTAACCCCCTTATCTTCAAGCTCCTCCGGTTCAATATGCCAACCATGATCATCAAATACGGAACGTAAGAACATACCACCGAATGTAATAACCAAACCGAGAATTGCAACGATATAATTGTTGAACAACATGCCTACGAAGCTGCTTGCGAACTCATCCTTCGCGAACATGAATCCAAAGCCTGCGATGAACAATCCAACCGACATCATGAATGGAATAATCGATGGTGAAGGCATATGGATCGAACCAACAGGCTCAGCTGCTGGAACTTCCTTATTACCCGCCATTTTTTCTTTCCAGTAAGCGTCCAAACCACGCACGAGCGGCGTTTGTTTGAAGTTATATTCCGGTGCAGGAGAAGGAATCGTCCACTCTAAAGTACGACCATCTACCCAAGGATCGTTTGGTGCATTTTTCGGCTTCGCAGCTGTAACCGCGATGTTGATCAAGAATGCGATCGTACCTACACCCATCAAGAACGCGCCGATGGAGCTGATTAAGTTCATCGTATCAAAACCTTGGTTCGGCAAGTACGTGAACACGCGACGCGGCATCCCCATTAAGCCCAAGAAATGTTGAATGAAGAAAGTCATATGGAACCCGATAAAGAATGTCCAGAACGTCAATTGACCAAGCTTCTCGTTCAATACGCGTCCGAACATTTTCGGCCACCAGTAGAACAAACCTGAGAATAGTCCGAATACAAGACCACCGACGATAACATAATGGAAATGCGCTACGACGAAGTAGGAATCGTGGTACTGGAAGTCAGCTGGCGCAGATGCAAGCATAACCCCTGTTACCCCACCCATGACGAATGTCGGGATAAATCCAATAGCGAACAAACTTGACGTATTGAATGTTAACTGACCACCCCATAGGGTGAACAACCAGTTAAAGATCTTAATCCCTGTTGGTACGGCAATGAGCATCGTCGCAATTGAGAACAATGCGTTCGCTACAGGTCCTAGACCTGCCGTGAACATGTGATGGGCCCATACCATGAATCCTAAGAACCCGATTAGAATCGTCGCGAATACCATGGAGCTGTATCCGAACAACCGTTTTCTTGAGAACGTTGAGATAACTTCTGAAATAATACCGAATGCCGGCAAAATCAAGATATATACTTCAGGATGGCCAAAGATCCAGAAGATATGCTCCCAGAGCACTGCGTTACCGCCGTTAGCGATTTCGAAGAAATTCGCGCCGAATAAGCGGTCAAATGTGAGTAGCACCAAACCTACAGTAATCGCAGGGAATGCGAACAAGATCAATGCCGAAGTAATGAATACCGTCCATGTAAACATCGGCATACGCATGAAAGTCATGCCTGGCGCACGCATGTTAATGATGGTTACGAGGAAGTTAATCCCCCCGAGCAGCGTACCGATACCGGCAATCTGCAACCCGATGGAGTAGAAATCCACCCCGTGGTGGTTACTGTATGTATTACTTGCAAGCGGCATATACGACGTCCAACCTGCATCTGGCGCTCCGCCAACCAACCAGCTCAAGTTCAAGAGCAAGCCGCCGAAGAAGAATGTCCAGAATCCGAGTGAGTTCAGGAACGGGAACGCTACGTCGCGCGCACCGATCTGAAGCGGAATAATCGCATTCATCAAGGCGAAGATGATCGGCATGACCGCAAGGAAGATCATTGTCGTTCCGTGCATCGTGATCAATTCATTAAATTGCTGTGCGGTTACAAAATCCATTTTCGGCTGCATCAACTGAATCCGAATGAGAATCGCTTCAAGACCGCCGATTAGAAAGAACAATCCGCCGGCGATGAGATACAGAATACCGATCTTTTTATGGTCAACGGTTGTGAGCCAATCCATTAACCCGTGATACCTTTTTACCGAATGAGCCAAGGTTATTGCCTCCCTTACTTCCCGTTGTCATATTGTAATTTATAATTCGCAAGATACTTCGAAATGCCGTCCAATTCTTCTGGTGTCAAAGTAACTTTAGGCATTTTGGAGCCTGGTTTAACTTTCTCAGGATCTTTAATCCATGTCTTCAAGTTCTCTTCAACAGGCGCCTCATCATTCAGTAATACACCAGCAACCGCTTGTTTATTACCAATGCCTGTTAAGTTCGGACCAAGTGTGCCGCCTTTATCCCCTACAGCATGGCAAGAAAGACATTTCTTCTCGAATGTTGCTGCGAGCGCAGGATCTTGAGGCAATACAGCTGGAGCCTTCATTTCTTGAACCCATGCATCGAATTTCGCTTCATCTACTGCTTTGACTTTAAAATCCATCAAGGCATGAGACTGACCGCATAACTCCGCGCATTTCCCGCGGTAAACGCCTGCTTTTGGCGCTTCAAAATACATCTTATTCGTATTACCTTCAGGGTTGGTATCGATCTTACCGAACAAAGATGGAACCCAGAACGAGTGAAGCACGTCAACCGTGTTTAATTGAAGAGAAATTTTCTTCGTCGTCGGAATCACAAGTTCTTGACCGGTCTTAATTCCGAGCTGAGGATAGTCAAATTCCCACCAATATTGGTGCGAGGTGACCTTCACCTGAATCGCATTCTTATCCTTCGTGTAATCCTGTGCAAACTCAAACACGTACTTGACGGTAGGCACAACAAGAATCACCAATAGGATGATCGGAATTACGGTCCAAATGATCTCCAATTTGTGACTGCCTTCGACTTGTTTCGGTATTTCCGTCTGCCCTGGGCGTCTACGGAAGCGAATGAGCACGTAGGCTAAGATCAAGAACACGATCACGACTACGACGGTCATCATACCAATTGATAATTTCATTAAATCATATTGCTTCTCTGCAATAGGTCCTTGCGGCTGTAACGTCGACAGATCCGCACGGCCGCAAGCCGAAAGTAAAAGCGCCAAACCTGCCAAAATTGGAAGGAGCCGCTTTACTGCATGCCACCGATTCATCATTGATCAACCCCACTTTTTACATTTTCATAGATTGCGACGTTCCCCAAAATAAGCAATCTACGTGCTTTAACACGGATGCTAATCGCTTGTCAATTAACAGTATCACGTAATTAACTATAATTTCCGGGGGAATTTTTGTCAATGTTTATACACCAGTTCACAAATTGTTCTAAAAGTCTAAAAAGTCGCACCACTGCGCGATTTGTATGCGCTTTCATTATATTTTCATTCCGCTTTCATAACACCTGGACCCCTCCGTTTTGACTCCAAATTCTTCCGTAATCCACCACATCACAACACTTTATCGACACACTTCGCGAAAACCTGAAATCGAATTTTACATTATATAGGTATATGCAAATTTCACAAAAAAAACCGCCTGTACGAATGTTTTCATTCGCGCAGACGGTCTGTATTTGATTAAGACTGTAGTTTTACCAATTCATGTTCAACAATCGTGGTCAGCTCTTCTTCATAGCCTCCCATAATATGGTACTTTCGGATATATTCTTTCACAAACTTACGAGGATCTTTAGGTCGGAAAATACGTGCCATTTCTTTAATGCTTTCCCTTACTTCATTGTGTCCCTTCGTTGCCATGAAAAATTCCCTCCCAAAGCTTTGTAGACCATGCTCCGTTTTAGAGAACGCGGAAAAGATTCACCATTTCCACATATTACGTTTTTTATTGGAAAAACCCTCCTAAAGAATATTATATCATAACCATGCCAAGTTTACAGTGGATTATAAAAATTCCATTTATTGAGGGACGAAAAAAAAGAACCGCTGCCCTCGTCCCATAAGGACGGACAGCGATTCTAAATTTAATATTAATTAATTAATTTCTCTTGTTTTGAATCGAACGATGCTCAAAATTGCGAATAGTGCAATCGAGAGAATGACAATTGTTAGAGCAAACCACATATTCACGCCTAATGAATCCACGGCCCCTTTTGCATAAGGTGCAAGACTTGTATACTTCAGCACGACATATTTGGACCATTCCTTCGTACCTGCCATTAAGCCGAACATGCTGCTGAAGATATTGATGAAGAGTCCGATTCCGATGGATAATCCAAGGCTTGTCGTAAATACGCCGGCTGCAAAGGATACCGTGAGCAAGAAAATCGAGAAAGGTATGCCATACGATATGGAGACAATCTGATCAATAATGGAACCTTCGCCTACACCAAAAAGTACGGCACCAATCGCAAATCCTGCGACGATCATCACGACATAAGTCAATAAGAACATCCCGATCGCTGCAACATATTTGGACATGAGCACGGATGCTCGACTCGCTGGACGGATCAATAGCTGCTTAATCGTACCATCCTTGAATTCATCCGTAACAATCTGCGCCCCGATGACAACCCCGAACAGCATAATGATCATCGGCATCATTTGGGACAGTAAGGACAAGAACATGTAAGCATCCATCTCTTCCGAAGCACCTTTAACGAAGAGCTTAATGACCAGCCCAATTCCGCCCATCAACGCGATGATGAACAGGTTAAAGTACAACCCTTGTCTCTTGCTGTTCATCTTCATCCATTCATTCTGAAATAACTTCATAAACATTAACGTTCTCCCCCTTTGGTCAACGACAAGAACATATCTTCGAGCGATTCTTTCTGCGTCGCCACCTGATAGATCCGTACATGATGCTGCGCAAGTTGTGCGATAACATCAGGAATCTGACCCTTCTCCAAATTAACGACAACAATATTCTGTTCGATATTAATAATGTCGTAAGGCTCAAGGAGCTGCTTCGCAAGCACGCGGTCATCCACTTCAATCGCAACCGGCTGCTTTTGATGCGTTAGATCAACGCCTTTAATCGTACGCTCATCGACATATTGACCATTCTGGATAATGACGACACGGTCACACATCAACTCGATCTCAGATAACAAGTGACTGGAGACCACGACAGCAATGTTCTCTTCGGAAGCCAGCTTACGCAAGTAATCGCGCAATTCATGTATCCCAGCTGGATCAAGTCCGTTCGTCGGTTCATCCAAGATGAGAATCGATGGCTCGTGCAGGAGTGCCTGCGCAATCCCTAGACGCTGCCGCATCCCAAGGGAATAGGTTTTCACTTTCTGATGAATCGCCTTCTCCAGATCGACGAGCTTCACAATTTCTTGAATCCGCTCTTTGCTTACCGGCGTTGCGCTCATACGGGCAAAATGGATCAAATTTTTATACCCTGTCATATATTTGTACAGCTCAGGATTCTCTACAATTGCGCCAACATAGGACACGGCCTTCGATCGTTCTTTACGTACACTATGACCCTCAATGTAGATTTCACCCTTCGTCATCGAGATGAGTCCGAGCATCATGCGGATCGTTGTTGTTTTACCGGAACCGTTCGGACCCAGAAATCCGTAAACTTCGCCGCGCTCAACGGAAAAGGATAAATCGTTAATGATTGTCTTCCCGCCAATTACTTTGCTTACATGTTCGAGCTGAACCACAATATTATCATTAGACATGTTCGTCGACCTCGCTTTAATCAATTTACCTTGCATGAATAATTTTCTTACCACAATAGATGTTTTCTCATATTCCAAGTATAAAGCTTCTATTCGATCTGAAACACTGATTTACCTTTCAGAAAAGGATGGTAACCTTACATTTCTGTAATGATTGATTATTTTTCATTTGATCGCCCATCGTGTATATTAAAATTATTGGATATCGCTACCATGAGCTGCATTATTTAAAGGAGATTATACGTTGTTATGCTGAAAAAGAATACATTGTCCATGGGACTTGAAATGTGGCTGCTCGCCACCATTCTATTCCTTGTTGAGTTCGTTCGCGGTGCGGCACTCATCAGTTTCATTCCGATTTACGGTAAAAATATTCTCTTCATCCCTGTTGCAATGATCGGCGTCGCTGTGACTGCCCATTATTTGACGGATACGGTACTCAAATCTGTCATCGGCTATTTGCTCGATCGATTCTCGATCCGCTTCATTGTTCATACCGGCTTGCTAATTACATGTGCTGGGATGTTTCTATTCCAATATGCCCATACGGCATGGGTTTTCGTTCTAGCTTCAGCACTTTACGGTATCGGCATCTCTCCCATCTGGATTGTCTGTCTTACCAAAGTGACGGAAGAGAACCGCGCCACGCAAATGGGTTTTCTCTATACGATCTGGCTTGTCGGTATGGGTCTGGGGCCTGTTGTCTGCAATCTTGTTATCGAACATTATCCCATCCTTACCTATTGGATTCTCGTCGCGCTCTCCATCTTGGCATGGGTTCTATCCCTGTTCATGACGAATAAGAAAGTCAATCAAGTCAGAGCCATCCCGTTCCGCGAGCAGCTCATGATTCTGAAGGATCGACTACGGGCTATGAAGCCGCTCTTGCCAGGGATGATTCTGCAGACGACCGGGGCAAGTATGATCGTGCCGATCCTGCCGAGCTTCGCAGAAGAATCGCTGCATCTCACAAATACGGAATATACGCTGCTCTTGCTCTTCGGTGGAGCTTGTACCGTTATCGGATTGATTCCGATGGGACGATTGTCCGATCGGTTCGGCAAGAAATGGTTCCTCGTGCTGGGGTTCTTGATCTTCGCCTTTGCCCTCTTTTCCATCTCTCAAGGTCCTAGCCTTGGCATGGCTTACGTATGGGCCATTGTACTCGGCATTTCTTACGCTGCCGTGCTTCCTGCATGGAATGCGCTGCTGGCACAATATGTACCACCGGCGCAGCAAGGACTCGGTTGGGGGATTTTCTCGACGGTCGAAGGTATTGGCGTCATGATTGGTCCGGTGCTTGGTGGTTATCTCGCTTCCGTTATGAGTACTCAGCAGGTCGTTCTCATTAGTTCCATTCTTTTCGGGCTCATTGCCCTGTTCTATGTATTCTTCCCTTTTCGATTACTTGCACACCAACCTACAAGGAGGAAGTAACCGATGTCTGAGCAAGCGCCGCACTATAGCGATACAGTGAACTGGATCGGCACAACACTGTCCATCGCGGTTGTTGTTATCATCCTCATCATTTTTTTTATTATTATTAAAGCGACGACAGACGACTCAGACAAACATTCAGAAATAAAGAAGTATGTGGAAGCCCTATTCGGTGGCAGCCCACAAGCTTCTGACAAGCAGAAGGTAGAGGAAGAAGCTCGGTCACGCGAAGCTGAACGGGTGGCCAAGGAGCTCGGACCGTTCGAGGATACATGCCCCGCTTGCCATACCTTGGTGACGGATCGGCATATCGATTGTCCTTCCTGCGGGCTTCGATTGATGTAAGGTGCTTGATGCATAGCTCTGCAATTAGCTGGGGAAGTTAAGGGTAATGGAAGTTCAGTAAGATTACCTTTGATTGAAAGGGGCTAGACTGCATGGGCAAGGAGAAAGACATGAATCCCGTCTCGCACGAACGGGTTGAAGTTGACGGCATCTATACGAATGAATTAGGACAAGAAGAGCATCTCCATCGCGGACAGACCTTCCCGGCTAATCTCGTTCTCGGAACAACCGAATGGGAACTCAAAGAGTATATGTTCGGTAACCACCACGAAGGTAAGACGGACCCGCGGTTGGTACCCAAAAAAGATGAAATCGAAAACCAAAAGAAACAAGTTCACCCAAGACTACATCAAGATCAATCGGATAAGTAAATACACGAATAGCAGCAGCGCCTCCCCTCTTCGGACGGGAGGCCTTTTAGCGTTCACAAGTGTTTAGGATTGCGCGTATCCAGGTCTGTTCCTATAATGATCTCAAGACATGACAACTGGGGAGCGATTTTTCTTGTATTTCTTCATCATCAATGAACAAGCCGGCAACGGTGCAGGCGGACGCGTATGGGGCCAGATCGAGCCTGTCCTACAGGCACGAGGCGTCCCCTATCGCTACGCCATCACCTCTAGCGCGGCACAGGCGCAGCAGAGTGTGCGCAATGCGATTGACGAGCATCCGCCCACGCTCGTGGCGGTGCTCGGAGGCGACGGCACGATCCATAGTATCGTGCCGCTGCTCTCCGCGAGCGGCATTCCGCTCGCGGTCATCCCTGCGGGATCGGGGAACGATACCGCGCGGGGGTTCGGCATCCCGCGCAAGCCTCTGGCTGCGCTGGATGTGGCTCTGTCAGGGCGTATGCGCAGCATCGACCTGATCGGCACGGCCGGCGGCGAGCGCACGCTGACGGCGCTCGCGGTCGGCTTCGACGCGGAAGTCGCGAACGCGGTGAACGCGAGCGGCTACAAAGCTTGGTGCAACCGGCTAGGCATCGGGCGGCTTGCTTATATTATCGGCGTGCTGCAGACGTTGTTCCGATATCAGCCTGCACGGCTTGAACTGATATTGGACGACGGCACAGCACAGACATTCGACCAAGCCTGGCTGGTCGCGGTTACGAATACGACCTCCTACGGCGGCGGATTGCGGATCTGTCCGGAAGCTCGTACGGACGACGGCGTGTTAGATGTATGCGTCGTGCATCGCTGCACGAAATGGCAGCTATTGCGACTATTCCCTACGATTCTCTTCGGCAGACATACGAAGCTCCCGTTCGTCACAATGCTCCGTGCCTCGAAGATTGAGATTCAATCCGAGCTGCAGCGCATCGGCTTTGGCGACGGTGAACAGGTCGCGGTAACGCCGCTTACCGCAGAGATCCAGCCAGGTGCGCTTCAATTGATTACGGCGCACAGTTAACATGCTTCGTACGCACTCATATCTATTTAATTAATAATGCCACTGCCCTTCCTATCATGGATTTGATACATTGTAGGGATTACATTTCGACCGTAACTCCTACCTATGATGTATATTTGCAGTAACTTTTAGGCTCTCAAGCGCTGATTCGTGCTTTTTGCGCCCGCTATCCTGCAATTATACAACCTAGCTCTGCAGTGGCATGAAAATATCGGCTCTACACTGCAGATATACAGGAAAGGCTCTGGAAAAGCATGAAAAACCCCTCTTCGCGTCTACCGCTTAGAGGGGTTTCGTTTATACTTCTTCCATATCTGTCGGTTTGCTCCGACGTAGGACATTAAATAGAATATTTAGAATGATTGCCGTAAAACTTCCTGCAACGATACCGTTTTCCGTTAAAATCTTCCATTCACCCGGCAACGCGTGGAACAGATTTGGTACGACGGTAACCCCGAGACCCATCCCAACCGAACAAGCAATAATCAGCAAATTCTCATGATTGTTCAGATCAACCGACGATCCGAGCATCCGAATCCCGGATGACACGACCATTCCGAACATCGCAATCATTGCGCCGCCAAGAACCGAGGTTGGGACAATCGTCGTCATGGCGGCGATCTTCGGTACGAATCCGAGCAGGACGAGAATTCCCCCTGCCGTCACGATCACATCGCGCGTCTTCACACGGCTCATCTGAATCAGGCCCACATTCTGCGAATAAGTCGTATAAGGGAAGGCATTAAATATGCCTCCAAGCATGATGGCAAGTCCTTCTGCGCGGTACCCTTTCGCCAAATCCTTCGAAGTAATCTCTCGGTCCATAATTTTTCCGAGTGCCATAAAGACCCCCGTCGACTCCGCAATACTGACGATCGCGACAATAATCATCGTCAGAATAGCAGATGGCTCGAATGTCGGTGTGCCGAAATAAAACGGCTTGATCGGATGCAGCCAGCTTGCTTCGAGTACTGGGTGAAGATTAACTTTACCCATAAAGCCAGCAACGATTGTACCCAGCACCAAACCTAGTAAAATCGAGATCGCACGCATAAATCCTCGGGTGAACCGATTGATGAGGATAATGACGATGAGAACGCCAAATCCGAGTATTAAGTTCTGTGGACTTCCGAAGTCTTTCGCCCCTTGTCCACCACCCAAATCAGTCAATGCAACAGGAATTAAGGTAACTCCAATCGTGGTCACGACCGAACCGGTTACAACAGGCGGGAAAAAACGAATTAATTTGCCGAATAAGCCTGAGAGAAGCACGACGAACAAGCCTGAAGCGATAATCGCGCCATAGATTGCGGAAATGCCATATACTTTTCCTATCGTAATCATGGGTGCTACCGCTTGGAAAGCACAGCCCAGAACGACAGGCAATCCGATACCGAAAAACCGGTTATTCCATAATTGCAGTAATGTCGCCACACCGCACATTAATAGATCAATACCGATCAGATATGTCAGTTCTGTTTGACTCATCCCGAGATTACCCGCTACAATAAGCGGTACAATAACGGCGCCAGCATACATGGCTAAGACATGTTGAAACCCAAGAGATAAGGTCTTGAGCGGATGGCGATTCAGTTGCATGTTACGCTTCATCCTCTTCTACGAACTGGACTTGTCCATCTTCCAGTCCAGCAATGCGAACGAGGGATTTCAAGCGATAACCCGCTTCGATGAGGTTCTTCCCACCGGGCTGGAATGCCTTCTCGATCACAATACCGATTCCCGCAACGCTCGCTCCTGCTTGCTCGACGATACGCGCTAGACCGAATGCCGCTTCCCCATTGGCCAAGAAGTCGTCGATGATCAGCACGCGATCCGTTGCATGGATGAATTTTTTGGATACGGTCACTTCATTCGTCTCTTGCTTCGTAAAGGAATAGACCTTCTCTGTGAAGATATCTTCGCGAAGTGTTAGTGATTTCTGCTTGCGTGCAAAAATTAATGGAACGCCTAGCTCTAATGCCGTCATGATCGCAGGCGCAATCCCTGAGGATTCAATCGTCAAAACTCTGGTCACGCCCTGCTCTGCGAATAGTCGAGCAAATTCCTTGCCCATCTCCTGCATGAGCACAGGATCCATCTGATGATTCAAGAACGAATCTACTTTCAAAACTTGATTATTGAGTACGATGCCATCTGAGATGACTTTATCACGCAGCAATTTCACAATGGTTCCCCCCGTTATTTGTACACTATAAAGTAGAAGTATACCGCATAATTCGACATGGTGAAAGAGGATTCGTTCGGTTTTTGACGGTATTTTTAGGATTCCCTTGTTTTAAACAAATCAATTACACCCTATAATGTTAATATTGGGATTAGCTAGTATGGGTAAAGGAGAGATTGGATTCAATGAAAATTATGAAAGAATTTCGAGAATTTGCCGTTCGCGGGAATGTCATCGATCTTGCAGTCGGGGTTATTATTGGGGGAGCATTCGGTAAAATTGTAACTTCGGTCGTCAATGATGTCGTTATGCCGCCGATTGGACGATTGCTTGGTGCGGTAGACTTTAAAGATTTGTATATTCCGCTTGAGGCGACCAAGATGATCAATGGACATGAGGTTAGCACACTCAAAGAAGCAAAAGATTCAGGCATGGCCGTCATTGCTTATGGTCAATTTATTAATGTACTTATAGAGTTCCTCATTATTGCTTTCTGCGTCTTCATGCTGGTCAAAGGGATTAACATGCTGAAGCGTGAACAGAAAAAAGAAGAAGTGGCTGCAGAGCCAACAACGAAAGATTGCCCTTATTGCTATTCTTCGATTCCGGTACAAGCTACACGCTGCGGACATTGCACATCACAATTGACGAAAACGGAGCCTTCTGCGGGAGTATAAAGGAGATACGGACGGCATGGCGGCAATAACAAATGCGAAAGATGAAGAGCTATTCGATATCTATGACGAAGCCATGAATCATCTTGGCGTGGCGGCACGGTCCGAAGTACATGCGAAGGGCTACTGGCATCAATCCTTCCATTGCTGGATCGTTAGCGGGGAGGGTGCCGATCGTCAAGTCTTATTCCAGCAGCGTAACGCGCTGAAGGACACGTTCCCGAACTGCTACGATATTACGGCAGCAGGGCATCTCGCAGCCGGGGAGACCGTGCGTCAGGCAGCGCGAGAGCTCGAAGAGGAGCTTGGCCTCGCGGTCCCGTTCGAAGCGCTCACCCCGCTCGGGGCGGCGCAATACGAGAACACAGGCGAAGTACGCGGTGTTCCATTCATCGATCGCGAGTACTGCCACCTGTTCGGCGTACGCTGCGATCAACCCCTCACTTCCTACCGCCTCCAGGCGGCGGAAGTGGCCGGGCTCTACCAAGCATCGCTGCGCGAGATGCTTGAACTGCTCGCTGGCGCGCGCGAGTCGGTCGACACGCGCGGCATCGCATTCCCGCCGGGCGAGCGGCCAGGCCAGCTCGCCCCTGGGGCGGAGAGCACCGACGGCGTGACGGCGCTCTCCGCCTGCAGCGTTCGCCTCGGGCGGCACGACTTCGTGCCCCATGGCGATGCCTATTACGAGCGCGTGATGACGGCATTAGCCGCGCTCTAAAAAACAACGAAACCCCGCAAGTGCCTATGAATCCTAGGCCCTTGCGGGGTTTCTATTTTATCTTACGCGAGCATAGGGCTCGCTGCGTTCAAGATGCGGTATGCCTTTGTCCTTCGCGACTTCGCGGTCAATAGCCTGAATTCGCTCTAGCCAAGCCTCTGGCGTAACTTGGAGTTGACGTGCCTGAACCAATCGTTCGGCATGGTCATAGCAGGGATCATAACCGCCCAGTTTACGAATGACACTTATATATTGAACCACCAGCTCACGTGCTGCTCTTGCCGTAAATCCAAAGCCTGTCATCAATGCATTGACAATTCCACGTTCATAAGTGTTCAGTCGCACTTGCGTTTTCATGATAGACCCACCTTCCTCCTATATATATATTATATCCAACAAGTCGAAGAAATGACTCCCATTTTTCTGACGAAAATACGACTTGATTGCCCAAATATAGCGAATCTAGTCTTCTGCCTCGCATCGACCTCGTAATTTGGTCATAGAACCATTGAGCGTCTCTATTTAATTGTATCGCTTCCTGCATGATTTTACCAGTGTCACTATCCGCCATCGGTCCAATAATAATGTCCGGGTGCTGTGTGCAAGGATCCTGTCCTTTCACGTCAGCATTCCGGTGCGCCATGATGAACTCGGCCCATGCGATCGAATCGCTCAAGAAGATACGGGGTTCGATGTCCACCGGCATCGCCAGCAGCTCGATTTCGAGTACGCAAGCTCGCACTTGGCTTAGAACGGAGCTTCGCGATATTTTATGCGCCCATCTTCTCGCTTGTGCTGCAGAGATCGTGGTATAGAAGCCCTCTCCGAAATCGCGTCCTGGACGCCAATACTGACTATTCAGCAATTTATTCTGAAAGGATGGCACGTATTGATCCGTCGTACCGTGATACAACCTTTGCGGTGTGATGATATTCATCCGGCAACCTCCTGATTGAACTAAACTCGTCATTTAGTTCCATATTCCATAGAAGGTGCCATTATTCCTTTATTTTCCTAATTATCGGCTTTTATTCACGAAGTGTTTCAAGGAGCAGATTCGACATCGAATCTTGCGTTCACCCTCGAAGCGTTTACGCTTACGAAGTATGTTTCCTCCGGAAACATTTCAGGTACTCATTTAGGTTTTGCCTAAACTCGCTTTTCAGAGAAAAGCTGGCATCGTAAGTATTAGCTTCAGCTTCTCGCAACCTTCTCGGTGCTGAAAAGCCGACTTTTTAAACTATTTCACATTCGCAATCCCGCTCTGAAAATATTTCCGGTAAATGCCCTCGAAATTCGCTCCAAACCGCTCACGCAGCTCAGGACTTAATTCATGCTCCACTTCGAAGAGCACCAGCTCCTGTGCGAAATGATTAAGCAGCAACTCGAGCAGCGCTGGATGCTCTGTCACAACGGCCTTGGTCGGGATCTCTTCCCCACGCATGCCAAGCATGCTCCATTTGCGGTCAATGACAATCGAGAATTTACGCCCTGGGTGCTGATCCGCCATCGATCCATCCCCCTCTAACGAGGAATGAAGCTGAAGCTGCATTCTCCGAAGCCTATGCTCCTCCGCGTTGCCTACTACAGACCAGAAGACTTTGACGCCGCGCTTCTCGGCTTGCTCTAATTCTTCCCGGAACAGCGTTGCCTCCTCGGCCCAGACATCCACAATAATCTCTTGCTTCGCCCGTCCCAGCTCTTGCCGAACGCGTTCAATAACCTTCTTCTCACTATCTAGACTATAAAACTCCGTCACATCACTCGACTGCTTCGGCATCAACTGTTCAACATGACGAATGGAATTCTGCAATTGATCCCCGATCATACGTGTCAGTTCTTCCACACGAAGCAACGTATAATGCGTTGGCTCCCCCTTACTGCACAGCACAAACCCATGATCCACCAGCTTCTGCAAAGCGGCATATACATTCGAACGGGATACACCAAGACGCTTGGCTACTTCATAGCCTGACATCGAGCCTTGCTCTGCAAGGACGATAAGCATTTTGGATTCCATCTCCGTAAAACCTAACACTTTTAAATGTTGTACTAACTGCTCCATCATCCTTATGTCCCCTAACTGTTCCATGTCCAAGAAATTATATCATATCGGACAAGGTTCGAGCGAAAGTGATAGATTTTGCAGGACGGAAGTGCTCAATTTGGTTATAATAGGTAGAAACGACTACGTCGCAAGTAACTTTATATTCATATTTATCAAAATACATGATTTATACAATGGAGGTAGAAGCATGGGATTGTTCTCGTTTATTAAAGGCCAGTTCATTGAGGTCATCGAATGGATCGACCAGACCGATGAAGTCGTACATCAATTTCCGGTATATGATCATGCGATCAAAATGGGAGCGAAGCTGATCGTTCGGGAATCCCAAGCAGCTATTTTCCTAAATGAAGGACAGATTGCCGATGTGTTTGGTCCTGGAACCTACACACTCAGCACGCAGAATATGCCCTTACTCACCGCGCTGAAATCCTGGAAATACGGCTTCAACTCCCCGTTCAAAGCCGACGTCTATTTCGTAAATACCCGGAACTTCACCGATCAGAAGTGGGGAACTCAGAACCCGATTATTGTGCGTGATGCGGATTTAGGCGCCGTACGGTTACGTGGTTTCGGGAGCTATGCTTTTCGCGTACAGGATCCTGCACTCTTCTTAAAAGAAATTTTCGGCACGCAACCTTCCTTCAGCCCCGATCAGATTGGCGGATACCTACGGGCCATGATCATCTCAGGCGTCAGCGATCTGTTAGCCGAATCACGCATCCCGATTATGGATCTTGCGCTGCATTACGACGAGCTTAGCGAGGCAACACGTTCGAAGCTTGAACCGACGATTAATAGGTATGGGCTGTCCTTAACCGGCTTCTTCATCGAGAATATCTCCTTGCCAGAAGAGGTTGAACGCATGATCGACCGTAAATCTTCCATGAACGTCGCAGGAAACCTGGATCAATATATGAAGTTCCAAGCCGCTGAATCGATCCGGGATGCAGCGAACAATCCGGGCAATGGATTGGCCGGTGCCGGGGCTGGGATGGGTGCAGGGATGGCGATGGGGCAAATGTTCCAACAAGCGATGAATACACCTTCCAGCGCACCGAATCCGCCGCAAGCGAGTGAACCGGCGCAGCCCGCCGCTGCGAGCCAAGAACCTTGCGGTGCCTGCGGCCATGGCATGAAGCCGACCGACAAGTTCTGCCCGGAATGCGGTACGCCTCGTCCTGAGAAGAAATTCTGCTCCGAATGCGGTCAGTCGCTTGCCTCCGGCGTGAAGTTCTGTTCCAATTGCGGAAATAAGGTATAGGAGGAACGACATGGCTGCATCAGAAGCACCGATTCGATTTCCATGCAAGAGCTGCGGGGCGCAGATGACGTTCGACACGGAGAGCCAGCAGATGAAATGCGGGTATTGCGGCACGCTGACCCCGATCGCCCATGGCGAAGAGGAAATCTACGAATACGAGCTCGATTTCCTCGATGATTCCGACGCTTCGCGCATGGACTGGGGCACCGAGCAGCAAGTCGTCAAATGCGAGAATTGCAGCGCTCAGATGCTTATCCCTGCGGAACAGACCGCTGGACTCTGCGCATTTTGTGGGTCGCCGAAGGTGCTAGCGCAGGGCGATCCAACGGGGATTCGGCCCGAATCGCTTATGCCTTTTCACATTTCCAAAGATGAAGCCAACATCGCTTTTCTCAAATGGAAAAAGAAGAAATGGTTCGTACCGAATGCCTTCAAGAAGCAAAATACGCGTTCGAACGTCTCTGGAATCTATATCCCTTTCTGGACATTCGATGCAGATACCGAGTCCTCTTATTCGGCAGAACGAGGCGTGTACCATTATCGGACAGAGACGCGTACCCGTGTCGTCGACGGGAAGACGGAGACATACACCGAGCAAGTTCGCTATACCGTATGGCATTGGACGAGTGGCGATTATGATCGTTCCTTCGATGATATTCTTATCCCGGCATCTCATCAGCATGATACGAACCTGCTCGATCGATTCCAGGATTTCGGTTTAAAAGAGCTCATTCCTTACCAGCCGGAATACTTGAGCGGGTTTATCGCGGAACGGTATACCGTTCCTCTGCGTGAAGGCTGGGATGAGGCGGCATCTCGCATGGATGACCAGCTGGAGCGCGAAATCCGGGATGAAATCGGCGGGGATGAGATTCGGAATCTGAGCATCTCGACGCGCACGTCCAACGAAACCTATAAACATATCTTACTGCCATTATGGAACGCGACTTATACGTATAAGAAAAAAACCTTTCGGTACATGGTGAACGGCGAGACCGGTAAAGTATCAGGCAAGGTGCCGCGCAGCGGCTGGAAGATTACGTTCTTCACGCTGTTCTGCATTCTAGTCGCCTTAATCCTGGTAGCCGTATTTGCTCAACAAGCACCACCAGCCTGATAAGACAAAGAACACCATGGGTTTGCCCATCGTGTTCTTTTTTTGGCTGTGTCTATATTAATCGATTAAACTCAAACCAAACCGCTTCATCTCAATAAATACACCTTCCAGCTGCTTCCCTTTCTCCGTCAATGTATATTCCACCCGTGGCGGTACTTCCGGATACACCGTACGCGTCAGCAGACCGTGATGCTCTAATTCTCTGAGTCTGAGCGCTAGCGTCTTCGGACTAATGCCATCCATCGATTTCAGAATGTCGCTGAACCGCATCGTGCCTTCAATCAATAAATCATGCAGAATTAAGAAGGTCCATTTCGTCCCGATCACATCAAGCGTTTTCTCAATGGCACATGTTTTACCGAACGGGGCTTTGGTTAAAATAAGGTGTTCTGATCCATCCAAGGGGTCGCCCTCCTCTACTTGTTTTCGCGCTTTTACCTGAATATATCACAATACTTCCCTAAGGGAAACTATATGTAAAAAATATCACTACTTCCTTTTTTAAAGTTATTTATTTATAATTCAATTACAGCAGCTGCGAGTTAAAGAACCTCATTCCAATAGATACAAAGGAGAGAATACCATGCCACATTTAACCACATCATTTAGCCTGAAAGGCCTTGAATTAAAAAATAGAATCGTCATGCCGCCGATGTGCCAATATTCCGTTGAAGCGATGGACGGTACACCGACAGACTGGCATTTTGTCCACTATGTATCTCGTGCCGTAGGCGGAACAGGACTCATCATTATGGAAATGACGGATGTTGAACCCGATGGACGAATTTCCAACTACGATCTTGGGTTATGGTCGGATGATCAAATTCCAGCCTATCGCAGAATTATCGATGAGGTGCATAAATACGGCACGAAAATCGGTATCCAAATCGCCCATGCCGGACGAAAAGCGATGGATGCGCTCGTTCCTGTCAGCTCTTCAGCCATACCGGTGACGGAGAAAGATAAAACCCCTCGTGCGCTCACGACCGAGGAAGTAAAAGAGATGGTCCGCAAGTTCCAAGAGTCTGCGCGTCGTGCCGTCGAAGCTGGCGTGGATACCATTGAGATTCACGGAGCACACGGCTACCTCATCCACCAATTCCACTCCCCTGCGCTCAATCAGCGTACGGATGAATACGGGCAAGATTACGCAAGATTTGGCGTCGAAATTATTCGAGCGATGAAAACTGTCATGCCGGCTGACATGCCGCTCATTATGCGCGTCTCCGTGATCGAATACATGGACGGCGGTTATGACATCGACCATATGATCGAGATTTGCCGTCAATATCAAGAAGCTGGCGTGGATCTCTTCCACATCTCCACGGGTGGCGAAGCGCCTGCGGGCAGCAAGAAGCCAGGCAACTATCCTGGATATCAAGTTCCCATGGCGCGCACGATTAAGGAAGCGTTGAATGTCCCTGTCATTGCTGTTGGGATCCTCGATGATCCGATGCTGGCAGAAGCCACTGTAGCGAACGAAGATGCTGATCTAGTCGCTGTAGGCCGCGGCATGCTGCGGGATCCATACTGGGCGCTGCATGCGTTGCAGGCGGTATCCAAGGATGTCGCACCTCCGAAGCAATATGTAAGAGGTTATTAATATTCGAGAAAAGATTCGAAAAGCACAAGAGATAGCTTTGGCTATTCCTTGTGCTTTTTTGCGGCGTATAGATAAACTCTTGTGCAACAATTTTGCCAGGATCACGTCCATTATAATGGTATTCCAAATTAACCCAGAGGACGATAATCATGAGAAAATGGTTGTGTATGATTCTTGCAATCGCCGTAGTATTAAGCTTGAACACGAGTATCTTCGCCGCTCCTGCCTCAATGCCTTCAGCATTGGACCCGCAAGGCGATATCGCGAAAATGTACCGTGTGAATCATGAAATGAAATTTGATCTGCAAGGAAAAAGTGCGCTGCTCGATGGGAAATCCATTGCGATCGATAAGCCAATCCTGAAGAACGGACGTATATACGTCTCCCTCCGCACACTCGGGCGTACCAGTGCAGGCGTCGTTTCATGGAGTCCAACCAAACAAACCATTCGAGTGATCATGAATAAGGAAATCAGACCGCCGTTTCAAGATCTCATGTTCCGCATTGGCTCTGATCGTATTTATTTGGACGACAAAAACGCCCTGTTGGATGAAAAGATCCCAAAGCCGTTCATTTCAAAAGGGACCACTTATATTCCGGTCAGCGCCCTAAAGTGGCTTGGAATCTCGGTCAGCGTCTCGGACAATACGATGAGCTGGGCTTGGAGCAATAAAATCATTGAAGTTCTTTTACCGCATTGGGAAACAGATCAATCCCAAGCAACATTCACGATGCTCTATCAACAGGATATGTACACTCCTCAATACATGTATACAGAGAATGGAGGGGGATGGTCAGGCGAGGCTGGTAAGGTGATTGCAAAAAATATCTCGATCGACGGACGAATCTATAATCGTATGCAATTGACCGCAGATCTTAAACCAAGTATGAATGTCCTTCTGCTGACTGCTGTATCCGTCGGTGAGAAGAAGATTACGGTGATGCGCAAAGTTGCTGATCCGTCTAAGGTTCCTGTTCAAATCACCAAATCATTCGACGATCGTGAAAATCTCTCTTTCACCCAACCGACAAGCGGATATTTTCATGTGAAACCAAATGAGAAGATCGAATTGTCTGGAGATATTCTATTCGAGAACGATCGATTCGATAAACTCACCGTACAGGTGCTGCGATATGATGATAAGTCTGCTGATTCGTATCAAAGTTATCAACAAATGCAGCAATTCGAGATTCCTATCAAGAACCAGAAGTTCTCCGGGTCCTTCACCTTATCCCAGAAAGGATATTACTACATTCAGGTTCTAAGCCCTAAATACATCGCTACGACCGAACATGGGTCTGCTATGACCACATGGGCATACATTTTCGTCGATGTGGAATAGAACAGCAAAAGCGGAGTCTCTATACACGACCACAAGTCGCCCTAGAGCTCCGCTTTTTTACATGCCAACAATCCGTCTCTATGTTATGCCATATGAAGCAAATGTATCAGACCAAATCCTAGCAGTGAGAGCAGAATTGAGCCGATAAGGCCTGCGCAGAACGACTTCAGTCCGAAGCGTCGAAATGAACCAAAGTCTACACTTAACCCGAGCCCCGCCATCGCCATGGCGATGAGCATATAGGCAAGAACCACGATGAAATCCGCGACCGCAGTCGGAATGATCCCAAGCGAATGGATGCCACTCACGGCTAGAAACCCTACAATGAACCACGGAATCGGGATCGAACGCCATTCGAATTTCCCTTGATCCCTACGCTGCTTTCGTTCTAATCGGCTCGCTACAATACCAATCACGATCGCTACAGGCACGAGCAGAGCAACGCGCGTCAATTTCTCAATGACGGCCAGATCGACTGCCGCTTTCCCTCCCGGTGCTGCCGCTGCAATCACGTGAGCAATCTCATGCAGCGTTGCCCCCGAGAACACGCCGTATCCTAAATCAGATAGTCCAAGAACCGGGTACAATAATGTATAAGCTAGCGTAAAGATTGTCCCAAGAATCGCCACGACTGCTGCTGCAATCGCTGTCTCTTCTTCTTTCGCCTTCAACTGAGGAGCGATCGCAACCACCGCTGCAGCCCCGCAGATTGCCGAACCACATGCCGTTAGAATACTCAGCCTCTGTTCCACTTTGAAGAGTCGTGCGAGTCCATAGACAACCGGGATGGTAAATAGAATCACCACAACAGCTAGCAAAAGAACTTTCGGTCCCGCATGGACAAGGTCCACAAGATTCAATCTCATCCCTAGCAAAATAATCCCAAAGCGA
The DNA here is from genome assembly GCF_042676425.1 of Paenibacillus sp. GCM10027629. Taxonomy (NCBI): domain Bacteria; kingdom Bacillati; phylum Bacillota; class Bacilli; order Caryophanales; family Paenibacillaceae; genus Paenibacillus; species Paenibacillus sp. GCM10027629. The sequence continues at coordinate 452,461 of NZ_JBHTGZ010000005.1, read as the reverse complement.
AGCAGTTTTTTACTCGAGAAGTTCGTTCCAACGGCAATGCTTTCTGGCACAACGATCATTGATCGCAAGACCATCCCAATCAGCAGTGCAATAACGAGCTGGCCCATAATATTTAGGAACGGGAGCGCCGATAACCATTTTGCCACGATAGCAATTACAAATGTTAATCCTATCCCAACCATAAATCCGAATGGTATTTTTCTTTTTTGCTGAACAGCAAGAATTTGTGCTTGTTCCATGCTGTGTACCCCCTGTCTATAAATCGCTTATTTCCCGTACTGACGTTCATCTACAGTTCAACTATAAGCTTCGGGTTACGTAATGTGAAATACCGATCTGCTATATGTATCATTAGTAAAACTTATGATAGAGGCAAAGAACAAGTTCATCGATCCTAAATAGACGGTTTAGAACAAAAAAAGAAGACAGCCTTCGCTGCCTCCTCATCACCGCTAATTAGATTAAATCGTCATAAATCGTTGCTTCGTGCTTCTTCGGCCAATGCGTCCCTCTTTCCCAAGCGAGAACAAAAGGCTCTCCACGCGTAAGCTCATTCTCAGGAATTTGCTCTAGATTACCGAATACCCGCTCAATCGAAAAGATCTGCGATTGGTGCGCCCGTAACGCTTCGGCTTTCATGGGCCAATACGGTTCCACCGAAATCTGTAGTGTGACGCCATCTGCAGTTCCACGCATCGCAAATGGAGCATTGTAATATAGTTTCTGAACACTCGGGCAGCGTCCGCTGAAAATCGCTTCATTCGTCGCATGATGAATCGCGACATGATCCAAATGACCGCTTATCCCATCTTCGGGGAATGTCACTACAACCGCCAACTGATGCGTATGGATAAAATGGACGATATGCTCCACAAGCTCTTCTCTCGGAACATCCTTTAGCTTACCGTCTGGGTAACCCAAATGCTGAATCACCGTAAGCCCTATAATATCGCCGGCTGCGCGAAGCTCTTGTTCACGCAACACTGCAAGCTCTTCACGCGTCATTCCCCCTAATCGGCCGGTCTTCCCCGCATCGCCACGCGTGGCGCAGAGCAGTACGGGTTCGCCACCTCGATCGGCAAGCTCCCGTATGAGGCAAGCACACCCGAATGTCTCATCATCGGGGTGCGCATAGATAAATCCTACTTTAGGCTTTGTCATCCGACGATTCACCCTCCTTGTATCTCTAGATATTTCATTTCTGACGATAGATCCATTATACCGCTTGAATCACACTGACGACAAAACTTCTCTAGGAGAGGGACTTCAATTCCTGGAACCAATCAAAGGGAACTCCATAAAATAGGGCTTCCCCTGTTTCATTGCTCGAAATCGTGCTGGCAAAAAAACCGAAGGCTTCAGCCTCCGGTCTTATCGATCGTTCTATTTGCATTTCTTCGAATATTCGTCAACCCAAGCAACCGTCTGCTCTAACGCCTGTTCGGCACGCGTGATCGCAGCTTCCACTTGAACCGTTGCCGTACCGCCGTATACGTTACGTGCATTCACCACTTGCTGCGGCTGCAATACCTCGTAAATTCGATCATCGAACAAGTCTGAGAATTGCTTGAACTCATCCAATGACAAGTCGAGGAGATATTTGTTGTTCTGGATACAGTACAACACCGTCTTTCCAATGACTTCATGCGCTTGACGGAATGGAAGTCCCTTGTTCACGAGGAAGTCCGCAATGTCTGTCGCGTTCGAGAAGTCTTGGTTCACGGCTTGGCGCATCCGCTCTTTGTTAACCTTCATGGTCTCCACCATCGGCGCGAACAATTGCAAGGCACCTTGCATCGTACGAACTGTATCGAACATGCCTTCTTTGTCTTCTTGCATATCTTTGTTGTACGCCAGCGGCAACGATTTGAGGACCGTTAATAGGCCGAAAAGATTACCGTAGACACGTCCTGTTTTACCTCGAACCAGCTCAGCAACGTCCGGATTCTTCTTCTGCGGCATAATGCTGCTGCCTGTGCAGAATGCATCATCCAGCTCTACGAAGTGGAACTCAGTACTCGACCAGAGGACTAGCTCTTCGCAGAAGCGCGACAAGTGCATCATCACCATCGAAGCGTTGCTTAGGAATTCGATGATAAAATCGCGATCACTTACAGCATCAAGGCTATTCTCGTAGACACGATCGAAGTTCAATTGCTGCGCTACGAAATGACGGTCAATCGCGAAAGTCGTACCCGCCAGTGCACCTGCACCTAGTGGAAGCACATTGATACGTTTGTAGCTGTCTTGTAGACGCTCAATGTCGCGCTCGAACATCGAGACATACGCCATCAAGTGATGTGCGAACAGAATCGGCTGCGCCCGCTGTAAATGTGTATAGCCCGGCACAATCGTATCGAGATTGGCTTTGGCCTGCGTCAATAGCGCTTCTTGCAATTTACCCAATAGCCCGACAAACTCGACGACCCGCTTCCGTAAATACAAGTGCATGTCCGTCGCCACTTGGTCATTCCGGCTGCGTCCGGTATGCAGCTTCCCGCCGACCGGTCCGATCTCATCGATCAGGGTCTTCTCGATGTTCATATGGATATCTTCGTCGGAGACGGAGAATTCAATCTCGCCACGGCGAATCAAGCCTTGTACTTTAAGCAAGCCTTCGCGGATTTTCTCCACATCTTCCTCAGGCAAAATGCCGCATTTGCCGAGCATCGTTACATGCGCCAGACTACCTTGGATATCTTCCTCTGCCAGTTCTTTGTCGAACATAATGGAGGCTGTATATTCTTCTACCAACTGATCGGTCTGCTTCGTGAAGCGGCCGCCCCATAGTTTACTCATGATAAGAATCCCCTTCCGTTCGCTCGCGGTGTGGAGAGCATCCGGGATTTCGAAGACCTCTACCGTAGGTGTAACTGCCTTCGTCGCTGTTGAAATCTGAAAAAGTCGATTAGACTTCTCATGGTAATTTTCAGATTTCAAAGGCGCACGCTGCGCTCTCAGACAGCTACACCTACTCTCGAGGTTACGGAATCCACATGATCGACACACCGCTCGCTCTCTCCATCTTAGCGCTTCGCGCTTTGCTCCACGCCGGAGCCGACTTTCAGACGCAACGCATTCAGACGGATAAATCCTGTCGCATCCGCTTGGTCATATGCTTGTGTTGGATCTGCTTCCATCGTCGCGATATCCGGGTTGTACAAGCTCACAGGGCTCTTCACACCTGCGCCGATCACGTTGCCTTTGTACAGCTTCAGACGAACGGTACCCGATACGTTACGTTGGCTCTCTGTTACTAATGCTTGTAATGCGAGACGCTCTGGTGCGAACCAGAAGCCGTTATATACGAGTGTTGCATACTTGGAGATTAAGGAATCTCTTAAATGCATCACATCACGGTCCATCGTTAAGGATTCCATTTTGCGATGTGCTGTGAACAAGATTGTGCCGCCTGGTGTCTCATACACGCCACGGCTCTTCATACCGACGAAACGGTTCTCGACCATATCCACGCGTCCGATGCCGTGTTTGCCGCCGATTTCGTTCAACTGCTCCATCACTTGCAATGGGCTGAGCTTCTTACCGTTGATCGCAATGCAATCGCCTTGCTCGAACTCCAGCTCAATGTATTCAGCTTGATCCGGTGCATCCTCAGGGGACACACTAAGAACGTACATATCTTTGTTCTCTTCAGCGCTTGGATCGAACCAAGGATCCTCCAGCATGCCGCTCTCGAAGCTGATATGCAGCAAGTTGCGGTCTGTGGAGTACGGCTTCGCTGCCGACGCTTGAACCGGAATGCCGTGCTTCTCCGCGTACGCGATCATTTCTGCACGACCTGGGAATTGGTTACGGAACTCTTCCGAACGCCAAGGCGCGATTACTTTGATCTCAGGCGCGAGCGCCGCAGCTGCCAATTCGAAACGCACTTGGTCATTCCCTTTACCTGTCGCGCCGTGTGCGATGGCCGTTGCACCTTCTGCACGAGCGATCTCAACCATACGCTTCGCGATCAACGGACGTGCGATACTCGTGCCGAGCAAGTATTGACCTTCATATAAAGCACCCGATTGGAACATCGGATAGATGAAGTCTTTCGCGAACTCTTCCGTCAAATCATCAATGTACACTTTGGAAGCACCTGTCGCTAGCGCTTTTGCTTCGAGGCCATCGAGTTCATCCTTTTGCCCGATATCAGCTGTGAAAGCGATGATCTCCGCATCATACGTCTCTTTTAACCATTTCAAAATAACCGATGTATCCAGACCGCCCGAATAGGCCAGTACGATTTTTTCTTTTGCCATTGTCCATTCTCCCCCATGATTACAAAATTTCTATAGGATCGCCGCCATAACCGCTTTCTGGGCATGCAGCCGATTTTCTGCTTGATCAAAAATAATCGAATTCTCGCCGTCAATGACACCCGCGCTCACTTCTTCCCCACGGTGTGCCGGCAAGCAATGCATGAAGAGATAGTCCGGCTTCGCATGCTTCGCAAGCTCTTCATTCACTTGGAAGTCCTTGAACGCAGCTTCGCGCTCTTGCTGCTCCGACTCAAAGCCCATGCTCGCCCATACATCCGTATATATGACGTCTGCATCTTGGACCGCTTCCTTCGGATCGCGCGTAATTACGATTTTAGACCCGGTAGTCGCCGCGATATCCTTCGCTTGGCTAATGATCGCCTCATCCATGTCATAGCCTTCAGGCGATGCGATGGAAATGTGAAGTCCAAGCTTCGCTGCGCCGATCATTAAGGAATGCACCATATTGTTGCCGTCGCCAACATAAGCCATTTTCAGACTAGCAAGCTTGCCCTTGTGCTCCAGGATCGTCTGGTAATCCGCTAACGCCTGGCAAGGATGCGATAGATCCGTTAAAGCATTAATCACCGGAACGGTCGCATAACGCGCCAAATCAATAATCGTGCGGTGTGCGAACGTACGGATCATGATGCCGTCCAAATAACGAGATAATGTCTTCGCTGTATCGTGAATCGTCTCGCCACGGCCCATTTGAATATCGTTTTTGCTCAGGAACAACGCTTGCCCGCCAAGCTGATACATCCCAACTTCGAACGATACACGAGTCCGCGTGGATGACTTCTCGAAAATCATCCCGAGCGTTTTACCTTTTAGCGGTTGATATACTTCACCGTTCTTCTGCTTCTTCTTCAGTTCGATTGCTAGATCAATCAGATAACGAATCTCTTCGGAAGAAAAATCGCCTAGGCCGAGAAAATCCCGGCCTTTCAAGTTAATGCCAAGTTCTTGTGTCGTGCTCATATCTATCACTCCTGCACCAATTTCTATTGTTTCACCGCAGCCTTTGCGGTTAATAGTTCATTTAGAATACCAACGGCTGAATCGATTTCTTCACGCGTGACGAGGAGATTCGGCAATAACCGAACGACATTCGGCCCTGCAGATACGGTAAGTAGACCCTTCTGCTGTGCTTCCGAGATGATAGCCGCTACCGGCTCAATACATTCAATGCCGATGATCAGACCTTTTCCGCGAATGCCGCTCACATACGAATTCCCTTCGAGCTTCTCTTGCAATTGCTGCATTAAATAGTCGCCCATCTCTGCAGCACGTTCGGGTAAGCTTCCATTTACGATCGTCTCGAGCGTTGCAATCACCGCAGCCATCGCAATCGGCGTTCCACCAAAGGTAGAAGCGTGACTGCCCGCCGTAAATGCATCACGCAAGTAAGCTTTGCCAAGCATGGCCCCAACTGGGAACCCGCTACCGAGCGCCTTCGCTAATGTGAAAATATCCGGTTCAATGCCGTAGTGTTCATAGGCAAATAATTTGCCCGTACGACCAATTCCCGTCTGAACTTCGTCAATGATGAGCAGCAGGTTATGCTCTTTGCACAGCTTCACAATGTGCTGTACGAATGATGGTTCCACAGGAACGATGCCGCCTTCGGCTTGCACCAATTCAAGCATGATCGCACAAGTATGCTCGCCAATCGCGGCTTCCAGTGCCTCTGTATCATGCATCGGTACATGCTTGAACCCTTCTGGCAGCGGTAAGTATCCGTCTTTCACTTTATCCTGTCCCGTCGCCGTTAAGGTTGCGAGCGTACGTCCATGGAAGGATTGCGTGAATGTGATCACTTCATACCGCCCATTCCCCAGCACCTTCTGATGATAACGACGTGCAAGCTTAATCGCTGCCTCATTCGCTTCCGCACCGGAGTTACAGAAGAATACTGCATCCGCGCAGCTATTCGCCGTGAGCAGCTGAGCTGCTTTTTCCTGATTAGGAATCTGGTAGATATTCGACACATGCCACAATTCGTCTAACTGGGCAACCAGCTTCTCCTTCACTTGCTTTGGTGCATGCCCTAAACCATTTACGGCGATACCGCTCGTAAAATCAAGATATTTGCGACCTTCCTGGTCCCAAACATAGCTCCCTTCTCCCTTAACCAAGGAAATCGGGTATCTTGCATAGGTTGGAAATAAAGCACTCTGTACCTGACCTTGCTCCTGAGTTCCACTCATCGTGAATTCCTCCTCTCAAATTGCCTTCCCTATTCCTAGCATCATCTATTTATGCAGTCACAATTCGCGTTCCAATCGCTTCACCGTGCAATGTTCGGCTTAACACGTTCGGTTCCGTGCCATTCACAATAACAACTTCCTTCACAACACCTTGGATACATTGCATCGCCGCGCGGACTTTCGGAATCATTCCGCCATATATTTCACCGGTTGTAATCATCTCTTCAATCTCAGCTACCGTAATCTTCGGCAGGACCTCGAGTTCACCATTGATTTTCTTCATAATCCCAGGGACGTCCGTCACGACGATCATCTGTGCCACGCCAAGATGTGAAGCGACAGCCCCAGCAGCCGTATCGGCATTGATATTGAAGCGCTGCGTGCCATCCGCCGAAATCCCGATCGGAGCGATTACCGGCATATATCCCATGTTGATAATGCCTTCGATGATTTCTGCTCGAATACCAACGACATCCCCTACGAACCCAACCTCAGCTGCATTCGATACGGGCACCGTCTGCATCAGACCGCCATCCACACCCGAGAGCCCTAACGCTTTCGCGCCGCTCTTCCCGATTTTACGAACAATTTCCTTATTAATCTGCCCTGCAAGCACCATCTCAACGACATCCAGCACCGCATCATTCGTCTTGCGCAGTCCGCCTACGAATTCCGTCTCGATCCCGAGCTTCGTCAGTGTCTCCGAAATCGCGGGACCTCCGCCATGCACAATGACGGGAATCATGCCATCCGCTTGCAGCCTGCGTAAGTCCTCAAAGAATGCATCCGGCAACGCAGCCAGTGTGCTGCCTCCGCATTTCATGACAAATCGTGTATTCATCTGTTTCGTCATCGCTCTTCTGTCCTCCGTGCCTACGTCCGATATGCCGCATTAATGCGAACATAATCATACGTTAAATCACAGCCCCATGCTGTCGCGACACCTTCGCCGTTGTTAAGCGCAACGTGAATGGTCACGGTATTGCCTTTTAAATACTCAAGCGCGTTATCCTCATCGAAAGGAACCGGTCTTGATTGTGTTAGTACCGTAATATCGCCGAGGCGAATATCAACGGTCTCTGGATTGACAGGTTCGCCTGCACGGCCCACTGCCGCTATAATCCGCCCCCAGTTCGCATCTGCACCGAATACCGCGGATTTTACCAAGCTAGAACCAATGACGGTCTTCGCAATCGCCCTTGCGGATTCATCCGATACAGCGCCGCTTACGTTCACTTCAACCAGCTTCGTCGCACCTTCGCCGTCCCGCGCAATCGCTTGAGCCAAGTGTTCGCACACATGGCGGAACGCGGCCGCATAAGCGTCCCAATTCGGGTGATTCGACTGAAGTGTCTCATTGTCCGCAAGACCACTTGCCATTGCCACGAGCATATCATTCGTACTTGTATCGCCATCTACCGTAATCATATTGAATGTAACATCCGTCGTCTGACCGAGCAGCTGCTGCAATGCAGACTGATCAATCACCGCATCTGTCGTCATAAACGCCAGCATCGTCGCCATATTCGGATGAATCATGCCTGAACCTTTGGCTGCACCCGCAATATGAACGGTCTGTCCGCCGACTTGCACGGCAACGCAGATTTCTTTTTTCACCAGATCCGTCGTAAGAATCGCTTGGCTGAAATCTTCCGCACCCGCCGCATCACTGGATAGACGCGCTGGCAGTTGTGTAATTCCCGCACTCACACGGTCCATCTTAAGCAATTCGCCAATAACGCCAGTCGAAGCAACCGCGACATAATGGTTCGGAACGCCGAGCTGTTCAGCAATTTCATTACGCATTTGATATGCATCCCGCTCGCCCTGCTGCCCTGTGCACGCATTCGCGTTCCCGCTGTTCACGATAACGGCTTGTAGCTTGCCTTCTGTCGCAATACTCTCACGTGTTACCTTGAGCGGTGCCGCTTGGAATACGTTCGTCGTATAGACCGCTGCTGCCGTCGCTGGCACCTCACAGAGGATTGCCCCTAGATCATTCCGTTCCGTCTTCTTCAATCCGCAATGCAGGCCCCCTGCTCTGAATCCCTTCGGGATGGTAACCGAACCATGCTCCACCACCGTAAAATGCTGTACGCCCATGTCTCTTCTCCCCATTTCCTTAAAATGCGTGTTCAAAATGTCGACATTTCAGCACCGAGAAGGTTGCGAGAACCTGAAGAGCCTATGCTTCCGTAGAGAGTTTTCCTTCGAAAAACTTTCAGAGGAACGGAGTTTAGGCGAAACCTAAATGAGTACCTGAAATGTTTCCGGAGGGAACATACTTCGTAAGCATATGCTCTTCGAAGGTGAACGCAAGATTCGATGTCGATTATGCTTCATGAATGTCTTCGTGATCAAATGATGACTTTTTGAACTACCTCTTATAGCTGTACGTTATGGATAGACAGGCGTGAGGGAGAGCCCTAACGTCTCATCCCAGCCCATCATGATGTTTAAATTCTGTATTGCTTGCCCTGCAGCGCCTTTGACAATGTTATCAATGACCGAAATAATCGTCACACGTCCTGTACGCTCATCGACAGAAAAGCCGATATCGCAATAATTAGAGCCGTAAACTTCCTTCGTCGCCGGCCATACGCCTGCTTCACGAACACGAACGAATCGTCGTCCTTCGTAGTACTGCCTATACAACTCGACCAGTTCCGCTTCGGTATGCGTCCCGTTCAATGTGGCATACATCGTCGACATAATGCCGCGCGTCATCGGTACCAAATGCGTCGTGAACGTCACGGTCACAGGTTCCCCAGCCACCAGACTCAATACCTGCTCAATTTCTGGTGTATGTTGATGTTTGTTCACTTTGTATGCTTTGAAGTTCTCATTAATCTCTGCGTAGTGCGCCGTTAGGCTTGTTCCGCGTCCTGCACCCGATACGCCCGATTTGGCATCAATAATGATGCTCTTCGGATCGATCCACCCTGCCGATACAGCAGGGATCAGGCCGAGCAATGTTGCTGTTGGATAGCACCCTGGATTCGATACGAAATCATTCCCCTCGACCTGATCTCCGAACACTTCGCTCAGCCCATAGACGGCTTGCGCCAACAACGCTTCATCCGCTGGCGCGTGTTTATACCATTTCTCGTAGACTGCGCCATCTTTTAACCGGAAATCACCAGATAAATCAATGACCTTCAGACCCGCTTCAAGCAATTGCGGTACGAGCTTCGCACTCACCCCATGCGGCGTCGCTGTGAATACAACATCGGCTTTGTCCGCAATAAGTGGGATATCCACCGCATCCAGTGTGTCTGTAATAATCTCTGACAAATGTGGAAAGCCGTCTGATAGACGTTCTCCACTGCTAGATGATGAAATAACCGATGTAATCTGTACCTTCGGATGTCCGATCAAGAAACGGATCAGCTCTACGCCGCCATACCCCGTCGAACCGACTATCGCCGCTCGTAATGTTGTATTCATGGTTCATTCCTCCCCGATATGCCTCTATATGTCATGTGCAATATTTTCCATTATACATCTCGTAGACTTGCTTGGAAATGCTATCCGAATTTGAAATTACGTATCATTATACACCCCTATTTATATTTATACAACGGTTATTTTTGAGGGTTCAGACCACAACAAAAAAGCCGCAAAACCTAATCGTGGCAAGGCACGAACAGATTTTACGACTCTGATAAAATATGAATTATGTATGAAGTTTGAATCCTTCACCTAAGACTTCCTTCGTATCGCTAATAATAACGAATGCCGATGGATCGACCATCTTCACTAGCACTTTCAGCTTACTCACTTCCGACTGCGATAGAACGACCATTAAGATCTTGCGCTCTTCCCCCGTGAAGCCGCCTCGCCCGTCCAACTCGGTTAATCCGCGGTCTAAATCATTTAGAATCGCTTGCTGCAGCTTCTCTGCCTCATTGGAGATGATAAAGGCAACCTTGGAGACGTTGAACCCGGTCTGGATGGCGTCGATCGTCTTACTTGTTACGAATAGACCAATTAGTGCATAGAGCGCCTTCTCTGGCGATAAGAAGATTCCTGCGCATAAAATTACAATGCCGTCAAGCATCGGTACAGCAAGGTGGTAACTCAGCCCTGTAAACCGGTTGATCAACTGCGCGACCAAATCCAAGCCACCCGTTGACCCTCTCGCCCGATATACGAGCCCTAGACCAAGTCCGATCCCGAGTCCCCCATAGATGGATGCGAGCAGTGGATTATCCGTAGGCGTTGGCCAATCTTTCGTTAAGAGGATGAATAATGGAAGGATGAACGTCCCGACGAGCACCTTTAGGCCGAAATTTTTGCCTACAAGCATGACGCCAATAATAAATAACGGAATATTAATGATCCACTGCGTATAAGCCGGTTGAATCCCCGTGAAGTGCTGCACCAAAATCGAGATCCCCGACACGCCGCCAGAGGCGATCTGATGCGCCAGCATGAATATGTTAAAACTCACAGCAATACTAAAGCTTCCGATAATGACAAGCGTATATTCAATAATGCCGAGTAATACCGGATGCAACGGCTTTACAATTCGTTCGTTTTTTTTTGTTACGTTCTTCACGTTCATGTAATCATACTGTCGTTAATTGTTAATTATATTAACGACAGTTCTCCACCTCGCTCAAATGATAAATTCTTCTTTTACACAACTCATTTTCTTCATGTTAAGTACGTAATATACGGTACATTAACTTCTAAACCTTAATTGTTACTAAGATAGAATATCATAAAAAAGAAAAAGCGACGAGATCCCATGAAGGTACCCTACTCGTCACTTTTTCGGATTATTATTATTATTATTATTTATATTCGAACGGCTTTGTATTACTTTCCTGTCCGTCAGGATTAATAATCTTGATATCAACTATACCTGCACTTCCAGCTGCAGGGGATTTAACTTTTAATCTAGTGGAATTGAAGTAAGTGAGTAATTGTGCTTCTACTCCATTAATATAAATTTTGCATCCTGTATCAAAACCGCTACCGTCAATGAAAACACTCGTCCCACCCGTAATAGGCCCACTTGTAGGAGAGATCTGGGTTATAACTGGTGCTGGTAACTTTGGTGGAGTGTCATAAGTAAATGTCCCTACACCAGCAGCACCTGTCGAAGGATTCGTAACAACGATATTTACCGGGCCGCTTGTTACGCTACTTGGACTAATAAATTTAAACCTAGTGTTATTGTAATAAGTAGAAACTGGAACAGGTACGCCATTTACAGTTAATTTCATATCTGGATCGAAATTTTTACCGTCAACATAAACGTTCGTACCTCCGGCCATAGGACCGTGATTGGGTGTTACCAACGTAATTTCTGGCATTGCCGCTTCATACGTATACCCTTGAGCCTTGGTAATTGTCCCCCCATCAGGATTGATAATCGTTACGTCAACATTCCCAAGGTACCCGTCTGAACCTGGCGCCTTTACACGCACTTTACTCGTACTATAATAAGTATCGATTACCGCTGGCTTATTGCCAAATTGAATGATCGCTTTTGATTGAATATTCGTTCCGCTAATAATTACAAGCTCTCCACCGGCTACGGTACCCTTATTAGGAGAGATATCAGTAATTGTAACTGGCAATGGTGCAGGCTTGATATAAGTATATCCAGCGACTGCTGTAGTTGATTGATTGTCTGGATTAGTAATTTTCACATCTACTGCACCTTCATTTGTAACTGATGGTACTGTAACCTTAATTCTATCACTTGAGTAGAACGTGTTCACAACAGCTTCTTTATCCCCAAAGTATACTTTCAATCCCTGAACAAAGTTTGCTCCATCGATGTAAACAACCGTTCCTCCGTCAATCGGACCGCTGTTCGGTGTAAGCGTTGTAATCGTTGGAGCCTTCGCAACAGGCGGTGGGTTATAGGTATAAGCATTTATGCTAACGCCTTCCTGGCCGTCCGGGTTTACAACCTTGACATTAACCGCTCCGACTGCCGTCCCAGCTGGGGCCGTTACTTTCAATCGAGCACTGGAGTTAAAAGTATTGACTACAGCTTCTTTATCCCCGAAATATACTTTCAATCCTTGAACAAAATCTGCACCATCGATATAAACGATCGTTCCTCCAGTAATCAGACCATTGTTTGGTGAAAGTACTGTAATCGTCGGAGCCTTTTGAACTGGTGGTGCATTATACGTATATCCATTTAATTTAGTGCTCTCCTGCCCATCCGGGTTTACAACCTTAACATCAACTAATCCAGCTTGCGTTCCGGCTGGTGCTGTTACTTTCACTCGAGCACTAGTGTAAAAAGTATTAACCACAGCTTCTTTTCCGCCGAAATAAACCTTTAAACCTTGAGTAAAATCTTGTCCGTCAATATAAATGGGCGTACCTCCTGTTAATGGCCCGTTATCGGGAGATAATCCACTAATTAACGGTACCTTCGGCGGGATCGGCAGATAGGTAAAACCATTTGTTTTCACAGCTTCTTGAGCATCCGGATTCACAATCTTCACATCAACAGAGCCCTCGGTAACCGCCACAGGTGAGGTCACAACGATTTTCGAACTTGATTCGAATGAACTAACCACAGCTTCTGTTGATCCAAAATATACCTTTAAGCCCTTAACAAAATTAAGGCCCTGGATCGTCACGCTTGTGCCGCCACTAATCAAGCCATTATCAGGTGCAATGCTCGTTAACTCTGGAGCAGGTTTTACTGGTGCTGGATTATAGGTAAAACCATTCGGGATTGTCACACTCTCTCCATCTGGATTCACGACTTTTACATCTACAGCACCTGCCGATTGACCTGCAGGAGTTTTTACTTTAACACGCGCAGTAGAATAATAAGTTGTAATTTGTGCTTCCACAGATCCTATATATACTTTTACTCCGGAAGCAAACTTGCTACCATCTAAAAAGATGTAATCGCCGCCAGCCAATTCACCAATATTTGGGGAAATCATGGTAACCGTCAATTTCTCAACTACTGGCTCATTATAAGTAAAACCATTCGGGATTGTAAATGACGTACCATCGGAATTGGTTAATGTGACATCTACAGAACCCGATTTTGTCGCTTTCGGAGATTTTACTCTGAAGTACGTTGAATCTGTATACACGTACATTGGAGCAATCTGATCGCCAAACTTAACTACAATACCCGGTGTGAAATATTTGCCGTTAATCTTCGCAACTGTACCGCCTTCTAACGGTCCATTGTTTGGATCAAACGAGGTAACCACTGGGTCTGCTTTGTAAGTGTACGGTATTGTAGCCTTTTGCCCATCTATATTCTTCACCGTAACCGTAACCGTAGACTGTGCCCCAGCTGGAACTGTTGCCGTAATTTCATTCTTACTCACTACGTTGATATTCGTTGCGCTAGTCGTTCCAAAAGTCACTGTAGCACCTGGTCTGAAATTGTCCCCCTTAATCGATACAGTCTCTCCACCTTCTGGTTTGCCGAAGTTCTGCTCAATTGAAGTGATAATCGGTGCTGACAAATTCACTTGTATTGCAACCGAAGGAATCGCCTTTTGACGCGCTGCCCCAGCATAGTCTTTATACGTAATGGTAGAGGCAGTTGTCGAAGCCTGGAAAGTACCTTTCTTGTTCGGGTCTTTCGGCTTTATCTTGTAGGTAAACGTTAACTCACTATTCTTTAATTCCTGAAAGTTCCATGTCAATACATTACCATTGACTATTGGCTTCGGTATATTTGAATCATACGAACCGGGAACAATATCGAATTCAGGTGATACAATGTCAGTTACTTGAACATTGTATGCACTTGCCATACCTATTTCCTTAACAATTGCTGCATAAATTTCGCTTAATCCTACTGAACCTAACACAAAATGATGGTGAGCAGATGTCGTTGCCATTTCCTTCAACAATTTATTTGGCCCGCTCGTTGCAGGATCCTCATCTTTTTGAAGTAACGCAATTGTATAGAACACAATCCCTGCATCCTTTGCAGCCTGCGCTTTTTCCTTTGCATACTCGTATGCCGTACCTTTTGGCTCGGTTGCATCACCATCCGTCATAATGACGATAACCGGTTGAGCTTCCGGGCGATGGTTCTCAAGCTCCTTAATCGCTAAATCAATCGCATTTCCTGTTGCTGTTGCTCCATTTGCTTCAATGGATCCAATATAGCTCTTAGCAGCTTCTTTATCAGTCGTCAAAGGGAGAGATTTTGTTAAGTTTGCAGAACTAAAATCAACAACCCCAACGCGATGTTTAGTCATATCCATTAAATCGACAAAACCTTTAGCCGCATTCTTAGCAGCCAACATCTTATCTTCACCATGGTTGGGTTGGTAATCCGGCTTCATACTACCTGATTTATCAATGATCAAAATTACGTCATTCGGCATGACAACATTCACCGGAGGAGTCCCCTGGATGTTTAGCTTTACTTCCGCCTCCTGTTCTGTTGTAATTACCGTTGGATTTACAGTTTTCGATACGGTTACATAATCATTAGCAGCCGCATACGAAGTGGTTTGATATGGTACCATCATCAACACAAGAAGAAGTACCATCATCATATTTACCTTCTTAAAAAAAGATTGCATACTTATCCTCCTTTTATTTTTTGCAATATAAAAAACAACAGCAAATGCCATTGTTTCTATCAAGTTGGAACCTGGCAATCTTTCAATTTCTTGAAAGACCCATGGCTTTGCGTCACTGCATCACTACAGTTTTGCTAACATTTTCGATTGTCTTCGTTCTCGAGTCCCATTCATAATAGTTCTTTTTAATTGGATAAAAATACATTTCTCTTATTATTATCGGTTTTTAATCAAGATTCTTTATGGAAAATAGTAAAAAATAACTATTAATATCAAGAAATTTAGAAAAAATAAGATACTTTCATGCTTTAGAACAAAAAAAATTCCCACATCATTAATGATGTGGGAATTTCTAATATCTATTCGTGCCGAATCTGATTGCGCAAGTACCCATCAATAAAGGCATCCAGATCGCCGTCCATTACTGCGCCGACATTACCTGTCTCGACAGATGTCCGATGATCTTTAACCATACTATAGGGATGGAATACATAGGAACGAATCTGACTTCCCCAAGCGATATCCGACTGTTCTCCACGAATTTCATCAAGTTGCTTCCGTTGCTCCTCGATCTTACGCTCATATAACTTGGAACGAAGTACAGTCATTGCCCGCTCACGGTTCTTGATCTGTGAACGTTCCGTCTGACACGTTACGACGACGCCCGTCGGGATATGCGTAATCCGAACAGCGGAATCCGTCGTATTGATGTGCTGACCGCCCGCACCACTCGCACGGTACGTATCGATCTTCAAATCTTCCGTCCGAATGTCGACTTCCACATCTTCCGAAATCTCTGGTACAACATCGCATGATACGAACGAAGTATGACGACGACCAGATGCATCGAACGGCGAAATCCGTACCAGACGATGTACACCTTTCTCCGCCTTGAGATAACCGTAAGCATTGAAGCCTTTGATCAGAAGGGTTACACTCTTGATCCCCGCTTCATCCCCTGGGAGATAGTCGAGCACTTCCACTTTGAAGTTCCGTTTCTCCGCCCAACGGGTGTACATCCGCAGCAGCATTTGGCCCCAATCTTGGGACTCTGTACCACCCGCTCCAGGATGCAGCTCAAGAATCGCGTTGAACTTGTCGTATGGCTGGTTGAGCAGCAGCTGAAGCTCGAATGTCTCCAGCTTGCTCATCAGGCCCGCCACATTAACATATAGCTCTTTTGCCAAATCTTCATCCTGCTCTTCTGCCGCAAGCTCGAGCATCATCGTCGTATCTTCATACTCTTGATTCAATGATTGATATTGATCGACGGCCGATTTGACCACGTTTAGCTCAGCAATAATGCCTTGGGCACGCTCATTGTCGTCCCAGAAGTCGGGCGCAGCCATTTTGACCTCGAAATTCTCAATCATCTCTTGCTTCATATCTAAGTCAAAGAGACCCCCTAAGGTCAGATAATCTCTTTGCAATTTCACGTAAATCCTGTTTCACGCTTGGTTCGATCATTCCATCCACCTCATCTGGCTTCACATTCGTCGTTAGACGGGAAGATTACTTCCCGTGGCACTGCTTATATTTCTTACCGCTGCCGCATGGGCATGGATCGTTGCGTCCGATTTGTGGCTCGTTATGCACTGGTTGCTTCGTCGCAGGCTCGCTGCTGTTGTTCGTGGAGATTTTACTCTCTTCGACAACCGCTTGACGCTCCTGGTTACGTTCTACTTGTGCTTTCATGATATACGTCGCCACATCCTGCTGGATTTGACTAATCATCTCATGGAACATTTCGAAGCCTTCAAATTGGTACTCACGAAGCGGATCCGTACCGCCATATGCACGCAAGTGAATCCCTTGACGCAGATGATCCATCGCATCAATGTGATCCATCCATTTGCTATCCACGGCGCGAAGCACGATAACCTTCTCGAACTCACGCATCATTTCTTCGCCCATGATTTCCTCACGTGCTGTATAGCGCTCTATAACAAGACCCATGATGAATTCCACGATCTCTTCTTTTTCCTTGCCCCAAATGTCGTCTTTCGAAATTTGGTCGGCTTCGAGGAGTGTGTTGTTCGCCCATTCTACTACTTCATCCAGTTCCCAGTTCTCTGGGATATCTTCCGAACAGTGCGCTTCGACAATACGTTCGATGGTCGGCTTGATCATATCAAGGACAATTTCACGAATATTATCGGAGAAAAGAATCTCGCGGCGCTGCTTGTAAATAATCTCACGCTGCTGGTTCATCACATCATCATACTGAAGGACAATTTTACGAACGTCGAAGTTGCTGCCTTCAACACGTTTCTGAGCGGACTCAACCGCACGTGTAATAAGACGGCTCTCAATCGGTGATTCCTCATCGAAGCCCAGACGATCCATCATACCAGAGATGTTCTCTGCACCGAAACGTCTCATGAGCTCATCTTCCATCGACAAGTAGAATTGCGAGGAACCTGGGTCCCCTTGACGTCCCGCACGACCCCGGAGTTGGTTATCAATCCGACGGCTCTCATGGCGCTCTGTACCAATAATATGCAGACCTCCAAAATCGGAGACACCTTCACCTAATAAAATATCCGTACCACGTCCAGCCATGTTCGTCGCGATCGTAACGGAGTTCGCAATCCCTGCATCCGAGATGATCTCCGCCTCTTCCGCGTGGTATTTCGCATTCAAGACTTTATGCTGTACACCTTTGCGCTTCAGCATTTCCGAGAGAAGCTCAGAGTTCTCGATCGAAATGGTACCGACGAGCACCGGTTGCTTATTCTTATGACGTTCTACGATTTCATCGACAACCGCTTTAAATTTACCCATTTCTGTCTTATAGACGACATCCGGCATATCCTTACGAATATTCGGACGGTTCGTCGGGATCTGAATGACTTCAAGACCATAGATCTTCTTGAATTCTTCTTCCTCCGTCTTCGCTGTACCTGTCATCCCAGCCAATTTGCGATACATCCGGAAGTAGTTCTGGAATGTAATCGTCGCAAGCGTCATGCTCTCGTTCTGAACATCGAGATCTTCCTTCGCTTCAATCGCTTGGTGAAGACCATCGCTATAACGACGACCTTGCATGATCCGACCTGTGAACTCATCGACGATCAAGACTTCACCATCTTGAACGACGTAGTCAACGTCACGACGCATGATCACGTTCGCTTTTAACGCTTGTAACACGTGATGATTCAAAGTCACATGGCTTTGATCGAACAAGTTTTCAACGCCAAATGCTTTCTCTGCCTTCGCAACACCGGCATCCGTCAACGCAACGGATTTCACTTTAATATCAACCGTGTAATCCTCTTCGGCCGTTAAACGACGAACAAATCGATCCGCAGCAAAATACAGCTCCGTCGATTTCGCGGCTTGTCCTGAGATAATGAGCGGTGTTCTCGCCTCATCGACGAGGATGGAGTCCACTTCGTCAATAATACAGAAGTATAGTGGGCGTTGAACCATTTGCTCGCTATAGAGCACCATGTTATCCCGCAAGTAGTCAAATCCGAACTCATTGTTCGTTCCGTACGTAATATCGCAAGCATACGCAGCCTGCTTATCTTCATGACTCAACCCGTTCAGGTTAACCCCAACCGTCAAGCCTAGGAATTCATAAATTTGAGCCATCAATGCACTATCCCGCTGTGCGAGGTAATCATTGACGGTGATGACGTGTACGCCTTTACCCAGCAATGCATTCAGGTAGACTGGCAAAGTACCTACAAGCGTCTTCCCTTCCCCTGTCTTCATCTCTGCGATCTTACCTTCGTGAAGGACCATACCGCCGAGCAACTGTACATCAAAGTGACGCATACCGAGCGTCCGAATCGAAGCTTCACGCACCACGCAAAAAGCTTCTGGCAATATGTCATCTAGCGTTTCGCCTTTTTCAAGACGCGCTTTAAATTCCTCCGTTTTCGCTTTCAACTCTTCGTCCGAAAGCGCCTTATACGTCGGTTCCATTTCGTTGATTTGGTCAACCGTCTTCATGAGGCGTTTCACTTCGCGCTCGTTCTGGTCGCCAAATATCTTTTTAACAAGTCCTAGCATGGGTAGACCCCTTTCGTATTTCGTACAAACAGATGGTTTGCATTAAATTGTAACAGTTTGTGGGTATTGTCGCAACAATCGAGTATGGACATTACGTATATACTTACGCGCTAACAGGCCGGATTGTTTCGAAAAGTTTCCATCAAAAATATTTCCATTCTGTGTATATCTTAAAATTGTAATTCCTATGGGCTTCCTAAAGCTAGAAAAAGCCTGACTCCCCGGAGAGGAGTCAAGCTTTGTAATTCACTTCAATGTATATTCATTTCAATGTTTGTTGATGCTAATATCAATCTTGTTCGATCAAGCCGTATTTACCATCATTACGACGGTACACAACATTCACCTGATTCGTGTCCATATTGGAGAAGACAAAGAAGTTATGTCCAACCATGTTCATTTGCAAGATCGCTTCTTCCACATCCATTGGTTTGAGTGTGAAACGTTTCGTACGCACCAGCTCGAGAGTATCCTCTTCATCCTCTAGTGCAACTGCTGTGGAGCCTCCGTCAACGATTAAGGATTTCAAGCTGCCCTCTTGACGGAATCTGCGGTTCAATTTGGTTTTGTGTTTACGAATTTGACGCTCTAACTTATCAATCACAGCGTCAATCGAAGCATACATGTCATCTGTCTTATCTTCGGCGCGGAGCATCAAGCCTGGCAGAGGAATCGAAACCTCAATGCTATGTTTGTCCTTGATTACGCTCAATGTAACATGAACCTCAGAGGTAGGCGGCACTTCAAAATACTTTTCCAATCTACTTAGCTTTTTCTCTACATACTCTCTTAAAGCATCTGTCACTTGGATATGTTGGCCTCGAATGCTGTATTTCATAGGGCACTCCTCCTTTGCTTAGCTCTATTATAACACAGCTCTGGGCATACTTCAAAATTCCTTTACAATGTAAATGACGTAGTTGTATCCTTTGATGGGTGCGTGTCAAAGACTGTTCAGAACTATTACAGAAGTGTTGCAAAAGAAGTTCTAGAAGCAACTCCAGATGCAAATAAAAGCATGCTCAGAAGTTCATAAGCAACAATTTCACAAGCAACAAAAAAACCCTAGAACATGTCTAGGGCTTTCTCTAGCTAAACTATCGATTTAACCATCGAACCTTATGTAGCTCGGCATCAATGCCGGTATGATTATAATTTAATTACGTTAGCTGCTTGTGGTCCGCGAGCACCTTCAACGATGTCGAACTCAACGGATTGACCTTCTTCTAAAGTTTTGAAGCCTTCAGATTGGATCGCGGAGAAATGTACGAATACGTCCCCACCGTCAGCAGTTTCGATAAAACCATAACCTTTTTCTGCGTTAAACCATTTCACTTTACCTTGCATTCAAATACATTCCCTTCGTCTTCAAATGAAAGTGGAGTATGTCCACAAGTCCGACTATACCACCGTATGGAAGCGGTGTCAATGATTTTAGGGAGAATAATGTAAGGGTTTACATTCGCTTCATTTTTTGCTAGTTGAATGTGGCTAATCTGCGGATTGCTGGTTGATATTGGTAGGATGCTGATTGCATATAGTAATTTACAGCTTTATTCATATTACCTGTAACTTCATTAAAGACTCCTAAATTATACAACGCTTTATAGCTTCCAGTTCCAATGACACTGTCATACTTCACGCTCTCCCCAATTTCTAGACAACTTAAATAGGACTGCTCTATTCGCGGAAAATAATCAAGATACTTCTCTGGATTGGTTATCATAAGATCCAAGAAGAACACTCCGCATACAAAATGAAAATCTACGTAGTCTTGTAAATAAAATTGCTCGTTCTCTATGACCAAGAGTCCCTCTTCCCAATGTTCCGTAGCAACGATCGCATACAGAAATGCTACTATAGCATTCGGTGCAAACGCCTCTTTTCTTGTTAGCAACTCGTAGGCTCTTTTAAAATTTTCATAAGCCAATTGATGCTGAGATAACCCTCGATACTCTTTAGCAATCTGATAATAAAAATATGGATCTTCCGGATAGTCATTAATTTCCTGCATCAAGATTGGAATATTGCGATCCGATTTGTTCTTCTGATAGTAGCCGTCATGCTGCACCTCAACATCGAGATTAATTCGCGGTAAATCAGATTGGACCTGCTCATGTATTCTTCCTCTATAGAATATGCCCGAAGGAAACAGTCTTGTAGCAAACGAATACGCATATCCAATCCCTTCCTGATCGGCAAATTTACTGACAATTTTGATCCGCCCAAGTGCGTGGTATTGATCTAAGAAGCTCCTTATTGTTTCTCTGCAATCATTCGAAATATACTCATCTGCGTCAAGTACTAGATTCCAGTTACTCGTCGAATGTTCCAAAGCAAAATTCCTAGCATCCGCAAAACTACCATTCCATTCAAAATCATAAACCTTAGCATTGTAGGATCGAGCAATCTCTTTCGTGTGATCTTGAGATCCCGTATCCACAATTATTATTTCCTCCACTAGACCCTGCACATTATCAAGGCATCTACTCAATGTCGATCCTTCATTCTTGACGATCATGACTAAGGCTAAAGAATTATTCATAGCGTTTATTTCCCTCTGTGTAATTAATTTTAAAGCCTACTTTTTACTTTATTACAGTATATCCATAATTGGATAAGAGAAGTTGGTATGATCCAAGATCATACCAACTTCTCTTATTTCTTACGATCTACAAAGTATCCTTCTGTCTGATAGTACACATCTGAATAAGCATTCTTCGACATTGTACCTATCCGAAGTTTATATATCTGCTCCTTGACCCAATCTTGGCACTCTGTGAGCTTATCATGCAGGGATTGTTCCAACACAATACACTCTTGAATTATTTCCCTTGTATCAGCATCTTGACCTAATTGAGAAATCCAGGGTGTTAACCGATCCCTTAACAGTGCTTGTTCCTGCTGCAACACTGCTAACTGCTCGAGATGCTCTTCTGCTTTGAAGTTAAGCTCGTGCAGTTGAACAGAAATATCTCTCATCCGATGCAAATCTTCGATAGCTGCTTTCAGATTCATGCATTCACCTTGGATTGAGCATGTAACTGCTTCATCGCTTGTATCCAGGTATCTCTTAACTCCGTCATGAGCGCTATGCACTCATCAATATATACTGAGTTGCTTCTCATATTAGACTGAAACAATCTATCCTTCATATAGGTATACAGAGATTCTAACTGACTAGATAGGTCATAACCTCGATCTAGAGTTATCGTCAATTCATCTAGAATATCCACAGATTTCTTAATATATGTATTCTTAGACTCATAATCTTGACGCAGCATAGCATCCTTCGCTTGCTTCATAAATTTAATGCATCCGTTGAACAAAAGGGTAGTTAACTCCCATGGTGCGGCTGTCTGCACTTGCATTCTCAAATAAGTGTCTTGTGCTTGATGATTGATCAAGGGGGATTACCTCTTTTCGTCTATAATTAACCCGGATAGCTCTTCTAACTTAGCAACTAAATCGACTATTTTTTCAGGAGGAACCTCACGTACAACCTCGTTCGTCTCCGCATTAATGACTTTAACCATAACATCACCTGTCGATTTATGAACATTAAACTCTAGCCTAGTTGCAACTCCATTTAAAGCTTTGTTAACTTTTTCAAGTGCTTTCTGAAAAGCCGCATCCGATATGGAAAGATCATTCGTTCTCTTGTGAAGTAATTCTGTTGATGTTAGTACTCTATCATTGCTATCTTTATTATCGCTTACAGTTAAACTATTCTTTAAACTATTCCTTATTTCTAATGATGACTGAGCTCGAATGCTGGACACCGTGGGATTTATCATCTTAGCCAACAAGAATCACGATCCTCTCTATTATCTACCATTTTGCATCAGCCAGTTCAACTGTGAATTATTCTTCGCAACAGCGGAGTCCATCGCCGCGAACATCTTGTAATAATAGTCCTCTTTCCTTGCAAGCTTATCATTAAATGTCGCAATTTGTTTGTTAATATCAGTTAATTTCTTCCCTAGTATATTCGAATTGCTCTCTACTGGCGTTCCGACGCCGCCGGCCTTAGCGATTAATTCTTGAATGCTTGAATCGATAGATTTATACATATTTCTTGCAATACCGCTTTGAGGACTCAAATCAGGATCTTTTTTATCGTCAAGCGGATCCTTCTCACCTGCATTCGTAAATAACCTTACAACGGCACCTGCATCTTCTGCAATCGCTTTACGTAGTTTAGCCTCGTCAATACTTAATTTACCTGCATCATTAGGTGTAGCTGCATTATAAGGCATCGTTGAAATCCCTATCTTGAACAGTGTATTCATTCCGTCAGGTAGAGAAGTCAATACTTTGTTTGATATAGAGCGTAAATCATTCAATGTCTTCTTAAGAATGATATCATTGCCTAATAAACCACTCTTTGCTTTTTCTTCCCAGTTCTTAATATCCGCTTCTTTCATATCTGCCTTCTGGTCGTCTGTTAACGGATCGAAGCCACGGAACTTTTTCTCTTTAGTGCGTTGATTCAGCAATTCTACTGTAGAATTATAAGCATCCACGAACTCAGTGATTTGCTTCACCATACCATCATTATCGCCGCCAACTCGGATTGTTACCGGTTCAGTTGTTACATCTTGGAATTTGTACGTAATTCCATTGGCTGTGAAGGTGTTGCTTTTGGGCGGTGGATCAATGACTACTCCATCAATTTTTACAATAGCACTTTTGCCAGAAACTAATTTCGCTTGCGTATTATTTGAAGGATCGAACAAGGGATCCTTTTCACCCACAGGATTAGTCAAATTTAATTTATCCAATATCCCTGTTCCCGGTACAGTGCCTCCGGTATTATCAGAAACTGATAATTTTACGCCATCCCCTGTCTCTTTCGTTACAATAGAAACTTTCTTTGTAATCTCATCAAAACTCATACGAACACTAGCAGGTGAACTGTTGACATTATTCATAATGGTGTTATAAGTGTCGTCAGCAGTGATATCAATGGTATAATCCTTACCGCCTGTTGTAAGTGTGATAGATCCTTTATCTCCGAATTTGGCCGAGGGATCGAAGTTTGTTAATTTTCCACCTGTAATTGAGGCTCCTGTTGCAAGGCTTGTAACCTCTACCTTATGATTGCCGGAAGGAACGCCCGGACCAACCGTTGCGCTAACTACATTCTCATTAGTAGATGCTGCCTTATAGTCGCTCCAATCCCCCTGAAGCCTGATTTTATCCGCTGCTTTACGTAATCCTGCTAGCTTGGTATTTACTTCACGGTATAAATCACTTTGCCATCCAACAAGGGTCTTCTTCTGTTTTGTCTTATCAAGAGGAATCCGTTCGGCTTTCATCAAGTCTGTAACGAGTTTATCAATATCGAGCCCGGATCCCATACCTGTAATGCGCATTGGCATGAATGGTTCCTCCGTATCTTATATGTTCTTATTATTTATATCGAAATTAAGTGCAAGGAAATAAAGATCCACACGCATAATTGCTTATAATTAATAAGCAAAAACTATAACAATCCTCATATTATTAATAGAAGCCCATTACAAAGTAATGGGCTTCTAGATGTTGAATCAGAATTAACGAAGCAATTGAAGAACGCCTTGTGGTGCTTGGTTTGCTTGTGCAAGCATCGAAGTCGAAGCTTGTTGCAAGATGTTTAATTTCGTGTAGTTCATCATTTCTTTCGCCATATCTGTATCACGGATACGGGATTCAGCAGCTTGCAAGTTCTCAGTTGTTGCACCTAAGTTGTTGAATGTGTGCTCCAATTGGTTCTGAATCGCACCAAAATCTGAACGAACAGTGTTAATTTTTGTAATAGCAGTATCAAGTGCAGTCATCTCAGTATCTGCTGCAGCACCATCTTTAAGGTTACCAGTGATAAGACTTGTAATATCTGCTTTGGACAAATCAATATCAATTGTCTGACCTACTTTATCTCCCATTTGGATACTTACTGTTGCCACAGTACCACCGTTCAATAGGTTATTGTCATTGAACGTAGTATTTTTGGCAATGTTGTCAATACCCTTTGCAAGAGCTTGATATTCAGCATCGATAGCAGTTCTGTCATCAGTATTGAAAGTTCCGTTCTTCGCTTTAACAGCAAGCTCTTTCATACGGGAAAGCATATCGGATACTTCGCTCATTGCACCCTCAGCTGTTTGTACCAAAGAGATACCGTCTTGAACGTTTGTTTGAGCTTGGTTCAAAGAGCGGATTTGTGTACGCATTTTCTCGGAAATCGAAAGACCTGCTGCATCGTCAGCTGCACGGTTTACTTTGTAACCGGAAGACAATTTCTCGCTGGATTTACCTTGAGCGATGTTGCTGCCTTGCAAGTTGCGGTGTGCGTTCATTGCGTTAAGATTGTGGTTGATAATCATTGGATATTTCCTCCCTGAAATTGTGATATTCCACTTCCGTGTGGATTGTGAGTGCTTTAAGCCTCATGATACATATATCGGATGGTGATTTAGGTTTGTTTAGAGGATTTCGTCGAAAATTCAAAAAAAATTATTCGTTTTTTATCAAGTTTTTCAATAGGTCCATGGTCACAGTGGAGGAGATGGCCTCTTTATTGCTCTGTTCGATTGCTTCGACGACTTCTTTGCGATAGATCTTCATAGACTTCGGGGCATTAATGCCAACCTTCACTTGATCCCCCTCGACAGCTGAGATAATAATCTCAATCTCATCATTGATAATGATCGACTGGCCTTTCTTTCGCGTTAAAATTAGCATTTACCGGCCACCGCCTTTAGCCGCAATTTGTTCAGAAATCGGCGTTCTCGCATTGTACTCATATGTGGGAGGGAGAACAAGCTGCATGCCCTTCATATTTGCGATATTCACGACAATTGGGGCCATCAGGTTCATCGTGGAACGCTTAAACGGATCTCGAAGAGTCATAATACCAAGAACAAGGGCATCTTCTGGCCGTTCCAATCCCAGTTCTTCCTTCTCCATCTCTGGAATCTCGAAAGCAAATTCCTTGAAGAAATGGAACGGTGAAGCGACAACGAGTCCAACCCTTTCTTCCTCATCGGATTGAAGAAGGGCAAACAGCGGATTCCCTTCTATCGTATGAATGGAGAATTGATTCAGTGACTCGAACCCAAGCAGCGATCCGTCCAGTTGTATGACTTTTCCGTCTAATTGTTGCAGCATGTTGTATCCTCCTTAAAATGAACACAAGACTATAGCAACGCTATAGCCTCGTTCGTTATCATGAATCCCAGTCCCAAGAATAATCGGAAACACGAATATTAATGGTATAAGGTTGTTCGAGATTGATATTTACTTTACCTGCTTGGTATTGCGATTGCACTTTCTGCGGAAGGTAGCTTATATGGAGTTCGGCTGGCTGTACTTCAGGTTGATACGGATGCGACTCATAATGCAGCTTAACATTCATATTTGATGCCTCACCCACATATTGAATCGGCTCAAGCTTCTCTTGCAACGCCCCCTTGGCAATATCCGCAAAAGCGTTCTTCTTATTCGTAATCATGCCCATTCGGTGTCCATCCTCAACCTGCTTGGCAATCGCTTGAAGCGCAATTTGTTCCATCTGACTATAGATCATGTTCATCCATTGCATATGCGAACCTTTGCCTAACGCACTCCATGCTGCGGATGAATCGATCGTCAGCGTACCAGGCTCATAATTCGCTTCCACCACGGCCTTCTTTGTCTCAATCGACAGTTCCCCGCGCGGGGATTCCAAAGTCTGTTGTGCATTCTCTGTCTCTATCCCAATCTTACCAAAAGTTTGCCGAATCGATAAGCGTTGAAGCTCCACCGTGCTCCCCCCCTCATCCATATTAGCGTAGATAATCGAGCAGGCTCGGTTGAATAATTTTGGCTCCACTGGATAATGAGGCTTGATAAATACTCTCTTGGGACTGCAATTTAATAATCGTCTCTGCCATATCCGCATCTTCCGTCTTCGAGCTCAGCTCCGTCAAATTCAACGATAGATCCTTAAGGCGACTATCCATCAGATCAATGCGGTTCGAACGCGCCCCAACTTCAGAACGCATATTAAGGAATTTGTCCATTCTGCTTTGTAGCTTATCCATGAAGCTCATCGCGGAAGTTTGGTCTCCATTCTTAAACGCTGTCTGAAGCGATTGAATCACAGTAAACATATTATCTGGGTCCGTACTTTCTCCGAATACCTCATTACCTGTAACATTAATAGGGATAACAACGCCTGCAGCAGATTGAAAGTTCACTTTTTGGTTATCTGTCGACTCTCCACCTGTTGAATATGGCACTTGATCCGTCTTTTGCCCGTTAAAAATGTATTTCCCATTCATTTGGTCATTGCCAAGTACTAAAAGGGTATTAAATAGTCCACCCATCTCAGTACTTATCGCGTCTAACGCAGATTGTGGATTCGTACCCGTAACCCCTTTAACCGTAAGCTCGCTTGCACGTTGCAATGCATCATTAATTTGGCCCATGATCGTATCCGTATGCTCAACGAAAGATTTGGCTGAGTCCATATTCTTCTGATACTGCTCATTCATCGTTAATTCACTACGATAACGCAGCGCATATGTAATCCCAACGGGATCATCCGAAGGTTTATTGATCTTACGGCCCGTAGATAAATTCTCTTGATACTTATTCATATTGTTATAATTATGCGTAATATTACGCATAAGTTGGTTCGTCATCATTCCTTGCGTAACACGTATGGACATATAATCCATCCCCCTTAGTCAACATGACACACCCTATCTACCAACAATCCCCATGTTATTAATGACTTTATCCAGTACCTGATCAAATGTGGTCATCGCTCTTGCCGCTGCTGAATATGCATGCTGGTACATAATCATATTCGACATTTCTTCATCAATCGAGACTCCGCTGACAGACATTTTCTGCGAAGCAATATGATCAACGAGAGATTTCTGGTTATTCATATTACGGCTTGCTTCACTCGCCTGAACCCCCAGTTGACCGACAACCGCACGAAAGAAGTCATCAACAGTTCCATTTGAAACCACTGTATTCGCACCTGTTGATACGAATTTAAAGGAAGAGTCCTTCAGTTGTGAAGTTATTAATGCAAGTACGTTGTTCCCTTTAACAACTACCTCGCCAGCTGCTGTTGTCTCGGAACGCATAGAAGTCGCGATTCGACCAGGATCGTCTGCAATAATCTTATTTAACTGGAAATTCGATGCCGTGATTGGTGAGCCGTCTTTAGAAGTGAAGAAATCTACTCCCGTTTGTAGTGGGCTATTCAATGTATATCCCAGCTTCTGAAGTCCATTCAAGCCTTGAACCGTGACGGTGATATCCGAAGTCAGCGCACCACTATAAGTTGCCCCATTCAACACAGTACCTTGAGGAAGGACCGACCCTTTAGGTATGGTGATCTGAACTTCACCGTTCGCTATAGTATTCGCTAATGAATCTAGTTGTTTCCGATAATCGGCCACATAGCGATCACGAGCCGTAACGATACCAAATACTTCTCCACTGTTAACATCCCCTGAGCTAACTGCGCTTGTTAAAAAATCGGCTGTTGTCTCTGCAGCAGTGTCGAATGTTACCAAATTAGTACTTCCCATATTAATCGTATAGCCTTGAGGCGTATCCGTGACCTGAATGTTGACGATTTGAGATAATTGATCCGTTAATAGATCGCGCTGATCACGCCAATCATTCGCATCATCACCCAAACCTTCTTGTCTATAAATTACATCATTCAAGTTCGCAATAGCTGTTGTCAATGAATTAATCTGATTCGATTTTGCTTCAATGTTACTTGTAAGGTCAGAGCTAAGATCGCTCAACTTCTTATCTGTATAATTAAAGGCATCTGCGAGTGCCATTGCACTCTCACGAACAACCTTGCGTCCTGTAACATTCTCAGGGTTCTGACTCAAATCTGACCAAGCCTTCCAGAAATTATCCAGTACAGTACGAATTCCTGTATCCGAAGGCTCATTAATAATTCCCTCAAGTTTATTCAATGTATCGGACTGTACACTCCAGCTACCGAAGTCTTTGCTTTCATTGCGGAATTGGTCATCTAGAAATTTATCACGAACTCGCGTAATACTGTCATATTGAACTCCAGTACCTAATTGACCCGCCGCATTACTTTTCGTAAATCCAAGTGCCTCAATAGGGCGCGAAGCAGAAATATTCACCCGTTGTCTGGAATATCCGTCTGTGTTCGCATTGGCTACGTTATGCCCCATTGTCTGCATCAGCGCCATTTGTGTAGACAAAGCACGTTTACTCGTCTCGATCCCATGAAATGTTGAAGCCATAAATTCCCTCCTTCGTATCTTCCTATATCGTTAAATCCTTGAGTCGAAAATGCCTTTACGCTTCGGAGAGTAACCCGGATGACCCGGATGTTGATAGACAACTTCGTCTTCCGGGCCTCCCGTTACTAAATCAAGCGTATAGTTCACGATCGTCAATGATTGTTCTATCAATTGTTGGTTCAATGAATTAAGCTGTTTGAGCGCATTCAATGTATTCGTCAGCTTCTGCTGCACATCCATCAGTCTACGCTTCTCTTCCGGGTGGAACACCATCCGGAGCAGCTCCGTTACATTCAGATTGAGATTCGATTTAATCCCTTTTTCCTGTAGAAATTCATATACCGCCTGCTGTCGATCTGCATCCAGTTCAACAATCTGTTTAATGAACTTCGTTTCTTTATTGACGATTCGCGTCAGCTCTTCCACATCACCCTGGATAATCGCTTGTTTCTTCCGTTCTCCAAGCTCCAGCATCAGCGTATGCTGCGCATTCATCTCTTCTAAGATATCGATCAATGTCTGAATCGCCAAGTTCGTTCACCACATTCCTTCTTCATTCTTGTTGCTTCACTATTTGCGGAAATACGGTAACAGCTTCTCCGCAATCTTATTCGCATCGACATGGTAAGTACCTGTCGCAACGGATTGCTTCAACTGTTCTATGCGCTTGGCATGCTCCGGGTCCGATACACGGGACTGCGCATCGAGCATTTCTTTCGCTTCAGGAGATATCGATACCTCATCTAATTGGCGTGCTTTCTTATTCACGTTGCCTCGTGCTTCCGTATTGCGCTGATATTGATTTATCGCGCTAATTCTTTGGGATTCATTAATTTTCATGATTGCTTCCCTCCTTCATCGTCCAACCGTTCTCTTGTTATACTATTTATCGGTCATTGGTTTACATTATTTTATAGAAAAATCGCTGAAAACGCGAATGGGCTCATACGAAACTCCATCAAAATCTATGCTCAATGGCATAGACAACCGAAAATAGATACGAACTAAAAAAGCTGCGGCAACATCTCTCCGCGGCTCTTCGTTGGTGTTATTTTTCTTATTTGTCTAATCGCGATCTCTAAATCGATCTACTACGCGATATGCATGCGCGTCTTTATTATGCTGCTGTTTCTGTAGTTCTCTTCTGCGTTCATCTTCAGACATGTTATTAAAGTCACGTGCAAGTCGGCTCCGGCATGCATCACACAGATGGCCTTCACGAATTGGCGTACTACATGACTCACAGGGATAGGACATATTCGGCGAATTTTTCATGGAGATCCGACCCTCGCGAAGGAACTTCGTAATCTGCCTAATCGACACACCTGTCTCTTCCGAGAGTACCTGCATGGTCGCTTCTTTATGCTCGCGCAAATATTTCACGCAAATCTCGTATTCTTCTTCAATATCCCGATAACAGTTCGGGCAAATATCACGAATCCCTTTGGCAAAAATTCTACCGCAGCGCGGGCAATTTTCTACATTCATGGGTGAACCTTCCCTTCATTGCAATACTACCTATAATATGTCTATTTTATCAAAGTAATGGGCAGTTTTTCTATTACTAATATTATCGTCATTCTCCCGTCAAACCTTTATAGATTCCTAAGAGCGCGCCCATGTAAGACTTGAAATTAGTATGCTTGTATTCAAATCGTTCGATAGCTCCGATAGGGACTTGGCACAGGCATTTACCGTGCTTCCTGTTGTGTACACATCATCAATGAGCAAGATTCGAATCGGAACCAAATGGGTTTGGGCTGTGATAGGGTTCAGATTGATTTGTGAGAAGAGTAGTTCTCTAGAATCGTGATGTAGCGAAAATACATCCTTCATATCTTCAATCCGGTCTCCGCGGGATTTCATGCTTTGTTTGACGGTATGACGATTCCTCTGAAGCAATGCAATGACAGGGATTCCGGTATACGCGTGAAGGGTTCTAGCGAATTGCTCAGCTTGATTAAAGCCGCGTTCTTGCAAGCGAGATGGGCTGACTGGGACATAAATGATACAGTCAAACTTGACTGGCATGTTATCTCTCGTTTGTTCGCTACACAGTTGATAGTAAGCCGTTAACAGCATCGAACCAAGCAAAGGGAGGTACCTCTCATCGCCCCGGTATTTATAAGCAGCTAACCAATCCCGCATCTGAGGACTATAAGCAACAGCACTACGATTTTGCTGAAAATAGGTATGATCCTTGCCACGGCGGCTGCAATCCGGACATCCGATTGCTCGGCCACAGACAGGGCATCGAATAGAGCGGATCCATGGCATGGAATGCAAGCATGCGTCACACAGGTCGTGGAACGGATTGGTTGATCGTCGCAGCGCTCGTACCATGGCGTCTGTATGAGGAATACCTAGGACTGCGTTATGGTTATTTGAACGATGAATCGCGCGATTACAGGATAGACAATTTTGGATTTTCGGAGCAAGCAAGGTTGGAAGAGACCGGAATAAATTTTTGAATAATTTCATTTCCCCTCCCTCCTCTGCGATGTAGTGTTCAGATACCCTTGCCGCCTGGCGATTCGGTTCATCGAAGTAATTTGGCGAACCGCATGTTGCTGGGCCCTGTTCCATGACGATGCACAGAACATGACATTTCCAGCTGGATCCTCCAACGATCTACCTGCTCTTCCTGCCATTTGGACTAAAGAAGCAGCGTCGAAGAGTGCACTATCTGCATCCAAAATAAAAACATCACTCTTCGGAATGGTTACGCCACGTTCCAAGATCGTAGTCGTCACGAGCATTCGGCTGACACGTTGACGGAATCGTATTACCTTCTCAGCGCGCTCCGTATCCTCAGAGGATGTGCCTTCAATCGGCAGATTCGGGAAATGGCGACGAAGCAAGTCTACTAAGGGATCGACCTGCTTAATTCTTGTAATAAAAATAAAGACCTGTGCCCCTCGCGTAATGGAGGTGGTTAACGCTTTGATGAGTGGGACAGGTAATGCCTTCCGCTCCAAGTACAATCTAAGCGGTTTTAAGGTTAGGCGTTGCGGTACAGGTAGTGGATGGCGATGGAATCGTACTGGAACTTTCGCATGAGGCAGCCTTCCTCGACGTACGTCTCGTTGCATTCGATCTGGTGGCGTCGCTGAGAGAAAGATGAAGCGTCCATCCGGTTTGCATGCCTTCTTCGCTGCATATTGCAGCTGATCGTTGTTGTGGTACGGAAAGGCATCGAGCTCATCGATGATCACCAGGTCGAACATGTGATAGAACCGCATTAGCTGATGCGTTGTGGAGAGCGTGATCTCCGCTGACATCCAGCGATCCGAACTGCCGCCGTAGAGCGTAGCTAGGCGACTGTCTGGGAAGGCTTGCGCGAGTCTAGGCGCAAGCTCTAACACGACATCGCGCCGCGGCGTCGCGATGAGCACGTGCTGTTCCCGCTCGAGCGCATGAGCGATGAGCGGGAAGATCATTTCCGTCTTTCCTGCGCCGGTTACGGCCCATAGCAGGAAAGACGGCACGCCCGCCCCGCCACGGGCGGCGGGCGTGTTCCCTGCAGCGGCGCACGGCTGCTGCAGGAAGTGAAGCGCAGCACGCGAAGCGTCGTGCTGCGCTTCACTAAGCCGCCACCGCGCCCCAGGCTCGGTGGCGTGCGCGCGGCCAGCGGCGCGGGCACAGCCCGCCGCGGCCGTGCCGGCGGCGCTGTGCGCCGCAAGGCGCGCTGCTGCTGCGGTGCCATGCAGCAGCAGCGCGCAAGCCCGGCTGCGCCCCATTGCGAGGCAGGCCTCGCAGTAGGCGCAGCCGGGGCTGCCGCACGTGGCGCATGCCGTGCGGCGGTGCGAGCCTACGCGGCTGCCGCAGCGCAGGCAGCAGAGCTCCCGCTGGCGACGCAGCAGCGGGAAGCGACGCGGCGCTTCGCGGACGGCTAGTCCGCTCCGCAGCTCCACTAGACCCTGCACGTACGCGAGCTGCGCAAGCGTACGCCAATACAACACAGCATCCTCCATCCCGTGGGATGCAAGATAGTCCTGCAGTTCATGCGCCAACAACGAGCGCCCCTGTATCCCTACAGCCAATCGCAACGCAACCCGCTTCAGACTACCCCAGCCGATGTCATCCCACAGGTCTCCATTCCAAACCCCCTCCATAATCATCCCTTCATTTCCATTTCCATTTCCATTTCCATTTTCATTTCCACTCCCGTTCCAGCTCCTACTCCCAACACTCCAATCGCTAACTCCCAACCACGTCACTTCCTGCAACCCCTGCGCACTCCGACAGACATCCTCCCTTGTAACCTGCTTAATCTGCAAATCCCCCTGAGAAATCCACTCCATCACCTGAGGCTCTGCCTCTTGCAATAATCGAATCAGACGCTTTGATTCTAATGGCCCCGTCTCCCATTGCTCCGTAACGTATACTGCCAGGCTAAGAGGAATTGACGACACAGTCATCCATACCTCCTCAACCCGCCCTTCATAAGCTCTATTCTCGCCTAACCCTGCATCTTCACCTCCATTTCTCCCCTCAATCCCTGCTGCCTTTCCATCCTTCTTCCCATACCAAAACCTCAAATCCACATGACAATCCAGCGACAATCGACACACCCACTTGTCTCCAACCCGTACGGTATATACATAAGCTCGCATTTCGTACCTCCCCTGTCCAACTGAACTTCATATCTTCGTGGAGCAGCGTTCCTAACGTTATAAAAGAACAGTTCATTCAAACATCCTATTCAAATCCTTTAAACGCAAAAAAGCACACCCCTCAGCTTTCGCTGAATGAGGTGTGCTTCACACTCATTTACTATTTTGCCGCCTTAATCAACAACAACATAAACCTTATTCTTTGTAACCGGTTACTACACTCATCCAGCAAAGGGTATTTTTGCCCAATCCTCCGCTTCATTCAACCGAATACGAATAGGCTGGCGCATATGCTGCATAACAGCGTTCGAATCCCAATCCGATGCATCTATAATCAATACATCGACACTTCGATGCATCGTTAATCGCTTCACGATCGGAATCGTTAAATCGGTCGATTGATCATCAATAATCGTCAACCGTAACCTTCCGCCCCGCAGTCCTGCATACATCATGAGCGCTCTAATGACCCATTCAATCTGCAATTGATTTTGCTTGGTAACCAGCACATACTCCAATTCTCGTCCCGTAGCATCGAGACCACGTTTCTTATGCCAATGCCTTGCAACATGGACTGCCGCGACGGCCACAGCATAACATGCAATAATCAGACACAACGTTAGTAACATCGAGGCTCACCTCCCATAGTACACTATATGCGCTATGGAAGAAGCCGGTTCTTCGGACAAGAACTCATCTTTGATGCCATGTGGGGTTATCTTATGTACCTCGAATCACTCAACGGGACCCGAAGTGTTCTTCGAAGAAAGATCTTGCTTTACAACGTCACCCAGCCCTGTTTAATGGAATTAATAACCGCTTGTGTACGATCATCCACTTCCATCTTCTGCAGGATACTGCTCACGTGGTTCTTCACCGTCTTCTCGCTAATGAAGAGATATTCGCCAATCATCTTGTTGCTCTTACCCTCTGCCATCAAACGAAGCACCTCGGCCTCACGACGTGTCAATGGGTGATCATCCGATGCCATGAATTTAACCCCAGCTTCGCGAGCTACATCATTGCCATCGCTCATGACGCCGATTTCATCCAAATACGTCATCCGACGTAACTGTTGGATCAATTTCCCCGTCACCTTCGGATGAATGTAAGCATGGCCGATAATGACCGAGCGGATCGCTGTGATCAATGACTCAGCTTCCATATCTTTAAGCAAATACCCTGAGGCACCTTTACGCAGCGTCTCAAATACATAGCTCTCATCATCATGAATCGATAGAATTAACACTTTAATATCAGGGAACATCTCGCGTAATCGTTCGGTTGCAACAACACCATTCTCGATCGGCATATTAATATCCATTAATACCACTTCTGGCTTGGTATGATTACAGAATTCAAGGACTTGAATACCATCCCCACACTCACCGATCACCTCGAGGTCATCTTCCATGTTCAGAATTCTTTTGAGACCTTCACGAAAAAGCTGATGATCATCAGCTAATAAAATTTTAATTTTTGTCGTACCTGTTGTTTTCGTATCCATCCTGCAACTCCTCTCTACTGTTAGCATTCGTAGGGATGACGAATATGATCTTCGTTCCCACATTTTCGGTGGATTCGACATCCATCCTCCCCTCTAGTAATTCAACTCTCTCTTGCATTCCAATCAGACCAAAATGCGTATGCTTTTTCTGTTTCTCCGACAATAGATCTTTATTAAAGCCTTGACCATTGTCTTGGATCACAAGCTTAACCATTTGGGCTTGAAATGTAATATCAAGTGAAACGTAAGAAGCATGAGCATGTTTCATCGTGTTCGTAAATGCTTCCTGAACCAATCTGAATATGGCAGCTTCCATTCCTGAATTTAGACGAAGCTCTTTCCCTCTTACTTCAAAGGTCGTACGGATGCGAGTCTTCTCCTCAAAATCATGCACAAATTTACGCAGCGTCGGAATAAGTCCTAGATCATCCAGGGCCATAGGCCGCAAGTTAAAGATCACTTTGCGAATTTCTTCCAGACCGGAACGGATTTGTGATTTCAAATCTACTATTTCGTCCAATACCTGGGTAAAATCCTGCTTATGCATCATCCTTTCGACAATTTCCGTCCTAAGCACTAGATTTGCCAGCGACTGCGCAGGGCCATCATGAATTTCTCTAGCAATCCGCTTCCGCTCTTCCTCTTGCGCCACAATAATTTTGAGTCCGATGAGCTGACGGTTCTTCGCAGACTCGAGAATTCGGGTGACCTGATTCAGATCACCCGACAAATATTCCAGGACCACATTCATTTGAGAACCTATAGTTTCGGCCCGTTCGATCGATTTCTCCACATTACGTACACGTTTCTGCAGATCATCGCGGCGAGCACGGAGATATATTTCTTTTTCACGAAAAATCATGAGATCGAGTTGTATCTGTGTTGCCTTCTCATATGCAGCTTTAATATCGGCCTCGGTGTACCGTACAAAATCACGGCTAACTTCAGTCAGGCGAATCCGCGCCAGTCGATAATCTCGTTCAAGAATATCAACCCGATCAACGGTCTCCCCCGCTTCCTTCATGACATGTTGTAGCTCCTGATTGAGCGAACGCATCTCTGAACGCGCGTTATCCAGAATTTCAAAGATTTGATATTTGCTGCTCTCCATCACGCTAATCGCATTCTTTATGACACGATCGATCACATCAACTTGCTCCACAAAAGATCTACTCCATTTCTATCACAATGTCCAAGAAGTTAATAGTATCATACCACATCATTGTAATGTAATGGACTTGTTTTTGCCATCCCACTCGACTTTAAGGCCGATTTGCTCCGACACAAGACGTAATGGGACATAGGTACGATTTTTGTAGATGATCGGCGACACTTCCGAAGTATTGCGTTTTCCGTTGGCAATATAATCCTTTTGACCCACCCATAGTTCCATCATCCGATCAGCGCGTAGGACCATGACTTTTTTGATCGAAGATTCCCAGCGCGCACTGCCGCCAAACTCATCCAAGATGACTTTAACCGGCACATAAGTCACGTTATCCTTCACAAGAGGTGCAACTTCAATCTTCTTGTTCTTCCCATTCACGACTGCCGTCGTATTGCTTACCTTGAGCACAACGGTTGGAGTTGGTAAGGCTAAAGAGTCACTAGATGCAGGTGACTTGAACTGAATATTGTCAAAAGCAACCTCACCCGTTAACTGCCGCTCATCCTGTCCTTCCGGTACATTCACGACATAGACCCGCTTCAATTTCATAGAGCTGTTTAGCTTGAAAGAGCTGAGATCAATATTGAGCGTTTTCCATCCTGACCAGTCAATCGCTTTAGCTAGATCCACATAGATGGATTGATTATTCGCATCAACGAATTCTGCGCGCAGCCAGTTCAGACTGTTATCCCCCATCACATCGATACTCATCGAGCTTGGGCTGCCATCTAATGCTTTACCATTCTTGCCGTTCAATTCCGCATAGGCATACAATTTACCTGATGCCTTCGTCATATCGTATTGCAAATCGAGCACTTTGGACTTCTCGCGTCCAGTCACACCAGTCACAACCGCTGCGCTGCCTTGCACTTCCGCTGGAGAACCTGTGAACTGAATCGGATACTTCACAGTCTCGAAATCTTCCCACATTTGTGTCATTCCAGCTTGCAATGTCATCAATGTGCTAAAGCCATCATACCGCGCAATCGCATAACCGATTTTGGCATCTTTATTCACTTCATCGACCGTAATGGTATTGCCTTTGACAGAGCCTTTGAACCCAATGAACTCCCACTTCACGGATTCTGCTGGAAGCGACAACGTACGGCCATCGGTTAATTTCACCGTAATGTCTGTTACATTCTGAGTACCTGCTTCAAGTGTACCGACGGCGTTACTCAGATTCATTTCTGCCAGTTGGTTGCCACCAACCACTTCAACGTTCATGCTGGTCTTCGCATTCTGGGATTTCGCAATGACTTCCGTCTTCCCTGACTTCAGCGCTTTAAAATTCTGCCCTGTCCACTTCATCGCCTCCGATGAAGCACTCCAGTTCACAGCAAGATTAGATGTATCATATGGGTTGTAGTACGAATCATACCCTTTGAGTGCATACGTAGCTTCTTGACCGACGAATAGCGTGTTCTGCCCACTAACCATGAGACCCTTCAGCTCACCCTGAGGCGCTGTTGTATAGATCCCGAGACCGTTCACAACCCCTCGTTGCGTTTTACCATACTCTGTGTCGAACGTGAGCGAGGTATCTGTATCCCCAAGAGGTCTAGATACCATCGTCGTCGAGCCGCCACCGTCTAAGTTAACGGCTTTCCAGATGCCAATATCTTTCATGAAATTTTGCAGCTCTTTGAGCGTCATCCCAGAACTCGTTCCATTGTCTTGCACG
Organism: Paenibacillus sp. GCM10027629; assembly: GCF_042676425.1. NCBI lineage: Bacteria > Bacillati > Bacillota > Bacilli > Caryophanales > Paenibacillaceae > Paenibacillus > Paenibacillus sp. GCM10027629. Next base: position 414,159 of record NZ_JBHTGZ010000005.1, on the reverse strand, counting down.
GTCACGACATACGAGGTCTTCTTGTCTTGGGAATACCCTACAGCCGTACGCGCACGTGCGCTTCCGCCGCTAATTGAACTTGTACTCCGTGTAAAGGCAGATGGTCTCCCATTCTCGACGAGCAGCGTATGCCCACCGATCATCATTTGGAGCGTATTTGGATCGACTTTTTGCCCGTTCGATGACGCTACGAGGTTATAGTCTACCTGCAGCTTCTGACCAATCTGAACATGCTCACGAATGAAATTGGCTGCTTGTCCATGCGTACGCAGAATGTATCCATCGCCTGGGACCGGCATTTCAAGACGTGTGCCTTCTGAGATTTGCATCACGACGCCGTTCTGCACCAACACTTCGGTAGGCGTTGTCGATGGATCTGTCGGGCGACTCAGCGACTTCCAAGCACTTGTATAAACATACATGGCATTCGCATGACTGTAGGCTTTATTGGGTTCTGTCATGTAACTTGCTTTATTGATCCCAGCGAGAGGGAATACTGCGCCATCTGGTGCCGTCACTTGTCCTTCGAAAGTAAACAAATCAATCATTGGCTCCCGATTCGCTGTTAACGCAAAAGCATACATCCCCGATAGCTGTGATGGACTCGCCATGAGATCATTATTTGATACTTGCGCACCCATCGGAGCACGATCCGCACCCGATCCGGTCTGGAAATAATCCCCGTTCACCCCAGCGACTGCCCCCGTCTCCTTTGCCATGCCGCCTACCGATTGTGTCGTTGTGAACTGACCATTCTGTCCCGTCATAACGTCCATTTTGACATTGGGATTCGTAAGATCTACTTCAATCACATTCACTTTCGCCGTTACGTTCTTATTCGAACGCATCCCTGACCATTGGTATTCGACCATCTTCGCACCAGAAGTGATCATTCCGGATTGAACCTGGACGATATGATCGTTTATTTTCTTACTTGTTGCTGAGATCGCATTATTACTAGAGCTAGAAGCCCCATAGACACTACTATCCGCCCAAATAGGCTGCAAGAGCAGCGCACCCGCAACCGTTAATATAAACACTTTCTTCCCAATCACGTATACGCCTCTGCGCACCGTGTTATTGCTGTTCTGCATCATGTTTCGTAGCTCTCCTATTCATCCCATTGTCTGTCAAAATCATCTGCCATTATTCGATATATTCTTCTATTTCGAGATTACTCTATTATAATAGACTCTTTTTTCGCCAAAAAGTTACGTCATTTCCTAGGAAATGAGCCAAATAGCCCAAAAAACCGCCGAAATCTCTCTCGGCGGTTCTCAATCTAGCTCTATTTCAATGTTTTGCTAGTTTAAATATTGGATCGATTGCATCATACGTTTCAACATCACGACAGCTTGCGCACGCGTTGCATTTCCTTGCGGATTGAACGTATTTGCTGTCATTCCTGTGATAATCTCGGATTGCAGTGCCTTCGCTACGGAGATCTGAGCACTCTTATTAATCTTGCCGCGGTCCGAGAACTTCTTCAGAAGCGCACTAGAATCTGTATCCAGTACAACCCCTTTGCCGACATGGTCCATCGCACGTACAACCATCAATGCCATTTGCTCGCGCGTAATTAAGTTATTCGGCTTAAATGTCCCGTCCGTATTCCCTTGAATAATTCCGGCTTTGGATGCAGCGCCAATATAGGCACCTTCCATCGTATTCGATGATACATCCTTAAATCTCGCAGCAGATGCTTTATCGCCAGACAATCCAAGCGCTCTCGCCACGAATACGGCAAACTCCGCACGTGTGATCGAAGCGTTCGGCACAAATGCCGTACTCGAACGTCCTTCTACAACGAACTTCGAGGCAAGCTGCGTAATATCTGCTTTCGCCCAGTGGCTCTGTACGTCAGCATAGTACGCGTTGTTGCTTACGATCCGATACATGTCGTTGCTAGGGCCGGTGAAGGTCGCGTAGGTAGCGGATGAATCTTTGCCGAAGATCGTAGGGACGTAGCTTAGCTTGCCTGCACCCAGATCGTAACGAACCGTTGCCGTCTGATCTTCATTCACCTGCTGTTTTAATTTCATCGTGTGCTGCATTAAGATTTGCAAATCCAACACTTTTGGCGATGGATTACTAACCAAACCGGATATTCTGAAGTCATAAGGATCCGAGATCGCTTGAGCCCCGGTTCTGCTCATTTCGGAGACCAACGGAATCATGGTCCCACTCGTTTCTTGCTTTTCAATCTGGAGCAGTAACGAAATATTACTTGTTGTTGTGCCAAAGTTCCGTGTAATTTCGCCAAACTTCGCGTTATTTAACGGCAACGTGTACATCATGTCACCATGACGGATGGACATATACGTATTTTTATTCTGAACGAATGCATCCTCTAAGGCCTGAAGCGGTATGAGCACCGATGCTGCACGTTCCGTCGCAGGTACGTCGAATGTAACCATCTTATTCATTGAACGGTCTTGTGAAATCACATAAACGAATGCCTCTTTAAGCTTATCTTTATCGATCGAATAACGATTAATCGTTTTTCCTAAACGCGAACGGTCTGAGCTTGTTTTTGCATTTTCTGGCTTTAAGATGTTCAGCCCCGTAGCTACCGGATTATAACTTTGCTCCGTTGTAAGCAAATTCGAACCTGATGTAGATGAGCCCGTCTGATTCGTAACCGTCGTGTTCGTAAATGCCTTCATTTCGTTCCCATTGCTATCCTTCAGTGGGTAGTATCCCGGCGTATAGCTCACCGTTACAGTTTGCCCTGCGGTCACAGGGGTCACCAATCGAATCGAAATGGTGTCGCCAGTACTATTTAATGTTACGGATTGAAGACTGACATTATTGTTGTTTACCTTCACAGAGAACTGCGAGGAACTTAAACTCGAAGCTGTCGTTACCTTCTCGGATAAATTCAAAGTCAGTGTATCCCCGCTAACGGTTGCTGTCTTCACGTAAGGAATATCTGTATCCAGCGAAATGCCGACCTTCACGAGGTTGAATGCAGGTGCATAGTTACCGTTCAAGTCACGAAGTCTAGGATCTCCTGGTGCATAAGATACCGTAACGGCTTGTCCGTTCGCCACGCTGGATGCAAGCGTCAATTCGACGATGTTTTGATTAATCGTAATCGCTGTAACGTAACGCGGCTTGTCATCGACTAATACTGAGAAGTGACTCTTCATTGGAATATATGTGCTATCTAGACCCTCATTGTAATTTAGGATCAATTTCGTACCGGATACGCTCGTCGATTCTAAGACGGGAGCCACGTTATCATTATAGTTACGAATGAAGAAGTCTGAAAACGAACTCATAGGTGTACCATAGTAGCTTTTTAATGGATAAGAACCTGGCGAGTAACTCACTTTAACAACATCGCCATTACTTACCGTACTGTCTAGCGTCAGACTTATACTAGTGCTGTTATAGGTCGTATTGCTGCTGATACTCTTTGTACTGCCATTGGCTGTTATCGTAAATTGCGTGTAAGCGGATGATGAAAGGTTATGCACGGAATCACTAAACGTCAAGTTCACCGTACGCCCGGAAATGTAACCACTCGTAACCTTTGGTAACGTCGTCTCGACCGTATTCTGCACAACTTGATTATAGAAGCTACTTGCTTTATTTCTTGCTAAATCTTGAATTGGTCTTACCCCAGGTGAATAAGTCACCTTAATATATTGACCTACGGCAACGCCGCTCTGCAAGTATACATATACACGGTCTCCACTTACACTAACGCTGGATACGCCTCGACTCTCGTCATTTACACTTACTGTAAAATTTGATGTATAAGGCTCTGAGTTCTGATCTAAATATTCATTATATTGTAGGACGATGGCATTATTGTTATACATTTTTATCGATTGTAGCACTGGTGCTGTATTATCCTGAATTGTCGTTGTGAATGTCCAATAACTTGTACCCCATTTAGCGTCATTCGGATTACCTGCCAAGTCCCTCACAAAATCAGCTGGTATATCAATCGCATAGGTCGTACTGAACGCCAAGTTAGACTGAGGAGTAATGGTCACTGTCCGGCGATCGGAACTTAACGATGTACGTCCTGTAATTGTGTTTGTATTCGTATTAATTGGACGCAGCGATATAGAACTGGTGTTCAATTGAACTTCTTCACTAAAAGTTAATGAAATTGTTGCTCCGATTGCTACATTACTTGATCCATCTGTAGGTGTTTGGCTTATGACATAAGGCTTCGTCGTATCCGTAGCTACACGGAATGTCCAAGTTGAGGAACTCAAAATGCCTGCGAATGGGTTATACGCTTGATCCGTGAATGCACCTGCATCGATTAATACGTAATAACTAGTGTTGCTGTTCAGAGCACCACTTGTTGGGTTAATCCGGATGACTGTTGAGCCTCCGCCAGTCACTTGCAATGAATTGACAGAGATCGTATCCACAGGCTGCTTGCTAGCGTTGTAAATTTTAATATTCCCGCTACCTGGGTAAACGACTTCATTAAAGGTTAGCGATAATGTCGAAGCGGCCGAAACATTTGTGCCGTTTGAAGGTGAATAGCTCGTTACGACCGGAGGAGTATTATCTACCGTTCTCACCGTATTAAACGACCATGATGTCCCTGTTAATCCTCCAAATGGGAGATCACCACCATCGGTCGTGTTCTGGATTGCTCCCGGATCGATCGTAACGTAATATCTTTTATTTGCTACTAATGTATTATTCGATATGGATACAACATTCCTACTAATACTTACAGTGCCCGATGTAACATCAATCCTTTGATATACACTGTTATCGGACTGATCTGCGATTGTTATATTTCCGCTGTTGCCTTTCGTAACAGGCTGATCAAACACAATATCCAATCGCGTATTTACACTAACTTCTGATGCATTATGTGCGGGTATCGTATTCAAGATTTGTGGAGCAGAATAAACTGCGTTCGTAACACTCGCTACCTTTACCGCAGACTTGCTCCCTGCTTTCCCTTGGCTCCCGGCTGCCGACACAGGTAACAGTCCAATGACCAACTGTAGCACCATCACACAAGCCAACCATAAAGATACTTTCTTTCTCATTTCATCCGCTCCCCTATGTATTGTTCCATTGATCACGCTAATTCGCATGTGATTGTATGTAAAAATGATGGCCTTATTCCTATGCATGAAAGTTCTTCATATCATAAAATAGACACTCGTAACTATATTTTCGGTAATTTCGTCGAATTAGTTTAGTCCTGGCGGTCTGTTCCTTCGAAAAAACACAAAAAGCCCCTGCGTGCAAGCACACAAGGGCATGTTCTTCATCCCATTAGGGTATTCGATTAAGCATTCGCTTGTTCTTTTAACAATTCCGCTTTGTCAACGCGTTCCCACGGAAGATCTACATCGGTACGGCCGAAGTGACCATATGCTGCAGTCTGACGATAGATCGGCTTGCGAAGATCCAACATTTTGATAATGCCTGCTGGACGAAGATCGAAGTTGTTCTGTATCAGCTCAACCAATTTCTCTTCACTTACTTTACCTGTTCCATACGTATCAACATTAATGGATACCGGTGTAGCTACACCAATCGCGTAAGCAAGTTGGATTTCACATTTATCTGCAAGGCCTGCTGCAACCAAGTTCTTCGCTACGTAGCGCGCTGCATAAGCTGCGGAACGGTCAACTTTCGTAGGATCCTTACCGGAGAATGCGCCGCCGCCATGACGAGCATAACCGCCGTACGTATCCACGATAATTTTACGTCCTGTAAGACCTGCATCCCCTTGTGGTCCGCCGATAACGAAGCGTCCTGTTGGGTTAATGAAGTATTTTGTCTTGTCATCGAGCAATTCTGCTGGAACGACAGGCAAAATAACTTGTTCTTTAATGTCTTTTTGGATTTGCTCCAAAGTGACTTCCTCTGCGTGCTGTGTCGATACAACGATTGTATCTACACGTACAGGTTTACCATCAACATACTCAATCGTAACTTGCGTTTTGCCATCAGGACGAAGGTAGTCCAATGTACCATCCTTACGCACTTCGGACAACCGACGAGCGATACGGTGGGACAATGCAATTGGTAATGGCATCAATTCAGGTGTCTCGTTCGCTGCAAAACCAAACATCAAACCTTGGTCACCTGCACCGATACTTGCCGTCTCTTGGTCCATTTGAGCGGGGTCACGGTCCTCAAGCGCTGCGTTAACGCCTTGAGCGATGTCTGCCGACTGCTCATTTAGGGAAGTCAGAACGGCACATGTATTATAATCAAAGCCATATTTCGCACGTGTATACCCAATTTCCTTAATCGTATTACGTACGATGGCTGGGATGTCCACATATTCCGATTTGGTGCTGATTTCTCCAATAACAAGCACAAGGCCTGTTGCAACAGAAACTTCACACGCTACCCGAGCGTTCGGGTCATTTGTTAGAAAAGCATCCAGTACCGCATCCGAAATTTGATCGCAAATTTTGTCCGGATGTCCCTCGGTAACCGACTCTGAAGTAAATAAGCGTCGTCCATTTAAAGACATCAGTTTTCAACCTCCAACTCAATAATATTATTATGGCATTAATCTATAATACCTACACATAAAAAGGACCTTTCCCGGTTGGAAAAGGTTGTATTACATCCTTCGACAAAAATATTACTTCATTTGGACTACAATGTCAACGAATGAATAATGTAAGATCATGCCAGTATACTATGGTTATCCTTGAAGTAATGTGCGTTGTGCTTCCTGAATTAATCTCCGGGTAATTCCGCCGCCGACGAATCCTACATCCCTCGACGACAGGTGTCCCCAATCATCCTTCGTTGCATAAGCTTGGCCACCCATCTGATCGCCTAATTCTCCTGCAAATTCAGAAGAAAAATCACTTGAACGACTCTGCGGGTTGTCCACGCTTAATCCTAATTCAGCAGCAATCTCATACTTCATTTGATACAACGCATCACGGCTGGCTGGTACCAGTTTACGATTTCGGCTTGACATTGAAGCTACACCTCCGTAGTGGATTCAGTTGCAGCTTTAGTATGCCTCACTTATTTAATATCGTATCCGCCACGTACCATTACGGTAAGACCATTTTTCTGCTTCGCATCTGGCATCACACCGCGTCCATCCCGCGGAAACAGCAGCAAATGATTGTTCACAACGTCTTGCTCATTGGAAATATCTTTACCATCCGTCAGGTCAGATATTCCATTCGCATCTGGGCTATATACCACAGCTTTACCAGCCCGTACAATAAATTCCGTTCCAGCCTTTGCAATAAGCTTCTCTCCGCTCTTAATCGTCACGACCTTCAACTCACTGCTTTCGGCGTTCTTATCCGGGTTTTTACCTGCTCCACCCGTCTGCTTCGCTAGCTCGGCCACTACAAGTTTCTGGACCTGCTCATCGACGTAACTCTTAGTAACGACCGGATCGTCCACTGAGCCCGGTTGGGAGCCACTGACTGTGGCTCCATCGGCGCTGGTTGAGATTACACTGCCTAGCATGAGAACTCCTGCAAGTACTACGATACTTAGAGTCGAATATTTTTGTAGTTTGTTCATTAGAATCTCCTAATCTTGGTTTCTATTAAGGTTTTGCGTACTATAATAGTAACCTTGCGATGCGATTAATACCTTTTCACCTTGGAACTGATCATAAATATTGATCTTGAAAGAACCAGATTTTAGATTAGTAAATACTTCACTATCAAAACTAACCGCTCCGCTTAAATTAGTTCCAACTTTTATTTCCCCAGATTCTAATGTAAGCTCTTTGCTGATCAACTTACCAGTTGATGTGTCTTGCAGTTCCATCACGACTTTATGTCCGTATTCACCCATTTCGTAATCTTGGTTTCTGGACAAGTCATAATCGAAATCTACTCTTACGGATGATGTACCTGATAATGAACCTGCCAAATTCTTAATTGATAGCTTGTAAGGGAACAAATCAAGATCCATAAGGTTAATTTTTGATTCAATCTTCTTCTGGCTTAATTCAAATTTCACTGCATTTACATATCCTGTAGCATCACCTTTTGGTGGTGTCATCTTATCGTCAGACACACCTTCTCCGATAATTAGCTTCAACTTGCTACTATCAACACTTCTAGGCAACTTCGTCCACAACATAACTATATTTCTACCATCAGGACTTGTAGAATGATCTACTTGGCTAACAGAGGCTTTATAGTATTGGTTGTTGTCTGTTGCATAGAAACCAACGATGTGAGATAGATCTGCTTGTCTATCTTCGATATTTTTCATTTCTAGCTCAGTATAGATAATGTTGGAGCCAGTTCCAGGGTAAATAATTGTACGACGCTCAATGATTTCTGATCTCTTCCCTGCTGTATCAACCGTATAGATCTTACCATTCTCTATCGTCGGGATTTTGCTGATTGATCCTGTGTTAGATAATTGAATTAAATCATTTGAGTTCTCTCCAAGTTTCTCACTCAACAAAATTTGCAATTGATTAAAGGTTAAATCATATGGAACCTTCGTTGAGAGGTATAGATCCAATTCTTTCCCTGGTCCTACAAGTAAACTACTATTACTTTGCACTATTTTTGAACTGTCTGTGTTTTGAATTCCATCAATTTTAAATAAGCCTTCAATTTTCGGAATTTCTATCGATTTAACTAGGCTATCATTTTTAATTTTGATCTTAGCAGTAATCATATCACCATCCGACCAAGGCAATCTCTGAATGGAGCTCAATTTCAGACTAAAGTTACCTTTAGCATTTTGAATATAATAACTGGAGCCAACAGAAGTTTGATTTGCCTCTACTTCAGGTACACTGAATATCGCTACCGGATAACTAATCGCATCCTTCTGAGCTGGGTCCGTTGGTTGGTTCATGAATAACTTCAAATTCTTGAACTGCATGTAAGAAGGAAGGCTTACATTTAATCGAATATTCACTTCCTCTTGTGGTTTCAGAATAACATTATCTAACGCTTTTGTGGTCAGTGGGAGTGTGTAACCCTCACCTGTATGGACAACAAAGTTGTATTTTGGAATCGTGACTGTTTGAGCACTTGAATTCTTAATATTTAGGCTAATCGTTGCTTGAGATTCCGAGTTGCTCTGATTGAGCCATACATCAGAAATCTTAGATACGACAGTACTATTTCCGATCTTAACTTTCTTTTCTTCCTCATTACCTTGGTTCGTATTCTTCGTTTGATTTGGAAGCTGGAAGGTTGCTACAGCAATCGTAGAATTTACTCCTTTTTCCGTTGAATCATCTTGTAGAAACTGTAGTTGTAATTTATCTGTTTTTGCAGTTGCAGGAATGACAGCAATTAGATTTAAGGTTTTGCTATCCTTCGGCTGAATTTTGAAATCTGTTCCGGTCGTATCTACCTGTAAGGGATAATTGCCACCATCCTGTGTTTTCACTACAAACTTGTATTTAGGATCTTCGAGGACCTTTATTCCCGTATTTTTTAATCTCAAAGAAACATTTACATAATAGTGGTTATCAGACTTGTACATAAATGACTGATCTATGATTGCATTAACAGAGACATCATTTATTTTCATTGATTTTGCTTTTCCGGATGGAGTTTCAGTGTTGTAAGCAGTAGGGACATTAAAAACACCAAGTTTTCTTTCGTAGTTCGCTGCACTAAAATCCCATTTCACCATTTCAATATTCAGATCACTTATCTTCGAGACATTGCCGACTTTAGAGTAATATGTAATACTCACTTCAGATTGCGGAGCAATCTTCTTCTTATCTTTATCCTTTGTCATCAGATTACTTGAAAAAGATGTTCCTGTTTTAGTTTTCACTCTTGTCCAAAAATCAATTAATGATAATTCCTTATTGTCCCCATTCTTATAAGTCAATGTGTAAGATAGCACATTTCCGTCATCTTGAGTTAATAAGTTTATATCGGTTAAACGTACTGAACTTTTTGCAGAGATACTCACTGGTTTTAAATTAGCAATCGTTTTTATTACTTGTGATTGTTGTTGATTCGCTTTTGCAGCATCTATTACGGATATTGCTGTAAATGATTGGCTCATCATAACTACAACTGCTAAAGTAATAGCCAACTTTCTATGCCTTTTCAATTATTTCTCCTCCTTCAATCATGAAAACTTCTAATACCTTCTATATTATAAACGCACTCACTTCGTTTTTAGTTTCGATTTTGTTATTAAATTTAGTTTATTTATATTGACACAACAAAAAAAGACCTGCCCGAAGGCAGATCTTTTTTGCTAAAAATTATTATTTTTTAGCAGGAGCTTCTGGAATGAAAGCTTGGAAGAAAGTATCGTTTGTTTCAACACTGTTTTTAGCACTATCAGTGATGAAGTTATTAGTTTTGATACGAACGTCAACAACTTTACCAGAGTATGCAGCGTTGCCGATTGTTACGATAACAGTTTTCTTGTCTTTACCATAAACTACTGTGAAACCTTTAGTTGCATCAGTAGTTTGTGGAGCAACTGCATCCCCACCAACTTTAACTTCGAAGTCATAAACTCCGTTTGCACCAAGTTCAACTTCTTCAGTGAAAGTAACTTCTACTTGATAAGTAGAACCAGTTACAGTAGCAAGATCTTTCACGCTCTTGATTGAAGGTGTAATACCGTCAGTAACATCAGCAGAATGCTTTTCACCAGCAACTTGTGTTCCTGCAGGAGTTGCAAGGTTACCGTTTTTAACCACTGTAACTTGTGTTGCAGCGCCATTCACTTTACCATACGCATCAAGTTTAGTGTCATCGGACAATGTTAGAACAACTTTAGAACCATCAACATCAGCAGCGATTACGGTTGCTCCACTAACTTTGAAGTCAGATGCAGAAGCAGATCCGGATTGAAGCACTTGGTTGAAGTATACTTCAATTTTTGTAGTTGAAGTTGCTTTTGGAGCACCTTTCAATTCAATCGGAGCAGCTTTTTCAAGATCTCTAGTATCTTGTAGTCCTTTCAAGTAGTTACCAGCAGCGCTCTTAACTAGTTGTACTTGAATACCTTTTACATCTTTTCCAAGTTCTACATCAGAAGGGAATACGATAATTGCAGCTTTAGCATCTGAAGTCGTATTGATGTATGTTCCGCTTGGAAGAGTTGCTAATGTACCATCAGCTTTTTTATACATGTATTTAGCAGTTTCAACGATTGAACCATCGCCTGAAACAGCCATTTCTTTATCAAATGTTACGATTACTTTATTACCTTCATAAGTTACACCAGTTACAGATGGGTTCAATTTGTCAGCAACTTCAAGAGCTTTGCTGAATGGCATCATAACATTTTTCAATGTTGTGTTATCAGATACACCAGATACTTCTAATGTATAAGTTTTGCCACCTTCAAGAGCTTGGTACAATGTAACTGTTACTGTTTTAAGATCTGAACTTAGCTTAGCAGTTTTCAACGAAGAAACTACTTTACCATCGCTGTTTTTCACAACATAGTTAGCTGCTTTTTCTGCAGAATCAGCATCTAAAGATTTGGAGAACTTAACAGTGATTGTCTTCATATCTTCTTTCAACTCTGTGCTAACAATCTCTGGACGAGTTTGGTCAATCACAGGGCTAACTGCTACTTTAGTATCTTTTGCAATTGCGTTACCGGAGTAATCTTTCACACCGTTAACGTACAAATCAGTAGCATACAACAAACGGTTACCTGTTTCAAATTCAAACTCATAAGTGTCGTCAGCAATTACGTTCACTTTGCTAGCAACTTTTTTCTGAGACCCTTGATTCCAGTAGATGTTAGAAGCTAGAACTGTTGATTTGTCAACTGCTTCACTGAATTTCAAAGTCACTTTTTCAAAAGTAGCTTTTTCAACTGTAACTGTAGGAGCTGTTACATCTTCTACTACAGTGAACTTAAGATCAGTAGATTGGTTTTTCAAGTTGGAGAAGTCTGTAACACCATTAACAGTAATCGTGTGTTCAGCGTTTTCCAATTTGTTGTATAATTTCAAAATTACTGTGTTACCAGAAATGTCAGTTGTACCCACTACATTTTTACCATCAACTTGGAAGTTGTTGGAGTTAGCAGTGTATACTGGCTCACTGAAAGTAAGACGAACAGCTTTGTTACCCAAAGCTTCTGCCTTAGTTACAACTGGCAACGCTGCATCTACAGGAGTAAATTTAACGTCAGTTGCGGACAACACTTTGCTTCCTGCACGAACGTTAGCAACTGATAATTTGTATTCTTTTTGGTTAGCAAGACCTGGTGTTGTAAGACCCGTAGTTTCAACAGTTAATGTTGCAACTTTCTTATCAGCAGACAAAGATACGGATTTAACAACTGGAGTACCTTCACCTTTAACAGTGTAGTTGCTTGCATCTGCACCAGTGATTGGATCAACTTCACCATCAAAAGTAACTGTTACTTGACGAAGGTTATCTGCTTTAACAGATTCAACTTTGGATGCATCAGTAATTGTCCAAGTGAACTTAAGAGTTTTCTCTTCGCCATTTGCACGTTTAACTGTTACAGTGTTCTCTTTGTTAGCTTCAAGAGCTTTTTCAAGCTTGAAGGATTCTGGTTTGTCTTTTGCATCAGAGAATGTTACTTGGATGTTGTTAGCATCAACAACTTTTACTTCATAAGTAACTTTTGCTTTCTCGATTTCAACGCTTGCTGTGTAAGCAGCAAGAACCAATTGCTCACGAGTAGCTGCTGCTTTGAAGTTAGCGTCTGCAGGGATCAATCCAGCTTTAACAGCTGCATCAACATAACCTTTAGCCCATGCGGAAGCGCCGTTTTCAGCAGTTGCAGGAACTTCAAGTTTCAATGCGATTACAAGGACTTTAGCCATTTGCTCAACAGTTACGTTACCGTTGAAATCAAATGCCAATTGACCTTTTTGGTTTTTCGAACCTTCCATCAATCCAGCTTTGGATACGGAACCGATGAATGGAGCTGCCCAGTTGTTAGCTTTTACGTCAACATACTTGGAAGCGGATGCTGCATCGTCTTCAAGGGAAAGAAGTTTTGCAACAACTTTCGCGAATTGACCGCGAGTCATGTTTTTGTCAAGACCTGCAGTACCGTCTGGGTAGCCAGAGAAGATACCTGCTTTAGTAAGAGCATCATATTTGTCTTGTGTAGTAAGTTCTTTTTCTGCACCAAATGCTACAGATGCGAACATCGAGAATGCCATTGCTGTGGATAATGCGATAGATAAAAATTTCTTCATAACCTTTATTTCTCCTCCTTGAATATCTTTCACTTTATTAGATTTAGATAAATTGTAGCTCTTGTTACTCATCGCCGATTCACCCCCTTCCTCGAGTTGAGCAAAATTCCTATAATTCATGTCTGTAACCTGTTAGTCACAGAAACTAGTAAACATTAGCATGGTAAATAGATGTAGATTTGTAACCCACCCTAACATTATACAATGCGGATATAGTGCCGTAAAGGCATAATTTCAAATCTTAACCTATTACTTTGTCAAAAAATGACTGTTTTGCGAAACTAGAGTCGATTTATTTCCGCTCTGTTGTATTCACATAATGTTAGACGTCTGAGATTCTAAAAAGTTGCGGTTTCTCAAAAAAAATTTTAAAAGATATTCAGCGCTTGCTATCAGCTTCGATATCAACATTTTCCATATAAAAAAGCCACGTTTGTTAGTATATCATTCTGCTATACGATCGTCATCATGCAAAAACTGTAAATATTTTAGGAATAAAAAAGACACCTCGCAGGTGTCTTTTGCTATTTCAATATAAAATAGTTATGTGAATCTTATCGAATTCTCATCGCAAGATCAATGATTGTAGCGCGTGCTTGAGGATTGGTATCCAGGTTCTGATACATCCGATCAAAGCTATCTTTATTATCGAGGTAAGTCTTCTCACGTTTGATTGTCGTATGAGACCAGCTGATCAAATCATTCTCCGCTATTGTCAGCGCATTAAACGCATCGTGAAAGCCTGTTTCCTGAACGAGCTCTTCCATAACCTCTTGTGTAATCTCACGCAGCACTCGAGTTTCTTCGATACGTTTCTGCATAACCTGCGATTTCTCTTCGAATTTAGCTTTCGCTCTTTGATAATCAACTTGCGGTTTGGCCAAAATTTTATTCATATGTTGAACTCCCTTAGTCGTTTTTCAATTATTGTATCCCAAAGTAAACAAAATTACAAAGTCTCACCAAAGAATTCCTTTTCTTCCCCACATAATTGCACAAAAGAAAGGGAGCACGAGGCTCCCTACTTTTAATTCGAGTAAATTTTAGGCAGTTTCTTCATATCGGCCATGACTCGCGAGATGATGATCGCTGCATCACTACGAAGTAGTCGTGCATCAGGCTGGAAATTGAACCCTTTCTTAGGGTCTGTTGGATCAATTGGGATTCCAGTAATGAAGTTTTTCTTTGCAATTGCTGCAATGGAAGGCTGTGCATAATAATCAATCTTGCCGCCATCTTGGAACGCTTTATTCACTGCAGCCTTAACCTTAACAGGGTCTGTTTCTAGCTTCAAGTTCAACGCTTTGGCAATCATGACGGCCGCATCTTGTCTGAGAATGTGACGATCTGCTCCAAAATATTGAGGTTCTACCCCACGCACAATCCCTTTACGGGCTGCAGTCTCAATATAGCGGAAATCCCACAATCCATCGAGGTTCACACTCTGAATCGTACTTGGAATATCCGTAAAATGCTTTGGATCTCCTTCGTAATTTAAAGGAATCTCTAGCGCACGTACAATCATACGCGTAAACTCAGCACGTGTAACATACTCATCTGCACCGAACATACCTGATGGATCAACAGCGTTCATAACACCTTTTGCAAAGATCGTCTCAATTGCTTCACGCGCATACGGGTGAAGAACCGTGTCATTAAATGAGTAACCTAGTTTCGCAACAACATAATATCCAAAACGCGTAAATGGTACTTTGATTACGTGCTTTTTCTCATCTACAACACCGCCGATATTCTCCCATTGCTTAAGGACAGGATCGAAGCGGAATACAGTAATTAATCGGCCAGCATCTTGTGTCATCGTTGGATCATAACTTAAAGTCAGTGTACCTGGCTTCGATGGAACAAGCTCACGATCTGCACTTCTCATGAAGAAGAACGGCACGTTCTGATTCTTCAATGGAAACGGGTCATTACCATACATAATTGGATCATAATTTGATCCCGTACTGATATCATCAGCCATTCCTGGATCTAACCAGTATACGGAGCTTGCTTTAACAAATCTGGTTGGGAAATTCCCTCGATAAACTTGTTTACCGTATTCCAACTCAAGATTGTAGTTGGCCGGTACAGGCTCGAAATCATGGCGATCGATCACACCATCATCCGGATTCGCTATTGCAAACAAAATACGATTCCCTGTATATACCTGTCCCTTAAATTTATCTGTCGCGTTGTAGTCTGTGCGAACCAGATTCGTATCCTTTGCGAACGATAAATTTAATTTCCCTTCAAATACTTTATGCGAGTTCTTCTTTAATTCCATAACTTGCATACCTGGGATGGTAGTAGGGACATATTTTACAGTAAAGAAATCCTTCGTAACTTCTTTACCCTTTGTAATGATGAGCTCGATTTTATTATCTTTGTTAGGTTTAAGATCGTATACCATCGCCCTAAATGCTTCAAAGCTGTTCGGAGTTCCATCATCATTATCCGGATCATACATAAACTTCTCTGCCGGTTGCTTCTGAATCGTCATCTTCTCTGCACCAGGCGAAGATATCACGACTTCAACATAATTTTGATTCAGAATACGTTTTTCAACCTTAGGCTTCTCAATTGTGTAAGGAATAGCAATAGGTTGAATTTCTAGACGATAAGAAGCAAATGGTCCATTATCCCCACTATTATATACATAAATATTGTACACTTTAGGGCTGCCATCTCTCGGCAATTCATGATTCAACATCACGAAAGAGAAATTTTGCTGCTCGTAATCATATACAACGGAAATCCCAGGAACATCCGATCCTACTTGGAATGTATTACCACCCTTTTTACTAGTAAAGATGTTTGCCAAAGACCATACAATTTCTTTCTCTCCCGGGGAGGTAACTCGTATTTTGTAATTTGTTAATGCACTGGTCTGTGCTAAATCTTTTAGTTTCGTATTTACCTGATTTTCATCATAACCTAAATCAATGAAATCAAATGTACCGAAAATGTTCATGTGGGCTTGTTTAGACATATAGACGCTGCCCTTTTTCTCAAAATTCGGATCATTTACCTTCGGTGTGTTATAACTTGTACTATAAGGAAACACCCCATCTGTACCTGGTGCAGGGATCACAGGAAGATTCGTTGGAATTAATGTAAGCTTAATTGTTTGTTCATAGGTATTCTTTGTTGTTTTAAATACAAATTTAATCGTGTTATCGCCTGTTTTATATAGTGCATCAAATGCCTTTTTTGGAGTTGACGGGTTATTGGGATCAAAATTCGTTTTATCTTTTAATTCAAACTTTGTCTTGTCTGAAGTCTGTGCCACAAGTTCTACAAGTGTATTGTTAATGTATAAGAAAACACTTTGTAATTGAGCTGGTGTTCCAGTTGTCTCATAGCGAATTTCATCCAAGTTTGCTATGTTAAAAATCTGTCCCGAGAAAGAACCCAATTCATCCAAAAGAAATTTCATAGCATCCGTACGTGTTGTATCGTATTTAATGATTTTCCCATCGAATAATGAATCGTATTTTACAAATGGCCCATACAGAAGTGTTACGGGAATATTTTTTTTAGAACCTGATTTAAGACTAATTTCAAGTGTCATTTTACCCGCTGTAGGGAGCTTAGTAATTTTGAGGAACATTCGTTGGAAACGCTGCTCGACACCATTGATCGTCTTATAAACATATAGCAAAGGGGCGTCTGAGATCATTTCGGCTTTATAATCCGAAGATGTCTTCCCTAAGTTATCAATGACTTGAGAGAGATTGATTTCGTCCGAGCCGGTCGGATTCCCTACAAGTACCTCTACTCCAACAGGTACAGCATTTAGATTAGCATTCATCATGTCAATACCTTGCATTTTTTCAAGCTCAGCTGCAGTTGTGCTTGCAGTATATCCTGGCAAATAATTCACACCATAGATATATGACTGATCTTTGTCGTTCAAGGTAAACTGCATTAGTGCAGAGAGATCCGTACCAGCAGAAGGTAGCTTAGCAAAGTTCCAACCACTAAATTGAATCATATGCGCATTATCTAAGGCTAAACCACCAATTCCCGCTTTACCTAAATCCACATCAAAAGTTAAAGTCATAAATTTAGTGCTTGGATCTTGAACGAAATTAACTGGATCTGTAGCCACATTTGCCACGTCCGAATAAGGTGCACCATTCAATGAAAATTTGAGTGCAGCATCTGAAAGGTTGCTGGTAGAAGGTTTAAAAGTACCTGCTGTCGCTGGCGGTACAGGCGGCGTGTATACGACAGGCACAATAACTTTACCTTTCACTTTAATTGAGTTTGCTTTATTTACAGATACATTTGGACTTGTAGCCAAATCTCCTGAGTTCACGCCATCTGTTACATTTAAATCATAGAATGTAACTTCACCGTTATAAAATGCAATCTCACGCGTTGTTTCCGTAACTTGGCTGTTATTGTAGACTTTAATGTTAAGGATATTCTTACCTTTGCGAATATTTACTGGAGATGCAACGAACTTCCAGTTATCTGTGCTACGTACCGTGTAGTCCCAACTTTTATTGTTTACTGTTACGGTCACCTTCTCAGCATTAGGTGCATTACCCGTAATACTAATGTCTGCTGTCGTACGTCCGTTGGTTGCATCAGAATATACAACTGTGGTCGAATCTTCCTTCACATCGAAATTGTTACCATTTAGTGTGGCAGTCAGATTGTACATCATTGGCGCATTGCGGTATTCGATGTAGATCGAATCTTCTACACTAGAAGTCCCTTGCGTTCCTTTGAATGTAATTCTGTTCAGACCTGGGAACAACTTAATATCAAATACTTGAATACTTGAACCATTTAATGTAATATTCCCCGTCTGTCCCTCACGAGAGTCGACAATAACTTCCTCATACTCTGTCGTCGAACCCGATTTAAGTTTCTTGTAAATTTGAACAACATCATAAGAAACCGTCCGCCCAATAACGTTATGGATCGTACCGTTTAGTGTAAGTCGTTCATTGTTCACAATACGAGCGGCATCATTGAGATTGTATTGCTCATTGGGAAAGGCAAAATTGTGAGCATCCGCCGCCTCCACCCTATCCGGCGAGAACGGAATCAGCGTCACCAACATTGCGATCGCCATAATCATTGATAATATCTTCTTCAAAAGTAAGTCCTCCTTTAGTAGATTAACGATGAATTCAAATACCCTCCATGGATTAGTCTATGTAGTGTAGTTATCGGTCACATCGTGCCGAATTTTTAGAGATTTGAAAGGAAAAAGTGGATCAGAAGAAGAAAGCCCCTATCGCTTAGCGATAGGGGCTTTCAAGAATATCTTCTATAAGATTATGATTTCGATTGCGTTTCGGTTTCGGTCTTCATCAGGATCCGGCTGAAGAAGTGAATGACCGGTTTCTTCGACTTGTCCACGATGCCGATGACTTCGGCTCCGATCTGCAAGAGGAAGATCAAGATGAATGCGACGATGAATGTCACCCAGTTCGCTGCATGCGCTGCAGCAACGGATTGGATTACCGCGAGTACACCGAAGAAGGTTGCAATCGCGTAGATCACTAATACGGTTTTGCGATGACTTAGCCCAAGCTCACGTAGACAGTGATGCAAGTGCCCTTTGTCTGGCGCAAAGATTGGTTTCTTGTTCCGCCAACGACGGATAATTGCGAAGAATGTGTCCGAGAGCGGCACCCCGATAATGAAAAGCGGTGTTAAGAAGGATACAACCGCCACCTGCTTGAACCCGAGCATCGAGAGCATCGCAAGGCTGAATCCTAGGAACAGGGATCCCGAATCACCCATGAAGATCTTTGCCGGGTGGAAGTTGAAGAATAGGAACCCTACTATACTCCCAAGTAATAAGAGACTAATTAGGATAACGGTCGTGTTGCCCATGATGAAGGCCATCGCGAGTATTGTAGAAATCGCAATACCTGATACACCTGCTGCAAGACCATCCAGTCCATCGATCAAGTTAATCGCATTCGTCACACCAACGATCCAGACGATTGTTAGTGGAATCGCGACCCAATCCGGCATTGAAAAGTAACCGTGGCCGAACGGGATATTGACGAAGTCTACTGTAATGCCGAAGCCGAAGACCACGACACATGCAGCAATAATCTGTCCTAGTAATTTTACTTTAGCGGATAATTCAAATCTATCATCGAGTGCACCGATCAATACGATAATCGATCCACCTGCGAACAATGCTTTTACGAGATTGCCTTCTCTGCTTGCAAACATATTGTCTGGCAACCAAGGCAACAGTAATAGAAAAGCAATTCCAAATGCGAAGAAAATTCCAAGTCCGCCTAATCGCGGCATAATGCGCGTATGCACTTTACGAGCATTCGGCATATCCATTGCGCCGACCTTCACTGCAAATTTCTTCACTAGCGGCGTAAGCACGAGCGCTAGCCCTAATGCTAATATAAAGCCGATTCCGTAAACCATTCCCATTGGTCTTTTCAACCCCCATTTTATCTACCGGAATGAATTATACTCTGTTCATATTCGAAATGCTATCCCTGTTTTTATCCATTTCGAAGAGATTTTCAGAGGATTTCATCGATAATCTCATGGTTTTGTGACGTTTTCTTTCTCACGTATCACTTTCCACATGAATTCCGGGAGCGCAAGCATTCTTTTGAATCGCCAAGGCTCCTTCATGAGACGGTAGAACCATTCAAGTCGCATTTTTTGGAATAGCCGCGGTGCTCGTTTGAGCTTACCGGAAATGACATCAAAACTGCCGCCGACCCCCATCATAACCGGAACATTTAATTGATTCCGATACTTGGCAATCCATGGCTCTTGTGTCGCAGCAGAACGTGCAACGAACAGGATATCCGGCGCAGCCTCTTGAATCTGTGACACCACTTCGTGGTCCTCATCCTCGCCAAAAAATCCATTCCGCACGCCTACAATCTGCACATTCGGATATTGCAGAGCAAGTCTACGCGCAGCTTCGGTAATAATCTCCTGTGAAGTTCCTAATAGAAACACACGCCACTCACGCTCATCCCCGAGCTTCATGAGATGATGCAGGAGATCAAACCCCGTAACACGTTCCGGAAGCGGACGATTCACATAATTCGCTGCCCATACAATGCCAGCACCATCCGGGACGACGAGATTGGCCCGTTGCATGATTTGCAGCATTTGAGGATCATTCACTGCAGCCATCACCATAATCGGATTCGCCGTAATAACGTGATTCGCTTCACGCCGTTCAATCGCCTCTGTTAAATATCGCACCGTATCCTGCATATTCATCGTCGAGAACGGTACGCCGAAGATCGGCAATTTCTCCACTGTTACTGCTTGCTGTTGACTGCTCATGTTCACGAATAACTCATCCTTTGGGTCATGATAATATGATCTCAGCGGCTCCCTACCTTATTAACGGAAATATTCAACGATTAGTTCTGCAGGTTCACTCGCTTGTTGTTTTAAATTTTCGATAGATTCACGTTTCTCAGCTTGCCATTGCGCTCGGTTATTTAATAGATAGGAAGCTTCGGCCGACATCAGGTCAGGATTCAAGACATCTGTCGTACCTACTGGCTCCATCTGCAACCGATGCAAGAAATGATCGATCTTCGGATCATACGAAATCCCAATCATCGGGACTTGCTGCGAAGCCGCATAGATCAAAGAGTGCAATCGCATGCCAACGAGCAGCTGACACCGACTTACTTCCGCTAACATCGCTTGCGGTTGTTCATGTGGCGGGCAGATGGAAACTTGACACCCTAATTCTGTAAGATCCCCCATCCGTTCGATGATATACCTTGAAGCTTCTTCATCACTTGGCAGATGGAACGGCAGGAATCGCAAATGGACAGGACGTTCCTCACATAACAATCGAAGCGCATCCGCAATTCGGTGCATGTCGCCACGATCCTCTTTCCAGAACCGTACGGAGACGCCTACCATAGGCAGCGTCAGCTCACTCGCTTCCAACTCTTCCGCGTAAATTTCAGGATCCTTCGAGATCGGCAAGCCCATTACCGGGTCAGGAACCACGTGAATACGCTCCTCGGCGAATCCCATCGACTGCAGAAGCTCTGCCGATTCGATATCACGAACCGAGACGAATTTACTGCGCTGGAAGGCGTTACGAATGAACGGGAAGAAAGCCTTCCGATTCACCGGTCCTACCCCTTGCGAATAGATAAACGTCGGTTTCCGAAGCCACTGCGCGAGCTTAATGACGCCCAAATAATACGGAATCGTCTTCGAGCCTGTCGCATCCTGAAGCAAGCTTCCCCCGCCGCTGATAAGACCATGGCTCGTCCAAATCGCACGGAACACTTTACGGAAGTCCATCCGATGTACCGCTTGAACCTGGTATAGACGTTTCGTTAACCGCGGATTAATCGATAACACAATTGGAACGATCGGAACCCCTTGAGCCTTCGATTCTTGTTCCAGCGCCGTCAAAATGGATCTGAGCACCGCTTCATCCCCGCTATTGTTGAACCCGTAATATCCTGAGATGACTATTCTTCGAGGAGTGGCGACCATTTTTTCCAACACCTTTCAACGATTTGCCAGACCAGAATCGCGACCAACCCGATAATTAAGCCAAGACCAAGACCTAATAATCCACGAATGAACGAAATAATGACTGGCGAGTGAATATGCGCGAAGGTATCGACCATCGATAATTGCCCCATCACTGCAATAATAAAGAAGAAACGTCCCCACGCATAACGAAGCGAAATGAAGAGTCCTGCCATAAATAACGGATGCGCAAGCAAAAATTCTTTATTCCGTGGACGAACGCCCATTAAGTTCTCAAGCAGCGAGCGGAAAGTCAGTTCTAATGAAGATACATTACCGCTATTTCCTGTTCTCGTTAAATAGTAGTACCCTGCTGCAGCCGCGAACACGAATGCAACGACCATAATAACCGTAATCGGCATACGAAGCCATCTGCGTATTTCTTTGACCACGGAATCCCCGCAATACAAGAATACATACAATGCCACGAGCCCGATCGGAGCCAAGTGCAGCAGACTAACGCCGCGGAATTGGTTCAATACCAAGCTGTAGCTGATATTGTTGAGCAGCGCAATCATAAACGGAACAGCCATCAAAGAGATAATCGCTGTCTTCACATACTGAATAAGGGTATGAACAAGACGTGTCCCACTTGATAAGTTGCTGTTGCCTTCCCGAAGGCTTTGCGTCTTACGAATTACGAGAATAATCGCAATCGTCGGCGCACTGATCGCTACGCCAAGCGCTAATGCTTGTTCGAGCATAGCCGGCTTCAATTTGTATAATCCCGCTGCACCGATCAGTCCAATAATGAACGCCGGCGTCATCAAGAGTGGTATGAAATACGAGATTAGTAACGCAATGAACGCAACCGCTCCGAGCACCACGATAAGCTTCAAATAATGCTGCAAGCTAGAGTCTGCCACTTGGAAAGGCTCAGCTTGTCCCATCGTAAACCCATGTTTCTCAATATCACGGATCGCATGCCCCGGTGCTTGTAAGCTGTGCACCAGATTATCGAGGGAGTTCGTCAATTCCGCCTTCGTCAAATCCTTCGCTGGAGCTGTATTCAGATACAACATCCGAATATTACGGTCCTTCGTCGCGAGTGAGAAGCGATCCGAGATGGTCGCCGGCGATAAGGAAGAATCCTGTTCACTCAATGAGTAAAGTCTAACTACATTGTAATCGATCAGATAGGAGAGCTTCTGGATGCCCTTCTGCGGCTTCTTCAAATTCTCAATCGTAGCAATCCCAATATTATGTTCCTTCAATCGGTTCGCAAAATCCGTTAATGTGCCTCTATCCGCTTCATCCGTAAATCCTGTAACCGACTCACCATCGAAAATAATCCGGCTAACGCCGTAATCGGAATAGGTCGATAGCAATTGTTCTGTCTTCTGCGAATCGTACGGAAGAGCATCCGTCAGACGCGGTACGATATTAAATCCACGATCGTGGAGCATTTTCATCGTCATAGGATCTTGTGGCATCGGTTTGATCAGGGCCTGATCTGGTGAAGCTTCAATCACAAGACCATTCTGATCCTTGAAGGACCAAGATCTTACTTCGTAACCTAGCCGGGTAAACGTATCTCGAATGATTGGCGCCAAAGCTTTCTCATTCTCTGCACTTGTAAACAACAAGTTCGTATAGTTCTGCTGCAAATTAACAGGTTGTCCTGTTAATAAAGCCAACTCATTCGCATTAAAGAGCTGAATCTTGCGGCTGGACTTGAATTCAGATAGTGTACTCTCGTACATTGACATGGATTGAACGCCAGCATCTTTCAATTTACCAAGCCATTCTTGAACAAAAGCGTCCGGGTTCGGCTGAACCGCAGCGACATCTAATAAATCGCGATAATCAAAAACAATTTCAACTTTTTTCGAAGTATTCTCCGTCTGGATACGGTCATAGACAACAGGCATCGCAGCGATGATGGCCACAATAACAATCCACCATAACCATGAGCGAACACGTGTATTCCAAGGATGCAAACGTTGAAGCACAGAAAAACCTCCTAAATGATGTACATAAAATTTCAATACCTCTCCAGAAAAATTGAAGATTTTCCGGAGAGGTCGTAAGTTTGATGCGTTTAAATGGTACTTAGGGCTACAAGCGCTCTACAACAGCCTCGACAAGACGGTTTAGCGCCGCTTCAGACTCGCTATAGGACTCGTCCTGAACCGCAAAATAGATCTTGATCTTCGGCTCTGTGCCTGATGGGCGAAGGCAGAACCACGACCCATCCTCTAGAATGAACTTGAGTACATTCTCAGGCGGTAAGCCGTCAACGCCTGCAGAGTAATCGATACATTCGTTGATGTTCACACCTGCAATCGATTTCGGTGCTTGCTCGCGCCATGTTGTCATGATCGCTTGAATCTGCGCAACACCGTCAATTCCCTTCAGCGTACGTGACTCTAGCTTCTCCATAAAGTATCCAAAGGATTCGTACAATTCATGCAACACGTCGTACAACGTCTTTCCTTGGCTCTTATAATAAGCAGCCGCTTCACAGATCAGCATTGCGGCAATGACCGCATCTTTATCTCGCGCATAGTTTCCTGCAAGATAGCCGTAGCTCTCTTCGTAACCAAATAAATATGTATAATTTCCTGATTGCTCGAACTCGGACATTTTCTCGCCAATATATTTGAAGCCTGTCAACGTATTCATCACGGTCGCACCATAGTGACGTGCTATCGCCGCACCCATCTCACTCGTTACAATCGTCTTCACCACAGCGCCATTCGCCGGCAATTGTCCTGCCGCTTGGAGCTGACTAAGCAAATAATTGACCATGATCGCACCCGATTGATTGCCTGAAAGGACAACATACTCGCCATCTGCATTCTTCACAACAGCACCCATCCGGTCAGCATCGGGATCCGTACCTACAATAATGTCAGCATCCACTTCTTCCGCAAGCTTCATTGCAAGCGTAAAGGCTTCACGCTCTTCCGGGTTCGGCGATTTCACAGTTGAGAAGTTACCATCCGGCTGCTCCTGCTCGGCCACAACATGAATATGCTGGAATCCAATCTCCTCGAGCACACGGCGTACAGGCATATTCCCTGATCCATGCAATGGCGTATAGACGATACGGAAATTCTCCCCGAGTCCGCCTTCTCCAGCAATCAATGCACGATTACGGCTCTCAGCGGCAACCGTCTGGATATAATCTTGATCTTCCGCATCCCCTAACCATACGAGCAAGCCTTTCGCTTCTGCTTCTTCTCTTGAAATGCTGCGAATGGCTGCAAAAGAAGGTACACGCCCAATTTCAGCGATAACTTGCTCCGCTTCGTGAGGGACAAGCTGGCCGCCTTCTCGGTTATAGACCTTGTAGCCATTATATTCTGGCGGGTTATGGCTTGCTGTAATGACAATCCCACCCGTTGCACGCTGTGCGCGAACCGCATACGATAGCTGTGGTGTTGGGCGCAGCGATTTGAACACTTTAGCTACAATCCCATTCCCTGCTAACACGAGCGCCGTCTCGAGCGCGAACTCTGGCGAATAATTACGCGAATCGTAAGCAATAACAACGGAAGGTTGCTCGGATGCCCCTGCCTGTTGCCCAAGAATGAATGACGCAAAGCCTTGTGTCGCACGTCCAATGGTATATTTATTCATCCGGTTCGTTCCCGCACCCATAATGCCGCGCAAGCCGCCCGTACCAAACTCTAATTCTTTATAGAATCGTTCTTCAATTTCACCAGGTTGATCAGCAATTGCATGTAATTCTTGCTTAGTCGCTTCATCAATGAGTGTATCTTGAAGCCAGCTTTCATACATCTCTTGCGCAGTACGTGTTTCAGTTGTCATTAGAAATAAGCTCCTTCCGTATTTTAGGTTTTATCTCTATTGAGTACATAATCACCTTTGCCATTAAGCAAGGGCAAACATGATTTCTCCCTCACATACCACTTTATCGCCAACGGTCGCGACAGCTTTGCCTTTACCTATTGGCCCCTTCAAGCGGATGATCTCCACTTCAAGACGCAGTGTATC
Source organism: Paenibacillus sp. GCM10027629 (assembly GCF_042676425.1). Taxonomy (NCBI): domain Bacteria; kingdom Bacillati; phylum Bacillota; class Bacilli; order Caryophanales; family Paenibacillaceae; genus Paenibacillus; species Paenibacillus sp. GCM10027629. The sequence continues at coordinate 388,514 of NZ_JBHTGZ010000005.1, read as the reverse complement.
GCCAGGCGTGACTTGATCGCGGAAACGGAATCCATCCAGCCCAGCCAAGAATCCAATTTTACCTTTGTTCTCTTCCTTCATTAGGATTGCTGCTGCACCCACTTGAGCTAGAGCTTCAACAATAAGCACGCCCGGCATGACAGGATGTCCAGGAAAATGGCCTGCAAAATGCGGCTCGTTCATCGTTACATTCTTAATCCCAACTGCACGTTTGCCTTCTTCCACTTCGATAATGCGATCTACGAGTAGGAATGGGTAACGGTGAGGAATAATTTCTTGAATTTGTTGCGTATTTAACACGATTTTTGCCCCTTTCGAAATTCACGCTCGATCAGCGTATGAATAAAAACCCCATGCGATGCAAAAGCTACCATCGTCCTTCATGTGCTGCAGAATGTGAAGGTTAAGATAAGGAGCTTATTTCGAGTGCATAACTAGCCTCTGAATAAGCTCTTTTTGACCTGTAAAGATGCTCATGAATGTAGAAGCACTTAAAGACGTTCACCCTTATTGACGGATGAGATCGGGGCTTCCACTTGATTCAACCCTCTAAATTGTATGATATACATGATGGAAGTTACAAATGAAAAGATGATCACGCCCCATAGCAGCATTTCCGCATATGGGAACTGGAAGAAAATCCACATGATTGCGACGTATAGCAATACCGTAGTCAGCTTCCCCATCCAATTCGCTGGAACGGTCTGAAGTCCCCTAAAATGAAAAAAGGCAGACCCAACAATCATCCCCAAATCACGAACGGCCATCGCCGCCGCTGCACTCCAAGAGAGATCTCCTGACCATAGCAAGGAAACCATCACGGCGAGCATCATGGACTTATCTGCGAGGGGATCTAACATGACACCTACTTTGGTAATTTGATTCGTTCTTCGCGCAATATAGCCATCTACTATATCCGTTAGTCCCGCTAACAGAATGATGAGAAATGCGATATATCTAGACCCATAAGCGAAGACCAAGATATAAATGGGGATTAGCATAAAGCGGGCCAACGTCATTAAATTGGGCACATTCAAACTAGGGTCCCCTCCATTGTCTCAGTTCTCCCAATCATTATACAACTCTGGTAATAAAAATAAAACTCCCCGGTAGGAGGAGTTTCATACTGGCCAAAATGGCCTATGCTCTATTTGGCAAAGATGAGATCGAATACATGCTGCCACGTTGCCCATTGAAATACATCTCCAAGCGGGCGTTTGCCAACGATCACATAACCGACGGATAGCCCGGCATAAATCACAATAACCCATACCGCAATAAAGATCAGAATACGCCAAGCTCGCCATGCGGGCTTACGCTTACGTTTCTTCACCGTCGTCTGTTTTGGTTTATTCACACGAGCATCCTGTCTCATTTCATTACTAGCTTCATTCATTGGACTATCCCCACTTCAACTGCGCTAGCCGCGCAGATTATTCGCGAGTCCCATCATCGTATCACTGGATGTTAAGGCTCTTGCTGTCAATTGATACGCGCGTTGTACTTGCATGAGATCAACCATTTCATTCGCAAGATTGACATTCGATTGCTCTAGAGCACCTTGCCGAATCGCAATGTCTTTCCGCGTAAATGGATCAGAAGGATCCATATTGGCTAGGTCTACAGTCTGCATAATCGTATTCTGCGCCCCAACGGGGAGCACATATAAATTCTGTTCGGTCTGTTGGAGCAGATTCGGCTGTGTTGGTTCAACCACTTTCAAATACCCGATATCTTGAATATCCGAAGAACCCGGCTTCTGTGCCGTAATATGTCCTTTGGGGTCCACTCGCATCACATAGCCATTCGGAATACGAATCGGATCATCGTTGGTATCCCTAACCATATATCCTTGATTTGTCGTCAAGTAGGCATTCTCCAGATCACCCTCAACCATGCTAAGTTCGAAGGATCCGTCACGGGTCCAAGCTTTATTGCCTTGCGCGTCCAACTCAATCTCGAACATCGCATTGCCCTCCACCGCAAGGTCTGTCGGAACGTCCGTTACCTTCAGTGATCCTTGTGTCGCATCTTCCGATAGTGCGGTCATCCGTGTTCCCCAAGACTGCGTAAACCCAAGTGGTGTCGAACGTCCCGGTTGCTTCATCTTCGAGTCATGCTGCTGGATATTCGTCAGCACGTCTTCGAACGAAGCTTTCTTCGCCTTATATCCTGTCGTATTCGAATTCGCCATATTATCGGAAATGATATCGAGCTTCTGCTGAATGCCTGTCATCGATACCATAGCGGAAATCATTGAGTTATTCATTGATATGTACCCCTTTCACGTGAAGCGGAAGTCTCCGCGATACCAAAGAATGATCTACTTCTAAACACGTCCCACTTCATTTACGGCTTTATCTAAGCTGCGATCGTAATACTGAATGATCTTCTGGTTCGCTTCATAAGCACGTGCTGCGGCCATCATATCAACCATGGATTGCGCAGAATCAACGTTCGATCGTTCCACCGAACCTTGGCGCACTTCCACAGCATCTCTCAGCCCAAGTGGTCCTGCATTATTCGCAGCATCTTCTTCGGTCGTGAATTTATAATTGCCATCGCCTTCGCGAATCAGCAAATTCGGGTTCTCTATCCGGGTAATCCCAATCGCATTCATCCCCACCACAGGCTGTCCTGTTGTATTATCCAGCCACTCGCCCTTCGCATTTACACGGAGGCTCGAGATTGGGACTGAATTCCCCAATTGATCTTTTAACTTAATCGGCTGACCGTTTGCACCGAGGACTAGTGAACCTGTACTGCTAAGCAGATTATCATCCTTATCAACCTTGAATCTTCCGTCTCGGGTATAGCGCGTCTCGCCACTTGCATTCTGCACTGCAAAGAACGCCTGAGGCTTGTACATGACTTCGCCGTTATCTAGGACTTTCCGGCCATTCGCATCAAAGACAATCGGCTCATTGGTATTCGGATCAATTGCTTCAAGATCCGCAAGCAGAGCAAAATCCGAAGCATTTCCTGTCTCCGTTACATCGCCTTGCGTATACTGCGGCAGACTCTCCTCCGCGAACACACCTGTGTTCAGCTTCCCTAAGGAGCCGCGCGGGTTATGATCGCCCCCCATTAACGAGACGAGCATCTCTGGAAAAGACCGTTCCACAGCATTGACTTGTTTGTACCCTGGTGTATTAATATTGGCGATATTATTGGTTACTGTATCATGTCTACGCTGCTGACTAATCATCCCTGCGGCAGCCGTATATAAACCTCGAAGCATCGTGGATCCCCCTCATCTAAATCGATTGATGCTATACACTCAAATCTACGTATAAAGCATATATCGGTTTATCTGAAGTTTTTCTTTACGACCTTGTCCAAATTATCGAGCATAATTCCCGTACCTTTAACCACGCAATGCATCGGGTCTTCAGCAATAAGGACCGGCACCTTCAACTCTTCGGCGAGCAGCTCGTCCAATCCGTCCAATAATGCGCCGCCGCCTGTTAGAATAACCCCGCGATCGATGATATCGGCAGACAATTCCGGCGGTGTCCGTTCCAATACCGACTTCGCTGCTACGACAATACTCGTTACCGATTCCCAGAGCGCTTCCCGTATTTCACTCGAATTAATCGTCACCGTAAACGGAAGTCCAGATACCATATCACGCCCACGGATGTCCATCTCGGATTGGCGTCCATGCGGATAGACTGTTCCGATATTGATCTTGATATCTTCGGAAGTCCGTTCTCCAATTAACAATTTATATTTATTCTTAATATATTTCATGATCGCAGCATCGAACTTGTCCCCTGCGACTTTAATAGAAGAGGCGGTAACGACGTCGCCCATGGAGAGCACAGCTACGTCCGTTGTCCCGCCGCCGATATCAACAACCATGTTCCCGCTAGGCTGGAATATATCCATTCCAGCCCCGATTGCTGCTGCCTTCGGTTCTTCTTCCATAAAAACTTCCTTCGCACCGCACCGCTCTGCCGCCTGACGAATCGCCTTCTGTTCAACCGAAGTTATATTCGCCGGCGCACAGATCAGTATGCGCGGGTGACTGTACCATTTGCGACCGCCAACACGATCGATGAAATATTTAAGCATCGCTTCCGTAACTTCAAAATCGGCAATAACTCCGTCCTTCAGAGGGCGTATCGGAATGATATTACCCGGTGTACGACCGACCATGCGACTTGCTTCTTCACCAACCGCTAGTACTCGTTTTGTTTCACTTTCGATTGCTACGACGGAAGGTTCGTCAAGCACGACACCTCTACCCTTTACGTGAATCAGCACGTTCGCTGTGCCGAGATCGATCCCGATATCCTTGCTAAGCATAATTGACCATGTCCTCCAAAATACAGTTTTAATAAAGGCAGTTCAAAATCACTTTTTGAACCCACGATAATATAAGAGCATTCGACATTACCCGGGAAATTCCTTCAAAAAATGTCATACCTCTATAAATTACCACATTTTAGATTGCATGAGCAATTAATACTTCACCCCTCACGGTTCTAAGACTTGCCCGCGACGATCACTTCGCGCTTTTTGTTGCTCGTTTTCTTGTACTTAATCTTGGTTGCCTCTCCTCCCCGCAGATGTCTAATCGATTTGTGGTATTCCAAAATGTGCTTTACTTGGTCGGCAAGCTCCGAATTGATCTCCGGCAGTCGTTCGGTCAAATCTTTGTGCACCGTGCTTTTTGACACTCCAAATTCCTTCGCAATGGTTCGAACCGTGTTCTTCGTTTCCACGATACAACGGCCTATTTTAATGGTGCGTTCTTTGATGTAGTCGTGCACGCTCCCGCCTCCCTACTCGAGATAGTTTGGTACATTATATGAGAGGCGTGCCTATATATTCTTTGTTTCCAAGACAGACAAGCTGAAATCTGTACAATTATTTTCTGAAAACCATGAATTCGATTCTGTAAAAAGGTTGCAATCTCTTGACCAGACTGACTTTGCACGCCAAAAAGGCGAGCTCATCCCGGGATAACCGAAGGATGCTCTCACCTTGAACTTGATTCAAGTTACTCACTTGATTTCAACAAGCTGAACACGCTCAGCTGAAAAGTTGGATTCATATCATCTACGACGAGGAACTTTTCCCCGTGCCTGCGACCCAACCATGTAATTGACTTACAAGATCGCTAAAAATTTTGTAAGCATGAAGTTCGACGCTTTTATGGCAATAAAAAAACCTCCATCCGGCATAAGCCGAATGAAGGCTGTTTGGTTTAACGTTATTGTTTATTGTTTGCCTAATAGAGTCTGCGGATTGACCGGCTTGTTGTCTTTATGGACTTCAAAGTGAACGTGAACGCCAAGATCTTTCTCGAGTTCGTTGCGACTAGCTGTACCAATCACATCGCCTTGCTTGATCTCCATATCTTTCTTCACTTTCAAGTCTGTCAAGCTCTGATAGATCGTTTTCGTACCATCAGCACTTTGAATCTCGACCACTTGACCAGCAACAGGGTTCTTATCTGCTCTTGTTACTTTACCGCTGAGTGCAGCAAGAACTTCGAAAGGTTTGTCGTCTTTACGCGCTAAGTCGATCCCCACATTCGGAATGAATGTGTCGTTATATTCGACCATTGCATCCTTATGTACTTCAGAGGAATCGTTCGTATCATAGAACGGCATAACGACTTTTACATCTTTCTCATTCTCGACAGGCCAAGCAATTGGTTCGCTGTTCGCAGCAACTTCCGTCGCATCCGGTGTTTTTCCATCCGTGGTCGCATCCGTTGTCGTTGTACCGTCTACATTCTCGGTGATGGTGCTCGTGCTGAGGTCTGGACTAGTTTTGGATCTAGCCCCCTGGTAGACGACCAATACGGTCAATAAGATTGCGATTGCTGCCATGTACACTGCTGGAAATACCCATTTCTTCGACATTGCTCTTTTCCATGAAGAAGGCTTCGCGCCCGTTACCCCTAGTGAATTTTTAGGAGATTCTTCATGACCTGCTTTGTTTTTGTTCTGTTCATTATTCATTCTCTATCACCTCAATAACCATTGTTACCAAGGCTTTTTCTTTTATACGTGATTGGAAAAGTAATTTTTAAGATTCATAGTGGAGGGATTGCGAGCATGTTTTGGGAGAAGGTAATTCTAATGATATGAAAAGTAGATCCGAAGAGGTGTTCCACTCCAGCCGGCTCTTGTCCGCCCATTCCCTTGATTAAATGTTATGGATGGAATGGGCTACCAAAGGCCGGGCGTAAACTCTTACGTGGAACACCTTCTTCTCCTTTTTTATTTCATATAGAAGAAGGGACTCGGCAACATGCTGCATTTCGGGGGAGCAAGGAGGCTTGCGGGGCTATTGAATTGAAGCCCCGACAAGCTTGTTAAAGATAGATACATCTACCCCCGCCTGCTAGTTATTCCTGAGGCAGGAACTCTGAAGATTGTTCGAGAGAGATGCCCGTATAGTAGTGTCTTAGAATCTCTTCTACCGACGCGCCCTCTTTTGCCATCCCATTCGCTCCCCATTGACTCATCCCCACACCATGACCATAACCGTATGTCGTGATCTCGATATTGCCGTTACGAATCTTCCATGTAAATTCACTTGAGCGAAGGCCCAGTTTCTCTCGCACTTCCTTGCCCGTATAATTTTTGCCGCCAATCCGGATGAGCTTAATCCGGTGCCCTTCGGTCTTGGATAATACGCGAGGCTCGGCAGCGTTCGCAAAAGCCTGCTGTTTCCGCGTCACACTTGCCGAAGCAGGTAAGGAAGGCAGCGACACGCGTAATCGTCTCATAAATTGATCGAGCGTCATACGGACGGTATCCGTGTAATGCGGCGCAATCGCCTTATCCCATGGACTCGACACGCTGCGTAGATATGGTATTTTATTCGACCACACATCTTCGGAATTCTCGGTATACCCGTTACTTGTCGAGAAGAAGGATGCCTCGATGGGTGAACCTTTATAAGTCATGACGATTCCGCGTGTCTCACTGACGGCTTGGCTCACCCGAGCGAGCTTCTTGCGATTCTCGTTCAACTTGAGTGTCTTGATCGGCAAATACGCTTGATGGGTGACGGTATCTGTCACATCCGCCCCCTTCACAGGAACGCCAGTCGTATCCTGATCCGCCATCCGTCTTACAATGAAGGTGCGCGCTGCAATCGCCTGCGCTTTGAGGGCTTCCATCTCGAACTCACTCGGCATCTCGGCGGCAACAACGCCGCGGACATATTGTTCGAGCGTGACTTTCTCAATCGCTTGGTCACCCGCGAGGTAGACGCGGACAAGCGGTTCGCGCGGCACGGCCTCTTGCAGAGGCGGGCTCGGCGCGGGTTTGGGTTCACGGACGGCGACTGTCTCGTCCGTCACAGGGGTGTGCTGCCGCTGCACGAGCAGCGCGGGAATGATCATGCACAGCAGGAGCATTCCCGCCGCCCAGGCCAGCGGCCCCCGCCGCGTCAGCCTGCGCGGCGGCTTGCGTCCCGCGCGGGCGACGACTTCGCCGCGCGGGACGCGGGGTTCGCGGGCGGGTGCTTGCACGCCCGCGTTGGGGCTAGCGCTCACGTGCACGGTGCGGTCCGCACGTGCGCTGGCGCTGCTCTTAGGCCCGTCCTCCGCAGGACGGGCGTGATCCTCTGAAAGCTTCACCGTCATTCGTGTCATTGCTAGGTTCCTCCGTCTGCTTGTCTTTCTACTCTACTTATTAGTATGAAGCGAGACGACATGCTAGAACTTCGAATAGAATCGATTTCACCTTACTGCGCTTAGATTCACGTTCTATGATCTAGTACTAAATAAGATGTCCAACACATCCCAATCTAGTATTCCCCAAAAAGAACCACCCTAGTATTTCACGATTTATTCTAATGCCTCACTCCGACTCCGCTCCGTTGCAACAACACAAAAAGACCGAAACGACAAATCGTCATCTCGGTCTCTACATTCAAAGGTTAAGTTACGCCCAAGTAGGCTGCACTTGGAACAGCGGTTTCTTCTCTTCTTTCTTCTCCACCTCGAGTGGATTCAGCTTCGATTCATCGTAGGATACACGATAAATATCTGCACCTAATTTCGAGAGCTTCTCAGCCAAGTTCACGTAGCCACGGTCGATATGATGCACACCGCTCACTTCCGTCGTACCTTCTGCAACCAATCCGGCACAGATTAAAGCTGCGCCTGCGCGTAAATCCGTCGCCGTTACTTTCGCACCGACAAGCTTTGCTCCTCCGCTGACGACAGCCGTACGGCCATCGACTTTGATGGAAGCTCGCATACTCATGAACTCATCCACATGCATGAATCGGTTCTCGAACACAGTCTCTGTCACTACAGATGTCCCTTCAGAGGTTAGCAGCAACGCCATCATCTGAGATTGCATATCCGTTGGGAATCCTGGGTACGGCAATGTTTTCACATCAACCGAACGAAGCGGACGATCCGCAACGACACGAATGCCATTCTCGTCTGGCTCTACCGTCACACCCATCTCTTGCATTTTCGAGATGACTGGACCCAAATGATCCGCAATAGCACCTTCAACGTAGACATCGCCACCCGTCATTGCTGCTGCAATCATATACGTTCCCGCTTCAACACGATCCGGGATAACCGTATGCTCCGCACCTTGCAGCTTCTCAACGCCTTCAATGCGAATGATCCCTGTACCTGCGCCACGCACCTTCGCACCCATCGCATTCAGATAGTTCGCGAGATCCACGATTTCAGGTTCTTTGGCTGCATTCTCAATGATCGTCACGCCTTCAGCTAACGTCGCTGCCATCATAATATTTTCAGTTGCCCCTACGCTTGCGACATCAAGATAGATCTTCGCACCACGTAACCGGCCATTAATTTTCGCTTCAATATACCCTTGGCCAAGGCCAATTTCCGCACCCATCGCTTCAAAGCCTTTCAAATGCTGATCAATCGGTCTTGTGCCGATCGCGCAACCGCCTGGCAATGAAATGCGAGTGTGGCCTAATCGTGCTAGTAAAGGTCCCATGACAAGGAACGATGCACGCATTTTACGAACATATTCATAAGGTGCTTCGCATGACTCAATGTTCTGTGCATTGACACGGATCGTTTCATTGAGATATGTAACCTCTGCCCCTAATACTCCTAATACCTTATTGATCGTCATAACATCGTCAAGAGGAGGTGCGTCATAGATCACACTAACTCCATCTTCCCCCAGTAGAGAGGCAGCGATTATCGGAAGAACAGAGTTCTTTGCACCATTGACGCGAACACTTCCGGTTAACCGTTTGCCGCCGCGGACGATAAATTTGCTCATTCTGGTTCCCTCCGCGATAAATTTTTACCATTTTCTCCAAAATAACAAAGATAATGACACGCCTGTTTTGCTCAAAGTTCATATTACCATTCAACCCTAAAGACTTACAAGGGTTATTTTCGCAATCATATCAAGAACTTATTAAAATAGTTACAAAATCGTAACATTTCTATTCATTTTCTTATTTACCAGTCTTCACACAATTGTTCGATGTTATTCGACACAACTTGCAGACTGCAGATTAATCATGGCTCGATTTAGAACAAACCCTTAAGGCGCTGTGTCCACTCCCAATATTGGAGCACGAATTCAGATACCCAGTGACCGATAATCACCGATAGGAACACGTGTAACAGCTTTCCTTGGGGCCCCTTGGCATTCCTCAAGAACAAATCAAACTTCACCGCTTGAAGCGCCCACCAGGCGAGTCCAATACAGCCTAACGTTACGATAATACCGACCAACCCACTTAAACCAACCAACGATGTCATCGAATCATCCATGCGCAGCTCCTCCTTCCGATTTCAACTCATTATTTAACCAAAATTTCGTATAACATGGTCGTGAATTCAGCCCGGCTCGCCGAAGCGTCCGGCTTAAAAGATCCATTACTGTAACCTTTCAAATATCCACGTGATTTCATTTGACTCAACATCGGGGCAGCCCAGTGATTCACACTCACATCGGTAAAAGGACCTTTCCTGCTTCCTCTCGGCTTCTCCTTCATCGCATTACCGATCATCACTGCCATCTCCGCACGTGTAACGAACCGGTTCGGCGCGAAGGTGCCATCCTGATAACCATGTACAATCCCAGCTGCTGCAGCTTTGGCGATATCGGCATAAGCCCAATGCTTCACATTGACATCGTTATACTGAACCGCATTCCCTGCTTTGAACTTAAAAGCCTTGCTTAGGATGGAGACTGCTTCCGCCCGAGTGATTCCTCGATCTGGCTCGAAGCGATACCCATCATACCCACCAATCCATCGCCGCTCCGTCAAAGCCGTAATCGCTGGAACCGCCCAATGGCCTTCAATATCTCGAAATCCGGCTACAAGTGTTTCTGCATGCATTTTGAATTGATAGTATTGTCCATTAAACATTTGATTGGTCGACAATCGTACGAGATACGTTCCCGGCTCCATGATTCGTGCTGATTTGAGCGATGTATTACCTAAGCTATTCGACATCTTGAATAAAGCCTTCTGCTTGCGATCATATACGTTCATTGTAACAACACGGTTCGAAGGAATGCCTCTAACACTTAGCTCCACATAACTCTTCTGGTCTACACGATATTCGAACCAGTCCACATCTGTATTCGATCCGAATACGCCCATATAATCGGTATCTGACACTGCTGTTACCGCTTGATAGCTCTTGTCATTCGGTTCATTGGGATCCGTATATTGCGTAACGTATTGGATGTATAGCTTATATTCACCGGCAACAGCACTTGCCTTGGGCGAAATCGCATTATAGACCCGTATATAATACTGGCCCGGCTTGGTATCCATGAGCGTAATGCTCTCACTGTCTGAGCTATCCTCACTGAAAGAATCGATTGTTAATTTCTCCATTCCAGGACCGCTGATCTCCATCGCCGGATCAATACGTGCCGTATCGCTATCGAGCTTGAGCCGTAATGTTCCTTGATCCGTCACTCGGAACACGAACCAATCCTCATCTCCATCCTGATGGAAGGTTCCAGTGACTTCCTGACTTCGCGTTGGAAGTGTAAAAGCCTGGTATTGCTTATTGTTATGCTCGTATGGGTCACTGTATATCGTAAATTTTGAAATCAATTTGTACGTTACAGGTGTTTTGGACTTCATATTTGTCAGTTTAAATTGCAAAATATTTTTGCCCTTTTTCACTGGAATCTGTGTCTTCGTATTCGTCAGACTTGCAACTTTGGTTCCTCCGGCTTTCGTCGCAGTGTAATAGGTCAGCTGCAGTGGCGTTCCACCCTGAATAAGTTGTGTCTGAAGGGTCAAGGTCCCATCATAAGGTGCATTGACATAGAACCAATCTTCATCCTCGCCTTGCAGTACAGCAGACATCGAAGTATCAATCGGAAACGCCTTCGCGATCTCACGACTTCCGTTATCCTCGTAAATATCCTCCTTTGGTTTCATCGTCAATGCTCGATCTGCGCGGAGTAGACCGTACCCCGTCTTCGCATCCCATCCCATCGTTCCAAGATCCTGTGCCGACTGGCGAATTAAATTGCGAATCTGATAAGGCTTCATATCCGGATATTTGGACCAGATCATCGCTGCGACAGCTGCAACTTGCGGCGCAGCCATTGAAGTTCCTTCATCGGTTGTATAGCCACCACCTAGCGCTGTGGTATAGACCCGCCATGGAGCAACGACATCCACTTCTGGACCATAGTTCGAGCGCGGCTCTGCGGTCTTCAAATCAGCAGTCCCACCGACAGCGATCACTTCGGGATATGCCGCAGGATATTTCACGGCTGCTTTTCCGGCCAACTCCGCTCCATCATTCCCCGTTGCTGCGATGAGTAATACCCCTTTGCTCTCCGCATATTGCACGATTTGCTGCATATAGGTTGAATACCGATACAAGCCTACGGATAGCACGACGATCTTCACATCATGCTCAATCGCATAGACAATCCCTTCGCCGAGCTTATCTTCATCACCCGATCCCGAGGAATCCAGCGCCTTAATGGGCATTACTCTTGCATCCCATAATATGCCGCTAACGCCCAATCGGTTATTCCCCACGGCTCCAATCACACCCGCGACACTCGTCCCATGTCCATTATCATCCTGCGGAAGCTGGCTAGGCTTAATCAGATTAACGCCATCTACCAAATTATCTCGCAAATCCGCATGCTTCAAATCCACCCCGGTATCCACGACGCCGATCGTAAGCTTGGTGTTGCCTGTGACTTGTTCCCAAGCCGAATCAGCATGAATCTGGCGCAAATATTTCTGACTCTCATAATTGGTATCGTTCGGTACCTTGAGCACCGTTACCGGATTATTCGGCTGCACATACTCCACTTCGGCAGATTCTCTAGCCCGTGCCAACCAATCCATCGGTTCAATCCCCTGCTTCAGACGTACAACATAGACATTTACAGCCTCTTGCTTGCTTAGAACTTCTGTATCATGTAATAAACCCTGATCTTGGGACGAGCCCTTCCATTTTACGATCCAGGATTTCGGTTGATCTTCTTCGATTTGTGCTTCCTGCGCAATCGGATTGCTATTAGTTGAATGCATCTGCGACTGCTCTGCCTTTGCTGTCATCATCCCTGTTGTTGCTTCACTCATGTACTGCAGTAGCAGCATACACATCAATACGACGACGATGCGGTATCGTAATCTTTTCATTGCTTCTCCTATTCTACCATCCATTTACCTATCTCATGTTTCTTCTAAAATAGGTACCTCTACTTCTTCGATACGCCGCACTTAATCCCCTTTTACTTTATAGAAGATTGCATCTGGCAAAAAAAGCCTTCCGCGAAGGAAGGCTCTCTTCAATACTTTTATCGACTAACTCCCTACTCGAATGAATAAATCAAACGAAAGGGCAAAAAATTTATTGATCACATCTAGCACCGTATTCGGCATAACCCCGAGATAGATCGTTGCAGCAACACAGATCCATACCGTAATCCCGAGTGGTGCTGGGAATCGAATGGAAGGCATCTCACCTACCGAACGCATATACATTTGACGGATGATTCCGAAGTAGTAGTACAGTGAGATGACGCTGGTAATGATCATGATCGCAGCGATCCAATAGGCCTTCATCTGTGCGGCCCCGAGAACAATGAAGAGCTTTCCGATAAACCCGCCCGTAAGCGGTATGCCCGCAAAGGACAGGAGCAGGATCGTCATTCCCACCGCGGTAAAAGGAGCCCGGTAGTACAACCCTGCGAAGCCGCTGATCTCATCATGGCCCGCATCCCGACTCACAATCATCGTCACGGCAAATGCGCCGATGTTCATGAACAGATAGGCAATAAGATAAAACGCGAACTCGGAGAAATTCGAGACATGCAGCGGTGTCATGGATAATCCGATCGGTACGAGCAAGTACCCTGCATTCGCAACACCGGATAAGGCCAGCAATCGCTTCATATTCCGTTGACGAAGTGCTGCCGTATTCCCGATAACCATCGCGATCGCAGCGACGATCAGGAGCGTGAGCATGACATCACTGCTAATATACAGATATTCTTGGCTCGCGAGCGGGAAAAATACGTTATAGACGATTCGGAATAAAATCGCAAAGCCAGCTGCCTTAGAAACGACCGCGAGGAACGCTGTAACTGGCGTCGGCGCCCCTTGGTACACATCTGGCGCCCATACGTGGAATGGGGCAACCGCGATCTTGAACCCGAATCCTGCGAGCATCAAGAAGAAGCTAACATAGATTAAGACTTTGAAATCGTCCAAATGCTGCGATAACATCTGAGCAATCGTAGCAAGATCCGTCGATCCTGACATCCCATAGAGAAAGGACATACCATATAGAATGAAGGCCGAAGAGATACTTCCAAGTACGACATATTTGAAGGCACTCTCATTGGATTTGAGATCATTTTTCTTAAGCGCTACGAGCACATAGGAAGTAATACTCAACAATTCAAGCCCAACATATAGCGTAATAAGATCGCCAGAGGATGCCATCATCATCGCACCGAGTACCGCAGGCAGTAGTAAGTAGTAATACTCACCCTTATGTGGAATCTCTTCCTCACGAATCGATCCTAGACTCATGAAAATAATAAGTGCCGTTCCGCCTAAGAAAATAATTTTCAGCAGATTCGCAAAATCATCAACCCGGTAACTCTGCCCCAGGAGATGCAGCGCCTGAGCTGTTGAAGCCGTCTCTGCACCGCTGCTCATATCGATCATCCGCCAGACGACAAATCCGAGGGAGATCAGCACAGCTACCAAGGAGAATACGCCTAGCCCATCACGATTGACCCTTTTCGGTAAGAATAAATCTAGCAGAGATAGGAGAATTGCCGCGATGACCAATGTTAATTCCGGTGCCAAGGTGGCAAGATCGGCCCATTGCAGTGGCGTGATCGTTTCAGTTGGATTCATGGGACTAACCTCCTACCTTGATAAGTTCTAGAAATTGGTCGAAGCTATGCTGCAGCGGATCAATGAGTATCGTCGGATAGACACCGAGCAATACGATCAATGCAGTCAGAGCAATCATGGGCACAGCCTCAATTAGACGAGCATCACGGATGCCGATATAACGGTCCTCCATCGGACCATAGGTGATACCCAGTACCCCTCGTAGGACGTAGACAGCGCCTAGAATAATTCCGAGTGCACCTACAACCGCAACGACTTTCATCGTACTGAACAAGCCTAGGAAGGAGAGAAATTCTCCAACGAATCCCGATAAACCAGGCAAGCCTAAGGATGCAAGACCTGCAATAAGTAGAATCCCACTCATGAAAGGCATGCTTCGCGCAAGTCCGCCAAGCTCATCCAGCTGCGTCGTACGCGTCCTTTCGTAGAGACTGCCGACGATCAAGAAGAACAATGCGGAGATAAATCCATGCGAGATCATCTGATACATCGCGCCTTGCAAACCGATTTCATTCAGTGCCGAAAGTCCTAGAAGAACAACGCCCATATGACTGATACTCGAATAGGCCAGAACAAGCTTGAACTCCCGTTGGACGAGAGCCAGCACGGCACCGTACAGAATATTCACAACACCTAGAATCGCTAAGGTCGTTGACCACGATTCCGCCTGATGCGGGAACAAGAAGAGTGCAAATCGAATGAGTCCATAGGCTCCCATCTTCAGCAGAATCCCTGAGTGAATCATAACGACGGCTGGTGGCGCTTCATTATGCACCTTGAGCATCCACGTATGGAACGGGAAGAAGGGAAGCTTGATACCAAAGGCAACAAGGAGCAAGACGAAAATAGTTGTCTTCATCCCGTCCGACATGAAGAAAGCACTCGTCATTTGCTCTGGATTCATATTGACATAGGAATTCGGATCCAACAGGTTCTGCATAATGGTCGATAAGCTGCCAGAATACATATAGTGCCCTTGCGCATTCGAAGCGGTATCGATCGTAAATCCTGCCGTTGCAATTAATAGGACGAATGCGATCAGCATAAGCGCAGATCCAAAGCCGTTATAGATCAAGAACTTATTCGCCGCACGTTCGCGGCCTCCGTAACCCCAAATCCCGATTAAGAAATACGTTGCGACCAAGGTCACTTCGAAGAATAAGAAGAATAAGAACAGGTCTCTTGCCATAAATACGCCGAACATGCCCACTTCAAGAAGTAAGAATAAGATGAAGTACATTTTCGTGCGCTTCTTAATGTGAAACGAAGCAAGTGCTGCCATCACACTCACGACCGCCGTCAGTAGGACGAGGAGAAGCGATATGCCATCCATCGCAAGATGATAATTAAATTGAATACTGTACGATGCAAACCCTTGTTCAGCCATGAACTCTTTGTTCAACGCAATATTGATCCATCGTACATTTTCTTCATAGGCCGTGCCCTTACCGCTGTATTCATAGGCTGCATACATCCAAGTGGCAAGACCGAGTGTAAGCACCGTTGAAGCGATGGCAATCACTTTCATCGCTCTGCTCTTATCCTGCGGCATGAATAATAAAATGAGTACCCCTAGCAGCGGAGACAAGGCGATGAGCGTAAGAATCGGAATATTGGCAATCATCTACCATAACCTCCTTCCGACAATACCCAAGATCAGAATGACGCAGCCGAGCAGTGTAATCAATCCATAAGTCTGCACCTGGCCGTTCTGCATCCGTGTCGATGTCCGTCCTGTTAGGACCGTCAATCCGGCTACGCCGCGAACGATACCATCCACGATCCATTGATCGAAAGCGGAGAGCGCGAGTCCGATCGCACGCAGTGGTGCTACAATGATCACTTGATAGACTTCATCGATATAATACTTATTCGCGAGTAATTTCGTAAGCCATGGCGCACTGGAAGCAATCGCATCCCGCGAGATCGATTTTTGACGATAAATGAGCCAGCCGAGTCCAATGCCGAGCAGCCCAACGACCGTCGATAAGATCATGACGATCACATTCGCATGCTCCTTCGTTTCCGTGCCTTCCAGCCATGTTCCGAACCAGCTATTAAACGGTGTGAAGACGAAACCAGCTACGACAGCTAGAATGGCGAGCAATACGAGTGGAATCGTCATTGTCGCTGGAGATTCGTGCGCATCTTTAGCGGCCTCCGATTTGCCCGTGAAGACCAAGAAGAAGAGTCTCGACATATAGAACGCAGTGAAGAACGCCGCAATGAGTCCAATAACGAATAATCCTTTGTGACCTTCCCATGCTGCGGTCAGAATTGCATCCTTCGACCAGAATCCCGAGAATGGCGGAATACCCGATAATGCTAATGCGCCAATACCGAACGTCCATGCCGTTATTTTCATTTTGGAGCCTAAGCCACCTAATTCATTGACATCTTGCTTATGA
Source organism: Paenibacillus sp. GCM10027629 (assembly GCF_042676425.1). Taxonomy (NCBI): domain Bacteria; kingdom Bacillati; phylum Bacillota; class Bacilli; order Caryophanales; family Paenibacillaceae; genus Paenibacillus; species Paenibacillus sp. GCM10027629. The sequence continues at coordinate 371,748 of NZ_JBHTGZ010000005.1, read as the reverse complement.
ACCGCATGAATCACGCTACCTGCACCAAGGAATAACAATGCTTTGAAGAATGCGTGCGTAAACAAGTGGAACATCCCTGCTGTTACAGACCCGATTCCCAGTGCCATCATCATATAGCCGAGCTGACTGACCGTCGAGTACGCAAGGATCCGTTTGATATCATTCTGCGCAATCCCGATTGTCGCTGCGAAGATCGCCGTGAACCCGCCGACATATGCGACGACTTCCATCGCTGCCGGTGAGGCATGGAACACATCGAAGGTTCTAGCCACCAAGTACACACCCGCTGCTACCATCGTCGCAGCATGGATCAGTGCACTAATCGGCGTTGGACCTTCCATCGCATCAGGCAACCACGTATGTAGTGGGAATTGACCAGATTTGCCGATCGCGCCTACGAAGATTAGAATAGCAATCAGCGTAGAGATCCCTGCGCTAATGCCAACAGCGTTCATCATCTCAGGCTGTCTGAACACATTATGGATGGATGCGAAATCTAGTGCATGATCCGGCATATAGACGTATAGCAGCAAGATCGCGATAAATAGGCCAACATCCCCAATACGTGTTACGATAAAAGCCTTCTTGGCAGCAGCCTTGGCTGCCGGCTTCTGATACCAGAACCCAACCAACAGGAAGGAACAAACCCCTACAAGCTCCCAGAAGATATAGAGCTCTAGTAAATTCGACGAAATGACCAACCCCAACATGGAGAAGGTGAACAGAGAGACATACGCGAAGAAAATATTGATCCGGTCATCGCCTTTCATATATCCTCTAGAATAGACATTAACGAGTAAACTGACGAACGTCACGATCATGAGCATGAGCGCATTCAGGTTCGTGACTTCGAACCCGACTGTTAGATGCACATCACCGAATCGGATCCAATCCATATTTTTGGTATAATCCTCTGCCTGACCGCCGATTCGCTCGATTCCTATTAGTAATGCATATATAAATGAAGCGAGCGTAAATACGATACTGATCCATCCACCGATCCCTCTCATCTGCCGACCAAGTGCCGTAAGAATCAGGAAGGCGATCAGCGGGAGGATCGGAACGACAAAGGCATATTGCGAGTAGACAAATTCCATTGCATTTCCTCCTATTGGTTATCGCTTCATCTCATTGAATTCATCCACATTCGCTGTTCCCTTATTCCGGTATAGCGCGATGAGGATCGCGATACCTATTGCAGCTTCCGCAGCAGCAATCGAAATGTTAAAGAGCGAGAAGATCTGGCCCTTCAGTCCAGGAACAACCCCATATTTCGAAAAAGCGACGAGGTTCAAGTTCACCGCGTTCAGCATCAATTCAATGGATAATAAGACGACAACAGCGCTCCGTTTCGTTAATGCACCGTACAGACCAAGGCAGAACAAAATGGCAGCGAGCATCAGATACGAACCTAACATTCCGCTCATCTTAGTCCTCCTCCCTTTTGGCAATCACAATCGCCCCGATAAAAGCAACCGTGAGCAGCACCGACATCAATTCGAACGGTATCACGTGCTCCGTATAGAGCAGTTTACCGATCTCCAGCGTATTGTCCTTCGGAGGATCCCAAGCCGCAGCAGGCAGCTCGGTCGCGCGAATGGCGTAGAACAACAATCCGAACAAGGCTAGACATCCAACCGCCGTAATTGCTTCGTGCCACGGTCTTCGGATCTCTTCATCCTTCTGATCATGCCGCGTCATCATAATACCGAAGATCATCAGGATCGAAATCGCTCCCGCATAGATGAGGACTTGCACGAAAGCCACGAATTCCGCATTCAAGAGTACATACATCCCGGCAAGCCCGATAAAAGCAAAAGCGAGCGAGACCACCATGTGAATGACTTTACTGAAGCTAAGCATTAAGACGGCACCTGCGATAATACAAACTGCAAGGATAAAGAAAGCAACGTATTCGCCCGTAAGCTGGAAGCTCAAATCAAACATCTTTCTTGACGCCCCCCCTCGTCGTCATCGCCGAGTTATTCTCCTTACGAATATGGTTGTTGTTCTCGTACAACCACTCTTTATTTTTGAACAGGTCATCACGGCTGTATGCCGCTAGCTCAAAGTTATTCGTCATAACAACTGCTTCTGTCGGACACACTTCCGTACATAAATCGCACAGAATGCAGAGTTCAAAGTTAATATCGAACGTATCGATGACTTTCCCTTTTTTCTCTGGATCCGGGTTCGGTTTGCCTGTCAGCGTCAAGCATTCTGTCGGACAGATCTTTGCACACTGATTGCACACGATACATTTATCCGGCTCAAAATATTGAATACCACGAAAGCGATCCGGCATTTCGAGCGGTACATCCGGGTATTTATAGGTTACTTTTTTGGAGGTCATCGTCTTGAACGTGACTCCTAGCCCTTTAAGCAATCCCTTCATCGGTACTCTCCCCTTCTATTTGATGAATAGTTCCATGTAGATAGCCGTAATGAACACATTCAGGAGCGATAGTGGGAGCAGCACTTTCCAACCGAAGCTCATGAGCTGATCCACACGAATACGCGGCATCGTTGCGCGCAGCCAGAACAAGAAGAACACACAGAATGTGAATTTCAGGATGAACCAGATCACTCCTGGGATGAACGTTAAGAACGGAAGCGGCGCATGCCATCCACCGAGGAATAGAACCGTCGTAAGCGATGCAATAGCGAACATGTAGACATATTCTGCGAGCATGAAGAATGCAAATCGGAATCCACTATACTCGACATGGTAGCCTGCAACGAGCTCAGACTCAGCTTCCGGCAAATCGAATGGTGTACGGTTAAGCTCAGAGACCGCTGCGATGATGAATACCACAAATCCGATGATCTGCGGAAGGAAATTCCACTGCCAGAACGCATCGCCTTGCCCATTTACAATGGTACGCAAGCTTAAGCTGCCACTGACCATTATTACACCAACCACCGATATAACCAGTGGAATCTCGTAACTAATCATCTGGGCTGCTGAGCGCATGCCGCCGAGTAAGGAGTATTTATTGTTGGAAGCCCAACCGCCCAGAATGATGCCAATCGTTGAAATACAAGATAACGCGCCGTAATACAACAAGCCTACATTGAGGTCTGTAAAATAAAGTGAATTCGTATAAGGAATCGTGACTAGAACCGCAAATGCAGGAACGTACGTAATAACGGGTGCAAGGATGAACAACCAACGATCCGCTTTTCGTGGGATCGTATCCTCTTTAATAAGCAGCTTCAGGATATCTGCAACGGTCTGGAACAATCCGAATGGACCTACCCGGTTCGGACCGATCCGTCCTTGCATCCAGCCAATGACTTTGCGTTCATAGTAGATGGCATAGGTTACAAACCCCAATACGATAAATAGAAATACAATGCTCCAGGCTAGAAATATAGCAAAATTCGTCCATGTTAACGATTCTTGCAACCAAGCGCCCATTAACAGTCAACCTCCCCAACGACGATATCAACGCCGCCTAGAATCGTAATGAGGTTCGTCATGGTCTCCCCGACGAGAAGCTTCGGTAAGATCTGCAGATTCACGAAGGAAGGACGTCTGAACTTCAAACGATACGGTTCTGCTTTTCCTTTCGAGACGATATAAGCACCAATCTCACCGCGCGGTGATTCAATGCGCGCATAGATCTCGCCTGCCGGTGGACGGATGACACGGGGAACCTTGCCCATAATCTCACCGTCTTTCGGGAATTGCTCAATCGCTTGCTCCAGGATACGCAACGTCTGGCGCATCTCTTCCATTCGAATGACATAGCGGTCATAGCAATCGCCATTGGTACCGAGCGGGACATCGAAATCGAACCGGTCGTAAATGCTGTACGGCTCATTTTTCCGCAGATCCCAATTCACCCCGGTACAACGCAAATTCGCCCCGCTTAAACCATAATCAATGGCCGTTTGCGCATCGTATTTGCCGACCCCGATAATCCGTTGCAGGAAGATCTCGTTACCGCTCACGAGATTATCGTACTCAACAAGCTTCTTCTTCATATAAGGGATGAATTCTCGAACCTTATCGATCCAGCCAGCTGGCGCATCCCACTTCACACCGCCTACACGCATGTAGTTATAGGTAAGTCGTGCACCGCACAATTCGTTAAATAAATCGATGATGATCTCACGATCCCGGAATGCATATAAGAAAGGGCTCATTGCTCCAATATCAAGCAAATAGGTCCCCCACCATACCATGTGACTGGCAAGACGCTGCAATTCCATCACGATCAGTCTTAGAAACTCAGCACGCTCCGGAATTTCGAGCTGCATCATTTTCTCCACAGCATCCACGAGCACATAGTTGTTCGTCATGGCTGACACGTAATCCATACGATCGGTATAAGGAATGATCTGCGTATAGTTCAAATCCTCTGCCAGCTTCTCTGTACCCCGATGCAGGTAGCCCATCACGGGTGTTGCTTCTTTAATCACTTCTCCGTCTAATTTCACGACGATCCGAAATACACCATGTGTACTGGGATGCTGCGGTCCTACATTCAATAGAAGTTCTTCTGTCCGAATCACGCGTGATTACACCTCCGAATCTAGCGGTACATAGTCTTTGCGCAGTGGATGCCCTACCCAATCATCGGACATCATAATTCGGCGCAAATCGGGATGACCCGGAAATGCGATACCGAGTAAGTCATAGATTTCACGCTCATTCCAATTGGCCGTTTGCCAAATCGGCGTCACCGAATCGACGGACGGCTGATCACGATCCGTCTTTACACGAATGCAATATTCGTGCTGCGTCGTGATGGATACCATATGATAGACCACTTCCATATGCGTCTCATGATCCGCGCCCGACACATTCCGAAGATAGTCGCATTGAAACTCCGGATCATGCTTGAGAAGTTCCGCACATGTATACCAATGTTCATTCTTAATCGTAAGCGTCGGCAAGTGGTTGTTATTCTCGTTAATTGAGGATTCTTCCACCACATCTTCGGCTATTTTTTCTTTCAGAATCGCAATAGCGCGATCAAGGCGCGGTTGATTATGGGAAGGCTCCTTTGGTGCAGCCTCTGCTGCAGCTGCCTCGGCTTCTTCCTTGGCCTTGGCTCTGGCTGCTCTCGCTTCAGCTGCAGCTTTGACCTTCGCTTCTTTCTCTTCATCCGTTAGCACTTTGCGCTCTGGTGTGGCTCCAACAGCTCCATCTCCCGCCGCTTCTGGTGCCGGTACGTCGCCGCCTCCAGCTTCAGCCTTCGCACGTTCGCGTGCTGCTCGTGCTTCGGCAGCCGCCTTGACCTTCGCTTCGCGTTCTTCCGGCGTCATGAGCTTGCGTTCCGGTTTGTCAGGTTTTACCTCTTGCTCATCGCTCATTGGTTCGTCACCTGCTTCCCGGTCTTCGCTTCATAACGAATCTTCTCTTGCAATTTATTAATGCCATAGATCAAAGCAGCCGGGTTCGGCGGGCAGCCCGGGATGTAAACATCGACCGGTACAATTTGATCCACGCCTTTCATTACGGCATACGATTTCACATAAGGACCGCCAGCCGTTGCACATGATCCCATTGCGATTACCCATTTCGGCTCGGGCATTTGGTCGTACAAGCGACGCAATAAAGGACCCATTTTCTTCGTTACCGTCCCTGCTACGATCATCACGTCAGATTGACGAGGCGATGTGCGGAATATAACGCCAAATCGGTCCAAATCATAGTGGGATGCTCCCGTTCCCATCATTTCAATCGCACAACATGCTAGCCCGAACGTAAGCGGCCAGAGCGAGTTGCTTCGCGCCCACGCCTTCAATTGTTCCAGTGTTCCCATGAATACATTTCTTTCTAACTCCTGACGTTCCTCAGGACTGATCGACTCTAAATTGAGTTCCATTTGAGCACCTTCTTCTTCCAAGCGTATATAAGCCCCACAAGCAACAATGCGACAAATATCAACATCTCAACAAGTACGAAGAGTCCAAGCTGCTGATACGCCACGGCCCACGGGTAAAGAAACACGGTCTCCACATCGAAAATAACAAACATCAGTGCGAATAGATAATAGCGGATATTAAATCGTACCTGCCCTACCCCTACCGGCTCGTTCCCACTCTCATAGGTCGATTGCTTGATTTCGGTAGGTTTGCTAGGTCTTAGAAATCTTCCCACTGTAAGCGCTACCACTGGTAGCAAAATTCCCAGCGCAATGAAGATCGCTACAATGACATAGTTATTCGAGTATTCCATGTCCTCTCTCGCCTCCGTTCACAACTATATAATTTTATTATACAAAACGAAAAAAACTGTAATAAACCCGTAACAATTATAACAAAACCTACCAGTGACGTCTATCCAAAACCTGGGTTTTCATTTGTAGTTTTAGGCGTATTTTTTAGTGTGTCTAACAACCCTTGTACTTGCTATATATGCTGGGGAGAGAATGCAAATTCGTGAAGAGTTTGTGACGGAAAGGATGCTGGTAGCTCGATGGAGCGTGATGGAGCGTGATGGAGATGAAAATGTAGTGGGGGAACGCAGGTGTATCGGTTTCCATCGCTGTTGAAATCGGGAAATGTGATTGGACGAGTTATGGTATTTTCCCAATTTCAAAGGCGAGCGCTCCGCTCTCCAACCGATACACCAGCTTTTCCTTATGCATTTTCATCTCCATCACAAACCCTTCCCTCTTTACATGGAGGGGAGGGCAGGAAGAGCCCCGTTAAGCCATAGGCCAAAACGGGGCTCCCTTCAGAATGCAGCATGCTGTCCTATGAAAGCTGGAATTCATGCTCTTCCTCGGTTAACACTTGCTCAATTATTGGCTCGTCCTTTGTGCCAACGTTGTGAACCTCGAACTTTTACTAATAAGTGCTCACGGGTCCGTTAGAGGGTGCTTCGTCAGTAAATCCCCTTAAAGGCGACTATAAGTAGCCCAATTCATTTAGGTCAAGTGTCACTAATCCTGTGCAGACATAATATGAATTATTCAAAAGGTGAAAGGAGAAAATCAATGAATCAAGAAAAGCTTAGTGTTCAAGGATCTCAACAAAGGGATCCCGATCCACAATCCCATTCACATCAAGGTCATGAACACATGATGCATCATCCCCATTTTCATACCCAAAGTCACCCAAATGTTCATCACATCGTCCATCATCACCATCATTATCATTATCATCATATGATGAGAGATCAAAATACTTCTCAAAGATAGTATTTGAAAAAAAGATAAAAGGCGAGAAAAAGTGCGTCCGGCTCAATGTTGCATTCATGTAGCCGTGCGTGTCATTCTCGCCTTTTACTCTGCTTACCCAATAGCCGCTCTCTTCGAAAGTACCACATGCAAATCCTGAGAGTAAGCGGGTGCGCTGGGGATGCCGCAGGCAGCAACAGCCGCACAGTGAGCGCTCATTGCACACATTAGCTCATCACCGAAAACGCCGCTCATTCCACCAATCCGATTTGAAGTCCCTAAACATCGCCAACTGAAAGCGAAAAAAGCCTGATTTATATTGCCCTATGGCAATATAAATCAGGCTTTTTAGTAGCGCTCCACCCACCATCCGCACCTAAACCCGCGCAACCGCAGCTCATATCGCCCAGTTTACGGGGTCCAGGGGCGTCAGCGCCCTGGGGTCCCCCTTCAATGGTGAAGGGGGATTTAGGGGGAAGCTAGATAGCTAGATTTTGTGTTCACTCACTTCGATACGAGCAAGCGCTCTTTGGAGAGCAAGCTCTGCACGGCGATGATCAATATGGTCTTTCTTATTGGCAAGTCGGCGTTCTGCCCGTTCTCTTGCTGCCTTCGCCCGGTTATAATCAATATCCCCTGGAAGTTCAGCCGTTTCAGCAAGAATGACCACTTTTTCTTTACCAATTTGAACAAATCCACCATGAACTGCAATTTCTTCCACTTTGCCGTTCGTTTTGATGACCACTGGAGCAACCTTCAAAGGTGTTACGAGCGGGACGTGGTTTGCTTGAATACCAAGCTCGCCTTCCATCCCTTTCACAATAACCATATTGACTTCCTTCGCGTACACTTTACGCTCGGGAGTTACAACTTCCAATAAAAAGGTACTCACATGGAACCCTCCTAAAACTTACATACTTACAGCGTTTTAGCCTTTTCCACGGCTTCTTCGATTGTACCGACATACATGAATGCCGCTTCCGGAAGATCATCGTGTTTACCATCAAGAATTTCTTTGAAGCTGCGCACTGTTTCTTTAACTGGAACATATTTACCCTTGATCGAAGTAAATTGTTCTGCCACGTGGAACGGCTGAGACAAGAAACGTTGGATTTTACGTGCGCGTGAAACTGTCAATTTATCATCTTCGCTAAGCTCATCCATACCGAGGATCGCGATAATATCTTGCAATTCTTTATAACGTTGAAGAATACGTTTAACGCCTTGTGCTACGTTGTAGTGCTCTTCCCCTACAATATCCGGCGCCAAAATACGGGAGCTGGAAGCGAGCGGATCTACCGCTGGGAAGATACCCATCTCGGAGATTTTACGCTCCAAGTTCGTCGTTGCATCCAAGTGAGCAAACGTTGTTGCAGGAGCTGGATCCGTATAGTCATCGGCAGGTACGTAAATCGCTTGAATCGATGTTACAGAACCTTTCTTCGTCGATGTAATACGCTCTTGCAATTGACCCATTTCCGTAGCAAGTGTCGGCTGGTAACCTACCGCGGACGGCATACGTCCGAGCAATGCGGATACCTCAGAACCTGCTTGTGTAAAGCGGAAAATGTTATCGATGAACAAGAGAACGTCTTTGCCTTCTTGATCACGGAAGTATTCTGCCATTGTCAGACCCGTCAAAGCTACGCGAAGACGCGCACCAGGAGGTTCATTCATTTGACCGAATACCATTGCTGTTTTGTTGATAACGCCGGAATCTTTCATCTCGTGGTACAAGTCATTACCTTCACGTGTACGCTCACCAACACCTGCGAATACGGAGATACCACCGTGCTCTTGCGCAATGTTGTTGATCAACTCTTGAATGGTAACGGTTTTACCTACACCCGCACCACCAAAGAGACCGATTTTACCACCCTTTGCATATGGAGCAAGCAAGTCGATAACTTTGATACCTGTCTCAAGAATTTCCGCTTGTACAGAAAGCTCATCGAATGACGGAGCTTGACGATGGATTGGATTCTTAACTTCCGCACTCACATCACCAGCATTATCAATCGCATGACCAAGTACGTTAAATACGCGGCCTAGTGTTGCTTCACCTACAGGAACAGAAATTGGAGCACCTAAGTCTACAGCTTCTGTACCGCGAACAAGACCATCCGTTGTGGACATCGCGATACAGCGAACCATGTTATCACCTAAGTGAGTCGCAGCTTCTACGATTAAGTTAATAGAAACTTCTTTCTCGGATTTCGCTGGTTGTTCAATTTTGATCGCGTTCAGAATTTCCGGCAATTGACCACGTTCGAATTCAATGTCAACAACCGGACCCGTAACGGATATAACGCGTCCTTTTTTCATGCTTTACCCTCCTAAACCCATCTATTAAGACTGAGCGTTCGCTCCAGCCACAATCTCGGAAATTTCTTGCGTAATCGCAGCCTGACGCGCACGGTTATACGTCAATGTCAATTCACTGATCATCTTCGTCGCATTTTTCGTTGCGCTACCCATTGCTGTCATTTTCGCGCCCAGCTCACTTGCTTTTGCATCGAGTACCGCACTATAAATTAAAGTCTCTGCATATTTAGGAAGCAATACATCAAGCACTTCTTCCGCAGAAGGTTCATATTCATAGCTAGATACGCTTCCTTCAACCTTCACTTCGTCAAGCGGGAGCAGCTGTTTCTTCACAGGAACTTGAGTCAATGCATTCACAAATTCATTGTAGAAAATGTAAAGCACATCATATTGTTCCTCTTCGAAAAATTGCACCGCCTTAGAAGCGACCGATTTGACATCCGAAAAAGTCGGGGAATCGGACAACTCCGTCACTTCCTGTACAATCGGAAGTTCTCTGCGACGGAAATAGTCGCGTCCTTTACGCCCGATGACGAACAAAGAGTATTCATCATGCGATTTATGATTTTCACGAATCGTATTCATTACAGTACGAATAACGTTGGTATTGGAGCCACCACATAATCCGCGGTCCGATGTGATGACGAGATAACCCGTCTTTTTCACATCGCGGCTTTGCAGCATCGGGTGTTTTATCCCTTTCGTTCCTGCTGCAATACTGCCGACCACTTCTTTAAGCTTCTCAGCGTATGGGCGTGAGGCTTCCGCCTTCTCCTGCGCCTTTCTAAGCTTTGCAGCTGCGACCATTTCCATTGCTTTCGTAATTTGCTTTGTATTCTGAACGCTTTTAATCTGGCGTTTTATATCGCGCATTCCTTTTGCCATGATTTCACCTCTTTCAAACTTAGCAGACAAGGTCTAGTGCTAATCAGCGAGCGACCTTGTCCTAAGCCAAGTTAATACAGGATACCGATCCGAGCAGGCTCGGTTATATGACTCTCGTTACGCCGAGACGTTAAAGCCTTTTTTGAATTTATTGATCGCATCGATCAATGCCTTCTCATTATCCGCAGTGATGTCCTTGGTGTCGACAATCGATTGAAGAATTGCCGGCTCATTCGATTCCAGGTAGAATAAGAATTCTTTCTCGAAACGAAGAACATCGTTAACTGGGATATCATCCAAGTGACCTTTCGTTGCCGTGAACAAGCTTACAACTTGTTTTTGAACCGGCATCGGTTGGTTAACACCTTGTTTAAGAATTTCCATCATGCGGGCACCGCGGTTCAGACGAGCAAGCGTCGATTTATCCAGATCGGAACCGAACTGAGCAAAAGCTTGCAATTCGCGATATGCAGCAAGGTCTAGACGGAGTGTACCGGCTACCTTCTTCATCGCTTTAATCTGTGCGGAACCCCCTACGCGGGATACGGAGATACCAACGTTAACCGCTGGACGTTGACCCGAATAGAAGAGGTCGGACTCAAGGAAGATCTGTCCGTCTGTGATTGAGATAACGTTCGTCGGAATGTACGCCGATACGTCGGAAGCTTGCGTTTCGATGAATGGCAATGCCGTAATCGAACCGCCGCCGAGCTCGTCGCTGAGTTTCGCTGCACGCTCGAGTAGACGGGAGTGCAAGTAGAATACGTCCCCTGGATACGCTTCACGACCTGGAGGGCGTTTGAGTAGCAAGGAAAGCTCACGATAAGCTGCTGCTTGTTTGGACAAGTCATCATAGATAATAAGGACATGCTCGCCTTTGTACATGAAGTACTCAGCCATTGCAACACCTGCATACGGAGCCAAGAACAAGAGTGGTGAAGGCTCGGATGCCGATGCTGTAACCACGATCGTATAATCCATTGCGCCATTACGACGAAGGGTTTCTACTACGTTAGCAACCGTAGATTGCTTCTGACCGATTGCAACATAAATACATTTTACGCCATTACCTTTTTGGTTAATGATCGTATCGATAGCAATCGCTGTTTTACCCGTTTGACGGTCACCGATAATCAACTCACGTTGTCCGCGGCCGATTGGTACCATCGAGTCAATCGCTTTAATCCCTGTCTGCATTGGCTCATGAACCGATTTACGGTCGATAACGCCTGGTGCATTGTTCTCAACAGGACGGAATTCTGTCGTTGCGATCGGACCATTGCCGTCTACAGGCAATCCGAGTGAATTCACGACGCGACCAAGCAATGCTTCGCCGACTGGAACTTCCATGATGCGGCCTGTACGTTTAACCTGATCTCCTTCGCGAATGTCCGTATAAGGTCCAAGAATAACGACCCCAACGTTGTTCTCTTCAAGGTTCAATGCCATACCTACAACGCCGTTTGAGAACTCAAGAAGCTCACCGGACATCGCATTCTCAAGCCCGTGGACGCGAGCGATCCCGTCACCAACTTGGATGACCGTACCTACATCGACAACTTGAATCTCGGATTTATATTGATCAATTTGATTTTTAATCAGCGTGCTGATTTCTTCAGGTCTGATACTCAATTCGCTTCACCCCTATCTACAGTGCTTGAGATTACTTTAACGATTTTTCCAAACGCGCCAATTTGCCGGACAAGCTGCCGTCGTACAGACGATCACCGATACGAACTTGGATCCCGCCGATGATGCTCTTGTCGACTACGTTTTGAACGCGAATCTTTTTATTCACGATTTTACCGAAATGGTCGGCTACTAACTCTATTTCCGGTGTGCTCAAAGCATAGGCGGACACGACAACCGCGTCCTCTTGACCTAACGCTTCACCCGCAACTTTGATATAAGCTTGTAACACTGCGCCGAGGGTATCTTGTCTGCTATTCTTAATTAGAACGGAAATAAGACTAATGACTGCTTCAGCCAGCTTGCCTTCTACCGCTTTATGAATAACGTCAACTTTGACCGAAAGGTCGATATTAGGCGCATTCAAAAAACGAGTAATATCCACATTACCATCAATCGCTGCTACAACAGCTTTCAAGTCTTCTTCGACTTGAGCAACGTTGTTGTTCTGCTGAGCAACTTCGAATAATGCTTTGGCATATCTTTTCGCTACAACAAGGTCTTGGCTCATGCTTTGTCCCCTACCTCTTTAAGGTACTCTGCAACCAATTGCTCTTGCGATTTCTCATCGATTTGCTTCTCGATGATTTTGGATGCGATCATGACGGACATGCCGCTAACTTGGCTGCGAAGCGCAGCAACGGCTTTGTTCTTCTCGCTCTCGATATCGCGAAGCGCCTCTTCTTTGAGACGTGTCGATTCCGATTTCGCTGTAGCGATAAGCTCATCCGCTTGCTTCGATCCCGTTGTTTTGGCTTGCTCAATAATATCGTAAGCGTCTTTACGCGCAGCTTGAAGCGCAACTTTCTGATCTTCAAGCAATTGCGACGCCTGTTTGCGGTTTTCCTCGGCGTCCTGCATTTGACCCATAACAAGCTCTTTACGTTTCTCCATTACACTGAATAATGGTTTGAATGCGTATTTACTCAAAAGGAAATACAAAATGAGGAACGCGATTAAAGTGAACACTGTTGATTCCCAATTAAAACTCAATCTAAGTCACTCCTTTCTGAAGCGGTTAATGAATCAAAAGGAAGGCGCGGATAGCCGAAGCCTCCCCGCCAAACCGATATCTTGTTATTAAGCTCCTGCGTAGAACAAGAATGCAAGTACGACTGCGATGATCGGCATCGCCTCGACCAAACCTACCCCGATAAACATTGTTGTTTGCAATTTGCTTGCGGATTCTGGTTGACGCGCGATCCCTTCAACTGTCTTACTTACGATCAAACCGTTACCAATACCTGCTCCAAGTGCTGCCAAACCGATTGCAATTGCTGCTGCAATAAATGCTGATGCTCCCATAATAATATATCCTCCTCAAGAATAATGTTTTTTTGTTTTGTATCTACAACCAAGCTATAAATTAGCTTGAATGGAGTCCTAATGCTCTGCACTATGATCTTCGATAGAGTGCGAAATGTATACCATCGTCAGCATTGTGAAGACGAACGCCTGGATACAACCAACGAAGATACTGAATCCTTGCCAAATGATCAATCCTGGGATACCGAATACGCCAGCTCCGAGCAATACGGAGATGAGTACCTCACCCGCAAAAATATTCCCGTAAAGACGCATTCCGTGTGTCAATAAGTTCGAGAAGACCTCAATGAACTTAATGGGGAAGAAGACCGGGAAAGGTTCAATGTAACTCTTGAAGTACGCCTTCGTGTTTCGCGTCATTCCTAGGAAGTGCACGATACAGAAGATCATCAATGCAAGACCCATCGTAACGGAAGCATCTGCTGTTGGGGATTTCCACCAAGCAAGTCCAATATGAGGGTGTTCCTCATTTGGTTTCTTCGCGTGAAGTGTCTCAAAGTGCTCGGCATCAACCGTAACAATCGCTTGACCGAAGACCTTCGCCCCCGGCTCGGAGTGTTCCGTCACGATCCCGAAAGGCAGTCCTAGCAAGTTCCCTACTAAAATAAACATCATTAACGTCATACCTAGTGATACGAAAGCTTTACCTTTCTTCATATCCATGGTGCTCGAGATCATTCCTTGAACGAACTCAACTGCCCACTCCATAAAATTCTGAAGCTTCCCAGGATTCTCAACCGATAAATTACGTACCGCTAGTCGCGCTAGAATAAATACAACCACACAAGTAACAATTAACATGGTAACGATCGAAATATCGATGTTAAAACCGCCAAGTTTAATTATTGGTGCTTCATGCATGTTTCTCACCCCTTTCTCAGCCAGAACGTCTACTTGTTTTTGCGCGTTTGCGTAAACCCAATGAACAATATAATGAATTGCGCGAATAGCAGACCTGCTACCGTTGCATAAACATTAACGCTGTCAGACTTTACAGCAACCATCACAGCCAATATGGCCATCGCCACACGAGTCAGGAGACCGAGATTTACACGTTTCTGTCCCTCTTCGAGTACCTTCTTGGTTACGTTTCTAATTTTATAAGCTAGAAAATAGGAGTTCACCAAGCTCACAATTCCGCCAAGCACAAGCCCAGCTGCAATACTACGCACAGAAGGAATTAATGCCCAGCCCATCATACAAATTGCTAAAAAAACGAAAGTCACTCGTTGGAGCGCCTTAAGGTGGATCGACAAGTCATCCATTTGTATCCTCCAACACCTTTTTGATCAGGACAATGACATTGGTCACACCGATCAGAACACCAACCAAAACCCCTGCTGCCGTACATAATGGAACGCTTCCAAGTCTTTCTCCAAGCCATTTTCCAGCGAAATATCCCGCTAGTGTACATACGGCAAGATCTAGTCCCAGCAAGGTTACAAGCCCCATTGCTCGCCACGGCGTTCCGCCATTTTTCGACGTTGTCATCTACCAATCAATCCTTAGAATCCCAGTTTATTTTACTTAAAAAAAATGGGAATTGTCAATTCATTTAAATGTTAAAAGTGTTTGAACGAAGCCCTATAAACGTTGATATTATAGGGTTTTCGATCCACCAAAACCGTACAGTATCACTGTATGCTGTATTTACGAGCCATTTGTTCGCAAATATTACAACTTTATGAACTTTTATTGGAATTGCTCAGGTCGCTCTGTTGTTCTGCCAAAATGATACAAAATCGCCTGAACAATGCGTTCCGAGGCTTTTCCATCGCCGTACGGATTGACCGCTCCGCTCATTCGGTCATACGTAGCCGTGTCCGTCAGCAACGTACGTGTGCGTTGATAGACATGCTCCTCATCTGTGCCTACAAGCTCTAATGTCCCTGCCTCAATCCCTTCCGGGCGCTCCGTTGTGTCTCGTAGAACAAGTACCGGAACTCCAAAGGACGGTGCTTCTTCCTGCAAGCCTCCCGAATCGGTCAGAATCAAGTGCGTATGCGGATAAAAGTTATGTAAATCTACGACATCAAGCGGCTCAATCAATTGAATGCGCGGATGATTGCCCAAGATTTCATAAGCCGGCTCTTTTACCGCTGGACTTAGATGAACAGGATAGACGATCGCCACATCTTCGAACTCATCAGCGATGCGTTTGACAGCGCGAAAAATATTCCGATGCGGCTCGCCTTGCGATTCGCGGCGGTGTGCCGTCATCAAAATCAATCTTTTTCCCTTCGCCCACTCGAGTACGGGATGGGTGTAATCCTGCTGTACAGTATATTGAAACACGTCTGTTACCGTATTGCCTGTGACAAATACCATGGACTCTGATTTATTTTCATTATACAAGTTATTGGCGGAGATCTCGGTTGGCGAAAAATGTAAATCAGCAATCACACCCGTTAACTGGCGATTCATCTCCTCCGGATATGGCGACATCTTATTCCACGTGCGAAGTCCTGCTTCCACATGTCCAACTTTAATCTGCTGCATGAATGCCGCATAGCTTGCCAGGAACGTCGTTAGCGTATCGCCGTGAACAAGAATAATGTCCGGTTTGGCTTCTTGAAGCACAGGCTCCAGTCCTTGCAAGACACGAATCGTAATCTCGTTAAGCGTCTGGCGGTCCTTCATCACATCCAAGTCAAAATCTGGAGTGATATTGAACACTTCCAATACTTGGTCAAGCATCTGACGATGCTGTGCCGTCACGCAGACGATCGATTCGATTTGGTCCGGATGTTTCTCAAGCTCAAGAATAAGCGGAGCCATTTTGATCGCTTCTGGCCGTACGCCAAACACCGTCATGACTTTAATTTTCTCCATGTGTTACACCTCGCCTCATAGTCTTACCTTATCATACGTGTTCAAAAAGTCGGCTTTTCATCCCATCAAAAGATGACTTTTTGAACAACCTCTAACTCTACTTCGTTCCGAACAAGCGGTCTCCTGCATCCCCAAGACCAGGCACAATATAACCATGATCATTCAAATGATCATCGAGTGCCGCAAGATAGATATCCACGTCCGGATGCGCATCTTGAACAGCTTTTACACCTTCTGGCGCTGCAATCAGACACATCAATTTGATTTGTGTACAGTTACGTTTCTTCAATACATCAATCGCTGCAATCGCGGACCCGCCTGTTGCGAGCATCGGATCAATGACGATCAATTCACGCTCTTCCGCATCCGTTGGCAGTTTCACATAATACTCAACAGGCATTAATGTCTCTGGATCGCGGAATAAACCGACATGTCCTACCTTTGCTTTCGGTACGAGCTTCAATACGCCGTCTACCATCCCAAGGCCTGCACGCAGAATCGGAATGAGTCCAAGTGGACGTCCAGCGATGACTTTGGTCTCCGTCGATGTTACAGGTGTCTCCACTGTAATCGTCTCGAGCGGAAGATCGCGTGTAATTTCGTACGCCATTAACATCGCAACTTCGTCGACTAGCTCACGGAAGTCCTTTGTTGTTGTTTTTACATCTCGAATAAAAGTCAGTTTGTGTTGAATTAAAGGGTGATCGCAAATTACTAATTTAGCCATTTTTCTTCCTCCTGATTGTCAATTGCTCTCGTCTGCAGATTCTTCGATGATTGCAGCAACATAACCTTCGATATTATACCATTCTAGGCTTTACACTGCACGCAATACCTGCTGATCTTTGTCATGTTATGTATTTTTTAAGAGAAATTTTGACAACTTCCCAATAAGCATAATACTATTTGTTCGCATTGCAAGGAAACCTTATTCATCATATTGCCAACCTTCACCGCATCTTATCTAAATTGACACCCCTTCTCCGTTGGTGATATAAGTGAAAGCATAGCTATTTTCATTCAAAGAATTGAAGAAAGGATTGAACTGAGCAATGTCCCGAATCAACCGTATTTTTATAACGATGGCATTATCTCTATCCCTACTCACGGCAGCAACAATCCTTCCTGAACGCACGTATGCCGAATCTATTTCGAATTCAACGGCGATCCTGAATGAAGTCTTGCAATATATCGACGCTTACAATATTACCGATGCACAAAAGGAAGAACTTGTCCAAAAAGCGTTAAAAGGTATGGTCTCTGGGCTGAACGATCCCTACTCGCAATACTTTACCCCTGAAGAGAGTCAGGCGTTCCAGAATCAACTCAACCTTCAATATGAAGGGATCGGCATCGAGACGCACTTTGAAGATGGAAAAGCCTCCATTATGCGTGTATTCAAGGGATCTCCTGCCGAGAAAGCAGGCATTCAGAAAGGCGATATCCTAACCCAAGTAGATGGCAAGTCGATTACAGACAGCTCCCATGTGCAAAAATACATCCTTGGTAAAGCCGGTACTTCGGTAACCGTTACGATCAAACGCGGCGGTAAGCTGATGGATTTCAATATCAAGCGTGAGGCAATCCATATACCTGCGGTTACAAGCGCACTTCTGCCAAGTCACATCGGTTATATTCAGATTTCGAGCTTCACAAGCGAGGCCGATGAAGAGTTCGCCGAACACCTCTCTAAGCTACAGCAGCGCGGCATGAAGTCCCTTATCATCGACCTACGCAACAATCCAGGCGGCTATGTCGAGTCTGCCCAGCATATTGCAGAACATTTCATCGAGAAAGGCATCTTGATGTATACGAAAGATAACACCGGCAAGCTGCAACCTACAGAAATTCAGAACGGCTCAAGTCCTCCTATGTCTGTCGCAATACTCGTGAACAAGAATTCTGCCAGCGCTTCTGAAATTCTATCGGGCGCTTTGCATGACCATGGCATTGCAACCTTAGTCGGCACAACCACCTTTGGTAAGGGGCGGATCCAGTCCGTCATCACATTGTCCGATGGGGGGCTGCTCAAACTGACAACCCAGCAGTATGTAACGCCGAACATGACGGACTTCAATGGAAAAGGACTCAAGCCGGATATCATGCGAACGGGTGACAACGCACAGTTATTAACAGCGATGAAGGTCGTCAATAACGGCAAACTCACCGTTACGATCAAGAATAATCAACTTATGGCGTTCGAGGATCTCACGCTTGAACCGATTCCTGTTATTCAAAAAGGAAACAAGGTCTACCTCCCATCACGCATTGTCGCGGCGCTCACGAATGCAGAGCCAAAGTGGGATAAAGCCAATCAGACACTCACGCTTCAAAAATCTGATTCGAGCAAATTGACGTTCACCGCAGCTTCCCAATCGGTGTGGAGCGAGAAAGATGAGACCTACCTGGAACTCGGTGCCATCCAGTCGAAATTCCCTGCCTTCCAATGGAACTATAAGGACGGTACATTGACGCTGCAGATCGGGTAAACAGAGCATAACCGAATATAGGATTGAAAAGGATAGGCCAACCAATGCGCCTGTCCTTTTTGAGTTTCCTAAGAAATGAATGATTTACATCCTTTTCCTTTTCGTTCCTCTATTCTTCCGCTATCATTAGATTGGCATTTATTTCGAACTAGATAGAGAGGTCCTCAGCATGACAATCAAATCTTTTCATATCCATCAATTAAGTAAAATGTCAGGCAACAACACCATTATCCCTACTATGGACTTGGTCTTGGAAGCCGGGCAATGTGCTGCGATACAATGCAATCCCGATATCGGATTTCAACTCATCGAGTTATTACTTGGTCTGACCCCCGTTTCCAACGGAAGCGCGCGATGGAATGGCGTCGAACTCCATCTTGTCCATCGGAAGACGCCGGAGCAGATTGGCGTATGCTTGCGTCATGATGGTGTCTACGAACGACTGAAAGTGCATCAATATTTGCATTTCTTCTGCCAATTGTACGGTGTAGATGCGAGCTCCATCGATGAAATCATCCGCCGAATCGGATTATGGGACAAGAAGGAGCTGCCTTGCGGCAAGCTGACGTTCTCTGAGCAACGACGCCTTCATCTCGGCCGCAGCATCATTCATCGTCCTGAACTGCTTATTCTGGAAGAATTAGAGCAGAACATTGACCTCGAGAGCTGTATTATCGTCCGTCAGGTGATCGCACATCTTCAAGAACAGGGCACTGCGATCTTCATGACGACTTCATCAATGGAAGATGCCCTTTCGATCACGAGCGAGGTCTATTCCCTGAAAGGTCAACAGTTCAAGAAAATCGAGCTTGAGGGCGCTAACGAACCCGAGCAATCAAGCCAATCCGTGGCGGCCGTGACGGTGGAGACGCCATTAGAACAGACAGCAAGTATTGAACAAGCGGATATAGCTTCCAACATACCGATCGCGGATGCATCGCCTGCACCTGCTGGAGACTCCGATATAGAGCACGATGAAGTTCCGGCAGTTCCTAGCGAATCACCTGTCCAGACCTACCCGATGCGAATCGAGAAAATCCCTGCCAAGGTGAATGACAAGATCATCTTATTCGATCCGACCGAAATTCTGTTCATCGAGAGCAATGAGGGAGTCTCTCAGCTCCATGTGAATGAAGGCGTATTTGCCTGCACCATCAAACTGGGGGATTTAGAAGAGAAGCTCAAGCTATTCGGCTTCTTCCGCTGCCACCGTTCCTACATCGTGAACCTCCAACATGTGCGTGAGGTGATCACGTGGACACGGAACAGCTACAGTCTTATTTTGGACGATAAATCGAAGTCTTCCATTCCGTTATCGAAGGGGAAATTCGATGAATTACGTGCGCTAATTGGCATCTAAATGTGATTCATTCAGGTCCGAAATTGCAGGTTTCAACCCCTCGTATACTCTTTTCATCCCATATATAATGCGGGTTCTCGGGTTTTTCTCTAATATTGGGGATGTAAGCAAGAGACCTAAGCGAAAAGAGGAATTAAGCGATGGAGAATATCATTGAAGTCAAACAATTAATGAAATCATTCGGCAGCAAAACAGCACTCAAACATATTGAATTTAACGTACGCAAGGGTGAAATTTTCGGGTTCCTCGGTCCAAGCGGATCGGGTAAAACAACTACCATTAAAATACTTACTTCGCAACTCACACTCTCGGCTGGCGAGGTTCATGTATTCGGGAAAGACGTCACTCGAACCAAAGATTTCTCTCATTTAAATCGAATCGGCATCTTAACCGATAATAGCGGATTATACGAACGACTCAGCGTGTACGACAATCTGGAGCTGTTCTGTAAACTATATGATGTGCCCCTGCAACGCATTGATGAAGTCTTGGGCGAGGTGAACCTGCTGCAAGATAAGAAAGCCCTCGTGAAGCAACTCTCGAAAGGGATGCGTCAGCGGGTCACGCTCGCTAGAGCACTGCTCCACAAGCCGGATCTATTATTTTTGGATGAACCGACATCTGCGCTGGACCCCAAAAATACGATGCATATCCATGAGAGCTTGCGCAAGTTGAACGAAGCAGGTACGACGATTTTCTTAACGACACATGATATGTCGGAAGCCGAGCAGCTCTGCGACCGCATTGCCTTTATCCATGAAGGTGAAATTTCGGCACTCGATACGCAGAAGAACTTACGTCTTATGTATAGCGATCACAGCATTACCGTCGTCACAGAACACAACGGAAAAGAAATTATCGTTCAAGATGCAGCAGGCATCGAGAAAATTAATGAATACATGATGAATGGCCAATTACAATCCATTCATTCGAACGAACCAACATTAGGAGATATATTCGTAAAACTTACGGGAGGGAACTTACAATGACATTTTCAATGAGAAGATTTCAAGCGATTGTTCAAAAAGAATGGAAAGATGCGATTAAAAATCCGCAAGTCCTATTAATGGCTGCGATGCCAATCATGTTCACTTTACTGTTCCAGAGAATGGGGATGGAAGCCGGTATTCTATTAAGCATGCCGATTCTATTCGTCCTGTCGATGACGGCAGCCTTCGTTCAAGCCAGCATGGTATCCGAGGAAAAAGAGAAGCATACACTTCGCGTCCTGATGCTGTCCCCAGCGTCTGCCATTGAAATCTTATTCGGCAAAAGCTTCATCACAATGCTCATCTCGATCGTGGTCGTTACCATTAGCGTGGTCGTCGTAGGCCCTACATTAACGATGGACTATCTCTGGTTAGTTCTTATGTTCCTCTTAGCACTTATCATGTTCATCGCGATTGGTACCATTATCGGTCTCATTTCACGTACGGTACAAGAGACGTCAATCTCTGGCTTACCGGTCCTATTGATCTTCATGGTCGGACCGATGTTCGCACCCATGTTAAAAAATGAGTTCTTGGAAACCATCGTATCTTACTTACCAACAGATCATCTGATCCATGCCTTAACGGAAATCACGAAGGGAAATGGATTCAGCGCTATTCAAGGCGACTTCCTGAACATCTTGATCTGGACCGCCCTATCGATCCCAGCCTGCCTGATCATCTACCGTAAACGTAGATTTGACTAATACGATATGCACAAAGCTAAGGGCTCTTAATCCGCGATGGATTCAGAGCCCTTGTTGTGTTGATTGCAATTCGACGATGCGGGAATAGGAATCAGCCATCGAAGACTGATCGCTAAGACAATGACAGCAGCGCACCAGTAGATCGAAGCCGTCCCCGTTGCTGCATCCAAGGTGTAGGCAAGCGTTGGCCCAATCGAGGCTCCTAGATCCGTCGTTACGGTATAGGCTGTCATGATGGCCACTTTCGACGGTTGCGAGGCTGAGACCTCGGTCGCAAACGAATCTACGACGGTGGTGACAACACTAATGGCCAGCTGCAGGCCGAGCAGCAATACGATCCAGAGGCCAAACGGCATTGGCATCGGGATCATGGCAAGCAGACACGCCGACGCGAGCAGTACAGCAGCAACGACGCGATGCGGACGTGCTGCGCGGTCAAAGCCTCTGCCAATCAGGGGCGCCAGCCACGGCTGCCAGCTCGAACGAATGGCTTGCAGGATACCTGTAAGCGAAGCTGCTCCAATCGTAAAGACCCCAATCGTCACGAACATGGATTCATGCACTTGAATGAGTCGACTTAGCGTGGCATTGAACATTCCTTGGAAGACTAGCGCTGTCGCTAGACCCGTGACGAGCATCCATAACACGGTTGGCACACTCCATGGGCTCACTCTCGGCGCACCCTTCGATAGATCCGTGTGGATCTCAATTCGTGAGTCTGAGATATGACGAATGACATAAGGAATACTCAGCAGGGCAATCGCGCCAAAAATGAGCGATACAGCTTGCAT
This sequence comes from Paenibacillus sp. GCM10027629, assembly GCF_042676425.1. NCBI lineage: Bacteria > Bacillati > Bacillota > Bacilli > Caryophanales > Paenibacillaceae > Paenibacillus > Paenibacillus sp. GCM10027629. The sequence continues at coordinate 349,216 of NZ_JBHTGZ010000005.1, read as the reverse complement.
ACCGAAAAGATCGACTGCAAAGGAACCCACCAACATGCCGACAAGACCGCCAATACCTGAAATTCCATTATATGTACCAATATATCGCCCCCGATTCCCCGAATCGGAGAGCTGCATCACCGTCAAGTATCCTCCGAGACGCAAGAAACTCCAAGCAATGCCCCATAATATCCGCATCAAGAGAAGCACCCAGAAGCTTCCGACTATGCCATAAGAGGCTGTCGTAATCGCTGCGAGACTAACGGCAAGCAATACCCCCGTACGAGTGGAGATGGAACGGTACAACCAGCCAATCAACGGATTAAGCGGCAGCCGAATCAATCGATTCGCAGAGAGTAGTATACCGACCTCCCATAACGAGGACAAGCCGATTTCCTTCCAATGGATGGGGAGCACAACGTAGAGCATCGAATCCCCTAATAAGCAAATCGCAGTAATCCATGCAAGCGCTTGTATTCTTCGTTGGTTCTCCAACCGCTTCACCCGTCCTCCTGTTTTTGACAGCATAGCGAAAGGGTTCTGACGTGTCAATAAATTTCATCCCCACAAAAATCCCCCACAATCCGGGGCTTCTACTCCGATGCTGATTCAGGTACTTTGCAGGGACCCCGTATCTTAAGTGCTATCATGCTAAAAAATCAAAAAACCGACCCCTAAAGATTAGGAGCCGGTCTTCAATCTACTTATTAAGATTAGTATTTCAAGTTCGGGTAAAGCGGGAATTGTGCTGTCAAATCACGCACCATGCCACGTGCTTTTTCCAATACCGCTTCATCTTTCGGGTTCTTCAATGTCATGGCAATCACTTTCGCGATTACCTTCATTGCTGCTTCATCCATACCGCGGGACGTTGCCGCAGGTGTACCGATACGAATACCACTTGTTACGAATGGGCTCGTTGGATCAAATGGAATCGCATTTTTGTTCACAGTAATGTTCACGGAGTCTAGCACATGCTCTGCATCTTTACCTGTGATGTTCAAGTTGCGTGTATCAATCAGCATCAAGTGGTTATCCGTTCCGCCGGACACCAAGTTCAAGCCTTCTTCTACCAATCCGGCAGCTAGCGCTTGTGCGTTGTTAACCACGTTCTGTGCGTAAGTCTTGAAGGATGGCTGCAATGCTTCACCAAGCGCAACAGCTTTCGAAGCAATCACGTGCATAAGTGGTCCGCCTTGCGAACCTGGGAATACCGCTTTATCAATTGCTTGTGCCCATGATTTGCGGCAAAGAATCATACCACCGCGAGGTCCGCGCAATGTTTTGTGCGTCGTTGTTGTTACGAAATGTGCATGAGGCACTGGGCTAGGATGCAATCCTGCAGCCACTAGACCTGCAATATGCGCCATATCGACGAAGAACAATGCGCCTACATCATTAGCAATCGCTGCGATTTTCTCAAAATCAATAATGCGTGGGTACGCACTTGCACCTGCTACGATCATGCGAGGTTTGTGTTTGAATGCTGCTTTGCGCAGATCATCATAATCAATGCGGAAATCTTCTTCGGATACGCCGTATGCTACGAAGTTATAGAGTAATCCGGATGCATTGACCGGACTACCATGCGTTAAGTGACCGCCATGCGCAAGGTTCATACCAAGAACCGTGTCGCCAGGTTGCAATGCCGCTAGGTATACTGCCATGTTCGCTTGTGCGCCCGAGTGAGGCTGCACGTTGGCATGTTCAGCACCGAACAATTCTTTGGCACGGTCTCTAGCGATATCTTCCACGATGTCGACATGTTCACAACCGCCATAATAACGTTTGCCTGGGTAGCCTTCTGCATATTTATTCGTAAGAACGGTTCCCATCGCTTCCATAACCGCTTCGCTCACGATGTTCTCTGATGCGATCAACTCAATGTTGTTGCGCTGGCGTTGAAGCTCCAAGTCCATTGCTTTTAATACTTCAGGGTCTGCCTGTCTCAAATGATCTACCATTTCCAATTCCTCCTCATGATTAGCGGAGCAAGGCTCCAATATATTGAGTGGTTCAAAAAGTCGGCTTTTCAGCACCGAGAAGGTTGCGAGAATGCGAAGCATATGCTTTCGTAGCGAGTTTTGCTACGCAAAACTTTAAGGAGAAGCGCAGTGTAGGAGAAACCTACATGAGCATCTTCAATGTTTCCAAAGGAAACATCCTTCGAAAGCATATGCTCTTCTAGTATGAACGCAAGATTCGATGTCGAACCCACTTCTTGAATCACTTCGTGATTAAAAGTTGATTTTTTGAACTTCCTCTAAAGACACGTATAAACTGCTCGTTCGCCGCCGATAAGCTTCGGCCTCGTTCGGGCCATCGTCACGCGAGCCTGCCCCACCTGCTTAATCGATGGACGTACAGGAACAGCGACGCGGCGCAAATGCATACCAATGAGCGTCTCCCCAATGTCTATCCCCGCATGCGCTTCGATGGTCTCCACGAGACATGGCTCCGTAAGATGACGATACGCATATGACGCCATCGAACCGCCGGCTTTCACAATAGGTACCGCGGACACCTCATCGAGCCGATAGTATTCTGCTGCTGCGCGTTCGACGACAAGCGCTCGATTCAAATGCTCACAGCATTGAAAGGCGAGATAGAAGCCGATTTCACTGCGAACTTTCTCAAGCCCAGCATACAATTCGGCTGCTATCGCCTCGGCACCGCTCGTCCCGATACGCTGACCTACGACTTCGCTGGTGCTCGTGCCGATCACGACGATCTGGCCTGCTCGAATCGATGCTGCCTCGACAAGCTCACGTAGGATCTGCTCGACTTGCTGCTGAATAGATTCTTGTTCTTGTTGATTCATCGTAACCGTCCCCTTTCACTTCTTCCACTGAAAAAGAGTCTTCTAGGAGCGATATTGCTGCTCGATTTGATTCACTTTGTTCACACGGTTCAAGTGGCGTGGACCTTCGCTAAAAGGTGTCTCCAGCCATACTTTCACAATTTCCTCGGCTAGTCCAGGACCAATCACGCGTTCACCCATTGCAAGTACATTCGTATTATTATGTTCACGCGTTGCTTTTGCAGAGAAAAGATCATGCACCAATGCACAACGGATACCCGGAACTTTATTCGCTGCGATGCTCATGCCAATCCCTGTCCCACAGACAAGAATTCCACGATCAGCTTGCCCCTTCACTACTTGCTCACATACAGCAATCGCATAATCCGGATAATCAACTGAATCCGTACAATTGCAACCGAGATCTTCCACATCATGTCCTAATGAACGTATAACTTGAATTAGCCCGTCTTTGAGAAGCGTTCCTGCGTGGTCTGCGCCAATAGCGATTTTCATAGTCGTTCCTCCTGCTACCCCATCGTAATCATTTTCCATAATAATATGTGTTCAAAAAACCGGCTGACTTTTTGAACAACCTCTTATAGTATACCTAATTTGTGGGGAAAAAACGAAAAAAAGAGCATGACGCGTCGAATTCACGTCTTTGCTCTTTTGCCCAGGCGACCGGCCGTATGTTCCGATGCTCCACCGTGGTAATATCCACTTCGTCGCCAGTTACATCGGATCTGTCTCGATAGGATCATCATATCTCAAACGATCATGAAAATCAATGGGGCATTTTCAACCCTGTGCACGCTTCAGCAGCTTCAATAATGCGCTATGAATTTCGGCCAAGCAATGACGATATTCTCCCAGAGAACCGCCATACGGATCACTTATATCAAAGCTGGGAATGCGCTGTTGCAGCGCAATAATGGCTGCTCGGTCCGAATCCGGAATCGGCTCACCTAAAGCATGCTTCATCTGCCAGTCAGCAATGCGCTCTTCAAGCGTAATCAAATCTGCAATGACTTGCTCGTCCATTTCCACATATTCCTTGAGCGTATAAGTATGCTCAATCGAGCTAGGGAACTGTTGAACAACGTGCTGCTTATGTCCGCTCGTCATCGTCAGGATCAGATCTGCCCATTCGATTTCGCTACCCGTCAGCGGGGTAGACGTAGCTCCCGCAGCAGCAATCTGATGGTCTTGCAAAGCCGTAACCGCATTTCTCGAGATGGACGCGCCCTGCGACGCTGCAACACCCGCCGAACGAACTTCGATATCCAGATTTGCATCCTTCGCAAGCTTGCGCAGCAACGCTTCTGCCATCGGACTCCGGCATGTGTTCCCGGTGCATACGAATAAGATGTTCATCACACGCTCATCTCCTTTCTGCTTGCTAGATTAAATTCGTCTCATCGAATTCAAATTATAAAATAAATAATACGCCAAATGTAAATAAAATAACACCGCCAAACGCCTCGCCATATTCGCTTAGACGATGACTAACTTGGCTGCCAAGCATGAGCCCCAGGATCGACATAATCCCGCCGCACAGTCCAAAGGATAAAATCGTCAGCCATAAGTTAATAGGGAACATGCCTAAGGATACACCTACGGAGAAGGAATCGATACTCACGGAGAGGGAAAATAAAACAATCGCCCAACTGCTGCGATAATCAATGGATTGAACGGCATCTCCCCGCAGGGAGCTATATATCATATGTCCACCGAGCAATAGCAGCAGCCCACCTGCAGCGAGCGTCGCAACATTACCGAGCAGCGCCCCCAAATACCGCCCCATGTACAACCCAGCTAGCGGCATCAAGATATGGAAGATCGCAACAACGGCCCCGATCTTAATAATCTCTCGCACGCGAATCCCTTTCATACCGATACCCAGTCCGAGCGAGAAGGCATCAAACCCTAACGCAACGGCCATGACCAGTATGGTGATTAGCTCGCCCCAAATTGCTATGCCCGTTTCCATCCACGTTCCTCCATTGTCCATATGATCTTGTACAACCATATGCGGACAGGGCCGGAAAGATACATTGAAATTGTGGGACAAGGGGAAACAACGCAGTAGAACAGGGATTAATAACCAATTTAGAGCTGGATGATTCGGTGACCTGCAGCCTTCACGAGCCGGTTCATGACCGCAAGGCCAATCCCGTCTTCCGGACAAGCTTCGGCGAGAATGAACGTGACGCCCTGCTCGTCGAATTCACGCAGCGCGGCATACAGCCGCTGCGCGGCATGCTCCAACGCATGCAAGCTGCCACAGGAGACGACGACATCCGCGCGATACGCGGCGATATGCTCGTCGAAGGCGAGTACGCCGCTGCGTTCCCCGCGCTGCGATGCAGCATCGAGCTCGGCTTGAATCCAAGCCGAGACTTGTCCCGGCGCATCTCCCTTGACGATGCTCATGGTCCCGCGCGGCGCATAGTGCGCGTATTTCATCCCCGGCGATCGTGGGGTATGGCCTGCGTCGTCCGCAGGAGCGGCGTGCTCCGCTGTGCCTTGCGCTAAGGCACTGTCGCCAGCATGGCGACTCGCGTCCGTAATCTGCTCCGACGATGCCGCGATGGCATCGCTTGGCGCGATGTCGGACGTACGCGTGAGCGCCGGGTCGATCGTGACCTCAGCCGCGACCTCGCGCAGCGCCTCGACCGTGACGCCGCCCGGGCGCAGCACGTTGACGCGGTCGCCGATAAGCTCGACGACCGTCGACTCGACGCCGACGCCTGTCGGCCCGCCATCGACGATGCCGTCGATGCGGCCCGCGAGGTCTTCGCGCACGTGCGCGGCGAGCGTCGGGCTTGGGCGCCCTGAGCGATTCGCGCTTGGTGCCGCGACCGGGCAGCCTGCACGCGCGATCAACGCGAGTGCGACATCATGCGCCGGCATGCGCACGCCAACCGTCGATAACCCCGCAGTTACGCGGGGGGAGATGACGCCTGGACGTACAGGCAATACGATCGTGAGGGGTCCGGGCCAGAATCGGTCCATCAATTGACGTGCCGTTGAATTGTACGGAAAGACGAGCATGTCTAGGTCCGCAATATCCGCGATGTGTACAATGAGCGGATTGTCCGATGGTCTTCCTTTAGCGGCAAAAATCTGTTCGACCGCACTTGTACTTCGCGCATCTGCACCAAGCCCATATACCGTCTCCGTCGGAAAAGCGACCGTCCCGCCCGATGCGAGAATCTGCGCCGCTTCATCCAGTGCCTCAGTTGAGGTCTCAAGATCTCGAACTTCCCAATATGATGTGTTGCGTATCATTTCATTTGATTGCATGAGCGCTCAGTTCCTTACTAATAAGTTAACCTTTATTATATCACAATTTGACAATCAACCGTTCTAGCTGAACAACCCGGCGATAAAGTCGAATATTTTGACAATCCAATCCCATAAGAAGAAGCGTACTTCCGTCTCTCCGCCACCATCCGCTGGAGTCGCCGATGTCGATCCTCCATCAGCCACGAGCGGCGCACCTTCCGTATCCGCAGCTTGTGCAACAGCCTCTCCTGTCCCTGCATCGATGAAGCAAAGTGGAGGGAACAACACGCACCACCAGTTCTGCCCTTCCCCTTTACCCAGTGTAATGCGTAGAGCCTCATAATCCCCAGCAGGATAGACTTGATCCCCGTACATCTTCGTCGGAAAAGGCACCACGCCGAGTTCAACCTTATACCCGTAATCCTGCTCGCGAGCCACTAACTCCTTGCCCACCAATTTCTCAATATCGGATAGGTGCTCCTTAATCTTCGCACGCGCTTGCTTCAAACTCTGTGGATCCTCTAATGTCGCTACCCAAGTGTTCACTTGATCTACGACTTTATCGCGAATCTCACGCTTAACCTTCTGATCGAACGCCGAATCCGAATTCGCAAGAATGCGCAGCCGGATTGATTCTTTCGGAATTTCTTGCATTGTCCCTACTTCTGTTGAAGCCGCCGATACGACAGCTGCCGAACCTACCAGATTTAAGAACCAACCTAATAGAATAAGAATAATCATGATCGAATAAGTGCTTTTTTTCTTAAGAATCTGAATAAGATTTGCCATGTGATGAAGCCTCCCCGCTCTATCCTTTGGTATTTCTCAGTATGTCCAGAACAGAGGGGGATAAACCTATCAACCTAGCATTCTATGAAAAATAAATCCATGCAAAAAAGGGACGCAAAACCGCGTCCCTTTTCCCTATTCCAAATTGGCATGCCGCCCGAGCATCGCCGTATTATCAACTTCTCCGATGCCCATCAACTGCAGGATGATCGCATCAAATATAATCAGCAGCGACTGTTCGAACAAAGCCCCCATCGGCTGAATGGTCGCACGCGCCAGAGAGGTATTCTCCTTAGACGCTGCCGGTACTTGAACGATGGTATGTGCAAGCTCGCCAATGGTTGATCCCGGGTGAATCGTAATAGCCGCGACAGATGCGCCAATGGCTCTCGCCTTCTCTGCCATCGCAACGAGACTCTTCGTCTCCCCCGATCCTGAACCAATAATGAGCAGCCCATTCTCCCCGAGGCCCGGGGTCACCGTCTCCCCGACAACATAAGCGTTAAATCCGAGATGCATGAGCCGCATCGCGAAGGCACGCATCATCAATCCCGACCGACCTGCACCCGCAACCAAGATCCGATCTGCACGAACAATCTGAGCGATCAAGGCGTTCACGGATGCTTCATCCACCGCTTGAACGGTGCGTGAGAGCTCTTCTAGAATTCCTGTCGCATAGCTCTGCATCGTTGTCTGCATCGACATCGGCGTTACCCTTGCTGAATCAATTGACGCATTTCGGCAGCCACTGATTTCTTATCCGCATGGCTTGTGATCCCGCCGCCAACGATAACGAGGTCCGGGTTCGCTTGAATCACTTCTGGCAAGGTATCGAGCTTGATGCCGCCTGCGATAGCCGTTTTAGCCTGTTTGACGACGCGTTTGATGGCATTCAATTCCTCGAATGAGTTTTTGCCTTCCGCTTGGTGGTCGTAACCGGAGTGCACGCAGATGTAGTCTACGCCCATTGCGTCGATTTCTTGTGCACGTGTCTCCATGTCTTTGACATTGATCATGTCGACCATCACTTTACGGTTCTGTTTCTTCGCTTCAGCCACAGCGCCCTTAATTGTCGAGTCATCGGATACGCCAAGCACCGTAATAATGTCCGCTCCCGCTTCAGATGCCTTCATCACTTCGTAGCCGCCTGCATCCATGACTTTAAGGTCAGCCAATACTTTCAAATTCGGGAACTGTTCTTTCATCGCTTTTACCGCGTGAAGACCTTCGTTAATGACAACAGGTGTGCCAATTTCTACGATATCAATAAATGCTTCAACCTCACGTACCACTTCGATTGCCTCAGGAATGTTCACGAGATCCAGCGCTAATTGTAATTCCATAATGTTATATACCTCCATAATATCCATGATTGTTTATTCGGGAAACTAGGTATATTCTAGAGTCAGACGGATCAAAAAGGAAGTACGCACTTTGAAGTGGTGTAGTTACTTGAAGGATACTAATGGAGGAGGGAACCGCCTTGGCGACAGAACTCAAAGAACGAATTAATCTCAAGGAAATTAACTGTGAAAAGGAGCTTACCTTAGCGGTCATCGGCGGCAAATGGAAGCTCATCATCCTCTGGCATATGGGACTAGATGGCACTTTGCGCTTCAGCGAGCTCAAGAAGCGCATCCCCTCGATTACGCAAAAAATGCTGACCAATCAGCTTCGTGAGCTGGAGGAGGATCAACTCGTCACCCGCAAAGTATACGCCGAGGTTCCGCCGCGTGTGGAATATTCATTGACGGCCTATGGTGAGAGCTTGATGCCGATTCTGCAGATGATGTACAAGTGGGGCAAGGAGTATGGCGAAGAAGTGGTGTGGAAGGACTGAGGCGGTGAAATCCTCTACCCTATGCATTTAAAGATCTTCATCTGAAGGCCATGGGGATACCACGTCCCCCCTGCTGTGTGGCCTAAGTTGGATATTTACAGGATAGAGCACCAGATAAGTGCCTATTACGCACCTATGTTGGATATTTACAGGATACGTAGGCTAATTCCTACGATATAACTTTGAAATTCAACAGCTACAGTGCAATTTTCCAACATAGGCACCATATTGAGGTAAATCGTGCGGAAATTAGTGCAATAATCCAGTATAGAGCTTGCGTGACGGACATCGTGTGAAGTTAGACAAGACGATGCGCCCCCACATAGTGCTGAATATTGTTTATTAAAAAGAAAGACCTCTTGCCCCACATAACAGTGGAGTTTGAGGTCCTTTCGCTTAAATTCGGGGCATTCCCACTCCATACGAACAATGTGGGACAGCCCCTTTTTCTTACATACCGTTCATAACATGCTTATGCTTGCTCACGCACCGCGATCACATGCCGCTCAATGCCCGCGTAATCAGACACGATGTACACCGTGTCCCAATGCCCCGCCGCCTCCATCCAGGCGGCGACCTCACGAGCTTGGCCTTGCCCAAGCTCGAAGCCCACGACGCGCGGCACGGCTGCCAGCAGCGGCAGCTGCGCGAGCATACGGCGGTACGGATCGAGTCCGTCCGTACCGCCGTCCAGTGCGGTGCGCGGCTCGAAGTCGCGCACCTCGGGCTGCAACCCCGCGATCGTCTCCGCGGGGATGTAAGGCGGATTGGACACCAGGATGTCCAATCTCATGCCCTCCAGCGGCGCCAGCAGGTCGCCGCTGTGCCATGCGATGCGCGCCGCTGCGCCGTGGCGCGCTGCATTGCGCTGCGCTACAGCCAGCGCAGCGCCCGAGATGTCCGATGCGTTAACCTGCCACATCGGACACTGAACCGCCAGCGTCACCGCAATCGCTCCGCTTCCGGTGCCGATGTCGCAGACCGTCGGCGCGCCGTCAGGCCAGAGACGGCGCCCCTCCTTCACGATCGCTTCGACGAGCAGTTCCGTCTCCGGCCGCGGAATCAATACATCAGGGGTTACCTCAAAAGGAAGCCCATAGAACTCCTGCTCCCCTATGATATATTGTGCAGGCTCACCGGCCGCTTTGCGCGCCAGCACCATTTGCCACGCTGCCGTATGCTCCACCGGGAACGGCTCCGTCATTCGCATGAAGAACTCAGCACGGCCTAAGCCAAGCACGTGGCAGAGCAAGAGCTCCGCATTATGCGACGGTTCCATCACTTGATGCTGTGCTAAAAAAGAAGAAGCCTCTAACAAGGCTTCACGAATTGTACCATTCATCTATATCCACGCTCTTTTCTCTACAAAAGATCATGCTCTCGAGCGGAGCTGTTACGCGTTGACTTTCTCCATCATTTCAGCCTGCTCGGCAAGCGTCAACGATGAAATAATCTCATTCATGTCACCGTTCATGATAGCATCCAGCTTGTGCAATGTTAGGCCAATACGATGATCCGTCACACGGCTCTGCGGATAATTGTACGTACGAATACGCTCACTACGGTCGCCCGTTCCGACTTTGCTCTTCCGCTCGCCTGCATATTTTGCCTCTTCTTCTTGACGCATCACGTCGAAGATCCGAGCGCGCAATACTTGCAATGCTTTATCCTTATTGGAGTTCTGCGATTTTCCATCCTGACATGTTGCCACGATCCCTGTTGGAATATGCGTTACACGAACGGCCGATTTCGTCGTATTAACGGACTGACCGCCCGCACCACTCGAACAGAACGTATCTACGCGAATATCTTTATCGTGAATTTCAATATCGAGATCTTCAACTTCAGGCAGCACGGCGACCGTTGAAGTCGATGTATGAATACGTCCGCCCGATTCCGTTGCCGGAATACGCTGTACGCGGTGTGCGCCGCTCTCGTATTTCAGACGGCTGTAAGCACCTTTACCATTGATCATGAAGATAACCTCTTTGTAGCCGCCAAGGTCGTTCATGTTCACATCCATCAATTCAACACGCCAGCCTTGTGCATCTGCATAACGCGTGTACATCCGATATAAATCCGCAGCGAATAACGCCGCTTCATCGCCGCCTGCCGCACCGCGGATCTCGACGATAACGTTCTTATCATCATTCGGATCTTTTGGCAGCAAGAGAATGTGAATACGCTCCTCCAACTCCTTCTGACGAGAGCTAAGCTCATCAATCTCCATTTTGACCATTTCTTTCATCTCATCGTCGAGCTTTTCAGCTTGCATCATTTTCGCCGCTTCGAGCTCTTCCATGACGGTCTTATATTCTGTGTACGCTTCATACGTCTCTTGCAGATCGGACTGCTCTTTCGAATATTCACGCAGCTTCTTCGAATCGTTCGTCACATCTGGATCACATAATAACTCACTCAATTTATCATAACGATCTGCTAACGATTGCAATTTATCGATCATGATGGAATCACCTCAATTATTGATTATTTTCTACATATGCTATCTATTTGAACGGTCTCCAGCATATTGTCTAGCTACACCGGAATCACCTGACTCTCTCACATTTTACGTACCGGACCCAAAGTCCTTAACCATTATAACCAGAAACCATCGAAAAACCTAGTCATCTCTTGCAAAATTCGTCAATTATCCAAGCCAGCATAAATTCAAGCGGAAAATTGCCATACTACGTGTTATGATAGTCACCAGAATAAAAGGAGGACTTACGTTCAATGAAACCATCGAAGAACGGTCCTTTCCGTATTGCGCTCGCCCTAATCATCTTGATTCTCCTGACTAGCTGTCAACTTGGACCAATTAAGGAAGAGACCAAAGAACCGGAAAAACCGAGTGACCAGGAACACCTCATGTACGACCAACCCCCGAAGCCGATTAAGTATACAGGTAATGTGTTTCATAGTGAACAATGTCAGTTCAAATTTAATTTACCTACCAAATGGAAAAATAATTTCATTGCGATCGAGCGTAGAGGAAAAGCAATTCCAACAGCGGAATGGGAGACGGTATTCGTCTTCTCACCGGGCGGTAAGTTCACCCAAAAAGAAGCGCCTTTATTAACCATCACACGCCTTTCTCGCAAAGCTTATCAGAAGCTGCGTGCCGAAGATGGGCCGATCCCAGGGACGGTGCTGAAAAGTAACGAATCCTACGTCTGGTTGGGGATATTACCGCAGTCCAATCCCTATGATCCGAATAGCCCCGAAGGTCAGAAATTCCAATCCCTCTCCATCGACTACCTGATCTTACGCAGCTACTTCGTCCCTTGAGGCGTCCCCATATAGTGAGGAGGCTGAGGGCATCTGCCCCCAGCCTTAGAAAAGGTATACAAGTTCTATACGTTGAACCGGAAATGCATAACATCGCCGTCTTTAACAACATACTCTTTACCTTCGAGACGAAGCTGTCCTCGTTCTTTCGCAACGTTCATCGAGCCTGCTGCGACGAGATCATCATAGGATACAACCTCTGCACGGATGAAGCCGCGTTCGAAGTCACTATGAATGACACCTGCCGCTTGAGGTGCTTTCATCCCTTTACGAATCGTCCAAGCACGAACTTCCTGTACTCCCGCTGTAAAATACGTATACAACCCAAGTAGACGGTAAGCCGCTTTGATAAGACGGTTCAAACCAGATTCCTCAAGACCTAATTCTTCGAGGAACATCGCTTTGTCTTCGCCTTCAAGCTCTGCAATCTCCGCTTCTACTTTGGCGCTGATCGGCACGACTTCTGCATTCTCGGCCGCTGCGAATTCCTTTACTTTGATAACATATTCATTGTCATCAGCACTTGTGACGCCATCTTCACTCACATTTGCCGCATATAGAACAGGCTTCATCGTAAGCAAGTGAAGGTCACGAATCACCAATTTCTCATCATCCGTTAATTCCACGCTGCGGGCAGGCATGTCTGCATAGAGTGCTTCTTTTACCTTCTCCAGCACTTCCACTTCGGCTGCGTACTGCTTGTTGCCGCCCTTCATATTCTTCTTGGAACGCTCGATACGCTTCTCAACGCTCTCAAGATCCGCTAGCACGAGCTCCAAGTTGATCGTCTGAATGTCGCTGATTGGATCGACTTTGCCGTCGACATGCGTAATGTTCTCATCTACGAAACAGCGCACCACATGTACGATCGCATCGACTTCACGGATATGTGCAAGGAACTTGTTCCCAAGTCCTTCCCCTTTGCTCGCACCGCGCACGATACCGGCGATATCGATAAATTCGAATGCTGTAGGTACCGTTTTATTCGGTGTAACCAACTCTGTCAATTTATCTAGGCGCTCATCCGGTACTTCAACGACACCCACGTTCGGATCAATCGTACAGAATGGATAGTTCGCTGATTCCGCACCTGCTTGTGTAATTGCATTAAACAAAGTCGATTTACCTACGTTCGGCAAACCAACGATTCCCGCTTTCAATGCCATATCTATTCGCAACTCCTTCAAGGTTCATCTAATCATTATAACATATTCGTCTAAAATATCTTTATCATTATAACCACAAACACATAAAAAGCCTAGTCATTGGCTAGACTTTAACTGTATCGTCTTAACTATCTCATAACCGGGGTGAAGCGCACAATGGAAAATAAAACACACAAGGGCAATTATACCGGTACCACGAACATGAATGCCAAAAATCAAGACATGGCATTCGTCAATGATACGATTGAAGGAGCCAAGTCGGTCACACCTCTCAACACAGGCAAGAAGAAGAAAACGGATTAACTCAATCAGCTAGTTCCGCATTTCAAAAATAAAGTGCCTGCGTCTTATAAACGACCTTGGCACTTTATTTTTGGCGTTTGAATTATAGATCATCTTCCCAATTCAATTCTTCTGGTTGCGGCTGAGCAGGTTTTGTTGGCACATGCGGAGGGTTCCACTTGGAATTAATGTAGGAGATCATGAAGCAGATTCCCCCTAACACAAGGAACACGACCACTTTGTAAATCGTCGCTTGTTCAGCAAGGTCGATAATCATCGTTTTTGCAGCGACAAGCAATAGTACAGCCGTACCGAAAATCCGGAAGAACCATTGATTACTGTACGCTCCCCAGAGGAACAAGAGCAAGGAGTAGAGCGCCCATGAGATCGATAATGTTAATCCCACACCCCGTAATTCGTACACTTCGAATAACGTCTGAACTTGAACCGTTAGCAAGCCCCCTACAATAAAATGGCTCATAAGGGACAATACCGTCGACATCATTTTTTGCCCCCACGAACTTAACCCCTTCACATCCAAATGAAGTGACATATAGAAGCCGAATAAAGCAAGCAGCATCCATGCAACTGCTCCCCAGTTCAGAAAAGGGATGAATACACCGAACCACTCCCCGCGCGGCGTACTCCACGTGACAACGTACCAATAGAGACCAATGGAGGCCCAGATCGTCACGCTCGCGTATTTAAGCCCCTCTATCGCACACCATTTCGCAGTAACCAGTACAGTTGCGGCAATGAAGACCCAGAGATAAACGCTAATCAGAGGCTTGTAATCCCATCCTTTGCCGAATTGCGATGTTGCAATAATGACAAGCAGCAATCCGCCAAAAAGCTTCGTCATGACCGGCATACTCCATGTTTTTACAAGATGTTGTACAATGATAGCGGCAATGATGTATAGAACGCCCATGAAGAACAACGGTACTGCAAAAGATACGAATTGAGTTAGAAGCCCTAGCGACCACAAACCAAAGATGACTGCGTTCGCAATACCCAAATACACATGCAATCCGTCGAATTTCATCTGCGCTTTATAAGAAGCGTAGAACATCGCAATGATATAGAAGCTGTACGCTGCAAGAGCATATAAGAACGGTTTGCTCCAGAACATATCAACATGCGGACGGAACAAGACAAAATACACCGCATAGAGCAACCAAGTGCCAATAAAGCTAACTAACCGAAGCTCGAACCACTTCTTCATGACGCTGATATACCAGAATGCCGAGTTAATAACGAGCAGATAGATGAACAACGAGAATACTTGATCCGTCACCGGCTGCATGACAATAGGTGACAAAATCGCTCCGACCAGCCCAATGGACATCAAGAGTCGAGAATTGAACCGAACTGCATAGGTACATGTACCAACGGTGATTGCGAGCATGGATAACAAGACAACCATCGAGTCCCACAGACTATAATAGACACCCGCGAAGGAGCAGGTCATATAGAGCAGTGCAACACCGAGTCCCGTAAACACCTCACTGATGACCGTATTAGAACGCAAGGCCCCACGAAGACCTGCTACGACCAGTCCGCACCCCGCCAGAATACCTGCGCCAATCTTCGTCGAATCATGAATGAAGTCGAGATCAATGGAATATTTGAGCAATGTGATTAATGCAATGAATATGAATATTGCGCCGAGCAATGTCGGCCAGTTCCGCTCTATTCGATGAATCATCCGTTACCCTCTCCTCACCTGGAACTTTATGACCTGGTCATAATTCCATTGTAGCTTGGAATCCGATAACGAATAGTACCATCTTCTTATAGTACCCTCACCACAAAAATAAACTGTTGTACTAGGGGCAAATGAACAAGCAGGGCGGAGGCGTATTACGTATTGTATAGTAATTCGGCTAAAGGAGATGAATTTAAAAATGAAACGTAATTGTGGAAGCAACATGAAACCAATGGGATATGGTCCTTCAAATGTTAGTCCTGCGAACGTAGGCCCGTCGAACGTAGGCCCGTCGAACATGGGTCCATCCAACATGGGTCCATCGAATGTTAGCCCTTACGGAATGATGCCTATGCCTATGCCTATGCCTATGCAACCATCCACATTGCCAGCGATTGTAGCTCCAACGCAAACGGTTGTTAACAACAAGTACCACACAGCAACACAACCGATCGTTCATCCAGTCAATGTCGTTAACCAACATCACACGATCCCTGTCCCACAACATTTCTGCCACGTCACCGAATCAGACGTACACTGTGGCATGCGTGCTCGTACTAAAGCCGTTCGTAAAAGCCGTACTCGCAGCAACCGTAAATCCCGCTAATCCCCATCCCGTACCTGCCCTGATTTAAGGGCAGGTACGGGCATGACTCGAATGCAGTTGTCCACTGAATAGGATGCATCGGGGAGGGTATCTCTTTCCAGTCGATTCTTGTCCGCCCTTTGCGATGATTGAAATAGTCGGTGGCAAAGGGCTCCCAAAGATCGAACGCAGGCTCTTCCAAGAGATACCCTCCTCCTTCGTGATATTCACTTGGACAATTTTCTCGTCATGAAAAAGAGTACCTGCTCTTACATCAAGCAGGTACTCCTTTACCCCAAAATACCCCACAAAGTGGTGCTTGACTTGGAAGTCGATTCAAATACTTTGCTGGGGCCCCGTAAACAACTGCTAAAACAAGCCCATGTCCTTCGCCTTCTTAGCCGCTTCTTTACTGCTCTTGCCTGGCAGCTTCTTCAGAATATGGCTTACGTGATTTTTCACGGTACGAATGGAAATCACGAATTTATCGGCGATTTGTGTCTGCGTATAACCTTGGTCGATCATCGACAAGACTTGAATTTCGGCCGGCGTGATCAGATCCTTCAGCTTCTTCGCCTCATACTCTTGTTCCAGCTGCTTCAAGCGGCGGAACTCCTCTCGGATTTGCTCGGCAACCTGCGCGTCAATCGGCGAACTCTCACGATATGCCTCACGTATCGCCCCAGGAATCGCCCCAAAATCGGACTTCACCAGATAATTAACCGCCCCCGCTTTGAACGCATCGAAGATCACCTGCTTCTCCGTCAACGACGAGAGCATAATAATTTTCGCCTCACACAACGCACTAATTTCGGCGGTTAATGCAATCCCCTCCATCGAATCGACCAGCATAATATCCATAAGGATGACATCCGGGTTCAGGGCTGGAGCAAGCGTACGTGTATCAGCAGCGTTTGCAGCCGTACCAATGACCTCCATATCCGCCTCTTTCGTGACATAAGCGGACAACCCCCTTCTCCAATCCTCGTCATCCTCCACGAGGAACACGCGAATCATTGTCATGCTCCAGCCTCCCGACTTGCTCGTTTATTTTTGGCAAAATGTAAATGGACCGTTGTTCCGCCCGATGGACGGCTCTCGATTCGCATCGTCCCGCCATGCTTCTTCATCACTTGATAACAGTA
The DNA here is from genome assembly GCF_042676425.1 of Paenibacillus sp. GCM10027629. NCBI lineage: Bacteria > Bacillati > Bacillota > Bacilli > Caryophanales > Paenibacillaceae > Paenibacillus > Paenibacillus sp. GCM10027629. The sequence continues at coordinate 332,339 of NZ_JBHTGZ010000005.1, read as the reverse complement.
AGCCAGTCCCAGCCCAAAGTTGTTCGAGCTGCTTGCCTTCGTCGTGAAGAATGGGTTCATCACCTTGCCCAGATGTTCCTTCGGAATGCCGTACCCTGTATCTTCAATGCTTACAATCCACAACCGCTTGGTCTCATTCCGTAGAATTCTCAGCTTGCCCCCTTGCGGCATCGCTTCAATGGCATTCATTATAATATTATGTAGTGTCTCATGCACTTGAGCGCGATCAATGACAAGTTCCATCAACGCTTGATCATCGCCCCATGACGTGCTGACCTCGATACCCGATTGCGTAAGCTTCGGACGAAGCATCTCGATCGTCTCCGAGATTAATGTATCAAGTTGTACCGGTTCCGGTCTGAGGACCAAGTCCTGTGTATTATGCTGCACACGGCTCACCATTTCCTGAATATGTGTCGCAGCACGCGCTATCACCTTCACATCTTGAGTTAACTCATCCTGAGAATCTTTATTTGGCGAAGAGATAAGCTTGTCGCAGTAGAGCTGGATTTTGCCAATATCATTCTTAATCGCATGATTTAGAATCGCTGTCCCGGAAGTAATCGCTCGGAGCGTCCGATCCATTTGGCGACGTTCAATATAGAGCTGAACCCCGAGGAAACCCGATTTAAATAACGCGGTCACAAAAATAAGAAAGGCAAGTGTGATCGTCCAGACGTTATACCGCCACATCTCGTAGATGCCAAGCGCCGGCATCACATAATTCATCACCATCGCGAACAAGACAGCAGGAACGACCGCTATCATCGTCACCTGGTGGGAACGCTGCTCCCACGGCTGGACTCCGCGCTTACGCACAATAAGCACTGTCCCGATGACAATATAAGGTACCGCCCAGTAGACAAGCACGTTATATTCTGGTGGATAATAGTGATAAATGAGGAACATACCTACGACAGGTAATAGCAAGAGCCAATGGAGAGAGCGCCATTTCGGCTGAAGTTGCGGTAATCCATGGTATGTTCCCGCGAATCTTACATAACAGTAGGGCAATCCATAATAGCTAATTAACGAGAAGACCGTCATAGCAATATAGAGACCTTCATCCGTTGTAGCCGTTCCCCCAAGAACTGATACGACAGGCCGTATCACTTCTTGCAGCACGGATGCTAGGGCACCCGAACCACCGCAGAATGCGACGCTGCTCAGCCAGCGGGCCGAGCGATTGCGCCAGCCGGATAATAGTAATAATAGAGACGTAATCCACAATACAATCAGCACAAAAATCAAATGATATTCCCCGTCCTCATAAACCATGCATTTTCATCATTATAGCATAATCACTAAATTTTCCCTGACATATCTGTCGCGTAATGGTTCATCAAATAGCCCCGTAGGTCCGGGCGTACGTCGGTGGAATTAGCGCCTATAAGAAATCCCTCACTTCAGCAATGATCTCACAAAAAAACAGCCGCCCCATTTCTGGGAGCGGCTGCTCTGTTGTACGATAGTGATTATTCAGAGACAACGATGATCAATTCTGCATTTGTGATGCCTGGAAGAGATTTCGTCATGATCGGCGAATGGTAAGCTACGACTTTCGTTCCTGGCGTTAATTTCGCTTCACCGCCATGGATGTTCACGATTTTCGTATCTTTCGTCACGTTCAGAATCACGTCATTCGACGATTCATTATCGGATTTCACATTCACATACAGCTGCTTATCGTTCGTACGATCTTTCATGATTGTACCTTCGATTTTCACAGTCTCATGACCTTTAACAACAATTTTGTTCGCATGCGACATCGCTGGGAAGCTCATCGTCATGATTGGGCCATACGTTGCTTCTACACTAACATTCGGTTTGATCGCATCCTTGCTAAGCACTTGGCCTTTTTCGTTCACGATCACTGTATCTTTATCGACAGTAAGAATAATTTGTTGTTGTCCACCTTGCTCAAGCGGATTGCCGACAACCGTCACGCGATCTCCGTTAACATCTGTCACGATGCCGTCTGTTCCTGGCAATACCTCTTGCTGCGCTTCAGTTACAATGATCAACTCCGCATTCGTGATGCCTGGTAGCGACATCGTCATGATTGGCGAGTGGTACGCAACGATCTTCGTTCCTGGTGTCAATTTTGCTTCGCCGCCATGGATGTTCACGATTTTTGTATCTTTCGTAACGTTCAGAATCACGTCATTCGACGTTTCATTATCAGATTTCACATTCACATAGAGCTGCTTATCGTTCGTACGATCCTTCATGATTGTACCTTCGACTTTTACAGTCTCCTGACCTTTAACAACAATTTTGCTCGCATGAGACATCGCAGGGAAGCTCGCCGTCATCATTGGGCCATACGTTGCTTCGACACTTACATTCGGTTTGATCGCATCCTTGCTGAGCACTTGGCCTTTTTCATTCACGATCACTGTATCTTTATCGACAGTAAGAATAATTTGTTGTTGTCCACCTTGCTCAAGCGGATTGCCGACAACCGTCACGCGATCCCCGTTCACATCTGTCACGATACCGTCTGTACCTGGCAATTGCTCTTGTTGTTCCTCAGTAATAACGATCATATTAGCATCTGTGATTCCAGGAATCGACATCGTCATGATTTGAGAATGGAAAGCAACAATTTTCATGCCTGGCTTCAATTCCACTTGGTTGCCATGAAGGTTCACGATTTTCGTATCTTTGTTGATATTTAGAACAATATCATTCACCTTGTTGTCATCCGAGTTAACATTCAGATAGATTTGCGAACCTTTGGCAAAATCCGATTTCTCGATTGTTCCCTCGGCTTTAACCGATTCTTGTCCTTTAACAACGATTTTCGTTGCATTGCCCATTGGTGGCAAGCTGAATGTCATCGCTGGTCCGTAGAAGACATCGACGTTTTGGTTCGCTTTAAGTGCATCTTTCGTCAGCTTCTCGCCTTTTTCATTCACGATAACTGTATTATCAGTCACGTTAAGCTTAATTTCCTTCTGTCCACCTTGCGCTGCAGGCGTACCTACAACCGTGATTTGACTGTCATTCTTCTCCACGATCACACCGCTTGTTCCAAGCTCTTGCACTTGTTGTTCTTTGTTCACGATAATATAAGTCGCGTGAGCTTGCGCAGGCACGCTCTTCGTCTTATGTGGGCCGTAGAACGCTTCAATGCTCATACCTTTTGTAATGTCTTTGCGCTCAACCTTCTTGCCGTTGTGATCCACGATTGGCGTGTGGCCTGTAAGCTGAAGCACAATCGTCTCTTCTTTGCCATTATAAATGTTCTTGCCTGTCACGACGACTTTGCTATTCTTCGCGTCCGTAACTTTACCAATAACACCGTTCATCGCTTGATCTTGTTCGATTATCGTTATTGCCGTGCCTCTTGGTGGCAAGCTCTTCGTCATCACTGGACCATAGAATACTTTTACCGCTTTTCCACCCTTGATGATGGAATCGAGACTAACCTTTTTCCCTTTGGAATTGATAATCTTTGTATCTTTTGTGATCGCGAGAATCATATCGCTTTGATCTTTCGCCGTTACGCCTCTCCCGACTACCGTTATGTACTTGCCGTTCTGATTATTTGTATAGTTCGTAATTTGGCCGACTGTACCAAGAACTTGTCTTTGCTCTTTATGCTCTTTATGCTCTTTATCTTCTTTATCTTCTTTATGTTCTTTGTCTTCTTTATGTTCTTTGTCTTCATTATGCTTGTTTTCTTTATTTTCTTTGTTCTCGTTATGTTCTTTGTCGTGCTTGTTCTGGTTGCTCTTCGCATTCGCATTCAAGATAGATACATCTTTCTTCAGATCCGCTTGGTCAACTGGACCTGGAGGGCATACCGCAATGCTAGGTACTTGCTGCGATTGATGCGCGCTTGCCACAGGGACTGCTGCCATTGCTAGAATTGTTGCCGTCGCGAGTACTTTGTAAAATTTGTTCATGATGTAATTCCTCCATTGTCATCTAAATTTTATGGTTGCTGCTTGGTGTTTCAATCTTTTCATGGCCATGTTTCTATGATGTGCTCTTGCATACATACTCCTTAACGGGAGGGTTCCACAAAATGTTGCAAGAAAATACATAAAAAAATTTTCGCCCATTTAACTCAATCTTAATTCCATCTGAACAAGACACGGTAGAACAATCTATGTATACACATAAGAAAAGCGTCTACTCTACCCACGCAAAAGGGCTGTAGACGCTTCTCGGATCTCGCTTTATTTCAATAGACCAATCGATGATAACAAGATCAAAATAATTAATAATGGAGCAATATACCGCAGTGTGAAAATCCAAGCTTTGAACCATCCCGAGCTAAGCCCCGCCTCTTCCACCGACCTCGTCCATACGTAACCGACAAAGATCGTAATCATGAGTCCGCCGAGCGGCAGCATAATATTCGAGGTGATGTAGTTCATCCAGTCAAAGACATTTTTGCCGCCTAACGTATACGAACTTAGCACACCGCCTGCGGAGAGAACACAGGGTAACGCAAACACATAACAAACAATTAGTACAAGCGTGGCTGCTTTCTTCCGGCTCCACTGCCAACGATTCATACAATATGCAACGGGTACCTCAACCATCGAAATTGCTGAGGTCAACGCCGCAATGGCGAGCAAAATGAAAAAGAATGCCCCGAACATGTGCCCGAAAGGCATCGATGAGAACGCAGCAGGAAGCGCAATAAACACAAGTCCAGGCCCCGAGCTCGGCGCAATGCCGAAGGAGAATGTGGTCGGAAAAATAATGAGTCCGGCAATCAACGCATACACCACACTGCCCCCCGTAATCGCTACGGTTGCTTGACTGAGCGACTGATTCTTCTCCACATAAGCTCCGTACGTCATCATCCCCCCGACCCCAAGAGAGAGCGAGAAGAACGCTTGACCCAGTGCTTGCAGTAAGGAATCCACCGTCAATTCCGAGAAATCGGGCTTCAAGAAGAAAGAGACCCCTTCCCCTGCACCAGGTAAAAATAATGCGCGCACCATAAGAACGACTAAGATGATCAATAGTGCTGGAAGTACGATTTTATTGAACTTCTCAATCCCGCCGGAGATCCCTTTGGCTACAATCCAACCTGTAATGATGAAAATCATAATCTGCCAGAATATTGGCATCCATCCGCTCGTATATTGCGCAAATGTCTCCGTGTAATTCGGATTCGAATAGAGATCACCAACAAACGATTGCAGCGTATACTGCAGCGTCCAACCGGCAACGACACTATAGAACGTAAATAACAAGAATGCGCCGATAACAAGGAAAATTCCGCTCTTATGCCAGATTCTGCGTGTGGTTAGATTACGGAATGAGGAAGCTGCATCCCCGCGCCCACCCCGCCCTATCGCAAGCTCTGCCAACAAGACAGGCATCCCGACGATGAGGAGACATAAGAAAAAGAGGAGAACAAAAGCCCCCCCTCCGTTCTGTCCCGTAATATAAGGGAACATCCACATGTTCCCAAGGCCGACGGAGCTGCCGATCGCAGCTAGAATAAAGCCGGCACTACTGAATTGATCTGTGGCTTGTTTTGTCTCAAGCGCTGTTCTGTTGTTCGCCATAATAAATGCAATTTCTCCTGTCTGCACGAGTTGTCGTGAAGTATTATGCAATAAGTCCTGTGGAATACAGGAAGATAAGGACCACGAAGACGGGAACCACATAACGCAGTAAGGTGAGCCATACCTTGTTCATTCCCGGCTGCAGGTTCGCTTCTTGCGCCCCAGCTTTGGTGATATAACCAATGAATAATGTAACTCCTAACCCGGCAATCGGCAGGAATATATTCGACGCAATGTAATCGAACAAATCGAACAGATTGAAGCCGAATAACTTCCATTCCGCGATAGGACCACCGACGGATAGGGAGATCGGAATCGCAAGAATCGCTGCTAAGCAGGACAACACGGTGACGGCACGACGACGTGTCCAACCTAAATGCTTGATTACGAACGCAATGATAACTTCCAGAACGGATACGCAGGATGTCAACGCTGCGAATGCGATAAGCAGGAAGAACAAGCCCCCGAGCATATGTCCAAATGGCATATTTGCAAAAGCCGCTGGCAATGCAACGAAGATCAGCCCTGGGCCTGCCGTAGGCTCGAGCCCATACGAGAAGGTCATCGGGAAGATAATAAGTCCCGCGATAACCGCATAGATAATGTTCCCGACACTCACGGCGAGCGTTGCTTTGCCTAGCGATTGATCTTTCTCCACATAAGCACCGTACGTGACCATCGCCCCCATCCCGAGTGATAACGAGAAGAACGCTTGTCCAAGTGCGACGAGCGTGGATTGAATCGATAGCTCCGAGAAATCAGGTTTTAGGAAAAACTCGACGCCTGCTTTTGCACCAGGAAGCGTTAAGGATACCACCATTAATGCAATAAGCAAAACACCTAGGACGGGAATCAGAATTTTATTGAACAGCTCAATTCCCTTGGACACGCCTTTCATCAGCACGCGAGCCGCAATTACGACGGTCACGATCATATAGAAGAGAGGCCATCCCCCTCCTGAAAACTCCTTAAAATACGCAGCAAAATCCGGTTGCCGATATAACGCACCGGAGAATGATACTACCGCATAGTTGAACGTCCAACCCGTAACAACGATATAGAACGAATAGATCATAAATGCCGCGATGATGGATAACAGCCCAAAGCTAGCCCACAACTTGCGCTGCTTAACCGCCAGTACTTGAAAACAAGTCATTGCATCGCCGCGACCTGCACGACCCAAAGACAGCTCTGCGAGTAGAATCGGAATACCTACCAAGACTAAACAAATGATAAAGACAAATAGGAAGGCTCCCCCTCCGTTACTCCCGGTGAGATAGGGAAATTTCCACATGTTCCCGATACCTACGGCGCTGCCGATTGCAGCCATAATGAAACCAAAAGATGAGAATTGATCCGTGTTGTTGCGCTGCTGTGACTTCTTTGACATAAATAACCCCTTATTGTGTAATCTAAGATGAGTGTGGGAAAACACTGCTTGATTCATTAATTCCTTCATATGATATGGTTCAAATAATTATCATACTTGTACCTTATCGTTTATGCAGTAAACTACCTCATATTCTTCTATGAGAATGTTTTCACAGTATGCCCTGATTCGATGATAATAGTCAATAGATAACTGGAAAACAATACATACCAAATCCACCCAACCACAGTAAAGGATATATGCTGTACCGCGGTAACAAGGAAACGGAAGATGCCGACGCTGCTTGCTTAAGACGCCGCGCATGTTACAATAGCAACAGGAATTTATGATAAGGGAGCTCATCAATCTCATGACAAAACCATTTAACAAATTAGGCCTTCGAACGGAACTCGTCCTGAAGCTGCAGGAGCTCGGGATCTCATCCCCGACACCTATTCAAGAAGAGTCCCTTCCATTTATACACAATGAACATGATGTCATCGCCGAAGCGCAGACAGGTACGGGGAAGACGCTCGCATTCGTATTGCCAATGCTCGAGCGTATTAATGTAAATAATGACGGTGTACAAGGGCTTATCCTGACACCGACGCGTGAACTTGCTATCCAGATCACTTCGGAGCTGAAAAAGCTTGCTCCCGTCGTAGGTGCACGCGTCCTCGCAGCTTACGGTGGACAAGATGTTGAACGACAGCTGCGTAAGCTTGAAGGCGCTGTCCACATCGTCGTTGCAACGCCTGGGCGATTGCTAGACCATCTTCGCCGCGGTTCAATCACCCTCGGCAAGCTGAAAATGCTCGTCCTGGATGAAGCGGACCAAATGCTGCACATGGGCTTCTTGACGGATGTGCAGGATATTATTGTTCAGACGCCTACACGTCGTCAGACATTACTCTTCTCTGCGACGATGCCGCAGCAAGTGCGTCAATTAGCACAAGCTTATATGAAGCAGCCGCACCATGTGAAAGTAGAAGCGAAACAAGTTACATTAACGGAAATTACACAAATTGCGATGCAGGTGACGGATCGCTCAAAATTCAACGACCTCTGCACCTTGATCGAGCAGCAGCATCCGTATCTAGCTGTCGTGTTCTGCCGGACCAAGCGCCGGGCGAGCAAGCTGAATCAAGAACTGCAAGAGCAAGGATACGCATCGGACGAACTTCACGGTGACCTGACGCAAGCGAAGCGTGAACAGGTCATGAAGAAATTCCGTGAAGCGAAGCTGCAAATCCTCGTCGCGACAGATATGGCTGCACGCGGCCTTGATATCGAAGGCGTCACGCATGTCTTCAACTATGATATCCCGGCTGACGCTGAGCTCTACATTCACCGCATTGGACGGACAGGCCGTGCCGGGAATACAGGTACCGCGATTACATTCGTGACATCGCATGACCGCGGAGCGCTAGAAGTCATCGAGCGCGGCATCCGCATGACGCTGCCGAAGCGCCAGCTCGGTGCCGCGGGGCTTGAGCGCACGGGCGACGCGAAGGCATCCCTAGCCAAAGCGGGACGCCAGAACCGTACGGACGCGCCGAAGGCGGGTCGCGGTGGTGGTGAGCGTCGCGGCGCAGGGCGCAACAGCGAACGCGGGGCTTCCCGCAGCAGCGCAGGCCGTGGCGCACAGCGCGAGGAGCGCAGCGGCGGACGCGCAGCGCAGGCCGCTGGGCGTGGCGAGCGCGACTTCGGTCGCGCAGCTCAATCGGCGGGACGCGAGGAGCGCAGCGGCGGACGTGCAGCGCAGGCCGCGGGACGCGGTGAGCGCGACTTCGGTCGCGCAGCGCAATCCGCTGGACGCGGTGAGCGCGACTTCGGGCGCACAGCGCAATCCGCGGGACGTGGTGAGCGCGACTTCGGGCGTGCGGCTCAATCCGCAGGACGCGGTGAGCGCGACTTCGGGCGCGCAGCTCAATCCGCAGGACGCGGTGAGCGCGACTTCGGGCGCGCAGCTCAATCCGCGGGACGCGGTGAGCGCGACTTCGGGCGCACAGCGCAATCCGCGGGACGCGGTGAGCGCGACTTCGGGCGCACAGCGCAATCCGCGGGACGCGGTGAGCGCGACTTCGGGCGCGCAGCTCAATCCGCGGGACGCGGTGAGCGCAGCAGTAGTCGCTCCACTCAGCCAGCGGGCCGTGGCGGGCGCGATAACAACCGCGGACGCCAGGATGCAGGCCGCGGTAGTCGTGGTGGCAACAGCGGGCGTGGCAGAAGATAGATTACACGTCTAACTTCGAGCACCCGCTATCATGGATATTTACATTAACTAAGGTGTTATTCTCCTCCATTAGCGTGCTATCCTGTATTTTTGCACGAACTTTAGGCAGTATAAGCAGAACATGTAGCGATATAAAGCTTCTATCCTGCACAAATACAATATAGAGGAACAATAGCCTCAATTCAGCATCTTATCTTGGACAAAATACAATATAGATCCGCCAGTTTGCTGCTACTAACTCTTCAATAAGTACAAACACCCTCTGCGTCTTGATCCCTTATCTACAAGTGATCATGTGCAAGAGGGTGTTTTTTTCATATATCTTATTCCGGCATATTCCCTACACTCGGGTCTGGTACGTACGCCTTCTTATAATCCGAATAGTTCACCTCGGTTACCATTCCTGCGGAAGCATGGTGCAGATCATGGCAATGGAACATCCACTCTCCCGGATTATCCGCCTCAAATGCAATCACATACTGCTCTCCCGGCTTCAGGTTTAACGTATCTTTTACGAGATCGGATCCCTCAATAGGCTTGCCGTCTTTGCTGAGCACTTGGAAGAAGTGGCCGTGCAGATGCATCGGATGATCATCCGTTTTGGATTCATTGATCAACGTTACCTTCACCTTGTCCCCCGATTTTACCGGAATCGGATCCGTTTCTGGGAACACCTTATCATTGATCGTATAGACCATCTTCCCACCCTTCATTGCCGTGTTCAGACGCAGGGTTAATTTCTGTGTAAAAGCTGTATTCAGCGATAGCTTCGCCGCGGCATCACGCTTCTCGCCATACTTTGTCAGATCAAATATAGGAAAGGATAGCGAAGCATCAGACGGTGAAGTCTTATCCTTATTTCCCTCATAGGCAATCGCGACACGCATATTGTCAGACCGTGCATCCACCCCATGCTCATCAATGAGCACATTACCGGACTGATCCGCTATAAACTCCATATCATATCGTTCGCCAGGCGCAATCGCCAGGAGCTGGTCGCGGATCGACGCGGGATTCGCAATCGGCTGCCCATCTGTCGCAATGACTTTGAAATCATGGCCTTGCAGATGCATTTTATGCTCAATGTAGCCCGCGTTAACGAACCGGACACGGACGCGCTCCCCTTGCTTCACCTCAAGTGCAGGTATACTCGCCCCGGCTTTCCCGTTAACCGTATATAAATTGTACATACTCATGTCATGGTCCATCCCGGCCATACCCGCCATCGATGAATCCTCAGAACCCTTCGAATCGCTTCCCATCTGCGAATGATCCATACCTTCCATGCCGCCTTCACTCATGCCCGACATATCCATATTCCCATGGTCCATACCTGCCATGTCATTGCTGTCTGTCTCTGACTTTCCGTCATTGACCCATTCATCCAATACGAGTGTATAATCCCGGTCGTACTTCTCCTTCGGATCCTCTACGATCAGGGTGCCATACAGTCCTTTATCCACTTGATTCACACTGTCCTGATGGGAGTGGTACCAATAGGTTCCGGGAACCGTCGCTTTGAAGGAATACGTGAAGCTCTTGCCAGGGACTACGGCATCCTGCGTCACACCTGGAATACCATCCATCTCATTCGGTACCGGATAGCCGTGCCAGTGTATCGATACAGGCACATCCAGTTCATTCTTCAATGTGACGTGGATCGTATCGCCAACTTTAGCCCGGATCTGCGGACCCGGCACTTGATTGTTGAAGGTCCAGACCGGAAGCTTCACCCCATCCTTCACCTCCAGCGTGCTTGCCTGCGCCGTCAATGTAATGGTCTTATTGCTGGATACCTCTACAGGTGCTGTCGCCTCAGTGCTCTGATCCTTACAGCCCGCAAGCAGAACTGCAAGCGAGCCGATCACGAGCAGCAAACCAAGCTTATATGTTCCCTTCATCATTTCATCTCCTTCGTTCATTTCTGAGTCGGATTATATCGAACAATTATGTGTAAATGATGTAGATCACATACAAAACGTACATAATTCCTCGTTATAATGGAGAGGAAGCTCATAATGGAGGTTGAAGCGAATGACCGCTAACCATATCCTCGTCGTCGACGACGAACCCCAAATGCGTAATTTAATACGGATTTATCTCAAAAGACAAGGTTATCTCATCCATGAAGCTCAAAATGGAGTCGAGGCACTGCAATGGCTGAACAGGCAGTCGATCGATCTCGTCATTCTCGATATTATGATGCCGGAAATGGATGGCTATGCGGTATGTACCGAAATTCGCCGCATTCAAACCCTGCCGATCCTGATGCTTACCGCACGCAGTGAGACCAAGGATCGGATTACAGGGCTCAATCTCGGTGCAGATGACTATCTAATCAAACCATTTGATCCTGGCGAGCTCGTCGCCCGCGTAGGTGCATTGCTCCGCCGCGTGCAGCAGTTGAATATACCAACGCCTTCATCGATCACACGGCCGCTGTCTTTTGAAGACATGACGATCTACCCTGACCGCCGTGAGATTCATATTCAGAACCAGCTCGTCGATTTCACGCCCAAAGAATACGATATTCTATATCTGCTTGCCTCGAATCCGCATCGGGTCTTTACGCGCGACCATATCGTCGAACAGCTCTGGAGCTTCGATTACATTGGGGATGTTCGATCGGTCGATAACCATGTGAAGAACATCCGTGAAAAAGCGCACCGTGCGAATTTATCATTCTCACCCATACAGACGGCATGGGGTGTAGGGTACAAATTCCAATCAGGAGGACACTAAATTGAAGTGGAATCGTGTAGATATGAAGCTCGGCGTTACAATGCTCTCCATCTTCCTGCTCGTGTTTGCCCTGCTTGGCTTTGTGACAGACCGCGTCATTACGAAATTCTATATCCAGAAATCCCATGAGGAGAATATGGAGCTTGCAGCCCATTTTCTGAAAATGGCAAATACGCAGCATGGCATCAATCCTGATGCCATCACAACGATGGCTGAATTCTCCAAGGTCGGCATTCACGTGCTCGATGCGACTGGCGCGATTGCCAGCCGATCTTCCAATATGGAGCAGCCGCTGGAGCAATATCTAACGCCTTCCATGCTGCATGTGCTACAGAAGGGCCAATCTATCGATACCGAGATTACGACTGCGACAGGCCAAGGCTTTATCATCTCAGGACTGCCATTAATGGATCGCGACATCTTCCAAGGAAGTGTCATTATGACTGCCTCCCTCGCACCGATTGTTGCGTTCCTCCATAACATCCGACAACTGCTACTGATTCTATGTATCGTTGGCATGGTGATCGGTCTAGCCTTCTCGTTTGTCTTATCACGCAAATTAACGAAGCCCATACAACAGATGGTGACCGCGACGCGCAATATTGCGATTGGACACTTGGACACGCGCGTGACGGTCAGCTCCAAAGACGAAATCGGTGTGCTCGCCGCATCAATTAATGACATGGCACGGGATTTAGAGCGGTATCAGAATACGCGGAGTGAGTTTTTTGCGAATATATCACATGATTTGAAGACCCCAATTACTTATTTAGAGGGTTATGCACGGGTCGTTGCGGAGAGGCTCTATGAGAGCGAGGAGGAAGAACAGCAATACCTCATGATTATCCATCATGAAGCGAAGCGATTGAATCGGTTAATTAATGATCTGTTCGAATTATCGAAGCTGGAGGACGGCCAGATCCGTCTGGAACCCGAAACCTTGAACCTTGTCCCATTACTGGAACGCATTCTCTCGAATGTATCTCTGAACGCATCCCAGAAAGGCATTGAACTTTGCTTGCAGACACCAGCATCCGTCATCCAAATCTGGGGCGATGAAGGACGTCTAGAGCAGATCCTGGTGAATCTACTCGACAATGCCATTCGTTATACCGATCAAGGTTCTATTACAGCGTCAATCGAGCCAGGTACGGAGCAATGCCGGATATCCATTCAAGACACGGGCATCGGCATTCCAGAAGTCGAGCTTCCCTACCTCTTCGACCGGCTATACCGTGTGGAGAAATCCAGATCCCGTCAGCACGGCGGCAGCGGACTTGGCCTGTCGATTGTGTCAAAGCTCATCGAATTGCATCATGGCCAGATTGAAGTGAAGAGCCGGTATGGACAAGGGACTTGCTTCATTCTCACCTTACCCCATCGGCCCCATTGAACGAACAGCGGCTCCCTTTTTACTGCTTCTCGCCAAATATCTGTTCAGCCAGCTTCTTGCCTGTCGGTGTCGCAGCTAATCCGCCGCGAGCTGTCTCGCGAAGCGCGCTTGGCATACCTTGTCCGATGCGATACATCGCTTCAATGACTTCATCAGCCGGGATACGGCTCTTGATGCCTGCGAGCGACATATCTGCCGCAACCATCGCGACGGCTGCCCCCATTGCGTTCCGCTTCACGCAGGGAACTTCGACGAGTCCTGCTACAGGATCGCACACGAGTCCGAGCAAATTCTTCAATGCAATGGCCATTCCATGTGCAGACTGCTCCGGCGTTCCGCCTGACAGCTCCACAAGTGCTGCTGCGGCCATCCCTGTCGCAGAGCCTACTTCCGCCTGACAACCGCCTGCCGCACCCGATACGGACGCGTTATTCGCGATTACGAAGCCGAATGCCCCTGCCGTGAACAAGAAATGAACCATTTGCTCACGCGTCGGCTTTAGTGTCTCCCGAACAGCGAACAATGTTCCCGGCACGACACCTGCCGAACCTGCCGTTGGCGTCGCACAGATCATCCCCATCGCCGCATTCACTTCATTCGTCGCGACCGCCTTCGATACCGCATCAAGGATGAATGGCCCGGATAAGGTCTTCCCCTTTGCAATGTATTGCTGCATAAGGACAGCGTCCCCACCCGTCAATCCAGACAAGGATTGTACGCCTGCCAGCCCTTTATCGACGGCTTGTTCCATGACATCCAAATTACGCTCCATGCGAGCGACGACGGCTTCGCGGCTGAGCTCCGCGAATTCCATTTCCTGTTGAATCATGACCTCTGCAATCGAAATGCCTTGATTTTGTGCCTTTTCTACGAGCTCTGCTACATTTCGGAACATGTCCCTTCGACTCCCCTCATTCAAATGTTACTTTCCTTATTGCCTCTATTTCTCAATCCCGTTATGGGCTCATCCGCGTCACTTGGGTCACATGATCTAGCTTCCGAATCTCATCCAGAATGGTATCCTCCAAATTCTGATCCACTTCGATGACCATGAGCGCCATTTGGCCTTTTTCCTTCCGCGATACTTCCATATGCCCAATATTCACACGATGCTGTGTCAGAATATTCGTCACACCTGAGATCACGCCATAACGATCATCATGTAGCACAAGAATCGCCGGATACATCCCGTTTAGCCGCAGCTTGAAGCCGTTCAATTCCGTAATCTCTACTTTCCCGCCACCGATCGATATGCCAATGACCTCAAGGGATCCCCGCTCATCTTCCAAGCGAATTTTCGTCGTGTTCGGATGCTCCGGTACCGCCTCTTCTTTATGAAACTCGACGACAAGTCCCGCTTCCTTCGCCAGCTGCAACGAATTCGGAATACGCTCATCGTTCGTATCGAAATCAAGCAGCCCACCTACAATGGCCACATCCGTCGCATGCCCGCGATAGGTCTCTGCAAAAGAGCCGTACAAATGAATATCCGCCCGCTTCGGCTCTCTTCCGAACACACTGCGAGCCAGACGACCGATGATCGCCGCACCCGCGGTATGGGAACTCGAAGGACCGACCATAATCGGCCCGATAATATCGAATACGCTGTTATATTTCATCCCCGCTCACCCCTTCTTCCTTTCGGAAATTCAAAAAGTCAACTTATGATCACGAAAAATATTCGAGAAGTAAATTCGACATCGAATCTTGCATTCAACTTCGAACTCCGGTGCTCATTTAGGTTTTGCCTAAACTCCGCTCCTCCTTCTTCAGTTTCATACAACCTTCTCGGTGCTAATAACTTGACTTTTTGAACATTTACTTATAGTTAAAGTAACTCAATCTGTCCGCCATACCCCTGTTAACTTATAGCAACGGAGAGAACAGCCTTGCGGCCGACTCCAGGAAACGGACAACTACCTTCTTATTCGCGAATTTCTTCGAGTCAATACGGCTTGCAAACGTCATATCACGTTCAAAATCCTGCACCATCCGCTGCACACTTGCGGTACGCACTAAGAGCGCATTCACTTCGTAGTTCAAATGAAAGCTGCGCATATCCATATTCGCCGTACCAATGGATGCCGTCTCACCATCAATAATCATTAATTTGGAATGTAAGAAACCGCGTTCATATTCATAAATTTCGACACCCGCATCAATTAATCCACTGAAATACGAATGTGAAGCAAGGAACGGAAGCCATTTATCTGGTTTGGCTGGGAAAAGAATCCGCACTTCGATCCCTGACAACGCGGCGATCCGCAATGCACTTAATATATCTTCATCAGGGATAAAATATGGCGTCGCAATCCAGATGGACTCCTTCGCCGATGTGATCATAGAGAAGAACAAGCTCTTCATCGTAGTCCATTCACTATCCGGGCCGCTCGGAATAATCTGCACCGCACCAGGCGTGCTCTCCACCTCCGCAGGGGAGAAGTACTCTGGCAGCATGAACGACTTGCCGGTCATATACTGCCAGTCCTGCATGAAAATAATCTGCAGCGATCGGACCGCTTGCCCCTTAATTATCATATGCGTATCCCGCCAGAATCCGTACGTCTTGCTGCGGCTTAAATATTCGTCTCCCACGTTTAATCCGCCCATAAATCCTACATTCCCGTCAATGACCACGATTTTACGATGATTGCGGTAGTTCAGCTTATTCGAGAAGGTCGGGAACTTCACCGGCATAAAGGACATCACTTCGATTCCCGCATTCCGCATTTCTTGGAGAAAAGATGACGGCAGTTGATAGCTCCCCACCGCATCGTACAGGAAACGAACCTCTACCCCTGCTCTCGCCTTCTGAACGAGAATATCTTTAATCTGCGTTCCAATGTGGTCATTTCGAAAAATGTAATATTCCATATGGATGTGATGCTGCGCGAGCTCCAGCTCCCGAATAAGCGCATCGAATGTTTTCTTCCCATTCGTGAGCACCTCGGTGCTGCTGCCTGAGAACGAAATCGTGCTCTTAGCGAGCTTTAGAGATAACCGAAACATCTTCTGCTGATTCTCGCAGTAATCTTTTATTTCTTCTTCATTGCGAAGAATTTGTTGTTTGTAATGCTGATAGGCTTCTTGATTTTGCATCCCCTTCTCAACATATTTGCGCCGTTTGCTTCGATACGTCTGGCCAAAGATCAAATAAAAAACAAATCCAACAACCGGCAATAATGCTAGCAGCAAAATCCATGCCATTGTGCTTGAAGGATGCCGATTTTCCATAAAAATAATTAGCCCGATAAATATTACCGTAAGCGAGGTGGAAATACTGACTGCCGCAGGTACGGTATAGCCGAATAAACCGATGCTCGAGTACACGAACATCACGCATACGAGGATGAAGATAAGCAGTTTCAATATGCGATTCATTTCAATTCCTCTTTCCATGAGGTTGTGCCATTGCATTAATACTATACCCCATGCAGTAGGCGGATGGAAGGGAATTACTTCTTACGCATGCGCATCAATCCATGGATCGTATGGCGTAAGAGCGCCATCGGATGATGCAGCACCATGCGAGGTCCCGCATACCGCATGACCGCTCGAATCTCCTGGCGCTTTACCGGCTTATAGCAGTGCACAGGACATGCGCCGCAGGTGCTCTTCTGTTCTCCGAAGCGACAATGATTGAGCCGCACATGTGCGTACTGAAGCAATTGCTGACATGAATCACATAGCTCTTCCTTACGGTGGTGTTTACCTCGACAAGCGATTCGAATCATTTGTTCAACCGTTATTTTCTCTTGCTGAATACGTGGGCCAGTGTTCACTATACCCATTCACGCTCCTTTCTTCATCTATCGTTCTCAATCTACCTTGAGTCCCCCAAGTTCTGCTGTGACTTCTATCAACCATGCATTGACATTCGAACATTTCATGTGCTATATTGCTTTGTGCCTAACGAACGGTAGGTAGACAGCACAAGGAGGTACGTCGTACATGTCCACCGCAGCGCGTATTCAACAAGTTGCCTTAGAACATTTCGCCGTCCATGGCTATAGTGGAGCTTCTCTCTCACAGATCGCTGAAGACGTCGGGATTAAGAAGCCTTCCATTTACGCGCATTTCAAGGGAAAAGAGGACTTATTCCTGCATGTCTTGGATGAGGTGCTTCACGAGGAATATCAAGCGCTGATCCAATATATGCACGATCATTCGCACATTACGTTAGAAGAACGCCTGCAAGGCGTCTTAGACTACCAGCTTCATCGGTATGAACAGAGTGAAGCCGCTAAATTCTTGCTGCGGGTATCCTTCATTCCACCGAAGAGTTTGTGCGATCAAGTCTCGGAGAAGGTTTATGCGCATATCGACCAATGGGAGCAGGCGCTGGTGAGGACGATTCAAGCCTCATGTGACCAAGGAGAACTTCGCGGGATTGGGGCGGCACATGCGGCATCCGCTTTCCTGTGTCTATCAGATGGGCTGCAAATCGAGCTGTTATATAGCGGCAAAGAACGTTATCAACGACGCCTTGATGCGTCATGGATGGTTTTCTGGAGAGGTATATCAGCTTAGAACAACAGATAGGGGAATGAATCATGAATAAACATTGGCTCATGGTGCTGGTCGCTTCCATGCTCGAAGTGGTCTGGGTATCTGGATTGAAACATGCTTCGACCTGGTATGAATGGCTTGGCACCGTCATTATCATTGCAATTTGTTTTACGGTATTTATGCGGGCATCCAAAGCATTGCCGCTTGGAACGGTCTATGCGGTATTTACGGGGCTGGGTACAGCTGGAGCTGTCATTGCGGAAATGTTGTTTTTCGGCGAACCTTTCAACTTAATTAAAATCTTGCTCATTGCCTTGCTAGTAGCTGGCGTGGTCGGCTTAAAATCCATTACGAAACCGAAGGAGGCTGAAGCATAATGGCATGGTTATCTCTTATTATTGCAGGCTTCTGTGAGGTGGCGGGCGTGATGGCGATCAACAAGATCAATCGCGACGGTAAATTCATCTCTTACGTACTCCTTGCTATCACCTTCGCATGCAGCTTCGGCTTCTTATCCTATTCCATGCGCACCATCTCCATGGGTACGGCCTATGCCGTCTGGACCGGAATCGGTACGGCAGGCGGGGCACTACTCGGAATGTTCTTCTATGGCGAATCCAAGGAGTGGCGCCGGATTCTGTTCATTTCTATGGTCCTCTGTTCTGCGGTTGGCCTTAAATTGTTGACCTAATCGTTTACAACCCGCCGCACATCATCTATGCTAAAAATCGAAGATTTCATTAAATGAGGTGTGCGAGCCATATGGGTAAATGGGGAACGACAATCATCTTTATCATTATTGCAGCAGTCCTAACATATATCATTCCGTTTAATTCTTATTTTAGAAATGTAGACACGATGATCCACGAATTTGGGCACGCACTCGTCACTTTGTTGTTGTCGGGTAAAGTGCTCTATATTCATTTATTTAACGATCATAGCGGGGTAACCTATATCGAGTTCTCGGATTCATGGCGTGACATTCCGATCTCCATGGCTGGTTATACGATGGCCTCCCTGTTCACGGCGGTACTGTTCACCCTCTATGCTCGCGACAAAGCTCGTGTAGGGCTGATTCTACTTAGCGTTATTACACTCATTAATTTAATTTTCTTTATTCGCAATGGGTTTGGGGTCCTCTGGAGCATCGGTTTTCTCGCCATCAATCTCATCATGTTGTGGATTCCATGGCTCTTGGTTCGCGATCTGTATTTCGTACTCATTGCATTCATCTGCCTGGTCGAATCTGTCATTGCCCCGCTCTACCTCGTGTTCACCGCACTCCATTCACCGGGATATGCAGGGGATGCGACGAGTTTGAGTGAAGCAACCTTTATCCCCGCCGTCATCTGGGCCTTGGTATTCGCAATCATAGCGCTCGCCTGTGCACGTGTTTCTTTGGGACAATTCATGAAAGAATTCCGCAAATCTTCATAGGGTGATGTGACACAAATAAGGCAGGGATCCATGACTTGGATCTTTGCCTTATTGCTATATCCGATTAAGCTGTTACGCCTCCATCAACGTCCTCTACACGGCTTGGCGCGTTATAGACATTCACATCCAGATCTTTCGTCACTTTACTCGTGACCAGTCCCGCCGTCATAGAACCACTGACGTTCAATGCTGTACGACCCATATCGATCAATGGCTCGACGGAGATCAGAAGACCTGCAAGAGCAACCGGCAAGTTCATCGTCGACAATACGATGATCGCTGCGAAGGTTGCACCGCCGCCTACACCAGCAACCCCGAAGGAGCTGATCGTTACGACTGCGATCAATGTTGCAATGAAGTTGAAGCTGAATGGATCAATGCCAACCGTTGGGGCAATCATTATCGCGAGCATCGCCGGGTAAATCCCTGCGCAGCCGTTCTGTCCAATGGATAGACCGAAGGATGCGGAGAAGTTCGCGATCCCTTCCGACACGCCTAGCTTCTTCACTTGCGTATCCACGTTAAGCGGCAATGCGCCGGCACTTGTACGGGATGTGAACGCGAAGGATAGTACAGGCAATGCTTTGCGTACATAAGTGACAGGATTCAAACCATTCAACGCAATGATAATCAAGTGAATGATGAACATCACGATCAGTGCAACATACGATGCGATAACGAATTGTCCAAGCTTAGCAATCTCAGCATAGTTCGTTGTCGCTGTGACTTTGGCAATCAGCGCTAGAATTCCATAAGGCGTTAGGCGTAGTACAATCGTGACAATTCGCATAACGACCGCATAAACAGCTTCAACGAACTTCGTGAATAACTCCGCTTCCGCCGGTTTCTTCTTCGCAATTCCGCGAACCGCAATCCCGATGAAAGCCGCGAAGATAACAACCGCAATCGTCGATGTTGGACGCGAGCCTGTCATATCGTCGAATGGATTGGATGGAACCACATCTAGAATTTGCTGAGGAATTGTCTTATCTTCTACGTCAGCGAGTTTACCGTTCAAGTATTCGCCGCGCTTCTGTTCCTTCTCACCTTGCTCAATGTTTACAGCCTTCAAGTTAAATCCGAGTGCCGCCGAAATACCAACCGCAGCAGAAATCGCTGTTGTGAATAACAATAGACCAATAATCAATGTGCTTAGCTTACCTACGCCGCTCTTCGCTTTAACTTTAATAATCGCAGAGATGATTGATACCATGATCAGCGGAATCGCAACCATCTGCAACAGCTTCACATAACCGTTACCGACAAGGCTGAACCAATCCACAGAATCTTTGATCACATCCGACGATCTTCCGAAGATCAGCTGCAGCGATACCCCGAACAGAATTCCGAGTCCAAGACCCGTAAATACCCGCTTCGAGAAACTGACATGCTTCTTCTGCATGTACAAGAGTATACCTATTAGTGCGAGTAGAACAACAACATTCACGATGGTTGACAACACTTCCATGTCGAACATCCTCCCCTTATTTTCCTTTAATCTAATGGATCAAATCCGGTGATTTGTTATTTGATGAGATTAATCTAACATAATAATTCCGACCTGTAAAGTATGAATTAAAAATAAATTTTTTTGTAAAAAAAGAGACGAACGATAACGTTCGTCTTCTAGTTTATTAGCGAGATTTCTTCGATAGACTTAAAAATGCGCGTATGAACTGTACATAATTCCGGTTCCTTCCATATAGGCCTTGAATCATACGCAGGAACAACGGATATTTGCCCACATAGGGATACCAGTGCAGTTCTCCCTTGTTACGACCTGGATCCTCGATGATTGATTTCTCGTGACAGAACATTTGGAGTCCGAGAGATCCATGAGAGCGCCCAATTCCGCTGTCTTTGACGCCGCCAAAAGGCAAATTCGGATTCGCGATACTCACATTCACATCATTAATGCAGACAGCTCCAGATTGCAGTGCATTCGCAACCCGGCGGCCCCGTTCCAGATTATTGGTCCAGACACTCGCATTCAGTCCGTATGTTGTGCTGTTCGCAAGCTCGATGACCTCTTCTTCCTTATCGAAAGGCATAATGCAGAGCACCGGGCCGAACGTCTCCTCCTGCATCACGCGCATACTATGCCGCACATGCGTGAGCACGATCGGACGAAGATGCATCGACTTCTTCATCTTCCATTCAACCGGCCGCTCACCGAATTCGAGCACCGCCCCTTGTTCCAGCGCATCGTCAATCTGTCCACGCACAATATCAATTTGCTTCGCAAACGTCATGGAACCAAGATCCGTATCTTCACGGTTGTTCTGCTTCAGCGATTCCAATTCCCGCTTCAGCCGCGCAATAAATTTATCATAAATCGGTCGTTCGACATAAATTCGCTCGATGGACATACAGACCTGCCCGCTGTTCGCAAGCGATCCCCATACGGCGCCACGCACGGTTCGTTCGAGATGAGCATCTTCGAAGACGATCATCGGATCTTTGCCGCCGAGTTCGAGCGTCGTCGGGATGAGCCGCTTGGCTGCTTCGACTTGAATTTTCTTGCCTGTCGCAACCGAACCTGTAAAGAATACATAGTTCGGACTGGCTGCAACCAGCGCCGCACCAATCGCACCGTCCCCTTGGACGACTTGGACAAGCCCCTTCGGGAAGCCCACTGCTGTGAATATTCGCTCCATGAGATGACCAATCGCTGGCGTCACTTCAGACGGTTTAATGATAACCGCGTTCCCTGCAATCAGCGCACTAAGAACAGGCACCATCGCAAGATAGAACGGGTAGTTCCATGGTGAAATAACGAGTACGACCCCTCGCGGCTCATACGCGATGTATGATTTTTTCCCGAGAAGCGTGATCGGCGTCTTCACCTTGCGCGTCTTCAATTCTTTGACGGCTGTTCGTTCGGTGTGGTGAATCCAGTCCAATAGCACAAGCACTTCGTTCGTTAGCGCTTCAATTTTCGGCTTGCCAGTGCTCCAAGATACGCTCTGCGCGATCTCATCGGCATGATCGGATATATAAATGCGTAGGGTACGCAAGGTTGACACGCGTTCTTGGACCGATTTGCTGCTCCAGTCCTCAAAAGCATCCCAAGCCTCCTCCATAACTTCTTCCACTTGATAAGGCTCAATCGTCTGTATTATTTCTCCTTCCTCACCTGTAGCTGGGTTCATTGCTTTTAACGCGTGCATCGCCATCCCCCTTGATTGAATTGTAATTTATTAAATATCTTATAGCATTTGCGGGTAAAGATATATATGTTTAGATCGAATTTGATGATCAGTATAGGCCTGTGATAGAATCATTAGCATGATCTGAAACCCTGAGAGGATGTGTCCCTATGAACCGGAAAGAAATCACGACAGAGAGCGAATGGAACGATGTATTGCAACGCTCCGCAGAGCGCGGTCAGCTCATCATCAAGCACAGCACCACCTGTCCAGTAAGCGCAAATGCGCTGCGGGAATTCGACGAATACATCGCAGGACAGCCAAATCAAGACGTTGATTACACGCTTGTCAAAGTCATTGAGAGCCGTCCGGTATCCAACCAAATCGCTGAGGATTTAGGTGTGAAGCACGAATCCCCTCAAGTTATTTTCATCAAAAACAAAGAAAAATATTGGACAACCTCGCACTGGTCCGTTACCAAAGAGCACATTACAGCCGTGCTTGATTAGTATTCCCAGCCTCGAATCCTTTAGTGGATTCGGGGCTTTTTATTTACTCACACTTCCTAGTGTCGTCAGCTCATGTGCCTGATCACACTGCCCCATCATTTCAGCCAGATAAGGATTCAAGAACATGCCCTCTGGATCAAGCTGCTCGCGCAGGTTCATGAAGGCCTCCCACTTCGGATACACCATGCGGAACTGCTCCGCCTGCATCGTATGCATTTTTCCCCAATGTGGTCTACCGCCATGCCGCCTGCAAATCTCCTCGACCTTCGCAAAATATTCCTTGTACGCCATCCCTCGGTACATATGTACGGCAATGTAAGCAGAATCACGGCCATTCGCTGGACTCAGCCACAAGTCGTCTCCACGTACATATCGGCATTCGATCGGAAAATGAACAGGAAATTGATCATGATCTACAGCATTGCGAATTTCTTCCAACACAACCTTCATTCGTTCTGCAGGTACGCTATATTCCATTTCGTTAAACCGCACAAGCCTTGGCGTTGCGAAAATACGGTGGCTGTAGCCTGCTTCCTGCACATTCGGCACACCGGCAGCAGATAATCGACTTATCGGTTTACAAAGGCGTGGTATGAAGCGACAGCACTCCGACAAGGCCCAAAACAGCGCATTCTCCATCAGCATTACTTTCCAATAGCTCCACCTGCTCGGCGTTCCAGGGACTTCATCGGTTTCGTTCGTCAGCTTCACTTGGGCCACATCGGTATACGGGAACCAGTAGAATTCGAAATGGCGATTCTCCGCCTTCAACTGTTCAAGCTGGGACAAGCACGCTGTGAAAGACATTTTTCGGCTAGAATAGCGCAGCACATAGGTCGGCACAACCCGGAGCTTCAGCTTCACGATAATGCCGAACATCCCCAAGGATACTTGCAGCGCACGAAAAAGATCTTCATCCTGCTCAGGCGTACATTCTAGAATCTCTCCTGCTGCCGTCACCACCGTCAGTCCAACAGCTTGGGTTGCTAGACTACCCAAGCGCTCTCCCGTACCATGCGTTCCCGTGCTGATCGCCCCCGCAATGGATTGCGCATTAATATCGCCAAGATTCTCTTGCGCGACCCCATGCGCGTGCAATTCTTCGCCCAGACGGTCCAGCTTCGTACCGCCCCAGACCTCGGCAATGCCCCGTTCTTGATCCACGGCAATGACACCTTGCAATTGATCTAGCGAGACAAGCACGTCATCCGTCTGGACCAGTCGGGTAAAGGAATGTCCTGATCCAACGACACGCAGCTTCCTTTCTTCGGCCGCGCAAGACTTGACGATCGCGACCACTTCTTCCACGCTCGCCGGATATACGATACTTCGCGGCACACTTCGCACGAGTCCCGACCAGTTGCGCCACATTCTTGTATTACGCGCCTTCAAATCTACAGAAAACATTTCCCGTCCCCCCGATATGTCGTGGCTTCGCCAACAATACTGCCGTTCGATATATAGTAAAGCTGTGTGAAGCGTTCACAGAGTTCGCCTGCTTTGCTGTGACGCATGAAGATCGGGTCGCCGAGCTCCAGCTCCTCCGGTCCGTTATAACGGATCGGTGTCTGGACTTCACCGGCGCCTTCCATCGCGAGGAGCTTCGCTCCTTGCGGCAAATACGGACGCGGCAGCTTATCACGGCCCGCGGCGCCTGAAGCGGTATACCCGCCGCCTAAGCAGGTATAGAGATCGCTACGCGGCTGGCGCACGATCTCGATAGCGTACCCCGCGGCAGGTTGCAGGGTGAAGTCCCGGTAGTGGTCGAACAGACCGGGCGAATAGAACCCGGAGCCAGCCGTCACTTCGGTAACGGCTGGCTCTGCGCTGCTCGTATGCAGGCTGCCCGTGCCGCCTGCATTGACGAACCGCAGCGGCGGGAGATCGAGGCGCTGAATCGCCGAGACCAGCTCCGCCCGCCGGGCAGCGGCTTCGCGGATCGAGCGGCGTTTCAGCTGCCGCACGATCGCGTTCTTAAGCGCTTGGCCCGGCACGCGGTCGCCTATGCCGGCCACTTGTG
This sequence comes from Paenibacillus sp. GCM10027629, assembly GCF_042676425.1. NCBI lineage: Bacteria > Bacillati > Bacillota > Bacilli > Caryophanales > Paenibacillaceae > Paenibacillus > Paenibacillus sp. GCM10027629. The sequence goes on along the minus strand of NZ_JBHTGZ010000005.1, from coordinate 307,435 downwards.
CTTCGTAGCCCATGAGCCCGTCGAGCACGACGTGCTTCGACTGTGCGATGCGCTGCACGAGGCTGAGCGCATCAGCCGCCCGGCGTATCGGCGAGCGCCATACGCCGAAGTGCAGCCCCGGGACATCGATCGACATATCGATGTCTACACAGAGCGGCAGCCGCACGCCGTACTTCGCGGCTGCTGCTTCCGCCTGCTCGACATGCGTCTCGCAGTCGACCATCAGCGTGATGCTGCGCCCTTCACGCTGATGCATGGCGACGGACTCGAGCAAACGCGAGTCCGCCGCAGGGTAACCCAGCAGCAAGTCAGTAAAGCCTTGCTGCGCGAGACAGAGTGCTTCGGGCACCGTGAAGCACATCACGCCTTGGAACTGCGCATTCGCATCTAGAATGCGCCTCAGCACATCCACAGAACGGATTGATTTGCTCGCGATGCGAATGTTCTTGCCATTCGATCGGTCTATGATGCGCTGCATATTTTCCTGTAATAAATCTAGATCCACGAAGGCAAATGGCATCGGTAAGCCCGCACACACTTTTTTATAGTAATGATAATCACGCAAATCTTTCGTCCCCTTTACCCGGATGATGCACAATTTCATGTATTAATAAATATTCTAACAATAGAAAGATAAACCTTTATTTTACAGGTTTATTTCCTTAAATAGGTAGTCAAAAAGTCGACTCTTGCGTTTACTCTGGAAGTCCGGTACTCCTTCTTCGGATTCTCGCAACCAAAACCTATGGTTACGATGTTAGTTTTCTTCAAAAAAACATTTAGGTGCTGAAAAGCCCTTGAACACAAACTTAATAAGTCGACTAATGGGAGGCCTATGCATGACCAAATATGTCATTATTAACGCAGACGATTACGGACTTTCACGAGGTGTAAATCGCGGGATTATCGAAGCCCATCAGGCCGGCATTGTGACAAGCGCATCCCTCATTGTGAACAAACCGGGAGTGAAGGACGCAATTGCTCTGGCCAAGCGGAACCCCCGGCTCGGTGTAGGCCTCCATTTCAATCTATCGGATGGGAAACCTACCTCTCCGCCATTTCTAGTACCATCGCTCGTAAATATAGACGGCTTCTTTCATAACCAAAGTCATGAATGGCGTGAAGAAGATGTGGAACGCGAACTTCATGCACAGTGGGAGCTCATGCTGCGAAAAGGCATCTATCCAACACATATTGATTCGCATATGCACATCCACTTGGAGTTCCTCCCTGTCTATCATGCTGTTGCGAGACTGGCCTTCCGGGAGCTCGTGCCCGTCCGTTACGATCTATCACAACATCGGGTAACCCCCCCGGTCCCTGTAAGAACAACAGATAGGCTTATTCTCAACAACTACAATGAACCGGATAGCGTCAAGCGCCTAATCCGTCATATGCAATGGATCCAAGACGGAACTACCGAAATCATGTGCCATCCTGGATATGTCGATGAAGAATTGCAGCAGCACAGCACAATGATTTGGGAACGGGAAGCTGAGCTTGCTCACCTCACCCACCGGGATATCGGGACCGTCATCCGTGCTTACGGCCTGCATCTCATTCATTTTGGACAATTGCCCGATCCGCCGACCTTCCATATGCCGCCAGAACCCAAACCGCTCCCCGAACAGAATAGTACCTTATCCAACTCGTTAACACGATCCAAACGCCGCTCTTCACGCCCCCGTTCCCGCCTAGTTCGCAGGAAGAAGCGTCGTGTAAGAGCACGCGTCAAAGCGAAAAAATGGCGTACCCGGCGCTTCTATTGATGCCTGCCTCAGAATCTTCTATACTGAGCGTACATTCGATTGATGAGCAAGGGGAGAGGTCCCAGTGAAAATTGTTATAGCTCCTGATTCATTCAAAGAAAGCTTGTCGGCCAAATCCGCAGCAGACGCGATAGCTCGCGGTTTCCAAGCGGTGTTCCGAGAAGCCACTATTGTGCAGGTCCCCTTAGCGGATGGCGGCGAGGGGACGATGGAGACACTTGTGGATGCCCTTGGCGGGCAGCTGATTCCAGCCCGAGTGAGCGATCCGCTCGGACGCCCTATTGAAGCACATTTCGGCCTGCTCGGCGATGGCAGCACTGCCATTGTTGAAATGGCAGCCGCATCTGGCCTTGCACGGGTCTCTCCAGCAGAACGGAACCCGCTCCTTACCTCAACGCGCGGCACGGGCGAGCTTATCCGTACCGCGCTTGATGCCGGAGCACGGAGGATCCTCATCGGCCTTGGCGGCAGTGCCACCAATGATGGCGGTGTCGGGATGGCTCAGGCACTGGGCTTTCGTTTCGTCCGGCATGACGGCACCGAGATTGCGCCTGGTGGCGCCAGCCTTGCAGAGCTGGACCACATTCTTCTTCACGATGTCGATCCTCGGCTTGCACACACGGAATTCATTGCCGCTTGCGATGTCGATCATCCACTAATCGGAGAGCAAGGCGCATCCGCTGTCTTTGGACCGCAGAAGGGCGCTACGCCCACGATGGTACAACAGCTCGATAGGGCCTTGACCCATCTTGCGTGGCGAATACGTGAAGATCTGCACTGCGATGTAGCAGACAAGCCCGGAGCCGGAGCAGCAGGCGGACTTGGCGCCGGCGTGCTTGCATTCCTCGGAGGCAAGCTGCAGCGCGGCGTCGATATGGTTATCGACGCCGTAGGACTACCTAGCCATATCCAAGATGCAGACCTTGTCATTACCGGTGAAGGTAGAATAGACGAACAGACCCTGCACGGCAAGACACTAAGCGGCGTCGCCCGCATCGCGCACTCGTACGGTGTTCCTGTTATTGCGATTGGCGGTTCTTTGGGCCCCGGCTCTGAATCACTGCAGCTTCTTGGGATGGATATGCTGTTCTCTCTCGTCCCCGGAGTCTGCACCTTGGAGGAAGCCTGTCTACAGGCCTCCTCCAATCTGGAACGGACTGCGCTGCATATCGCAAGGGTACTGCAATGCGGGCAGCGTCTTTCATGACCCCATGTTATAACAAATAGAACCGCCACCAAGCCCCAGAGAAAGGTTGGTAACGGTTCTATTTTTTCGTCGGCAGTTTTAAGCCCCGCACGAAGCTAAACGTTCATCGGACCCTGAATCTGAACGTACTTCCGTACAAATTCTTGCACCTGTTCTTTGTATCCATCGACATCCGTCCAATATGCATTTCCATGTCCAGCATCGGGGACGAGAAACATCCATTTCTCGCTGCTGCATGCAGCATAGAGTGGATACATCATGAAGGTGGGCACGAAATCATCTTTGCCCCCATGTATGAACAAGACGGGTTTCTTCGTCTTCTTCACTTGTTCAATCGCCGAGGCCTCACCGAAGAAATAATTGGCCCTGAGCTTACAGATCAGACTCGTCACATGAATCAACGGAAACGCAGGCAGCTTGAACATCTGCTTCAGTTGATAGGACAGAATATCCTTGACCGAGCTGTATGCGCAGTCCGATACGATGCATTTCACCTGATCCGGTAAGGACTCACCGCTCGTCATGAGCACGGTACCACCTCCCATGGAGACCCCGTGCAGCACGATCTTAACCTGTGGGCCATGCCGTTCCAGCATCATATCGATCCATCGCAGCACATCGCAGCGATCATGCCAGCCGAATCCGATATAATTCCCTCCGCTCTCACCGTGACCCCTCAGATCCGGCATGAATACATGATAGCCGAACTGCTCCCGATAGAGCTCCGCGAAACATGCCATATCCTTGCCTTTGCCTGTGTAGCCATGGACCAGAATCACAAGATTGTTAATTGGTGAAGGGGCCGCTAAATAGTAGCCTGTCAACTGGATTCCATCTTTCGATGTCATACGCAGCGTCTCATACGGCTGAGCCTCCATCCACGAGGACCGATCCTCCCACGGTTTGCCCGGCAGATCGGCTAAATCCGTGTTCTTCTCCATGAATTCCTTCTTACTGCGACGAATGGCGAAGTTATAGAAGTAATTCCCTGCTCCCATGAACAAAAGGGCAGCTGCAATCGCAGCCGCCATAACAATTCGTATGCCCATCATAACCATCATCTTCCTTCAGCTATAAGAGGTAAACTAAAAAGTTGGCTTTTACCCTAACTATCTTATTTACTTCTTCACATCAAAAGAACTCTTGAGCGACACAATTAAGTTAAACACAATTTTGTCAGCTGTCGAATCCTTCGGATCCACATTGAAGTATCCATGACGGAAGAACTGGAATTTATCTTGCCCTTTTGCTTCCGACATATTCGCTTCAACGAATCCTTGAACCGTTTCGACCGAATTCGGGTTCAAATTTTCAATGAACGTCTCACCCGTACGCTCTTCTTCCGGTAGAATTAACGGCTCATAAAGGCGGAATTCTGCTGGACGGGCTTGTGTTGCTTCAACCCAATGGATCGTCCCTTTCACTTTACGCCCTGTAAATCCACTGCCGCTCTTCGTCTCTGGATCGTACGTACAATGCAGCTCAACCACATTGCCCTCTGCGTCTTTCACCACTTCGTTGCAAGTAATGAAATACGCGTTCTTCAAGCGAACCTCATTCCCTGGATACAGACGATGATATTTCGCTGGAGGAACCTCCATAAAATCGTCTTGTTCAATATAAATTTCACGCGAGAACGGAATTTGACGATTGCCCATTTCGGGATTCTCCACGTTATTTTCCGCTTCCAGCATTTCGACTTGGCCTTCAGGGTAGTTCGTAATAACGACCTTCAGTGGTCTAACGACCGCCATTGTGCGCGGAGCCTTCAGCTTCAGATCTTCACGAATGAAGAAGTCCAGTTGTCTGGAATCCACTTCCCCGTTGCTTCTCGCCACACCGATGCTGCGGCAGAATTCACGGATCGACTCCGGTGTATATCCACGACGGCGTAGACCGGAAATCGTCGGCATCCGAGGATCGTCCCAGCCTACCACATGACCTTCATCCACCAATTGCTTCAAATAACGTTTACTCATAATCGTATTCGTTAAGTTCAAGCGTGCGAACTCATATTGGTGTGGGACATGCTCCATTTCACACTCTGCAACAACCCAATCGTACAATGGACGTTGATCTTCGAATTCCAAAGTACAGATGGAATGCGTTACGCCCTCTATTGCGTCTTCCAGTGGATGCGCATAGGCATACATCGGATAGATGCACCATTTGTCGCCTGTGTTGTGATGTTCGGTATGCGAAATGCGGTAAATGATCGGATCCCGCAGGTTGATGTTCGGGGAGCTCATATCGATCTTGGCGCGCAATACTTTCTCACCGTTAGCGAACTCGCCATTACGCATACGCGTGAACAAATCCAAGTTCTCTTCCACGGAACGTGTACGATAAGGGCTGTCTTTGCCCGGTTCTGTTAGAGAACCGCGATATTCGCGCATTTGCTCAGGCGTTAGATCGCAGACGAAGGCTTTGCCTTTCTTGATTAACAATACCGCACGATTGTACATTTCATCGAAATAATCCGACGCGAAGAATAATCCATCCCACTCGAACCCAAGCCATTTCACATCTTCCTTGATGGCTTCTACGTACTCTGTATCCTCTTTCACCGGGTTCGTGTCATCGAAACGCAAATTGGTTTTTCCTTTATACTCATCCGCCAATTCAAAATTCAGACAGATCGACTTGGCATGTCCAATGTGCAAATAACCGTTCGGTTCCGGAGGAAAACGGGTAATGATCTCTTGGACGCGTCCGCTCTGTAGATCATCACTCACTATATTTTTGATAAAATTTGATGATGTTGACTTGTTTTCGTTCTCCATCCTGACCATCCCTTCATCTATTCCATTCCTACATATATTAAATAAATATACCCATTACCGCCGCAGAGTTCAACTCTGACGCAAAATGTTAAAATTACACAAACTGACGATTTCTATCAAATTTTCGCGTTTTCCAGCCGATATAGAAGTATAAAACTCGGATATAGGAGGACAGACGATTGAAACAGCTAAAAGTATTGCTATGTATGATCTTGATGCTCGGGATGGTGAGTTGGGCACAGCCAGCTGCAGCCGCAACTACGCCTTACTTGGTTAATTTAGTCTTCTCAAGCACGAAAATATCCATTGAAACAGGAAATACACAGACTGTCAAAGCAACCGCGGTATATTCCGATGGGAGCTCCAAAGATGTAACGCTAGCAACAGATTGGAAGAGCGGAAACGCTAATATTGCCACCATTAATAACGGCGTCATTACAGCTGTGAATGAAGGTACCACAATGATTAGCGGTACTTTCCCGATGGGGAGCAACCCTACTGATATCCCTCAAGTCAAAACATTAGAAGTCAATGTCACCAAAAAAGTGAATTCACTTACCGCTGACCTACAAAGAGTCAATATTCGGTCGAACATGACGCAAGCGGTTGTACTCACAGCCAACTATTTAAATGGAGATGTTGACAATAAAGTTGCTGACAAAGCGGAATGGACTACTGCGAACAATAAAATCGCGACCGTCTCGAACGGGGTCATTACAGGTCACGATTCAGGAACAACAACGGTTACAGCGAAATTTGGCAATCAATCCGTGACAATCGAAGTCAACGTGGATGTCGTACGCCGATTGGATACGACAACACCTGAAGTATCGATGCTATTAACTGAGAAAACGAAAGACATTGCCGTCAGCGCGACGTTCATCGATGGTACGACCGATACGAATATTTCCAAGAAAGCGACTTGGAAATCAAGCAATGAGCGAATTGCCGACGTCGTGGACGGGAAAATCAAAGTCTATAACCCAGGTCAAGCTACATTGACTGCTGAATACGGTACCAAGACGATCGACATCAAGGTCGATGTGGATCGCACGAGCAAACTTGAGCTCACCCCGCAGAACTTGTACCTCAAGGTCAATGACGTGTACGATGTTAAACTCAAAGCTACCTATGCACAAGCACCAACCGCTCCTGAAGATGTAACGGCATTGGCCAGTTGGACATCGAGCGACGAGAATATCGTCAGTGTGTACAAAGGTAAGATAACAGCCCTGAAAACGGGGACAGCGACCATCAAAGCCAAATACGGGGAAAAAGAAGCAACGTTAACAGTGGATGTGGAAGTACCTCGTCGATTGGAGGTTCTGTCTAACAACGTCGTTATCGAAGATTCGATTGCTATGACTAAGGCCACTCCGATTACGGTTAAGCTTCAATCCGTCTTCGCTGACGGTACATCAGGTGACCTTACAACCAAAGCAACTTGGACATCCAGCAATGAAAATATCGCGATCGTGAGTATGGATAACGGGTTAGCGAAAATCACCGCATACGGGCAAGGTGAATCCAAAATCACCGCAACATACAGCGGCAAATCGATTTCCTTTACCGTTAGCATTGAAGTACCGCGCAAACTAAAAATCGTTGAAGATATGACAACGCAAGAAGAGATCAAATCCATTTCTCTGGATCCGAAAGGTATAAAAACGTTAATGGCCATCGCTTTGATGGGGAACAGCAACACGGGTTCTGATTTAAAAGATAAGACAGCCATATGGTCCTCCAGTGATGAAAAGGTTGCAGAGGTAGCCTACGATGCAGTAACAGGCAAAGCAACCATTACGGCCATGGACAAAGGATCAGCTACAATTACCGTGAAATACGGCACGAAGTCGACATCCGTGAAGATCGACGTCGCGAAGTCCGACAAGCTTGAAGCGAAAGAGAAATTGATCTATATGATGATCAATGAGACTGCTAATGTTCATCTGACATCTTGGGATGCCGCTGGCAATAAGAACGAAAGTATCGCCGACAAAGCAGAATGGAGCTCCAGCAGCGAGAAAGTCGCTGTCGTATCCAATGGTACAATTACCGCTCTCTCATCCGGTAAAGCAACGATTACCGCGAAATACGGCGGTAAATCAGTTTCGATCCCAGTCGAGGTAGAAGTCATTCAGAAAATCGAACTATCGAAGAAATTCTTGTCGATGAAGAGTAAAGTGGAAGATCCGAACACAGATGTATCCGAAAGTGTAACGCTGACTGTCACGTTCTCTGACGGAAAAACGAAAAAAGATGTCACGAAAGAAGCCGAGTGGAAAACAAGTAATTATCGTGTCGCCGATGTGGTAGACGGAAAAATTACGCCTGTTAATTTCGGTAAAGCGAAGGTAACCGCGAAATACGGTACCAAGAGCCTTTCGCTTGATGTCGAAGTCGATCAGTTGAAGTATTTGAAGACAGATGTCGTAAATTTAACGATACCCGTAAACTCCAAAAAAACCGTCAAAGCAACAGCTTACTATTCCGACGGCTCTGCGATGGATGTATCTGTTGCCGGTCTTTGGAAATCCTCCAACATTAAAGTTGCTGACGTCATTGATGGCGTAATCACCGCGAACGGTAAAGGTAAGACCACCCTCACGGTAACCTACGGCGGCAAGAATACGAAGATATATCTGGTTGTTCAATAATAGAGTCCAAGGCGAGGGCGAATAGGCCCTCGCTTTTCTTGTGGCTGAACCCTCCAATGCGCACATACTAGCTATGTTGGATTTCATACAACATAGAAGTGACATTTACCGATGCATCCTGATATATACTGGATTCTTGCACGATAGAGGGAGAGAATTGAGGGCTGCACCTATATATTCGGGTATAGTTCATGCAAAAATCCAGCATAGCCTACGATTGATAGCCAATTCACCTCAAGTTCGTGCAAATATACAGGATAGCAAGCTGCATTTATGTCATAAGCAAAAAACAGCCGCCCAGCACACTGCAATCTGCAGCGCACTGGACGGCTGTTCTCTATTCATCTCGACTCGCAGCCGACACCGCTTCTTGCAGCAGCTGCTTGAGCTCCAAGCTATATCTCTCCCGCTCCTCGAAGGACCAATTCAATTGAATGGCCATGTAACGGATAACAGGTTCGCGCCATTTGCGCACCGACTCCACGTCGAACAACATCGCTCCTGTACGGCGAATGAAGAAATCAGCTGGCGTCACAGCCATCTCATACTGGATCGCATAGGATAGCTCTGCAAGAAGACCAAGCGGCATATCGTTATAGCGCCTAAGCTCCTTCTGGCAAGCAGGTACCAGATCGAATATAACATCTACATTCGCACCATAGCGACGTGTTAATCGTTCGGCCTCCTCCAGCGTCAGACCAAAAGCTCTCCCCTGATGCGCCCGATCACGCACAAAGACTTCCCACTGCTTCGAACCTCCGAATTCCCCGCCGGATATCGGCAGCTGCTTCGTCTTACATGGACGTTCTGCCGTATCGAGTCCTGATTCGATCCGGCGCTTAACCACAGCATTTACGACATTCTCAGCCATATGGCGGTATCCCGTTAATTTACCCCCAGCAATGGAGATCAGGCCAGAAGGGGAGTGGAATACTTCATCCTTGCGCGATATTTCCGATGGGCTCTTCCCTTCTTGATGAATTAGCGGCCGAAGTCCTGCCCAGCTGGACTCGACATCTTCCATGGTAAGTTTAAGCGAGGGAAACATGCCATTCGCTGCTGCGAGCAAATAATCACGATCCTGTACCGTCATCCGCGGTTTCGTCATGTCCCCGTTGTATTCCGTGTCCGTTGTGCCAATATACGTCTTACCCGCTCTCGGAATAGCGAAGACCATCCGACCATCTGGTGTATCAAAATAAATCGCCTGGCGCAATGGGAATCGCGATTGATCGAACACAAGATGGACACCTTTCGTATGATAAATCTTCGATCCCATCCGTGAATGATCCATGGCACGAAGATCATCTACCCAAGGTCCGGCAGCGTTAATTATCGTATGAGCTTGGATCGAGAAGCTCTGATCCGTTATCTTATCCACCGTTTGTACGCCGCACACCTGGCCCTTATCATATTGAAATGCCATTGCCTGCGTATAATTCACCGCATAGGTACCAAGCTCAACAGCCTTCTTCAAGACTTCCATCGTTAATCGCGCATCATCCGTCCGATACTCCACATAGATTCCGCCGCCCCGAAGTCCCTCCGGCTTCAGGAGTGGTTCCTTCTCTAGCGCTTCTTCCCGTGTCAGCATCCGCCGCCGCTCATGCCGCTTCACACCAGCTAGATAATCATAGAATCGTAGACCTAGCGAAGTAGACCATTTCCCGAATGTGCCACCTGCATAGAGCGGCAGGAGCATCCACTCCGGCGTTGTTACATGGGGACCATTCTCATAGACAATGGCTCGCTCTTGCCCCACCTCAGCAACAACCTTGACTTCAAGCTGCTTCAAATATCGAAGTCCGCCATGGACCAATTTCGTTGACCGACTAGAAGTACCCGCAGCAAAATCCTGCATCTCAATAAGTGCCGTCTTCAGACCGCGTGATGCAGCATCGAGCGCAATCCCTGCACCCGTAATACCTCCGCCGATGACGAGTACATCGAAGGTTTGCTGAGCCATCTCTTTAAGCAGTCTTTCGCGCTGATCACTAGACAACGATTTTCCCATTCGGCCCACCACCTTTTCATTGTCATCACATACTGCTAATTTTTGAATATCATCGCCGCTTGAACCGCTCGGGTCCACCCGGTATATAGCCGCTCCTGCACTTCCCGCTCCATGGCAGGCATAAAGACATGCTCCTTCTTCCACTGCCCCGCGATTTCACTGCGATCCCGCCAGAATCCAACGGCAAGCCCCGCCAAGTATGCTGCACCAAGGGCTGTCGTCTCCGGATTCGCACTCCGCTCAACGGGAACGCCGAGCATATCACTCTGGAACTGCATCAAGAAATGGTTCTGCACCGCACCACCGTCTACACGCAACGATTTCAGCGTAATCCCCGAATCCTCCTCCATCGCCATTAAGACGTCCTTCGTCTGATAGGCAAGCGATTCGAGGGTCGCACGAATGAAGTGCTCTTTCGACGTTCCACGCGTCAATCCGAAGACTGCGCCGCGTGTATCACTGTCCCAGTACGGCGTACCCAGCCCAACGAAGGCTGGAACAACGTACACTCCCTCGGTCGAATAGACACGCCCTGCATACATCTCGGAATCCTTCGCCGACTTGATCATACGAAGCCCGTCACGCAGCCATTGTAATGCAGATCCCGCGACGAAGACGCTGCCCTCCAGCGCATATTCCACACGTCCATCGATCCCCCAAGCGATCGTCGTCAACAGTCCTTTCGCCGAGGCAATCGCCTGCTCACCCGTATTCATCAGCATGAAGCATCCGGTACCGTACGTATTCTTCGCCATGCCCACTTCGTAACAAGCCTGACCGAATAGAGCAGCCTGTTGATCACCAGCAGCGCCTGCGATGGGAATTCCATGATCGAATAATAGACCGCCTGCTGTTACCCCGTAGACTTCAGACGAGGACCGAACCTCCGGCAGTATGGCTCTTGGTACATCCAAGATCCGCAATAGTTCTTCATCCCAACGTAATTCATGAATGTTGTACATTAGTGTCCGTGAAGCATTCGAATAATCCGTCACATGTACACTTCCGCCCGTCAGCTTCCAAATGAGCCATGTATCAATCGTTCCGAAGCATAGATCCCCCTGCTCCGCACGCTCCCGTGCTCCTTCGACATGGTCGAGTATCCATTTCACTTTAGTTCCGGAGAAATACGGATCGATCAGTAACCCGGTTTTGGCCCGAAACGTATCTTCATGCCCCTCTTCCTTCAGTTGTTCACAAATATCCGCCGTCTGCCGTGATTGCCATACGACTGCAGGATAAATGGGCCTTCCAGTATGCCGATCCCAGACGACCGTCGTCTCACGCTGATTCGCAATCCCAATGCCGGCTATTTGATCTGGTCTAATATTCGATTTGGCGAGCACCGTCGTCATCACTCCGAGCACGGAGACCCAGATTTCATTGGCATCATGTTCAACCCATCCCGGCTTCGGAAAAAACTGCGTAAATTCCTGCTGTGCCATCTCCACGACATCGCCATTTTGATTCACCAAAACGGCACGAGAGCTTGTCGTCCCTTGATCGAGCGTCAAAATATAGGTTTCTTCCATGAATGACTCCCCCTCACCTTCATCCGTGTTCCAAGTTTTTCCGATCTTTCTACAATCATATTTATTATAGCCTCTAATCGAACCCTCGCACAGAATGTTTGGCGAAAAAAACGAAAGGACCGCGGCACCCTTTAGTTGCGGCACAACGCGATCCATTTCAAGGTAGGTTGAAATGTATGTAGGAGAACTTACTTCTTAGCTTCCTTCTCTTTATCTTTTTTCTTCTTTGCTTCGTCCTCTTGCCAGCCCTTGTCCAGGCCATCCTGCAGCTGCTTCTGGATATTGGCAATGGTCTGCTCCATCGACTGTTTATTATCTAAGAACTGTTTCGTTTGCTCATCAATAACAGTATTCTGCGTCATATAGAAACTATTCGGCATGGGATACTCTTTGGAATTGTAGGATGTAAATTTCGGTGTAAGCAGATAGAATGCGGATAGATCATGATTCTCTTTGTCTTTGATAAACTCTTTGCGCGTCGGCAAACTTCCCGACATTTGCCTCGATTGCATACGTGCCATTTCCGGACCGTTAACAAATTTCACGAACTCCCATGCGGCGCGTGTGTTTGCTGATTTTGCATTCACACTCATAATGTCGTTTAAATACATATTGTCTGTCATATTCGGCTCCGCAGGATTGACGGGTGCCGTGACGACGCCCCATTGGAACGGTTTGAAATCCTTGATCTGGTCCTTCGCACGACTGATTTCATTCATATACCATGAGCTGCTGACGGTCATCGCAGCTCGCCCGACCGTAAAAGGATTACGGGACATATAGCTTTCCATCGTATCGCCCGACTGCGGCATATCTCTATTTTCCTGATATATCGCCCCAGATTTTAACGCATTCGTAGCAAGCTGATAGACCTTGCGCCAGCTCTCTGCTTCGAACTGAACTTTCTTGCCTTCTTTGTCTACCCAGCGAAGATTCTCCGTTCGGCCCAAGTTCATGACGAGATCAGATGCTCCACCCATCCCTTGCATTTTAAGACCATAGATTCGATCTTTATCAGACCCACTCGTTGGAAAACGCTGTGCTAATTGCAGCACCTGATCCCACGTCATTTGATTCTTCGGCAGTTCTACGCCATTCTTCTGGAACAAATCTGCATTATAATAGAGGACTTGCGCTCCAAAGGTCGCAGTAAGCCCATACGTTTTGCCGCCTCCCTTATCTTTGAGCATTTGCATGACAGATGGAAGGAAGCTCTCCGTATCGAACTTCTCTTGCTTCATAATGGTATCGAGCTCGTATAATTTCCCTTCACTCGCAAGCTTCTCATACTGATCTGGCTGAAGCATCAATATATCCGGCTGATTCTCCTCGATGAACTTGTACATGGCCTCTTGATAGTCCTCATACGAATTCTCCATTTCTTGTTGTAACTTCGCGGTCGAGATGACCTCGAATTCAACATTCGGATACTTCATGGTGAAGTAATTACCATATTCCCGATAAAAATATTCCTCTTCCCAGAATAATACCTTCAACTTCACATTCTGCTTTGCATCCAGCGGTTCAAGTGCAAGCTTTTCCGAACAAGCGGACAATAATAGGGTCAATGCTAGAAGACTGACCAGCAGCAAGCTAAACGTTTTACGCATCATTAACTTCCCTTCTTCTCTATTAGCTGACAAATTAACCGTTTAAGTATGTACGTGTATGGCTCTTTACTTCTTAGCTTCCTTCTCTTTATCTTTTTTCTTCTTTGCTTCGTCCTCTTGCCAACCCTTGTCCAGGCCATCCTGCAGCTGCTTCTGGATATTTGCCAGGGTCTGCTCTGCCGACTGCTTATTATCAAGGAATAGATTGGACTGTGTCTCTAGAACTTGATTTTGCATCATATAGAAATTGCTTGGCACCTGATACTCTTTCGAATTATAGGATGTAAATTTCGGCGTAAGCATGTAGAAGGCTGAGAGATCATGATTCTCTTTATCTTTGATGAAATCCTTGCGCGTCGGCAGGTTTCCGCTCATCTGTCTTGATTGCATGCGGGCCATATCTGGACCATTAATGAATTTTACAAATTCCCAGGCAGCGCGCGTGTTCGTCGACTTCGCATTAACTGCCATGATCTCACTTAGATACATGTTATCCGTCACATTCGGATCTGAAGGGCTGACAGGCGCCGTCACAACTCCCCACTCAAAAGGCTTGTAATCCTTTATTTGATCTTTCGCTTGGCGAAGCTGATTAGTATACCAAGAACCGCTCATCGTCATCGCTGCTTTTCCCATCGTGAACGGATTCCGCGCATAGTAGCTCTCCATCGTCTGCGCTTGATTATCTTGCGGTTTCTCACGGTAGATCGCCCCGGACTTCATGCCTTGCGCCACCAAGTTGAAGGCCTTCTTCCAACTCTCCGATTCTAACTGAATCTTCTTACCTGATTTATCAACCCATCGTAAGTTCTCTGTTGATCCCACATTCATAAACAGGTTGGAGAACCCGCCATATTCCATGCCCAAGCCATAAATGCGGTCTTTTTCCGCCCCGCTGGTCGGGAACCGCTGCGCCAATTGAAAGAGCTCTTCCCATGTCATCTGATTCTTCGGCAGTTCTACCCCATTCTTCTGGAATAGATTAACGTTGTAAAAGATAACTTGTGCGCCAAAGGTTGGAGCTAAACCGTAGATTTTGCCGCCGCCCTTATCTTTGAGCATCTGCATCACGGCCGGAATGATATTCTCCGTATCGAACTTCTCTTGCTTGATAATCGTGTCCAGCTCATACAACTTGCCTTCGCTTGCGAATTTCTCATACTGGTCCGGTTGCAGCATCAAAATATCCGGCTGATTCTTCTCAATGAACTTATTCATCGCTTCTTGATAGTCCTCGCCTGATTCAGATACTTCTTTCTGCAATTGATTCTGGGAGATGACTTCAAATTCAACATTCGGATATTTCATCGTAAAATAATTGCCGTATTCCTGATAGAAATAATTCTCTTCCCAGAAAATAACCTTCAACTTCACATTCTGCTCTGCATCTAACGGTTCAAGTGCAGCCTTCTCCCCAGAGCATGCCGCCAATAATAGGGCCATCGTCAGAAGACTGACTAGCAGCAAACTATACGTTTTGCGCATCATTAACTTCCTTTCTTCTCTATGAACTGACAAGATTATCCTAATTATATACGAATAATAGGTAAATTTGCCTTACATTTCCTAAAGATTAGATTAGTTTTTCTTAAAGATTCTTAAAAAACGGCATAGAAAAAAAGCAGTCCCATGAAGGACTGCTTCTATCAAATCGGCTCAATATGAATATGAACATGCTGAATGTTATGCTTCTCTAGCATTTGCCGTTCGATTCGTTCCGTAATCTCATGACTCTCCGTTACATTCAGATCATTATCGACCTGTACCGTAGCATCGACTAGAACTTGATTACCGAGCAGACGCGCACGGATGTCTTTCAACTGCTCCACGCCCGGTGTCGTGATGATCGTCTCTTTGAGCTGCTCCAGCTCCTGTTCGTCGAAACCGTCTGTCAAGGAATGCGCCGTGCCGCGGAAAATCGACCACGCGGTCTTGCAGATAATCAATCCGACCACAATTGCCGCTGCCACATCCAGCCATGGCAAGCCAAGGTTCGTGCCGACGATCCCGACGAATGCACCAATGCCGACCAAGGCATCCGACCGATTGTCTTGCGCTGCTGCCTTCAAAGCTTCGCTGTTTACTTTGTTCGCAAGTCGAAGATTCGAGCGGTATACCACATACATCACAGCCGCACACCCTAGCGCTGTCCATGCGGTAAGCATATTCGGCATCTGACTGCTTCCTGTTGCCAACTTGGTAATCCCTTGATACAGCACCTGAAGCCCTACAGCCATCATGATAAACGAGGCAACTAATGCGGAGAGCGTCTCCGCACGGAAGTGCCCGTAGGGATGATCCTCATCCGGCGGCTTGCGGGAAATCCGTAATCCGATTAATAACGCGATCGATGCGACAATATCGGTACTATTATTTAATCCATCCGCTAGCAGCGCCTCCGAATAGAATAACCATCCAGTAATCAGCTTTACCGCGGCGAGACCCAGATAAGCAATGATACTCGTCCAAGCCCCGCGCTCTCCTTGTTGTAAATCTCGATATGCTTCTGTCACGGGTAACCCTCCACGTCTTCATCAATTCCGATAGAACTATCGTAACGGATGAAACCCGTGTGGGTCTAGAGAAACAGTGTTGGGTTGTGACTATTAACATTGACGGGGTCAAAGAAGTTGGGCGAGGGAAATATGACGAGCCTTTGTGGGGTGGGGGAACGGGAGAATGAGCTATTGCCATTTGAAGACGTATGGGCAGCCGGGGTATCCGATTTCGCCGCTGTTGAATACCGGGAAACTTTGATTGGACTATAGTAGATGTTTCCCGGTATTCAAAGGCGTACGCTTCGCTCTGCATCGGATACCCCCTTACCCTCCGTAATAGCAATATGCAGTGATTTCCCCCACCCCAAGAAGGCGTAGGTCATATTTAGAGAGGGAGCAGGAGGAGAAAGAAGAAACCGATCAAATGAACGTCTGCTGCAATGACGCCCCGCCGTCCATCGTATAACACGCGCCGTTCACATAGGCACCATCGGGAGAGAGCAAGAACGCTGCGAGGCCCGCGATTTCCTCCGGCGTGCCGAAGCGCCCCACCGGGATGCGATGCTTGAGCTGTTCCCCTGCCTCCACGCTCGAGACCAGACGCTCTGCACCGCCTGTGCGCTCGATCATGCCGGGTGCGATTGCATTCACGCGGATGCCATAGGCCCGGCCCCATTCCACGGCGAGCGTCCGGGTCATGGCGAGCACGCCTGCCTTCGCGCAGGCGGAATGAATGACGCCCGGTCCGGCATCCCAAGCATAGGTCGCTACCATATTCAAGATAGAGCCTGCGGTTCCAGTTGCAATCCAGTGCTTGCCAACTGCCTGGCTGCAATAGAAGGTGCCGTTCAGCACAATCTGAATGACGGCATTCCAGCCATTGACGCTAAGCGATTCTGCGGGACAGAGAAAGTTGCCTGCTGCATTATTTACTAATGCATCGATCTGACCATAGACTTGCAGCGTCTCCTGCACCATCCGCACCGCATCTTCAGGCTGCCTGACATCCATCGTTACCGGATGAACGCGCCCCTGCCCATCACTGAACGTCGCTATTTCGCGCTGCGCAATTTCTAGCTTCTCCGGCGTACGTCCTGTAATGACAACCAAAGCCCCTAATTGTACGAATCGAGCAGCCATTGCTTTGCCCATACCGCTCGATCCGCCTGTGACGATCACGACCTTCCCGTTCACTCCATCGCCCCCTTGAACGAAATAACTTCAAGAAAAAGGCTGCCGAAACGTCCGTTCGACAGCCTTTCCATGTATTATATGAGCTTCACGAGCGCATCATGTCAGTTCGCGTGCAACCTCTGTTGGACGCGGTGCGTATGAATCTTGAAGCACAGCCCGTCCTAAAATCAGACCCAATAGGAGCATCATGAAGCCCACCAAGGTCGAGAGTCCATACGATTGCATCCACGCCGGCATTTCTCGCAGCATCTCATAGAGCCATCCACCCAAGATCGGACCTAGGAAGGCGGCGAAGCCCGTTAATGCAGAATAGACGGCGATGAACATCGGACGCTCGCTTTTGGGCGTATCCCCAATAATGAAGTTGAAGGATAACTGGTTGAATCCCCCAATCCCGATCCCGAGTAGCGCATGAATCGCGATCAGAACCGCAACAGCCGGAAATACAGAGATGAGGCTCCACAGCATACAAGCCGAAGCAATGATAGGTAGCGTGCAATAAAGCAACCTTTTGTTGCTATATTTCATATTCAGATTGCCCCATATGTAGAAGCTGATCATCATGAAGGCCGTCTGAACGACCGTAATGATGGAGATCCAATTGTAGCTGATATGCAGAATATGCAGCATCACATACGAGAACAGCGGCACAATAATGCCTTGTAGGAACAGCCACAATGAAATGAACATCGCGGCGCGCAGGAACGCCCGATCCTGGAATGGCTTCTTCAGCATGGGCAGAAACTCAGACTCCGTCGACTTGGCGAGCGGAATTTTGGGATAATTGGCAAAAGCAATAATATTGAGCACCGTACAAATCCCGATTGCGATGAACAATATATTGAAGCCTTGCTGCCCCGGGAACCGATCCAACGCCTGTCCCCCGATGAACAACACCAAGCTGCCTAGTGCATTCAGCATTGTGTTCCGAATGCCCATGTACCGCCCACGTATCCCAGCCGGCACCATATCACCGACGAGCGACGTCCAGACGAGACCCGAAATCGCATTCCCAAGGAATGCAATCGAATACATCGTAAGAAACACGGGAATCCAGTAATCGCTAGGAAAAATAAACGGGATCAATCCCGTTGCCGCCCAGCCAATCCGGTGGATCGCACTGAACGTGACGAGCACCCAATAGCGGTTCGTAATCCGCTGCATCCAGTAAGCGACAAACACTTGAACCACATTGACGATGCTCGCCATCGAGAGCACAAGCCCGATCTGCTGAGACGTTGCACCGAGGTGCAGCAAATACCCTGTTAGGAAAGGTCCTCCTAACAGGGTCAACATAATGATCGCTGGAACGCCTTCCAACGTTAACACCCATAGATTTTTTCGATAATCTGAGAACGATCTTGCATTACGCTTCATGCGTAAGGATTTCATGAGGGTTCAGCACTCCTTGTTAGTCAATACATTCATGATGATTGTGATTACCCCTTCATTCTATGGTCTATAGTGGATAAGGTCGATGCGCTGAAATGATCAAATAACGATTATTTCCGCTTCGTTTGCGCATATGCAGTGATATATTGGGCCGCTTTCGCAGCTATGGTCGAATAATCGCCTGTTTTCACCGCTTCATTCGTTAGATCAGATCCGATGCCGACAGCGACCGCACCCGCTTCAATCCACTCTCCCAAATTATCCAGCGATACCCCGCCCGTTGGCATGACATTCGCTTGAGGAAGCGGTCCTTTGATCGCTTTGATCATCGATGGCGAATAGAGGTTACCCGGGAATAATTTCACCACATCTGCACCTAATTCGAGCGCTGTCTGGATCTCCTGAATCGTCATCACACCAGGCATCATCGGCACACGATAACGATTGCACAACTTGATCGTCTCACTATTCAGACAAGGCGCAACGACGAACTCGGCTCCTGCCAGAATGGTTGCACGCGCCGTCTCTGGATCCAATACCGTGCCAGAGCCGATCACCGCATAATTGTCTGCAGAGGGATCCGCGCTTGAATAACGTTTCGCTAATGTCTCAATGGCTTGCAATGCGAAGGGAACAGTCATCGTAATTTCGATGATCTTGATTCCTCCTTTGATAGCTTGTTCAGCCATGCTTACGACTTCCTTCGGTGAATTCCCACGCAGTACCGCAACGACACCACCGTCTACCATTTGTTGCACCAATCTCAGTTTTTTCATCATTTAGCCTCCTAGCGTTCAATATGCTGAATGTTATGCAAGACGGCATTGGCCTCTTCCGCCGTCGGAAGCGCCTCCCAGTCGCCTTCCATCTGAATTACCATCGAGCCGATTAGATTTCCAAGACGTACTGCTTCTAGTAAGGAATCTCCGCGTACAATACCCGCAATAAACCCTGCACAGAATCCATCGCCAGCACCTACCGTATCTACGATGTGTGGTGCGCGGAAATAGGGAATCGAGTGCACTTCACCCGCTTCGAGCAGGTATGTACAATCTTCGCCGCCTTTCACCACCGTAACACCTGGCAACGCTTTCAGCCTTGCGATAATGGTATCGAAATCTTCCGTCTGGTATAGCAGCTTCAATTCGTCTAGACCTGGTAAGAAATAATCGGCCTGCTCTGCAAGCTCCAGCAGAACCGGTCTCGCTTCGTCAATGCTCCATAACTTCAACCGCAAATTCGGGTCAAAGCAAATCTTAACCCCTTGCGCCTTCGCAATTCGAATCGCTTCTCTCAGCGTATCACGGCACGACTCGCTTAACGCAGCGGTAATCCCGGTAATGTGTAGGATTCGTGCTTGTCCCACATAGGCTGGATCCAAATTCGCAGGCGTCATCCGGCTAGCAGCCGAATCCCGGCGGTAGTAATAGACCGACGATTTACCCGCTACGACCTCACGGAACATGAGTCCCGTTGCTGCACGGTCGGAGAAATGAACGCGCGATACATCGACACCTTCACTACGAAGCGTCTTCGCAATGATTTTGCCGAACGGATCGGCTCCTAAGCTGCCGCACCATCCCACCTTGTGACCCAGCCGAGCAAGACCAATAGCAACATTGCTCTCCGCTCCGCCGAACAGACGCTCGAATTGGTTCGAATACGCGATTCCTTTCGTCCCGGTAGGCATGAATAAAGCCATCGATTCCCCGAATGTAACGACGTCGAGTGATCTTTCATTTCGTTCCATATGGACACCTCATCTTCGATCAGTTCATGTCTAGCTAGAATACTGCCTTATAGTATAGCTTACTAGAGTCGATACTTCTATGATGGATTTTCATAACTTTTTGACATATATTCGCCTTTTTCTTTGTTATCGTCTTCCCCTATACCTCAAAGAAGCCCCCGGGCTCCACATGTGTTCGTGGAATCCAAAGGCTTCTGTTCAATGCGTATTCGTTCTCTTAAGGCTTGGATGTCGTATTCTCTTCTCTGCGCAGATAGGCAACGTAATAGAAACCAGCGACAAAGATCATCCCGCCGACCAAATTGCCGAGCCACACAGGCACGAAGTTCCCAAAATAATCTGCCCATGTATAGTGACCCGCGAAGATCGCTGCTGGAATGACGAACATATTGGCCACGACGTGCTGGAATCCAATCGCGACGAAAGCCATCGTCGGGAACCAAATCCCTAATATTTTGCCGCCAAAGCTCTTCGCACCGTATGACATCCACACAGCGAGTGCAACAAGCCAGTTACACCCAATCCCAGAGACGAATGCTTGGAGGAACGTCGCTTCGATCTTATGACCCGCAATACTCACGGTTGCTTCTAAATAAGGTCCGCTCTCCGTTAAACCAACGACATGCCCGAAAGCATACGCAATAAAGATCGCACCAACGAAGTTCGTTAGCGTAATAAGAATTAAATTCCGGATCATTGCTCCGGCGGAAATGCGGCGTTTGAACCAAGCGAGCGGCACAGCCATCATATTGCCCGTTAATAACTCTCCCCCGGCTAATAACACCAAGATCAGACCAACGGGGAACACACTGCCGCCGATGAATGAAGTAAAGCTACCCCATGCCGGAGGCGCACTCGCAATGACGCGTATATAGAGCAAATATCCGATAGCAATAAAGGCTCCACCGAGAAAACCAAGCGTTAGCACGGCTAACATTGGATTATTTGCTTTTTTCACCCCGGTATCGACAGTCATTTCAGCAATTTCATTCGGTTTGTAATAAGACATCGATCAAGGCCTCCTCGATAATATTATTTAAAATTTTGGCCTTTTTCATTGTACCTCTGTCGATCCTTTGAGAAAGTTATAAAAATCACAATGTAGGGACGGCAACAATTTCTAGCATTTATACCCTTGAACCGTCTTTCCGGATTGCTAAGCGTCACCTTGGGTAGTATCGCCCAATGCCCTTTAGTATCTTCGAACACTTTACCAGCATTCGGCTTCAAGCGGAAGGCATCCATCACGATTTTCGTAAATTCCGTGCGTGTAATTCGCATCCGGTTTGAAGGTCCATCCGTACCCCTTCCATCAGGTTTTGGGATTAGTGTGTTGTGATTCCAGGCGCATTATGCGAAAGCAAAGCGCGACTGCTCTTCCCTTCTTTTCCCTCCCCGCGCATGCGGCGTTTTTTATTTATTTTATATGTTCACCGTATTCAGGGAGGATGGGGTATCTCTTGGAGGAGTTTACGTTCGCTCTTTGGCAGTCCTTTGCATCCCCCTAGTCAAATCAAAAGCAAAGGACGGACAAGAAGCGACCGGAAAGAGATACCCCACCCCCACCCTTTGGTGAACTTTTCTCTGCTTCGAAGCACAAAAAAACGCCGCATGTTCAGCTCCCCTGAACATGCGGCGTCTCCCCTATTCTTCCTTAATCTTAAAGCCTCGCGCGATATATAAAGCCGGCGTCGAAGCGACAGATATAATAAATTTAAGCACATATGTCGTAATGAAAATATCGAACCATACATCCCAAGAATAGCCCTTAACCCCAGCGAACGCAATCGTACAAAATACCGCGGAGTCGACCAATTGGCTGATTCCCGTACTACCGTTACTGCGTATCCAGAGCTGATTCGGCTTAGGAAATACTTTTTTCAAGAATGTATAAATGCGAACATCCAAGAACTGACTAACAAAATATGCAGATAAACTTCCGAGCGCCAATCTTGGCATCATCCCGAAAATAAGCTCCATGGCAGCTTGCGCTTCCATACCGGACTCATGCGGCTTGAACTGCAAGGCCATCTGCATCATAATCGTCGTCGTAATTAATGTGAAGAACCCGAACCACACGGCTTTCTTCGCTTCCTTCTCGCCATATTTCTCATTCAGCAAGTCGCTCGTCAAGTAAATCGTGCCGTAAATCGTATTCCCGAGTGTCATAACAAAGCCGAACATCTCGATATTTTTCGTCACTTGAATATTGGCGATGACCGTGGCAACCCCGACCCAAGCGTACAGCCCTTTTTTACCGAAAAATCGATAACAGATTAGAAATAGTGCGAAATTAACCAGGGCAAAACAGACCCCGAAACCCAAATTAAACAATTGTCTCTCCTCCTAGTTTTGATAACGCGGGATGGTTACGAACCGCGGCTTTGGGACTCATTTTTTTCCAAAGCACATACCACTATATCACAGACTTCCAAGTGCTGACTAGCCTTGCGAACTTCGTTAAATTAATCCAACGCTTTGCCTTTCGTCTCTGGTACGAACAAGAGCATGAAGAGTAGACCGATCGGATAGATGCAGAAGATCAAGGACATCGCACCCATGATATTCCCCCCGATTGCAATTGCACCAATCACCGTTGGCCCGAAGCCTGCAAGACCACGTCCTGTACCAAAAATAAAGTTCTCCGCCGTCGAACGCGCCTCTGATGGATAATGTTCTGCCAGAATCGCACCGAAACCGCCCATCATCCCGTTCGCGAAGAAACCAAGCAGCGCACTTCCCCATAACAAGGAGGTAGCATCGTTAAGGACGAAGAAGTAAATAATGCAATAGATCGTTCCACCAATATAATAGATGGTGAAAGTCTTGCGGCGACCAATGCGATCCGCTAGGATACCGAATACCCCGATCCCAATCAACATCCCAATCGTCGAAATAAACATCCAACCGCTCGCCTTCGCGAGGGTAAATCCGTACTTCTCAGACAATACAGTCGGCATCCAAGTAAAGATCCCATAGTAGCCGAAGTTCTGAACAAAGGACATGACAATAAGGCCGATCGTTGTCATCGTCAGCTTTTTATTCGCGAAAAGCTTGCGCAATGGGAACTTCTTCATCCCGTTCAATTCCACTTGCTCTTCAGGAAGAATCGTCCCTTCACGTTCTTTTTGAAGTAATAATTTTTTACGGTTTTGCTTCGCTTCCCACATTTTCGGTTCACTGAGGCTCTTACGCACGAAGATCGCGAGCAATGCAGGAATCAATCCGAACAAGAACACTGCACGCCAGCCGAAATGCGGCACGATTAATGCAGGTAGAAAGGAAGCGCACAATACGCCAAGCTGCCAACCAAATGCGACGCCTGATGTTGCGCGAGCACGCATTTTCTTGGACCATGTCTCTGTTACGATGGCCATCCCAATACCGAATTCCCCACCGACACCCATACCAACGAAAAATCTCAGTGTGAGTAAATGCCAATAGTCATTCGCGAAATAGATGAGCGCTGTTGCGACCGAGAACAATAGAATGGTCAACGACAACATCTTAATCCGTCCAAATAGATCCGCTAGGAAACCGAACAAGTATGAACCAACCAGCATCCCGATCGTCGTTGCTAATGTCAAATTCCCGGCTTGCACCGTTGTTAGCGAGAAATCTTTAATAATAAATACAAGTACAAATGAGAGAAGCAGCATATCGAGCCCTTCTGCCGCATACCCAAGGATGGAACCTGCGAGTGTCTTAATTCGCTGTCCTCGCGTCTCGGTTGGTTCACCTTCAAGACTATTCTGACTTACTACGTTGTTCATAAGATCCCCCTGTAATCTCTTGCCTTATTTTCTGAAATAATCAGATTTTTGCACAAAACTACAAATATTTAACCACAAATGATTGCATATAACAACTGGATTTATATGACAAATGCAATTCTGTATGCGCGCAAAAAAAAGGGCAGGAGCATTCGATTCAACGAAGCCCCTTACCCTTTATTCTCTTAAATTATTGTGCTTGTAATCCCGCTGTATTCAAGAAATTCCACGGCTTATTGTAATGCGGCTGGAAGAAGAAGTCCACAAATCCGAGTTGATCCACCGTCATCTGATTCTGGATACACACCGAGATGGTGTTCACCGATTGGGTTAGATCCGCCTTCGAGATCAGCTGTGCTCCGATAATGCGGCGTGTCTTCGCATCGTAGACGACTTTAAGCGTTACATCCTCATACGTTGGCATGAATTCAGGACGATCATGTTCTTTGATTGTAACACTTTTCACATTCATCCCCATGTCGAGAGCCGCCGTCTCCGTTAAGCCTGTTGTTGCAATGTTCTCTTCGTAGATTTTGATTCCCGACGTACCTTGCGTTCCCATATAGGCAATCTTCGGCTCTACCAAGTTGCGAGCGACGAGCGTTCCCATCCGTACAGCATTTGTTGCGAGTGGAATATAAGCATGCTGACCCGTTGGATTGTAGACAATCGCACAGCTATCGCCTGCGGCGTAGACATCTGGCTGACTCGTACGCATATACGCATCCACGATGATCGCACCGTTATCCATCATCTTGAGCTGTCCTTTGAAGAGTTCCGTATTCGGTCTGAAGCCAATGCACAAGATGACGAGATCTGCTTCGTATTCACCTTTCGTTGTCACGACCTTCGTCACTTTGCCCGCTTCGCCTTCGAACCGTGTGACCGTCTGTCCTAGTGCGAGCTCAATGCCGTGCGACTTCAACGTCTCTTCCGTCTGTGCCGTGAACTCAGGGTCTAGATATTTGCTAAGCACACGCTCGGTGCTGTCAATCAAGGTCACTTGTTTGCCGTTCATCTCGAATGCTTCCACAAGTTCAATTCCGATGTATCCTGCACCGACGACGACAATGCGTTCTGCTTGTTTTGCTTTTTCAATAATCGTATTCGAATGGTTGAAGTTCTTCGAGAGTACGATATTATCGAGCTGCCAGCCTTCAATCTTCGGTAGAATCGGCCACGAGCCTGTTGTAATGATCAACTTGTCGAACGTATCTTCCACTTCTTCGTTCGTCTCCAAATTCTGTGCACGAAGGATCTTGTTCTCGGTATCAACCGCGATCACATCATGACGCATCTTTGTCGTTACACCCAGCTCAGCCAGCTTCTCTGGCGAGGAGTAGAATAGTCCTTCCGCATCCTTCACAACGCCGCCGACATAAAGTGCAATCCCACACGATAAGAACGAGATATTATCATTTCTTTCATAAACAGTAATTTCTGCTTCTGGATACAAATTTGCTGCATTCATAATGGCTGCTGTTCCTGCGTGTGTACATCCGATAACTGCGATTTTCATAAATAACGCCTCCTCGATATGGTAACCTCTAATGGATAGTTCTTCATTTAATTTGTGAATAGATTCACATTTTATGGTGCGAGCAGTTCATGGTGACCCATCCTGACGTTCCATGACCTATTTGAAATCGTTCGTCTATCGATACTCATCCTAGATCGTGAAACTTTTCACTTCTGAGAGTGCACGATGTGATCACCTTGACTTCAATACTGCACGTTGCTTATATCTCATGGCTGTTACAATCAGAATCCCTTACCACAATCTCGTAAGATTTAATGTGACTTTTTTCACAACTTGTTGATGAACCAATCATATAGCACTTTCTCCAGAAAAACAAGAGGTATTTTATAACGTTCAAACTTTGTTCATTATTTCACATATCGAATGTGACGAACGCACTATCCATTTCACTTAAGGGCCCAAAATGAAGAAAATCCCCTCGAAAAATATAACGTAGTATGTTTGAGTTAACGATACTTTGCCATCATTAGCGGAGGACAAGTTGCACTTTGGCCCTAACGACATAGGATAAAATGCCAGGACTTATAGGCGATTGCCCCCTTGAAAGGATGAACCCCATGGATCCATTCTCTTTCCCCGTGCAACTGAAGACCGCTTCGATTAAATCCAAAAACGTAAAAATATATTACCCGCAAATCATTAACTTACCGAATTCCGTCGTTGAGAAACGAATGAACACAACGATTAAGAATCAAACCGAATCCCTTATCAAAATGCAAAACTTTGACCCAAACACGCCCCAATCTGACATGCAGGGCGGCTACGAGATCAAAACGAATGAAAGAGCTATTTTGAGCCTAACCCAAAGCAACTATGCATTCTATGACCACCAAGCCCATGGCATGACCTACCAGAAATCATTAACAGGCAATGTGAAGACCGGCAAGTTCTACAGCCTTGCTGAACTCTTCAAGCCAGGCAGTAACTATGTAGAGCGGCTGTCAGACATCATTTGCGTTCAAATCAAGGAACGTAAGATCGATTTGCTCGAACCGTTCACCAGCATTCGACCGGATCAAGACTATTATGTTGCGGATAAATCACTCGTCATATATTTCGAATTGTATGAAATTACACCGTATTATTATGGATTCCCGATGTTCCCCATCTCAGTCTACCAAATACAAGATATTATCAATGAGAATGGCCCTCTTGGCATCCTCTCTGCGAGTTAAGGAACACAGCGAACACCCCCAACCGATGACCGATTGGGGGTGTTCGCCATTCTTGAACGAAGCCGCAGCGACTAAGCTTCTTCCGATTCCTCCGCTGCTTCGTCTTCCGAATCTTCTTCTGATTCCTCATCCGCTTCCGCGTCCTCATCTGACGCCTCGGCATCTTCGTCCGATTCTTCCGATTCCTCAGCTTCCGCTTCGACGCTCTCCGCAGACACCTCTTCTTCTGCCACTTCCGTCTCAGCCTCTGCTTCTTCCTCGGCAGCCTCTTCTGCCTCGGATTCGGAAACCGCTTCCAATTCCTCGTTGAGTTCTTCTTGTAACATCCGAATCACCTCCTCTCTTGGTACTCTTACTATATGAAGGCGATTAGTAAATTAGAATACTTTGTCCCACTCTCCATTTCATTTTTTTTATACAAAAAAGAGGATACCGACACCAGGAAGGCAAAATAATGATCGGTTAATCCTCTTAGTATGGTTAGACGAGCGGGTTAACCTGTAAAGGGGCCCGTTCGTACATCGATATGGATAATGGTGAACTTTCTTCTAAGGTTAGGATGGCAGATAATGCATGGTACGGGGAATGCTTCCGCAAGGATTTAGCTCGCGCACGCATTTCTCGAATCCGTGTTGGATCTGTCATCATCCACGCAAATTGCATTTCAAGCTCCGCTTCTGTTGGTGCATATACGGCCATCCCCGTCTCAACAAGCTCTTGAACATTATCTTCCTCTTGCCCTGGCAGAGCTTTATACAGCAATAACGGCAGCTGCTGCATGAGTGCCTCACTGGTCGAGATCCCCCCTGGTTTCGTCATCATGAGATCTGAGCAGGCCATCCACTCATGAATCTGCTCCACATAACCAAGGACCGTAATCGATACTTCGCTATGATCGGCAACGCCCTGGAGCCGATGCCGCAGCTTCTCATTCGCACCGCAGATCACGACGAATTGTACGCGGTCTTTCCACTTTGGATTTTGCATCGAACGCAAGACGGCGTCCGGGATTAATCCCCAGCCTCCACCCATGAGCAGGACGGTTAATTTATTCGGATCCAATTGATATTTACGCCGAAGCTGTTCACGATCATACGTCTTATAGAACTTCGGGCGTACGGGAATTCCTGTGACCTCAATCGTCGAGCGGGCAATCCCTTGCTTCATCAAGGAACGCGCTACGCGCTCCGACCCAACCAAATACAAATCCGTTCCAGGGTTTAGCCAGAAGCTATGGTCCGTATAATCCGTAATGACCGTTGCGGTCTTACAGTTAATCCAACCGCGCATTTTGAGCTTGGATACCGCAACCGCTGCCGGCGGGAATGTGCTGACGATCACCGAAGGCTTCTTTTCTTCAATCAGTCTCAAGAGCGCACGCAGGCTTGATCCTCTAACACGCTTCGCCTCTTTGACCATAAAATTCTCATGCCGTGTCTTCTTATATAAGTAACCGTAAATGCTCGGGAATGTCCGTACCCATTGGGCATAACAGAATGCACCAACCTGATGCAAATGCGGTGAAGTAATCTCCATATAATCTACAATTTCTACTTCAATGTCGCTGCGAATTAACTGCGAAGCTTCTACAATGGATTTTGCTGTCTGCAAATGCCCGTGTCCCAGAGGACCGGATAGAACCAAAATTCGCGATGGCATCGCCGCGGCTTCATTTCGTATCATCTCAAGCTTCCTTCCTTTTTTAATACTTGATCCTAATAACATTGTAGTCCGTTATGAAAAGTTTCAACACTGACTTAAAGCGGTATTTCTTCCTAGACTTTGGTCGAGTTCGTCCCCCTTCCATAGTTAAGACGCCGTCAGTAGATCAAATCCCTGCGTTACAATCGTGAAGTTTACCAAGAAATGATATAATAACCGATATTAAGTACGAAAAAATCCATAAGAACAGGTGGCAAACCATATGAAATTAACGATCGTAAACGCCGTGATGGAGAAGCGTGAAGAAGGATACTTCGGGTCTGTTCAATTCACACTCGAACAACATGCGTCCCTATACGAAATTTCTTTACACAGCAAAAGAGGCATCGATTGGGACTACAGCTTGAATTTCGCCAAAGAATCTGGAAGTGAAGAGGAATTACTGGCAGCAGATAGCCTCATTGAGACGGATGATGATTTGTTCAATCAAATCTTAGATGCAGCGGAGGAAGCGCTAGCCAAAGAATAAGCGGTGCAGAACGTGCATGAGGAGGGGGAACTTGGGCATGATTATATCACTGAACAATGTATCATGGCGGCGTGACGCGACTATGATATTACGTGGTATGAACTGGGAAGTAGCGCATGGACAACATTGGTGTATCGTGGGCCTGAATGGTTCAGGCAAGACAACGATGCTCAATATCGTGAATGGCTATATCTGGCCAACCAGCGGTGAAGTCGAAGTATTGGACCATAAATTTGGCGAAGTAGACCTTCGAGAGCTTCGCAAACGCATTGGCTGGGTCAGTACGTCACTGCAGCAGAAGTTGTATGGTCATCAGACCGCACTTAACATTGTGCTCAGCGGTAAATTTGCAACCATCGGTCTGTATGACAAAACCGAAGAACAAGATTTGAAGCAAGCCGAGGAATTAATGGATTTCCTAGGCTGCTCCCTACTCGCTTCCCGTACATACGATACCTTATCCCAAGGACAGCGCCAGAAAATTCTGATCGCACGTGCATTGATGGCAAATCCAGACCTCTTGATATTAGACGAGCCATGTACAGGACTCGATATCTTCGCACGGGAACAGCTGCTGCAAATGATTGAGCGGATTACAGAGCAGCCCGGCGGACCTACACTGCTGTATGTTACGCACCATATTGAAGAAATTACTCCCTGCTTCACACATACGCTCCTCGTGAAAAATGGAGAGATCTACAAAGCTGATGAGACGACGAACTGTCTGCAGTCCGATGTATTGAGTGATTTCTTCGATACTCCAGTTGAAGTTCAAGAACATCATAGCCGCAAGTGGCTCACCCTTGCCGCTGATATTTAGGATACCTTGCCCGAACATCACTTATACGACAACAAAGCTGCCAAGCATTAGCATGGCAGCTTTGTGTATTTTCCAGAGATTCAACTGATTTGGCGGACAAAGTCCGTACACCACGTTCGTATCGCCTGATCGATTTCTTGCAATTGGTCCAGACTTGCGTGATCGATATGCACGCCGCAGGATACAACCACATTCGCCCCGCGTGCGACAGCAATTTGCTGTGCAACATACTTGGCGATCTCATCTTCCTTGTGCCCGAGCAATGTCAGTACGGATACCGAAGCACTCAAACGGCTCGAATCCGCTAGACTAGGACGAACTTGAGCAAGGGCGACCGCTCCGATATGTGGCTTGGTTCCCCCTGCAATCGTCACGCATAAATCCTCCCCTTGGGCAACAACGGAGAATGTAATCTCGCTGCCTACACAAGGAATAATCGATTGTTCAAACATCGAAATACGCTCCTTCAACCATTAACTGATGAGGCCATTTCGGTAATCGTATCATGCCAATGATCGATGATCAAATCGAGTTGGACTCTCGAAGTTTACGCGGCTGCAGATCATCCTTGCCCCGGAAGGAAGTGAACTGCGGAATCACAATCCCCACCATAATGAGTAGAATACCTGTCCACTGCAGTCCGGACACTTGCTCTTGCAGCACGAGGACGGAAACGATGACCGCTGCCGGTAGTTCAGCTGCGCCTAGAATGGTTCCAAGCCCCGGTCCAACCTTCGGCACGCCGATGGCGAAGAATATGACCGGAATAATGCTGCCTAAAAGCGCCTGTGGTACCGAATAGATCCATGCGCCTTGTGCGAGCGAACCGTCGAACAAGAAACTTGGTGTAAGAACGATGAACAGCACGATGACCGCACCACTAACCATAATGAAACTTTTCGATAATACCGGAACATTCGTCGCCACCTTACCGCTCACGAAGATATAGATTGCGAAGGTTAGCGCAGATAACAAGCCCATCGTAATGCCAAGCGGCGTATAGCTGCCGCCTGCTTGTTCCAATACGCCTCCTGCGAGTACCGTACCCAGAATCAACACGATAATGGAGATGATCTTACCTCGGCTCGGAAATTTACGTTCCCAGATGGCTTCGAGAATAACACCTATCCATGTAAATTGGAATAATAAGAGCACCGCAAGTGATGCTGGAAGCTGGGCTACAGCCACACTATAAAAAAGCCCCGTCAAACTCATTGGAATCCCTGCCAGCAGCAAGGCGCCCACTTGCTTAACTTGAACCTTTACCCTGGAGAATAGCAGCATAAGAATAAGCAGAATGCACCATCCAAAGAAATATTGCCCGCCTAGAATTTGCGGTACGGTAAACCCAGCACCGAGTCCGAGCTTAAGAATCGTGGACAACACCCCGTAACTGCATGCGCCAAGAAATACGAGCGTCGAATACTTGAATCGTTTCATCAAATGACCCCTCTCTGTATCAACAATGATGTCAATTTTTCTATGAAAACACGAACAAAAGCCCCTTGTTCAAATAACTGAACAAGGGGCGAATGAAACCAAAGCGGATCACGCTTTGTTAAAATTTCGCCTTCAACGACATGGATGTCCACGCGTGAATTTAAAAGCCATATGATGCTTGCTGTTGTTGTCTATTGTATGATGATTAACCCTTCAGGTCAATATGAAGGTATTGGTTAGCTGCCATTCGCCGCCGATTCATCCCATGCTTTCTGAAGGACGTCCCTGAAGACGTCCTGCGACTGCGCCCCTGATACCGCGTATCTGCGATTGAATACGAAGAACGGTACGCCTTGGACGCCCAAACGACTTCCTTCCTGTTCATCCGCGCGGACTTCATTAGCGAAATCATCGCTAGCCAGCACCGCTGAGGCCTCTTCACGATCTAATCCAACTTCTACAGCTAGAGTTAATAACGTCTCCATGTCACCCAACGACTTCGATTCGGTGAAATACGCAGCGAATAACCTCTCGGTCAATTGCTGCTGCAGTCCACGAGTTGCAGCGAAATGTGTCAAGCGATGTACCGTGAACGAATTTAATGGCTTCATTTCATCGAATACATACGTTAATCCCACTTCTGCAGCACGAGCAGCAACATCAGAATTCATCGCCTTTGCCTGTTCAATGGACATGCCGTATTTTGACGCGAGCATCTCATCAATCGTTTCCTTCGGCTCTACAGGTGCATTGGGATCAAGCTCGAAGCTCTTGAATACAATCTCAATGGCGTCTTGATGCGGGAATTGCTTGAGCGCTTCCTCAAATTGCCGTTTGCCCATATAGCAGAACGGACATTGATAATCTGACCATATTTCTACTTTCATATCGTCACACCAGCCTTATGTCATTTATATGTTATGTTGTACATACTACACTTCCTGGAGCACTGCTTCAACATTACTTCGGCGGCTCCACACCATGAATCCAATCCAAGCCACCGCAGCACACACGACGCCCATCGCATACATAGCCGATTCCCCGATATGCTCCTGAATCGCTCCACCGATTGAACCCCCGGCCAGTCCACCTAGACCGATGAATACCATACTCAGCAGTGCCTGTCCGGTAGCGGCAATCTGCTTCGGCAATGCCGTCGAGATATACTCAATGGAACCCGCCCAAATCACAACATACGTGAACATATGCGTAACCTGCAAGGCCACAATCGCCCACGGCTCGGTAATGAACATATACAACCCCCAACGGATCGCGTAAAAGAGGGCTGTTAAACCGAGCAATTGCTTCAATCGATCGCCTCGAATAATCTTCGCCATTACATAGAATCCAATGACCTCGCTCGCTCCAGCTACCGCCCATGCCCAGGAAATTTGACTTGAGTTGGCACCCAGATGTTCCATATGCAAGGACAAGAGCGTGTCATTCATCCGATGAGGGATAGCAACCAAGAAAATTAAGCCTAAGAAGATAAATAACGACGGATTCAACAGGGCCCGGCGCAGCATGGGCCGAGAAAGTCTAGTTTCGGAGTTCTCCTCAGACGCATGCTCTATCTTTGGTTCACGCATGATCAGGAAGATCACGAACACCCCGATCCAGATTGGCGCGAAAATCCAGACTAACGCATGAACGCCACCCCACGCATCGAACTGCCCGCCAACAATAATAAGCGTCAGCATAAAGCCGACTGAGCCCCATAATCGCAGTGAACTGTAGGTCTCATTCAATTGTTCCGCATTCTTCACCATTAAGGCATCAAGCAGCGATACCGCTGGCAAGAAGAATACATTGAGGGCCACGACCGCAACCGCAGCAACGGACTGTTCCCCCGTCGTAAATAAGAGCAGCGCACTGACGCCCATCAAGGTCCAAAGTGCAATAAGGATCGGACGAATCGCACCGATCTTATCGCTGATCATTCCTGCGAGCGGCTGTGCGAATATCGCAATAAAAGGCCCTATAGCAAGTAGGCTTCCCGTCTCCAAGGGACTAAATCCATGAGACTTCATCAGAAGCGGCAAATAGGGAATCAGAATCGCATTGGTTGAATAGAAGATCGCCTGTAAACATTTCAATAGTATTCTCAAAGATGCTTCCTCCCGCTTGACCATCTGTCGCACACTATCCTACCATAATGGTCTCCATTGTGCACAGGATGAATGTGTCAACGCTCGGTCGGGCGTGGGGCGCATTGACGTGACCATTAACTGCTTTTTTGCAGTTATTCGAGAAGCGGAGCGCGTTTGCTTGACCATTAACTGCTTTTTTTGCAGTTATTTCGGGCTTGGGGCGCATTGGCGTGACCATTAACTGCTTTTTTGCAGTTATTTCGAGCGCGGGGCGCGGGACCGTATGTCAGGTTGTCATTTGAAGAAAGCCCAGTATCGTAAAGATACTGGGCTCGTATACGTTGATATGATGCTGACTTGCTTCGAATACTACACCAAAGCTTCGATTTCCTTCACCATTTCAGAGACCGACGCAAGGCCGCCTCCGGACAAGACCAGTAATCAATCGCTTCTTGCGCAGAAGATTGACTGTTCTAAAGGACGTTGCTTAGAAGCGATAGACCCACAATCGCTCATGGCGATGGCGATCTTTGGTCTCTTGACTATAATTGCCGAGCATAAGTTGAAATTGCGTCTTATGTGCGCCAATCGCTTGTATTTTCAGATCAACGATATCGCTCACATCATTCACGAAATCCGGCTGTCCAAGTACCGCATAGCTTCCCGGTGTCATCGCAATACAGCGCGTAACCGGCCGCTTATCGGCAGGCAGCTTCGCAACGGCGCGAATCGTAATCGCCCCGCAGGCATCATGGTCTGGATGTACGCCATGCCCCGGATAGAACGTATAGATAAGATCAGGCTTTACTTCCTCAATCACTTCGCGGACACGGTCTGCAACAGCCTCTTGATCTTCAAATTCAACCATTTTATCATGCAAGCCGAACTCGCGGACATCTTGAATGCCAATGAGCTGGCAAGCTTCCTTCAGTTCCTGTCGACGAATCTTAGGGAGGGATACGCGTGTCGCAAAAGGTGGCTTGCCCATATTCCGCCCCATCTCGCCGAGCGTCAGACAAATGTAGGTAATCTTCGCGCCTTGCTGCGCATGCTCCATGAGTGTTCCACCAATAATCCCTTCATCATCGGGATGCGCCAGTACGACTAATATTTGCTTCGGATCCATGTGTTCAGTCCTCCTCATGGCTTGAGAATGGTTCTTGTGCGATTTGCAGCGCAACAACCAGCTTCCCATCGGGATCGTGGCCTGCGGCAATAAGACGCGATGTCTCTGTCTCATCCCAATGCGTAAGTCCTTGGGCGAAGACCCAGCCATGCGCTGTCTTAAGCCCTACACGATATGGTCCATCTCCTGCAATGAGGCCCTGGCTGTATGTCACGGTAGCATTGGTGATGAACGCTGTCGCAGCCAGCTTGGCTTCCCCGCGATGCGCGGCATAAGCACCTGTCGTCATTTCTAAATGGATATAGACTTCTTGCCCCTTCAATTGATCGAGCAATTGTTGAATACGGGCTGGTTCAATCGATTTCATCCGGCGTCCCCTCCTCATCTCTACCTCTGTAATATATACAAGTATAAACGACTTCGTCGTCCTTGTAAGGACGGGAAGCGTTTAAGCGAGAAATATAAGAACAGTTTATTTGTGAAACTTAT
Organism: Paenibacillus sp. GCM10027629; assembly: GCF_042676425.1. NCBI lineage: Bacteria > Bacillati > Bacillota > Bacilli > Caryophanales > Paenibacillaceae > Paenibacillus > Paenibacillus sp. GCM10027629. The sequence continues at coordinate 272,385 of NZ_JBHTGZ010000005.1, read as the reverse complement.
AAATTCTTATATTTTGAAAAATCTTACTACGTCCTCGGGCGAACGCGGTTCGTCGGAACGGCAGCAGATGGATCATCCGGCCAATAGTGCTTCGGATAACGTCCTTTCAAATCTTTGCGCACTTCAAAATAGGCATCCCGCCAGAAGCTTGCCAGATCTCGCGTGACCTGAACCGGGCGCTGCGCAGGCGAGAGCAAATGCAGCGTAAGCGGAACGCGCCCGTGTGCAATACGCGGTGTATCGTGCAGCCCGAACATCTCTTGCAGACGTACGGCAAGGATTGGCGCCTCAGGGTTACGATAATCCACGGGAATGCGTGAGCCGCTAGGAACTGTAATATGCGTAGGTGCACAATCATCAAGCTCCCGGCGCTGTTCCCAGCTCAGCAGCGATTCCAGGATATGAACCATATTCAGCTGATTCAAATCCGATAACTTCTTCATGCCATAACAATGCGGTCCAAGCCATTCGGCAAGCGTCGAACCCAGCCCTTGATCCGTCGCATTCGGCCAGCTCTCCGGTTCATGGTCATGCATGAATTGCAACCGTTCGCGGAATTGCGTCGCGGCCTTCGACCAAGGGAGCACGCGCAATCCCTCCTGCTCCACCCCTTGGAGCAGCGCGCGAAGCACCTCATCCGGATCGGGATCCGGTAGCGGCGCTTCCTTCAAGCGGATTGCGCCAAAGCGCAATCGTCTCCGTGCGCGGACTGCCCGCGCATCCGCATCCCACGCGACGAGGCGCTCCTCTTCGATCTGGTCGGCGAAATGCCGTTCCAGATCCGAGAGCGAGAGTGGCGCCGCGAGCTGAATGCGGCTGTCCACGCCGTAATCAGCGAGCTCCGCCAGCGCAAGGTACGGCGCTTGCGACAGCGGCTCTGGCCCCGGTAGCATGGCGCCGCGCCCGGAGCGCAGCAGGTAGCGGCCATCCGGCCGTCGCTCGGCGATGCGGTCCGGGTAGGCGAAGGCGAGCAGCACGCCGCAATCGGCGAGCGCATCGCCCTCGGCGCGGTCCGCGGCGGCGCCCAGCTGCCGCTGCAGTGCGGCGGCTTCGGCGCGCACCCGGCGGCACGCGGCCGCATCGACCGCGAGCTGCGGCGGGGCCGCGCCGCGCAGCGCTTCGACGCGCAGGCGCATGTCGGCGCCGGGCGCTCGTGCGCCTGCGCCAGCCGCGCTAGCGCTTGCGCCGCCGCTGCGCGCGATGTCGCGCTCGCTCAGCAGCGCCGCGAGCTCGCACGCGAGCGTGGCGCGGCCGAGCTGCCCCGCGCAGCGCACCATGTGCGCGAGACGCGGGTGCAGCGGCAGCGCCGCGAGGCTGCGCCCGTGCGGGGTCGCGGCGCCCTCCGCGCCCAGCGCACCCAGCCAGCGCAGCAGCTCGTGCGCCTGCGCAAGAGCCGGCGCGGGCGGCGGGTCGAGCCAGCGCAGCGCCGCAGGGCTCGTGCCCCACACCGCCAGCTCGAGCACGAGCGGTGCCAGATCGGCTTCTAGCATCTCCGGCGTCGTACGTGCCGCTAGCTCACGATCTTCTGCTACCGTCCACAGGCGGTAGCAGACACCCGGCGCGACGCGCCCAGCCCGGCCGCGACGCTGATCCGTGGCAGCGCGGGAGACGCGCACGGTTTCGAGTCGCGACATGCCTGTTCGCGGCGAGAACCGCGGCACACGCATATACCCGCTATCGATCACGACGCGTACGCCCTCGACAGTCAGACTCGTCTCCGCAATCGAAGTTGAAAGTACGATTTTCCGCTCTCCCGATCCGCTTGGCAGCAGAGCCGCATCCTGTTCATCTTGCGTAAGTCCACCATACAACGGTGCAATTCGAACGCGGAACGACATGCTCCGCACCTGCTCCTCCAACCAACGCATCGTGCGATGGATCTCGCCCGCTCCAGGCAGGAAGACGAGAATATCGCCTTCATCCTGTCCCAAGGCGCGAATGACGGCTGCGCCAACCGCAGCTTCCATCGGAGCATCACTACGACGATCCGAATAGACGGTCTCCACAGGGAAGACACGCCCTTCGCTCGTAATAACAGGAGCATTCTCTAACAATGCCGCCACCGGCTCTGCATCGAGCGTCGCTGACATGACTAGAATTCGCAGATCCTCACGAAACACACTCTGCGCCTCTAATGCAAGTGCAAGCCCAAGATCCGCATGCAAACTCCGCTCATGGAACTCATCGAAGATGACAAGGCCTACGTCCGTTAGCATCGGATCCTCCTGCAGCATCCGCGTGAGAACCCCTTCGGTCACTACCTCGATACGCGTCTTCGGACCGACGCGCGTATCATGACGAACACGATACCCAACGGTCTCCCCGACTTGCTCCCCAAGTGACGATGCCATAAATCTTGCAGATGCTCTAGCCGCAATGCGTCGAGGTTCCAGCATAATAATCCGTCGATCTTCGAGCCAGTCTGCATCTCGCAGCGCAAGAGGCACCTGCGTCGTTTTACCGGCACCCGGTGCAGCAATCAACACCGCATTCTGATGTATTTCAAGTGATTCTCGCAATTGCGGAATCACCGCATGTATTGGCAAGCTAACCATATCCTTCACTCCCACAAACCCTTCCCATCCATTGTACACCTTCATAATCATCATAACATAGTTATTCAGTCAAATAGCCTTAGCCCAGGCCGTGGATTTTCGCAACCTGTCCGGTCTTCTCAACATTTCAAAGCATACATTAGAACAAGAGGAAAATTTGTTAAATGGGAGGGGTGCACCATGGCCGTTCTGAATGTTTCGTTGAAATTTATCCTGTCTATTATGCTGGTGTTTCTGGTAATCGCCTTTCTTCCAGCGTTCCTCATTACAGATGATATCGGCATCGTCCAATCATTACTCGACATCATCTTTCATGAATGACAACAAACGCCTCCGTGTCTACGATAGACATCGAAGGCGTTTCTTTTGTTAATTCTCTGCTGCTTTCCACGCAGCGACATAGGATTCGAACGTCTGACGGACCATCTGACCGATATGCAGGTAGGCTTCATCATTTAGATTGGCGAGGGAGAAACGAACGGACCATTCCGGCCCTCGGAACCCACCGCCATTCAAGAGCACAATCGAATGCTCCTCCGCAAGCCGGAAGAGTAGATCGAGCGAAGAATAGTTCTGTATTAAGTAATTGGCAAAAGATTGCCCGTACTTCCGCTGCGCCCATTCCATCAAATCGAGCTCGAAATAATACGCTGCATCATGCGGATCTTCCCGCAGCTCCACGCCAAGCCCTTCGAATAACAGCCTCTGTCTTCTTCGACAGATATCCATCGTCTGCCTCTTATAGACGTCTTCTCGATCCAGCAAGGAAAAAATCGAGAAGAGCGCCATTTGCACCTGCTGCGGGGTGGATAATCCTGCCGTATGATTCAGTGCGACGGCACGGCTGTCGGCGACCATTCGATCGATGAATCGCACTTCTTCCGGGTGCTCCGTTAAGGCGCCATAACGAACCGCGAGCCGATCAGTTTCAACCTTTGGCAGGTTTTTTAATTTCTCATCAAAAATATTATGTTCATGAACCGCTACTACTCCAAGCCGCCAACCCGTTACGCCAAAATACTTTGAGAACGAATAGACGCCGACCGTATTATAAGGCATTTCCGTCATTAATGAACGGAACTCCTTCACAAAGGTACAATACACATCATCCGAAATAATCATCAATTCCGGATTGTGCTCCGAGACGATTTCTTTCAGCTCACGGACCGTTTCTGGACGAATCGCGACGGACGGCGGATTGCTCGGATTCACAATGAACAGTGCTTTGATCGTCTTATCTTTCAGCTTCTCGAGCTCAGAAGTCGGGTATTGCCAGGTATGCGATCCATCCTCCCGCAGCTCAGACGCATGGATCTCGACAGTATCGAAATGATATCTCGGCAAATGCGGAACCTCCAAATACGGCGTAAAGATCGGAACCATAATCGCAATCCGATCCCCAGGATGAAGCAGCGCATTCGCAACTAACGTATCGAAAAGATAACACATCGCTGCCGTCGCCCCTTCGACGGCAAAAAGATCAAATTTGCCGATGTCCTTATCCCCATATACTTCTTGAATAATATAGTCGTTGACGATTTCCTCCATATGACGCAGCATCCGGTCGGGAACGGGATAATTATCGCCGATAATGCCATCTACAAGCTCATGCACCCAGGCATCGGGATCAAACCCTTGCGTCACAATCCCGAATTCGACGGCTTTCCGTAAGAAATCCATGCCTGGATAATCAGGATGCTGATCGGCATAGGCCATGAACCGATTATAAATCCCCGGCTTCTTCGCCATCCCTGCCAAGTCGCCATCCTCCCAAGTCATCTTCGCTTCCGTCACCGCATAATGCCCTAATGTAAAAAAAGCATCCCGCGGCGTGCTGGCGATCCAGTTCGGATTACCCCGGCCTGCATTTAACATGATCTTCGTACTCTTACGTGAACCCTCTTCTGCAAAGCTAATTAATTTATCCTTCAGCTCAAAAGGACTGAGCTTGCCGTATCGCTCCTCAATCTCGCGACGCTGCATATTATCGGTCATATCAAGTATCTCTCCTTTTCTCGTTGTCGGACCCTCTTCTTGTCTTTCTTCGTGATCATATATCTAGAGTAGGGCTACGATAATGGCGCCCCAAATGGTGAGCAGGATATTCCCGATGGCATACGTCACCGTATAACCTAGAACCGGGACTTGGCTCTTCGCGACTTCTGTGATCGCACCGATTGCAGCCGTAGTTGTCTGCGCCCCTGCGCAGGCGCCAAGCGTAATCGCCGGATGGAACTTGAAGAAATATTTGCCGATCAGCAGTCCGACGAGCAGCGGAATTAACGTCACGAAGATACCTGCTATGAACATACTGAGCCCTGACTGCTTAATGCCGGAGACGAACCCGGGCCCCGCCGAGATACCGACGACCGCAACGAAGGTCGTTAAACCGACATTGTTGAAGACCCAGACGGCCCCTTCAGGAATGCGCCCGAAGGTCGGGTGCAAGGATCGCAGCCAGCCGAAGATGAGCCCCATAATGAGCGCACCACCACTCGTCGTCAGACTGATCGGAATCCCTGCGATATGTGCCGTTGGAATACCAATCAGACCTCCGAGCAGCACGCCGAATCCGACGAAGATCATGTCGGTCTCGCTTGATTTATGCGCAGCATAACCGATACGTTTGGCAACCGCCTCCACCGCCGACTGAGGACCAACGATCACGAGCACATCCCCGCGATGCAGCTTCGTATGGCGCAGCGGAAGCTCTTCACCCTGCCGTTTCAGCGCGGAGACATAGACGCCGCGGGATAACATCTTGAAGCTCACGTCATGGGTCGTCATACCGATAACGGCTTTGCTCGTCACCACGACCTCCAATGTTTCAATCGGAAAGTCAAACAACTCTTCATCGAACATTTCTTCTCCTATGACGTCATCCACGAATAGATCCATATTGCGCTTGGTCATCCCAATCACGACAATATCGCCCGCTTCCAGCACCATGTTCGGCGTCGCATCGATCATCCCTAATTTGGTCTTGATTCGAAGAATGAAAATCCGCTTGTCCTTTCCTTTGAATCGCTGCTCTATATCACCGACGGTCTGCCCAATATAATGCTCGTTCTCTACAACATAGGCACGATAGACATTGAAGCGGTAGCCCGAGCTAATCTCTGGATTTTCCTCTGTCACGCCAACCTCTTCTTCAAGCTGCTTGCATGCTTCGACAAGGTTAATCCCTAGAATTTTGGGACCCATGGCAGACAAGAACCAAGCCGCCCCAGCGGTTCCAAATATGTATGTAATCGCATAACCGACGACGACGAAGCTGATCATCGATTTCTGTTCTGCTGCAGCAAGCTTTAATCCATTGATCGCATCCGAGGCGACCCCAATGACCGCCGATTGGGTTAGGGAGCCTGCGAGCAAGCCTGCGCCTTGACCTGGGTTATAGCCCAAGATTCGTGCAGCAACATAAGCGGCTGCCAGTCCCGTAACACAGACAATGACGGCGAATAGCACCTGCGGCAGCCCATCCTTCTTCAACCCATGAACGAATTGTGGACCGACACGGTACCCCATCGCGAACAGGAAGAGGAGGAAGAAAATCGATTTGACCGTCGGTGAGATCGTAATGTCCAATTGACCGATGAGCACACCTGTCAGCAGAACCCCTGTCACCGCTCCAACACGGAAAGAACCAATCTTAATTCGGCCAACAGCATATCCAACGCCTAGGGTCAGAAACACAGCCAGCTCCGGATACTTCTGAAACAAATCATGCACCCATTGCATTCCAATCCGCCTTTCACTGCCTAATTTGACAACATTTTCTCTTAGCGTTTCCTACTCTACAACGCATCATGCAAGAAGAATCAACACAAATGAGTTGACACATACATAGTTAGGCGCCATACTATATGTATGGCCAATAACAATAAAGAATCAGCTGACATGAATCTTATTCCCTCGCTTGCACAAACGCAGCGCCAGGTTGAACGCTACGATCTAGACGTAGATGCACAAGCCGTGCTCGTCGCAGCCCGATTGATGGCAGCAGGAGCCAAGCTTGGGCATGCCGCAGAAATCCATTTCTCCAGATTCGGATTATCGACAGGGCGATATCGATTGCTAGCAGATCTTGAAGATAACGATGGAGAAGAGCTGCCCTCACAGCTCGCGGAAAATCTAGGCGTCACACGCGCTACCGTCACAGGCTTAATCGAGATTCTAGAACGGGATGGACTTGTATCTCGTCGTACGAGCTCTGTTGATGGCCGTCAGAAGTCGGTCGTCTTAACAGAGGAAGGAGCGAAGAAGCTGCGTGATATGGCTTCGGAGCATTACGCTAGACTCGAAGCTATGGTCGGCTTACTAAGCATCGAAGAGCGAACCGTGTTTCTCGATCTGCTAGGACGTGTTACGCAAGGAATCTCGGCGCTTACGGACGAATCACTTTGAATCAACAGAACCCAGACCATAGGAGCACATCCCAGAAAGGAAAAAAGGGCTAGGTTAGCTAGCCCCTTTTAACCGTCATATAGTTAGGCTCCTAATTATATAAAGCAATGCAGTTCAATCTAAACAAGAAAGGAGTAATAACATGCGCAACATGAATTTCCCACATCAATCAGAAGAGGTTTATGGGATTCGAGCCACCCGTTCTCGCAGGAAGCCTTTCGTGCTGTGGCGCGAATTGATTCCGGCCTATCTGGCCCCTGCTATCATGGCAGGCATTGGGGGACTCGTCACGGCCGACAAGGTGCTGCAAATACGAGCTTTAACGACGATTGGAGGGACATCCTTGCTGGTAGCTTTAATAGTCGGCCTCTGGCTGAATAGCCGTGGGAGCCGTAAACGATGGGTTGTGGGTGCACCACGTGTGGTTGTTGTAGGGGCGTTTGCACTTGCAGGTGCATTGTTCGGTCTATTCGCGGCGTGGGGGACTCCGATTCTGCTGGACCTTATCAATCCGAATCATCATTGGGTTTGGTTCGATCAAATCGGTTTTGATTTTCCGCTGTCAGGGGCGATTGCCTGCACAACCATGAGTTGGCGGTGGCGAGCTTCACTCACCAAATAAATTCATTTAGAGGAGAGATTTAAAGATGATCGCTATTATTGGAGCAACAGGTACAATTGGAAATGCACTTTTGAGACGTTTGATGGAGATTGGCGTGCCAGTCCGGGCACTGACTAGGGAGCCTGATAAACTTCGTCAACAAATGGGGGATTTAGGGTTGTCTAAGGTTGAGATCTGCGCTGCGGATGCGAATGATCCCGAATCGATGCGCCGTGCATTAGAAGGAGCCAGCCAACTATTCCTTGCTTTGTCGAACAGTCCAAGACAAGTCGAATTAGAAACATCGATCATTCAGATCGCTGCTCAAGAAGGGATCGAACATATCGTCAAAATATCCAGTCCAGCTTATGAGAAGAGTTCTCCTGTCGCTGTGGCGGGCTGGCATGCCGAAATCGAGCAAGCTTTGGTTGCATCCGGCGTGATCTATACGGTGCTGCGTCCCTATGCGTTTATGCAAAATCTACTGCGACTCGCACCAACCATTACAACCCAAGATGTCTTCTTCGGCTGTATCGGGAATTCGCCCTGCAACTTCATTGACTGCCGAGATATTGCTGATGTTGCCGCAGTGGCACTGACCAATCAAAAGGCAGCTTGCGGCATCTATACACTGACAGGGTCAGAAACATTCACTTACTCACAGATCGCAAATAAACTGTCTACCCTGCTCAATCGGCCGATCCGATTCATCAACCTGAAGCCTGAGGCGCTGCGAAGCGATTTGATCGTACATGGACACATGCCGCCTTGGCTCGCAGAACACGTTGTGGAAATTCAAACGATGTCTACCGTTGTACCGGAGAAGCCTACGAATACCGTACAAAGTCTGCTTGGCAAAGAACCGCGTACGTTAGATGCTTTTCTACAGGAGAATAGAAATAGTTTTCAGGCAAGACGTTAACTAAACAGTATATTGAAGATATGATCTTGAAAAATCCCCCTAACCCGTATTCGTTCAAGGTTAGGGGGATTTCATATCCTATGAATTGGTCTATCCTTTTACCCGAGGTGCTTTGAGATACCCTTGCTCCCCGTAGGGTTGCAGCTTCTCAGCCCACAATTCCTCTAGCACTTTAATCTCCGACTCATATTCCTTTAGCTCCTCCTCCGTGGAATACGTCTCAACAGAGGGCTTGAGCTGCTCGATCACCTCGAACGTAAAGGCTGCCTCCCCATATTGATTCCAATCTTGCTGCAGAGCCTTGTTCATATGCGACCCCATCTTTAACTGAAACGTGTGCCGATTCCAGATCGTGTCGAGATACATACTGCTACCGAGTAGAATTTTGCCATTTTCCTTATTTTGAATTTGATACACGCCCATTGGACGCAGCGTCTGTCCTATTTGCTTCGCAAGTTGTTTGCGTGTTTGTTTCTCTGTCATGTTCAACCTTCCTTCCAGCTTTATTGAACCTTCACCCAATAGGAGCTCCCATCTTCAAGACGATCCAAGAAGCTATATTCGATAAGGTATCTGCGGAGCGTAACGAAGTCGTCACTTGCTGTCTTCAGCACTTCATTCACTTCGTGCTCCGTATATTTGCGATTCCGTTCGAACCGCTGCATGAGATGCATTAGAATCGACATCTTACGTTTTTCCTTACGCGGGAATTCCGTGAGTTTGCCATCTGTACCGTCTGGAAAATACTTATTAATGATAGACTCATGTTCTTGCTCCGTAATGGCATACCGCTCATCCAGACTCGTCGCCGTGCGCGGCACAGCCATGAATTTGGGCCGCTCTGCGCCGCCCTTCGCCTCCGCCATCTCCATAATCGCGAGGAAGATCCGTGCTTGCTTCATCTTCTCCCGCATCGAGAAGCGGTGGTTCCGAATCGTCGAGGCACTACCGCCCTGCTCTTTGACGATTTCATTATCGTTCATGCCGTCGTAGAAGCGCTGTACCAAATCTTTCTGAAGATCGGTAAGTCCCGTCAGCTTCTTATCCATGCCGATCAAGACGTCGAACATGGAATCATGCTGCCGCGCAACATGCACTTGAGCAAATTTCTTCGCTTCATACATGACACCTTCATCGGTATAGATAATTCCGGTGGTGAATGCTTCACCACATACAAGACATATATATTGATCCTGAGCTGCATCATAGACATAACCTTGCTTCAATTGTTCAACAGTAGCGCTCCAGAACAATTCATTCACTTCACTCACATAAACACATCCTAATAACGTTTGTAATTTATATAGATATGATAACAAAATGTTTATAATATATCAATGTCCGATATGAGAAAACCTCTTTCGTGGTATCTCCCAGGCCTCCACAGACCGGGTTCCATCTATTCTACAAACGGAAACAACAGCTTCTGATTTTCGCTCGAATACATATTTTCCTTGGTAATCACCTTCGAGCCCGTATCGATTCGCGGACTCACACGTTTCCCATCGATAGCCTCAACCGCCGTCTTTACGGCAGAATACCCCATGTTGAAAGGCTTCTGAATGACCGTCGCCAGCAGTACGCCGTCCTCTAGCATCCGAATCTCACCCATCGAGCTATCGATGCCGACAGCAACGACCTGCGATTGCATCTTCAGATCTTGAATCGCCTTGCCAATGCCGTACGTGGTCGGCTCGTTCAATCCGATAATCGCCTTCAGGTTCGGCTTCGTCTTGAGCAGCGATTTCGCAATATCATAAGAGGTCTGAACGGATCCATTGCTGTAGTACGGGCCGAGCAGGGTGTAGTTCCCATATCGGTGCAGAATCTCCAGCGCCCCGCTCTCTCGCTCCATTGCCGTAGCCGATTCCTTGACGAAGTTGATTACGGCAATCTCCGCATGCGAATCTACATGCGTATGCAAGATTTCTGCGGTCCGCCGGCCCGCATTCATGTTATCCGTTCCGATGAAGCTCTTCGAGATCCCGCCATTGAGACCTGAGTCGACCGTAATGAGCGTAATGCCAGCAGCCACAATTTCCTTCGCAACGGGGACGATTCGATTGTAGTCTGTCGCAGCCAAAATAATAGCTTTCGGCTTCTTCTTGATCGCTTCTTGCAGCAGCGCAATCTGTTCATCCACATCCACTTCCGCTCTCGTCCCCATCACTTCGACCTCAGCATCAAATTCCTTCGCGGCGCTAGCCACACCTTGGCGCATCACCTGCCAGAATTCAATCGTCGGGTCGATTGTCTTCGGTACATAAATAATCGTCTTCTTCCCTGAGCTAAGTTCATGCGATACGATGCTGTAGCCAGCCCAGCATATCGCGATAACTCCGAGGAGCACAACCAAGATGAGCCTGATGCGTGTCCATCCCCTTCTCATGCACCACCCTCCAATCGCAGCAGGGGAATCCGTAAAGTTACAATCATCCCCTCTTCCAGTTCACTCTCGAACCTGAGCCCGTAAGCTGCTCCAAAGTTCAACTTGACCCGGTGATCCACATTTACAACCCCAACACCATTTCCGCTCTTCCTCGCCACTTTACGTTCCAGTAATGTTCCAGCTTGCTCGGAATCCATCCCAATCCCGTCATCGATCACTTGCAATTCGATGTCGTCATCTACTCTTTTACCAGTGATTCGGATGTGTCCTGTCTCTGGCTTATGCTTCATCCCATGATAAATCGCATTCTCAACAATCGGCTGAAGCACGAGCTTCAGAATCTGGCAGTTGCCAATGTCCTCGTCGACATCAATCGAATAGGTGAACTTTTTGCGATACCTCATCTTCTGAATGGTCAAATAATTATGTATATGCTCCAGCTCGACGGAGATCGGAATAAGTTCATCCCCCTTGCTGATCGTCGAGCGAAGCAGCTTGGACAATGCCGAAGTCATATCCACGACTTCCTCCATCTTGCCCATCTCGGCCATCCAAATGATCGAATCCAATGTGTTATACAGGAAATGCGGCTGTATTTGGGCTTGAAGTGCTTTCAGTTCACTCACCCGCTTCATTTCCTGCTCCTCAACAACCTGGTTCATCAGCTCTTTGATCTTACTGATCATAATATTGAAGGTTCGGGCCAGCTTGCCAATCTCGTTCGTGTTATCAATCTCGACCCGAATATCGAAATCTCCTCGTTCTGCGAGCTTCATATTCATTTCAAGCTTCTTCAGTGGCTTCGTGAGAGCATAGGAGAGCAGAATGGAGATGGCGAGTGCCGCAATGAGACAGAGGATTCCCCATAATGCCGAAGTAAACTGAATTTGCCGCTTGTTCCCGACGAGCTCGTCCGGATAAGTGACACTGACAATTTTCCAACCAAAACTCGTCGTATCTACGGTATAGATTTTCTTGTCACTCCCCTCCCCCAACGTCAACGAGCCATTCCACGTCTGTAATACCTTATCCAGCTGTTCCGATTTGAGCTGCGAATAGACGAGCTGCTGCTGTGGATGATAGACGAGATCGCCCGTCGGATCCACGATAAATACATACCCGCGCTTCCCGAGTTCGATCTGCTTACAGAGGTTATTAATCAGCTTGTAATTCAGATCGACAAGCAATACACCGCCGATCGTGTCATCTGTAGCAGGCAGTTCTCTGCTAATCGATACAACCCATCGATACTCATCACGAAAAATACGCTGCACATGTGATGAAGAGATATAGGCCTGATCTGTCCCAATGACCTTTTTATACCAGTCCTGCTCCTTGATCTGTGCAATCGAATTGAAATTGGCATGCTCGCGGTTCGATACGATCTCATCGCCTCGGTCGCTAATAAACAGGATCGAAGAAATATCATCTCTGGAGGTGACAATCGAATTGAAATACTGGCTCACCTGTTTCTTCATTAGAGGCTTCACGAAGGCAGGCTCGTTCTGCTTCAGATACCGCTGCAAATCATTGCTTCGCATCGCCAGCGCAGCGATACTCTCCATATTGCTGATGTAGGTTTGAATATTCACTTTGACTTGTTCAATAAGCTGAGAGGTGTATTCTAAGGAGTTATGGGTCACGGCGTCTGAGGAGAGCTTGTAGGTGCTATAGCTGAGGAGTGCCGTGGTACATAAAATGAGGCAGGAGAATGCAATGGCAATATGCGTGTGAATGCTGTGGTGCCTGAGCGGATTCCAGCCGTTCATACGACGCCGCTCCCTTTGTTCGTCTGTCTGAATTCCTTCGGCGTCATTCCCATATTCCGCTTGAAAATAACGCTAAAGTATTGCGGATCGCCGTACCCGACGCGGGCTGCGATTTCGTAGGTTTTCAAGTTGGTAATGGTGAGCAATTCTTTGGCTTTCTCAAGCCGCACACGGGTCAGATACTCCACAAAGGTCTCGCCGGTATGCTGTTTAAAGGTAGCGCTGAAGTAGCTGATACTCATGAAGATATGATTGCATAATTGATTGAGCGAGAAATTCTCATCCCCATACTGCTCTCGAATATAGGCTTCGGCCAACTGCATCTGGGAGCTCGCCATCGTAGAACGCTGCTCAGATAACTGCTGAATCATGTTGTGGCACAGTTCTTCCAGATAAGCCCGTGCCTCGTCGAGCGTACGGAAATGTTTCACTTGCGCGAAAGGATCGCCCTGCAGCATCGTCGATAACTCGAATCCGATGTCTGCCACGAAGTTCATAAGGGAGACCAGCAGCTGATAAATCGTGCTCCGGCATTGATCTATCGGACAGGAGAAGCTCTTCAGTTCATCGAACCAATCACGAAGCACCCCAGAGACAGCGTGACTCTTACCCGTTTTCATCGCTGCGAGCATATTTTTCTCCCAAGCTGTATACCTTGTGTGATCCCATCCATTTCCATATTCGAGATCCTGAATCGAGATCACCTTATCCTTGCCGAGCAAGAAACGGTAATCAAGCGATGATAGCGCTTCCTGAAATGATTTTGAAACTTCAGCGAGATCTGTACATTTACGCCCGATCCCAATCGTGAGCGTCAGCTTCAAGTACCGTTCAATACTGCTGCGGACTTGCTCTGACCAGAGCTGTGCTTTCACTTCCAACTCTTCAAGAGGGCCAGACAGGATGGCTGCAATTTTATCATCCCGTGTCTGAAAGACGACCCCGCCATATTCTTGCTCGAGCTGTTCTTGCATGATATTAAATGCCGCGAACCGCAGCAGCGCATCATCGCCTTTGTTATCGCTCACCTTCGTATCTAGTTCACCTACCAATGCGATATAGGTCGGACCGGGCAAGGTAATCTGAAAATGCTGAAGCTTCGGCTCGAACACCTCCCGCTTCATCCGGGATGCCGTAAGACTCTCCAAGAACCGTTCCCGCAGCAGCGGAAAGCTCTGATTCAATTGGATTCGTAGTGCGCTCAGGTCTTCTCGCTGCTTACATTCAATATCAAGCTCCTGCTTCATCTTACCTAGAAATTCATTGAATTCCTTCGAATTAATCGGCTTGAGCAAATAGTCATTCACTTTTAGCTGAAGGGCCTGCTTCGCATAGTCGAAATCTTCATAGCCGGTGACAATCACGACTTTGACATCTCGATAACGCTCGAACACCTCGCGCGTCAGCTCCAGACCATCCATAAATGGCATGCAAATGTCCGTAATAATGACATCCGGTCTTTGCAGCTCAATCGCCGCAAGTGCGTCTCTTCCATTATCATAATCACCGATGAATTCAAATCCGCAAGCCTGCCAATCGGTCTTTCGCTTAATGCCTTCGCGAACTTCATCTTCATCGTCCACCAAGATGATTCGATACATGACGTGCCCCCTCTGCTCTCGGATTGGTCATATCTTAGCAATAGCATAATAGAGGCTGCCCCGATGGGCAACCTCTAATTTGTTCGGATGTATTCGGATTCGATTAATCGTACAGCAGCGGTTTGATCTCATCGGAATCGATATTGTTCTTGTCATACCAGTGGAAGCCGGTATCGATGTTTTTGTCTACCGCTTCACCTTTTATCGCCATGACAGCGGCTTTAACGGACCAGTAACCAATACCGATTGGATCTTGTGTGATGGCCCCTGCCATGGTTCCGCTGCGTACAGCATCCGTCTGCTGCTTCCCGGAGTCATAACCGATAATCGTAATCTGGCCATTTTTCTTCAGCTCGTTCACGGCATTGACAACCCCAATCGCAGAGCCTTCATTGGCACCGAAGAAGCCTTTAAGGTTCGGATGCGCCTGCATAATCGCCTTCGCAAGGTCGGTCGACTTCAACTGGTCACCACCGCCGTATTGGATATCGACGATTTTAATATCGGGATATTTTGATTCGATCTGATTCTTGAAGCCATCGCGACGATCGATGCCCGTTCGGCTCGTCTGGTCATGGACGATCAACGCGACTTCGCCGGAGCTTCCGATGAATTCAGCCATCTTATCTGCTGCGAGCGCAGCCGCTTTGACGTTGTCCGTCGCAGCTGTAGCGACCGGGATATCGCTATCCACCCCGGAGTCAAAGCCGATGACCGGGATATTGTTCGATTTCGCTTTCTCCAGCAGCGGTAACGCCGCTTTGCTATCCAGCGCCGCGAACGCGATGGCACTTGGTTTCTTATCTAATGCCGTCTGCAGCATTTCAATTTGTTTGTCGACCTGCGATTCGGTCTCCGGGCCTTCGAAGGTAATTTTCACGTCGAATTCCTTCGCCGCTTTCTCCGCACCGCTCTTCACCGCTTGCCAGAATTGATGTTGGAACCCTTTCGAGATGACTGGAATGTATGTCTTACCGTCCCCTTTGTCTCCACTTGAACAAGCGCCTAGTACAGTTGTCAAAGACAACATCATCGCCAGCAGGATGAACCATTGTTTCCGTTTCATGTTCGTTTCCCCCTCAATTATTATCATGTTCCTATATCACCCTGCACCGCAGAGAAGATACCTTACTCACCGCTTACGTCGGCGAAGAATATCCGCATATACCGCAAGAATAATGACAAACCCAACGATCACCGTCTGCCACTCCGGTGCAACCGAGAGAATGCGCAGCCCATTCGTCAATACACTCATGATCAACGCACCGATGACGGTACCCAGAATTGAACCGGCGCCGCCGCTCAGGGAAGTGCCGCCAATCACGACTGCTGCAATCGCATCGAGCTCATAGCCACTTCCGAGTGCAGGCTGAGCGGAATTGAGGCGTGATGCCATCAAGATACCTGCAATGCCACTGAATACCCCTGTCATCGTATAAATCACGATTTTCCAACGAACGGTATTCACGCCGGATAAGCGTGTTGCCTCTTCATTACTGCCGAGCGCAAAGGTATAACGGCCGATTAAGGTTTTCGTGAGAATAATGCTCGCGATCACGCCCAGCCCTAGGAAGATCAGAATCGCATTCGGAATGCCTGGAATCAGCTTCCCCATCGAAATCGAGGCGAAATTCGGATAATCATTGAAGTAGATCGGCTTGGTTCCCGAAATGACAAGGGATAATCCCTTCGTAATCATCATCATGGCAAGTGTCGCGATAAACGGCGGAATCTTCATCTTCGCAACCATGAGGCCACTCGTTAATCCGCACAACGCTCCCGCTAGAATCCCCCCAATAACACCGAGCGGCAGTGATACATGCCAGAAATTAATGATCACGCCTGCCATGACCGACGAGAACGTCATGACCGTACCAACCGAGAGATCAATCCCTCCGGTGATAATAACGAAGGTGGAACCGAGCGCGAGCACGCCAATGACGGCCGTCGATAGCATGATCCCTACCAGATTATCGAAGACGAAGAAATTGCTAGACGATAAAGAGAAGACGACAATCAATACAATCAAGCTGGCGAAGGCTAGAATCTTCTGCTTTGCACCAGACCCTGCAGCAGCCTTCTTCTGGCGCGTCTGAACTGGCTGTTTCTCTACAATGGTAGTACCCTTCATAACATGAACCCCTTCCCGTTATCCTTCTCTATCCACTGATTCGCATCGTAGCCAGCCGCATAATCTCTTCCTGCGTCGCCTCTTCTCTACTCAGCTCGCCGGTAATCCGCCCCTCGCACATGACGATTACGCGATGGCTCATCCGCAGAATCTCCGGCAGCTCCGAAGAGATCATAATGATCGACTTCCCTTCGCTTGCCAACTGTTCTAATAGCTTGTAGATTTCCGCCTTAGCACCGACATCAATCCCGCGCGTCGGTTCATCGAAGATAAGCACCTGACAATCCCGTGTCAGCCATTTCCCAATAACGACCTTCTGCTGATTGCCGCCAGAGAGAAACTTCACAGTCTGATGTACACCCGGCGTCTTAATGGACAAGGCCTCGGTATAGTACTCTGCGTTTCGGTGCATCACCTTCGTTCGCATCCATCCAAGCCGTCTGAATCTGGCATAGTTCGAGATCGCGATATTCTCTCGTACATCCATATCAACGAGCAGCCCATATCGCTTGCGGTCTTCGGACAAATAACCGATCCCATGTCTAACTGCATCATGCGGATTTCGTATGCGCACCTGTTGACCTTGCATGCGAATCTTCCCTTCATCCACGGGATCCGCTCCGAATATCGCACGTGCGACCTCGGTTCGACCTGCGCCCATAAGTCCAGCGAACCCGACAATTTCTCCTTTTCTCACATGGAAATGAATATCCTTAAGCTCCTTACCACGAGAAATCCCCTCCACTTCGAGCACCATCTCGGCATCCGAAGCAGTCGCTTCAATCTGTGCCTTGTTAAAGAGCTCGCGACCTACCATCATGCTAATGATCTGATCGATCGTTACTGATTCCGTGAGGACGGTATCCACATAACAGCCATCTCGCATGACCGTAATCCGGTCTGTAATCTGCTTAAGCTCTTCCATTCGGTGCGATATATATACAATGCCAACGCCTTTCTGGCGCAATTGCTCAATCATACGGAACAGCTCCTGAATTTCCGAGTCCGTTAATGCTGCTGTCGGCTCATCCATGATCAGAACTTCTGCTTGAAAAGACAACGCCTTCGCAATCTCCACCATTTGCTGCTTCGCAACCGATAATTCCGATACTTTGGTCCGCGGATCTATCTTCACATTCATCTGATCAAGCAGCACCTGTACGCGTCGGTTCAACTCTTGATCATCTACGAACAACCCGAGATAACGCGGTTCACGACCGATATACATGTTCTGTGCCACCGTCAGATGCGGCATGAGATTCAGCTCTTGATGGATAATGCTAATCCCTAATTGCTGCGCGGTCCGCGTATCCGGAATGTCCACTTCCTGTCCTTTGAAAAGAATGCGTCCCGCATCCTTCTTATAAACACCTGTCGCGATTTTCATCATCGTCGACTTGCCAGCTCCATTCTCCCCTACAAGCGCATGCACCTCACCAGCCAATAGCTCAAACTGACATCGGTCTAAGGCGTGTACACCTGGAAAATGCTTGTCGATTCCTTCCATGCGCAGCAGCGCTTCGCTCATCGTTATATCCCCCCGCTATCTTGTAAACTTATTGTAGGACCAAAGTCACTGACATGAAATGGAATAATCTCTGCAAAAAAGTTTATTATTTTATGATTTCATGCTCATAAACAAAAAAAAAGAAACGCTTCTATCGTCCAAGAAAGAACGAAAAAACGCTTCTGATTAAAATAAACTTCGAATCCATGAAAAGACTACAGCATACAATCCAATCAGCCCGCATCCACCTAATATCCCGGTAATCAGTCGTCGCCAATTGGTCGACTCGATCACACCGAGTCGTTGAAGCAGCCAATCGATGAACATCAGACCAAGTCCGATGAGGCTTACGCCCAGCGTGATACGTACAGACATGAGCATGAGGAAGATCATTCCCACTTGACCGACGAAAACGCCGGTACAACGGGCACAGAGTGGAAACTGATATCCTCGCCAAGCAAAGCTCCGGTCCGCTCGCTGATGACATCCGGATTGACATCCAATCCGCATCAATCGCATCCAAATTACATCCATTCGCGACAGGGAGGACGACTTCATTTATTTAAACCGGAACCCGCATGATGCACAGATCCGGAATACCGTCGACTTACTCTTCCCCATCCCGCACAGCCCGCACAAAAAGCCAATCGGTCCGAAAATCAAATAACCGAGACACCCTTTTCCTGCACCAAATCCTTTGGTCTCCGACTCCGAGACGACCTGTACTTGATGACTGCCACACCTTGGACAACTCATCCTCATTCCCCCTTCTTGTCTTGTTCTTTCCAAAGTATATGTAGCTTCCCCGGTTCAAGATACGTCTGATCCAGGAAATCCATGGATAAAAATCATAGTTACAACATATCATAACCCCAGTCAAAGGGCGATTGCTGTGAGCGATGTCTTTGAAAAAAATGTTTATAAATGTTAAAATTTTCACATATTTAAATCGATAAGAACAAGGAGTGACAGCCATGCAAATGCAACGCGGAAAATTCGAAGGATTACAGCAATTATCCAATGAACAAGGTGTTATTGCCGCCTTAGCTATTGACCAACGGGGATCGATGAAGAAGATGATTCAGAAGGTGAAAGGTGACGATTACCGGATCGAACAAGTCCATGCCTTCAAAGCAGCTGTCTCTCGCGAGCTAACTCCTTATGTCAGTGCGATTCTACTCGATCTGGAGACGGGTTCCGAAGGAATCAAGACCAAAGCTGCAGATGCTGGACTCCTCTTGTCTTACGAGAAAACAGGCTACGACGCTACTGAACCGGGTCGATTGCCTGACCTCATCGCAGATCTGTCTGCGCTACGAATTCAAGAACACGGCGGGCATGCCGTCAAAATATTAGTCTACTACGATCCGAATGAACCTGCTGAGATTAACGAACAAAAGCATGCCTTTCTAGAACGTATAGGCGCGGAGTGCAAAGCCGTCGATATCCCGCTGTTCGTAGAGCCGATCGTCTATGATGCGGACATTGCCGATGACAAGAGCTTGGAATTCGCGAGATTGAAGCCGGCCAAAGTTAAAGAGACGATCAAAGAATTCACGAAGCCTCGTTATGCCATCGATGTGCTGAAGCTCGAAGTTCCGGTCAATTTCAACTATGTCGAAGGATTTGCGAAAGGTGAGATTGCTTATACGCAAGCTGAAGCAGCCGCCCATTTCAAGGAAGCTTCCGATCTGGCGACGGTTCCTTTCATTTACCTGAGTGCAGGCGTTACTTCCGAGCTCTTCCGGGAGACGGTTGCATTCGCGGCCACAGCAGGCGCGAACTTCTGCGGCGTCTTATGCGGCCGAGCCACTTGGTTCGACGGTGTCGCTGCGTATGGTGAAGGCGGCGATGCAGGGCTTGCCACTTGGCTGCAAACGAAAGGGAAAGAGAATATCGATCTGCTTAATGCTGAGCTCGAGCGTGGCGCTAAACCATGGTGGTCCGTGTATGGATCATCGCTAGATGATATCGAAGTGATTGGTTAACCATTCTTTTCTAATAAATTGAAGAAAAAAGAGGCGGCCCTTGATTAGGACCGCCTCTTCTATTTATTTCAGTTCCATCTCCAGCGAATGGAGGCACGGAAGCAATTCGGGCTGCTCGAACGTACGCAGATACGCGATCAGCCCTTTCATAATGAGCCGCTGTGGTTCCGGCTTGGCCCACTCTTCATCCAGCACATCGCAGCAAGCCAAGAGTTCGGCCTGTACTGGCGACGTACCTGGCATGTCACTTACAAGCTGTCGTAACTGATTCAACGCTTGATCCACGGGCGAGATCAGCTGTCCTCGCCATTCCTGGGCCATTTTGATAAAATTCCGCATGTTCCCCATCGACAGAATCGGCTTCCCGCTCTGCGCCATCATCCCTTGCACCACATCATCTAACCGCTCCATAAAGAACGCGATCAGACGTTCAGGCTCGAATTTCTTACGATACAGCAGCATGTAACTCGTATAATCAGCCACGATCGCTTGAATGATCGTTGACGCATCAATCGCATACGGTTTGGCCTCGTCGCCGTAGATCTCCACAATGCTTTCATAGAACCAATACAGTGTCATGGACTTCGACTTGAACATGAATCGATGCATCTCTTCATTGATCTGGATCGCCTGCTCGTTCATCATCATCACGATGAATTCCTGATGCTGCATGATCTGCTCGAGCTGGAGCAGCAATTGTCTCGATAATCGATCCCGCGGCGAGAGGCTCTGATCCTTCGCCACGGACAACATTTCGCGTGTCATGAGATCATAATAATGTTCAAAGGCCGAGATCAGCACATCTTCCTTGGACTTGAAGTAGAAGTACAGCGAGCCTTTAGCGATGCCGAGCACGTCCGCAATCTCTTGAATCGATGTCGCATGAAACCCTTTCTGCGCAAAGCATTTCATCGCGGCTTCTAATATCAGTACTCGTTTTGAATTCAATTTGAACACGTCTCCTTAGATCATTTCCTCGCGTTCTTTTTTGCGGAACCGCATTAAGAATTCATACACGACTGGTACGATCACAAGGGTGAGCAGCGTCGAACTTGTCAGACCGCCGATGACCGTTACCCCAAGACCTTTCGAGATAATCCCTGCACCCTCAAATCCGAGCGCTAACGGAATTAATGCACCAATCGTCGCAAGTGCTGTCATAAGGATCGGGCGAAGACGAGTCACTGCTGCTTCGAGAAGTGCTTCACGCGTCGTAAGTCCTTCCCGCTCTTTATGAATAACGCGGTCGAGCAATACGATCGCATTCGTCACGACAATACCAATGAGCATCAATGCGCCCATCATCGCGGATACACTGATGGTCTCGCCTGCAAGCCAGAGCGCTACAAGTGCGCCAATGATCGCGAACGGCAAGGAGAATAGGATCGCCAGTGGAGCGAGTGCGCCACCAAATGTCACGACAAGGACGAAGTAGACAATCGCAATCGCTGCAGCCATCGCAAGACCGAGTTGAGTAAAGGTCTCTGTAATTTGCTCCGTTACACCGCCGAATTCAACCTTAACTGTCGAAGGCAGGTTCAGTGCGTCAATACTCGTCTTCAGATTCGTAGATGCTTTGGACACATCCGCCGTTGTCATATCCGCTGTGACACTGACGAACATCCGGTTATCTTTGCGTGTAATTGTGTTCGGCGATTCGCCTTCCTTCACTTCTACAACATCTTTGATCGGTACTTCCATACCAAGTGGGGAAGTGATTTTCGTATTTTTGATATCATCAATATTCGCATATTTCTTCTCGTCTACTTGTACGTAGACTTTATATTCCTTACCTTCATTCTCAATCGTCGTTAGCACAGGACGTTCCCGAACAGGACTTAGCTTCATCGCAACTTGCCCTGCCGTCAATCCCAGCTTGCTGAGCTTCTCTTGATCCGCAACAAGCGTGTACTGCGCATACGTCTGCTTCATGCTGGACTCGACTTTTTCGAACGTCTTATCCTTTTTCATAACCTCTTCAATCTTCTCAACAGCTGGCTTAATGTCGGTTAGGGAATCCCCGTATACCGTCAAGGTCATCTTGCTGCCGCCAAAGCTGCCAGCACCCATGTCCATCTGCTTCCACTGCCCCTCGGACGGAGCCGCTTGCTTAATGCCTTCGACGAGTGCTTTCTGCTCCTCTGCGAAGTTCTTCGTCTTTGGATCGTATATCACATAGAACAACGCGGAATTGGAAGACCCGCCACCCATACTCATCATCGGGTTGCCGCTAGAGCCAATCGAATATTGTATCTTCTCGACGCCTTCACGCTTCATAATAAATTTCTCAGCTTCAAGCGCATGCTTCTCGACATCTGCACGGAGTTCTCCCGGTGCTGGGGAGTACGTGACCATGACCATCTTCTCTTCTTGTTCAGGCAAGAAGCTCACACCGACCGCTTTGGTTAAGAACAAGCTGCCTACAAGCAATAGAATCGCTGCGCCGAATGTAATGAGCTTGTGGTTTAGACACCACGTCAACACACGTTTGTAGAAATTCCCCAAAACGCCAGGCTTATCATGATTTTTCGCATTCTTGATGCCATTCTTGAACATCTGATGTCCCAGCATCGGTACGATCGTAATCGCTACGAGCAGGGAAGCAAGCAATGCGAACACCATCGTGAGCGCGAATGGCATGAATAACTCACCAACCATGCCACTAACAAGCGCTAATGGCAGGAATACGGCAATCGTTACAATGGTCGAAGACATGATCGGCATGAACATTTCTTTCGTCGCTTCCAAGATCAATGCTTTACCCTTGAGCTTCTCGGAGCTTAACGTCATTCTTCGGTATATATTCTCAATAACAACAATCGAGTCATCCACGACCCGTCCGATGGCTACTGTCATGGCGCCTAGCGACATCATATTCAGCGTAATGTCCATTTCACGCAGTACGAGTATCCCAATAAGCAAGGACAATGGAATCGAAATGATGGAGATGATTGTTGTCCGGAAGTTGCGTAAGAACAACAAAATAATAATGACCGCGAATAATGCACCGAATGCAGCCTTACTCAACATCGTGGATACAGATTGCTCAATCGGTTTCCCTTGATCGAGCATAACAACGAGTTTCATCCCTTTATAATCTTGCTCGAACTTTTCCGACTGCTTCTTCACGGCATTCACGACTTCAACCGTGTTCGCATCCGCGGCTTTTACAATTTGAATACTGATCGATTCCTTGCCGTTCGTGCGAGAGATCGATTCAGCTTTGCTCACCAATTGAATATCTGCAATATCCTTCAAGTCGACAGTCGGTAAGCCCGCAGGTATCCCTGCCGCTGCTCCAGCACCTGCCTGCGCCCCGCCTGCAGGCATTTGTCCTGCAGCTGCTGAATTCCCCGCTGCGCCACCTGCCGGCATTCCTGCTTTACCTGCGCCCATCGGTGCACCTTGCGCGCCGCTTGGTGTTCCTGCTGCGCTTGGGATGAGCGGAATACGAATCGCCTTCAAATCATCCAAGCTTTGCACATTCCCGTCGACAACGATTGTCTTTTGGGATTTGCCCATCTCGAAGAGACCAAGCGGCACGTTGAGCGCCGATCCTTGCACAATCCCTTTTACAGTATCTTCAGAAAGTCCGAGCTCCTTCATTTTGGCCTGATTAAACGTCAACTGTACTTCCTTCAACTGCTGTCCAGCAATCGAAACATCGGAGACCCCATTCAGGCCTTCGAAGCCTGGCTTCACTTCGTTCTCGATGACCTTCGTCAGCTCTTCCATCGACAAAGATTCGTCCGATACACTGAGCGTAATGACTGGGAAAGTGTTCATGCTTATTCGCGAAATCGATGTATCTTGCGCCCCGTCGGGCAACGGTACCGTCGATGCTGCCTCGCGAATATCCGAGGCGACCTTCTCCATATCCAGTCCATAATCATATTCCACCGTGATGGCAGACACGTTCTCCATCGAAGTCGATGTCACGGTTTTCACACCGGATAAATTTTTGAACCTTTGTTCAAGCGGTTTCGATATTTTATCGACGACCTCTTCCGGCGCTGCGCCTGGATACACCGTCATGACCTGTAGTACCGGCAGATCCAGATTCGGAAGCGTCTCTTGCTTCATCGTCATTCCCGCATACAATCCTGCCACCGTGACAATAATGGTCAGGATCCAAATCGCGAATTTGTTATTCAACGAAAAACGGATAATACTCTTCACGTTTCTTCCTCCCCTAAATATTCTCTTTTCCAACCATTTGACCGGTTGTTCAATCTAATATTTAGTATATCTAATCGATTTCCATTAATCAAATTTACGCGAGTTGAATGACCGTTCAATACTTAGCATGCCTATATTACAAAGATGTAAGAATCATGAAAGTTAAATCTATGGTTCCTCATTTGAATCCATCGTAAGCTTAATACATCACAACGAGACAACAGTTTGGCACCATATCCACACGAAACATGGCGCTGACTTATCCCATTTTGAAAGGAAGATCACTATGCACACACTTATTATTCTCGCAGGTATAGCATTGTTTCTTATTCCCGCATTTCTATTCGTTATTCATATCGCACTCATGATTTGGGCTTTCCGAGATGCTTCCGAACGTTATCAAGATAACACGGTCGCTTGGATCATTACAGCCGTCCTATTCTGGTTCCCTATTATCGGCATCATCGTCTATATGTTCGTGCGCAAAGAGCGTCCACAACCGCCACAGCATCGCTTCAATAATCAAGAGCAATACATTTAATTTCAGAAGGGAGATTCATACTATGAAAACATCGACCAAATTCATTTCCATTCTTGCCGTGATCTTCATCGTGATGCTCGGAGGCGCAGCTGCCGTATCGAAATATGCGCCCGAGCACAATCCCTTCCTGAAAGGTAATGATTACTTCACGATCGTCGGTGATTCCTATAAGGAAAAGACCTATAAAGATTCGAACGGCAGCGAACATACTCGATATCTCTATAACCTGCCTGGCGTCGATAAAGAAGGAAAAAAGCAGGATCTTGAATTTACAGCAAACAAAGTACTACGTAAGAATGCTTATCTCGCCGTTACGATCAAAGCTGATGTCGTGACCCATTGGGAAGAGGTTCAAGCGAGCGATATCCCGTCGGCAGCAAAACCTGTACTCGCGGTAAAATAAGATAGCAAAGAAACCCGGCAGCATGCTGCCGGGTTTTTGTTATTCCACATCGATCCTATTGGGCTGAATTCTATATCCTCTGACTTCGCAGAAAATAATCCATACGCTGCAAAGCCTCACCCAATTGACTGGAGGAGGCCGCGTAGCAGCAGCGCAGATGTCCTTCTCCCCCCGGTCCGAATACATCTCCAGGAATAGCCGCAACCTTAGCTTCCTCAAGCAGTTTCTTCGCAAACTGTTGAGAGCTCATTCCCGTATGAGCGATGGACGGAAAAGCATATAAAGCTCCTTCCGGTTCCTTACAGGGCAGGCCGATATCTTTTAACCCTTGAACGAATTTGCGTCTGCGTTGATCGTAGGACTGAATCATCCTGTCTTTCTCTTCCATACAGCCACGCAAGCATTCCAGAGCAGCAATCTGCCCAAGAACTGGCGCGCATATCGCTGTATATTGGTGAATCTTCGTCATTGCACCGATCAAATCAGAGTGACCGCAGGCGTAGCCGATCCGCCACCCCGTCATTGCAAAAGCTTTGGAAAATCCGCTGATCACAATCGTACGATCCTTCATTCCTGGAAGAGAAGCGAGACTGACATGCTTCTGTTCATAGGTGAGCTCGGCATAAATCTCATCGGATAATACGATTAGATTATGCTCTTCAATAAGCTTGGTAATCGGCAGCCAATCGTCATACGTCATAATAGCTCCGGTCGGGTTGTTCGGAAAATTCACCACAAGCACCTTGGAACGCGGCGTTATCGCTTGACGCAAAGCTTCTGCCGTCAGCTTGAAGCCTTTGGAGGCAGATAACGGGATCTCGACCACCTTTCCGCCATTCAGAAGGGCAATAGGTGTATAGACAACATAATTAGGAACAGGAACGAGAACCTCGTCGCCGGAAGTGATCAATGCGCGAAGCGCTAGATCAATCGCCTCGCTGCCGCCAACAGTGATCAGTACTTCCTTAGAAGGCTCATAGGCCAACCGCCAGCCTTCGTACAAATAGTCGGCTATAGCCTCCCGAAGTGCCATTAGCCCCTCGTTCGGCGTATAGGTCATGTTCTCCGCCTCCAGCATGCGCATGCATGCCTCTCTGGCGTGCTTGGGTGTCCGGAAGTCCGGCTCTCCTACGCCAAGTGAGATCACACGTGGATTTGCATTGACTGCGTTGAAAAACTGTCGAATCCCAGACGGCGGCATCGTACGCGCCAATGGGGACAAGAATGCACTCGTTCCGTTCATATCGTCCTACTCCTTTCTATCTCTTTGTTCCAAGGAATATTTCATAATTAACTCTAATAGCTCAGGGAATGAAATATTGGCTGCAGCCGCACTTTTGGGCAGCAAGCTATTCTTCGTCAGGCCAGGTAACGTATTCACTTCAAGAATATAAGGGATGCCGTCTTTCACAATCATGTCGATGCGAGCGTACACGCTGCACCTTAGTGCCCGATAACAAGACAGCGCTGCAGCCTCAACTCGCTCATGAACCTCTTGCGGCAGTTGAATGACTCGTTCGTCAGCCCCGCCGTCCTCGTACTTGGATGTATAGTCAAAAAAAGTTCCTGCATTGGCTCGAATAGAGATGACTGGAAGCAGCTCACCGTTCAATATGGAACAAGTAATTTCCTCTCCTGCAAGGAACTGCTCGATCATTACAGAATCATCCCATTCCAGAGCGGCCTGCACAGCTGCCGATAGTGCTCCGGGATGCTCGACAATCTGAATGCCAATGCTGGAGCCTCCCGAATTCGGCTTCACTACCACCGGATACCCTAGACGATCAACATCTACTGCTTCCAGCTCCTCCATATGGCTTACTTGGACCGACTCCCCGGTGTGAAGTCCCTCACAGCGCATTAATTTCTTGGACATTTCCTTATCCATGCATACGCTGCTAGCTAGGACACCGCTTCCCGTATAAGGAATACCGAGCGATTCCAACGTTGCCTGGACCGTTCCGTCCTCCCCATATTTCCCATGAAGGGCGAGCAACGCTAGATCCAGCCCTGCTGTTTTGTCAATGAGATCCCGCTTGCCGTTGATCTCAATTGGATATACCTCATGCTTATCTTTGTCCAGGTTAGCCATCATTTCTTGCCCTGTAAGGAGTGAAATCTCCCGTTCCGATGATAACCCCCCCATAATTACGCCGATCTTCACACGCCTTCATCCTCTCGCTTGTCTAATTGCTCCAGCTGTCTCACCTATGATTCGAATACCTTTTACAATGTCTTCATCCGTTACCCTGGAGAAACCTAGACGCATCGTATGACTGCCTTGACTCCTGCCATTGACGTAGAATATATCACCTGGCGTGAACACCACACCCTTTTCCGTGCATGCTTCTAACAGTTCCCTAGCCTGGAAGGACGGTTCGAACTCGATGAACAAATGCAGGCCTCCATCTCCAGATAATCGAGCAAATGGAATATACGTATTACAGCAGTGCAAGGCGAGCTCGTATTTTCTTTTGTATTCCGCCCGCGCACGCTTCAAATACTTTTCGAAGTTGCCATTATGAAGATACTGGTATAGCAAAGACTGGTCTAGCGTAGAGGTATGAATGCTGCGCGCCCGCTTCACACTCTCCAAGTAGCTGACCAATACTTTGTCTGCCAGCACCCAACCAACCCTCAGGCCGGGAAATAGTATTTTGGAGAAGCTGCCTATATAAATGACGTTATTGCTCTTGCCGACGCTTGCGATCAGCGGCGCCACATGGGAGCCTGAGTATCTGAGCTCCTCGTTGAAGCCATCCTCAATAATAGGAACTTGACTCCTGCCCAATAACTTAATGGCCTCCACTCGCTTTTCAGGAGACATGACAATCCCCGTCGGATTATGGTAGGAGGGAACCAGATAAGCCAGATCGAAGCGCTGTGCCGACAGCTCCCGCTCCAACTGCTCCAGATTCATTCCGTCTGGTTCCATCTGGATACCTGTGATGGCGAACTGATGGAGCCTCATATTTTTAAGCGCAGTATGATGGGTCGGATTCTCGCAGATGGCATGGCCGCTGGACTTCCCAAGGCCGGTCAGCACAAGGTCAAAGCCTTCGGTGAAACCATCGGTAATGAGAATATCTTTACCCGTCAGATCAACGCCTTTGTTCTCCATATACCGCAGCAGATAGTCAATGAGCGGCTTGTAGCCCTTGGCGTACCCGTAGTTGAGAAGTACTTCCCCCTCAATCGACATCCGATCAAGGAACGCCCGCTTCACATTATTCAGATCGAACAGCTTCTCATCCGGAGCGATGCTCGTGAATAGAATTGAACCTTTCTCTGCCCGTATGCCATGCTTCATCAGGTCCTCCTGCTCAGCCAATCGCGCATAATCATTGATGCGCTGGCTCCAATCCAGCAGATGTCCTGCTTCCTCGCCTACCGGAGTCTTAGCCTCTCCTGATGAAGAAGCCGCCACGTAATTGCCCTTGCCCTTCAGCGCGTAGATGAAGCCCTCCTCCTCCAGATCGGAGTATGCGGTCAAGACCGTGTTGCGGCTAACACTCATTAATACGCTCAATTCTCGTGTGGACGGGAGCTTCTGGTTCGCCTGCAACGCACCTTTTAGTATTAGACGCTTCATATAATCCTTGACCTGTATATACACAGGCCGATTATCCGCGAACTTGAAATCAGAATACATCCCCACACCTCCTATCCCTATCATGTCATAATTGCCGATACAGCAAAAGAACCACAGCAGGCGACTTTCGATGCGTGCGTGGCTCCCCTGTTTCATCTCCTTCACAATCGGGTACCTATAGATAACCAGCATTCTAACCCAAGCAATTGTAAATTAGGAGGATTAATCAATGAACTATATAATAAATATAAATAAAAAATGAGTCACGCAAAGAGAATTATACTCTTTGCATGACTCATCCTAACAATACAAGGTCTCACAAAATATAGGTTGAACTAAAAAAATCCCCATGTTAAAATGGAGAGCAACGTTTTATTTTTATGAAGTTATGTTCCGTTCACAGTCTTTTCTAAATTAATTATAGCATAGCGAATTAGGGACTGTCAACATGCGATTTCCACAATTATAGAACCAAAGGAGTGAATCGAATGGGTGCAGAGCAAGATTGGCAGCAGCAGGAACAAGACCGCGTCCAGCAGGTCGTCACTGAAATCGATCAACGAATCGCGAAGCTGCAGGAGCAGGTGCTGCATGCCAAGGACGAAATCGTCGATATTCGCAAAAATTTCTGGGATGATGTCACGGTCAATTTCGAGGATTCCGCGGAAGCGGCGGAGACGTTTGCGAGCATGAAGCAGCAAGCTGAGGTACTCTTCGAACGAGAATCGACGCACCGTCATGCACGCGAGCAGCTTAAGACACTGACGAAGCTGCAGCAATCGCCTTATTTTGGACGCATTGACTTTACCGAGGACGGTGATCCTCACACGGAGCAGATCTATCTCGGCATTGCTTCCCTGCTCGATTCCAGCGGTGAACAATATCTGATCTATGATTGGCGCGCTCCTGTCTCCAGTCTGTATTACGACTACCCTCCGGGTCTTGCGGAATATGAGACACCGAGCGGTACGATCCGCGGCGTTATGGATCTAAAGAGGCAATTCATTATTCGAAATGGCACGATCCGCAGTCTATTCGATACCGGTGTAACGATCGGTGACGAACTGCTGCAAGAGGTACTCGGTAAACATGCTGACAATCAGATGAAGACGATTGTCGCGACGATACAACAGGAGCAGAATCGGATTATCCGTAATGAGCGGAGCCGGCTTCTCGTCGTACAGGGTGCTGCCGGGAGCGGCAAGACCTCCGCTGCCCTGCAACGTGTCGCATATTTGTTATACCGGTATCGGAATACGCTGAGCAGTGAGCAGATCGTGCTATTCTCACCGAATCCGCTGTTCAACAGCTATGTCTCAACCGTCCTACCGGAGCTTGGCGAGAATAATATGCAGCAGACGACGTTCCAGCAATATCTGGAGAAACGTCTATCAGGGTCCTTCCAGATTGAAGATCCATTCGAGCAATTGGAATATACGCTAAATGCTACCGATGCCCCGCAGGATCAAGCGCGTCTCGCAAGCATTCGATATAAGACATCAGCTTCCTATATGACATTCATCGAGCAGTATGCCGATGGTTTGAAGCAAGCTGGCATGAAGTTCAAACCGATCCGATTCCGTGGGCGGGAACTCATCTCCGCCGAATCGATTGCAGATCAATTCTATGCACTCGACCATTCCATGCGCATACCGAATCGGATGAAGCTCGTCGCAGAGTCTCTGCTCCGTGAGTTAACGCAGCTGATGAAACGAGAGAAGAAGAAACGCTGGGTCGAAGAGGCCATCGAATTACTTGATAAAGACGCCTATGCCGAGGCCTTCGAACGCTTGCGTCAGAAGAAGCAGTACACGGCGGAATCCTTCGACGACTATGATCGGGAACGTGACGCGCTTGCGACTATGATCGTCCAAGATCGGTTTAAGAAGCTGCGCCGGCACGTGAAGCTGCTCCATTTCATTGACATTCCTGCTGTCTATCGTCAGATATTCCGTGACGAACAATGGGTTGGTCGTCTGAAAGCAAGCAATGATGATATCTCTTCAGCACAGTGGGATCTCATCTGTGGGCATACGTTAGCGGGGCTCGAAGAATCTAAGCTGTCATATGAAGATGCGACGCCGTATTTATATCTAAAGGAATTACTGCAAGGATTCCACGCGAATACGTCGATTCGCCATGTATTTATTGATGAAGCGCAGGACTATTCGCCGTTCCAGTTCGCCTTCTTGAAGCAGCTGTTCCCGTTCGCCAAGATTACAGCGCTTGGCGATCTCAATCAGACGATCTATACGCATGCCGCGGATGCAGGGGGCTTCGCCTCGCTGATGGCGTTGTTCGAGCCTGAGCATACCGAGACGCATGTGCTGAAACGCAGCTATCGTTCAACACGTCCGATTGCCGAGTTCACGCAGGGCATGATCCCGGGAGGCGAGCAGATTGAGCCGTTCAATCGTGATGGCCGCTTGCCGACACTGACCTATGCTACAGGCGTAGAAGATCTTGCAGATCACATCACCGTACGAATTGCTGCACTTCAAGCGGAAGGCTTGAATAGCATCGCCATCATCGGCAAGACCGTGGCGGAATGCCAAGAAGCTTACGATACGCTGCATGCGCATACGCCGCTTCGCCTGATTGACAAAGAGACGGCGGCCTTCGAAGGTGGGACTGTCGTCATCCCTTCATACCTTGCCAAAGGCATGGAATTCGACGCTGTTATTCTATACAACGCCTCGGCTGCACAATACGCGCATGAGCGTGAACGGAAGCTGTTCTACACAGCGTGTACACGAGCGATGCATGAGCTTCATCTCTATGCAATTGGGGATGTGAGTCCATTTGTTGCTGGGGTGGATGCATCGACGTATGTGGTGGAGCAGTCGAACATGTAAGTCCTTAACTAGCAGCCATTCTGGCAATCGTGTAGAATTCATGGTGGGGGCATCACTTTCGCCTACCCGTTGAAGTGGTGCATGGGGATTTGAACTTACCGAAAAGGTACTGAGCATCAGCGTCGATGGATATGGACCCTATCCCCTGCGCCAACTCGCACCATACACTTCTGCTGTGTGGTCTATGTTGTATTTCATACAGGATAGTAGCCGAAATTCATGCATATGGCTACCTATCATGTATTCTTGTATTATAGAGTCAGGAATGAGCCGTATTTCGAAGGAGATCACTCAAAGTTACTGCAGTAATCCACGATAGATGTACTGAGTGGTCGCATATGGCACGAATTAATGCAAAATTCCATGAAAGACACGCAGTACAAGTGCCCATCTCGAATTTAGGCTGGACTGCGCTTCATATACCCAGTAAAATATATACAGACGAAGAACGTCCATAGCCGGAAGGCAGATGGACGTTCTTTTTTTGTATGCATTTCCATGAAGGAGGCGAATAAATTGTGCTTATTTGAACAAGCGCACCAAGCATTTCTGTGCCAACACATTGAAAATCGCACAGGTGAACGGAAAGGGAGATTAATCCGCGGGCATCAATATGCCGAGAAGCTGGTGCTCCAGAATATATGGTGGCCGCTCTTCGGGAATTTCGATCATTTGCATCCAGAATACGAAGTCTATGATTGGAAGCGTAAGTCGCATTTTCTTGACTTTGCCTTTATCACCCCGTTTGGACGATTCGGTATTGAATGCGACGGCTACCAGAGTCATATCAAAGATATGGATCGCGAGAGATTTAGCTACGCTCTGAACCGTGACACATTTCTCACGGGATTAGGATGGCGGATGATCCACTTCTCATTCGACGATGTGCAGCAGCACCCGGAAATTTGCCGCACATTGCTGCAGCTTGCGATCGGACCCTATTCACTGCGCAACAACCCGATCGATAAGGTAACCAGAGTAGAGAAAGAAATTCTCCACCTCGCATGGCAGCTCGGTAGACCCATTCGACCTAAGGACGTGAGTCATGCTTGGGGATTTGATTATCGCACCTCACGCAAGCATCTTCAATCGCTCACCAATAAAGGATTGCTATCACCTTCCTCCAAAGGTCAAACCATGCGTTATTATGAAATACAAGAAAGTGCGCTAGAGCAACTCCTATAGTAGGAGGAGCTTGTCTTCTTCCTGCCATCCCTGCTATTCCCGCTATTCCCGCTATTCCTTGCTCTTTCTGCTCTTCTTGTTGAAACATCGAGCTTCAAGCCTACTGCGCTATCTAGCGCCATCCTATCCTGTATTTCATACAGGATAGGAACTTATTTTCATCTAAAATGCCGTCTATCATGGATTCTTGCTGTAACTTTTGAATAACACGCAAATAACGAACAGAATCGGCACCCTATCCTACAATAATCCAACATAGCAGTACAACAGGGACATTTCAGCCCAAAGTTAGTGCGAAACTCCATGATAGGCTCACTAGTGCACACATCTCGCACCGCGCGCAGCTTCCAGCGCGCGGTGTCGCGGTCGGTAGACAACTGAGCTAATCACCTATGCATCCGGCATTCGGCCAGCCCCTTTGTATCCGAAACCTTGCATGAGCACACCCCAGCTAACAGATACGCATTTCACCCTACACCTCACTACACCGGCTGATGCCCACGCACCGCTCGACTGCGATTCCGCACAGTCACAACAAAATCTGCCAGCAAGATTAGCGCGAACATTGGCCAGAGTGTACCCCACACAACCGATACATGCGAATACAGCGTTTGAAATAATGGATGCAGCACGACAACCACAGCCAGCGACAAGAGCACCCAACAAATCGAAAACGACACACAAATATGTCCTTGAAGCTGCAGCGGCAGATGTCTGTAGTCCCAGTAACGCTGATGAAACAATCGCTCCAGCAGCACGCCACTCGCATATTCGATCACTGTTGGAATGATGAGGCATAGCAGCAGCAAGAAGCCCCAATGTGTCGATTCATTCATCGAGTACACAATAAGCACTGGCGCGAATCCATACATCGGTTTCAACGGACCATAGAGGAACCCTTCCTTGAAGAACACCCCTGTCGTCACCCAGCTATACACATTCTCCAGCAACCATCCACCAAAAGCATAGCCGATAAAATAAAAGAATATCTCCGCAACATTCATCATCTGAACGCACACCGTCACTCTCTATCATTAAAGTTAGTTTAGTATGCGATATTTTTCCATAAATATCCTCTCGTCGAACTGATTTCCTACATCATGCATAAAGCCCACCCGTAAGATTTAAACTGAACTCATGAGAAATGATGCCATACATGGAAAACGGGGGACTTATGCGCCGAATATTTCTAATCTACGGAACAGATTTGCGTCATATATGCACGAATTGGGCAGCGGGTGTGATGATTTTGGGGCTCATTATATTACCCTCGCTCTACGCTTGGTTCAATATTGAAGCCTCCTGGGATCCTTATGGAAACACCAAGGGAATTAAGGTGGCCGTCTCCAATGATGATCAAGGCGCTACGATCATGGACAAGCCCATCAACATTGGTGAAGAAGTCATCGCCTCCTTACGAGAGAATCATCAGATTGGGTGGGAATTCGTCGATACAAAGAAAGCCATTTCCGGTACGGAACATGGCGATTACTATGCGAGCATCATCATCCCCAAATCGTTCTCCGCCCGCATTGCCACCGTCCTATCCAAGGAACCGATCAAAGCGGAAATTGACTATTACGTCAATGAAAAGATCAATGCCATCGCACCCAAAATCACATCAAGCGGCGCATCCTCCATCATTCAAGAGGTTAGCTCCAACTTCGTGAAAGAAGCGAATAAAGCGATCTTCAAGAAATTCAATGAAATTGGCGTCAAGCTCCACAAAGAGCTTCCCACCATTGAGAAGGTGCGCGACCTTGTCTTTAAGGTCGAGAAGGGTTTCCCTGAATTGGAGCGCATCTTGAAAGTTGCGCTCAAAGACGTCGAGACCGCGCAGAGCATTGTCAAAGAATCGCAGCACAGTCTGCCGATCCTCGCCGATGTAGCGCAGAAAGGCAAACAGTTCAGCCAGAATGTGAGCGAACTGCTTGATTATAGCCAGAAAGGCATTGAAGCGGCTGCTCCTTTTGTCAAACAAGACCTCAGTTCTCTACTGCAAGCTGCGTTAGCAACAAAAGA
Source organism: Paenibacillus sp. GCM10027629 (assembly GCF_042676425.1). NCBI lineage: Bacteria > Bacillati > Bacillota > Bacilli > Caryophanales > Paenibacillaceae > Paenibacillus > Paenibacillus sp. GCM10027629. The sequence continues at coordinate 237,738 of NZ_JBHTGZ010000005.1, read as the reverse complement.
TCTAACCGGCGTACTGAAAGATACTACGTCAGGCCCTTCAGCCATCAATCTAGCTCTTCAGCACGCTGCGTCCCGTCTCGATGGGGCCGCTCGTCTGGCAAGCGGTGCGCAATCCTGGTTCGAACAGTTGAACCAAATCTCGCGTGGCAAGCTATTCAACAGGACGATCGCTCGGCTCCAGCGCATCCATGATAATTTCGGAAAACAAGCCTCGACCGTTAAAGAAATTCAATCCGCTGTTAGTCGTGGAGAAGCCGTATCTGATACGTTACTCAACCGGTTGAACACCTTGTCTGATGAGGCAGCCACAGATCTACGCGATCTCATCAATCGTTTCGATACTGAGATTACCCCGAACATCGTGAACACCGTGAAACAAGCCAAACAATCGACCGATCAGATTCATACAATACTGGGGCAAGCATCCGCACGTGTGCCGGATATTGAGAAACTGCTCAATGATGCAAATAAAGGACTCACCTTCGGTAATCAAGGGATTAAGGTCGTCACCGCCGATCTGCCGATGATTAAATCCAATATTACCCAAATTGCGAACACAATTCGAGACTTCGAGAAGAATGGCAATATTGAAGAAATTATCGACCTGCTGCAGAACAATTTTGAGAAGGAGAGCTCCTTCTTCGCGAAGCCTGTCGTGCTGAAAGAGAACAAGCTTTTCCCCATTCCGAATTACGGCTCGGGGATGTCGCCCTTCTTCACCACGTTATCTCTCTGGGTTGGTGCGCTGCTGCTCGTCTCGCTGCTCTCCGTCGAGGTACATCATGAAGGCGTCGAATTCCGCGGCTATCAAATCTATTTTGGTCGATACTTAACCTTCATGACCATCGCGATTCTACAATCGTTGATCGACACGCTCGGGGATATTTACCTCCTCGGCGTCTTCGTTCGCGAGAAGCTATGGTTCGTGCTGTTCGGGGTGTTCCTCAGCATCATTTTCATGCTGATCGTCTATACCCTGGTCTCCATCTTCGGCAATGTCGGCAAGGCGATGTCCATTGTCCTGCTCGTCTTGCAATTAGCTGGGGCAGGCGGCACCTTCCCTATTCAAGTCACGCCGCATTTCTTCCAAGTGATCCACCCGTTCCTCCCGTTCACCTATGCGATCAGCATGATGCGCGAGGCGACTGGCGGCATTCTCTGGGATATCGTCCAGATGGATTTCTGGATGCTGCTGATCTTTGCTGGGATTGCGCTTGTCCTGGGTCTTGCATTAAAAACGCCAATTAACAAAATCAGCGCAGGCATGGTTCAGAAGGCGAAGAAGAGTAAGTTAATCCACTAACGAAAATAACCCCACAACGTGTTGTTTTACCTTCGAAGTGATTCAGATACTTTGCGGGGGCCCCGAAATTTAATAGGCTGCCGCTTCGCGAAATAAGTCTTCGCCTGCGGCAGCCTTTTTTAACATATCACGATCTTTTCTCTGGAAGTTTCCATCCGAATTTCTCCGTATTGAATAATCGAACCCACCTCCCGTCCTGCTTGACCGCAATCGCATCCTGGGTACTGACTTGATCGATCGAATAGATTCGAGTGCCCACGATGAAAGCATTTGAAAAAACGCCTTCATCCGTGCTCGCCAGCTCATCCAATGCGTACGTTTCTACGACTCCAATGGGCTCTCCAATGGACTCTACTACCTCATCGGTTAGCCGATAGGTCACATCATTCCAACGGATAAATCCAAAAGCCCATGAATTCGAGCTGGATTCCAGCTCTGGCTCTGGCTGTCTGACGCAGCCAACACCCCATAACAGGATGACTATCGTGAGAACGATTAGTGACAACTCACTCTTTCCCCAACGGATATCTATCCCCCCACACGAATGATTGGGTTCCTTGTTCTACTGCTTATCTGCCTGCTGTTCGAACCGCTGAATAATGTCGACAATCACTTCTGTCGCTTTAATCATATTGTCTGCGGACACATATTCGAATTTCCCGTGGAAGTTCTCGCCGCCTGCGAAAATGTTCGGTGTCGGCAATCCCATATAGGATAGCTGCGAGCCGTCTGTACCTCCGCGGATTGGAATGACGATCGGCGTGATCCCGAGCGACTCCATCGCTTGATGGGCAATATCTACGATATGTTTCACGGGCTCGATTTTATTCCGCATGTTGTAGTATTGGTCGCGCATCTCAAGAATCACGTTGTCCGCACCATACTTGTCTTGGAATTCGCTCACGATCTCCGCCAGCTTTTCTTTTTTCGCCTCAAATTGCTCGGTATCGAAATCCCGTATAATATAGCTCAATTTGGACTGTTCCACATCGCCTTGGAAGGAGCTGAGATGGTAGAAGCCTTCGTAGCCTTCCGTATGTTCTGGCGCCTGCTCCTTCGGCAGCTGAGCATGGATATCCATCGCGATTTTGGCAGAATTGATCATTTTACCTTTGGCCGTACCGGGGTGGACATTCGAGCCTTTAACCGTAATCTTCGCCGATGCTGCATTGAAGCTCTCATATTCCAGCTCGCCTAGTGGGCCGCCGTCCATCGTATACGCATAGGTCGCGCCAAAGGCTGCGACGTCAAATTTATCCGGACCTCTGCCGATTTCTTCATCTGGTGTGAAGGCAACCCGAACCTTACCGCGCTTAATTTCAGGATGCTGGATCAGATACGCCATCGCTGTCATAATCTCGGCAATGCCGGCTTTATCATCAGCGCCAAGCAGGGTTGTCCCATCCGTCGTAATCACCGTGTGCCCGTGGTAGTTGCCCAGTTCCGGGAACTTAGTCGGCGAGAGGATCACATTCAGCTCTTTGTTTAACACAATGTCCCCGCCCTCATAGCGCTCGATAATCTGCGGATTGACACCAGCACCTGTAAAATCAGTTGCCGTATCCACATGAGCTAGGAACCCAATCGTCGTCACATCGTGATCCGAGTTCGAAGGGAGTGTCGCCATGACATAACCGTTCTCGTCGATCGTCACGTCCTCCATACCAATCTGCTTCAATTCATCGACCAGTTGGTTCGCAAGCGTAAGCTGCCCCGGTGTCGAAGGACATGTCGTGCTATCCTCATTTGACTGGGTGTCGACCTTCACGTAAGAAATAAACCGTTCCATCATTTCGGACTTTAAATGTTCTAAATTCATTATGTATCGATCTCCTCTCATTTCATTACACAAACTCTAAACCGTAATATCCTTATCATACCACTTCTTGAGAGCATTAATCTGTACCGCATGAAAGGCTGCCCACTAGCAATTTCGAAGTTTTTTTCAAAATGTGATTTGAATCAAACCTCGCTTCCACTTCCTTTGTTATTGTAGGGTCAGAGCCAATGAATTTCTCAACACTGGGAGGGTATTCCGATGAGTGAAATGATTAACAATCGTGAGCAACAGGCGAAGACTGCATCCGAACGCCAACAACTACTAAAGGACATCATCCACGAGCTGCATCAAGGCGCACCTGAAGAAGAGGTTCGCGAACGTTTCAAGCAAGCCGTCGGACATATTAGCGTCTCCGAAATTTCGCAATTGGAAGAAGCCTTGATGAAAGAAGATGGGATCCCTGTATCGGAGGTACAACGCCTCTGCTCTGTGCATGCTTCGATCTTCGACGGGTCCATTGACGAGATTCACCGTTCCGATCGGCCCGAAGAACAACCAGGACATCCTATTCATACCTTCAAGCTAGAGAATAAAGAACTTGAATGGCTTGTTCAATTCAAGATTGAACTACACCTGGAGCAATTTCAGAAAGATGATTCTAAAGATCACATCTTCAAACTAATTGAGGATCTCAATCTATTATTGGATGTTGACAAACATTACAGTCGTAAAGAAAATTTATTATTCCCCTATCTCGAAAAATACGGGATTACCGGCCCCTCTAAAGTGATGTGGGGCGTTGACGATAAAATCCGACGTATCATCAAAGATGCACGCGAACAGCTATTTGCCTATAACGGAGACAAACAAGCAGTTATTGCTTCACTCCAACTTGCAATCCAAGAAGTCATTCAAATGATTACGAAAGAAGAGAACATCCTATTCCCGATGGCTCTTGAGACACTAACCGAAGATGAGTGGCTTAAAATCGCTCAGGAAAGTGCAGAAATCGGATTCTGCTTGATCGCCCCGACTGCAGAATGGAAGCCGACTCGCCACCCGCTTGAAGGGGCTCCATCTAAAGGAGATGAACCATCTCCTGCTTCCGATGGATTCATTCGACTCGAGACAGGAATCTTATCCGTTAAGCAGTTGGAGCTGATGATGAACCACTTGCCTGTTGATATTACTTTTATCGATCAGGACGATATCGTTCGGTATTTCTCCCATGGCAAAGAGAGAATATTCGCACGCACCAAAGCCGTCATCGGTCGTTCGGTTCAGAACTGCCATCCGCCGCAAAGCGTCCACGTCGTTAATCAACTATTGGAAGAATTCAAAGCTGGAACCAAAGACGTCGAGGATTTCTGGATTCCCTTCCAGGATAAGTTCGTCTTGATCCGATACTTCGCTGTTCGTGATGAGGAAGGAACCTATCAAGGGACGTTGGAATTCACGCAAAACATTGCGCATATACGCGAACTTGATGGTCAAAAACGGATTCTCTCTTAATACAACCAAGGGACTGCCTCGAAGTCGATGATTTCGACGAAGAGCAGTCCCTTTATAATTAAATATATGCTAGTGATCCTCGATCAAATACTGCATCTCCACGACTACTTTCAAGCAGTGCGGGGAGAGATTTCTTCATATACAGATCTGTTTGTCCGGCGTGCCGATGAAGCTGATCCTGAAGGACCCGATCGTCGATAAGAGGGATACCTCCCGCAATTGGATCATGCTGCAGACACCGGGGACGGAGAAGCAACAAGCATCCGTCCGCATGCCGGAGGGCTTCGACATCCAGTATACGTACTATCGCGATGGAGAGGACCTCGTCGTCGAGTCAAACTCTCCTTCACCCGTTTTTTATCTGATCAGCCAGAGCGTCCTGCGGCTTAAAGGTGATGACAACCAGATTCTCCCGGAATACCGTCCTGCAGGGCCGAACGCCATCGGCAAAAAAGTGGAACGCTACAAGGATATCCCGCTCGATGCCACGTTCGAAATTAACCCGGGCATCTACCTCTATCATGATCCGGGCCGAGAGGCAGAGATTCAGATTCAACCGTAACACGCAAAAAAAGGCTGCCCTACGGCAGCCTTTTTCGCATACTAACACCTATCTAACTAATCGACTTGCCCGTAAACTGACTGTTGTACAGATCCGCATAGAAGCCGCCCTGCGCGATCAGTTCATCATGGTTCCCTTGTTCAATAACAAGGGAACCATGATTCATCACAAGGATCAGATCTGCATCACGAATCGTGGACAGGCGATGCGCGTTGACAAAGCATGTGCGGCCATTGTGCTCCGTATCAATATAAATACGCTTCGTGATTCATTTAGCGTCATCCTTTTAGGAACTAAAGACCTACAGCTGCACCAAACCAAGTCTTATGTGAAGCAATTAGATTCTTATGAGTAGTGTCCCAATTTGTTGCTGTATAGGTGTAATTGTCGTTATTAATACAAATTATCGAATCTTGATGATCTTTAATTCCATAATTATGACCAACCTCATGTCTCACTACTTTTGCTGTACTACCTTCATCTTGGTCTACATTCAAACTATAACCTGTTACTGGATCACTTGTATAAACATATGCAAGACCCCCATCTGTAAAATTTGGATTTGCTGTAAACCCAATGACAAGGTCATATCCTTTATAACCTTGACTTGCTAAATTAGAAAGAAGAGCACTTGAATTAGACCCGATAGAGTTCCAAGGACCATAACCATCAATTTCAAAATCGATACTAAAATTGGAATTATAAATATCATCTGCAGATTCAATTATCCGTTGAACCCTGTTTATCCAATCTGAGTGTGCTTCTCGGTATTCTTCGTCAGCGACAGCAAGTACTTTTACCAGCCGCCCCTCGGATCTTAGAGCTTTCTCTTTATTATCCCCTCTATTCTTAAGAGTCCTCTTTTCTCCTATAACCTTTCCCTCGTCACTAAAAATTTTCGCAACTGAATCTCGCTCAACTTCATAATCAACTAATTGACTTGCGGGTTTGCCAATCTCTGCATAATTTATCGGCGTTGCAGCTGTTTCTAAGATGTCTGAAGCTTCAATAGACTTAGCTTTGATACCAACGGATGGCAATAATAGTAATGTCGCAGTCAAAGCAATAGCCAAATACTTTTTTACTGTCATATCATAAAACCTCCTTATTTTCCCTTTTTTAGGGTTAATAAGATAATTCTATCAAAAAATTCACTTTCCTCCTTTTATTGATATTTTTTTGAATTCCGTCCATTCGTGCTTGTCATGAGTAAATAAATTTTGTGTTTCTTGATTCATAAAAATCTCTTTATCTGGCATGTAATCTTTCTCTTGCGTAAACGTGTTCGTAGAAATTATATTATCAGGTTTAGATGCATAAACTTTAGCCCCCTCATATTTCTCACCTTTATAAAATATCCAAACCTTTGGAGAACCTGATGGATTTTTCTCTGAAGTACTGCACCCAGCTATTAAAATTAAAAAAGCGATTAGAAACACACTGACATATTTGATTTTCATGTCTCACGCTCCTATTTCATTTGACATATAGACGTTACCAGTCACAGAAATGTTCATCAAATGAATATAAAAACAATAGACCTTCAGATCACTCGCGCCACTTCACACGAGGGCAAATAGCTACCTATCTACATTGTTAAAGCGTATACAACCTCCACACAAAAAACACCCCTTACGCCAAGCAGCAGAAGCGATACGCTCCATACAACTTCACGAAGAGGTGCTCTATCATCGGCTACGATCTAGTAGGTAAACCTTTCGCCATATCCCCTATTCACAAGAACAAGCTGAAAGCTTATATCCCTTACCCTACTTCAGGCTCCAGCGCCTTCCCCGTAAACTGACTGTTGTACAGATCCGCATAGAAGCCGCCCTGCGCGATCAGTTCATCATGGTTCCCTTGTTCAATAACGGTACCATGATTCATCACTAGAATAAGATCTGCATCTCGAATCGTCGACAGACGATGGGCAATTACGAAGCTCGTGCGGCCATTCATCAATTCCTTCATTGCCCGTTGAATATAGACTTCCGTCCGCGTATCCACGCTGCTCGTCGCTTCATCCAGGATCAGAATCGCTGGATCGGCGAGGATAGCCCGCGCAATCGTGAGAAGCTGTTTCTGCCCTTGCGAGATATTCGATGCTTCCTCATTCAACACCGTATTATAGCCGTCAGGCAGCGTACGAATGAAGAAATCCGCATGCGCTGCTTTTGCCGCACGAATGATCTCATGCTCGGACGCACCTTCTCGCCCATATGCGATATTGTCACGAATTGTCCCGTTGAACAACCACGTATCTTGCAGCACCATCCCGAACATGCCGCGTAAATCACCACGTTTCATCTCCCGGATATCTACGCCATCGATCGTGATCTTGCCATCATTGATTTCATAGAAGCGCATGAGCAAGTTGATGAGCGTCGTCTTCCCTGCGCCCGTCGGACCTACAATCGCAATCGTCTGCCCTGGCAACACATCGATGTTCATGTCTTCGATCAGTACCTCATCCGCCTTATAACCGAATTTCACATGCTCGAATTTCACGATACCTTTCGGTTCATTGACAAGCGTTGGCTTCGCCACTTCTGGCACCTCTTCTTCTTCATCCAGCACTTCGAATACCCGCTCCGCCGAAGCAATGGTCGACTGGATAATATTCGCGATATTCGCCGTCTGAGCAATCGGTTGTCCGAATTGTCTAGCATATTGAATGAAGGCCTGAATATCCCCGATTTCGATAGATTTCTTCGTTACCAGCACCCCGCCGACCACGCAGACCAGCACATAACCAATGTTCGTGATAAAGCTCATCAGCGGCATGATAATCCCTGAAATAAATTGAGCGCGCCATCCTGAACGGTACAACCCCTCGTTTATTTCCTCAAATTTCGCTAAGGACTTCTCTTCGCGTCCGAAAGCTTTGACAATGCGATGCCCGGTGTACATTTCTTCAACGTGACCGTTGAGTTCACCCAGCGATTTCTGCTGTCCTGCAAAATAAACCTGTGACCGCTTCGCGATCATGATCGTTACCAAGAAGCTGAGGGGCAGCGTAATGACCGTAATCAGCGTCAGCAGCGGACTAATCGTCAGCATCATCACAATGACCCCAATAATCGTAATGATCGATGTAATGAGCTGCGTCAAACTTTGCTGCAGCGTTGTACTAATATTATCGATATCATTCGTAACCCGGCTTAGAATCTCACCATGCGTGCGACCATCAAAATATTTGAGCGGCAGCCGCGCTAACTTATCATTCACTTGTGCCCGCATATCAAATACGATTTTCTGCGACACACCCGCCATAATATATTGCTGCAAATAGGAGAACGCAGCACTCACAATATAAAGGCCTGCCAAGATGAGTAGAATGTCCCCGATATACGTGAAATCAATCGAAGCACCCGGTACGTGGTTTAATTTGCCCATCAGTCCTTCGAACAATTTGGTCGTTGCATTCCCCATGATTTTCGGGCTGACAATGCTGAAGACCGTACTCAGGATCGCCGTGATCAATACCGCAATCAACTGATATTTACGCGGAGCCATATATCCTATTAATCGTTTTAATGTGCCTTTGAAATTTTTGGCTTTCTGTACGGGCATACCCATGCCCATACCGCCACCCATCGGGCCGCGTCCGCCATGCTTCTGGCCTCGAGTTTCCTTACTCATGCGATCTCCTCCTCTGACAGCTGTGAGGATACAATTTCACGATAGACATCCGACGTATCCAAGAGCTCACGATGCGTACCGATGCCTGCAATGCGTCCTTCTTCAAGCACAATAATCTGGTCTGCATCCATGACTGTACTGACCCGCTGAGCCACGATAAGTACCGTTGACTCCGTCGTCTCCCCACGAAGCGCAGCCCGTAACTTCGCATCGGTCTTGAAGTCTAATGCGGAGAAACTGTCATCGAACAAATAAATCTCTGGTCTGCGAACTAGTGCGCGTGCAATTGCAAGCCGTTGTTTCTGACCGCCCGATACGTTCGTCCCGCCCTGTGCAATCAAGGAATCGTAACCATCGGTCATCTCACCTATAAAATCACTCGCTTGTGCAATAGCAGCGGCATGCCGCACCTCTTCATCCGTCGCATCCTCTTTTCCGTAACGAATGTTCTCGGCAATGGTTCCTGTGAAGAGCACGGCTTTCTGCGGCACAAATCCGATCTTCGAACGCAGTTCGCTTTGAGTCAATTCCTTCACATCTACTCCATCGATCACCACAGCCCCGCTATCGACATCATAGAACCGCGGCATTAGACTTAGCAGCGTTGATTTCCCTGAACCTGTTCCGCCAATGATCGCAGTTACTTGCCCTGGAGCTGCACGGAAAGATAGATTCGATAATGCTGGCTGCTCGGCCCCTGGGTAACTGAATGTGACATCATTAAATTCGATATATCCACGACGTCCATCGGCGCTTCTACCTTGCGCAGGATCTTCGATCTCCGGCTTCATATCGAGCACTTCATTAATCCGTGCTGCGGATGCCGAAGCACGTGGTATCAAGACGAACATCATCGATACCATCAATAGCGAGAACATAATCTGCATCGCATATTGCAGGAACGCCATCAAATCGCCGACTGCCATATGCCCCATGTCGATACGTCTGCTTCCGAACCAGATAATTGCAATTGACGAGAAGTTCATGACAATCATCATGACTGGCATCAGAAAAGCCATGATCCGATTGACACGGATCGCCGTATTCGTTAAGTCCGCGTTCGCATCGCGGAAGCGTTCCTTCTCAAAGTTGATCCGGTTGAAGGAACGAATAACCCGAATCCCTGTCAATCCTTCACGCAATACAAGGTTCAAGCGATCGAGCTTCTTCTGCATCGCTTTGAACAAGGGAATCCCGCGACTCGCAACTGCGAAGATGGCTAGGGCTAAGATTGGAATAACTACGGCGAGCACCCAAGTTAAATGCGCATCTTTGGAAATGGCCATAATCAGCCCCCCGATACACATCATCGGAGCCATCACCATCATACGCAGAATCATCACGAGCACCGTCTGAACTTGCGTAATATCATTCGTCGTCCGCGTAATAAGCGAAGCCGTACCAATTTTGTCGAACTCCTGCAATGAGAAATTCTCGACATGCTTAAACACTCTGCTGCGCAGCTGACGGCCATACCCCGACGCAACGCGTGCCGATAAATAACTAGCCGTAATCGCACATAAACCTCCGCCCGCAGCAACGAGCAGCATGAATCCGCCTATGCTCATAATGTAATTCGTATCGCCTTTAACAATACCCGTATCCACAATGTCCGCCATCAAGGTTGGCAGGTACAATTCAGATAGAGACTGCAGGAACACGAGCATCAGCACAAACACAATAGGAAGCCAGAACGGCTTCAGAAATCGAAACAACTTGAGCATGCATGGTCATCTCCTAGATCCACAATATTTCGTTATTCTATTTATTAGATGGTCTAATTATATACACGTAAATATTTTCATGTCAACCAACAATCCCACACACTATTTGGAATCAAATTGGACATGAAGATTTGAAAAATATTATATAGGTTGTATACTGCTTCTATATTCTATTCCATCCATTAGATCGTTTTTCGTGAGAGAGGAGCAAGTGATATGAGCCGATTCACTATTAGAGAACCTTGGGTTCGCGAACGTATTCAGGCAGAGCAAGCAAGACCGGCAGATTCCACGTCTGTTACCGAATTGCTGCGCCAGACAGCCTCTTGGCTGCAAAGTAAAGGATCCACCCAATGGAGCGGACTGCTCACGGGTGAAGATGTCCATGGCACCTCCGATGCCATTGCACGGGGCGATGTGTTTATTTTCAGAGATGTCGAGGCGGGCAAGCTGGCAGGTGTCGTTATCCTTCTCACAACGCCAAGCCCTTGGGATCTAGAGCTATGGGATTCCGTAGATGATCACAACACAGCAATCTATCTTCACCGACTGGCGATTAATCGGGATTATGCGGGAACAGGACTCGGCGAAGCCATGATGCGGTGGGCAGCGAACGGCATACACTTCGAGGGTAAAGATCGCATTCGCCTGGATTGCATTGCAACCAACGAGACCCTCTACCAATTCTACAGCAGCCTCGGCTATGTGCACCAAGGTACGCATCCGAATGGTTTTCATTGCTTCGAACAGCATTTACCCACCCTCTAATCATCCTATCCAAAAGACCCGGAGTAACCGTTTGTCACACGATCCCGTGACAAGCTCATACTCACGGGTCTTTTAACTTTGTAGCCTATCTCAGCATTAACCCATTTCCTTGAGCCGGAATATATATGTTATACAGACCAATGCCTATGTGCACAAAAAGGAGGACTGTATGATAACGATCAGTCTTTGTATGATTGTGAAAAATGAGGCGTCGACCATCGGCAACTGTCTGGAATCCGTCCTCGGCATTGCCGATGAAATCAATATTGTCGACACCGGCTCAACGGACGGAACAAAGGACATTGTTCGCCAGTACACAGATCGCATCTTCGATTTCGAATGGATTGATGATTTCGCGGCTGCCCGCAACTACGCCTTCCAACAAGCCACCATGAGCCATATTCTATGGCTTGATGCAGATGATGTACTGCTCGAAGCAGATCGGCAGAAGCTCCTGCAGCTCAAGCAATCGTTAGATGACGACATCCACTCCGTCACGATGATCTATCACTACGCTTTTGACGATCATGGCAACGTCACTGTCGAACTTCGAAGAAATCGGCTCGTGCAGCGACATTGCAACTTCCAGTGGCACGGTCCCGTGCACGAATATTTGGCTGTTCATGGCAAAACGTTGAATAGTGACGTGATCATCACCCATTGCCGCGTGCATCAGCACTCGGATCGCAATATTCGAATTTTTGAGAATCGGCTGGCTCGAGGAGAGCAATTCTCCTCTCGGGATATGTACTACTATGCCAATGAGCTGATGGATCATCAGCGATATGAGCTTGCCGCACAGCAATACCATCAATTTCTAGATACGGGAGCCGGTTGGGTTGAGGACAACATCTCTTCTTGCCTGAAGCTCGCTGACATTTATCATCAACGCAATGAAGAGCAACTTGAACTTCAAATGCTCTGGAAATCATTCGATTATGCCCCGCCGCGCGCAGAAGCTTGCTGTCGTCTAGGCGCATACAAGCTACACCATGACGAGCTCACGCAAGCCATATTCTGGTATACCTTAGCCACCAAATTAACGAAGCCTGAGAGCCTTGGATTTTTCGATGATGCCTATTGGACTTGGATTCCCCACGTTCAGCTATGTGTCTGTTATTATCGCCTCGGTAACTTCGAACTTTCTTATGACCATAATGAGGTGGCAAGGCATTATCGGCCGAATGATGAGAGTATTCGGAATAACAAAGCCATTTTGGAGGATCTCTATGTCCACAATTAGCCCCCCTGCCCCGACTCGCAAGAAATTGCGCATTGTCCAAGTCGCTCCCGATTATTACCCGGTCCCCCCGCTAAAATACGGCGGTATCGAACGCGTCGTTCATACCTTGACCGAAGCGCTAGTCGCAGATGGACATGAAGTCTATCTCTATGCCCCTGCCGGGAGCAAGACGCAAGCCAATCTGATTACCTACGAACATACCGATGCGAATACGCAGTCGATCGCTGCATTCGTCGCCCGGACGCTGCCTTCCTCTGTTGATATTATCCATGACCACACGCATAAATCCGCCGTCGGCATGACACGGCTGCCCGTCCCGACACTCTGTACCTTCCATGCTACCGTCCATAACCCCGTGGATTTCCCTGTCTACGTTAGTCAACACTCCCGTCTCGTCGCGGGCACCGATCAAGGCGAATATGCCTACAACGGTCTTCCTATCGATGACTATCCGCTAGCCGACCCTGCTATGAAGCAGGATTACTTGCTGTACTTGGGCGTGCTCAGTTGGCACAAAGGGATCTTACAAGCCATTGACATGGCGGAGAGCACCGGGCATCGACTCATGATTGCGGGTCCCATCTTCGATGCAAGCTACTACACGACATATATCGAGCCCCGCCTTAAGCGGAATCCGAATTTACAATATATTGGCGAGGTCGGCGGAGAAGATCGCATTCGTCTGTTGCAACAAGCGAAATGCATGTTATTCCCGACCTGCTGTGAGGAAGCCTTCGGTCTCGTCATGATTGAAGCCATGGCTTGCGGGACACCCGTCCTGGCTCTAGCGAACGGGGCAGTACCCGAAGTACTCACAGGCATGCCTGAACTGATCTGCCGATCCATCACTGAGATGCAAGATCGCCTGCGTGAGAGCTGCTTCCCTTCCCCAGAATCACTGCGTGATTACGTGGAACAACATTATTCCAGCACCTCAATGGCCGAGCGTTATCTGGAGCTCTATCAACACGCCATTCATCAATATATGAATGAGCCCGGCGACCTGCAAGTGCTTCATTCTGTATTTGCTACTACGGATGAGAAGATAGCTGCCTGCGGGCGTCTTGCGCACACCTATTATGAGTTCAGTAACCTGGATATGGAACGGAATTATGTCTACCAAGCCTTTGAGCTTGATGCGCCTCGTGCGGAGTTCTGCTGCCGGCTCGGATATCAGTATCTGAAGAGAAACGATCTGAATCAAGCAAGGTTCTGGTATGAACTCGCTCTAAACATCGATCAAATCTCCATCTCTGATAACAATGATGATCCAGAATATGAAGCATGCCGTACTTGGCTGCCGCATCTCCAACTATGTGTCATCAACTACCGGCTCGGCAATCTTGCCCAATCCTACGCGCATAACGAGGCTGCACGGGCCTTTAGTCCGCTAGATCAATACATCCTGAGCAACAAAGAGCTCCTCGAGAATGAACTCAGAAGCATGACCGCAAATACTTCTGCCCCGCCCGTTGCTGAAGCAGATAAGCCTAGCCTATCTCCGGAGGAGCCATCCATCCTTGAATCGCTCGGCCCTGAAGTCGAAGTCGATCTACTTAATGATCGAGGAGAACTCTTTACATTGGCGTTGAAACTGCCTGGGTTTATTGAAGAAACGCTGTGTGCACAAGGGAGCTGGGAGCCCTTTCTTATTCGCAAAATATGTGAATATATGCAGCCTGACGGTGTATTTATCGATATTGGTGCGAACATTGGCTATCATACGTTTTATCTTGCAAGCGAGTTTCCTGAGGCGACATGCCTATGCTTCGAGCCACACCCAACGTTGTATCAGCAGCTTGAGGAGAGTATTCAATTGAATGCTTTTAACCATGTTCAAGCTTTTGAGCTGGCTGTCGGGAATACGAAGGGAAAGATCGATTTCTATATGCAGGATGATTCCTGTTACAATCGAGGCATGTCAGGGATTCTATATCATTCCGAGATGGGGGACGCCGTGGAACGTGTTCAAGTGAACATCACGACACTCGATCAACAATTAGATCAGGCAGCGAAGAAACGTGTGCAGGTCATGAAAATCGATACGCAAGGCCATGAATTCGAGGTCATTTGTGGAGCACTCGATACGATCAGACAATCGAAGCCGGTCATTTTCCTGGAATACCACAGCTATGCCCGCTATAATCTGCATGCCATCATGACGTTGTTACCTCATTACCAATGGTTCAAAATTCAGCCTTGGACAGGGGAAATGGTGACGCTCGATGAACCCGATCCGGCGGGGTATCAGAATGATTATATCGCGATTCCGAAGCATCGCTGCAATCTATCAACATAACGTCCGAGTAAGGCTGGTCATCCTCATTTATTTTTAACTTTGCATCCTCCTTCCGTCTTGTTATGATGGAAATAACTAACATGGACTTTCGGAGGATCAATTCATGCGACTTATTCAGAACGTTACGACGACCTGGAACGAGTGGAATCGTAACATCCGCCTATTCTTTATCGCCAATATCTTATTTCAGATCGGCACGGGCATGTTCAGTGTTCTATACAATTTATATATTCAAGCGCTGGGTTATCAAGATGATATGAACGGGACGATTGTCAGTGTTCAATCCTTAGCTACAGCGCTTATCTTTATTCCGATCGGTCTCATAAGCGATCGTACAAGCCGTAAGTCGCTATTGATCACCGGCGCTCTATTCACGGGGATTAGCTTCATGGGCCGCGCCTTCGCAAGTGGGGAGTCGGCACTCATGATTTATGCCGTATCTGCCGGATTATTCATGGCCTTCTTCCAGATTATCGCGATCCCTTTCCTCGCTGAGAATGCGGGCAAAGAACAGCGGCTCAAGCTGTTCAGCTACTACTCTTCGATGGTTCTCGCAGCACAAGTGGTTGGCAGCATCGGTGGAGGACTCTGGGCTGACGTACTCCAATCTGCGGGAGTCAGTAAGATCTCCAGTTTACAGATTGCACTCTTGACTGGTGGCGTTGCGAGCTGCCTTGCCTTTATCCCGCTTCTGTTGGTCAAGGATTCCGTGAAGCAGCAGGCTGCCATGAAGCCAGATCCGTCTGCCTCGGTTGCAGTTCCACCCGCTCCGCGTGGAGATTGGAAAACGATCAGCAAATTTACCACCGCCCAACTACTCGTCGGATTTGGCTCTGGGCTCGTCGTGCCTTATTTGAATCTCTATTTCACCAATCGATTCGCCGTATCCCTGACCGCCGTCGGTATCCTCATCTCACTTGGACAAGTGATGACGATCATATCGATGCTGATTGGACCGTACCTGGCACAGCGTGTGGGACAAGTGCGCGCAGTCGTCTACTTCCAGATGCTGTCTCTGCCGTTCTTGCTGCTCACAGGCTTCACGAATATCTTCCTCATTGCATGCATCAGCTTCTTATTCCGGCAAGCACTGATGAACGCCGCGAATCCGATTCAATCATCGATTATGGTGGATCGCATCTCAGATGCACGGCGCGGCATCGCGAACTCCATGACACAGACCGCCTTCATGCTCGGCTGGGCTACGATGGGTCCTGTGCAATCGCACCTGCTCAGCACCTACGGCAAGTATTGGGGATACGTCGTGACCTTCTGCATGACGGGCGTGCTCTATATCTGCGCTTCGGCCTTGTATTACTTCATGTTCAGAGAGCGCAAGTCTGAAATAGCGAAGTCCCGCAATGTTCCACGCCTGCCCACTGCATCGAAATAATGCCGCAACACCACGTTCCTATATCCGTTTTCACACAAGACAAGTCGCTTGTTGAACATACGAAAGACCGCCTTCCAGGAAGGCGGTCTTTGACAATGATTTACATGATCACACTGTCGAACGACGCAAGAACAAATACGACAAGGCGGCGAAAATAATCGAGAATGGTATGGTGCGAATCGCTAGGTCCATCGCTGTTTTGTCCGCGAACCACTGGAACACGGCCATCCAGTCCCCGAAATACGTCATATAGAATGAGAATAAACTGCTAAGCAAGAACAATACGATGAATAACGTGAACGTTCCTACTTTTCCGAATCGACGATGGTAGCATGCAATAATGAATCCCCAAAAGCTCAACATGAGCATGATGAAGAAGAACACCAGGAATTGTTGCAAGTAGCTGCCCGCGTACAGATAAGGCAAATGGAAAAATCCTAGCTTCACGCCCCAGCCGGATGTGGCCGCCTCGATCCAGGAGAGCAATGACAGTACGATGGAGAAGACGAAGCTCAGTAGGGTTAATGTGCTCGCTGTGCCGGTGAAATAATCCGATCTCCGCACCCCAAGTCCGAGCGCGAATGGAATCGTCTGAGGTACCACAACAATCCCCGCGACAAGCATATAAACGAAGATAGACATCACCCCGCCGGAGTAGAAGCCCTTCTCCTCTTGGATCAAGCCACCAATGAGTAAATTAACAGAGAAGGAGCCCAGACATATTATCCATGGTAAATACAAGTAGCCAAGTTTATCACGAAGATGCATTTTCATTACACCTATCGAACGATTCATTATGCCTCACCAGCCTTTCTTACCGATCCGCCTGTTAAATAAACAATGAGCTGCTGCAACGATACTGGCGTAATGGTTAATCCAAACGATTCTGCCCGTTTGCGATCCTCCGTGCTTCCGGCTCCCATCACGGTTGCCGTAAGCAGTCCGCCGAAAGGCTCGCGGTGAATCACTTTTCTCCCTCGAATGAACTCCTCCACTTGCGATGTCGTTCCTGCCACAGAGATCGCCTGCCCGCGCAATACTTCAGTATCTTCATTCAGGATCAGCTTCCCTTGGTCGATCACCATCACATGCTCGAGTAGCTGGCTGACTTCGTCTATTAAGTGCGTCGACAGCACCACAGTACGTGGATATGCCGCATAATCTTGAATTAATTGATTATAGAATAGCTCCCGTGCAACGGCATCGAGTCCCAAGTAAGGCTCATCGAAGAACGTAAGCGGCGCACGGCTCGCGAGGCCTACAATAATCCCCACCGCTGACAGCATTCCCCGAGACAATTTCTTCACGCGCCGTTTGAGCGGCAGCCGGAACTCTTCGATCAATTCATGAGCAAATGCCTGATCCCAATTGGGGAAGAACATGGCAGCAACCTCAAGAACGTCAATAACACGATAGTTATCGGGATACTTCTGACTTTCCTTAATGAAGCAGATTTGGCTTAACACACGATTATTCTCATAGGGCTCTTCGCCGAACACCTTCAGCTCCCCACTCGTCTTGAATTGCTGCGCCGTAATCATATGCATAATCGTCGTCTTGCCGGCTCCGTTCCGTCCGAGTAGACCATAGATTTTGTTCGCCTCAATCGTGAACGTCACATCCTTGACGGCTTCGAAATTACCATATACCTTCGTTAATCCCTTTACTTCGACTATACGACTCATGATCCTTTCCTCCCTGTACGAATCATCTCTGCCAACTGCTCGCTTGTAATTCCGAGCTTCTCAGCCTCTTGCATCATAGCAACGACATACTGTTCATAGAATTGATCTTTCCTTTTCTCCACTAATTGCGCGCGTGCACCTGTTGCTACGAACATCCCGATCCCTCGCTTTTTGTATAGAATACCTTGATCTACAAGCAAATTGACGCCTTTCGCAGCAGTAGCCGGGTTGATCTGATAGAACGTAGCAAATTGGTTCGTTGACGGCACCTGCGACTCTTCAGGCAATCTTGTTTCAATAATGTCATCCTCGATCCGTTCTGCGATCTGCATGAAGATCGGACGACTGTCATCCATCGATATCATTTTTATCACCACCAAGTTGGTTCATTACTCATGTAACTAACTATATAAGTAATCAACTCTTTTGTCAATCCTATTTTCCAAAAATAGCCTTAAGTAGTTTGAAAACAAAAAAGAAACCTTCCTTTGGTGACACGGAGGTAACTCTACCCCCATCACTAAAGAAAGGTTTCTTTGTTCTTATTGGTTATCCCTCGATAGTCCAAGCAATATCCGCCATAATCGGCAAATGATCCGAAGGGAATTTACCTGCTAGATGATCGCCTAGAATGCCAAACGTCTGCACCGATACCTGTTCATTGACGAAAATAAAATCAATCGGCGAATCGAATTCAAACGTTGCGTTACGCGTATGCTGGAGCTCTCGAGGGAACATCTGCGCCGCCATCGCTTGACGATCAAATCCGTGGAACGTGAAGTCTGGGCCAAAGTGGCGGTACGCGGACACTACGGAAGCATCCCGCAGCTTCAATAGGCTTCCGTCTTCCTCGCACATGATGCGATACGGCAACGAAGAAGAAGTACAATTGAAGTCACCTGTTATGATGACCGGATTCGCTCCTGCCACTCCTGCAGCCCGCTCGCGCAGCAGATAAGCGCTCTGCTCTACAGCAACAACGCCAACATGGTCAAAGTGTGTGTTCATATGTACGAATTCTGCACCGTCCTGCCGATCGCGGAACTTCGCCCACGTCGTTACTCGTGTGCAAGCTGCATCCCACCCCATGGAACCCGGCTGCTCCGGCTGCTCTGACAACCAGAACGAACCGCTAGTGAGCAGCTCGAACCGGTGCTTGCGGTACAGGATATTAACGAATTCCCCTGCCTTATCACCGTCATCTCGCCCTACGCCTACCAAACCGTATTCCGGAAGCAACCGCTCCAAATCCTCAACCTGATTCAGCAGTACTTCTTGAAGGCCTGCAATGTCTGGACGATGGAAACGAATCATCCCCGCCACCATATGCGCACGCGTCGACCAAGCATTCTCGTCTTGATCCCCATATGCATTACGGATATTGAACGACATACATCTCATTTCGTGCACCAACGCTTGTTCCTTCATGCCTCTTCACCTCATTCATATACTTTAGAAAAAAGAATGATTCATCATATAAAAACAATTCCAATATTGTTACTGTATGCCTCCTCACCAAAAAGTTCAAGTGTGCCTCTTGCACCGTTAACGAAACAGTGTTACGATGTTTGCGTAACATTGTTTTACTGATGCGAGTGAAGGAGGTTTACCCCGATGGAAGACAATCTCATATCTAAAAAAGACCTGCTGGAGCTCACTGGCATTTCCTATGGTCAGCTATATCGATGGAAGCGCAAGGACCTCATCCCTGAGGATTGGTTCATCCGCAAATCTACATTTACGGGACAAGAGACCTTTTTTCCCAAAGATAAAATATTGGATCGGATCGATAAGATCTTGAACCTGAAAGACAATGCATCGCTCGATGATCTCGCAGATCTCTTCTCCCCCAACTTGACCGAGATGGCCTTGTACAGCGCAGACCTGAAGAAACGCAGCATTGTATCTGATGTCTCGTGGCAGCTGCTCACAGCACAGTTCGGGGAGGCAGAAGTACTCACCTATGAGCGATTAATTGCCCTTTATGTCCTGAATCAGATGCTGCAGACCGGTGAAATGAGCCTTGATGAAGGCCGCATTCTACTGCAGGTACTGAATGATCATTATAAGAAATTCGATGGAAAGAGCTGTGACCTAATTTTTATCCGCAAAATGGGGGTTGCGACATTCCTGCTCATCTCAGGCAGCAGCGAAGTGTACCTGGAGGACCATGCCAAACTCGTCCAGCGTGTCGCCCTATCCAACTCCATCGAAGCGCTCAAAACACGATTAACTGAATAGGAGGAAGGTATATGCATGATTATCCAAGCGGCGATATCCAGATCAATGGCATCGCAAGCTCCAACGGTGGCAGCTTCCGCCAAGTCTCCATCGATGGCATGGGAACAATCCACGGCGACGTGACTTGCATGGAATTCAGCTGCAACGGAACCAGTAAAGTCGAAGGAAATTTACGTTCAGAACGTGCCAACATCAACGGCATTGCGAAAATTCAAGGCGCTGCTCATTCCGATAAGCTGCGGATTGATGGCAAGGTTACGATTCAAGGCAAACTCACAGGGGAAGACATCCAGATGAACGGACATATCAAGATCCATGGCAATTGCGAAGCCGAACGATTCGATTCGAATGGTATCTTTATCATTCAAGGCATGCTGAACGCTGATATCATCGAGATTACTGCGCAAGGCGGTTGTTCGGCGCATGAAATTGTGGGCGAACAAATAACGATTAAACATGCAGGCTCTCAGTTCATGACGAAGCTGCTCAGCGTCTTCATGAACACGCATGTCACGGCAACGACCATCGAAGGAGACTACATCTCGCTTGAGCATGCTACAGCAAGTGTCGTCCGCGGCGGCCGCATCAGCATCGGTCCCGATTGTATTATCGAGCGCGTCGAATACAAAGAAGAACTTCATATTCATCCTAGCTCCAAAGTAAAATATTACACCCAGATCTAACGGGAATTCTGACAAAAGGAGGCGAAACCAATGAGCAACAATAACGTTCGAGATCTTCGTATAACGGGCTCTTCTAGTGCCGCAGGCGGTTACTATCGGAATGTCAGCATAACAGGCGAGGTTCAGATTTCCGGTGATATTAGCTGTGAAATCTTCCGCGGCACAGGCGATACGAATGTATCGGGTGCATTCGAGGCCAAAATCACCCGCATCACAGGGACCACTGTCGTGAACGGTGATATCGCAACCGATCGCTTGACTGTCCATGGTGAACTTAAGGCGATGGGCAACGTTACCCTGAACGATGCCAAAATCGGCGGCCATGTCATCGTCAGACAGAACTTAACGAGCGAAGAGATTAAACTTCATGGCCTCATCAGCGTCGATGGCGATTGTGCCATTGACCACCTACGCGGCAAAGGGGCATTCGAGATCCAAGGACTGTTGAACGTTGGCCAAATGGATCTGGATCTTTATTGGCCGTCACGAGCGCGTGAAATCGGCGGTGAACAGATTAACGTGCGTAAACCGCAAGGTATGGCCAGTATGCTGAAATCGCTGCTCGACATCTTCAAAACGCAGCCGGATTCGCGATTAATCGCAGACAGTATTGAAGGAGATGACATTCACCTGGAGAATACGTCCGCCAAAATCGTCCGCGGCAATCGCGTCACTATCGGCAGCGGCTGTGTCATTGAACGGGTGGAATACCGCAGCAGCTACCAACAGGCGCCCGATTCTTCGGTGGAGCAATGCATACAGACATAGATGGCTTCCCAGTAAAGCCATGAACAATATATAACGTGGAGGAATAACCCGTGGTTAAAGGAAAAAATAATTTGGGGCTTGTCGTAACAGCCCTACTGCTCGGCATTCTCATGGCCTCGATGGATAACACCATCGTATCGACGGCCATGGGCACCATCGTCTCCGATCTTGGCGGCATGGATAAATTCGTATGGGTCACCTCGGCCTATATGGTGGCGGAAATGGCCGGTATGCCCATCTTCGGCAAACTGTCCGACATGTACGGACGCAAACGGTTTTTCATCTTCGGACTCATCTTCTTCTTAGCGGGCTCGATTCTATGTGCAACCGCTGAGACCATCACACAACTTAGTATTTACCGTGCTATTCAAGGGATTGGCGGCGGAGCGCTCGTCCCGATTGCGTTCAC
This sequence comes from Paenibacillus sp. GCM10027629, assembly GCF_042676425.1. NCBI lineage: Bacteria > Bacillati > Bacillota > Bacilli > Caryophanales > Paenibacillaceae > Paenibacillus > Paenibacillus sp. GCM10027629. Next base: position 215,726 of record NZ_JBHTGZ010000005.1, on the reverse strand, counting down.
GATCATGTTCGATATTTTCCCTCCCGAGAAACGCGGTAAAATGGGGGGATTATTCGGGGCCGTCTTCGGTCTATCCAGTATTTTCGGACCGCTGCTTGGTGCATTCATCACCGATACCTTCACATGGCATTGGATCTTCTTCATCAATGTGCCGCTTGGAGTGGTTGCCCTGCTGCTTGTCGTGCTCTTTTATCACGAATCGCATGAACATTCGCGGCAGCAAATCGACTGGGCAGGGGCTACGACATTGGTCGGCTCCATTATCTGCCTCATGTTCGCGTTAGAGCTCGGAGGCGGTACGTATGCATGGGATTCAACGGTTATCTTAAGCCTATTCGCAGGGTTCACAGTCTTATTCATCATCTTCCTCTTCATCGAACGTACTGCCAAAGAACCGATCATCGCGTACTCGATGTTCAAGAATCGATTGTTCGCGTCTAGTACGATCATCGGTCTGTTCTCCGGCGCGGCGTTCATTGCGGCGGCGGTCTATATTCCGATCTTCGTCCAAGGCGTGACAGGCGGTACAGCCACGAACTCCGGCATGATTCTGCTGCCGATGATGCTCGGAACGACGGTCTCAGCACAAGTCGGAGCCATGTCATCGGTCAAATTTGGGTATCGAAAGGTCATGGTCGTATTCATGCTCATCTTCCTGATCGGGATCGCGCTGCTTACGACGATTACGACGGACACTTCTCGTGGCATGATCACGTTCTACATGATTATTACAGGACTTGGGCTCGGTGCCTCATTCTCCGTCCTTGGGATGGCGGCGATTCATCATTTTGATGCATCACAGCGCGGTTCCGCGAATTCTACGATTGCCTTCATCCGGTCCCTCGGCATGACGATCGGTATTACGATCTTCGGCATGGTGCAAAAGAATGACTTCACGAATGGCCTGAAATCCGCGTTTGCCGGAATGGGTTCGGCGCCGCAAGGCATGGATATGCTATCTGATCCACGAGCGATTCTGTCGCCAGAGGCAAGAGGCAGCATTCCGCCAGAAATTCTGGAAAAAGTCACACATGCGCTCTCTTCATCGATTGTACAGACATTTATGTGGGCACTCATTCCGACTGTCCTCGCGCTGTTATTCACCTTCTACATGACGAACGATCGCATGAAGAGCTACCAAGAGCAGGCCGCGGAAGCGAAGGCGGAAGCGGAAGCGAGAGCAACAACCAGCTCATCATCATAATTGAAGACAAGAAGGCACTCCCCAGGGTTCCATATCATGGATCCTGGAAGGAGTGCCTTTATTCATGTCACCTGGATCGATTACAGATCAAACCGCGGGAATAACACATTGTTCTCCAGATGCACATGCTCGAACGTCATCCCTTCCAACTCTTCCAAGCGGGCATAGGTAATCCGGTAGGTCGTACAAGCGTGCTCTGGCGGCGTGAAATCATTCGTGACGAGACGGAGCTGCTTCAGCAGGTTCCCCGCACCATCATGCTCGCCTTCCAGTTCTGCCACGACTGCCCGTGCATCTGCATGCGAGACAGCATTCGCATCTTCTTCTGCTCGAATGATGCTTGGGAAGGAAGTCTCCTCTTCCTTGGCGATATGCGCCTCAAGCTCTGCCCGCAGCTGACGGAATAGCTCTGCCATCTGAACAAGATGCGGTTGATCCCCGCCATGCACATGATAGACGCGCTCCACATTCGCAGCGATCTGTGGCAGTTGGACTCGCAAATATTGATGATGCTTCTTCACAATATATTCAATCAACGCCCGTGAGGACATGTACTGCCAATCCATCCCGATTCCTAGACTTGGTGCAGCCTGCTTCATCGTATTCAGCTGCTCAACAACGGCCGCCGCATCCAATCCACGTTCTTCAGCTGCTTCTTGGATCGGACGGTTGCCACCACAGCAGAAATCAATCTTGAGCCGCTTGAACACATCACTCGCAGCTGGATATTGCAATACCGCATCACGAACGGTCATTTCTTGTGTAATCATAAGGAATTCGCCTCCAGTTCAATAGATCTTGGTTCATGCAAGATCATCATACGACGGAAGACAAAGGGCCATCGTGATCTCAGTCACTCTGGCCCCATTTTCATAAAATCATTTCATAATAATCATTCGCACTAATAACACGGAAACCGCAATCTTCATAAATGCCAAGTGCGCGCGCATTCTCTACTGCCACTTCGAGTTCGAACCGTGTCTTCCCTTGTTCGCGCTGTAACATGTTCATGAGCTCGACAAGAATACGTCGACCATTCCCTTTCCCCCGTTGGAGCGGATTCACACAGAATCCATAAATAAAGGCGCTGCCTTCCTCGAAGGTAAGGCCCAGCTTGCCGATCGGCTGACCCTCAGCTTCTGCGATGTACGTATATTCCAGTGGGCTATTGAAGGTACGTTCTACATAATCCCGCGAATCCGCTTCCTTCATATCGAATCCGTCAACATTAAGCTGAACCAACAGCTCTTTATCCGCTTCTCGCGCAACGCGAAGTTGGACGTTGTTCTCGCTCATGCCACGAACATGAAAGCCACTAAGATCCGCATCCGTTCGCTCACAACGCATCCAGTGCTCAGATACCTTATACTTCGTGCCCCGCGCGACCAGGAATGCTTGCCCCGCAGTAGAACGATGATGATTAATGAAGAGAATATTGGCGAATCCCCGCTGTCTGCACTCCTCCACTGCCGCATCCACAAGCTGTGTGAACATTCCCCGTCTCCGGTAGAGTGGATGAACCATTCCGCTAATTTCTGCCTCCGAAGATTGGAAGCTATAAATGCCTAAGTACCCAACCAGATCGCCATTCTCATAAATGAGAAAATCATTCGTCTCTTGTGTGGGCCGCGTCTGTAAGGATACCCAGTTCAATTTCAGCTTAATTCCATCCAGCGCATCACAGATGTCCGCCAATATGCGGATGTCATGCAATTCTTGCTCGGTCAATCCTTGCCTTTTCCGTATTTCCATCAGGTAAACCCTCCCATCTATTCCCTATTCTACACCTATGGTCAACCCCTTCTGGATTAATCGATGCCATAGACCACAAAGCTTCCCATTGAAAAAGAAGGCTTATCCTAAGCGATATAAATCGCTTGAAGATAAGCCTTCTTCGCTATCCCTCTATACACGCCCAACCGAATTCCCCGTCACGAGCGTCACATAAATCCGTTCATTCTCCACGGATTCGCCTTGCAGCAGCTTAATCAATTGTTCTGCTGCGAGCGCGCCCCATTTTTTCTTCGAATAGTTAATGGTCGCAAGACGAGGCTGCGTATATTCCGATAGTTCGATGTTATCAAACCCGACGATATGAATGTGCTCCCCAATGCGATATTCCGTTGAAGCTACATAGTTGTAGAACCCAATCGCCATCTCATCATTCAGACAGAACACCGCAACAGGTTCTGTATACGCATCGATAATCATCTTCGCCGCATGCTCCCCTGCGGATTTGTTGAAATCGCCGTCGATCACGATATATTCCACCTTCGGGTGGCGATCGAGTGTCTGCTTCGACGCTTGGAGACGTTGTCTAGCATCATAAGATCCCTTCGGACCGTTCACGATATAGATCCTCCGATGCCCCTGTTCAAGCAAATATTCCGTCGCTAGCATTGCGCCTGCCTTATTATCCAACAGCACTTGATTCACGTTCGGATGGCTCAGCTCACGGTCCAGCACCACGATTTTATGTCCACGATCTGCGTACTGCAGCAGCTCTTCACTATTGAACTGCTCATCCAGAATGATGGCACCGTCAATAATCCGCTCCGGCAGCATCCGATGAGATTCCTTTCCACTGCACACGACCAGATCATATTCCTTATCATTCAGAACTTCTTTAATGCCTTGCAGCAGACCGCCATAGAAAGCACCGCTGAATTCAGTTAAGAACACACCGATAATTCGGGACTCCTTCTTCTTCAGAGATCTGGCCGCCGCATTCGGAACATAATTTAATTCTTTGGCGATCACCAGGATTCGAGCACGCGTCTCCTCGGTTACCTTCGGATTCCCATTCAGTGCGTAAGATACCGTTGAGACGGAAACCCCTGCTTTTTTAGCGATATCTTTAATACTGACCAATACATTCGCCCCTATCTATCAAACCTTCCGACTTCACTTAAATTAAATATACCACAAAAGATTGGCGATCACAGTGGACCGCCAATCCGAGCTACATCAATACAATTGTATTCACTTCGGCTTGCTCAGGAGCAGTCGCTCCAGCTAATGTAAAGAAGTGATGAAAAACAATGTGAATACCAAAAAACAAGGGGTATAATAGAGGTATACTACGATTCTTAAATGAAATGTCATCGCTAATGGAAGAGGTGTTATGATGTTGAAATCTCTATGGGACAAGGCTATGAAGAAGGGATTCTCAGTCGAATTGGACCATCCGCCCAAGAACAAACAAGAGTTCCTAGATGAAATTGAACGTTATTGTAAGAAAGAGAATGTAACCTATACGTTTATAGAATACAATAGACCTGCCGTAGTCACGATCGACCAAGTCGTCTATCAATGCCAAGTTGAAAACGCTGGAAGAGCAGGCTTTGTGCTCCATTTCAAAGAAATATAATTTACAAAACGAGCCTTAGAAGAGAAGCTAACGGCTCGTTTTTTCATTGTCTGGGCCTATCATGGATTCTATACATGATTGTGCCTACACTTGCATTGCAATCCCCATCTATAATGGATACTCGCATGATAGAGGTCCGAATTTCGTCTCCCCCGCCTGTTTTAGCGCCAAGTTAATGCAAGAATCCATGATAGCTCTAATATAGACGCGATTTAGGTTATAGTTAATGCTAAAATCCATGATAGCAGCCAACCTACACTGAAGGAGCTCGCTCTTTCACCTTCCACGCACTGCACATCCTGCCGTCACAGCACATATTACTGCGCCACGATCCAATCCACGCCAAACTTCTCAAGCGGTTTGACCCAATCCTTCGGCATATGAACATCGCTAATCACCGTATTCATATCTCGCCATTCCGCAATACGATAGAGCTGGGTAAGTCCTATTTTGCTGCCATCGGTCATGACAATGGATTGCCTGGAATTGCCCATCATCTTACTGACGAGCTGCCCACGTTCTGCATCAAATGCGGTAATCCCCTTGCCCAGCACCATCCCATCGATGGAAATGAACGCCTTATCCGCATGGAACAGATCCACAATTTTCTCGGCGATGGAGCCGGTTATTCGAGAATGCCTCGAATTCACTTTGCCCCCAATCAGATAGATTTCGCCATTGAATAGTTCCTTATTCTTGTATTCAATCAGCTGATGCAGCGCTGGAATCGATATCGTTAGCACCGTCAGGTTATTCTTATTCATCAGAAAATCAATCATCGCAAGCGGCGTCGTCCCGTCATCAATAAAAATGACGTCATTATCCTCCACCAGTGCGGCCGCAGCCTTCCCAATCATTCGTTTCTCCTCGGCATAAATCACTTCGCGTTTGAGATAGGAAGGTTCTTCGCCGAGGAGGTTAATCTTCACCGCGCCCCCGTATACCCGCTTCAACCGGTTCTCGAGCTCCAACTCCTCCAAATACCGACGAATGGTCTCCGAGGACACCCCTAACTTCTGCACGAGCTCAAATGTCTTAACCTGTCCCTCTGCGTTCAACTGCTCTAATATGATTCCTTTACGTTCTTCGCCAATCAACGACAACTGCGAATCCCCTCCGTCATACAACTTATCTCTACACATTATAACTTTAGAACAACGGCTTCGCTATCCAGAACATGAAGAAGGGCGATGCAGGTATTGCACTCGCATCGCCCTTGGCAGACTTATCAATTGTCTACAAGCTTTTCGACTCCACACAACCAACAGCAGATACAAGCCGCTCCATATCGCCGGGATAGACTTCGCCAATATTGCCGATGCGGAACGTGTCCGCGTTGGAGATTTTACCCGGATAGATGACGAATCCTTGAGCTTTGAGCTCCTTATAGAAGTCTTCGAACTTGAACGATGCGTCTGGATAATAGAATGATGTAATGATCGGAGAATGCATTTCATCCGCCAAAAGTGTCTCAAATCCCAGATCCCGCATACCGCGCACAAGGGTCTGCTGATTCTGACGATAACGCGCATATCTTGCTGCAACGCCGCCTTCTTCCTCAAGCTCCAGCATCGCTTCATCAAATGCTCTCACAACATGCGTCGGAGATGTATAGCGCCATTTGCCGCCATTCTGCTCCATATGACTCCATTGATCATACAAATCCAGCGAGAGTGAACGCGCCTGACCTTGGCAAGCCTGAAGCCGGTCGATACGTGCGATGACAAATCCGAAGCCCGGAACCCCTTGAATACACTTGTTCGCGCTGCTGATCAAGAAGTCGATACCGATCTCAGCCACATCCATCGGCACGCCGCCAAAGCTGCTCATCGCATCCACGATGAACACTTTATTGTGCAACTTCACAATCTGGCCCGCCTCCGCAATAGGATTCAGAATCCCCGTGGTCGTCTCACAATGGACCATCGCTACGTGGGTAATCGAAGGATCCTGCTGAAGCATCGATTCCAGATCATCCAAATCCGGAAGAGAGACTTCGCCGCTGTCGAGCACCACCACTTGAACCCCTAGCACTTCAGCCATCTGAACGATCCGTTTACCATAAGCACCATTCGTCAAGACGAGCAATTTGTCCGTGCTGCCCAGTGCGCTTCCGATCACCGATTCCACGCAATACGAACCGCTGCCTTGCAGTAACACGGCAGAATATTCTTCAATACGCTGCGTTGCAAGTGCAACAAGCCGGCGGCGAATGCTCTGTACCAGATCATTATAATCGCGATCCCATGTGCACCAGTCCTTGAGCATCGCAGCTTTGACCCTCTTGCTTGTCGATAACGGACCTGGGGTGAGCAGCAAATACGGATTATCATCTAACAGTTCAGTATTCATATAGTTACGCTCCTCGATTATGAAATGATGGATAGCATCGGTCTGTAACTAAACCAACACCTCAACGGCCTCAGCTTGGGTAATACGTTCGTTAATACGGTCGATTAAGGCTGGAAATTCTCCGATATGCTTAATCACATAATGCGCGCCTGCGGCCTTGAACCGCTCTTCAACCACTTGCATCCGAGCTTCCAGTTCTTCTGCCTGCATATTTGCTACTTCTGCCTCACTCAGCCCTAACTCGCTGCCGCCTTGGATCACGCCTACACTCCACATGCCGGCATTCACGCCTTCCAACACATCGCTGATTGTATCCCCGACTTTGACCATCGCTCCCATCGGATAGATGCCGAGCAGTTCCGCGTTGCGGTAGCACATCCAAGGGTAAGGTCGTCCTGCGAACACATCATTTGGTGTGACGAGTGTATCTGGGAAATAACCTTTGCGTTTCGCTTCTGCCGCGACGATATCCATCATTTCTGCCGTATATCCCGTCGTTGAACCAATCTTAAGGCCACGTTCTCTGAGGTTCGCAACGACTTCCAATGCTCCCGGTACCGGATCGGTATAACGTGCTAAATCTGCGAACAACATCGGCTCAAAATCAGCGTATAGCGCATCGACATCGGCTTCCTCCGGCATTCTTCCGTAGCGCTCCTGCCACAATCCCGCAATACGTTCCATCGCGAGCAGCGCCTTAATATGATCACGCTTCAGCATGCCCATCGGCCCACGCGCTTCTTCGGCTGTAATCTCAATCTCCCACTTCTTAAATACATTGACGAATACAAGCAATGGAGCAAAACAACCATAGTCCACCATCGTCCCTGCCCAGTCAAATATAACGCCTTTTATTTTCCCTTGATACGGTAATGCCATCGCCACACACACTCCTTTTAAATGATTAGATTCGCCCGAAAAACAATTAATACCTATTTTATTAATTTTATTTAATTGTTTTTAGTTGTTTTCACTTGTGTTTATGATCAAATCATAAGACACCACTAGGGTAGTGTCAATTGCCTACAGCCATATTTACGTAATATTCATAATGCCTTGTCCTGGCGCTAAATAACCCCACAAAGTGGTGCTTTGCTGGGGCCCCGAAAACAAAATCCCCTCCAAGCCGCTCACAACGCATAAGAAATCCAATGCGCGTGGTCTGTCAACTTGGAGGGGATATACCTAGGAAAATGATAAATTTTACCAATATTTTGTCAGGTTAATGGAAGGTTTTTTATTTTTAGGTGAGAAAATGTCATGAAAGTAAAGAAGTGTATATCAAAAGTAAGAAAATATCTATTTAGCACGCATGAATCTGTCTCATAGTATTAACTGTGAAGAGGCCTCTTGGAGTGAATGGGCGCCCGGGCAAATCCCATGTACTCGACTTGTAACAACGTAACTATCATTTCAATCTAAGAAATGGGGATGAAAAATGAAACGTAGTCAGGGGCATCAAAGACGAATTTCGTTGTTGTTACTATTTGCGCTAATCTTCTCGATTGTTTTTTCGATTCATCCATCGGTAGCGAAGGCAGAAGGGGATACGCCGCCAGAGGCTACGCAGCCCGGGGATCAACAGACGTTACCCGAAATTCCTAGTCAGCCCGAACCACAACCGGAGCCTTCACCAGACCTTGAGCAGCCACTCGATACCGAAGCCGTTGCTGCCGCTGCGACGGGATATTTTCCACCCAACACCGCAGCATCTGGAAATGTGAAGAATATGGCCTTGTTGTATACGGGATATTACGGCGGTCGAACGACATACGAGGGAAAAGAACTCGGCACATATGACAAAAATACATTATTGCCTTATGTTGCGCACTACAACAGCAGTAACACGATGGACGACACTTTTTTCGACTCATTTCTGTTCCTAGGAATCAATACCCCCGATTATAGAGATTTCGGCGATACAGCGGACTCTGCCAAGTGGACCTATAAGACGGATTGGGAGTGGTACATGAACCGCCTGTTCACCGCCAATCAACAACTCGATGCCCTGAATCAGGCCACCCAACAGGTTGCGACCACACTCAACCAACCAAGTTATAAATCCAAAGTCTATATTATGATTCCTTACCCCAACAGCGAAATCACCAATTTCGGCGATGTCGATAATGACGGCATCAGCGAGAACCTGAATGCGAACCCGAGCAATCTGACCAAGGTCACCAAGTGGTATATCAATACCGTACGAAGCAGATGGAACCAGGCCAATTACAGCAACCTTGAATTAAAAGGCTTCTATTGGTTCCACGAAGATATCGACGTGTACAATCAGGGTGAAGTGAATGCGGTTAATAACACAGGTAACTATCTGCACACCCTTGGCTTAAAATATGCCTGGATTCCGTATTTCGGCGCGGGGCAAAGCAACAACTCGCAGAACTACACCTTTGATTTCACGATTCAGCAGCCTAACCACTATTTCGTTCCGAGTTCAGACTATTCGAGAATGACCGCTGTAACCAACCAAGCTACAACATACAATAAAGGCATTGAGATGGAATTTGACGAAAGGGCGATGCACGACCTCGATTTCAAAAACCGGTTCGATAATTACTTAAAAGCCGGCGCTGAATACGGATATATGACGGGAGCGATCAAGGGCTGGTACCAAGATATCTTCGCGATTTATAACTTCTATAAAAACAAGAACAACAGCGGCATTAACGGCATTTATGACGGTAGACAGATGTATGAAGACATCTACAAATTCACCAAAGGGACGTACACAATTCCGGGCAATTTGGCAACCGGTAAAACGGCCGTTGCCTCTACGAACCAGAGTTCTTCCAACACCGCGGCCAAAGCCATCGACAATTTGCCAGGTACGAGGTGGTCAAGCCAGCAGTATTCAAACAACGAGTGGATCTACGTCGATCTCGGGCAAGCGTATAACGTGAACCGGGTCAAATTGAGCTGGGAGTACGCGTACGGAAAGAGCTATAAGATCCAAGTATCGAACGATGCAACCAACTGGACGGATGTCTATACGACAACGACAGGCGACGGCGGCGTCGACGATATCGCCTTCGCCCCTATAACGGGAAGGTATGTGAGAATGAGCGCAACGGAACGGGGAACGATGTACGGCTACTCCATTTATGAGTTCCAAATATTCGGAGATAGCGTAGGATCTGGCTTAACTGCCAATCTAGCATTGAACAAGACGGCTTCGTCATCCACCTATCAGGATGCCACCTTGACGGCAAACAATGTGGTAGACGGCAACGGAACGACGCGATGGTCCAGCACATTCGCAGACCCGCAATGGATCACGGTCGACCTCGGGCAGACGTATAACGTGAATCGCGTCATACTGAATTGGGAGCTCGCCTTTGGCATCGGCTACAAAATCCAAGTGTCCAACGACGCATCTAATTGGACGGACGTGTACACCACGACAACGGGCGACGGCGGTATCGACGACATCTCCTTTGCTGCGGTTAACGCGAGATATGTCCGGATGTACGGGACGCAAAGAGCCTACTCCTTCTACGGCTATTCCTTGTACGAATTCCAGATTTACGGCAAACCGAATCTAGCGCTGAACAAATCAGCAACCTCCTCTTCCAACGAGACAGCCGCATACACGGCCGATAAAGCGGTAGATGGCAGCCTGACGACCAGATGGTCCAGTCTATATTCCAACCCACAATGGATCTACGTCGACCTCGGACAACAGTACCGCGTCAATAATGTCAAGCTAAACTGGGAGTTTGCTTATGCGAAGGGCTACAGGATTCAGTTGTCGAACGATGGACTCAACTGGTCGGATGTGTATGTGACATCGGAGGGCGATGGCGGCATCGACGACATCTACTTCGAACCGTTAAATGCAAGGTATGTAAGGATGCTCGCGACAAATCAAGGCACCGGCTACTGGTATTCCCTTTATGAATTCGCAGTATACGGCAGCTGATCCACTCGCAACGCGTAAAACCTGATATCGGGTTCTTACCCTAATAACAAAACCAGCCCATGCACGATACACTGTGCTGGGCTTTTTTTAGCTTGTACCCCGTCCCTCTGTATTCATCCAATGGTGCCGCTCGCAAGGCTTCGTTCTACATCGTCTGACCATTATCCACGGTGATGATCTGGCCCGTCAGTGACTTCTGCAGCAGCATAGAGACGATTGACTCCGCAATATCCTCCGGTGTCGATATCCGCTGCAGCAAGATGCTGCCTGCCAACTGATGCATCTTCGCCTCATGGCCTGCCCACCATCGTGTGTCGACTGCGCCCGGGGCAATCGCATTAACGCGGATATCTGGCGCAAGCGCATGGGCGAGCGACTTGGTCAGTCCGTGCACGGCTGCTTTGGATACGGCGTAAGGCAGCGAGGAGCCAAGCCCTGTCGTTCCCGCGACGCTGCCGAGATTCACGATCGCACCCTCTCCATTCTTCTTCATATACGGAGCCACAGCTCTCACCGTATAGAACATCCCTTTGACATTCACGGCGAGCAGACGATCCCACGTCTCATCCGTCACGGCATCCAGGTCGCTCATCGGAAGCTGCGCCGTAATGCTCGCATTGTTCACGAGATAATTTACGTTCCCGTACTTATGCACAATGTTCGCAATCATCTGCTGCACCTCTTGCTCATTGGATACATCCGCTTTGACGGCAATCGCCTGACCCTGATTGTCCCGGATCACTTGGACGGTTGCAAGAGCCTCCGCTTCCGATCTGGAATAGTTCACCGCGACGATGGCCCCTTTTCTCGCAAGCAGGATACTTGTTGCCCGACCTACGCCTGTTCCTCCACCCGTTACTAACACCACTTTATTTTGCAATTCCATCGAGATTCACCGATCCTTTCCTTTCGTTGCTGTCCTTCTGTTACCATCGTACTGCCCCCTAATCTCGTTGTATAATTGTTAGATATCATACTGACTATTAATAAAACTGATACTGGGAAAAGAGGGATTGTCATGGAAAGTCCCGAGCTTCGAATTTTCCAATGCGTTGCCGAGGAATTATCCTTCTCTAGAGCAGCTGATCGATTAGGGTACGTGCAGTCCAATATCACACTTCGCATTCAAAAGCTGGAGCAGGAGCTCGGCGTCCCCCTATTCGAACGCACAAACAAAGGGGTTACGCTCTTGCCTGCGGGCGAGAAGCTGCTTCACTACGCGAACCAAGTGATTAACTTACTGGAAGAAGGTAAAAAAGAAGTAGCTGCGACGCCAGCCCAAGCTGTCCTGCGGATCGGGGCTACACAGACCTTTGCCGCTCAGCGCCTGCCAGTTCTGCTTAGCCGATATAACCGCGACTTTCCGCAAGTACAGATATCCATGAAGACTGGTAATCAAATGGAGTTGCTTCGACATGTCGCACATGGCGAGCTCGATGGTGCGTTCATTAGCGATCAATTCCATGATGAGCACGTCGAAGCCGTCATGAACTGGGAGGAGGAACTCGTACTCATATCGTCATCGAGTGATTCTCATCCGCTGGAACAACCTATTATTGTTAATGCTTTTCCCGATTGTCCATATCGACGACGCTTGCTTGAATGGTTCGATCAACAGGATCAACAGCCTGTGTCTGTCATGGAATTCGATACGCTGAACGCCATTCTGACAGGTGTCAAAGAAGGCATGGGCATCTCTTTATTGCCGAAGAGTGTCGTCCCGCCAGATGTGAGTTGTATTCCTCTACCTGATGGATTGCGCCACGTCGGGATTCAATTTATCGTCAAGCGAACGGCGGCAAAGCCTGAGGCACTTACAAGCTTCATTCAGATGTTGGAAAAGGACAAGTAGCAAAGGCACGTTACGAGGTATTAGAGTTTGCTGCCGTTTGTTACGGATAGATCTCATGAGGATATGACTTCATCCATCTCCTATCTTGGATATTTGCAGCAACTTTCGGACTTTGCATCCTACTTCGTACGCTATCATGGAATCTCGCACTAACTTTCCATCATTTCGCTAACCTTGGCGCCTATTGGGTCGTCTATCCTGCTAGGATCCAACATAGCCCCGAAATCGTGCAGAAACACACCTCCTATCGTGGATAGAATCCATTGTAGCGTGTACTTACTTACGGCCCCCAATACCTCTCCTCTGCTATACACAAAAAAGGCGGTACCCACGACTTCCATCGTAGATACCGCCTTTCTATTCATGTATGGATCTGCGGGCGATCCAACCGGTACAGCTTCGCATACCGCGGCTCCCGCATCAACTCTGCGTGCGTACCTCGCATCGCAACGCGCCCATCTTCGATGAAGATAACTTCGTCCATCAGCTCCACGCCCACCAGATGGTGCGTGATCCAGAGCAGCGATTTGCCTTGCAGCGCACGGAAGATCGTCTGCAATAGATCGCGCTCCGTGCGCGGATCGAGGCCCACCGTCGGCTCGTCGAGGATGACGACGGGCGTGTTCTGCAGCAGCACGCGCGCGAGGGCGATCCGCTGCCGCTCGCCGCCGGAGAACCGCTGCCCGGTCTCGAGCATCGGCGTCGCATACCCTTCCGGCAGCGATGCAATGAGCTGATCCAGCTTGACCTGCCGGGCCACCTGCGCGATCTCCTCATCCGAAGCATCCGCGCGCCCGAGGCGAATGTTGTTCGCCACCGTCGTATCGAACAGATGCGGCCGCTGATTCAGCACCGAGACAACCGAGGCAATCTGCTCCCCATAACGAGACGCGGGAACGCCATTGATATGCACATGCCCGCTATTCGGCACCAGTGAGCCTTGCACAAGCTTGAGCAGCGTCGATTTCCCTGCGCCGCTGCGGCCGATGATCGCCACGCGCTTCCCTTGCGGCAGATCAAGCTGGATATCCTCTAGCGTCCAATTTGAAGCCTGCGGATCGGCAGCGTCTCTTGCCAGCTGCTCCGATGATGGATAACGATAACAGACATCTGTAAGCTGAATATACGCAGCTTGCCCCGCAAGAAGCGGTAATCCTGTCGCAGAAGGATCAACTCCAAGGTCCCCGCCGTCATCTCTCATCTCATTCAGACGCCCGAGCGAATCGCGATACTGCGGAATCTTCTCAATCGCCTCCGAGACCGGCAGAAATGCATCCATCAGCGGGAAGACGACGAGCGTAAACGCTGCGATCAGCGTAACAGTGAACGACCCCTCCGCCGCTTGTTGCCCCGACCAATACGCCATCGAGACGACTGCGAGCCCCACGATACACTGCGCAATGAACATACGTACGCGTGCTAAGCGGCTGAGTGAACGCTCAATCGCCGCTACTCGCTGTTCATCCGCTTCATAGGCTGCGGCAAATTGCGCAGCACGCCCGCTAATCATCCAATCGCCCATGCCAAGCACGGCGTCCGTCAGCTTACGGTATAACCGGCTGCGTTGCTGCTTCATCTGCTCATGCCGTGAATGCGTGATCCATAACGATACACCTGGCAGTACGAAGACGAGAACGAACAAATACAACCCCATCAAGAACGCGAAGCCGATGTCGAACCAACCTAGCAAGACGACTACAGCAATATACATGATGAGTGCGACTACCGTCGGAAATACGGTGCGCAAATAAACATTTTGCAAATATTCGATATCGTCCGCGAGTACCCCAAGCACATCCCCCGTCCGGTACCGCGAACGGATGAACAAAGCTTGCGGTTCGAGCATGCGATACAACCGAACCCGCATCTTGGACAAAATGCGAAGAATCGCATCATGCGAAGCCAGACGTTCTACATAGTGAATAACTGCGCGACTGATCCCGAACGTACGCACTAAGACAACCGGGACATAGACGAGCAGAATATTTTCCGGACGGAGTGCCGATTTCGAGATCAAGAAGCCGGACGTGAACATGAGCGAGCTCGCTGCCAGCACAGTCAAGAGGGACAGTGCAATGACCATGGCGAACCGCCATCCGTGTTGCCGAACGTAAGGACGGAACCACGATTCTTCTCTCACGATATCCCCTCCATTTCTGCTGTCATCAGTCCGTAATAGACGCCGCGCTGCGCAAGCAGCTCATCATGCGTCCCCATCTCAGCTAACCGGCCTTGATCCATCACCAGGATGAGATCCATATCCGGCATCCAATGCAATCGATGTGTCGCGAGGAACACGAGCTTACCCGCGAACAGCGGAAGCATGGTCTCCTTGATCTCCATCTCCGTCTCAATGTCTAGGTGAGCTGTCGGTTCATCCAACAGAATAACCGATCGATCACTTAGAAAAGCCCGTGCCAGTGCAACCCGCTGCTCCTGCCCGCCGCTGAGCTGCCGACCGCCATTTCCGATCACCTCGTTCATGCCATGCGTAAGCTGAGCCACCAGTTCTTGAAGTCCTGCGGCCGCAGTGGCCTCCGCCACCTCTTCATCCGAAGCCTCTGGACGATAGAAGCGCACATTATCTGCGAGCGACATATCGAAAATATACGGGTGCTGCGGAATATACGTCGTCTCTCCGCGCCATGCTGCATCATGTAGCCCCGGGATGTTCACGCCATCCAATCGGAACGTGCCCACATTCGGCTGCAAGAAGCCGCCTAGTACATCGATGAGCGTCGATTTGCCTGCGCCGCTCTCCCCGATGATCCCGATGCGCTTCATGCCTGCAATCTCAAGCGATACGTCCTGCAAGGAACTTGGCCCTTCCACTTCATGCTGAACATTCACATGCGATAACGACAGAACGCTGTCCTTCGTCCATGTGAATCCTACCGGAAGTACCGACACTCCAACCTTCAGCCCTTCCTCCGCAATCATCGCTTGCATGGCCTTCCCGGCTTCTTTCCCTTTGAGCGTCGCATGATAGTCCGCTCCGACCATTCGCACAGGCAAGAAATATTCCGGCGCAAGGATCAGCACGAGCAGCGCAACCTCAAGCCCCATCTCGCCATTAATGAGTCGCAGCCCTAAGCTGACCGCCACCGAAGCAACCGACAGCATTGTGAAGAAATCCAACGCAAAAGAAGAGAGAAATGCCATCCGCAGCGTCTTCATTGTCGCGCTGCGATAGCGATCACTCACCTGTTCAATTGTATCCCCATGGGATCGACTACGGCCGAGGAACTTTAGCGTCTCGAGTCCGCGCAAGGAATCGACGAAGTGATTCGATAGCTTCCGGTAGGTCTCAAGCTGCTTCTCGGTATGCTTCTTCGTCGCAAGCCCAATCAAGATCATGAAAGCGATCAGAATCGGTAACGTCACAATCAAGATAAGTGCCGCTGTTGGATCCTTCACGAAGATAAAGAGGACAATAAGCGCTGGCGTAATCGCCACACCCATCATCCGCGGAACGATCAGCTCCAGATAGGTGCGGAACTGCGTTATGCCGTCGAGCACGAGCGTCACGAGGTTGCCCGTTCCTTCCTTCTTCGCGAACCGAGGGCCAAGCTCGAACAGCTTCTGCAGCAGCTGTTGCTGCAAATCTCTGCCCGTTGTCTCCGCGAACCGATAGGCTATCTTCTGCATCGCAAGACCCGTGATCTGCCGCAATATAAAAGCAAACAGGAACATGGCCATTTTGCCGTACTGTTCCTGCAGCGGTTGGCCAGCGAACAAGGCGGAGATGACCTCCGCCAGCCATGTCGCCAGCAATATAATAGACACACTTTGAACAAGGGTCAGGAAGGCCGTCAGCGCAAGCACCGACTTTGCCCCCTTCAATCCCATTATGTCTTTTCCCATTAGTATTCCAAGTGCTCCTTCTCGTGAACCCGTTTATGAAATACGAAGTAACTCCAAATCTGATAACCTAATACGAATGGCAGCAAGGTTAACGCTACAATCGTCATAACTTTAAGGGAGTACGCTCCCGATGCTGCATTATCAATTGTTAAGTTGAACGCTTGATCAATCGAACTAATCATAACACGTGGGAACAATCCAATAAATACCGATGCGACCGACAACACGATCACCGCACCTGTCATCCCGAACGCCCAGCCGTCTTTTTTTACTTTCATGAAGTAACCTGACAACAAGAACGCAATGAGGCCAACGACGCCGACCGCTGCAAGAATGCCGCCGCGAACTTCGAACACATCCGTCATTGTATATGTCATGATCCCGAAAGCTGCAAGCAATATCCCAAGTGGAATGAGCAGCATCTGTCCGAGCTTACGCGCTCTTACTTGCAAGTCTCCCACCGTACGCAATGTTGTAAACATCAGACCGTGCACGAGGCACAACATTACGACCGTTAGACCGCCAACGAGCGTGTACCCGTTCACCATATCGAACAAGCCAGCTTTCATTTCCATCTGTGCGTCAATCGGAAGCCCTTTGATCAAACCTGCGAAGACGACACCAAGCAATAACGGCGGCAATAAGCTGCCGAGGAAAATAACCCAATCCCATGTCTTTTTCCACTTTTCATGTTTGACTTTACCCCGGAATTCGAACGCGACCCCGCGCCCGATCAGAGCTAGCAATAGGAACACAAGCGGTGTGTAATATCCACTGAACAAGGTCGCATACCAGTTCGGGAAAGCCGCGAACATCGCGCCCCCTGCAGTAATCAACCAGACTTCATTCGCGTCCCAGAAAGGACCGATCGAATTGATCAACACGCGTCGCTCTCCATCCGTTCTTGCGAGCAATTTCGTCGACATCCCGACACCGAAGTCAAACCCTTCGAGGAAGAAGAACCCAATGAACAGCACCGCCACTAGAACAAACCAGAGATCATTAAGTAAGTGCATGTTGCTTCTCCTCCTTCACAACTTGATCGAATGGATCATGGGAATGTTCATCATGGTGATCATCCGGCGCATAAGGCCCTTTGCGAATCACTTTGATGAATAGATAGACAAGAATAATCGCCAGAATCAGATAAATAGTTGAAAAAGCAATGACCGAGAACAGAATCTGCCCCGCACCTACGCTCGGTGAGATACTGTCTTCCGTACGCATTAATCCGAAGACCGTCCAAGGCTGGCGCCCAATCTCCGTCATAATCCATCCGAACGTATTCCCGATGAACGGTAACGAAATGCCTAAGACCATCAAACGCATGAACCATTTGTTCGGCTGCTCCAGCTTCTTGCGCCACGCCAGGAACGTACCATATAGACCCATAAGAATCATCAGGGATCCCGCTCCAACCATGATGCGGAAGCTCCAGAAGGTTGTGCGTACCGGTGGAATATAATTCCCCGGACCATAAGTCGCCTCATATTCTGCTTGCAGTTCTAACATCCCTTTAACTTCACCGGAAAATTTACTATATGACAAGAAGCTCAGCAAGTACGGAATCTGAATCTCCATCCCATTCTCTTGCTTCTTCGGATCGATGGTCGCGAAGACCGTCCAACCCGCGGGATCGCCACTCTTGCCCCACAAGGCTTCACTGGCAGCCATTTTCATCGGTTGCGTATGAATCAAATATTGTGCTTGTTGATGCCCCCACAGCGCCACACCGACAGAGGAAATCAGACCAATAATAATCGCAATATGGAAAGACTTCTTGAAAAATTGCACATCTTGACGCTTCAGCAGCTTGTAAGCACTAATCCCCGTAATCAAGAATGCACCTGTTGCAAATGCACCTAATACCGTATGCGGAAACTCTACGAGCAGCTGGCCATTCGTGATCAGGGCCCAAAAATCATTCATCTCCGCGCGGCCATTCAGAATTTGAAATCCAACTGGACGCTGCATGAATGAGTTCGCAAGCAAGATCCAGAATGCGGAGATAATCGTACCGATGCTAACGAGCCAAATGCAGACCAAATGTACCTTTTTCGATAGTCGATCCCATCCGAAAATCCATAGACCAATAAACGTCGATTCTAAGAAAAACGCGAGCAAAGCTTCGATCGCCAGCGGCGCCCCGAAGACGTCTCCGACGAACCTCGAGTAGTTTGACCAGTTCATCCCGAACTGGAATTCTTGCAGAATCCCCGTAACAACCCCAACTGCAAAGTTAATGAGAAATAATTTACCCCAGAATTTCGCCATGCTTCTGTATTCTTCCTTGCCTTTAACGACGTACATGGTCTGCATAATTGCAATCGTTAACGCAAGACCAATGGATATCGGTACGAAGATAAAGTGAAAGATTGTCGTCGATGCGAATTGTAATCTTGCCAGAAATACAGCATCCATCCGTTCATATCCACCTTTCGATAACATTTTAATTTGGAGGCGAAGGCTCCCCGCCCCACTTCCTTCCTGTATTCTGTCATGGCCTCGAATATTCTAATGTGATTTTTATCACATTATCTCGCGCGAATCCGTTTTCGCAAGGGAACATTCCCGATTTCGTCACACAATGCCCTGAAAAAGACAGAAAAGAAGGTCAAATGCACTTGCATTCAAGGCAGCCCGTCCAAAAATAAAAACTTCATTTTATCATAACAAAACCCGAGTGCTAGGCCTGCCTTATAAGCATGCCTTACACCCGGGTCTCTTTTTTCCATCTTATGCTGAAGATTTCTCCTCAATATCTGCATGTCCTGCGAGTCGATCCAGTCGAGCAATCTGATACCCGTATTCATAGCAAGCAGCTGCGACAATTGATAATCGGCGAGAGCCATCGTCGAAATGAATTTTCTGCATGACCGTCTGGAGGAATTTCTCGTTCTCGATCTCCATCTGTTCGATACTCTCCAGCTCCGGCTTCATTTTATCGTCTAATTTCAACAGGACTAATTCATGCGCTTTCTCAAGCAGCTCCAAATGTCTGTCGAAGGCTGCATTGATTTCCGGCGTTCGTGTGGATTGGAAGTAATGATTATCGATCGTCTCCAGCACTTCAAGCCCTTTCTGGAGCGTGTTCAGCATCTGTTTGTAGACAACAATCTGCCGCGATCTGCGATACTTGGCGCGTTTGATCTTCTTGATTTCTTCTTCGAACAAATTAAATTTATCATGCAAGGACAACATTTCCGTCTCGAGTGCATGGTATTCGGAGCGGAAAGAGGATTCTTTCATCTCATCGGAGATGGCGGTCCTAAGGAGCAGCGACATCCTATTAAAGACAGCATCTATCTGCTTCAAGAACTGTAC
This sequence comes from Paenibacillus sp. GCM10027629, assembly GCF_042676425.1. Classification (NCBI taxonomy): domain Bacteria; kingdom Bacillati; phylum Bacillota; class Bacilli; order Caryophanales; family Paenibacillaceae; genus Paenibacillus; species Paenibacillus sp. GCM10027629. The sequence goes on along the minus strand of NZ_JBHTGZ010000005.1, from coordinate 195,826 downwards.
ATTCGGCTTCGGCGGGAAGAACAGAATGTTAATGACAAAAGCCGAACCAATCCCGACGAGCGTATGTAAGAATCGACTTAATGCGAAATCCCATTGCCCAGAAGCTTCCATCACGGCAATGACCGTCACGAGCGTCAGACCGATGGTCTCTTCCATTTTCATCTTCAGACAGATCATAATCACAATAATACAAGTTAAACCAATAATGAGTGGATCATTCGCGAATGCCATGCCGACGAGAAGTGCAATAGCTGCACCCAATGTATTCGTCTGAAGCTGGTCCAAGAAATAACGCCAAGAACGATAAATAGAAGGCTGCATAGCAAAGATCGCGGCAACGGCTGCAATAACAGGCGTCTGGAATCCAAGAAACATACTGATATATAGTGCCATCGCGACAGCAATTCCTGTTTTTAATACACGCGGTCCTAATGCCATGTCGCACCTCCTTCCCTCTGTCAACGTGCTGAGTTCTCTGTACAGCCTAATATTACATGGTGCATCAGCGCGTTGGCAAGTTATGAGAAAACCTCTATCGAGGTACATTCGACGATGAGCGACCGCGTTTAGAGGTGGTTTTTATCGCCAATGTGGTGAGAAAAGGAGGGCTCTCGCCCTCCATCTGCTGGTTCCCTACCTATAACATTACGACAGCTTCTCTTCCAGGTTGCGGAACTGGTTGTTGAACATTCTCGCGTAGACGCCCTCTTCTTGCAGCAATTGGTCATGTCCGCCCTTCTCTGCAATCGAGCCATGGTCAATGACCATGATCGTATCGGCATCTCGAATCGTATTCAGCCGATGCGCAATAATGAAGCTGGTCCGCCCCTGCATAATGTTCAGCAGCGCATCTTGGATATGCAGCTCCGTACGCGTATCGATACTGCTCGTCGCTTCGTCCAGAATCAAGATCGATGGCTTCGCCAGAATCACTCGTGCAATCGCGAGCAGCTGCCGCTGACCTTGACTTAGATTGCCGCCATTCTCCGAGAGTACCGTGTCATATTTCTTCGGCAGCCGCTGAATGAATACATCCGCATTCGCCATGGCAGCTGCCGCCCGAATCTCTGCATCCGTCGCATCCGGCTTGCCGTACTTAATATTATCCTTAATCGTACCCGAGAATAAGTACGTATCCTGCAGCACGAAGCCAAAAGCGCGTCGTAAGCTATCTCGCGTGTAATCCCGAATATCTCTGCCATCAATCAGGATACGCCCGCCCGTCACGTCATAGAACCGCGTAATCAGGTTCACAATGGTTGTCTTGCCCGCACCAGTTGGTCCAACGAGCGCCGTACTACTTCCTGGCTCCGCCTCGAAGCTGACATGACTCAGAATGGGCACATCCGGGCGGTAACCGAATTGCACATCTTCGAAGACGACATGTCCACTCGGATTCCGCAATTCAATGGCTCGCGGTGCATCCTCGGGCTCCTCCTGCTCATCCAGCACCTCGAAGACACGTTCCGCACCCGCTACACCCGATTGAAGCACGTTGAATATATTCGCCATGTCGTTGAGCGGGCGAACGAATTGCCGAGAATAGCTGATAAAGCCCGCAATAACGCCGACTGTAATCATCCCTTTCACAGCGAGCGCCCCACCGACCATCGCGACTGCGGCGAACCCGAGGTTATTGATCACGTTCATGATCGGCATAAGGAATCCTGACCAAATTTGCGCCTTAAGCCCAACTTTGAACAGTTGGTCATTCACTGCATCAAAGTCCGCAATAGCACGTTCCTCATGATTGAACGCCTTCACGACTTCAATGCCCGAAATCGTCTCCTCAATATGTCCGTTTAATTTGCCAAGCTGAACCTGCTGCTCCTTGAACAACACACTCGTCCGCCGTGCAATCGTCCGGGTCAGCAGATAGACAAGTGGCACCGTGATGAGACTCGCCAAGGTCAGAATCGGACTTAACACGATCATCATGACGAGCGAACCTACAATCGTAATCGCCCCGGACATCAGCTGCGTCGTCGATTGGGAAATCGTGTTGCTCACATTATCGATATCATTCGAGAGACGGCTCATGACCTCGCCATGGGACTGCCGATCGAAATAGGCGACAGGCAGCTTCTGCAGCTTCGCGAATAACGCGCTGCGCAGCTTCATAACGATCCGCTGGGAGACCCCCGCCATGAACCAACCTTGGAGAAGCGTCAGGACGGCATCTATGAGATAGGCCGAAGCGAGTACAATAATAATCACTTCGAGCAGATCAAAGTCTACATGGCCCTCTAGGCCCGTCATCGTATCGATCGATTTGCCAATTAAATACGGGACGAACAACATGAGCAAAGCATCGACTATCAGGAACATGAAAATTGTCGTCAGCCAGCGGCGTTCGGTTCCGACATACTGCCATAACCTTGCCAGCGTCGCCTTGAAATTCTTCGGCTTCACGACAGGTCTCCCCGCTCCGCGTTGGCCGAAGCCGCCTCCCGGACCGCCTGGCCCCGGTCTTGCTGCTGCCGCTGCTGTACCTGCAGCGCGGTCTGAGCCACTATTTTGCGGCATAATGATTCATCTCCTTTCCCAATTGGGATTGGAATATTTCTTGATATACCGTACAATCGGCCATCAACTCATGATGCGTCCCTTGCCCAACGATGACGCCGTCCTCCAGAACAATAATCCGATCCGCATCCATGACCGATGTAATGCGCTGTGCGATCAGCAGACAGGTAAGTCCTGCTGCGTATTGCTTCAACCCCGCCTTAATGCGGGACTCGGTCGCGACATCGACGGCACTCGTACAATCATCGAGAATGAGAATGTCCGGCTTACGGACAAGTGCCCTTGCAATAGACAATCGCTGCTTCTGACCTCCCGAGAAATTGACGCCCCCTTGCCCGATTCTAGAATGATACCCTTCGGGCGATTCCGCGATAAAATCATGCGCTTCTGCAATCCGCGCAGCCGCTTCGATCTCTTCTTGTGTCGCATTTTCCTTGCCGTATTGAATATTTTCGATTACAGACCCCGAGAATAGTACGGTTCTCTGCGGTACAATTGCAATCGTCTCACGCAGCTTCTGCGGATCCATTTGACGAACGTCAACGCCATTGACGCTGACCGTACCGGATGTTGTGTCATAGAATCTCGGAATTAGATGAACCAAGCTGCTCTTCCCCGATCCTGTCGAGCCTATGATCCCGATCATCTGACCAGGCGCACAGGAGAATGAAATCTGCTTCAACACCGGGTCCCCCGATGTCCCCTCATACGCGAACGTCACCTCGTCGAAATCGATCCGACCGCGCTGATCGGCTTGACCTTCTACCTTGCTGTCCCACGTCATCGCATTCCATGTGGAGAACACCTCGCCAATCCGCTCCGCGGAAGCCTTGGCACGTACGAACATGTTGAAGATCATCGAGATCATCATGAGAGAGAACAAAATTTGTGTCATATAGTTAATGAAGGCGATAATATGGCCGACCTGCATTTGCCCCTGATCCACGCGCAGGCCTCCGATCCAGAGCACCGCAATAATGCCGAGATTCACGGTAAGCACAATCTGAGGACTGAACACCGACATGACGCGCATCGCCGTCGTCGACCGGGATTGAAGCCCTTGGTTGGCTTGCTCAAATTTATCGACTTCCACATCGAAACGGTTAAACGCTTTCACAACACGCACGCCGGAGAGGTATTCGCGCATCACGCCATTAACCTTATCCAGCGCCTGCTGTACCTTCACGAAGAAAGGAAAGCCAATTTTCATATTGAGTAAAATAAATACAGCCACGAGTGGAACTACCACGATTAAGACCACGGACAGCTGCATATTGAGCCGCACCGCCATGATCAGACTGCCAATGCAGACGAGCGGCGCTTTGACGAAAATCCGCATCAAGCCGTTGACGAAGTTCTGCACTTGTGTGACGTCATTGGTCAGTCTCGTGACGAGCGAAGCGCGATCGAACTGATCCATATTCTCGAAGGACAGACCTTGAATTTTACGGAATAAATCCGCTCGAAGCTCTGCTCCGAACCGTTGTGATACCCTGGATGATATAACGCTGCGCAGCGACGCAGTCAATGCGCCGAACAACGTAATCATGAGCATGAGGCTGCCCAAACGCAGTACAACATTCATCTCACTATTCGCTACGCCGTCATCAATAATTTTCGCCATAATCGTCGGTTGGAGTAAATCGCATAACGCCTCAATCATGAGGAAGAACACCGCAATCCCGAACAGCTTCCAATACTTTCGAATATAAGGCTTAAGAAACTTCATACGTCTCTCCTCTCCAATGTAGATTTCTATCCATAGCACAATAAATAAACCCTTCCCTTCCACGATACTCCTATATGTTGGAAAAGTAAAACGTCCATAACGACTCTTTTAACGTGTTACTATACCGACCCTCACACAGGTACACCGCATAAAAAAGACCTTGCCGCAGCAAGGCCTTTGTAATCCGAATCAACTTTTTACGCTGAGCTAACCTCGTTCAGACCTATGATGAAGTACTATGTTTAACTGCATAATTATCAAGCTTCTGCAGGAATGTTCCAATTCGTCTTTCGGAACGAATCGCCCATCGTAAATATTTTTTGTTCAGAGGGAATCTTGGGAAGGGTGATAGCACGAGGTATGTTGTGAATGGGAATCGCAACCATACTCGAATGAGTTCATAATCGTGTTTACTTAGTTTTGCGACCTGACGGTAACCGTTCAGAATCGCCTTGGCGATCGCGAAATCCCAATGATAGTCCTTGCATGAATTATAGATGACGCGATACAAATCAAAGGCGCGTAAATCAATGTGTAATGTCTCGAAATCAATGAGATGCGTTCCTTTGACATTACAGATAAAATTGCTAGGGCCTCCATCACCGTGGCTCAGAACACCGAATCGACCAGGCTTTTTGCAGTACTTACGATAATTGCTATGTCGCAGCAATCTCCTCGCTTGATTCGAGTAACGTAAAATTTCTGCACCATGCTCCTGCACAAATGAATTAATCGAAGGTCGAAATTCATTCCGCTTCGCTTTTTTTATCTTTTTTTTCAGAAATTTGTGCTGCGCTAGGAGCGTAGATTTCCAGGTCCCAATTCGGCTGTATTTCATCCCACCAAGGATTTCATCCTTTCCAGATTCATGCATTCGCGCCAATGCTTCACCGCAAGCTCGCATATCTCTCAATGATGTGGGGGATGGTTCTCTACCCGATAGCCAAGGCGTTAGCACGAAGGGTTTACCTTTTGACGAAAGAACATAGAGCTTACGCCCTTCTCGCGTTTGCGGATTACGCCAAGAAATCAGCACGCCACGCTTCCTGATCCGTTGCAGCACCTGATCCGTCCATTTCAGACGTGCAAGTCGTTTGGGCATACGCTTGAGACTGAAGGACTGATGGTCACAGGTGATAACGCGATAGATCCCTTTCCGGATTTTCTTCATACGACTGACCTCAAGCCCAAAACCATCTGCGATGTTGAACATCCGCTCATTCATATTAAATCACCTTCGTCATATTCAAAAATAGCGATTTGTACTGACGGGCAATTGCACGCCAACGATAACGCTTCGCTGTGAGTCGAGCGTTTCTAATACGTTTCTTGGTCTTGGCTGGTTTGTTCCACATCGATGTGATTGCTTTAGCGATCGATTTGCTATCAACGGATCGTATAATCTGAGCATTCTTCGCATTTACGAATTCACTTAATCCGCCAGATAGGGTGGATACGAGGGGGACACCGCTAGCCATAGCTTCCAGGGCAACCAGACAGAATGATTCTTTCTTGCTTGGTACAATAACAGCACCATAAGAAGAATACATCGCAAGGACTTCTTCGTTCTTTCTGTTAGGGATCCAGTGTATGTTCTTCGAAATCCCTAGACGTCGTGTTAGGGCACGTGAACTTTTCATCGATTTCCCTTTCCCAACGATGGTTAGATGTACATTCTTGTGCTCACGTGACAATAAAGCAATGGCTCTGATCAAGGATTTGATGCCTTTATCAGGAATTAGTCTTCCAACATAAAGCAATTCATGAGATGAACCCTTTAGTTTTCTCCTTCTCCTGACGCTCTTCACACCATTAGGAATAACACTGATCTTCCCCCGACTGCTTTTTGGATATAAATCCTTAATCTCAGCTGCCTGCCATTTGCTCGGGACGACAATCTTTGCCGCACTGCGAATTAATTGGGTCTGATTCTTCCCATGACTGGAATGAATCCCTTTGGACGCAAGAGAATGGCAGGTATACACGAGAGGAATACTGAACTTGCTTGCCGCCGCCCTTGCAGCAGCTGCATATTCCATACTGTGAACATGAATGAGGTCTGGCGGGTCAGAGGTTGTCGAAGTGGATAATCTTAATAGGGGTTTGGGTTTGAACGAACGAGAGGACATACGGTAATATTTCTTATTTTTCGGAATCCTAATGACACCAATTTTGCCATTCGCTCTCGAACTATCAACCTGATTCTTGCCATCCTCACTCGTACATAACACCGTCACATCCAAACCTGTTTTGCTCAATTTCCGGGTCAATTGTGTGGCAACAATTCCTAGCCCGCCAACAATTCGAGGGTGATATTCACTCGTCATGACCCATAGTTTAAGTCTACTTCTGCTGCCCATAGGAATCCTCCTATAAATACTTTCGAGTATTTTATGCTCTAGAAACAAAAATGTACGAATTTTCTATCCATAAAACACTCTAAAGTTTAGGAAAGACATCATTGTTCATTTAGATTGAAAAAGAACGTCATTCATGGATCGAGAACGCCAAAAGATATAGAGTGCTGCCCCTCCACTATACAGCGTTATACCAAGTGCTAGTTGAAATATATTGGATACATGATACGTCATCAGCGAATTCATCCCTAAAGTAACTGCTAACATGAGTATGAACAAAAGGATCATATCGACGATCAAAGGTCTTAATCGTATACCTACCCTACTCAACTTTAATGCCCCAATATTCCAGCTTACGGTAACAAGCTCCAAACACAGAATGCCTACTGAAGGTCCAGCATAACTGAACCCAGGTACGGCTACCAGAAAATACTGAATGGGGATTGCTATGCAAATCCCTACGATAAGGCCCACAAGAGGTACCTTTTTGCGTTCCTGTGCCCATAACATACTCGTCGTTAATTCTCGTAATCCAACAAGTAGCGGTACAGCTGCCAGATATCGTATAGGCTCCGACGCTTCGTATGTACCGAAGATATACCATGAAATGTACTTACTGTACGTGAAGATGAGAATTCCCGCTGTACAACCCCACACCCATCCAAGCTCAAGCGCACAACGGGTTCGTTCATAAAATTTTGCTACCTGTCCCTCTTTCCAGTCGCTGACAATCTTCATTGTTAAGGTATGGGATAGCGCTGCTGTAACGATCGTCGGCATATAGACAACAATCATGGCCATCCCCGTAATGACCCCAAAGATCGATGTTGCTTCCGATGCTGTAAAACCAGCTGCTTGCAGGCGATTCGGAATGATGATGGCATCAATACAATCAGACAGTGGAACTAGAAGCCTCGTGAATGAAATGATAAGGGAAGTATGGAGAATCCAGGAGAACATGGAATTCCGATCTGTACGATGCTGGTGCGGATAACCTTTATCTAGGCTGTCTTGCTGGACAAACCTGCAAGCAAATATTAATAGCAAGAATGAAACTAATGCCGCCAAGAAAGTACCTAGGATACCGCCTCCTACGGCAATCGGGGATCCTTTAGGGAGCAAAAGAATAACGATTACCACCAAGGCGCCCATTCGGACGGCTTGTTCGATGAGTTCAGAGAACGCAATGACGCTATAGCGCTCTAATCCTTGTAAATAACCCCTTAACAAGCTTAGCAAGGGGACAACAAATAGTGCGGGTGCAATGCAGCGTATTGCGAAGTGGAGATTTGGATTGCCAAGAAGCTCGGCAATTTGAGGTGAAAGCAAGAACGTAACATAACTAATGATCCCACCCAGACCAATTAATAGCAGGGAGATTCTTCTGAACCAGAACCATCCCTGTGCAGGGTCCTTCGCTGTAAGCATGGCCAGCACCGTTGGGAATCCGCCAACGATCACCATCAATGCTAGGCCATAATAAGAATATGCAATTTGGTAAAGCCCGATACCTTCTGCACCAACAAGTCTTATTAAAGAGATCCGCCCGATGAGCCCCATTATCTTCACAATAAATATAGAGCCGGTCCTTATTGCCAGTTGTTTCAACAGCAGCGGCATGGTCTCACTTCACCTCTATTTCCTACTCGTCCTCATTATCCTATGACGATGAAGTTAGAGGTATGTCCAGTCGAGGCCCAAGTCCGCGAATTGCTTTAATCCCGAATGTGAATCAGAATGTATTTGGTATGCCTATCCCAGCCTAAATCGAAAGGTACGCGATAACGATCTGCTGTATGAGAATTGACAAGTGGATAACCTTGATTATCATAACCAACCACCACGGAGAAATGATCTACATCCCCATGCATGACAAATCCGATTAAATCGCCAGGCAACAGCTGTGACACAGCTCCATGAGGGAACTTTTCCGTTGGTTTCACGATGTCGCTAAATAAACCGCTGGCAATCATTTTCCCATACCCGGATCGAATCAAGAATTGGTGGAATGAATCCGTTCGGATCCAAGATTCACTCCCTTCTTTGCCATACAAATAACGCCACTTGCTTGTCATTGGGAGCCCGCCGCCTTCCTTGGGATCGCCGATCACTTGCGAAGCGAAATTCGTACAGTCCCCACCTACCGTGGTGTAATCTTTATAGCTTCGGTTATATCGATGACGGTTTCCTGCCCCCCATGCGATTCCTGCATATTTGTTGGCATAAGCAATTGCACGTTTGCGATTGTATTTGCTACCAGATGGAATGTCCTGATGATTAGGAACAAAAGGGAGCGCGGAACCATCTGAGGTGATGGGGATCAATTTGGGATTTTCTTCAAGAGGGTCTAAATACCACTCCTTATACAATAACCATCCGTGACCATTTTTCTTTAGTGTCAGCGCATGCCTTGTCCCTATGCCAAAAGATTGTGAAGGAGCATACGATTGTAAATAAAAATAACTAAGTTTCAAGGATTGAACGAGTGATATTCTGGCCAAATCTCCATCGAATTGAATCCGGGTGATGCGGATATCGGACTTAGCATCGATAAATCGTATCCCCCTTTTCTCCCCCCAAGTATGAATGTATTCTGCTCGCTTGAGTTCTTGACGCATCGCATAATCGCTGGCTTTATGTCCGTGAACATAGTGCTGCTCGATTTGGACCTGATGATTATGTATGAGTAAATTCGCCCGAAGAGCGTACAATTCATTTAGAAAAGAAGTAACGTTACGTTCCTCGTCGGAAATCGCTACCATCTTCCTAGGTTCCATGGAGAAAGAAACACAAACAAGAAGGAGAAAGATCATCCCTATTCTGAATCTATACTTGTACACTTACTTCCTCTCCCCTATTCGCTTGAAAATTTCACGTCTTTTTAGCCCGTGCAACGCTAACACTGCGACTGCCCGTTGTACAACAAGGGCACCCGTTATGGGCGCCCTTGTTCATCTAGAACTCCGATAATTCCTTAAAAGACTTGATTTTTCCGTGCGCATGCGGAGTTTGCTTACGGATTTTGTCGGCATTTTCACGACGATGTTTGGAAGTTGTCATAATTACAATTCCTCCTTCGAGATGAACTTGCTTAATCGATCTTCAAGAATGTCTCCAGCGGCAAAAACCGATTCACAACAAGTGTGCCCAAGTGATTGCGTGATGAAGTTATCGGAGCACGTCACTAATATGCGCAGAAAAGGGAATCAATATGTCATTCGAAGCAACAAATTTGGTATGCTAACACTATGAATCATTCCTATGTAAAAACAAGACGAAATGAGGCCCATTCCTGTGATGTTCGACCCTACTGTATTCGAAAATTTAAAAGTCGCTATAGAAAACCAAGTCTACGATCTAGATAATCTGGACGAAATTATCCGTGTCACAGACCGGGTCGACCGTCTGGAGCTGTCCGTCATGGCACGAGAATTTTCACTTCAATTCGTACTCATCGATCATCCGGATATTACAGCCGAGATCCGGCTCGACACTTCGCTGAAAGATCTTGCTGCTGAAATTCTAGAAATGCCTGGCGAGACGCCGGCTTGTACACTTCGCATACGATTCTATATGAAAATCGAGAATCCTGATTCCCAGTGTGAGCGTATTGCTGAGGTCGTGCGGAAGATCTGGGAGCCTGAGCTGCCGACCGTGCAGACACTAAGCTTCGAATATGGGCAAAACCGCCCTATATATCGAAATACCGTCGAGCTGCGATTCAACCGCCGTATTAACGAAGACCAGATGGAGGATATTCCGAATCTGCTGGATCATATACTGCAGACGCTAGCGAAGCTGGGGAAGATGTGAGCGATCTTATGCCAAAAATGCTCAACACCGATCAAAATAATATTTGCCCGTAGCCTTCACCTCTATTAATATCCGTTGGGCTTCCTTAGGGCTCTTCACCACAATGATCTTGGTATGCTCGGCATGATCCTTAAGCTTGGCGAGGATACCAGGGCGCTTATCCCTGCGGAAGTTCCATCCAAATTTGATAAAGGGCCAATCGATCGACTCGGGGCATCCTTCGTTCATGTCCACCCTTGTCTTCCCGTGATATTGAATTCTGCGCTTAATGACGCGATACGTGGTGATCCACGGAGATAAATCGAAGAAAAAAACAACATCCGCTGCTTGCAGTCGGATGTCTAATGTTTTCCCATATAACCCATCTATGATCCATGCATCATTCGCGACCAAGATTCGATTCAACGCAGCAAATTCTTCGGTTGGCGTCGGTACCCAACCAGGCTGCCAATAGTACAAGTCCAAATAATGAATCGGTAAATCTAATATTTGTCCAAGCTCGCGCGTGAAGGTTGATTTACCTGAGCCGCTGGAGCCTATGATCGCAATTTTCATCGATATATCCCCTTACACATCCGCCGCGCAGCGGAAGCCCATATGCCCCGTCGAGCTATCCGGCGTATTCGACGAGCGCGCCGCAACACGGTAGCGGTTGCAATACGATTTGTGGCACATATGTGAGCCGCCGCGGATGACACGAGCTTCCCCGCGCGCAGGTCCCTTTGGATTCAATAACTCGCTATGCTGGTAGGTATCTGGCCGGAACCAATCCGCACACCACTCCCACACATTTCCCGAGGTATTGTAGAGTCCGTATCCATTCGGCTTAAATGCGCGTACCGGCGCCGTCCCAGCATAGCCATCGGATGCCCGATTGATTTTGGGGAAAGGTCCCTGCCAAATGTTGCACTGGTGTTCGCCATCCACCAGCAGTGAATCGCCCCACGGATAACGCCGCTGGACTAGCCCGCCGCGCGCTGCGTATTCCCACTCGGCTTCCGTAGGGAGACGTTTGCCAGCCCACGCGCAGTACGCCTGCGCATCATTCCACGACACATGGACGACCGGATGATCCCATCGATCTTCAATGGAGGAATCCCGGCCTTCCGGCTTCGCCCAGAACGCGCCGTCCACCTTCAGCCACCATGGCACGGACTGTACCGCACTATCGACCTCTTGCTTCACTGTCTCCGAGACGAATTGATAGAACACGAATGACCAGCCGAACTGTTCGGCTTCCGTCCGGTAACCCGTATCCTGCACGAAGTCGCGGAATTCCGCATTGGTTACTGTACAAGCATCCATGTAGAACGGATCCAGCTTCACTGTATGCACAGGCCCTTCCCCGTCTGCCGCGAAGCCTTCTGCATCGTTCGTCCCCATCAGGAACTCCCCGCCTTGAAGCAGAATCATCCTGGATGTATTCGCATGCTTCTTACACGTGCCCGAATCTTCCATTGCCACTTGGGATACAGCAATTTCATCATTTCCCACACCTGCAGCGTCTCTTCGGACAGAACAGCACGCGCCTTTTGGTGTCGTCATTGCGTTTCCTCCTTTTGGTACACCTTCGAATGTATCTTTTCCCCATTGTCCCATGTTCCGCATACACGAGCAACCTCTTTTCCACGCAAAAAGGAGCTGCATGCCGCAGCCCCTGCTAATCTTCCTTTTATCCCTATTTCATCAATGATTCTTCTCAAGAAACAAGATGGATGTTATGCTCCCGTTGTACGTACAATTTCACACAAATCCCGCAGACAAGGATCATGAGGATCGTCGTCAGGATACTTCCCTCCACACCAAATGAACCGCCCGATATGAGCGAATTTCCTTCTACGAGGATGGACAGGATAGGCTTGGTGTCCGTACCGGATACCGCAAACCCATAGACATGCCCCTGGAAGAAGTTCCACGCGAGGTGGAATCCGATAGGGAGCCATATCCCGCCCGTCATGACTCGCGTTAACGCGAAGAAAACACCGATCAGAAAAATATTAATCATTGTAAAAGGTGTACTCCAGATCCCCGGGTTCGCCCCATGCAGCAGCGCGAAGATGATCGAAGAAACCACAACGCCCCAAGTAACGCCATATTGATGCTCTAGAAGACCTTGCAAATAGCCTCGATTGAACACTTCTTCGGAGATCGCTACCAAGGCGAACAATCCTACACCTGCAAGAACAGAAGTCCACGTATCTGCATCCGTATGTATCGATTGGAATTTCACGCCACCACAGAACCATATCGCGATCGCTCCAATACTGATGAGCAATATGCCGAGTCCAATGCCTTGTAGCGCACATGTAATCGAATGGGATTGACGTAATCCAAGCGACCACCCCTTACCTCTCTCGAACAGGAGAAACATCAGAATTACAGAGATCATCATGCTTATCCCTGATATGATGATTAGCTTCCATTCCGGGATGCTAGATTGCGCCCCCAAGACCAGGCTGCTCACCATCCCGCCTAATCCCATAAAGAGTACGAGCGAAAGAAGTACTTTTCCAAGAACCATAAATCTACGCAATCGAACCAGCTCCCATCAAATATTTGAAACAATTTAACTACATTTCCAATTATAGACTATTTGTGGACAATTTTACTTTATTTTTCCATAAAAAAAGACGCCCCTTCAAAAAAGGAACGCCTCCCACTACAACAACTACATATCCTGCGCGACCAGCTTCTCCTCCGCTACTTTCTTCGACAGAATCTCGTTTTTGAGGAAGAAACAAACGACAAACGCAGCAACAGACATCACTAACGCGATCATATATAAATTCTGGAATGCCCCTGCGAAGACCGTCTTCGCCTGAGCCGCGATATCCGGCGCCAAATCCTTCGGAATGCCGCCAGTCGCGATCTTCTCCGCTGTGCCAGCTGGAAGATTCAGCGCGCTTACCCCATTGGTGATATGTGAAGCCAACAGACTGCCGAACAAGCTCATCCCAACCGTTGTACCTAATGCTTGGAACAGCTGCACCGTCGAGAGGGCAATCCCGCTCTCGTTCTTATTCACGGATTCTTGTACGATCAGATTATCCCCCGCGAACAATACGCCAAGTCCTGCACCCATAATGACGAAGTAGATGATAATGGCAGCGATGGATGTATCCACGCTGATTTGCGACAAGAAGAAGAAAGCAATAATCGGCAGAATAAATGAAACGATGAATACATTCCGATAACGCAATTTCGTCAGCGTAAAGCCGTTCAACATACTCATTGGTATAGCACCGAGCATGAACGCCATCGTCAAGTATCCCGCTCCAGTCGGCGATAGCCCCATAATGTTCTGCGCATAGAACGGGAAGGAGGCGAAGCAGCCAATCAAGCCGAGACCAACGATAAACACAAGAGTCGATAACACCACAACGTTCCGATTCTTGAACAAGTGTAATGGAATGATCGGTTCCTCGACTCTCGATTCAATCCAGATGAGAAGACTAATCATTAAACAGCCGAATACGAGTAAACCGACAATAACTGGAGAGCTCCAAGCATAGCCTTGCGTATCCTTCAGAACAGGCGTCAGGAGCAGTGATACCAGCGCCGCGAGGAGCACAACCGCCCCGGCCCAGTCGATCTTCGGCTTCCCTTCCCTCCGGTTCTCGCGGAGCCCTCTAGCCATAAATATCGCTGATACAATCCCAATCGGGATATTAATTAAGAATACAAAGTGCCAGCTTAATTGATCCACGATTACGCCGCCCACCATCGGGCCTAACAGCTGAGGCAGGAACATAATTGGTCCGATCATGCTTTGAATTTTGGCCCGTTGTTCGAGCGGATAGGTATCGCCGAGAATAATCATCGCGAGCGGCATCATGCCACCAGCACCAATCCCTTGAATCCCCCGGCCGATCAGCAGAACGTCCATCGAAGTTGCAAGTCCGCTAATAATCGATCCACCGATAAATAACCCCATACAAATCATATAAATACGCTTGCGCCCAAATAAATCAGCCAGTTTGCCGAGAATCGGCATGAATGCCGTCATCGTAAGCATGTACACCCCTGCAACCCAACCGTACAGCTGCAGCCCATGCAGATCACGAATGATCGTAGGCATCGCCGTCGTGACAATCGTCTCATCGAGCGCTGAGAAAATGATGCCAATGAGCAGTCCGATCATAATCAAAGTCTTGTTATTCTCTTTCACCGTTCCACCTCTATCTCTTGTTCTTACAATGCCGATCTGCCTAACATTCTTCCATGTTGGCACTGCTTCTCTATTGTACTGCGCCGATGTGAATCCACCTCGGTCTCGAGACGGAAATTCCCCTCCTACTGCAAATGGATTTTTCATTACATTCATTTTCCAAATGTTTGTATAGAACGCATTCATTATTGACAAAATAACCCTAAATTTGAATAGAAAGGCGTGTATGCATCATGGCGAGAAACAGAAAATTGGTACCCGAGGCGCAGCTTGCGCTAGCCCAAATGAAAATGGAGATCGCACAGGAACTTGGCATTTCGCTGCCTGAGGACGGTTATTACGGCAAAATGTCTACGAAAGATATCGGCACGATTGGCGGAGGCATGACCAAGCGGCTTGTACAGATGGGAATGCAATTGTCGAATCGATAAGTCGGAATGCAGATGTCAAAAAAGACCTCCCCTGGGTTGAACGCCACCGTCCATCCTCCAAGCGAGGTCTTCTTGATGTTACGAGTTATTTCATCGATACCGATTGCTTCGCACCGCGTACCATCACGACATAGCATAATACCGCAAGCACGCCAAGTAATGCGATAATGAGGCCCATTGGCACCGCCGTATGACTGCCTGCGATACCAACCAATGGCGCCATAATGCCGCCAAATATCGTCGACATCAGCCCAATCAATGCCGATGCGCTACCAGCAGCCTTGCCTTGATTCTGCATTGCCAGGGTGAAGGTCGCCGTCGATACGATCCCCACGCTGGATACGACGAAGAATAGCGGGATGAGCAAGCCCATGATTCCGATATCGAGCAGAATCATCACGAACAGCAGAATGCCTGCGATACTCGCTTGTCCTAAGCCATAGTGAAGCAGCTTCGTCTCACTAACGCGACCCGCAAGGCGTCCGGTCACTTGGCTCGCAAGGATAATACCAATCCCGTTGATCGCGAAGATCAAGCTGAACATCTGCGGTGTCACCCCGTAAATCTCCTGCAAGACAAACGGGGAGCCTGAGATATACGCGAACATGGCACCCAGCACAAGCCCCTGCGACAAGGCATAGCCCATAAACACACGGTCCCGGAACAAAGAACCGAAGGAACGAAATGTGCCTGTAATCCCGCCTTTCAACCGGCGGTTCGACGGCAGTGTCTCACGGAGACCGAAGATGACACCCAAGAACATGAGTACACCGATCACACACAATACAATAAATACACCACGCCAAGAGGTAAACTTAAGCAATAGACCGCCCGAGATCGGTGCGATAATTGGCGCTACGCCATTCACGAGCGACAGCATCGCAGAGAATCTCGTCATTTCGGAGCCCGAGTACATATCTCGGACAACCGCACGCGAGATGACAATCCCCGCCGCACCGCCTACCCCTTGAATGAACCGAAGGACAATGAACGACTCAATTGAAGGCGCGAGCACACAGATGATGGATGCCACAGCATAGATGATCAACCCCACCATCAGCGGATTACGTCGTCCCCACAGGTCACTTAACGGGCCTATAATCAATTGCCCGAAGGAAATGCCGAACATGCAGGCGGTCAAGCTCATCTGTGCGAATGACGCGTTCGTACCAAAATCCTGCGCAAGCTCTGGCAGCGCAGGCAAATACATATCGATTGTAAGCGGCGCGAAGGCAGATAACCCTCCGAGCAGTAGAATAATCCATAATCGAGCGAGACGTCTGGGTGAATCCGCTATAATCGTCTCGTCTGTTGCATTTTTCATTTCTAACACTCCATTATCTAGTTACTACGATTCCTGTAACTATTATAATTACAGATTGCCAAATGATCAATCTTTATATATGCTAGACGCCTGCGCGTGTAATCCAGCTAACGAACTACAAGAAATGGTCAGCAAGTTCAAAATATAATCGAAAACGAGCTTCAAAAAAACCGCCTGACAGCGCAGCATACTACGCATTGTCAGGCGGTTTACTTATGTTCCTATTTATGATCAGACTCCGATTCGACTACCCACACGGCAATGGCTGAATAATTATCATGGTCGACCTGTGCATGCTTCACGATACGCTCTTCCATGCGCGACAGCCACTCTGCTGGATTCTGAGACTTCATATAGTCAACTTCCATCTCCGGTTCAATGACGTACTCCCACCATCCATCCGTACATAGCAGAAAAGCATCACCCGGTTGCACCGCACAAGGCTTCAACAAGACTTCCCCCCGTAATTCAGCTGCCATGCCGATGCCGCACAAAAGCTGGCTGCGATCCTCGTGGAATCGAATATCCTGCAGCATAATCTCACCGCGATCCACAAGCGATTGGCAGACACTATGATCCCTTGTGTGTTCGATAATCCGTCCTTCACGCAGATGATATAATCTTGAATCACCAACATGTCCCCAGAGCACGGTCTCATCCTGGCGACACAACGCTACAACCGTCGAGTTCATCCCCGACAGTGTATGAATATCGTGCTGTGCTCGTCTCACTTCATCATGCGTGTGTAGGAGCACCTTCGTTAAACTCGCATGACTTAGCGGCTCCACAGCCGCAAAAGCCGTCGCAAATGCACTCGTCACAATGGAAGAAGCTACTTCCCCTCCACGGTGGCCGCCCACGCCGTCCGCGACGACATAGCACCCCTTGCAATCTCGTACCCATTCCAACAAGCTGTCCTCATTCTGTGGCCTTCCACCCGCACTCGACCGTGCTGCAGATATCCATCGCAAAGGGCAACCCTCCTATTTCGAACTCCGCCAATATAATACCTTATTAGTCGGATGTCACATTTATGTCATTCGTGCTTATCGAACGACAAATAAACCTTCAAAACCACAACTTAACGTGATCTTGAAGGTTCCTGGTTCCTAGGATGCGAATACTCGCTTCATTCCTTTAGCAATCTCATTCATACAATCCTCTGCCTGCGGGTATTGACCCATTTTATCCATAAACGCGTGATCCATGCCGCTATATTGCATACAGCTCGTCTTCACGCCTGCACGCTCTAGCTTCCTGGCATAAGCTTCATTCTCTAAACGCAGGTAATCGAATTCCGCCGAGATGACGAGGGTTTCCGGCATCCCGCTAAGATCTTCTGCAAGTAATGGGGATAAGTACGGGTGCTCTACATGCTCGTTACCTTGCACATAGACATGCTCCAGCATTTTGGTCGAGCCGCCCATGCCCATGATCCCTCCCACGATCAATTCCTGATGATTATTGATGGTATATTGATCGATCGTCCATTCAAAGTCATCTGTTGTCGTGCCTGCCATATTCGTGGTTGGATAGATCAACGCTTGATACTTGATCATGTTCGTCCCTTGATCCCGATCCTTCATCGCACAGACCGTTGCCAAGTTGCCTCCTGCACTATCACCGCTAACCGCGATTTGTTCTCGGTTGACGCCGATCGATTCTGCGTTCGCATAGACCCACTTCACAACATCGAAGCAATCTGTCAGACCCGCAGGGTATGCATGCTCTGGCGCGAGGCGATAATCCACACTCACAACCACTGTTTCAGCACGTTCTGCGATCACTTTGCATGGATTCTCGACCACATCAAGCGTACCGCCCATGAATCCACCGCCATGGAAGAAGATCATCGCAGGCACTTGTCTGCCTGCCGCAGCAGCTGGTGTATAGATACGAACCGGAATCTCGATATCGGTGCCTGGGATCATTCTGGCTTCCGTACGAATGTCCGTCGTCGTGACGTCGAAGTTTTTCCAACCCATGAATTCACGCATCTTGAGCGCGAAGCTGACCATATCCATTTGACTTGGATCCGGAAATTCCGCACCAGCCATCGCTTTTGCAGCCTCTGCATTGATTTCGTACACACGCGGATCAAGCTCGCCAACCGCATCTGTATCCGGTAGCTTTTTAATGATGACTTCCGACCCTTTCCGGTCCACCACTTCCGTACGTTCCTGCAAGGACTTGACCCATTGTTCATACGTTTCGTTCTTCACCATGTTCGCCATCTCCTTTATATATCTCATAAACATCTGAATGATAACGCTTTCTAATATTCTTAATTATACAACCTCTATACAGCCAGAACTTCCTCTTTTTTATGCAAAATAGGGCTGATTTTTATGATATTTAGACAATGTAAAGAGACGCCCTCAAATCATAAGCATGACTTTTGAGACGTCTCTAACAAACGTGACTACTCGTTCAAGTAGGTCATTACACGGCTTTGAATCAATTTACTAACTTCGTCCGCTGACTTCGAACCGTCCATGAAGGTCTTAAACTCATCGCTAATAATTGTACTGATCTTCGGATCCATGGCCGACGGTTTGCCTGTATTATCTAACATAGATTTCATCTCATCCACGTGACGCGCGAAATCTTTCGGGTCATTGATTTGAATAGCCATTTTCGATGTGCCATCGGCGACCTGCTTCTTAATCTCTTCGAATTTGGTGTTCACAAGTTCTTTGAGCATCGGGATTCCGCTTAGCTCTGGAGATTGCTGCATTTCAGGCGAGAGCATAAACTTCATGAACTGCCATGCTTCATCCTTCGCACCGGATTTAGCATTAATCGAATACGAAGCTATCGGTTGGAATGGTAGCCCCGATGATGTCCCTGCTGCTGTCGGAGGAAGAATGCTCTTCCAGCCTGGCGTGTACGAGAATGCCGCCAACATATCGGGTGTAATATAGGTGTTCTGCACGAACATCAATTTGTCCATACTGTCTATACCTCCATCATAATTCGTGATGAACCCCTTATCGTATAGGCCTTTGACATGCTGCATCATTTGTCTAAATTCATCGGAATCAAAGTTCGCCGTCTTCTTATCATGCTGTACGTAACGCTCGTAATCCGCCTCCACGATGGAATAGAGCAGCTCGCCCTTCGGACCATTTGTTCCTAACGCATACACTTCATCACTAGAAGACTTCTTGATCTTATCAGCAATATCGAAGAAATCATTCCATGTCCACTTGGCGTCATCCAGCTTCACATTCGCTTGCTCAAGTCGTTTGGTATTGACCATCATCGTGTTCACGAAATAACGTGTCGGCAATGCATACAATCCGCCGTTAATCTCGGTTGCCTCCCACAAGCCTTCGAAATAGTCTGATGTCTTGAATTCATTGTCCTTCTTCATCATCTCATGGAGATCAACGACTGCACCCTTATTCGCATAGACACCGAGAGATAGACCTGATGTATCCATGATATCGGGGCCTTTCCCGGATAACACCTCCGTATTCAAACGTGAAATGAATTGGTCATATTCATCGCGTGTCATCACTTGTCCTGTCGCCATGCCGCCACCGTCATTTTTCTTCTCTTCCGGTCCATATTTCTTGATCTGAATATCGATATCCGGATGCTTCACTTCGAACTTCTTCTCGGCCTCCTCCAAGAATCGGGTCGATCCGGCAGTCCCTATAACAACGATCTTTTTGCCGTCTTCAGACATTTTAGGCCCCGCCTCGCTACCTCCACTGCATCCTGCTAACATGATAAGACTTGCTAATCCAATGAATCCCCATTGCTTCATCTTCATCATAAGTTCTCCTCCATTTTCTCTTCATTTCACCCGAACTTCATTGCCATCTTGCAATGGTTCGCTAGTCTCGACGATGATGTCATCGTCCGAATTTAACCCTTGGGATATAATGACCTTATCTTTCATTTCTGCACCAAGCCGCACCCTGGCCTTCTCAGCCACATAACTGTTGCCCAGCGGACTTTTCTTCGTACGGACAATCAACAAATACGAACCATCGGAATCCGTTTTTAGACGTTTTTTCGAAATGACCATTCCTTTCTCGCCAAGAGGTTTCGATTTGCTCACGCTTGCGGACTCCCCGCCGTGCAGCTTCGGATGATTAACCTCCATGGTAACTTTCATCTTCGGTCCGCTATCCTCCTGGCTTCCTTCACTGGATCCTCCACGATCTGCATTTGGAGCCCCCATCGTCGTGTCATCGCCAGAATTGCCTCCATCACCTGAACCCGAAGCCGCGTCGCTAATATCCGCTACTTTCCCTTGGACCGAGATCTCCTTGCCGCCCGATTGCTTCACTACCACAGAGATTTTCTCATCTACAGCTAAGATGGAAGCCTCCGCTTCCGGAACGGTGAACGAGAATTGATAGCCTGCGGATGCATTCATGACGCTAGCCAGTGCCTTGCTCGCTGCTGCTTTGTCACCTTTTCGGGCGTTCACTTTTTTGACAATACCGTCAAAAGGCGCTGTGACTTGACTCTTCTCCCCAAGCTCCTTCTCCATCCGGGCGATCTTCCGTTGTGACAACGTCGTATTCAGACGATCACTCTCTAGATCACGTTTCGCCTTGTCGATCGCAACGGGATCTCCTGTGAGCTGTGCATCAATAAAAGCCTGCTGCAGCGCCTTTGTTCCGAGTCCAGCCTGCTGCAGACGCGTACGCTCATCCGCAATTTGGTCCTTCAAATCCGTCGCATCCAAGGTGAACAGCACTTGTCCACGCTTGACGTTATCGCCTTCTTTTACCTTGACACCTGTAATCTCGAACCCGGTATCGGACATCACATCCTCCCGTTCTTTGGGCTGTAGTGTCCCTTTGCCAGACAATGACACCTCGAGCTCCTGTACCGATGCGCGCTCCGTCGTCACCTTAGGCAGCATTGCTGCTGATATCGTATTGCTCAGAAACGCTAAGATGGCCATAACACTTAAGAAGATGACTGCAATGGTAAGGATCACCTTATTCCTCCGTGCCCCCATACGTTATTCCTCCTACCTTTTTCAAAATCGATTTATCCCTTAATACCCGACATCTCGATCCCTTCCACAAAATGCGGCTCTGCGTACAAGAACAGCAACACCATCGGAATCATGTACAGCGTAGAAGCTGCGAAGCTAACACCGAAGGCTCCCTCCTGAATCCTGGTGAGGAACAGTGACAATGGTTGAAGCGCTGCATCTTGCAAGAAGATCAACGGCTGCTCGACCATGTTCCAGTAATCCGCGAACAAGAGGACGACGAGTGCCGCAATCCCAGGTCGAACCATCGGAAGAATGATCTGCAGAAAAATTCGTAGCGTGCTCGCACCATCAATTTTCGCCGCCTCCATATAACCTGCCGGTATATTCAGCATGAACTGCCTGAGCAAGAACACGCCAAACTGCGCGAATACGCCCGGGAGAATGATCGATCCCATGTGATTGAGCAGACCGAGACGATCCACCATCATATAGTTCGGCACGAGCGTTACCTGGAACGGCAGCATCAAAGCAATCAAGTAAATGAAGAATAGTGGATCTCTACCCGGAAAATTTAGCTTCGCAAAGGCAAAGGCAGCCAGAGAAGCACAGATTAACTGCCCCACAATGATCGGAACAACCAGCCCAACCGAATTCCAGAACATCCGTAGGAATTCCGGCGTTTTCAATAACAATGTAAAATATTGATCAAAGGATACCCAATCGGGTATAAGCTTCAGCGTGACCCACGTATTCATCGATGTCTGACCTAACGATTCGTAGTTGGCTGTAATCTCATGTTCTGTCATGAAGGAATTAATCACCGTCAGCAAGATCGGCGTCACGAGGATCAGAGCAAGCGATGCTAGGAACAACGTTCGCAAAATGGGTAACGCACTGGATAATCTAAGATTTCGCATGTTGTCTTCTACCTCCCCTCTCTTATTCCATGAAGGAACGGAATCTGCGTTCAACCTGGAACAGAATGCCGACGATGCCGAGAATCCCAATTGCCATCATCACCGCCGCTGCGGATAACTTCTCCATATCGAGGGAGACGAACATGTTATTCATGTAATGTTGAAGGAAGTAGATCCGCTCGTGCGGGTAATCGCCTGCGAGCAGATAGGTCTCCCGGAACACCTTGAAGGAATTCAGAATGGACATCAAGATGACAAGAAACGTGGTTGGGATCAGGTACACCAGGGTGATCCCGAAGAACTGCTTCACCTTCCCTGCACCCTCCAAATCCGCCGTCTCATAATACGAAGTCGGAATATTCTGAAGCCCCGCAAGGAACAAAATGACGTTATAGCCAAGATTCTTCCAGATATACATCAGAATCACGACCGTCCCGGACCAATTCGACTTCATCCAATCGATGCGTTCAACGCCGAAGTACGATAATACGGAATTCAGTGCCCCGTTCCAATCGAAAGTAATCTGCCACAAGAGCACGATCGAAGCGACAGGAACGACGAGCGGAAGCACATAAGCGGTTCGCAAGGCATTCCGTATGTACACCTTCTGATTCAGCCACATCGCAATGAGCAAGGATAATGCGACGATGAGCGGAACAGCGATGGCCGTGAACCAGATCGTATTCCCCGCTGCCTTGCGGAAAGAACTGCTCCCGAGCACCGCGCCATACTGTTCCAGCGAAAATCCGCCCGATGACGATTGAAAGGACGTTCCGATACTCTCCACGAATGGGATCAAATAAAAAATTGCAAAGCCCAGTAAACTCGGGACTAGAAAAAACAGCGCGATATAAATCTCTTGACGTGCTCGACGTGTATAACGCATAACTTCTCCTCCGATACGCCTTGAATTGAAGTGTGATTACTCCGTTGGTACAAGAGCTATCCTATCACCCGTATGTGTCACCTATGTGGCAACCCATGATTCACAGAAATTGTGCACAAAAAAAGACGTTTAAGATCCAGGCTAGGACCCTAAACGTCTCTTCATTCATTTCTATGCAAATGCAGGTGTTCCGGGATATCCATGGCGAGTGTCGAAGGAACGAAGCGGAAGATATAATTACATCTCTTGATGATAAGCTCCGATTCCGAACATTCGATGATTTCTTGATCGTCCAGTTGCTCCTTCATTTGTAGGAGACGACCGAAATCCTGTACGCCGAAGGTTACCGTCATTCGGGGTGGTAAAGCAACCATTTGAATTGGAATCCAGCGCCGCTGCGTCGATACGACGACCGCATGCGCCGTCCCGCCAATGACGAAATTGAACCAATCCGACTCATCCCTTACGCGCATCTGCAGCGTTTCTCGCATCCACTGCGTAAGTTCGCGCACATCATCCACAGGCATTCCAATCTCACGCATGTAGAGGATCTGCCAATTCCCGCTCGGCGCAATGGCCTTCTCTTGCACATAATGATGAGCAATGAACTCCAATAGATTCCCATCCCCATCGCGAAAATAGACATTGATCCCCGTCTCAAACGCCTTAACAGCTTCACCATCCGGCCAAGTCAGCAGCGTGATCCCCCTCGCGTGCAATTGATCCACGAGGACATCGAATTGCGAATAAGGAACCTCGAAGGCAAAATGTGCAGGCGATATCGGTTCATGGCTCTCTTCAAAGGTTAACGTCATGTCCGGTGTAGGTTGAAAGGTAATCGCATATTTCGATGAGGATTGGATCGGAAATCCTAACTGATAATGGTAGAACTGCTTCACGCCTTGTATGGATACCGTATTTAAGCTCAGTCCTGCGAAATGTGTAATCATGAGTATCACTTCCCTTGACGTTGATACCCTTATTTTACCAGTCCGGTATTCCTTGAACCTCCGTTAATGGATGGATGTTTACAGAAGCTTCTCTCAGGCTAAAGAAGGAGATGAGGTACAACTTTCGCAGGAGTGTTCCCATTATATTGAAAAAACAGAGGAAGACCGAAGATATCTTGCGATATCCTCGGCCTTCGGGGGTGTAATCTTTTCTATTGTAACCTATTTTAGGATTCCGACACAACGGTAAATCGCTCACCAATATGCTGCGGATGCTCGATCTCGTCGATCACTGCGATCGCATAATCTTCATAGCTGACATAACTCTCACCTTTGCTGTTCACGAGCAGATGATCTTGCCCTTTCACATAAGAACCTGTGCGTTGACCTAATGCGAACAATGCGGATGGACTAATGAATGTCCATTTCAGATCTGTCGTTTCTTTCAGAATATCCAGGTTCTTGCCTTGATTAGACGCTGTTGGGAAATAAATCGCTGGGAAGTCTGGCGTATCCATCACTTTCAAGGTTTTCGCCTCATCCACATACAAGCTGCCCGCGCCGCCAACAACGATAAGACGCGTATTCGAACCTTTCAATGCTGCGATCAACACATTACCGGCATCGACGTGCAAATGTTCTTGTCCCGGCGCCGCACCATATGCATTCACCACAACATCGAACACCTGAAGGTCGCTTGCCGATAAATCGAATACGTCTTTCTCGATGACTGCAGCATTTCCCGCTACCTTCGAGGCATCGCGCACGATCGCTGTTACTTCATGGCCCCGATCCAATGCTTCTTTCATAATCCGGCTTCCCGCTTTACCCGACGCACCTATAATTGCAATTTTCATATGAATAACCTCCTCATGGAATCTAAAATATTTTTATTTCTCAACCTGTAACTATTATAGTTACATCTAAGTATTTTGTCAACACCCCGTGATTTATGATACAATAATTGGAAATTACACCCACGTGAAAAGAGGGCGAATCTTTGGGATTACGACGTAAACACTATCTTTTATTATCCGTTGTGATAGGATTCATTATGCTTGTCACCGTGCTCTCAAGCAAAAGACCTTCTGAGACTCCCATAATCAAAGAAACATCTAATATGACACAATATGTCGAGCTTAAGGCAGCAGATCCTGCTGCAGACTATTTCCCTATCTCAGGTTGGGAGATTACAGAACTCGGCCCAACATCCAAATCAGAGACAAGTAACAAAAACCTTCAGGTTACTGCGATAATCGATCTTGGGGAAGGAAAAACAGCCCAAGCAACAGCCACAGTTCAAATGCAAGAGGTAATGTTCGGCGGATCGATGGGGAGAAAATTCATAAATGTTATTGATCATTCCGAGCAGCTCACTGCAACGACCGCACAGGGTGAGAAACTGATCACAAATTATGTTAAGGGCACCGTACAGATGAGTCAGCGATTGCAAATTTCGTATAATGGCTACTTGGAGAATACCGATTACGAGCGTCAATTTTTCCAGGGTACAGGGTTTATCCAAGCACTTTAAGAGACAGAACATAAAAAGCGCGCCTCCTTACCGTCGTAAGGGGACGCGCTTCTATTTATTCAACTTATACCGGTGCTTCTACGCCCATACTAACCCATTCTTCTTTGGATGGACCGTATACGCCAGGCACTTGTAGACCTGCTTGACGCATTAGGATCGTCAACTGACCCCGGTGATGAATTTCATGCTTCAAGTAAATGTTCAATGTCAGTCCATTTGGCCAAATTTGACCGTACATATTGTTCTTCTCCTGCAAATTGGCATCGGTCCATTGG
Source organism: Paenibacillus sp. GCM10027629 (assembly GCF_042676425.1). Lineage (NCBI taxonomy): Bacteria > Bacillati > Bacillota > Bacilli > Caryophanales > Paenibacillaceae > Paenibacillus > Paenibacillus sp. GCM10027629. The sequence continues at coordinate 169,947 of NZ_JBHTGZ010000005.1, read as the reverse complement.
GATTCCAATGCATGAAGCAATCCAGTCGACACGCTCCGATATGCATCTGCGATGGCAGAAGCCGATGTTGGCAGCTCACTGTTCGCAGCAGGCGCTTCAAACTTAAGACCCATAGAGAGCAGCATCCCCTCATCATTATGGACGAGGTGCCACGCCAGTTGACCTAATGACCGATACCCCGGAGCTACTTCCTGCTTCAAAGACGCATCCGTTAAGGCATCGAGTAACTTCTGTGTGGAAGCTGATTCGAGTCGATACTCCTCCATAAAACTTTGTAACGATTGATACATGCTTCATTACCTCCCATAATTTTCTTCAAGGAACTTCTTCTTGTCTCTACTATAAACCAAGAACACTGACAGATGGTTGTCAGTGTTCTCGGGGTCATCTCAAAATATTCGTGACGCAAGCTTTAATCCCTGCACGACATTTAGAACTCGGACAAATTTGCTTCTTCGCGCCTACTGGGGCTGCAGTTATTTCGACCTCATCGCCAGTCCGCTCATTTAACTGCTTTTTAGCAGTTATTTCGATCCCAGCGCACCTGTTCGGGATATTTAACTGCCTTTTTGCAGTTATTTCGATCTCATCACGCCAGCCCGGGCCATTTAACTTCTTTTTTGCAGTTATTTCGACCTCATCTCGCCAGCCCGGCCCATTTAACTGCTTTTTTGCAGTTATTGTGACCTCATCGCGTCAGCCCGGCCCATTTAACTGCTTTTTAGCAGTTATTTCGATCTCATCGCGTCAGCCCGAACCATTTAACTGCTTTTTTGCAGTTATTTCGATCTAATCACACCTGCTCGAACCATTTAACTGCTTATTTGCAGTTATTTCGACCTCATCGCGCCTGCTCGGCCCATTTAACTGCTTTTTTGCAGTTATTTCGATCTCAGCGCACCTGTTCGGGATATTTAACTACCTTTTAGCAGTTATTTCGGACCGACACGTCACAGCGAGCCCCAATCGATCAATCCATAGGGGCCTCACGGGGCATAGCGTCGCACGAGCACACCCGCCACCTCGCCTAACATCACCTTCACGTCATCTGGCTCAATCACCTCTGCATGGATTCCCCAGCTTAAGATCCATGCGCAAGCTTCTTCGATTTTCCCGACATGAAGTGTGACAAGCAATCCTTCAGGCGTGCTCTTCATTCGTGTCACATCCGGGCTGAGTCTCTCTGCAATCGTATGGTCCATATCGGCAGCGAAGCGCACTTCAACCGCAATCGAACGACCTTTCGTTGCCGGACGTTGATACTCCACATCAAGAGGTCGAGTAAATATTCTTGGTTCAAGCTGCAAATCATAGATGCGATCAATATGAAATTGGCGAATCCCTTGTCGCAGGTGACAATAGCCAACCACACTCCATGCGCCTGCTGCAAAGACCAAGCCATAAGGGTCGATCGATCGAACCGTCTCCAAGCTGCCGTCCGGGTAGGGTGTCTGGCGCTCATAGCGAAGCCGCACCGTCGTCTCCGTCACAATCGCTTGCCTTAGCAGCGTCATGACTCCAAGCGTCTCCTCCTGATGCAGCGGGTGAATGGAAGCCCGTAACAACCCCGCACGCTGGCGATCGGCCTTGCGCTTCACCGCACTAGGAAGAATACTCTCCACCTTACTCCTGACATGTCCGGCGGCTGCTTGGTAATCGCGCCCCAATTGTCCGGCAATCCAATCGATGCCGAGCAACAGCGTCAACGCTTCTTCAACTGTCATACTCACAGGCGGAAGTGTTTCTTGATTCGCAAGCGCATACCCTCGTCCCGGCGCCCCGTAAATTGGTACGCCTGCATGAATTAGCGCATCGACGTCCCGATAGATCGTTCTCGCGCTCGTCCTAAATGTGGCGGCCAAGTCTTTCGCCCGCTGCATGCCGCTCTTATGCAACACCTCAATCAAGGCCAACCGACGTTCTGCTTGATTCATCTGATTCCCTCCTAGGACCGCTGCAGCGCGTGCAGCCAAGCCGCTCACACCGAAGCACTCTATAACATCCTATGAGGGACTCTCTCGTCTCTATGCTTCCGATCGCGGCATGACGGGCAGCATGAACGTGACTTCGACGCCTCCTTCTACATTGCCAATCGAATACATACTGCCATGCATTTCGAGCAGATGCTTCACAATCGATAATCCAATCCCATTCCCGGTGTCGCCACGACTGCCGGATTCATCTGGTCGATAGAAGGCATCCCATATATACGGCAGATGTTCCTCAGCGATCGGGATTCCCGAATTAAAGATCGAGACCTGAACCCACGACGCTATCGAGACCCCATCGAGAGATCCAGGCAACTCACACCCCTCAACAGGGCCGGATACAAGGCGCACCGTAATCTGAATCCGATCTTCAGCATCCGTATAACGGATGGCATTCGTTAACACATTGGTTAGAATTTGCTGTAGACGCTGCGCATCTGAGCGGACAAGCACTTCAACTTCTGTACACAACCATTCCAGTTGAAGCATTCGATCATTCGCGATCTGCTCCAAGGTCCCTACCACGAACCGAATATGCTCCCGAAGCGGTACAGCTGACCACTGCAGACGGAATTTGCCACTCTCGAGCTGGGAGAGATCGAGCAGATCATTCACAAGCCTCGACATCCGTTCCGACTCGTGAATAATTACGGCAGCATATTTATCCCGCTTCACCCCTTGACCTACATTATCACGCAGCGCTTCCGCATAACCCTGTATCAGGCTAATCGGTGTCTTAAGCTCATGCGAGACATTCGCGACGAACCGTTTGCGCATCCGTTCAAGCTGTTTCTCTTTCTCAATATCCAGCTGTAGTTGGTCATTCGCTTCCTGGAGCTCCCCCATCGTGTCGTGCAATTCTGTAGCGAGATAATCGAAGGTCTGTGCAAGTTCGCCAATCTCGTCCTCACGCTTCATATCCGTACGTACGGAGAAATCCAATTTCGCAAGACGCTTCGCTGCATGGTTCAGCTTTACGAGCGGATTCGAGATCATCCGGCTGAACAAGAATGCGAATCCCAGAAGCATAATGACCGCTGCAATATAGAAATAACGATAGAACCCGCCGAGCAGCGCTGCCGCATCCGATACCGGCTCTAACGTAGACACCGTCACCAAGTAACGTTCTTGCCCTTTCTCCGGAGGCAACGGGGCCATCGCAGCCCATACACGCTCTTTATTCGAATCCACACCTATACCTTGATTGAACAGCTGTGCAGTAATCCCTTGATTCATCGGACGCAGCAGCATCTCTGCAAGCTTCTCCTGCAGCAAATCATTGAGACGCATTGCGTCCGGACTGTACCAAGAAACAGCGGCAACCGAACGCATAGGCACAGCCTTTTGAGGATTCTCCGTATCAATGGGCTCAGTAGGGGTCACAGGCACGGCAGGAGTTACCTTCTGCCAAGGATCCGCCATAATGAGTTGAACCTCTATTGGCTCGCCGATCTGCGCTTTTGTCACCGGAGTTGCTTTTAATTCTCGCGTTCCCAAATATACATCAACAAGCTTCCCCTGCTTATGAACAACCCCAGTAAGCGAGTAATGTGCGACATCAAAATCAGCTAACCTATTCATCCATTGCTCATTCTGCGGCTGGTCTTGAAGCTCTTCATACATGCTGCGGAAATCACTCTCTAGTTCCGAACTTCGCACTTTCAAAGAATACGGTTGAAAGAACACAAGCTGAAGAACCATGAACAACGTGACGAACGATAGAAATCCGATCGCCGTCGTCCAATATACTTTTGTCGTTAATCGACCCGAGCTCCATTTTTTCATGTTTGATATTTATACCCGCTTCCCCTCACGGTGACGATCCGCTCCGATTCCGCGCCAAGCTTGCGCCGCAGTCGCTTGATACTCGTATCGACCGCCCTTGCGTCACCGTAATAATCAAACCCCCATATCACATCAAGCAGACGATCCCGCGTCAACACTTGATTCGGATGCTTTGCCAGATAGACGAGGATCTCGAACTCTTTACTCGACAGTGCTACGACTTCACCACCAACTCGTAGCTCCATCGCCGCCTCATCCAGCACGAAATAATCATCTTCCCCCGCCCCTAGCGCCGAGTCTGCCGCTCTGAACCGCTGCAGCAGCACATTAATTTTGGCAGACAACACCTTCGGACTGAACGGCTTCGTCACATAATCATCGACACCGCATTCATACCCCGATATCTTGTCCTCATCCTCCGATTTGGCCGTTAGCATAATGACGATCGCCCTAGAGAACGTCCGCAGCTCTTCACACACCTCGAACCCATTCATCCCCGGCATCATCACATCCAGCACGACCAAATCCACAGCTTGTTCACGCAATATATTCAGGGCATCGCGGCCATTCTTCGCCTGCAGCACCGAATAACCTTCATCACTTAGATAATCCGCCACCAACTCGCGAATCAGCTGTTCGTCATCCACAATGAGAATAACAGGCGACTTGCCCACATCCCCCATAATTCCCCTCCTCATCTATCGTGCTTTTTTATAGCTACGCCATCCATATCGCAATGCCATACACGACAATCCTCGATGCATTCATGATCACGAAGTTCTTCACCGCGAGCACGAACGTGTCTTTCTTCGTCTGAAGCTTCTCGAACTGGTTCACATGGCGATTCACCGGTATCAATGTACCTAACAATAACAGCAAGAGGATCGGATGCACGCCGAGATAGAACAACACAAACACATCCAAATAAGCTGAGTAATAAATCCATCGGAACAATCGCAATGCATTTCTTTTCCCGATATAGACCGGTAAAGTATACCTTCGATTCTCAACATCATCTTCCATGTCGCATATATTGTTCGCCAGCATAATGTTCGCAATCGCGAGTACCGCCGGGATCGACACCCCGAACAGAAGGAGCACCTCAAGAATCTGAATATTCAGATGTGCGATGCCGTGATCAAATGCAAGCTCTACGAGTTCACTTCCAGGAACATGGATATAAGTAGATAAGAAGAGGATGACGAACCCCATGAACAAACCCGAGAACAGCTCCCCAAGAGGCATACGTGAGATCGGAATCGGGCCGAAGGAATAGAGAATCCCCACACAGAAGGATAATCCGCCTATGAAGAAAATAAGCCAACCCGTCTCCGCAACGAGTAGAATCCCCGCACCTACCGCCAAGATGAGCAGTACCGCGATGATCCCGACAACTGTTCGCTCCCGCATTCCGTATTTTACGATCGGATTATGCGTCTCATAGCCGTACCCTTCCGTCTTGATTGCTTTTTTATAATCATAATAGTTATTAATAGCCGTCGTTGCCATATCAAAGCTAAGCAGAGAAACAAGCATCAGCATGAAATGAATCCCATTGAATGCATGAAAACGATATAACGCATAGAACGTCCCCATCAGAAAAGGAATCATGCTGGCCACTTTCGTCTTGATTTCCACAAGCTGTAAGAATCGTCCTAATGTCATTGCTAAACCCCTTGCTGCTGTAGTAACTACTTGCGATGATAGAAGAAATTCGGCTTCACAACCGTATTGCGGTACGGTTTGTGGAAAATATGCGTCGTCGCTGGCGATACCGGCGGAATGAGCCACGTCCAATTCCCTGTCACTGGGCGTTCCGCCTTCGCTTCATTCGCTTCGAATCGCATAAATTGCTGCGCAGCTGTATGATGATCGACAATCGACACCCCTCGCTCGCGAAAAGAGTGAAGCACCGCAACATTAAGCTCCACGAGCGCCTTGTCTCGCCATAACGTTGATTCACTGCTCGTGTCGAGCCCCATAATCTCAGCGACCTTCGGAAGCATATTGTACCGTTCTGTATCCGCGAAATTACGCGCGCCAATCTCCGTTCCCATATAGAAGCCATTGAACGGCGCCGCTGGATAGGATATCCCGCCAATGTCGAGCAGCATGTCCGATACCGCCGGAACGGCGTACCATCGCAGTCCTAAGTCCGAGAATGCAGGCCACTCCGGATGTGTGATAGGCACTTCCAGCACAGCTGACTCCGGCAGCTCGAACCACTTGGGCTCCCGCGACCCAATTTTCACAACGAGGGGCAGGATATCGAAGGCCCCACCTTGGCCCCGCCATCCTAGACTTTCACAAAAGGCCGTAAAAGGAACCGAATGTGGATCGCCGACAATCCCCTCATCGGTGGTATATCCTGCATAGCGAATCAGCTGATGATTCAGAATACGGATCTCTTCCCTCGATTCCGCCGCAGGTCTAAACACCGTGATCGTCGGCCTGATTTTCCCTTCATTCGTCGCGAACAGCAAATGCTGAATCAACGCATCTGCGACCGCTTCCTCCGCGGTTACATGCCGGGCATCCAGCACCGTCAACGTATCCCAGAACAGGCGCCCGATACAGCGATTGCTGTTCCGCCATGCTAATTTGGCTCCATATATTAATTCTTCTTCGGTATGTTCATACGTCCCTCGCTCGGCGATCTCACGCTCAATCTGTAACCAGCGTGCCTTCGCTTCCTCTTCAGATTTCCCCCATTCGTAATAACAGGTTTGTATGAACTGCATTGCTTCTTCATGATTCACAAGACCACTCATGTCGTTAAATCTCCTATCCCATTGTCCGAATATATGAACCCTATTTACTTATTATATAGATATCCCCTTCAAGTTAAAAAAACGCAAAATGACCTCATGGCGCAAAGGCTGTGATTAATACACCGACAGCAATGAGACCTATGCCAATACCGCCCCATAGAGATAACTTCTCCCCTAGAAATAACAAGGCAAACGCAACGGCAAGCACCACGCTGAGCTTGTCGATTGGCGCTACCTTCGAGACATCCCCTTTTTGAATCGCAATGAAGTAGAACATCCATGAGAGCGCACCTGCCACACCACTTAGCACAATGAAGAGCATGGCCTTCTTATTCGCCAGAACGTCGCCGATCTGCGAGATCTTTCCTTGGAATAGAAGCACGCCTAAGAGGAACAACATCATAATGACTGCACGAATCGTCGTCGCAGTATTCGAATCGACCCCTTTCAATCCGATCTTCCCGAAGATGGATACGAGCGCAGCCATCACAGCCGAACCAAGGGCATACACTAACCAACTTCCCATTCGAACACATCCTTTAATTATGTATCTACTATAGCTTACCCGATCTCCCGATGATTTTCTCCAATAATGGTTACATTAACAAGGCAAACTATTGAACAAGGAGGAATTTCTGTGGACAGTACTCGTGATTTTGTAGAGAAAGTGCATGATACACAAGAGAAGGACCGCAAGAACAAGCAGCATAATGGCCAAGGCAGCCAAGAGAACAAATTGCCCGGCAAACAGCACAGCACCAACAAATAACATTGCGTCATGCCATATACGATCTAGGCCGCCATCCTATGGATGGCGGTTTTTCTATAGGTATTTGATCTCTATTCACCTTTTAATGTAATAAAACATAACATGTATTCATTAATATCGTTGAAATGAACCGTATTTTTACATTTATTGGATTATAACGCATTAAAATCAGGTTCGATTTGCACTAATGAGATAATACTTTATATTATGGTGTTAGTTATGTTGACATTTTAATTCATATTCAATAAGATACGAACATAATATCATTTATGCGGAGTGATTGTCCGTCTTTGGGAACAACGTGGGTTGACTACATTATTATAGGAGAGAGGTAATATGACATGGAATTAGGGATTAATGCAGTATGGACCATGTTGAGTGCAATTTTAGTGTTATTCATGCAGAGCGGATTTATTATGCTCGAAGCCGGCTCCACACGAATGAAGAATGCAGGTCACATTGCCGGGAAGACCATCTTCACCATCGGTATCGTCTCTATGGTATTCTGGGCCGTCGGATACGCCTTTGTCTTCGGCTCTCAAGGCAATCCTTTCATCGGATGGGGAGATTACTTCGGATTCAGCAGTATGTCTGTACCGGAGGGCAGTATTGTGGCTCCAACCGTGAACTTTATGTTCCAGCTTGCTTTTGCTACCATCTCGATGTCCGTTGCATTCGGCGGCTTCGCAGAACGCGCCAAGCTATCCGCTTATCTGATCTTCGCGATTGTCTTCTCATCCATCATCTATCCGGTCATTGCGCATTGGATCTGGGGCGGCGGCTGGCTCGCAAAGCATGGCGATCAAGACTTCGCTGGTTCGACCGTCGTGCATCTTACAGGCGCTGTCGCGGCGATGGCTGCGACTATGCTGCTCGGGCCTCGCCTTGGCAAATACAACAAGAACGGCAAACCGAACAATATTATGGGACATAACCAAGTGTTCACAACGCTTGGCGTGATGCTCCTCTGGGTAGGCTGGTTCGGTTTTAATGCAGGCAGTACGATTGCAGCAGGCGATGGAAGCTTCTTTGGATTCATTGCCATCAACACACAGCTCGGCGCTGCGGCAGGTGCTGTAGCTGCACTCTTAATCTCATGGATGGTTACGGGAAAAGCAGATATCTCCGTTATGCTGAACGGCGCACTCGCTGGTCTCGTCGCAATAACCGCTTCCTGTGCGTTCGTCGAATCTTGGGCCGCTATTGTGATCGGCTTGATCGCAGGGATGGTTGTCTTCCTTAGCATGCGTTTGTTCGAGCGTCTTCGGATGGATGATCCGATCTACGCGATGTCAGCGCACGGCATGGCCGGCGTATGGGGCACACTCGCTAATGGTTTCTTCGCTACACCGGAACTGGCTGCCAAGGTCGGCGTTGGTAAAGCCGGATTGTTCTATGGCGGCGGATTCGAGCAATTAGGGGTTCAAGCGCTCGGCGTCATCGTATGTGCAGCATTTACGTTCGTCGTATCTTATCTGGTCCTCTACTTGATGAAAGTAACCATCGGCATTCGCGTGACGGAAGAGGAAGAGACGATCGGTCTCGATCTTAGTGAACACGGCGCGTATGGTTACCCTGAACAAATGAAGGAACTGGCACACACCTCGAGCCAAGGACACTCCGCATAAACAACCTCGTTCGAATTGAAAATACCGACTGCAGCATGCAGTCGGTATTTTCTGTTATGATGGATCTAATTCTGTTCAAATACACCATCATTTCAGATAGAGAAAGGATTTAACGCGATGCAAGTACCGTTGACCCTGAAGCGAATTCGAGCATTATGCGGCGAGTCTGCTTATGAGCGGGGTGAAGCCTACAGCCTAGCTGGTAAAGTGCAGTTCGTTAACAAATATCCGCTAACCCCTTATTATTCGGCCACCGTCCAAAGCAACAGTGCGTATCAGGTGACGGTCGAGATCGAACCAAGCGGGGAAATTGATGCGGAGTGCAGCTGTCTTGCTTTCTACTCCTATGATCACTATTGCAAGCATGTCGCCGCGGTCCTAATTCAAATTCATGATATTCTTCACGGCATTGACTCCGCGCCGGCTGGAACACGGATGCCAAGGGGTTCTGAACCCGAAGCACGCGATCAACAATTCATGCAGAACATGCTGGGATTATTCCGCGACAAGCCAGTTCGATCAAGTGCGACAGGGACATTCCTTGATGGGAGGACACTACTGGAAGTCGAATTCCATTGCCGACTGATCCCTTATGGTGCTCGCAAGTTTATGTTCGGTATCGAGTTAAAAGTAGGCCCTCAACGACTCTATATGGTGCAGCGCATTCGTGAATTCCTCGAACATATCGAGCGTGGGGCATCTTACGAATTCACCAAGCATTTTACCTATGACCCTACCCAGTATCGATTCTCGAAAGAAGATGACGCGGTCCTCCATGAGCTGATTCGCATTCACAATCAAGATAAGCTATATCAAGAGCGTACGCTCATCTCTTCGACTCCAACCAGACCAACCAGCGATAGCAGAACGCTCTTGATCCCTCCTTTCTCGTGGGAGAGGCTGCAATCCCTCTTGCAATTGGCAACTTCCGTTAAGCTAGAGCATGAGGGTAGAACCTACGAAGGAATCAAGCTTTCGAATGAACCGGTTCCGCTCCGATTCTCTTTTGACGAAGGATCGGGTGAAGGCTGCGAACTCGACATTCAAGGATTCGACGAACTTACGGTTTTGGAAGATTACAATGTACTCTTGTATGATGGGAAGCTATTGAAGCTGCAGCCGCTTGAGGCCAGACGCATCGCCGAAATAAGGCACCTCATCGATACCGCTCGTCAGGAGCGGCTTCACATCCCACGCGCGCAAATCGAATCCTTCATGGAGGAAGTGGTTCCCGGCCTTCGGAAGCTCGGCACCGTTCATATCGCACAATCCATATCGGATCGAATCGTCAATACCCCGCTAAAGGCCAAGCTATTCCTTGACCGAGTGAACGATAAGCTGCTCGCAGGCCTCGAATTCCACTATGGAGAGATGATCTTCAATCCGTTGGAAGACCGAAGCCAGCAGCACGGGGACGACCGGATTCTGATCCGTGACGGCGAGAAGGAGCAGCGCATCTTAGCCCTGATGGAGCAGAGCGCCTTCGCCAAGACGGATGCAGGGTATTATATGGAGAATGAGGATTATGAGTATGAATTCCTTTACCGGATCGTGCCTGAGCTTGAGAAGCTCGTGCAGGTCTACGCAACTTCCGCAGTCAAGGTGAGACTCCACCTGCCGAGTGTGCCGCCGCGAATAACGGTAAATGCCGATGAACGGACCGACTGGCTGGAGTTCCAATTCGAACTGGACGGGATTTCCGATGCCGAGATACGCAAGGTCATCCAAGCGCTTGAAGATAAACGGAAATATTATAAAATGCCGAACGGGGCATTCATGCCGCTAGAGGGTGCAGCATTCCAGGAAATAATCTATCTTATCAATGAAGTCGGCATTCGGAAGAGCGAGATTACCGGGACACAGCTTCGCGTTCCAATCGTTCGCGGACTTCACCTGCTGGATACCACGCAGCATAGTTCATCCGTGAAGCTGGGCAAGTCCTTCCGCAAGCTGCTCGAGCACATGCGGAATCCGGACCATCTGGACTTCCCAGTACCGGAATCTCTTGCAACGGTACTGCGGGATTACCAGACTTACGGCTTTCAGTGGATGAAGACACTGGCCCACTACCGCTTCGGCGGTATACTAGCCGACGATATGGGACTTGGCAAGACGATTCAGAGCATCACCTTCCTCGTCTCCGTCTTACCCGAGATTCGAAGGGAGAAGCGGCAAGCGCTAATCATATGTCCCGCGTCACTCGTGTACAACTGGCAGAATGAGCTCAAACGGTTCGCCCCAGAGATCCGAGCCATCATTGCCGATGGCAGCAAATCGGAGCGCAGTGGCATCATTCGTGCCGACGATTCAGAGGTCGACGTGATCATCACCTCCTATCCGCTGCTGCGACGCGATGTCACGCTCTATACGAAGCGCTCATACCATACCCTCATCTTGGATGAGGCTCAGGCATTCAAGAATTATACGACGCAGACGGCGCAAGCCGTGCGAGAGCTGGATGCCCGCTATCGCTTCGCACTCACAGGTACGCCAATCGAGAATACGCTGGAAGAGTTATGGTCCATCTTTAGCGCCGTGTTTCCTGATCTGTTGCCAGGACTCAAAGCCTTCGGGGATCTATCTCGAGACACCATTGCGAAGCGCGTTCGCCCATTCTTGCTGCGACGGTTGAAATCCGATGTGTTGAAAGAGCTGCCTGCGAAGATTGAATCGACGCAAGCATCCGAACTGCTCCCGGAACAGAAGAAGCTGTACGCTTCTTTCTTGGCGGAACTGCAGCAAGAAACATTGAAGCATCTCGCTGAGAAGGACTTCTACAAGACCCGCATTCGGATTCTAGCCGGTCTAACGAGATTGCGCCAAATCTGCTGCCACCCTGCACTGTTCATGGAGGGCTACGAAGGGAGCTCTGCCAAATTCGAGCAGCTCTTCGAGATGATCGAAGAATGTAGGGGTACAGGCAGACGACTGCTCATCTTCTCCCAGTTCACTGAAATGCTCGGGATGATCGGACGAAAGCTGTCCCATCAAGAGATACCGTATTTCTATCTGGATGGCCAGACGCCAGCCGTGGAGCGCGTAGAGCTCTGCCGCCGATTTAATGACGGGGAGCGCGACCTCTTCCTCGCTTCACTGAAGGCAGGAGGTACCGGACTGAATTTGACGGGAGCCGACACCGTTATTCTCTATGACCTCTGGTGGAATCCTGCGGTGGAGCAACAGGCGGCCGACCGCGCGCATCGCATCGGGCAGCGTAAAGTCGTCCAAGTTATTCGCCTCGTTGCCCAAGGCACTGTCGAAGATAAAATGTACGAGCTGCAGCAGCGCAAGATGAACCTCATCGACGAAGTCATTCAACCGGGGCATGAAGGCTTGTCTGCGTTAACCGAGCAAGAGATTCGCGAGATTCTGATGATCTAATCCAGGCGGCACACTAAAAAAGGATGATGCGCAGTGTATTGAACACACTGCGCATCATCCTTTTTTATCATTCGTTGAGGAATCGAATTACGCCTTCCCTCGCTGCGCCGGGATTCGAATCTGCACCGATGTGCCGATCCCAACGCGGCTATAGATCGATACGCCGTAAGGCGATCCATATTGCAGCTTGATCCGCTGATCGACATTGCGAAGTCCGTATCCCGCGTTCATATGCCCTTCAGGACCAAAGAGCTGGTCGATGCGCTCTTGCTTCATCCCGATCCCATCGTCGATAACACGGAATAGAATATCTCCACCGTCCATTTGTCCGACAATCCGCAGATGGATGCGATCCCCGCACCATGCATGCTTCAGGACATTTTCGATGAATGGCTGCAGAATCAGCTTCATGGTCTCGTACGGCCAAATATCAGGATCGATATCGAACATGACCTCCATCCGGTCACCGTATTTGATTTTCTGAATCTCCAGATACGCGTTAGCTTGCTCAATCTCGGACGCCACAGGGATCATCGTCCGTCCTTCATTGAGGGTCAGACGGTAGAACTTCGCAAGCTCAAGTACGGTCTGCTGCACCTTCTCTGTCTCGCCGAACTTCGCCAGCCGGTTAATCGATGACAACGTATTATAGAGAAAATGCGGATTAATCTGTGACTGCAGCATCTCGAGCTCTGCTTCCTTCTTCTGAAGCTGCGTTAGATAGACCTTCTTGATCAGCCCATCAATATTCTCACCCATTTCGTTCAAGGCCGTTGCAATCTGTGAGAACTCATCTCGCCCTCGATAGGACATGCGTTTATGCAGATCTCCTTCGCGGAAGGCGTTCAACACCGATACGAATTTATGAATCCGTACGGAGAAGTACTTCGAGACGAATACGCCGAGGAACGTAAATACTAGCAGACAGACAAGGCATACCCCCATAATGAACATCCGAACTTTTTGAGCATCGCGTTGGATAATCGTCGTCGGAATCTGAGCTACCAGCTTCCATGATATACTACCTAGCGGCTCTTCAATCATCAGATAATGCGTTGCAGGATTCTCTGCTTCAAGCACCTGATTGGGCAAGGCCCCAGATTGATACATCACCCGTTCGTGCTCATCCCGAATCGAGAGTACGGTGCCCTCTCCGATTTTCTCAAAGTCGACGCTTCTAAAAATCTCCGGAATTTGAACGCTCAATCGCATGAAGCCGAACTCTTTGAGTCGTACGGGGTCCAAGCTGTCTACCATACGGCGCAATAGCGATATGCGGTTGAACTCGGCGTCACGTTCGATCTGTCGCCACTCCATTGTCTCCCCATACTTCTCTTCAGGGAACTCCTTGTACCAAGACTTCTCCGTAATCCGATTCAAATGATATAAATTATAAGTACGCCCGAGCAAATCGGGATTCTCTCGCTCATAGGAGCCGTGATAGACCTCCGGAAGCGAATCATTCCCGAGGAATACGGACATGGCGATATTCATCCCCGTCGCATTGACTGCAATATCGAACTTCGGCAGGACCAGCTTCGTTGTCCGTTCATAGCTCTCCCAGCCTTCCCGGAAGCTTCGTAGCTGCGTTGCCAAGGAATAATCGTAATAGAGCATCGAAGAGACACGCTTCACATCTTCGAGCTTGTATTCGATATTATCGCGAATCTGCAGCAATGTGCCTTGAATATTGTTCTCCGTCTGCGTGCGGATGGAATTCTGATACATCGAATTCGATACATATCCAATGACGATGACCGGAATCACGATGAACAACATATAGGTCAGCATGAGCTTGAAGCCGATCGGGAGGTACATCGATTTCTTCCTCTGTGTCTGTACTTGCATGCGACTATCCCCCGTTACCCTTCGCGTTTACGATATTCCATCGGTGTCATCCCGAACGTATCCTTGAATTGTCTACTGAAATAAGGCAGATACCGATAACCCACTTGATCCGCAATCTGATAGATTTTGAGCACCGGGTCCTTCAGCAGCTCGCGCGCCCGGTCCATCCGCATCTGAATGAGAACCTCACTGAAGGTCTTTCCGACCTCTTCCTTGAACAAATGTCCCAAGTAATTCGGGGAGAAGGAGAATTGATACGCAATATCTTTAAGCGTCAGATTTTCATGCAATTGGTCTCTCACCATTTTCAGAATCTCACGAATCAACTTACTGTTCTTCGAACTTGCCTTCTGATGCAGGATTTCGGAGATCTCGAACACTTTGCGTACGAACCAAGAGCGAATTTCCTGCGTCGTTTCGAATTGAAGGAGCACATCCAAGTTGTGCAGCTGCATGCCTAACATCTCGAACAAATCTTCGCCCAGCGTATGCAAATATTGATCCAGCTTCCAGACCATGTACATGGCGAGGTTGTGGACGGTAAACTTCGAGCGCAGCGCATTAACCGAGTAGAACAAATTATCGATTTCATCGTGAATACGAACCAACTCATAGTGCGACATTGCGTTGAACAAGGCATCCAATCGGAATTCCAAGATCCGGGCATCGTCCAGCGCAGGTGCACGACGAACATCGACATAGTCGATGCGTTGTCCCTTGCCGAAGAACATTTTCCCATCAATCGCCTCCAGCGCTTGCTGATAGGAAATATTCAATTGATCCAGACCATGAACGGCTTCGCCAACCCCGACGGTCATCGAACCCGAGAACAACGCCTTGGCGGTGCGATACATATCACTTAGGCATTCGTGTATCCCGCTATCCGGCATCAGAATCGCAAGGCGATATCTGGACAGCTTGCATCCATGCTCCATGCCATGGCGTTTGGCAACTTCGTTCATCTCATAGAGAAACGAGTTCAGCATTTCTTGCTGCGCCGCACCCACATGCTCAACCGGCATCCATGCCAGATCATCGAGCTCCAGCACAACAACATGCAGCGGCCACAGCAGCAGATTTAATCGATAGGAAACCGCGAGCTTCTGCAGCTTCTCCGATTGTCCCCAAGACAACTCCCCTTCGAACAGGCGAATCAGCAGATCATTCTTCGCCATCGGGATCATATCCTGATAGGTTTCCTCCGCATCACGGCGCTGCTTCTCTTCATCCAGCGCTTGCTTCACGCTAGTCAGTGAGGCAATCAACTCGTTATCATCCATCGGCTTCAATACGTAGCTGACTGCCTTTAGGGATAAAGCTTGCTTCACATAATGGAAGTCCTGGTAACCGCTTACGAATAAAATGCGCAAATCACTTTTATATCCGAGTGCACGACGTGCCAGCTCAAGTCCAGACATGTTCGGCATGTTAATATCGGTGACTAATATATCAATGGACTGCTTCTCCATGACTTCGCATGCAGAGAATCCGTTATTTACGGCCCCGACGACTTCCATCCCCAGCTCTGACCAAGGAATAAACTGTTTCATCCCTTCCAAATCAAGCATTTCATCGTCCGCTAGCAATACTTTGTACATGGATGCAGCCCCCTTTGATTGTCCATTCGATCATTAGAGTTCTATGTAAAATACTCTACCAAGTATACCATCTCTTAAAGTTAAAGCGCTTGAATTTAAATATAAGAACAGTTTATTTGTGAAACTTATACATTCTTATCTTTACAAAAAACGAGGGTATACTAATGTGATTAGTATACCCCTCGATTTAGCTCATTTCTGTCATGCTTATTTACTGCCGCTCATTTTCTTCAAGTTCTCTTGCCATTTGTTCGTCTCGAACTCTAGCAGTTTAGGGAACCCAGCTGTGTCGGCATCCGCTGCCGCTTTGTCTAGAATCGCAAGCACTTCTGCATCGCTCTTCGCGAACAATGCTTTCGCTCTGGACTCTATGAAAATATCATTAATCCGTTGCTGTGCGATACCTTCCTCACTCTCAGGCATTGGAGACAAGTTCACGAATTCTGTCGCATCGGATTGCGATTTCCATGTCACTGTGCTTTGCCAGTGTGTTGCCCAACTGCGTTTCTCAAGTGGTAATGTTGCTTCGTATTTCGCTTTTGTCTTATCTAGGAATACAGTGTTACCGTTCCACATCAAGTTCACCGTCTCACCTTGAAGCTTCGCAAGAGCATCTGCATCCGTCACATAAGCGTCTGTAAATTTCGGCGTAAAGCCATCTTCCTCTACACCCTGCCAGTACTTACCTTCGGGTCCCCACATTTGAACCGATTGTCCTGCCGGACCTGTATACCAATCCAAGAATGCGAAGATCGCTTCCGGATCTTTGGCCGCTTTCGTAATAACGGACACGTTCCATCCCAATTGTTTGTACGAACCAGGGAATACTTGATCCGCAGGTACGCCTTCGGCATGAACAGGAGGGATCATAATGTAACCGCCGTTAGGGTCTTTCTTCGCAAGGTCTGGTTGTGCCAGCTGTGCAATATCTGTCGGGCTGGATGTCGCATAGACAGCGACGCGGCCTGTCATCACTTTCTCTTTCTCTTGGTCTTTGGTCTGCGTCATCGCATCTTGCGTAATCAATTTCTCACGGAACAACTTGGATGCATAGACCATCGATTGACGGTACGGCTCATCCTTGAAGATCGAAGACAATTTGCCATCTACCGGAACGGCCATGAGACCTTTCGCGGAGTAGCCTTTGTTGTTCGCTTTGAACGCAGAGTACAGGATATCAAGCCCTTGACCGTCTTTTGCAAGACCTGTCTCGAATGGAATGACATCTGGATACTTCGCTTTCACTTGCTTCAAGTAGTTGTACAGATCCTCTGTTGTCTCGATCTTCGGTGAGCCAAGCTCGGTGTAGATCTTCTTATTCACAACATAACCTGCGTTGCCGTTTGGTTGGCTCGTATACCAGTTCGGGAACTGATACAATTTACCGTCCTCGGAACGCAGCATATTCATACCATTCTCCGCGAACCACGTTTTCAAATTCGGATATTTATCTAGATAATCATCGAACGGCACGAGCATATCAGCTTGACGCAGCTTCTCCACATCTGGACCGCGGTCCATCCAAATCACGTCTGGAAGTTCGTTCGTTGCAATCATTGTGTTCAATTTCTGAGCTGCGCTACCGCCGGATTGAATCGCTTTGATGTCGACTTTTTTATTCTCTTTAATCCATTTGGTTGCTTCATCTTGTCCCCACGTTGGCATCGTATACCAATCATAGTGACCGTAGAAGGTGAATTCGAGCGGCTCTTTGCCGAGCTCATACTTATCGCTTGCTGGTGTTACCTCTTCTGTCTTTGTACCCTCATTCGTCGTAGTACCTGACCCTTCCGCCTGTTTCTTCGTATCGGCGTTGCCGCCACACGCTGCCAGAAGAGATAAGACTAGGAAGGCAGATAACACACACATAATCATTTTTTTCTTGTTCTTCATCTGACTGTTTCCCCTTTCAAAATTGGTTTTATGTCCAAAGCAAATGCTTCAAACGTCTCACGAACATCCCCTTACTACTCTTTCAGGGATCCTACCAATACCCCTTTGACGAAGAACTTCTGTACGAAAGGGTACACCATAATAATCGGCAAAGTTGCCACCATCATCGTCGCCATCGAGAGCGATTTGCTCGTTACACTCTGCATCTTCGACATCTGGCTCTGCGCTGCTGCATCCAAGTTGGACATCTGCTCAGACATAATGTTCGAGTTCAGAATTTGCTTCAGCATCGTCTGAATCGGAAGTAGGTTCTCATTGGTTATGTAGATACTCGGTGTGAACCAGTCGTTCCAATGGTAGATCGCCGTGAACAACGATAATGTTGCGATAACCGGACCGGAGAGCGGCAGTACAATGCGGAAGAACGTCCCCCAGTTGCCGCAGCCGTCAATCTTCGCAGATTCCTCCAACCCTGCCGGAAGCCCATTGAAGAAGGTTCTGAAGATGATCATATTCCATACACTGATAAGTCCCGGGATAATGAATACCCAGAAAGAGTTCATCATACCAAGGCTGCGGATCAATAAGAAAGTAGGAATAAGACCACCGCTGAAGTACATGGTAATGATACAGAGAATCATATAAAACTTGCGGCCCATCAACTCTTTCTTCGATAGACCGAAGGCGAAAATACTCGTCATCAAGATAGATAACACCGTCCCGATAATGGTACGAAGCACCGAGACCCCGAAGCCGTTCAGGAGCCGCTTGTCTTTGAAAACGACTTCATAGTTCTCCAGCGAGAAGCTCCTTGGCCAGAACGTGACGCCACCCATTGCCGTGTCCATTCCTTTGTTAAGGGAGATGACCAGCGCATTCCAGAACGGATAAAACGTAACAAATGTAAGTATAATAAGAAACGCATATATAAAGATGTACATGATTCGATCCGATATTCCAAGTCTATTCATTCTTGACACACCTCCCATGATGTCTTCATTCTTACCACAAGCTATTGCCTGATCGACGCGCAAGATAGTTCGCGATGGTGAGCAACCCTACGCTAATGACTGCCTTGAACAAGCCGACAGCTGTGGCATACGAGTACCGTGAGTTCTGAATCCCGATCCGATACACGTACGTCTCGATGACATCGGATACTTCCCGCAAGACTGGATTGACACCGAGCAGCAAGATATCCTCGAAGCCTGCATTCAGCAGGTTCCCGATCGCTAGAATCATGAAGATAATCACGACAGGCATGATAGAAGGAAGCGTAATTAGATAAATTTGCTTAAATTTGCTGGCGCCATCCATCGACGCTGCTTCGTACATATGCGGATCAATACCCGCGATTGCCGCCATGTACACGATGGACCCGAACCCAATCTCTTTCCAGACGTTCGTCGTCACCAGGATGCTCCAGAACAGCTTCGGAATCGAGAGGAAATTAATCGGTTCATCGACCAGATTTAGATTCTCGAGCAGAATGTTCACACTGCCGTTATCCGTCGACAAGAGGGACATGACGATCCCAGCAACAATAACCCATGACATAAAGTGAGGCAGATACGTAATCGTCTGCACGACACGCTTGAACAGCATGTGTCTGACTTCATTGAGCATGAGCGCCAAGATGATCGGTGCCGGAAATCCAATACACAGCTTCAAGAGACTGATGACGAGCGTATTCCGCATGACGCTTACGAACTCCGGTGAGTTGAAGAACATTTCGAAATGCTTTAACCCTACCCATGGACTGGCGGCGAACCCTTTGAAGATGCTGTAGTCCTGAAATGCCATCAATACGCCGTACATCGGAATATAACTGAAAATAATGATGAGCAGGATCCCCGGTATGACCATCATTTGCAGATCAATCTGCTGCAAAAACCGGCGGAATGGACTGCGCTGCGATGTTCGGACCTCTACACCCGTGTCTAACTCTGGTTGAACTTGCGCCATGTCATGGCCTCCCTCGTCTGAATTCTTCTATGACAGTGCGTTCGATGATGTATCATGCGAACCACTTGACGGCTCTACCGCAGCAACTTCTGAAACAGCTAGCACATTGACGTCTGTCTGTCCTCGTATGCTGTATTTCCATTGTAAAGTTTAAGCGCTTACACTTATAGGTGCTCAATCAACGAAATGTGATACTTTTCCATGAAATTTATGTTTTGTTACGATTCAGTTGACAAGAACAGTAAACAGCGTTATATTGTCTTCAAGTAAAGATATTTGATATAAAGATAAATCACAAAAAAATTAAACATATATTGGAGGACGACATGATGAACGAATTAAAAGGAATACACCACGTAACAGCCATTACGAGCAGCGCAGAGAAGAACTATGATTTTTTCACCAATGTATTAGGGATGCGCCTTGTGAAGAAGACCGTTAACCAAGACGATATCCAGACGTATCATTTATTCTTCGCCGATGACAAAGGCAGCGCAGGAACCGATATGACCTTCTTCGATTTCCCGGGCATTCCAAAAGGGCAGCATGGGACAGATGAAATCTCCAAAACATCGTTCCGCGTGCCAAGCGATGCCGCGTTAGACTATTGGGTGCGTCGATTCGATCGCCTCGGTGTACAGCATACAGGCATCAAGCCGCTTTTCGGCAAGCAGACTCTATCGTTTGTCGACTTCGACGATCAACAGTACCAACTGATCTCCGATGAGCATAATGTCGGCGTGGAATCCGGTACACCTTGGCAGAAAGGCCCGATCCCGCTCGAATATGCCATTACCGGCTTAGGTCCCGTTTTCGTACGCGTCTCGGATGTGGAGTTTCTCAAGGAAGTCCTTACGAAAGTGCTGATGTTTAAGCAGATTGCACAAGAAGACTCACTCTACTTGTTCGAGGTTGGCGAGGGCGGCAATGGGGCGCAAGTGATTGTGGAGCATAACGTAATTCTACCGCGGGCGCAGCAAGGGTATGGTACCGTTCATCATGCAGCCTTCCGTGTCGAGGATCGTTCGGTATTGAAGGAGTGGATTGGTCGTCTGGACAGCTATAAATTCCCGAATTCCGGCTATGTTGACCGCTTCTTTTTCGAGTCATTGTATGCGAGAGTTGCACCGCAAATCTTATTCGAATTCGCTACAGATGGACCTGGTTTTATGGGGGATGAGCCGTATGAGACGCTGGGTGAGAAGCTGTCGCTCCCACCATTCCTCGAATCCAAACGTGAACAGATTGAGAAGATGGTTCGTCCGATTAATACGGTTCGGAGCACGATTGAATATGTGAAGGAATAATAGAGATCGCTAACGTATACGCCAAAGACCTTTCTAAGGTTTTTGGCGTTTTTGGATGAAGCACAAATCCATGGAAAAATAGGCACCTCACACGCCCACATCTAATATAGTGTAGGGAGAGGTGGGGATAACGATGAGTGCGAATGGGTTTCAGGTGCGAATGGCTATTTTTCTAGCGGCTGTCTGTGAACAGACCTACAACCAATATAATGACCCGAATGGCCAATTCGTCGTCCCCTACGGCTACCAAACCACGGCGGAAATCTCGGCCAAGTCCTTCCGCGGCGAATGGGAGCGCTTCGGCTTTGTGCTCGAATCCGAATCCGATCTCATTATCGCTTTTCGCGGAACCGTCTCGACTTCGGATTGGATCTCCGACGCTATCGCGGTGCAGACCCCTTTCAAATTCGTTAACAACGCCGGGCTTACGCACAAAGGATTCACAGATATCTACACTTCTGCGCGCACGCAAATTCTAGAGCTCTTGGGCAAGCTCCCTGCGGGCAAAACCGTGTACATTACCGGGCATAGCCTGGGAGGCGCACTCGCCACCTTCTGCGCGATCGATGTCGCCTCGAATACGCCGTTCACGACCCCTTGGGTCTATACGTTCGGATCGCCGCGCGTTGGGGACCCCGCTTTCTCCAAAGCTTTTATCCGCCTAGTGAAGAACAGCTACCGCGTCAACAATCTGGTCGATGCCGTCACCCATATCCCGCCGTTTATCTATAAACTCCCGAAGCGAAAAAAGACGATTTTCTATACGCATGTCCGCCATTCCGTGTCGATGCTGTTCCAGAACGGGTCACCGGGCAATAATCACATTATCGGCAGTTATTTTGAAGCCCTCACCAAAGAAGACCCGCTCTACGCGCGTCAGCTCTGCACGGACAATCCCGGCTTCTGTCCAGTTTAAGTCTCATCCCATTGGTATCGTTCAAGATCCACACAGCCTGCCGTGTCGAAATGCACACCTTCTCCTTCTAATAATGACTGCTGCACAGAACGGGAAATATCGTCTTGCAGCGCAATTTCTCCGCTCTTGTTCACAACGCGATGCCAAGGCAGATCATACTTCCCGCTTAAGGTATGCAGCACGCGCACGACTTGTCTTGCGGCTCGCGGACTCCCTGCTGCACTGGCGACTTGTCCATAGGTCATCACTTTGCCCTCAGGAATTGAGCGCAGGATGCCGATAACAGATATAGTAAAAGGTTGCATGTCTCTCCTCCTCGATGATTCGGGAATTGTATCGTGCAAAATGCGTGGAATCCTCCCCATTATATCCTTTTACTTATCTCTACAGGCATACTAGTAGTAATTCATGAAGCAATTGAGGTGAGGGAATGTCATTGAACGTAGATAATTGCAAACGTTGCGGGAATATTTTTCAGAAATATTTTTCAGAATTTTGCCCGGAATGTTATGCATTTATTCGATCCGAGCTTGAGCGAAGCAATACCTACCTAAAGGACAATCGGAACGTCAGCCTCCATGAGCTTAGTGAAGCCGTCGAAGTGCCGGTTAGCAAGCTGATTAAATATATTAATGAAGGCAAGCTGTTTTCGCTCGATCATCCGAACTTGAGATATAACTGCTACTTCTGCGAGCATCAAATCCACCGCGGATATCTATGCAAAGAATGTGCTCTACAATTCAAGCTGGAAGTCAAGCATCTATTCCTCGAGGACGGCTATGAATATGATGAACAGACGAACCAAGTCCGTAATGTCAGCAAACAGCCTGATTGGAACGGCAGAGATAAGTTCACGGTAGGCAAAATAAAAAAGCTGTAGATCAATACATACAGCAAGATAAAAGAGGCTACCCGCTGATGCGGATAGTCTCTTTGGGTTAGGATGCGGTTGTTCGCTGCTCCCTATGTCGAAGCGACCCAGACATCCTTAAAATTCACCCACCCTAGCGAATTTAATCCAACACCACGCACGCTTGGATGGGAATGGGTACCCATTTTATTATGCAATAAGAACAGAATAAAGCCATCATCCCGTGCACGCCGCTCTATAGCAGATAGACGAGCACGTCGCTCCGTCTCATCCGGCGTAGACAATACTTGCTCAATGCGTTCCCGTACCCAAGGATGGAATTCAGGCAGCATAAATTCTTTGATAGAGCCCCCGTCTTGCTCATACATCTCAAGAAGGCAGACTTCATCCTCCGCAAGCACGATACAGCTCAAGATGCCGTCAGCCATATGCATCACCTCCGGTTCACGTATGGACTGCCACGTGGCAATTTCAATACGCACCTCGATCCCGTATGCCGCGCAATGCTGCTGGATCCAATGCACTTCCTTCTCATGACCCTCATGCGTCATGAGTGTGATCGGCGTACCATCATATCCCGCCTCAGCCAACAATACCTGAGCATAATCAGGGTCGTACGGATCCCCCTCATGCGGTGTCTGCTCACTCGGGTAGAATCCGTAGGCAGGATACACCCAGTTATCTCCCAGCTCCTCGAGCATCCGCTGCCTATCGATAATGGCATTCATCGCGCGACGGAACGCAATGGACCGCTGCGGCCCTTGCTTGCGCATGTTCCATACCACTAGACTGCAACCGCGAGGCAGCAATTCCACCTTCGTCCATGCATCGTTGGGTTCCTGATGGAGCGAATCCTGACCGTAGAGCAGTTTCTGCCACTTGTTCGACTTCGTACGCGGAGCAGCTTCCTTCGGCACATAGGCCAACATCACGCCGTCCAAATGCGGACGGCCTTGGAAATAGCTCGTATGCGCTTCTAGGACAAATTGGTTCTCGCTCCATTCCTTCAACCGAAACGGCCCTGTCCCGATGGGTAAAGACCAGAATTCCTCTTCCGTCAACCCTCCGAAGTCGTGCGGTACAATGGACAAAGAAGCTGAGCAGAGGATACGCAGGAACAACCAATGCGGCCTAGTGAGATGAATCCGCACCACATAAGGCCCTATCGCTTCAGCTCGGTCTAGTGTACGCAGCATCCAGCTCTGGATTTTATTACGCTGCGACAGCCTCGTCATCGAGAAGACCACATCTTCGGCCGTTAACTCGCGCCCGTTGTGGAATAGAATCCCTTTGCGCAAATAAAACGTCCAAATACTTGCATCCTCATTATGTTCCCAAGCGTGTGCGATGGAGGGCATGTATTGCTTATATTCCTCGCTGTAATAGACGAGCTGGTCGAACAACTGACGAATCATATGACTATCGAAAGCGTAGACGAGTTCAGCCGGGTCGAGCGTCTGGATCTGATAATAGCTCGGTATTCGCAAAATGTCTGCTTGCGGCTTGCCCGCCCATGATTCCGTCTTATAGCCAAATTGGCTGTCGAGCCAATCGACGAATTTACTGAGCACTTGTGTCCCCTCACTATACGTATGCAGCATATCAAAAGCTTGTTTATATTCGCCCAGCTCCGCACGCTCTTGCGACAATTGCAGTAGTAGACTGTCTTTGTCTACTTGGAAGGTTAGCCGTGACAAGTTCCCGCGTCCTCTTCCCGCTTGCCAAGTAACCCAGCCCTCATCTTCAAGCCTTCGGATAATCAACTTCACATTGCGAACCGTGCAGTAGAGCACCTCGGCCAATTGCTCGAGCGAGACTTCCACGCCAGTGCCTTTCCCGATCGGCATCGCATATTTATCGTATAATACCGCGTATCTCTCTAAGGGCAGCATAGGTACCTCCTTTCCCCTATTTGGAAAATATGATGTTAAAAGAGGAAATATTTTGATAAAACTATACTCTTTTTCTCCCCTGTTGGCGAGAGCATAATGAACTCATGTAAAGGGGGAATTTGGAAATGACACTGTCAGATATATATGTCAAAGAACAGCTGGATGAATTTATGAGATCCGAATTAGCACAGAAGGATCGACGTGGAATTCTCAGACACCAAGCGAACTTGGCTTCCACAAGAAGATCTTGGTGGTTACGAATCGCACAATCGTTGCAGAATGTTGTACATTTGTTCCATAATAGAACTAACTAACCGAACGTATGATTCGATGTTCAAAAGGAGCTCCCTCTGCCATGACGATCAACCCGCTAGACGGACTACGCAACATGCTGCTGCTGGATCGAACGAATGACTTGAATGAACCGAACGTGCTGTATCCTTTCGCGCTGGATGAGATCTTATGCCGACAGACCGGACGCGGCGGCCCTGCCATCTGCCATCTGTGGCGCCATCCGAACGCCTTCGTGCTAGGTCTGCGAGACAGCCGATTGCCGCAGGTGGCGGATGCTTGGGCTTGGCTTGAAGATCAAGGCCGCTCGACTGCGGTACGCAATACGGGCGGTGCAGCCGTGCCGCTCGATCTAGGTGTCATCAATATTTCGCTGATTTTGCCAAAGACCGCAGCAACGGAACGCCACTTCCATAACGATTTCGAACAAATGTATGCTCTGATCCGTGAAGCTCTTCAAGCAACTGGTGCACTTGTAGAAAAAGGGGAAATCCAAGGTGCCTTCTGCCCAGGCGATTTCGACCTTAGTATCGATGGGCGTAAGTTCTGCGGCATTGCGCAGCGCCGACAGTCGCATGCTTACATCGTACAGGCATTCGTCATTGCGGAAGGAAGTGGACAAGCGCGTACACAGCTGACACGCGGATTCTACGATCGTGCCACGGTCGGCGGCGACTCTGCACAGCTGGATTTCCCACTCGTGGAAGCATCGAGTACAGCTAGTCTTCAAGAGCTGACCACCATTGGCGCAGATGCGTCACGCGTGTTCACCGATGCGGTGAAGCAAGTCATTCGCAGCCTTCAGACGACAGAAGGCATGCAGATGGCTTCTTCTACGTTATCCCTTCCTTCCCCGGATGTCGTGCATGCGATGGCAAAGACTCTGAGCGAACGTTACGGTATTCACTAAAGATCGGAGGTACGTAAGAAAGATGAAGATCGATGCACCGAAAATCCCAGCAGAACTCCCAGAACTACCCCCGATATTCACCTTGTGTTCGAAGGACGAATATCATCTTGGGGCACTATCCGACCTCACCATAGAAGAGCAGGATGCGAGCAAGGTTTCGTTCGAGAAAGTTCACTTCAAGAACGTTACGATCACAACGTCAACGCTGACCATGATGGAGATAACGGACGTAATTTTTGAATCCTGTGACCTCTCCAACATCAATCTGACCGATGCCTTCATTCATCGGACCTTGTTCATGAATTGCAAGCTGATGGGGACGGACTTCACCGGAACCCGCTTCCAGAATGTGAGATTCCAGCGCTGCATTGGCGATTACGCGAATTTCCGGCAAGCGAAGTTCAAGCAGGTTGTGTTCGAGGAGAGTTCCTTCAAGCAGGCTGACTACTGGCAATCCACCATGCTCAAAACTGCATTCGACGAATGCCACATCGATCAAGCCGTATTTTCCGGCACCAAGCTGGATAGGGTTGATCTAAGCAGCTGTGAATTCAGCAGTTTGGCCGTGGAAATTGAGGATTTGAGAGGATGTATCATCGCACCGAAGCATGCTTCCTCTTTTGCCGGACTCTTAGGACTTGTCATTAAATAAACAACATAAGGAGGGATTCCATGTATCAGTATGTCGACGAACATTTTCAAGAAGTCATCTTTAGCGGTCGGGATTTACGGTTCGGCGAACTGATTCGCTGCACATTCGAACGCTGTAAGTTCCAGGGCACCTCCTTGGAGGAATTCACCACGACCGGTTGCCGATTCATCGAATGCAACTTTCACGGCGCGCAGCTCAATGGTTCAATCCACACCGACACGGCTTTTGAGAACTGCAATTTCAATGAGGCGAACCTCTTCGTCGCCAAATTTACGAACTGCAAGCTGGTCGGGTCCGACTTCTCCAAGACCCAGATGGACGGAATCACGCTAGAGAAAGGCGACTGGTCCTATACCAATCTTCGATACACCCGACTCGCCAAGCAAGACTTGCGTGACATTCGATTTGTCGAGACGGACTTCTACGGCGCGAACTTGGAGAAAGCAAATCTTCGAGGCTGTGACCTGACCCGCGCACATCTGGCCAAAACCAATCTGCAGGGAACCGATCTTCGTGGCGCCGTAATGGATGGTGTTGATTTCAAGTCCATGGAGGTCAAGGGGGCGCGCATGGATTTTACCCAGGCTGCACAATTTCTACGTGCCTACGGCGCCAAGGTGGATTAAGGCGTTGCAGCGTCATACCTCCATCGACAAGCATAAACGACTTCGTCGTCCTTGTACGGACGGGAAGCGTTCAAGCGAGAAATATAAGAACAGTTTATTTGTGAAACTTATAAATTCTTATATTTTTAAAAAAAGGAGACCGCAATCGGTCCCCTCCTCTGTTATGCATTGTGACTAACAACCATCTGGTATTTATTCAGCGAAGCACCGAGCATGTATTCCTTACTATCCCCAGCACCGCGGTGAGATTCACGGAATGCCTCGCTGGATGTCCAGTTCTTGAACGCCTCTTCATTCTCCCACACGGTGCAGACCTTCAGTTCTTCTTCCCCTTCTTGTCCGGCACCGAGCCATGCTTCCATCCGTACAAAACCAGGCATCGCCTGTACACCTTTCGCTTGTGCGAATCGCTCTGCGATTTTACTGCCGAATCCTTCTTTGATCCGAATCGTATTCGTTACAACTAACATCTCTCTCGCCTCCGCAGTGAATGATTAGAGCTTATCGGCTGGCCCGATAGGTCCTTGAACCAGGATTTCCCTATCCATTCCATTATAACGAATGATCTAGCCTTAGAACAAATTGAAGAACCACTCGAACAAATCCCCGATAATCGGAATCAGACCGAACCCATGCGCACCAATCGCCACGATTCCAAAAGCCCATTCACCGATACTGACGACCCCCAGTGCTTTCTCGGCAATCGCAACCGCACCTAATGCCCATTCTCCGATCGCGACGGCGCCAACGGATATGCCGGAAGAAATCGCCACGGCGCCAGCCGCGAGCGAGCCACTCATTGCAACGGCTCCTAGTGCCAGCCAAATCCCGAGTGCAACAGCACCGAAGGACAGAATGCCAAAGCTAATTGCACCGCACGCGATTAGACCCACGGCAATGTCGCCAATCGCAATCAGGCCGATCGCAACCTTAGGACGCGGAGCAAATCCACTCCGGTGCTGATTCGCATTACTTCGGATACTAATCACTGGAAATTGCGGCGAAGGCCATTGGTAATCTATCTCTTGAAGGCCCCCGAACCGCCTCGTCACAAACGCCATCAAAGGATGCATCCATTGCATCATCTACTCATCCCACCTATTCTATCTCATAATCCGTCTTCAGTATTACTATTGTACAATCTTTTCTTAGGATTAGAATCAGACTGTAAAAGGAAAAAACCTCGGTCTAGAGACGGAGGTTTTTCATACCCTGTTATGATATCACGATGTCTTCTGCGGACGAACAGCTGTATCTGCCGTGCTGGATTGCGGCGCTGCCACAACATAGGCGTTCTGGCCCGCTCCGAAGCCAAGCACTGCGAATATCGCCACCATGACGAAAAGCGTGATATACGTGACTGTCCAGCTCTGGGTAAGATCATGGAGCAAGCCGAACAGCATCGGACCAATCGCAGCAATAAAATACCCTACGGACTGGGCCATGCCAGACATTTCTGCCGATTCCTGAACGGTACGTGTACGCAGTGCGAAGAACATGACCGCTAGGCTGAAGCCAGCTCCGCCGGCAATCCCGATCAGACTCGTACCTACGACACTGAGGATCAAGCCCCCCATAAGCAGTAATACGTATCCGATACCAAATCCCGCAGCTACGAGAAATGCAATAATCCGTTGGCTCTTCAATCGTGCTGCAATGATTGGCGTCAAGAAGGACGCCGGGAGACTCACGAGCTGCAGTAAGAACATCATCCAACCCGCAGATTCCGTACTCATCCCTTGGGCATGTAGAATTTCAGGGAGCCACGTAATATTCACGTAGAAGAAGAACGATTGGACCCCCATGAACAAGGTCACGTACCACGCAAGTCCTGAGCGCCACAGATTAATACGGGGGCCCTTGGCATGGTGGCTGCCTTGCTGCGGAACCTGCCGATGACGAAGCTGCGGCAACCAGGCGATCAACGCTATGACTGTAAGAACACCCCATATGGCTAGTGCTCCTCGCCATCCGAGGTTAGCGCCTTCCGCGAGCGGAATTGCAAGACCTGAAGCGATCGCTGCCCATAAATTCATAAAGGAAGAGTATATTCCCGTCATAAGCCCTACCTTTTTAGGAAAGTCTCGCTTAATCATCGTAGGGACGAGCACATTCCCGACAGCAATCGCAAGTCCCAATAAGGCCGTTCCGAGGAATAAGGAGAAAGCCGACGGCAAAGAACGAACGATAACGCCAATCATCAATACGAACAGACTGACGACTAATGTCAGTTCTATCCCTAACCGTCTTGCAATTGCTGGGACGAGTGGGGATAGAACGGCAAAGGCAATTAAGGTCAGCGTCGTGAGCAATCCGATAACCGTGCCGGATAGTCCCGTGTCCTCTCGAATCAATCCTACAACAGGACCGAGCCCTGTAATCGGTGCTCGCAGATTTGCAGCAACCAATAGAATACATACAAATAATAAGGTCAAATTTCTTGTGCGTGAACTCATATGAATACTCCTATCTCTGTATATCGAACGGTCTAAATGACACTTTCCGAAATTCGAAGTAAATGACGAAGGGTCGTAACAGCCGCTTCGGCATCCTGGTTAATAATGTGGTGAATCAACTGGGTGTGGACCTGTACATGCTGCTCTTCAATCTCCTCCTGTGTTGACTGATGAATCGTCGCCATCACAGCATCCGTCATATGTTCGTAGAGATCAATGAGAATGGTGTTATGCGTTGCAAGAACGATGGCTTTATGCAGTTCCATATCGACATCAATATAGTGCGACTTCCCTCTCGAATCCAAGTAATTCGCGAGACATTGCTTCAGATAGACGACGTCTTCCTCCGTCCGTCGTTCTGCTGCCAATCGTGCAGCTTCTTGTTCAAGGGCATACCGAACCTCAATAATTTCGATTAAATCGGCTTTCTTGAACCGTCGATTCAGCGCTGCACCTAGATCGCTCTTCGAGCATACATAGGTCCCATCTCCTTGCCGTGCCTCCAGCAATCCCGCGTGAATCAACGCTTTGACCGCTTCACGTACCGTATTGCGACTAACACCGAGCTGTTCTACCAGTTCCGGTTCGGCAGGAATTCGCTGCCCTACAGGCCACGCTCCAGATTGAATCAATTGATCCAACTGCGCTGCGATCTGTTCGGTTAATGTGACACGAGTGGCTTTCTGTAATTTCAATCGAATACCTCCAAACATAGGATGATTGGTTCTATGTTCAAAATTAACACAAATTTAAACCTTTGACAATGAAAAGAAACGCCCCCCGTCCATCATCGGATGGAAGAAAGGCGTTTAGCCAAGACAAGTTCACTCTTTCTATTCCCTTATAAAATCGATCTCCTGAATCCTCCCGCTCACTCGGAATCCAATATGCTGATAGACTCGGTTTGAATCCGGATTCGCCCCGTCCGCGTACAAAATCGGGGTACGTCCTTCCTCCAAAATAATGCGGCACACCTGTGCGACGAGCGCACTCGCATACCCTTTCTTTCGGTGCGCCAGTGGCGTGCAGACGGCATTAATTCGCGCATGCCGCGGTGTGCGACTCGCAATATTGGCCATAGAAACAGGTATACCGTCTACCATCCAGACATACAGATTGCCCGAACGAATGAGATGATCCGCTTCTTGCATGCGAGAAGCAAGTTCAACCGTCTCCCCGTAGGCATCGTAAGCGAACTCTACGAGAAAACGTGCAACATCCATTAAGTCCCGTACCGTTGCCTCTTGAATCGCTCCTGCTACTCCCTCAGGCAGGATGGGAACCTCGCATTGATACGCTTGCAGCTCCATCCGAGGCTGAAAAGTTATCGCATGCTTGGCAGCATATAGCCTTGCAAACAAATGGACGACATCCGGATCTCCCGCAAAGCCCGGAACCCGCTGTTCCCCTAATCGATCACATAGTTCCCGCAGTCGCTCTTCCCGATCCCGGCCTTGAACCTGCGCACTCATCCAGATCCATCCTCGATAGCCTGGCGTCTGTGCATACATGACTTGCCCATCCTGCGACTTGTAACAGATCGCATCTTCCCCGCTAACAATGGTATGTATCAAGGTATACTGCACTTCATCCTGGATAAAAGGAATCGATCGCAGCACCTCATCCTGTGGACCCCATGTTTCGTACATCTTCAATCGACCCCCGATATATGATGTGATCTCTTACAGAAACTCATTACCGCCTTGATCTCCACGATTGAGATCATCGCGTCTGGTGCGTCTCTTCTCCGCAATCTGCAAATCAAGCAATTCAATCCCCCGTTTGGCCAATCGAATGAGTAGAATGAGCAAATAGATCCCTAACCCAAGCAACCCCACATTAACAAGAAACATCAAGATGGGAATGATCCCGAAAATAACACCACCCGCAGCAGATCCACTCGTCATCATGCTATGACCTCCACCTTTCCTATTCTGGATTGCTTAACATTGTACTTGGAAAATTAGGATATGACTACCTAAAATGTGGAATTAGAGAAATAACTTGCGTAGATCCAGAAAGAATTAAAAAAATTTGTTCAGAAACCCTGACAGACAGATGTCAACAATAGTTGGGTATGATGGGTTCAAATACGGTTCACCCGTTACCATAACCGAAAGGATTGAAATTGTATGAATACGAAGCGCAACAAAGTAGGGGTTATTATAGCAGGGCTGCTGCTCGCGATCCTGATGGCCTCGATGGATAACACCATCGTCGCCACCGCCATGGGAACGATTGTCGGCGAGATGGGCGGACTCGACAAATTCGTCTGGGTCACAACCGCTTATATGGTCGCTGAGATGGCAGGCATGCCCATCTTCGGTAAGCTCTCCGATATGTATGGACGCAAACGATTCTTCATCTTCGGGATTATCGTCTTTATGATCGGTTCCGCCTTATGCGGAACCGCTGAATCGATCACACAGCTAAGTCTGTACCGTGCTGTTCAAGGGATTGGCGCAGGCGCGATGGTATCCATCGCATTCACGATCATGTTCGATATTGTTCCACCAGAGAATCGAGGCAAAATGACAGGCATGTTCGGCGCTCTATTCGGCTTATCGAGTGTCGTCGCTCCGATGCTGGGCGGATTTATTACGGATCACTTGCATTGGGAATGGATTTTCTACATTAATCTGCCGCTTGGTCTCGTTGCGTTCCTCTTGGTCTTGATCTTCTACAAAGAATCCACAGTACATGCCAAGCAAAGCATCGATTTTCTCGGGGCGTTACTCTTAATTGGGGCTGTCATCTGCCTCATGCTTGGGTTAGAGCTCGGCGGCAAAGAGTACGCATGGGGCTCCCCACAAATCCTTGGCTTATTCGCAGGGTTCGTTGTTTTTACCGTATTGCTTGTATTCGTCGAGAAAAGAGCTGTTGAACCCATCATCTCTTTTCGCATGTTCCAGAATCGTCTCTATACAACCAGCAATATGATCGCGATATTCAGCGGTGCTGCGTACATGTCTGCAGCCATGTTCATTCCCATATACATTCAAGGTGTACTTGGAGGAACAGCATCCAACTCCGGACTCGTGCTGCTCCCGATGATGATCGGTTCAGTCGTTACGGCGACCATTGGTGGATTCCTAATGGCCAAATTACCTTATCGGACCATCTTAATTCCGCCGCTCTTCATCCTCATTGCGGGGTTAGCTCTACTAACAGGACTGACGATGGATTCACCACGCGTTCTCATTACGACCTATATGGTTCTCGTCGGCCTTGGCGTCGGGACATCCTTCTCGGTACTAAGTAGTTCAGCCATCCACTCGTTCCCAGCCACACAACGCGGCGCAGCGAGTTCAACACTGAACTTCAACCGCTCACTTGGTATGACGCTTGGGATTACGATATTCGGTATCATCCAGAATCATCTGCTCACGAGCAAGCTGACCCAAACGTTTGCGAGCAAAGGAGCAACACAGATGCCTGCAGATTTTAACTACAATGACCCTTACGTCCTGCTAAATCCAGCACTCAGCAAGTCCATCGATGGGAATACGCTAAGCACCATCAAGTTGGGATTAACGGATTCAATCATCTCAACCTTCACGTGGAGCCTCGTTCCCGCCGTCCTTGCGCTGATCGCAGCCTTCTTCATGAGTAGAGAGAAGCTGGATCCATCCCCGGAGGAAGACGGATACGCGACTACACATTAATTCTGTACAAATGGAGGAAAAGACATGAAGCTCGAGCGACTGATGGCCATTACGATTCTGCTGCTCAATCGAAAACGGGTTCAAGCCCAAGAATTGGCTGATCGAATGGAGGTATCGCTGCGTACAATTTACCGCGATTTGGAATCGCTCAATCTCGCAGGAATCCCTATCATATCGTATACAGGCGCAGAAGGCGGTTATGAGATCATGGATAGCTTCCGCTTGGATCGGCAGATGCTGTCCTTGGATGAGCTCATTGCTCTGTCTACCGCGATCCGCGGTCTTCAATCAACACAGGCGGTTCACCATTCCCACATGGACCGCCTGCTCGATAAAGTCGGCGCACTGGTCTCGCAAGCGGAACAAGGGCGCCTAACTGAGCGGGACCAACTCATCGTCGATTTCACGCCTTGGCGGAAGAGTGAGGTGGAACGTGCCAAATACGAAGCATTGCAGCAGGCTATCCGTGAGACCAAACTGATTCAGTTCGGCTATACCGATGGTCAAGGAGAAGAAACGCAGCGTTGCGTTGAACCGATTGGTCTCGTGCTCAAGCGGTACACCTGGTATCTTCATGGCTATTGCCTGACCCGGGAGGATTACCGGACATTCCGGCTCTCTCGCATTCATCATCTTCAAATCCGTCCCGACACGTATGACCGAAGAGATGTAGCGCTTGCGAAGCTTAATGAACGGATGGATGCGCAGCTGCGGGCGGATCGCCATGAACAGACTTGTCACCTTGTCCTGGAATTCTCTGGTGACGCCAAGGTAGCGGCTGTGGATCATTTCGATGAGCAGGACATTGAACGCCTTCCCTCAGGATCACTGCTTGTGCGCACCACTGTTCCGCGTCAGAAATGGCTGATCGGCTTCTTGCTCCACTTCAAGACGGATGTCATTGTGCGCGAACCTGCTGATTTGGCTGTGGAAGTGAAGAAAGCCGCGCTCGAAATCGCGGCGATGTATTCATCATTCAAATGACGGAAGGAAGGGAATCAACATGATGCTTCAAGGGAAAGTAGCCATCGTAACCGGAGGTTCGCGAGGTATTGGACGCGCAGCATCCTTGCTGCTCGCTGAACGGGGGGCGAAGGTCGTCGTCAATTATGAATCAAACGTCGCGGCTGCTGAAGAAGTGGTAGCCGCAATTCGTACCGTCGGCGGGGAAGCCATTGCTATTCAAGCGGATGTTCGCGAGGCAGATCAAGTCTTGAAGCTTGTCGCCGCCGCGAAGCAATCCTTTGGCCGTATTGATATTCTGGTCAGCAACGCCAGTATGGCTTTTGAAGCCAAAGCGTTTGCCGAGCTATCCTGGGAGTCATTCGCTGCTAAATTCCATAGTGAATTACAGGCGGCATTCGTGACGACCCAAGCCGTCATTCCTTATATGATGGAGCAGAAGTTCGGACGGATCATTTATATATCCAGCACACTGGGCAAAGACCCCTCGCCCTGCATGATTTCACATGGAACGGCAAAAGGTGCTCTCGATACGTTCTCTACCTACATTGCCCAAGAATTCGGACCCTATGGCATCTCAGCTAATGTCGTTGCACCCGGCCTTGTAAACACAGAGGCTACGGCGTTTTTGTCAGCGCAAGAGAAGAACGTGATCAGCGGATTTACGCCGCTAGGGCGCGTAGCCGATCCGGAAGATGTCGCGAGCGTTATCGCATTCCTGGCCAGCGATGATGCTTGCTTCTTGACAGGGACCTATACCCCTGTGACCGGTGGATTGTCGATGGAATGATAGCAATTAAGCGTATAGATACCACGGGTAAATCCCCGGATCAAAGGCTGGCATATGAGCGTAGATCCCCTCTGTCCATGCCTTTGGCACAAGGGGATTCTCCCACGCCGCAGGTCCCGAGATTTGGCCGCTATGCGCAGGCATGATTAGCAGTAAATCCAACTTGCGTAGGTTACACGTTACCCCTACCTACGTAAGTGAACACAACATTCCTTTCTATTTTATGTCTAACTCGTGAATTTGTTTGTGAAAATATGTACAAAGTCGTCTGAATGCTATATAGTAGTTCTTGAGGGTAGCTACTATCAATTGCAAGTCATCAATAATCATGTGAATTAAATCACAAATACAGTTGTATTTTGAAAAGGAGGGGGCTCGCTTGGAGAGAGTCATTCAGTTGCTAAAATTGTTCCACTTCACGGAGTCTGAAACGAAGGTGTATATTGCCCTATTGAAAAATGGCGCGGGTACGGGATACGAGATTAGCAAATGGTCCTCCGTCCCCCGCTCCAAGGTGTACAACACGTTAGAAATACTTATGGAGAAGGGCTGCGCTGTCGTATCCAAGCAGACCAATCCGGTAAATTACAGTGCCGTTCCCATCGAGGAGTTGATCAACAACATCAGAACTAACGTCGAAGAGGATCTGGCCGAAGTTCAGAAAGAGCTGACAAGCTATAACCAGACGATGGATCTGGAGACATTATGGTACATACGCGGGTATAGCAATATTTTCAATAAATGCCGGCATTTGCTGGAGGAAGCGAAATCAGACGTTTACATCCAAGTGTGGAGAGAAGATTTACCTTATATTCTCGAAGAGCTGCAGGCTGTGGAGAAAAGACTTGCGCAGACTGTCATCATTCTGTACAGCACAGACCATGATTATGATGTACCGCTTCATTATTACTACAGACATGGATTTGAAGAGGCGAAGCTCGAAGAGAGCGGCGGCAGATGGATTAACCTTGTTATTGATTCCAAAGAAGTACTCTTTGGACACATTCAGAATGATAAGAATGCCGAAGTGATCTGGACTCAAAGTCTCCCGATGGTATTCCTGACCAAGGAAAACATTAGCCACGATGCTTACTGCCTCAAGCTAATTGATGCCCTCGATGAAGATGCGAGAAAGCAGTTCGGCAAGGAGTTACAAGGAATACGAAGTATATTCAAACCCCATGACAATATATAACTCTCATAACAATAAGAAAGAAGGCCGAACCTTATGTCAGTAACAGCTATCATAATAACGCTAATCGTCATCATTAATGTGATTTTTGCTTTTCGCTTCGTCTTTGACGTCATCAAGCATAAGGAAGAAATCCGGAAAGAGCCCGGAAACGGTTTTATGCTGGCAATCTCGTCGACTGTTATTTTCTTCTTCTCGACCTTTGGTGTCTCGGACTTTGCGATTTCGTCGATATTGTATCGAAAAACAAAGCTAGTAACGGACAAGAAGCTGCCAGGAACTTTAAATACGCAGTGCGTGATTCCCGTCGCTGTCATGGCGCTGGCCTTCATTTCAGTAATTAATGTAGATATACTCACATTGGCAGTGTGTATCATCGCTCAAATTATCGGGGCATATATTGGACCACGATTTGTCGTGAAATTATCGCCGACTGTGATCCGCAGATTTATCGGAGCTGGGCTGGTCATCGCTACCTTCTTCATCCTAGCAGGTAAATTCGGCCTCATCCCTTCGGGCGGAACAGCGACCGGCTTAACTGGTTCGAAGCTCGTTATCGCGGCGGTTTGTCTATTCATCTATGGAGCGCTTAACAATATTGGCATCGGCTCGTATGCTCTAACGATGGTAACCGTATACGCCTTGGGTCTGAATCCTGCTATTGCATTTCCAATCATGATGGGTGCGGCTACCTTCTCGGTGCCGATCGGCAGCATGCAGTTCATTAAATATGGTGAATACGGCCGCAAAATTACGCTGTTCACTTCGACCTTTGGTGTGATTGGGGTGCTGGTAGCTGTATACCTTGTCAAAGGCCTAGACGTATCGATGCTCCAATGGATCGTTGCCGCAATACTTCTTTATAGCGGCGCAAGCATGCTTATTGCCGAGTTCAGAAAAAAAGAGGAACATCTGCAGGAAGCGACGGCTTAAAAAGCGGCTTACTGTCAAATATCAAAATACTTACTACGAGGTGCTTACCATGCTGATGATATCCAAAGAACATACAAAACAGATATTTACGATGAAGGAAGCGATTGAAGCTGCCAAACTGGCGCTGAACATGTATTCTGCAGGTAGCTGCAATGTACCGCTCCGCGTTAATATTGATATGCCGAAACAGCAAGGACAGAGCCTCTTCATGCCGGCCTTCGTGGAACCGCTGGAGGCTGCAGGGATTAAAATCGTATCGGTGTTTCCTAACAATATTGAACTCGGTAAATCTTCGGTTCCGGCTCAAATGATTGTACTCGACGGTAAGACTGGCGAAGTCTGCGCCATCATAGACGGAACATATTTAACACAGCTGAGAACGGGCGCCGTGCAAGGTGCGGCAACCGACCTGCTCGCCCGTAAGGATGCAAAAACCGCGGTGCTCATTGGTACAGGCGGACAAGCCGGTACGCAATTGGAGGCCATGCTGAATGTACGAGAACTGGAGGAGGTTCGCGTATATGACGTAAATATCGACCGGGCACGCGCTTTTACAGATCAGATGCGGAATCAATTTGCAGACACTTTCCATACCCGGATCGTAGTTGCTGAGGATCTGAACGCAGCGCTTTCGAACGCAGACATTGTTACGGCAGTAACGACATCGCCGCGTCCGGTATTTGACGGCACATGCATAAAGGCAGGCGCTCACATTAACGGCGTTGGCGCCTATACACCACAAATGCAGGAGCTCCCTGAGGAAATTGTTAAGCGCGCGGATACGATCGTTTTCGATACGATTGAAGGGGTTTTGGCTGAGGCAGGAGATATAATCATCCCGTTGGAGAAAGGAATCATAAGCCGGCAGGATATCGCGGGTGAATTAGGACAAGTACTGCTTGGCCAGATAAAGGGCCGTGAACGCGAGGAAGACATCACGCTCTTCAAAACCGTAGGCACTGCAGTGCTAGATGTAGTAACCGCACAGATGATTTACCGTAAAGCGCTGGAGATGGGTGTAGGGATTGAAGTTACGATCTAATTGCACAATAGCGAGAATTTGATTACAGGGACAAACCCTTAACAACGAAGAGATCATGCAGACAAATCCCCTATGATGCTGGAGGGCAAAATCATAGGGGATTTCAATGTCAAATCTAACTCTCCGAGAATCGATGCTTCGAGAGCCACTCGAATGCGAACGCCACAGCCGGATTTGCCGACAACAGCTTGCAATCCGCGTTCGCAACCTTCCCATTCGCGACTTCACCGTCTGCAGCTTCATAATCCGCACCGAGCTGCGCAAAGTCATCCGAATCATAGTCATAATCTTCGAACCACTTCCATACGCGCTGTCCTTCCTCCATGATCGCTGCGCCCATCTCCTTCCTTGGCATGGCTGGATGCAGCGCCTCCGCCAAGTGAAGTGTCGTGCAGGAGTCGAAGCCGACACCGAGAAGAAGAATTTTAGCGTTATACGCCACGAGCTTACCGAGCGGTGAAGCCGTTCCGAACTGCGGCGTCAATGGATGATCCTCGGTGATTCCCTTAGCTAGCGGCCCTCGCGCCGAGAAAGAAACTTGCGGATGATTCGAGCGCAGTGTGCCCGGTATCGTCCGGAATAGTTCGGCAATGGCCCCCATCCCGAGAGTCGGCGTGATTCCTGGGTCAAAGGCTGGCATATGAGCGTAGATCTCCTCTATCCATCCCTTTGGCACAGGAGGATTCTCCCACGCCGCAGGATCCGAGATTTGACCGCTATGCGCAGGCATGATTAGCGTTCCTGACGGCCCGAGCACCTCCTGCAGCGCAAGAATAACGGCATGTGCGCCCCCACAAACCCAACCCATGCTGGACAATGAGGAATGAACCAGTAAGACATCTCCTTCCTGTACGCCGAGGCGAATCAAATCTTGTGATAATGATGCAACCGTCACGGGGGACGGTGTAGATTCAATAATTGATAATTCACTCATGATAATTCCTCCACATTGCAGGCCTACTCTCTTCTGCCAGCCTAAGCGGCATAAGGATAGGCGCAAACTATACTAACTATTCTACCTTAACCCAAGCATGTTCCATAGTGTATAAAACGGACGTGCCAATGAACTCCCACTTTGTCCTATGTTGGATTCTATACAGGATAGAAAGCCGGTATCGGCTATGTAGCCAACCTATGTTGGAATTTCGCAGCATAGATCGCCAGAATCGACGCATTAGGGCCCATTGCCCCTCAAAAAAGTGGATGGAATCCAACATAGCGCACGTAATTCGTCATTCCGAGCCAAAGTTAATGCAAATATCCATCATAACCCTACTGATGGGCCTCAGGGCTGGCAAAGGGGTGGACGGGAGCAAGCGTGTATCCACACACAAAAACCTTGCCACGTTCGCGTGAGGCAAGCTATTCAGCTCCCTATACGCGAACATGACAAGGTTATATCACTCACTAGCTACTTTTCCAATTCTACTTACTTCATACCCTCATGGATGGCATGCAGCAGACGATGCGTTTCATCGCAGCCGTACTCCCAGAACATCATGCCACCCAAGTTGTTGTTCTTCACATACTTGCACTTGTGCGCAATGGACTCCTCGTCTTCATAGGAGATGAATGTGTTGCCATTGAACAAGTACGGCGCACATGCTTCTTCATCCCAGTAACGCTTGAAGCCATTTTTGTCGATATATTCTGCAGCCAGCGCCGTGAAGTCCGGTCCATAACCGCCTGTCGTACCAGCCATTTGATGCAGACCGTTATTCCGAGCCGGAACCTGTTTCCATAGACGGGAATAGAACGCCGCGCCGACAACGATTTTCTCACGCGGAACGCCTGCCTTAATGAACATGTTCACCGAAGCTTCCGTACTGATCCGGAACAGATCGCCTGTTGGTGTATACAGATTTGTATGGTGGCCCGTCAATACTTGGAATCCACCGCGCATATCGTAAGTCATCAATTGCACGAAATCGAGGTACTGCTGCACCTGATCCATCTCCGTACCATCGATATAATACTGATCTGCTCCTGCGGCAATAGATAACAAGTAATGGCGTCCATCCTGCGCACCCTTGCGGTCAATTGCCTCACGCATTTCTTTCAATAATAGTGTAAAGTTCGTCTTATCTTCTGGGCTGGAATGAATCTCCGCCTCGCCGTAGCAAGGATATTCCCAGTCCAGGTCAATGCCGTCGAGCGGCAAATCCGTTAAGAGCTGAACCGCCGACTCCGCCATCTTTTGTCTGCCCGCTTCCGTCGAAGCGGCTTCCGAGAAGCCGCCCGCACTCCATCCGCCAACGGATAGAATAATGTTCAGCGATGGATGCTCCTGCTTAATCTTCCGCAGTACATCCGCATTTTTCAATTGTTCGATCGTAATGGCATCATTCCGCACATGTCCAAATGCGACATTCAAGTGCGTCAATTTATTCAAGTCTTCCTTCGTCATCTCCGGAAGCTTCGCATCCGCGGCGTAGCCTGCTACAATGTATTGCTGTTCCATACGTTTATTTTCCTCCATTCTCTCTCCAGAGCTTCCCATCTTCACGGATGTAGAACGTTGCGCTTCCATCCGATGAAGACGCAGAAATCTGGAACATTCGGCTTGTAAGCTCAATCGTCGGTTGAATACGCCATGCATCCTCACCCATGAGTAGCTTCACATCGGCTGTAAAGGCGCCATGGCTCTCGTAATAATTGCGCTCTCGGTAATACAATCTCCGCAGCTCCCACTTGATATGCTCATCCTGCGGAATCTCGAACGTTGCTGGGCCATCCTCATCCGTGAAGACGACATAACCCCACAGCTCCGGATAGTGCATATTGATAAGCCCCATCGGTGACCATACCCAGTTATCTTCCGGATAGGATTTGCCCGTCTCCGGGTTGATCACTTTACGATATTCGCCGTCCACAACCTCGGTACGCCATTCCACGCGAGAGAAGTTCACGCGCCAGAATTCACCCGTGAGCGGTCCGCGGCCTTCAGGCGCACATTCGCGCAAGCTCTTCCATGGAATTGCAACTTCAACGCTCCATCTCCGGTTCTCCGCAGCTGGATTGTTCAATTCGCCGTCAATGTATACCGCGGTCTTCAGTCCGTTAATATCCCAACCATTCACCGCCGGGCCACCATCGCGATATGGCTTGACGAGCAGGAGATCCCACACCGTATTCAGCGCGTTGATCTCGAATTCATAATATTGATGCGTATCGCCGTCTGGATCAATGAAGATCTCGAAGTCATTATCGTAGAAAATGACCGAATCCCGCTCCGTCAATGTCGCCCAAATCTGATCTTCTACCATATCCGCTGCAAAATAGAAATATTCATCATCCCACAGCATCTTCACGCGCGTCTGCTTCCACGGTCTTGGACGAAGATCGCCTTCGATATCGACAAAATCATCGGTCCAGTCCGCTGCCGCCCAGAACGGCTTGTCGACACGACCGTCCAAGACGAGCGGCCCCGCCGCACGTCTGCACATATAATGTTTCGGATCGTAGGTAATATTCGGCTCTGGTACTCCGCTATAATTCATTGGTTATTCCCTCCCATCCAGAAGGCCTTCTTGCATCGCCTGATACACGAGCTGCGAGAATAAGCTGTTCGACCATGCGAACCACTTGCGTGTGAAAATCGTCGGGTCATCCGAATGGAAACCTTCATGCATGTAGCCTGTATCTGCATCGGTCGCTTCAAGCATCGTGATCATCTCGAGCTTCTCTTCCTTCGTCGTTGCCGTAATACCCTGCATGGAGAGCGCCATATGCCAGATATAGCCGTCCGGTGTATGCGGGCTGCCGATCCCTTTGGCCGCTTTGCCTTCGAAGTAGAACGGGTTCTCTTTGGATAATGCAAATCTTCTTGTATTCTGGTAAATCGGATCATCTGCACCCACATACCCAAGGTAAGGGATCGACATCAAGCCAGGCGTACCCGCATCATCCATCAGGCAATGGTTGCCAAAGCCGTCTGTCTCATAGGCATAGATCGGTCCAAACTCTGGATGACGGTAGATACCGTACAACTGAATCCCGTGATCGATGTCCTTTTCCAGGTCTTTCAGTTCTTTCAAGAAGTCCATATCACGGAATACCCACTCCGCGAATTCTTGCATATGGCGAAGTGCAACAACCGCGAACATGTTGCCTGGAATGTTGTAGTGGAAATCGCACGCATCATCGCTGGAGCGGAAGCCCGACCATACCATGCCTGTATAGTTCACTGGCATGCCTAATCCGTTATTTCGCAAGGAATCCTCAGGAATGCCGTTATCCCGCGTGAAGCGGTAAGGAGACAATTCAAAATGGCGCTGCTCAGTCTTGAACAGGTCATAAATCTTACGCATCGCCGACTTGAAGCCTGCATCGAAGATGTCTGTCAGTTCCGTCTCTTTCCAGTACATATAAGCAAGACGCATGGAGAAGCAAAGGGAGTCGATCTCGAACTTGCGCTCCCACACCCAAGGAGACATTTCCGTGATGTCTGCCTTGTTCCAGTGCCAGTCATTTGCCGACTCATTGAACGCATTCGCATACGGATCGATGTGAATGTACTGGATGTGTCGCTTGATCAAACCGCTCAAGATGCGCTGCAAATCCGCATCTTCCTTCGCGAACGGCACATAGTGGATCACTTGCTCCACAGAGTCACGAAGCCATGAAGCAGGAATGTCACCCGTGATAATAAATGTCGTACCGTCATCCATCAATTTCGTTGTTGTC
This sequence comes from Paenibacillus sp. GCM10027629, assembly GCF_042676425.1. Lineage (NCBI taxonomy): Bacteria > Bacillati > Bacillota > Bacilli > Caryophanales > Paenibacillaceae > Paenibacillus > Paenibacillus sp. GCM10027629. Next base: position 127,129 of record NZ_JBHTGZ010000005.1, on the reverse strand, counting down.
TCGAGTGTATTCGGGAAGCAGTTCTTGAATAATTGCAAGAGTTTCGGACGATGCGCAAGCTTCACTTCCGCTTCATCCAGCACGTTCTGGATCGATTTCGGCAGCGGCAGCTGCGGCATCGGAATTTTCGGTAATCGGAATTGTTCCATCTCTTTTTAACTCCTTTATTCAGCTTGCTTACAGGGTGCATTCATCCCACAAGCGGCGTAAATTGTCCATTGCAATACGGGAGGCTGATTTACATTCTTCCATCCCTTCAAATTCAATCGTAATATACCCGTCGTAGCCGGATTCCTTAATCAGCTTGACAATTTTACGGATCTCGATATCTCCATGTCCAACAATTGCTCCGCGCAAATAGTTCCCATGCGCCGTCAAGAACCAATCGCCATCACCCGGGTGCTGATCATACGGACGGAAATAAAAGTCCTTGAAATGCACAAGCGATGCGTAAGGCAGGTTCTTCTTGACGCCGATAATCGGATGCTCGTCAACGCACATGAAATTGCCAATATCCAGCGTCGTTTTGAAATTCGGACGGTCTACCGCGTGCAAGACACGCTGTACCCGGTCGCTGGCCTGTACACTGAAGCCGTGATTCTCAATCGTCGTCGTAATGCCGTACTGTGCTGCGTAATCAGCAATGAGCTGACTGCCCTTCACCATCAGATGCAGATTCTTCTCGAACCACGCAATGGTCATCTTCTCTTGCGGAATTGTAAATGCGGTCACATCATGACGCATATGCTTCATGCCAAGTCGGTGTACAAGATCGACGTGTTGCTTAACCCGGGCAATCTCCTCGTCGAACAGTGCATCCGTCTCTTGCACGAAGTTCGCCGGCATCGAATAGTTGGATAGATCAATGCCGACTTCCTTCGCTTTTTCCCGAACCGCATCCGCCAGCTCCGGGTTATCTACCAGCGTATAACCGTATGGAACAATCTCCATATGCTCGCCACCGTTATCCGCAATCCACTGGATCGCATCCAGAATTGTCATTTCCCCAGACTTTAACGCACTCAGCAAACTATAAGAACTTAATCCGATTTTCATGGCTCTTCCTCCTTAGGAATGGTAGACACGATCGATCAATTAATTGTGTGTTACAACCGCACCGGAACCGCCGTACATCTCTAATTCTTCATCGAATTCGAGCTTCAACACAGTCACCTGCTCATGGCAATCCTCTGCCGTCATCTTGATCCATGTCGTCCCTGGAATATTGAACCAAGGTACACCGCCGTGGATTTCATGCTCAAGCTCCTTGCCGGAGTGCAGCACTGTAATCTTACGGATCGGATTGCAAAGGCCTTTCAAGCAGATATTCTCCTTCGGATCATCGTAGACGAAGAGATAGAGCGACTTCTTATCCTTGGAAATCGTGCTACCGCCCAAATAGTAACGTGTCATAATGCCCTCATCCGTACCGAACACCGCTTCTTCGTGCGTACGAATCCAATCACCCAGGCCAAGTAGAATTGCTTCTTGGCGCGGATCAACGGTTCCATCTTCCATTGGCCCGATATCCAGGAGCATATTGCCGCCTAGTGTAATGCAATCGCAGAACATCCGAATGATCTGGTTCAGCGATTTGTAATTATCATCCGCATGCTGATAACCCCATGAGCTGTTAATGGTCGTACAGAACTCCCACGGACCTACAGGACGCGTAATCGGAATCCCTTGCTCAGGTGTCTTATAATCCCCATGCCCTTGGAGACGCGAGTTAATGATCAAATCCTTGTTGAAGGATTGCAGGTAGTCCTTGAACGCCGGCAAATTCCATTGTTCCGCACTGCGCTCCCAGTCGCCGTCGAACCAGAGCAGATCAACTTTACCGTAGTTCGTGAGCAATTCACGCAATTGGTTATTGTTGAACTCCAGGAACTTCTGCCATTTCTCCTCATCCTGAATGCCGTCAACCGGACCGGAATGTTTATTCACTTTGCTCAAATCCTCAGGCACTTCACCGCCTGCGAACACACTTGGGTAGTCCGGGTGAGACCAGTCAATCAAGGAATAGTACATGCCTAGGCGTATGCCTTTCTTCGTGATCGCTTCCGCATACTCCTTAATCAGGTCGCGCTTCGCAGGCGTCTTCTTCACCACGTTCAAGTCGCTGTACTGCGTGTCCCAGAGTGCAACACCATCATGGTGCTTCGTCGTTAACACCGCGTATTTCGCGCCTGACTTCTCGAACAGATCCGCCCACTTCTCCGCATCGAATTTCGACGCCGTGAACCCGTCTAGCTGCTTCATGTATTGTTCATGCGTAATACGCCCATTGTAGAATGACCATGATTCAGACACACCATCTACCGCATAAATCCCATAATGAATAAAAATTCCAAGCTTCGCATCCTCAAACCACTTCTGCATTTCTCCTAACCCCTCTCAACTATTGAATTCGGAATACATGTGCAATCGGTGCCTTATCTTGCTGCTCCGCCTTCGGCATACGAACGGAAATGCCCTTCTCGGTACGGCGGTATTCCAGATTGTCCGGCCCGCCGACAAGATCAACGCGTGCAATCGATTCGAGCTGAATCGGCAGGTGCAGCTCTTCTGCAACTTTCTCTTGCTCATCTTTGTATAGATAGAACGCATACATCGTGTCGCCCTTTTGCGTGAACTGGTAGCTGCCTACCGAATAAGGTGCGCACGTGCGTGTGCCGTAAATCGCTTCACCATGGACCTTGAGCCAATCTCCCATACCCTTGATGCGAGAGATCGCTGTCTTCGACAATCGACCATCCGGCTGTGGTGCCACGTTAAGCGCCAAGTTGCCGCCCTTCGCTACAATCTCCACGAGCAAATGAATCAACTGACGAACCGGCTTGTAGTTATCTTCATAACGGAAGGAGAACGCGCTTCCCATCGTTATGCAGCTCTCCCACGGCACATTCAGCGGACGTTCAGGAAGCGTCTGCTCCGGCGTAATCAAATTCTCGTATGGTCCGCCTACCGTGCGGTCAGCTGATAGTAACCAAGGCTGGATTTCACGCGCACGTTCGACCACTTCACCGAGACGGATATCTTGTCCGCTCCGTTCACAGACCCAACCGGCATCCAACCAGAGCATATCAATCCGGCCGTAACGCGTCATGAGTTCCATAATCTGTTCATGCGTAAATTGAACGAATGCTTCCCAGAGTTCCGGATAATCCTTCGGATCGTAGGAAGGACCGCGCGTCGTAAAATCGCTTCGCTCCATGCCTGGCGCCCAATACGTCGGCGTATTCCAATCCGCCTTCGAGAAGTATGCCGAAATGGCTAGCCCTTTCTCACGGAACGCATCAAACAAATGCTTACAGATATCCGCATATTTGTGCGTATTGAACGGACAGCTTGGATCGGTAATGCTGTAATCCGTCGTCTCTGTATCCCACATGCAGAAGCCATCATGGTGTTTCGTCGTAAAGTTCAAATATTTGAAGCCGTTGTCTGCAGCGAGTTCAGCCCAGAGCTCGGGTTGGAAGCGAATAGGGTTAAACGTCTTGTTCAGCGCAAAATACTGCTCCTTCAGCTCCTCGTCCGTCACATCCCAGTCAATCTCGTTACGGGACCATTCTTTGTCCTTGTCGATCAACGCCCAGGATTCAACGACACCTAGCTGCGAATAGGGACCCCAGTGCATCATGAGTCCGAGCTTCTGATCTTTGAACCATTCCAGACGCTCCAGCAGCAGTGGATCGGTAGGCTTCACCCACTCCTCTTCGCTGCTGTAGTTGTGAACTCCTTGCTCAACAATTTGTTCCTGTTCGTGATTTTCTACCTGCTGATCACTCATACGATACGAACCCTCCGTGTTGGCGATGACCTCGCCTCATTTTCTAATGAATATCAGAATTTATTCCCCACCCTATCTCAAAACCTAAAATTTTTGGTATCATAGAATAGAATGAAGATTGGTTCACCTTCCATCCCTGTACTTCGATGGCTACCAATCAGCTTCGTAGGACGCAACTAGAGGAGGCCACCAAGGCATGCAACGGAATTATTTTAAATCGAAGTTATTCTTGAAGTTTATTGGATCCTATCTACTTATTCTCCTCATTCCTCTACTTTTTGCAACCGTATTCATATATCGTAATGCCGTAAATAATCTTCAATCGGAGATTGAGCAATCACACCTCAACCAATTAACCCAGACGAAGACAGTTATCGACGGAAGGATCAAAGAGCTCAGCGAAATTGCTTCGCGAATTTCTTATGATCAGCGACTGACACCATTTCGTGTCCACGACCCTTATGACAGCTTGGAAGCGATATCGGCACTGAATAACTATAAAGCTACCAGTTCGATTGTCTCGGAAGTTTTCTTATATTATCATAACGATGATCGAATCTACTCTTCGCAAGGAATGTCCACGCTCGATGTGTTCGCAGATCGTTATGGCTTCACGAACTGGTCGCACAAGGATCTTATGGAAGAGCTGAATACAGCGAGATTCCCATTGATGCATCCCGCGGATACGGTAAACCGGAATACCTACTTGCAGGAGTCTATGCTAGCCTATTCCGTTCCGATTACACCGAATAGTACAAATCCGCATGGAAGCGTGCTCTACTTGATTCGTGAATCGGAGTTCGCCAGTCTGATTAGCTCCGTACTCGGCAATTATCAAGGATTGACTTACATTTATGACAACAATGGTCAAGTTCTAACACATTACGGAACGGGAGAGAAACTCTCCGACCAAGATACCAGAACACTATTCAAGCTGAAGCCTGGCATTCATGATCATAAGATTAACGGCCAGTCTCATTCGATCGTATCGGTCAAATCAGACAAAAATGGCTGGACTTACGTAACGCTCATGGCCAGCGACCAATTTTTCAGCAGCATTATCGATGTTCGCAGCTTCATTATCTTGTTATTCTTCATCACCCTGAGCATTGGCGCTGCGATGGCCTATGTCCTTGCGAGAAGACAATATCATCCAATCTCCGAACTCGTCAACCTGGCAAGTGCCAAATCAGGATCGGCTCGTTCGACGGATAATGAACTGGATCAAATTCGCAACACATTGCAGGATTTCAGCTCACGTGTTGACTTGCAAGAACCCTATGCACGCAACCATGTCTTATCCACGATCCTGAAATATGGAAGTGCGCGAAGCATAACCCCGGATATTCTGGAAGCCTTCGACCTTAGACTGGATCTGCCGAACCACTTCGTGATCGTATTCGCATGGGAAATGCCCGAAGATGAACTCAGCGAAATTCAAGATCGCCAAGCGATGATCGAACTGCTCACTCGCATTGAGTTCCCGCAGCTGCAAGCGCATGCTTATGGCGTAGAGCTGCCTCAATTGGATCAGATTGCGCTCATGGTCAGCTTCGACCACAATAACGCTCTTGGAAGTGAACAGCATGTCCGCTACATTGTCGAAGCGGTACGCAGCCATATGCTCGAGATGTTCGATGAGATTCCCGCGATTGGTGTAGGAACCTGCTACGCCAGTGCGGATCAACTGAACCAATCCTTTATCGAAGCATGCTCCGTCGTAGAACTTCATACGGGACAAGGTGCTGTAACGTACTTCGAGAAGTTGTCCGGGACGCCTGATCATACCTTCTTAATTCCAAATGCCGTCCTGCTGAAGCTCTCGCAGAGTCTGAAGCAGGGTAGCTATGATGTCGCAGAACAAATTATTAGTACAGCAATCCGTGATCTTCTTACATCAGAGCATTCAGCCCTGCTCACTCGCTGCATTTGCTATGATATTCTGAATACCATGCTGAAGACAGCGTCCGAACTTGGCATTCACAATGTCATGCAGGAGGTTGCCTCCAATATGATGTCGAATTCCTTGGATGATCTGGAGCGTCATTTCCATGTGCTCGCCGCGAAGATTTGTTCAGCCATCGAACAGCATCATCAGAAGGAAGAGCACTCGCTCATGGATCAGATTGTCGGTTATATTGATGAACATTATATGGACCATTCACTTAGTCTCGAATCGGTATCCTACGAATATACGATTTCTCCTTCACACTTGAGTCGTTCCTTCAAGGAGAAGGTAGGCATTAACTTCATCCAATATATCTGGCAGAAGCGGATGGAAGAAGTACAGCACCAATTAATAACAACCAATGATCCGTTAAAAGATATCATCATGCGTGTCGGATACCTCGACACACCGAACTTCATTCGCAAGTTCAAGAAGGAGACTGGCTATACGCCAGGTCAATACCGCAAGCTCTATGCCGATCCGACACAGGTGAATGACGAATTATCTCCCGATGAACTTTCATAGCAGATAGACCAACACCCGGTATGCCTTACAGCATAACCGGGATTTGTTGGTTTAAGGCTATATAGGGATTCGATCTTAGCGGTCGTGAGCGGCTTGATACAGCTCAACGATGCGGTCGCTGCCCATTTTCTTCAATTGTGCTACATATTTATCCCAGTTCGAGAGCGGTTCTTGACCTGTTACGAATTTCGCTTCCATCTGGATCACATAGGTGTTAAGATCCGACAATAATGCCGTTGCTTCCGATTGCTCCGCATCTGTCAAGTAGACGTTCGGGAACGGAGATCTAGCAATTGGAACAAGCTTCTCTTGGTTCTCTTTGTCGATCCAATCATCGAACGAGCTTCTTAGACCTTTGGTAACTTCGCTCATGTTAATACCTGGAGTCAAGATACCGTAGTTCGGCGTGATTGTACCTTTGTATTCTTCACGGTCGCCTCCGCCTGGTACTGGAAGCCATTCTTTTTCTTTCGCATCTTTGTTCTTGAATTTCCACAAGAGGTTCTCAGGACCTTGGTTGAACAATGTAGAACCTTCATAGCTATATAGGTAATCTACCCAACGCATTGTAGCTTCTGGATTCGGGTTGCTGCTCGTAATCGCGAATGTACCGCGGGCCGAGATACCTGGATGCTTACCGTATACTGGGGAACCAGGGATTTCACTGCTTACTGGCGTCATTAGCGGGTTATCTTCGCTAGGCTCGCCGCCAAGAGTGAAGTACGGGAAGTAATCACTGAACAATGCCACTTGGTTGTTCTTACCTTTTGCTTTCTTCTGTTCATCGGTTTGCGAGAACGTCTCATGATCTAATAGATTTTCTTTCCACAATTTATTCAAGAATGTGAGATAGCCTTTGTAGCCTTCTTCTTGCGGTGTGTAGTGTACTTTGCCGTCTTTATCTGCATAGTAGGCTTCACCGTAAATACCCCAGAATCCGAGGAAGTACATCCGTAGATCGTCAAGTTTTACCGAGGCAAGAGGCACTTCATCTGGCTTGCCGTTGCCGTTCGCATCTTCGTCTTTAACACGTTTCAAGTATGTGTACAGCTCATCTGTCGTCTTAGGCAATTCGGTCATGCCGAGTTTTTTCAAGAACTTGCCGTTATACCACATCGGTCCGCGATACCATACAGCAGACAAGTCGATATACGGAAGCGCATACATATGACCATCCGGTGTCGTGAAAGACTTGCGGATATCTGGATGCTCATCAAAAACCTTCTTCAAATTTGGCGCATAGCCGCCATCAATATAAGGATCGAGCGGGATGAGAACGCCTTGTGTTCCATACGTTACTTGTTCCGCAGGCTTCAAATCCGCCGCGAAGAAAACATCCGGTAAGTTACCACTCGCGAATACGAGGTTTTTCTTCGTCTCGTAGCTATCAACCGGCGCAAGCTGATACTCCATCTTAATGCCTGTCAATTTCTCCATCTCTTGCAAAACAGGCATCTTGTTCCAATCGGCCTGTCCAGCATCTTGCGACATCATCTTAAGTGTAAGCGGTTGGCTTACGATTGGAAACCCCTCTTTCTTCACATCTTTAGCCGCTTCAGTAGTGTTTCCACCCTCTGCTGCTTTCTCTCCTTCTTTGGAGGAACCGCATGCTGCTAACAAGGATGTTGCGAGTGTGAGGCATAGTAACACGGAAGATGCTTTACGAAGTTTCATCATGTTCATACTCTCCCCTTTTCATATATGGATCAATGAATCAGCCCTTAACGGAACCGATCATAACACCCTGAACAAAATAACGCTGTAAGAACGGATAAACCGCGATAATCGGTAAGGTAGCAACAATAATGACGGAATATTTCATCAATGCCGCAACCTCTGCCTTATTATTCAGTGCAGATGCCGTTGCCATATCCATCGCCCCGCCGCCTTGTGCCGCCATTTCTTGTAGTACGAGAATTTGACGTAATACGAGCTGAAGCGGATATTTGGCCGCGTCATTGAGATAAATCATCGCCGAGAAGTAACTGTTCCAGTGACCTACACCATAGAATAAAGCCATAACTGCGATAATCGGTGTCGATAATGGCAGAATAATTTTAACGAACATCCGCATATTCGTACATCCATCGATCTGAGCCGCTTCTTGCAGTTCCTTCGGAATCGAAGATTGGAAGAAGGTTCGCGATACGATAATATTCCAGATGGATGCTGCCGATGGGATGATAAGCGCCCACATCGAATTGATCATCCCTAGTTCTTTGATGAGCAAATAACTTGGTACCAAGCCACCGCCGAAGAACATTGTCACCATGAACATCCCCATGAAGAAGTTGCGTCCTACGAAGTCTTTGCGGCTGAGTGCATATGCAGCTGGCAAGGTGACCGCTAAGTTAACCAATGTCCCGATAGCCGTATACAGAATGGTATTCCCATAGCCTGTCCAAATCGCTGAATTCTCAAATACTCGCTTATATCCTTCAAAGGTTATGCCTTTCGGTAACAGCCACATCTCACCGGACCCGACATACTTCGGATCACTAATCGAGGCACTAAGCATATAGACGACAGGATAGAACACAATAAGAAACGCTAGGAATACATAAATATAGTTGCAAATTAGAAATACTTTGTCCCGTCTAGTTTCTTTAACACCGGAAACCATCAGTCTCACCCCTCTTTTCTACCACAAGCTGTTCTCACTGCTGCGACGTACGATTTGGTTGACGGTAATTAATAGAATAGCGTTAATTACGGAGTTGAACAAACCGACTGCTGTCGAGAAACTGTACTGCGCATCCACAAGACCTGATTTGTAGACGAATGTCGAAATGACATTGGACGCTTCCATATTGAGTGGATTTTGCAGCAATAGGATTTTCTCGAATCCTACCCCGAGCAGACTGCCGATATTCAGAATGAGTAGAATCGTTATCGTCGGCACAATGGTTGGAATGTTAATGTGACGAACACGTTGGAAGCGCGATGCGCCATCGATAATCGCTGCTTCATGCTGCGTTGGATCAACGCCTGAGAGCGCTGCCAAATAAATGATCGTTCCCCAACCTGCACTCTGCCAGACACCGGATAACACATACATCGTCTTAAACCATTTAGGATCGGTTAAGAATTGCGGTGCATCGAAGCCTAGCCATGTAATAACGTGTGTAATCAGCCCTGTCGAAGGCGACAAGAACGTAATGATCATCCCTGCCATAACGACGACGGAGATAAAGTGCGGCGCATACGTGACCGTCTGAGCCATCTTCTTGAAGAAGCCGTTCTTTATTTCATTGAATGCCAGTGCCAGGATGATCGGGATCGGGAAGCCGACCACAAGCTCATACAAGCTGATGCTAAGTGTGTTCCATAACAAGTCCCAGAAATAGTAGGAGTCAAAGAATCGAGTGAAGTGATCGAACCCGACCCACGGGCTTCCGAGAATCCCTTTTGTCGGAATAAAGTTTTTAAATGCGATCTGTATGCCGTACATCGGACCATAATGGAAGATCAGGAAATACAAAAACGCTGGTGCAATGAATACGTAAAGTTCCCAGTTCTGAGCAATGCGCTTCCACAATTTTTTGTCTTTCGACTTTAATGTTGGAAGTGTGTTACTCGTTAAGGCCCCATTGGTATTCTGCATGGTGTCACCCCTTCCTGATAAATGTAGTTGTCGTTAGCATCGTCATCCATGCTTGGAATCGAACCTTGCTAGCGCTTACATCAAACATACCGGGGATCAGAAAGACCGTAAATATGTCATTTTGGACGATACCTGCGAACGCTTACAGTATACGTTTTCATCATTTTCACAGGATCGTTTCCACATAGTGACAATATGTCGTTTTTGCTCAAAAACCGCGCCGTTACGCCATCCGCAATTTTGACCAATCGCAAAAACAGCGTAAAATCAGTCTTTTACGATGCACTGTGTAAGCGATAACAAGAATGACATGCAGCACTTAACCTTCGCCACAACAAAAAAAGACGAGCAGCGTGCTTTCGTCGCACGACTACTCATCCTCTTTGGTCATCCTTCGTCTAACCTTTACCAAAGTAATATTGGAGGCCTACGCCTATCATGGATAATCCCAATACAATCCCTACGACAATGCCATGGCGCTTGCGATTCATCACAACAACAGCTATATATTCACGAATCATCGCGTTCGGCCAATAATAGAGCGCAGTCTTCGCCCCAATCCCTTGGCTGGATAACCCCGCTTGGCGAGCATACATTCCGGCACGGAACAGATGGAAACTGTTCGTTGAGAAAATGCTGTTATAGCTGCTTCCTTTTAGATCGTCCATGATCTTCTTGGAGAACAACATATTCTCATACGTATTCCTGGATTGATTCTCCTGAACCGTATGCTCTATCGGTATTCCTTTGTCCACTGCGTAAGCTTGCATCGCTTCGGCTTCCGACAGATTCTCATCCGAGCCTTTGCCACCCGATAAAATGATGGTTGGCGGTGTTCTGACTGCTTCCTGCTTGCGATAAAATTCAATCGCTTTAAGAATGCGATTCGCGAGCAATGGCGGAACCTGATTACGAATCAAACCGCTCCCTAGAACGATAATAAAATCTTGATCCAATCTCGGTTTATTGAACTGATACAGGAAATAGGCCGATAGGAAACTGAATAAATTCACCAGGAAGTAGAGGAAAATGAACATAACCCCGGGATACAAGATTTGAATCTCCTTCGGTAGATAGCGGATCGGCTGGATGATCGTAAGAATGATAAACAGTAAAATACCAATGCCCAAGAGCAACGTGAGATAATTCGAAAACTTCCGGCCTTCTTTGCGAATCAGGATTCTTGCATTAATGAATAACACGATGACCAGAGCGTACACGCCAAAAGTCAGCATGATCACGATCAGGACGATCGGGATAATTGCGAGAATCTTGAGAAATGTCTGATCGGACGCAAAGGCTGCAATAATGCTCGCGACTCCCGTCGAGCAGATGAAAATATTAAACAAAAAACCATTCACCGTTCTCCTCGGATCTCTTAGATAGAACCACAGGAACAGAACGAATGAAAGAACTGGAACAAACCACAAGTAAAAACCCATGCTGCGTTAGAACACCTCTTCTATACAATCATTTCATCGAATCCAACGACACCGTTGTCGTATCGATCGCTTCATCTGCACGCGCGAATCGCTTCTCAATCCGCTTGCTTACCCATAAGGATGCCACAATGAAGAGAACGACATACAACAGCTCTATCGGACGCTCCATAAATCTCTTCAGATCATAACCAATATAAGAGACCATGAAGACCATAATTGCTTTACCCATGCCGCAAGCCAAGAGGAACGAGCGAAACGGCATGCGTGCCGCCGCGGCGGCAACGGTGACGGCGACGAACGGTCCAACAGGCAAAATGCCTAGCAGGAACACATAGCTAAATGCATTCTGCCGCGCCCAGCGCATCCCTCGCTGAACCTTCGGCTTCGACGTCCAGCGTTTCGCGAATCTGGAGCCGGATATTTTGGCTACGATTAGGTAGGTGACAGCACAGCCACTCACAAGTCCAATCCACGAATATAAGAATCCGAGCCAGAACCCATAGACAGCCGCATTTCCCCCTACCAGGACAATCGTCGGCAGTGGCGGTATGAAAGACTTCATAAAGGTTAAGAAGATTCCGGGAAACGGCCCAAGCGAGCGATACTTCTCAAGCAGCTCCACCCAGTTTCCGTCAGATATATAGGATAGAATATCAGCAATCATCTCTTACGATGCACCTACTTCTTGATTTCATTCCTCCTATTATAGCACCGAACAGAGATCCGTAGATATAATTAATCCTTGCCATGAATACGCTCTATTTCGTCCATCGACATCTGGTTCGAAGCTTGCAAGAAATCGAGGATCACTTGGAGCTCCTGCTCGGAATAGCGGGACAACAATTTCAATGTGTTGTCCTGTATGGAACGGAAGCGTTCGCCAATCCGTGCAACCTGCTCCGGGACGGCCCGCACAATGACTTTGCGGCGATCGTTCGGATCCTTCTCTCTCCTTGCAAATCCCGCCTTCTCCAATCGGTCGATGATACTCGTTACTGCCCCTGTGGTAAGACCCGTCAATTCTGCAAGCTGTCCCGCAGTGACGCCTTCCCCCTCGCCTTGACTGAGGAACATGAGACATTTATGATCGGTTGCATTTAATCCGTACTCATCCGCAATCGCTTGATGGAATAGGACGGCACGTGCGCTGTTCTCGCGTATTTGTTCGATTAACGCCCTGTAAATCTGGGGCATATTGGGCTTATGTTCCGTTGACATGGCTGAACACTCCTGTTATGATGAACAATATCTTAATCAATTAAGACATTTAATTCAACTTAATAAGTTAATGAATGAATTATGTTAAATTTCATTCAGTATACCACAGGATCATGATAAGGAGAGAAGCCAATGAACAGTCAATTGGAGGATCGAATGGCGATTCAAGACCTATTCAACCGTTTGGCACAAGCTTGGGATGCAGGTGACGGGGCGGCCTATGGACAATGCTTCTCAGAGGATGCGGACTATGTGACGTTTAGCGGTGAGCATCTTAAAGGACGACAAGACATTCATACCGTACACCAAAAGCTATGGGATGGCGTACTTCGCGGCTCCAAGTTGATAAATCAGGACACAGATATGTCATTACGATTCATAACACCGGAGCTGGCGATCGCTCATGCAACCGGAGTCGTGCAACTGCGATTCCACAAAAAACCGCCGAAAGCCCGTCAATCCATCAATACCAATGTGCTGGTCAAAATCGATGGTGAATGGAAGGTGGCTGCTTTTCACAATTGCCGAATCAAGCGGCCGAACTGGATTCAGCGCTGGATGATGCGTTCGAAATAACATTTCGCCCTGCTTCATTTCGTATTTCGTTTAAATGTTGTTTAAATAGATCGTGTATACTGCTTATATAGTTGGGTAGGAGGTTGTATACATGACTAACATTATGATCGTCGATGACGATGCACATATTCGTGAGCTAGTCTGCCTGTTCTTGCGGCAGGAGGGATTTCAGACCTGTGAAGCAACAAATGGCCTTGAAGCGCTTGACCTGATTGAACGTACGAAAGTCGATATGATGATTCTCGATATTATGATGCCGAAGATGGATGGCTGGGAGTTGTGCCGCGAACTGCGGAGACACTACGATTTACCGCTCCTCATGTTGACGGCCAAGGGGGAGACCACGCAGAAATTAAAGGGTTTCGAGCTGGGAACAGACGATTATCTCGTCAAGCCCTTCGATCCCTTAGAGCTTGTCGCAAGGGTGAAGGTGCTGTTAAAGCGATACCAGATTACGGCTTCCCGCGTGGTCACCTTGGGCAAAATGCAGCTCAACCACAATACGCTTGAGGTGACAAATGGCCTCGGGGAGGCCACCACACTGCCGCCCAAAGAATTCGAGCTGCTCTTCAAGCTTGGGAGTTACCCGGAGAAGACATTCACAAGGGAACAGCTGATCCAAGACATTTGGGGCTATGACTTTGAAGGGAATGAACGGACGCTCGATGTGCATATGAATCGTCTGCGGGATCGCTTCCCGCAAGCTGCCTATGGATTCCGCATTCGCACAGTACGCGGCATTGGGTATCGTCTCGAGATTGAGGCCGAGTCATGATCAAGCGCATTCGAGAGCAGTTGTGGTTCCGCATCCTGCAAGCTTGTATCACGATTCTATTCTTCTTCGTCGGCAGTGGCGCGGCCGCTTATGGACTCTATTACTGGCTGCGTGGAACGAATATTACGCTGCCATCATCGCCTTTTTGGGGCTTTATCCTCATTCAAGTGGCTGCCCTTATCATTATGGCCATGATCGCTACCCCGCTCGCCTTCTATGCAAAACGCAAGTCCGAGAAGACCTTTAATCTCGTCATCACAGCCTTGCAGCGTATTGCCAAGGGCGATTTCTCAGCCTATATCAACCCGCAAGACCGAGTGGACGATGAATTCGGACAGCTCATCACGAACATTAATGACATGGCCGTCCAATTGAATGAGCTGGAGAACATGCGCCAAGAGTTCATTTCCAATGTCTCGCATGAGATTCAATCCCCGCTAACCTCCATTCGCGGCTTTGCGCGAGCCTTACAGCGAACGGACTTGGAACCGGACATGCGTACACATTATTTAGATATCATCGAGACGGAGAGTGTGAGGCTATCGAGGCTGAGCGAGAACTTATTGAAGCTGACCTCGCTAGAGTCGAAGCACCACCCTTTTGATCCGAAGCCGTATCGGCTTGATCTGCAGCTGAAAGCGACGATCCTCGCCTGCGAACCGCAATGGCAGGAGAAGCAGATCGAGATCGAAGCGGAAATGCCTGAGTGCATGGTCATCGCGGATGAAGAGATGCTGAGCCAGGTATGGATCAATCTGATTCATAATAGCATCAAGTTCACACCCTCAAATGGACTCATCACTGTACGAGTGGATAGCGACGATCCCCGTCACGGCCCTGCTCGCATACACATTACAGACACGGGGATTGGGATTGATTCAAAGGCACAGAAGCATATTTTCGAGCGATTCTACAAAGCAGATACCTCACGGAACCGGGACATTGGCGGCAACGGCCTTGGCCTGTCCATTGTCAAACGCATCGTGGATATGCATGGTGGGAGCATTACGGTGAAGAGTGCACTCGGTGAAGGAACAACATTTACAGTCACCCTTCTAGCGCCTGAAGAACAAGCACCGCAAAAATAACAAAAAACAGAGGGAAAAACATGAAAGCAACAATAGACAGATTACATCATTGGATTACCGAAGTCCCTGTTAAAATCGGGACGTTGTCTGAACTCGAATCTTCCATACGACCACAACCTCACAAATGGTCCAAAAAAGAAATCCTCGGTCATCTGTGCGACTCTGCTCTGACGAATATGCAGCGTTTTGTACGTGCACAATATGAGCCTCAGCCTTACGTCGTGCTTAAATATGCGCAGAACCAATGGGTGGAGCACATGAATTATCAGAATCAGCCTGTGAGACAGATCTTGAACCTATGGATTGCTCTGAATACACAAGCGCTAAGTGTCATTACCACCATTCCTGAGGACAGGTTAATGTATACCTGCGATATCGGTGAAGGGCAGATCGTCACGTTGGAATGGTTGATTAAAGATTACGTAGAGCATTTGGAGCATCATCTGGAGCAAATATTTGGGTCATAACCTCCCTAGCCCCATAAAACAAAAGAAATGCCCTAAATACGGCATTTCTTTTCAGCTTCATAACCAGACCTCACATTTGTACCAAACCACTTACAATCGCTAGAACGCCGAAGCCAATGCATACCATTCCAACGGTCTGCAAGTTCTTTGTTGAAGACCTTCTCACCGTAAAAGTGATTCCTAATAGAATGATGATGACACCTACAATAATACTAAACCAAAGAAGTTGTGGAGCAAAATTGTCAAGCGTACGATCGATAAATCCTTCAATTTTTTGTTCCATTTGTGTTAGACCTCCATATAGCTAATTTTTTTCATTACAGTGTTTGTAAATAGGATTCCGACGATGATTGTTATGGCCATAAACACAAGAGC
Organism: Paenibacillus sp. GCM10027629; assembly: GCF_042676425.1. Taxonomy (NCBI): domain Bacteria; kingdom Bacillati; phylum Bacillota; class Bacilli; order Caryophanales; family Paenibacillaceae; genus Paenibacillus; species Paenibacillus sp. GCM10027629. Next base: position 111,318 of record NZ_JBHTGZ010000005.1, on the reverse strand, counting down.
AGGAACAGTAGATGTTAAGCTCCCAGCTACGATATTACATAATAAAGAACAAAGTAAAACCGCAGAAATGATCGCTGTAGGCGTCGATTTACGAATAAATCCGATTCCCATTGCAATGACACCTAACCCCGCAGCCGAAACAGCCATCATTGCAGTCGTCTTAATCACTTTCGTAATGACTTCAAATGTAATCCTTTCACCAACTAGCGGTGAGATCGCTTCGCTTATACCGAAAATAGCAAAGATGATGAGGTTGCTAAGAACCATGGCGATGATTGTAAACAAAGAAACAACCATAACTTTAGAAATGAAAATTTTCCCCCTTTTTATCGGATACGAAAAGAGAAGGATGACCCGCTGTCCCGTATATTCCTCAATAACAAATCGAGAATACATCACAGCGGACATCACGCAAAAAACGGTCATATTCAGAACGCTGAATAACGGAATCATATGGTTAAATCCAGCAAACAACCGCATATCTGCATCACTGGGATCCAATTGCGGCGCATAAGCAAATAGATAGAGCATCCCTAACATGACCAGTGTAATGACGAGCGTAGAAAGGATATATATACGAATGGTGATTCCTTTCAGTTCAAGCTTCATTAAATCCATCATTCTTCATCCCTCCACGCATAATTGCTTTTCCTTCGCATTTTACATACATTTATATGTATGTATTTTATCAAAAAAAACAAACTATCTTACGACAGTCTATTTTAAATTACACATTTCTTTGTGGAACTGTTCGAGCGCCGCTAGGATTTGATCATCCATAAGGGGTAAGCCTATACCCTGGAATAATTCCCGCAGGTGTCTTACCTTTTGCATATATTCCTCTGTATCCACCGCGAAAATAATAGGACTTAGCCAAATGTTCGTCAGCAGCATAAGCGTCTCAGCCGTCTGCTTGGGATACTCGATAGAAAGTGATCCATCCTTCATACCTTCTTCAATAAAAGCAAGGATATCCGGAGCTCCTGTATTGATACAGTCCATTAATTGATTAGCAATCAGCTTCGGACTTCTCAAAATTGATGGGATCGACTTCATCGCATCGATTTGACCTTGATTCGTAAAGGACAATAAAAAAGCACTTTTTAATTTTTCTAAACCATTTAAACCTGTCATATCCTTTGTTTGTTCAAAAGGATTATTTTCTAAAGCCAATCGGTCGAGAACGGCGTCGATAATATCTGCTTTTGATTTGAAATGATGATAAAATGCACCTCTCGTCAAATCCCCTAGATCATCAACGATATCTTGAATGGTGGTCTGTTCCCACCCTCTTTCGAGGAAAAGCTTCGTCGCCGTGTCCAATATACGCTGTTCAGTTATTTCTGGATATTTATTACGTGGCAATACATCACCTCTCTTACATACATTCATATGTATGTATCTTATTGCTTTATTTCCTGTGTGTCAATAGAAGGTACTTTATTGCGGCCTGCTCCCTTTCCACCGCTCCAATTGATGCAAGTTGCGCGTAAACAGCTTGCCAATAAACCTTGGAAAATGGAATTCTTTCATCTTGCCAATCACCCGTTCACGCATCTCATCTAGCGTAATATTCGGCAGCGTAAATGCGCCATTTTCATAACAATGACTGCAATACATCGTACTCTTCGTGCCGTCTGCTTCCGTTCCGCCGCCACGCTCGTCACTAGACATCGGCATCCCGCAGCTCTGACAGTTTTTGTAGACGGTACTCATTCTGTCACCTCGTTCCTTCCTTGCATTGTTCTCGATCTTGCTCAAAGTATACTTCCCAGCTCGTCTAACCACAATCGAATTTTACAATTTGACATACAACCAAAAGGTTTCATATAATAACATAAGTGAAACTGAATGGTTTCTTAAATACGAAGGAGGAGTCCTCTTATGATTACAAACGCAAGCCCATTTCTCGTCGTCGAAGATGTCGAAGCATCCATACAATATTACCAAAGCCTATTCGGCGGTGAGGTGAAAATCCTCAATGAACATCAAGGTATTCTAAGACACGCAGAGCTCCACATTGGAAACAGCCTGCTGCATTTCTCTAGTACGTATGGCGGTCATGTACCAAAAGGCCACAACATCAAAGTCATTCTGAACATCGATAGTGAAGCGGATATGCGTTGCATTTACGATAAATTAGTAGCAGATAACGGACAAGCTACGGTAGAGCTGCAGGATACTTTCTTCGGAGCATTGCACGGCGAAGTCACAGATCACATCAACGGCATCAACTGGGTTATGAACCATTTCCGCCAATAGTGTGTACAAATGGCTAACGAATCCAGCAACGCTTATTCGTGTCGAATGAGTCGGTTTAAAATCGTAACGAACTCCATAATCGCTATTCAGCATAATAGGGAGCAAATTCACTCCAAAAAGTCACAATAGCGCTGCTCAGATTCGTTAGCCCACTCAACACGATCTGTTAAAATCAAAAAAGCCATGGGATGACTCATCCGATGGGATAGCCCTCTGACCGAAAAAAGTCTCCAAAACCACTTCACCCGTGGCTCTGGAGACTTTTTCATTCCTACCTAGAATAATACTCAAGACTCGAACGAGTTCTGATACGCTTGCTCCTTCTCCCGCACACCCTTGCGCTTAAACGCATCTGGAAGGACCATCAGCGCTGGCAGCAGCATTGGCAGCAAGATGAAGCATAGGACAAGCAAGCCTACAATGACCGCTGTCGCTAGCTCAATAAGCAGAACAAGTCCAGATGGCATTAGTGTCGCAAAGGTTCCGCCTAAGATGATCATAGCGGAGATGACCACGCCGCCGATATTTTTGGCTGCATGCACGATGGCATCTCTCGGTGCCATGGAACCATATTCCTTGTAACGCATCATGAGGAAGATACTGTAGTCGACGCCAACCGCGACGATAATAATGAAGGAGAAGAATGGCACGAAGGACGATACCCCATCCGCCTTCAGAATATATTCCGTCATGAAGTTCGATGCCGACATTGCGACATAATAGGACGCGACAAGCGAGAGAATGATATAAATCGCCGGCCAGAATTGACGGATCACAAGCAGCAATACGAGAAATACCCCCACAATAACGATGATTGCGGTACTATTGAAAGAATCCACCTGTGCATTGTTTATATCATACGTCGAGGAGCTTGGTCCTGCTGCACCGAACTGTGCATTGGCGAGCACCGTTCCTTTCAACGTACTCGCAACGGCGTCATTGATTTTCTCAATCGTACCCAGCGCCGCTTGGGAATACGGGTCATTATCAAGCACAACGAGCAATTTCGTAATTTTACGATCCTTCGACATGAAGTTATCCACCGCTTTGCCGAAATCTTCGTTCGTGAGCGCTTCTCGCGGTATGAAGAACGTCTTCGCACTGTTCAGCTCCGTCATGAAATCGCCCGTCTTGCCAAGTCCTTCCGAAATATCCCCAAGACCGTTGCCGCTCTTCCCGAGACCGTCCTTCAATTGGGACATGCCGTCGGATAAGCTGGCAAGCCCTACGCCCAGCTTCTTCTGTCCATCTTGAATTTTCGCAAGCCCATCATTGAGTTTCTTCATATTCGCTGTAATCTGACGATTGCCGGCAGCTCCTTTATGCAAGCCGCTCGCGAGCGCTGAAGCGCCTGACTCAAGTTCATCCATCCCCGATGCCATCTGTGTCTGTGCCGCCGCAACTTGCTGGAGTCCTGCGGAAGCTTTGGCGAAGGAAGTATTCAGCTGCCCATAATTCTTGTTCAGTTCCTGCATTCCGCCGACCATCTGAGCAACGCCGGATTCGAGGGACGCCCCTGTCTGCTTCAACTTCGCATAGTCTTGGTCTTCACTCACCTGGCTATACTTCGCACCCAGTCCACCGATCAACCCGTTCATGCCAGCAAGTCCTTGCTGGATGCCAGGAAGCTTCGCTTCAAGCTGTGTATATCCATCAGCTAGAGAACCGTATCCTTGCTGTAATTGCGAGATCCCTTGGCTCAGTTCCGTTGTCGAGCTCGAGACAGATTTCATCCCTGTCTTCAGCTGGGAAATCCCCTTCTTCAATTGATCTGCACCATTTGCGCCCTGATCGATCCCTGCAGCGACTTGATTCATTGCTCCCGTGATCTGGTTATAACCGTTGTAGATTTCACCTGTTCCGGATGCCAACTTCGTGACATCGGAGAAATCTGGGCTCACCAGTTTCTCGTTCATCTGGTGAATCCCGTCTTGAATTTTGTCAACGCCATCCTTGGTTGCCGAAATCCCTTCCGCAACCGATTCCGACTGTGAACTAATATAGAATTCATCAATCGGTTTGGACTGCGGCTGCGTTACACTCGCAACCTTCTTCACACCTTCAATCCCTTTGATTTTATCCGTTAATTTATCGATCACAGCAAGGTTATCGTTATTATCTAATGCCTGATCACTCTTCACGACAACGGTCGTCGGCAGCGCTTGACCCCGGCTGAAATTCTCCGCTACAATATTGAACCCCTGAGTAGAAGGGTAACCATTACCTAGCTCCTTCAGTTGGTCGAAGGATAGCTTCTGTCCGCTCGTTAAGAGAACGGGAATCATCAACGCTATAATGATTACTGTCGTAATGATGGGATGCCGTACGGACATACCCGTGAGCTTCGCCCAGAACTTGCTCTCTTTATGTCCATCCTTATTCTTCGAAGGCCAGAACAGCTTCACCCCAAACGTCTTCATGAAGAACGGCGTCAATGTCATAATCTCAAGGACCAACACAGCCGTCCCAATCGCGACCACATTCGCCGATTTATAGATCCCGAAGCTCGAGAAGCTAAGTCCGGCAAAAGCAATGAACACGGTCAGAATACTATAGAAGATCGTCTTCCCTGCCGTCTGGTAGGAGATGATAATCGCTTCGTTCGTCGAACGTCCATGTGCCAGCTCTTCCTTGAACCGATTGAACAATAGGATGTTATAGTCCGTGCCAATCCCGAACAAGATCATGATGAGCAGCATCTGCGTAATGCTCGTCACTGGGAAGTTCAGCTTATCAATGACTTGTGATGCGATCCCCATGGAGACTAAGTAGGAGATGCCCACGAGCAAGAGCGAAATAAATGGAATCAATACCGATCGGAACATGGCGATCAAGACGAGAAGAATGAAAGCCACTGTTAGAATCGCACTCTTCTCCACGCCGGATTCCGACGCTTTGATATAGTCCTCTTGAATGAAATCCTCGCCTGTCAAATAGTAAGGGACATCCATCCCCTTCAACACATGACCGAATTCATTCTTAATATCCTCGATCTCTCGCCCTTTGCGATCTAGTTCGAAGCTCACCATGAGCGTCGTCTGATTGTCCGAGATCAAGGATGATTTCGCATCTGGCATGGAGAACGGATCTAGAATATTCTCAAGTCCCAACTCGGACTTCTTTGCCGTTAAATCAGCAACGCCCTGCTCAACCTGCTTCATCTCGGCATCGGTCATCTTCTGATCCGTATGGAAGACGATAATATTGCTCCGCGATGTACCGCCACCACTCATTTCTTTAAGCAGCGCACCCGCGACTTTCGACGGGCTGTCATCGGTGAGCGGATCTTGCCCTCTCTGCCGTAGAATCGCATTGACATCCGGCTGGAACGCCACGAGCAGTGCCGTCACAACAAGCCATGCTGCTAGAATTCCCCAGCGCCACTTAATAATTTTGTTCATCATCTCTCTCCACACTCCCTATCCATTAAAAGGTTAATGAACGCCTGTTCATTTTTAGAACAAAAAAATTACTGGCTGAGTCTCTGGCAAATCCCAGCCGAGTAAATGTGCAACAATTCATTTGCCAACCTTTGAACAGTAGTCCCGTCCTCATGATCGCGCAAAATCATACATATCCCTTCAACAAGGGTAGATGAAATCATGCGAATCGTGTCTTTCAATTCCACTAGGGATGGTCCTGACAAATCTCGTGCCGCTAAGAAGAACTTCTCGATAATCTGGATGACAAATTCGATCAAATCCTGCTTCACATGCTCATACTTCGATCCCGCACTTAAATTCAGCATAATCCGGAACTCTGCGCTGGACTCCTTAATCAGCTCCAGCAGCGTATTCTGGACCATAGTGATATAACTAAGCGGATCTGTATTTTCATTCGTACAGGTCTGCTCAATATTCAGCTGAATCTCCGCGAGGTATTGAAGGAACTGCTCATGTGTAGGATGCAGCATCTCGTGCAGAAGGTCTTCCTTGCTCTTGAAATATCGATAAATATTCCCCGGCGTGATGCTTGCCGTATTCGCAATCTGACGCATCGACGCATTCTTATAACCATGCCCCAGAAATTCGGACAAGGCTGCACGGAGTATACTGTTTTTGACGTCATCTTTTAAATACTGCATTAGTAAACACCCGTTCACTTTCGTCTCGAATGAGTTTATTATAGCTAGTGATTTTTGTCATTTCAACCCCTTATTTCTTGAACATTCTATGAACATTCCCTTGTCGACAGCACCTAACCCCTGTTAAAATAAGGTAAATATCACATTGAAGAGGAGTATGATTCCATGAATAAAAAAGCGAAGCTTATCCTCAGCACCATTGCAATCGCCTTAGAGTGGGGCGCTTGCGTAGCCATGTTCGGATTTTCCTTCCAGACCGTGCTCTACGGCATCCTATTTAGTATCGTTACCGTACTTGGCATCCTGTCCATTGAATCATCAATCGATACCGCCATTCAGATGGATAAGTACAAGAATCCTCAGCATTAACGAACCTAGACTTTGGTCTAGTGTTCCTTCGCTCCCCAGTCTGAGGACAATACGAGACCCCCATGCTAAGATGAGAATTAACGACATGTACGAAATTGATAAGGAGCGAACGAAAAATGAACCGAAATTGGCTAATGGGCGGCATTCTGATTGTTCTCGGGATTCTGCTCGTAACAAGCGGCGGAGAATCTTGGGGTACGGGCACGATATTCAAATATTTCTGGCCTACCATGTTCATCATCCCGATTGGCGTATTCCTGCATTGGCTGTATTTCTCCGTAACAGATCGCCGAGGGGTTGGATTATTAATCCCGGGCGGGATTCTAATGACCGTAGGGATTGTATGTCAGATCTCCATGCTGTTCGACAGCTGGGGCATCATGTGGCCAGGATTTATTCTCGCGCCTGCCGTCGGATTGTTCGAATTCTATTGGATGGGCAGCCGGAACAAATATCTGCTCATTCCGATCAATATTCTACTCGCACTATCTTTGATCTTCTTCGTGGTCTTCACGATCGGTTCCATTCTGAGCAAGCTATCCACAGGCCAACCGATCCTAGCAATGCTGCTCATCCTCGGTGGTGCAGCGCTTCTCTTCTTCCGCAAAAGATCCTATGTGTAAGTGAAGCACCGTATAACAAAGGGATGCCCCCCGTTAACCTGTAAAGGTTATTTACTGAGGAGCATCCCTTTTGATTGGCACGCACAAAAAAGAGGTACCCGCTGCGCGCGAGACACCTCTCCCTAGTTCTATATCTTCTTAAGCTACTATTCTTTACACTCTTCGCCGTTAAGCTGCCACTGGATACCAAACTTGTCCTTCACCATGCCATAGAGCGGGCTCCAGAACGTCTTCTGCAGTTCCATGATCACCTGTCCACCATCTGCGAGTGCATGATAGATCGACTTCAATCGTTCCATATCATTGGATACGATCGCAATACTCAGTTGATCTCCATATGTAAATGGCTGTCCAGGGAAAGTATCTGAGAACATGATCGTATGGCCGTCAATCTCTATCGCAGCATGCATCACACGATTTTTAGCCTCATCAGGGATCGGGTGGTCTTCATTTGGCATATCGCCAAAACGCATGATTCCTTTGACTTTCGCTTGCAGTGCCTTCTCATAGAATGCAACGGCATCTGCACATTGACCATCCAAATTGATATAAGGTGCAATATTCATACTACTCCTCATCCTCTTTTCGCAGCATTGTATAGGTCGGACAAGCCGTCCCATCTCAATTATTATATCCTGATTTCCCATTGCCGATAAGAGGGCTGAACAATTTTTACAAGTCATTTAAATTCTAACCACGTTCAGGAAATATTCCCGTATACTAAAAGGATAGAACTGGAACTTATTTAGAGAGACGAGGGATCACCTTGAAAACATTATTCGAATACAATTGGCAGGTTCGGGACGATTGGTTCCGCTGGTGTGAAGATGTTCCACTGGATGAGCTGTTGAAAGTTCGGACCGGTGGCGTAGGAGGTATTCTACATACACTCTTCCATATCATCGATGTCGAGTGGAGCTGGATTCGCGCCATGCAAGGGAGACCAGATTTCCAAGAAAGCTTCGATGGCTATCAGAGCATTGCACGTGTACGTGAGTTGGAAGCCGCATTCCGCCCAGAGGTGATCGAATTCGTAAGCGAATGGAACGAGCAGATGGAGAATCGGATTTTCCAAGACACACGGCCGGATGGAAGCATCCTGACAGATACCTGGGGTGAAATCACGCGCCATATTATCGCACATGAGATCCATCATATGGGCCAATTATCCGTATGGGCAAGAGAAATCGGGAAGAAACCTATCTCCGCCAATCTGATTGGCCGTGGATTGGTCAATAAGCCTGCGATCCACAAGCCATGATCGTCCCATCCCACAGAAAAAGGAGTGGCGGTAATCCCACTCCTTTCATTAATCCACTTCGATGCCTGTACCATACTTGCCACAATCCTCACCGAGTAACTTCTCTCCGTGGCATCTTCTCTCTCTGCCCCGCCATTGAACGGAGATATCCCCGCATACATAACCAGCATACGAAGGGGGCACTGCCCACGACAAGAAGCAGAATGTTCAAGACGAGCGGATCTTGACTGACAGACACCGTCACAATAAATAGAAGCATGCTCACGATACGCCCCGCACTCAGCCCCAACTCGCGAAGCACAATATACTCCTCCCGCTGCCGCACACTCTCCTCATTCTGTCCAATCAAGTCGAAGACCGCCGAGGTCATGGGGACCGTGTAGAGCGGAATAAAGAGTGAAGTCCCAATCCCGAAGATCAACATCGTCATATAGCTCAAACCGAAGAAGAACGGTAGAATCACCACGATCAGCGCCACGGTACCCAGGAGCATGGCTGGGCTCCGCCAAGACGGCTTAACCCATTTGCCCACGAAATAGAAACTGATGAAAGCAATCGCCGATGTAATCAATGTGAAGTTACCGAGCTTCATCTCACTCCCTGTCTGGATGTACACGAGCAGACCTATCATAACTCCGAATACAGATTCACGGAATCCTTGTGCCGCCAGTGCTCCGAGAATAGATCGCCACGGTGTCCCCTTCGTCTGCAGAATACGAACAGGCAGCCTCCATTCATAGACTCCCTCCGTTCTCCGCTGACGCAGCCAGAAGCTAACGACAACCCCGGCGATGAAGATACCGAGTGAGATCATGAACACCATGCGATAACCACGCTCTGCGTTCATATGCGAAATCAGAAGTCCCGAGCACCAAGGTGCAACCATCCCCGCAATCGCACCGAATATCCCCATCCAACCATTGAATCGATCCCGTGTATCGGGTTCTGACACCTCGAAATAAATCACATTAAACACAAGCCAGAATAGCCCGGTAGCAAGCCCTTGCACAAGCCCTAACAGCCAAATATAGTGAACGGCAGACGTCCCGAGAAGCAAGACAATCGCATAGAAACCCGCGGAGAGGGCAATCCCTATTCGAAAACATAATAATGTATAGCCTTTCTTCACCACATACCCTACAATCCAGAATGTCAGCGCCATACACAAATGGGTCAAGAGCGTAAACCAGCCAATCGCCGCAAAATTATGACTTGCTTTCCAAAGGTATACACCGAGGAAGGTTCCCGATAGACTGCTCGCAATCACGAACAATGCGTGCACCGCAAGCAGCAGCCATGACTGGCTTGTAAGCCGTTCGGCTCGGTCCGCCCAATGCGCCTTCTGCATCTGCAATCCCCCTACATCTGTACTTCATTTGAACACCACTCGCATTAACGTACCCCAATTGGCATTAAAAGAACCACAATTCACCTATTTGCTCACTGTGACTTATATCACTATACTAAGAAGTAGCAAAGTAGAGTCGCCGCACAAAATCATCCAACGTTAAATCCATTGACTCAACTTGGTTTTAATAATATACTTACTTACATTAAGTAACCAATATGTAAGATTGAAAGTTAGGAGCGACGCGATATGACAATATCCAAAAAAATCACAGATGTGTTGAAGCATAAAGTCCGTTATATACAAGATACCAACCAGTCCCTCTATTTGGCCGGCCCAATCAAGCTGCCGGTGAATCTACATGGGGAGACGCATATTTTTCAGTGGTATTGCTGGGTGCCTAGCGATGCACTGCCGAATACGACCCCGGGACAAGAGCTTCCGATTGAAGCCTTGGTAGCTCGGTTATCGCAAGCTTCACTTGCAGAGATGCAGCAATCCAGCGTACTCGTCTACGGCGATTTCGAACATGCGGATGATGCCATTATCCGATTCCACAGCATCTGCCATACAGGCGATATCTTCGGAAGTAAACGATGCGACTGCGGCTTCCAGCTCCGTCAATCGATGCAGATGATCGTGAAGCAAGGCGCTGGTGCGCTATTCTATCTTGCGAATCATGAAGGACGCGGCATTGGACTCTTCAGCAAAGCCCTAGCTTACTTGCTACAGGAAGAAGGGCTCGATACGGTTGAAGCGAACCTACAGCTTGGATTCTCCGATGACTCACGAAATTATGAAGAAGCGATTCTCGTGCTTCAATCCTTGCGTTCCAACCCGGTTACACTCATTACGAACAACCCAAGAAAGCTGCAGGCTTTGCAGCAGTCTGGCGCGAACCTATCTGGACGCGTTCCTCTCTGGGGTGATGTGTCCGAATTCAATGAGCGGTACCTTGAGACCAAGGTCGCTCGATCAGGCCATCTCCGGACTGGCTCCGAATAATGAAGTCTACGCTAAAGACTGTCATTCACCACGAAGCTCCTCGGTGAACGGCAGTCTTTTTTAGTGTAGCCAGCTCGTCCTTCTATTGCCCTGACTACTGCTGCATGGGATAATAAGGGAAATGCACGACCTGTATGTATTTAGAGGAGGAATAGCCATGAGCATATTCGATAAAATGAAATCCGGTCTGAACCAAGTGAAAGATAAAGCGCAGCAAACAGTAGAGTACACGAAGCTGTACACCCAGATTGCGTCCAAACGCAAAGATATTCAGGAGCACTATGAGCAGCTCGGTGAACTCGTGTACCGTGCATCCGGGATGAGTACCGTCACATCCACTTCAATGGATGACGCTGAAGGGCGTATGAAGGGGCTATGCCGTGAAATTTCCGAATTAGAAATCCAAATTGTAGCGTTAGAACAAGAACTCGCACGTGTCAAAGGAGAAAAACTCTGTTCCTGTGGGGAAGCCGCTCCTTACGAGGCAAAATTCTGCAGTCATTGCGGCAACTCGTTTAAAGAAGAAATTTATGTGGCTGAAGTGCCGATTGCCGTTACACCCTCCTCGGAAGAAAGAACGGATCACGTGCACAGCAAGTCCGTGGATTCTGAGCCTGTAGACGCAGATGCACCGGAGCAGCCTGCCCCGGATCGCGATCAAGAGCGCCAAGAATAACGAATAACTAGGCACTAGCCTACGTACACCCATGATCGTCTTCGAACACTTGCAGCGGAGGAAATGCGAAAAGAAACAACACAAGCGGGATAACGAATAAAGCACACCATGACTTAATCGTTCCGGTGTGCTTTTTCTTTTAACTCCAAGCTGCTGCGAACGCAGCAAAGCCGCCCTCTGACGAAGGCGGCTCTACCATCTACTTCTTATTCCATTAACCTGCAGTATGAAGCACAAAATTCATAACAAACAGCATTGCGATCACGTAGGATACGATACCAACACTCTTCCATTTGCCTGTTGCGATCTTTAGGAGTGGATACGCGATGAAGCCGAATGCCATTCCATCCACGATACTCGAGGTGAGTGGAATCGCTGCAATCGTCAGAAACGCTGGGAACCAATCCGTCATATCGTCGAATTTGATCTCCCGAATGCCCTGGATCATTAGCCCGCCGATAATCATCAATACCGGCGCAATCGCGGAGCTCGGAATCATCTTGATAAGCGGAATGACCGCCATCGAGCTAAGGAACAGAACCCCTGTCGTAATGGAGGTTAATCCTGTTCTCCCGCCAGCCGAAATCCCCGCTGCTGACTCCACCGAAGAAATCGTCGGACTCGTACCGAGCAGACCAGCACTCACGGCAGATACCGCACTAGCTTGGAACGTACGCTTGAACTTGTCAGGACGCTTGATCATTTCCATCTGACCATGAATCAAGCCGACATTCTCGAACAAGACGACCAAGATGAGCGAGAATACTGCGACCCAGAAGACGATTGAACCGATGCTGTCGAAGGACATTGCACCGATGAACGAACCATAATCCGCAAGGGATAGGGCCGTTTCACCTCCAGAACCTGTATTCAGTCCGCCGAACAACGCTGCAAGCGCTGTGCCAAGTGCGATACCGATCAACAGATTCCCCCGGACATTACGCACGAACAAGAAGAGCGTAATCCCAAGTGAGGCCAGCGTCAGAAGTACGTGCGGGTCGGAAAAACTTCCTAGCGCCAAGAGCGTGCTCTTACCAGAGACGATCAAGCCGCCTTTTTCCATCCCAATGAACGTGAGCAAGAACCCGATCCCAACCGTAATCGCATGTTTCAGCGAATTCGGGATCGCCTTGGCAATCAAATCCGTCAAAGACGTGAATGAAATGGCCGTAACCACCAAGCCCGAAATAAAGACGGCGGCCAACGCTTCCTGCCAGGGCAACCCCATACCTTGTACAATCGTGTACGTGAATAATGCATTCACACCCATACCGGGTACAAGCACATTCGGGGTATTTGCCCAGAAACCGACCATGAGACATCCTATAAACGATGTAAATACTGTCGCCGCAACGCCCATTTCAAAAGGAATCCCCGCATCCGCGAGAATCGACGCATTGACGACAATAATATAGACTACTGTAAAAAATGAGACGATCCCCGCCATGATCTCTTGGGTTACGTTCGTACCGTGTTCCTGTAGACGAAACCATTTTTGAATCATTTGGTGAACCTTCTTCTTCGTAAAACCCCTCGCCCGCCCAAAATGTGTATAGATCTCACATCTCGCTGTACATTGTAACAAGAACATCTCGAGCACACAATGTAATAATTTAACAAAGTGTCAGGCTTTTAGAATGACTGCTGGCTGAGAAGACGCGTCTCTTCTTCGATCTGACGGATATCACAGGCAAAAGGAATAAACGGCTGTAGCAAATTCGCAGAGCGAATTACACCGCGAATCTCAGCAAGAATGGTATAATTCTTCATAACAATGTGATTATTGCAAAAAAGGAAGTGTTCCCTTTGAATAACCTGATCATCTTGATCTTATTGGCATTCGTTGTATTCATCATCGTCATCATTGCCAAACGTGGATCACAAAGACCGAGTGAAGGCAGTGAATATTCGAGCTCCCATTTCTATGCGGACTCTAGCAGTACGAACTTCGATCATAACCATGATAGCTCCCCAAATGATAGTGGCAGTTCACTGGGCCATAGCGGCGGGGATAGCGGCAGTAGCCGAGATAGCGGCGGAAGCAGTGCAGATTAAATACAAAGAACGCCCACCCCATGAGGGGTAAGGCGCTCTGATATTGCTGTTGTTGGGCGTTTCTAGGAGCTTGCCGATGGCAAACTCCTCTCATTTTCTCCGAACCCAGACATGCCGATAATCTACTTTCCCCCAAGCATTGAGCGATATCCCACCAAGCGATGGATGATGACTCGCCGTCTGCACATTATGATAGAGGAACAACAATTGAAGCTGATGCTTCAACGCTTTTTCAATTTCATGAAGCATCATCATTCTCTTATCTAAATTCTCCTCCAGGAGACACTGCGCAATCCCATGATTCACAATCAGAGCACCAGCGGGACTCAGATGATTGCCAATAAAACTCGTATCCAAGGTGTACATCTCCATCAACGTAATGTCCGACTGCTCCCCCAGCACCTCTCCCGCAAAGACCATATCTGCGGCAGCCAGCTTATCTTGGTTTGCTAAATCCCGGATGGGCACAACCACCACCTCGACTTGAATACCAATCCGGTTGCACGCTTCCTGAATCCACGCCGCACAATGCTCATTGCTTACCATCTCATACGTATATAACATTATTCGCTCGCCTTGATAGCTCGAAGACCGGACAAGCTCCTTCGCGTACGACAGATGATATTCCGAGTGGAAGGACGGATTCCCTTGGTCCCGAATAAACCCTTCAGCCGGATACATGCGATGACCGCCCAGGTCAGCAATCATCTGCTCCCGATCCAATCCAACATGAATCGCTTGGCGCAGCTGAACATCCTGCAGCACCCCTTCCTTGGCTAGATTAAATGTGAGATAACTGCTTCCTTTCTCCAATTGTTGAAGAAACGGCTGGTCTCCCGCTGTAGGCTGAGCCTCATTATACAGCAGCTGCGCATCCTGCTCCTTCACTTGTAGGAGCAAATCCCGCTCATAATTCGGCCATACCCACATTTCAATCCGATCCAAATGCGGGCACCCTTCGAAATAGCTCTCATACGATTCTAGCACCATCTTCGATGCATTGTTCTCTACCATACGAAAAGGGCCTGTCCCCACTGGCATAGCCGCGAGGTCCCCGGCACCCTGTTCGTCATATCGATCTTCCGGAACAATCGAATACCGCTCTGTACAAATAAAACGATCGAAAATCGTATTTGGCGTATTCAAAAGAAACTCGATGCAATAGTCGCTGATAACCGTAATCTTCTGAATCATCGCTGGAATCCATTCCACTGGTGCCTCCGTCTGAATCCGGTGAAACGTATAAGCAACATCGCGAGCCGTCATCCGCTTCCCATGATGGAATCGAACCCCTTTGCGCAGATAGAAGGTCCATCGTATCTTCGCCGCATCGCATTCCCAAGCGTGTGCGAGCTCCGGAACGATTCGCTGCTCTTTACTTGAATAAGACACGAGCGTGTTGAAAATCTGCCTCATCCAGTGTGCCTCTGTACGACGAATCACATGAGCAGGATCGAGGTCGAGCACCGGACGGTAAAAAGGAAACCGCAGCACATCCTTCGCATCCGAATCCTGCCGAACTCCGAATTGTGTCGAGATCCATGCGGTCACCTCATCTTTGAGATCCTGATTATCGTGCGAATCCAGCGTGCGCCACGCCTCTTGGATATGTTCGTTCAGCACGAGTGACTTGATTCTCTCCAACAGCACTTTACGGTAGGAGGTGTGGAAAATAAGACGGGACAAGTTGCCGCGCCCACGTCCTGCATGCCATTCCACGTACCCCTGCTCCTCCATCCGACGCAGCACCAATTGTGCATTACGGCGCGTGCAATCCCATAAACCCGTTAGATCATCCATCGATAGCGACACGGCTTGCCCATCAGGAATTGCAGCATAATGCTCACGCAATTTCACGAAATACACTTCAACTTCCATCCGTTCTTCCCTCCAAAAAGGCGAAATGGTATGCATACCATTTTCGCTTTTTCTTCTTCTTTTCCAAAAGTATAATGGGGTTCATTCCCACAGTAAAGAGGAGGATGCAAGAGCGATGCAGCGTACGAGTGCAACAACTCAAATAGCCCTACCAACAAAATTATCGATCTGGATGCACCCGAACTTCCTAGTTCTGTTCATCTCGGGGGCCATGATCACCTTCGGTAATAAAATCTATGAGCTGGCACTGCCTCTCATTCTCTATCAATGGACTTCATCCTCGGTAGCGATGTCGACGATGCGCGGCATTGAATTTCTGCCGAATCTCTTACTCGCCATGTTCATCGGTGTCCTCGTCGACCGTGTCCGCAAGAAACAGTGGTCCTTATGGGCTGTGCTGTTCCAAGTGATCATCCTGTTCTTACTCTACTTCCTATCGATTCGCAGTGAGCCTTCGATGGTGATCTTCTATATCGGTGGATTCCTGCTCATGACATGCAATTATGCCGTGGGTAATGCCCGTGTTGGTATGGTCAAACACACCTTGCCGAATGAAATGCTGACCTCCGCGAATGCTTCATTCAATTTCATTACGACGCTCATCGGCATTATGGGACCTGCGTTAACCGGACTGGTGCTCATGCTGCCACGGCTGCAGGATAGTCTCTTTCTAACGGGACTCTTATTTATGATCGGGTTCATCACCCTCTTATTCCTTCGATCGGAAGAGATCATCACACCACCGAAGCAGCAAGGGTTCTGGCGAGAACTCCATGCGGGCTGGGTCGAATTGCGTAGCAATCGTCTGCTATGGCTCATCACGTTGACCGTCATCTTCTTGAACTCTACATCTGGCATGGTCGATACGACAATCATCTTCTTCGCGAAGGATACCCTCAAACTTGCGAATTTCGAGCTCGGACTTGTCCTCTCAGCTGCGGGAGCCGGCGGACTCATTGGAAGCTTCTTGCTAAAGCCGCTGCGGAGGCGATTCGAAGCTGGGGTCATCGTGACCTTGACTACCCTATTCGTCGGGTTTACGTATGGAATGCTCTATGCAGCACATTCGGCAATTTGGCTTGCAGCAGCACTCTTCTTCAACGGGCTCTTCGAGACGATCAGCACAGTTAGTATATGGACCTTCCGTCAAGAGACGACCCCGCATCACCTCATTGGGCGGATCAGCGGGATTACGGGATCGCTCTTCAAGCTAGGCATGCCGTTCGCCATATTCGCTGCCGGATGGATTTCCGAACTCGCGAACCCGGCTGTCGTATTCGGAATTGCGATGCTCGGGAATTTGGTCATTTTCTTATGCTGCCGATTTAGTTCATTATGGGTCAAGAGAACTTCGAGTCGATAACAGAACGGATGCAGCCCGAAGAGGCTCATGTACTGTTGCATGGCCTCTCAACGTTCATTTTATAGATTTTCTAGATCCAAGATGAGAGATCCTGTACACCTGACTGCGACTCCTGTCTTGCCCAAGCATCCATCCATTGAATGACTTCCAGCCGCTTCGCCCAAGAGTTTTTCAAGCCTTTGAACAAATCTGCATACTTACCACCAGCTATGATTCTGTCACTAGCAATCCAAGCTTCGCGCGGCAATCGGAATAAAGCAGCTATAATCAAGCGTTCCTGTAATGTTAATGGATTCATCTTCTGATAGCCCTGCAGGAAGGCAGAGATGTGTGGGATCGAGAAGTCCATGATATTGTTAAGCGTCTTTGCAACTTCATAATACGCCGAACCTCGTACCGTAAATTCCCAATCAATCAAATACACTTCATCGGATCCTACAATCACGTTCGGCTTCGTTACATCCCCATGAATAAGCGATATGTTGCGAAGCGCCCTCCTCACATCTGGCTGGCGTAATAGACGCCATGCCTCCTCTGCCAGCACACGACACCGATCTCCTTCATCTCTGAACCATTTGCCAATGCCGTTCGATTTCTTCTTAAGGACTGGCAATCGACGGATGAACATCTTATTCTGCAGCTTGAAGCGATTACATTCTCGAAACGGTAAGGAAGATGATGGGGAGACAAACTGTTTTGTGAGATGATGCAATCTCCCCAGCACTTCACCCAGTCTTTCATACTCTTGCTCAATCCTATCTAACTGATTACCTTCGATCCATTCGGAAACATAGTACAACTTCCCCTTATAGCTTACCCAGTACTTTCCTCTCCTTGTGGTGTACCATAGGGGCATATGGTGAAAATCATTTTCCCGCAGCCATAACAAGCGGGAATGTACGTGTGCCAGCCTAGTTTTCAATCCTTTGAAAGGTTTCAAGAAGACCGTTCCATTCGAAGTCACAACATGATAACCAGCCGAGCTATTGTATAACGAGCGGCAAGAATGAACGGAATGCACATGTAGACCATACTTCAGCATGATGGAGCTTATTTCCCGTTTCGTCGTTGATCGAACCATGAATTAACCTTCTTCCCACTCTGATGATTGGGTGCGATCCTGTATAGAACTGCTTAGTTAAGTTTATGTCACCCGATCCTTGATGGATAAGATAATGAAGCAAATTGGGTCATCGATGAGGCTGCTCCTACAACAACAAAGCCAGTCGAACCTCTGGTTAAAGAGATTGACTGGCTCTGATTCTTTCACTTGGGTTCTACATGTAATGACTAGTCCTCGTACCCCGCGAGACCTTTGTCCATCAAGTAATCCATCTCAAGGTCCAAGATTGTCTCGACTTGAAGTTCGTTCAATTTCACATCGGGACGGCTCACCACATAATCAACGAGGTCGTCGCTATCAATGTCTACCTCGCCGCGTGCATTAGGCTTGGCGCTATTAATAAATTTCTGCGCGTGCTTCAGCACAACGTCGACCCATTTCGGATCGACTTTGGACTTGCTCGCAATGTATTGAATCAATTCTTGCTCATTTACTTTGCTCATGGTGTATTCATTCTCCTTCAAGCCATTCATTCCTACAACTGTACAGTCCAGCCGAACGGATCCTCGAGCTCGCCCTTCTGAATACCTGTCAACGCATCATAGATCTTCTTCGATAGCTCACCTGTCGCACCATCGCCGATGACAAGCTTCTCCCCATTCCAATGCAAGGAACCGATCGGGGAAATAACCGCCGCCGTGCCTGTCCCGAATGCTTCGATGAGGGAGCCGTTCTGATGCGCTTCAACCAATTCATCAATTGAAATCCGGCGCTCTTCCACCGTTACATTCCAGTGGTTCAAGAGCTGAAGAACTGTGTCACGTGTAATCCCCTCAAGAATACTGCCGTTAATCGCTGGCGTGATGACTTTGTCACCGATACGGAAGAACACATTCATGCTGCCCACTTCTTCAATGTACTTGCGATGAACGCCGTCAAGCCATAGCACTTGAGAATAACCAAGCGCTGTTGCGCCTTCTTGTGCTTTGAGCCCCGCTGCGTAGTTCCCTGCCGTCTTCGCATTTCCGACGCCGCCTGCTACCGCACGGACATATTCCGATTCCACATGAATGCTGACAGGGTTAATACCCTCTGCATAATACGAGCCTACTGGCGAGAGGATGATCATGAATTTGTATTGACGAGACGGCGCTACGCCAAGCGATCCTTCCGTCGAGATAATGAACGGACGAATGTAGAGTGAAGTTCCTTCCGCATGAGGAATCCAATCTTGATCCACTTCAATCAGCGACTTAAGCGCCTGAAGCGCAAGCTCCTCATCCAGTGCAGGAATGCTGAGGCGATCATTCGATTTGTTCAGACGTTTGAAATTGCTGGTTGGACGGAACAACAGAATTCTTCCATCCTTCGTGCGGTAAGCCTTCAATCCCTCGAACACGGTCTGTCCATAATGGAACACCTTCGATGCCGGATCGAGTGTGATCGGTTGATATGGAACGACGCGCGGATCATACCATCCTTTGGCCGCATCATAATCCATTATAAACATATGGTCCGTAAAATATTTACCGAATCCGAGCTGATCGTCTTGCGGTCTTGCCTTCGGCGAGGTTGTGCGCTCGATCTTGATTGCGTCTAACATCTTCTTTCATCCCTTTGCTGTAGATTCATTTATTTGTATGATACCAAGAATTCCGATAGATTGAAAATACTAGATCTTAATTTGGATCAATACCTGGCCTTCTTCATACGTAAAATGAATACTTCCCTTGTACTTATCCACGGTATTTAGGACGATCAACAGGCCGTTCCCGCGTAAATCTTGCGCATTCTCCTTGGTGGTATAGCCGTATTGAAAGAAATTCTTCTGCTCACCTGCCGTCAGCTCTGCCGGGTTCTGTACAGCAAATACATATTTCTCCCCATCATTGCGGCAAGTCACATGAATTAGCTTCGGCTGCTCTCCCTCATACAATTCCAAGGCTTCAATCGCATTATCCAATAAATTCGAAAAAATCTTAACGAGATCCATCGATTCAACTAAGCGGTATTCATCTTGATCCGCATCGAATTCCATATGAATGCCGCGCGATTTTGCAAGCTCCCATTTGCTCTGGAACAATACCATCAGAATTGGATTCTTGATCCGTACCGTCCAATCCAGTACTTTCGTATCAATGCTTAGATTTCGCAAGTAAGACTGTGCCTGATCTACATAATTCATCTGGAGCAGTCCGCTAATGACCTGAAAGTGGTTCAACAAATCATGCCTGCTAGACTTAATTGTGCCGATCACTTTGCCAAGCTCCGAAATGTAGAGCTGTTCTGATTCTTGCAGACTTCGGCGAAGACGCAATCGGTACCACTTATTCAGCATAAAGATGGCCGTGAGTAACGTTAGCGCAAATAAGACGTCGATCCCGAAAATAAATGGATTTCCACGCATCACTTCGTTACTCGCATATTCTAAATCCCGAGCGTCAATATCAATGCCAATCACACCAAGGAGCGAACCATCTTGATCATGTAAGGGAACGCCAACCGATAGGTACGATTCTTCCATGCCGTCGTTGTCTACTGTCATAATGCCCGTATAGTAGGACTTCCCTCGCTTCGCTTGGTTAACCTGTGATGGAGGCACCGTACAAGGCGCACCCACAGGCAGATCAACAGCATCAGGCGGATGGGAAGAGATCAGCACCTTCGATACCTCACTCTCATCCAGCGTTAATATATAGACATACCTCGCATGAATACGCTGGCGGTATTCTTCGAGATAGGCTTTGATTTCCATGCGATCCTCTTCCCTGTAGCTCTTACGGTACTCGTCGACATGCGTACGGTCGATTCCATTCTTAATATCTTCAGCAATCGCAAGATACTGTTTGGCAAGCGCCACTTCAGACGATTTATTCGTAGCGAAGTATGAGAGATAGAGTCTAGCGCTAATCAGCGCGCCGACGACCACACAAGAGACAATGACGAAATATAGCAACCTTTTTTTGAGGTAGACCTTGCTGCTTTTCATGCTTTCAACCCTTTACAAATTCGACATGCTTCTTCAAATTTTACAAGCCTCGTCCAAGCCTGTAAACCGCTAGCGGCTAAAGATTAGCTTAAGATGCGGGCTTGAATTCCCTGATCTCCACATGCAATTCCATTTCATTGCAGACATTTCCATTTTTATGTGCTATATTGGATGTACAATTGCTATTGAATTAAGTTACCTTATTCATAATACAGACGAAGATAGGATGGTGGATTCTTTGCCAAGGCAGCAGGTCAAAGTAGGCGTACCTCGTGAAGAAGGTCAATTGCACATCACTTTCGGGAAAGGCGGAGCGAGAGAAGGTGCGGGGCGTAAAGGGATTGGTCTAACGAAGAAAATATCGCTGACCTTGCCCGAACAGGTCTGGGACGACCTTGAGGCCGCATGCCAGTCGAAGCAAATTTCCCGTTCCGAGCTGATCCGGCAGATCATCTTGGCTCATGATCCAGCCGCTCCAGCCAGACAGGAAGAGGCTTCGCATGAAGGTTAGAACGACGCGCGATCACTTGCTTCATGCCCTTGGACAAGTAATAAGAACGGTATCACCGACGTCGCCCATGCCTATCCTATCGGGGATATTACTGACCGCACACCATCAGGGTCTACGCCTCCGTGTTAGTGACTCGAAGATTACGATTCAAGTTGAACTACCGCTGCATGAAGCAAATCTCCAGATCGAGCAAGTCGGCAGTATCGTTGTGCCTGCGAAGTATTTGTTCGAAATCGTACGCAAGCTGCCCCTAGGCGCTGTCATGCTCGAACTCACAGGTCCTCTCCTGCTTACCGTGCGCTCCGAACGAGCGATATACCGATTATCCGGGATGGAAGCCAATGAATTTCCAGAAGTGCCTGATTTCCATAGCGATCAGACCATCCGATTGTCTTCAATCCAACTTCAGAAGATCATTCAGCAAGTGGCCTTCGCTGTCTCTCCTTCTGAACAAAGGCCCGTACTCACAGGGGTGTCCCTAGCGTGGGATCATCACCATGCAGACCAGATTCGACTGCTGGCCACAGACGGGGTACGCTTCGCTTCACTCCTCACGAACATAGAGAGAATCAATGCCGCTCCGCCACACGCGATCATCATACCGGGGCGCAGCCTAACGGAATTATCCCGTATCCTTCCGGATGATGAGACATCCGTAGACATCCAGATCGACAATCGCCAAGTGTTATTTGGTACGCGTCAGCTTGCCTTCTACTCGGCTTTGATTGAGGGAACCTACCCGTCCATCGATCCTGACGCTTTTGCCGTTCATACCACACACCTTGTCTTGCACACGGAAGATTTACTTCAAGCGCTTGAGCGTGTCTCCATTCTGGCAGGGGATGGTCATATCGTCCGATTAGAGACGTTAGATACAAGGCTGACATTGTTCTCTAGCACGGAGCAAATCGGCGATGTGAACGAGCAATGGGAGGCTGTGCGGAAACTGGGGGAAGACATTCGTATTGCATTCAACAGTAAATATATGCGGGATATTCTCCGAACGATGGCATGCAAGGACGTATCCCTGAAATTCCAAGGGAAGTGGAGCCCCATTCGGATTGAGCCTTTAGAAGAGGATGAGACATCCACGGCGACCTACATCCTAACCCCAGTACGAACGCATGAAGCATGACAACGAAGGGATGCCCACAAACATAGGGCATCCCTTCGTTTCCTTAATGAACAGCGATATAAATCTCGACAACCGCAAGATTCGGATCGAATTGCGCGGTTCGATACAGCTCGAAATCACCGGTATAGGTCCGTGTGATCTCTGAAGTCTGGAAGAATGCCCAGATTTCCTGCCACGCTGCGGGTACGACTTCATGGAAAGGACCCGGCTGGGTCGTGAATATCATATACTTGGCAGCAGGAACATGCGCTTCACATAGTCCCTCAGGCAGCATAGCGCCGTCGCCCTTCTCATGTCCAAGCAGCAACGTATACGCACCTGACGCATCACTCTCATAGTCGGTATATAACGCGTACAGCAGCTCAGAGTTGTTCGATTGGACCTGTGATAGGATTGACGATTGGAAGTAGGTCTCCCACAGTTTCGGAATGAGCCCGTCCGGTCCTGCTTCCGCTGCATTCGTCGTTCGTGCGCTAATCCCGATCAGATCGAAGGCTGGGCGCTGGAATTCAATACGTTGGTTCATAACAATTTCCTCATTTCCATCAGTTAATATCTTTATTGTACCTAGGAAAATTGGACAGCTATCTGTCTAGTTATCATATTGTGCAATAATTTGCCTTGCCCGGCGGACAACTTCTTCCGCTACAGAAGGCGGCTGCTCGACGCGAACAAGATGGCCGAAGCTCAGCAGCATGCCGTAGAACCATTCATCATCGCTGAAATACCCTTCCACCCGCACAGAACCGTCTGTGCCGATCAGCACTTGTCCGGGGTCGAACGTCTCTTCCACCCGATAGCGTACCTGCGGGGAGAAGCTTAGCGTGATGGTCTTCTCTTCTTCCCGGCTCCACGTAGACTCCCAAGCATATCCTTCCATGGATGGTGCCTCCCGACGGTCGAATGCTTGCGATTGAAGCATGAGGTCATAAATGCGAGATAATCGGAAGACGCGGAACTCCCCGCGCAGCTGACAATACGCTTGCAGATACCATACATTGCCCTTGAGAATCAGCGCTGCAGGCTCAGCATTCCTTTCACTCTCTTCCCCATGCATGTTCATATAGCGGAAGGCGACAACCCGGCTCTCCTCAATAGCTTGACGAATGACATTCACTTTGTGACGCGTATGAGGCCCCTGCCCCCATGGATTTAGATCTACGATCAATGGATCTTGATATCCGGCAGATTGCGACCGATCCGTCGGACCGATCATGGAGCTAACCTTCTCTAACAGATGATCATACGTATTGTCGTCAAGGGCTTGATTCACCCCTCGCACGGCACGAATAATGGAATTGATCTCACTCAGCGTAAGAAATTGGCGAGAGATAGTGAACTGCTCCATAATCTCGAAGCCGCCGGAAGTGCCTTGATGCGCCGCAATCGGAATCCCTGCTTGGCATAACGTATCCATATCACGATAGATCGTCTTGGTCGACACTTCGAACCGTTCAGCCAACTCCTTGGCGCTGATACGTCCTCGATTCAGCAGGAGCACCGTCATCGCGAGCAATCGATCCATTTTCACCGGATATTCCTCCCTTGCTGTCTTTACTTCTGAAGTTTAATACGGAAATCCTTCTCCAGATATTGATGGATTCGCTTGAAATCGGCTTCCGTCAGCGCCTTTAGACGCTTCTGCTTCGATTCCTTGCCCAGGATAATGCCAATCGTCTGTGCAGCAAGTGCGGTATTCGGGACAATTCGTGCACTGCCGTAAGCTTTGATCGTAGCGCCGATATTTTTGCCGACGACTAGGACGTTCTCATACGCAGCCAGCTCGAAGGACCGCAGCGGCAGACCGTAGCGATCCGGGGTTCCAACATTAATGCCTTTCGGCATCGCCTTCGTGCCCTGCAGATCCATCCCATAGCCGCCGATACTAACATTATCCCAGAACATCCGGCTGCTCGTTAAATCGTTCTCGTGCAGCACATATTCGGTCTCGAAGCGATTATAATCTCGAATATAGAGGTAATCCGGGAAGCCATTCAACTCGGCCTTCGCGAACCCCGGAACGTTCTTCTGCAAGAACTTCAGGATATGCGGCGCTTCGGCCTTCGCCTTTGTCACTGCCGATTCCACCGATTTCGGATTCGCAGGATCCACATCAAAAATCAACAGCGAGTTAATCAGAACGTAGCCATCCTTCTGATAGGTAATATTCAACCCACGCAAGAGTAGCTGCGAGTCCTGCGGTTTGTATTTACTCGTGACATTGCTGAATCCCGTCCCGAATTTCCAATCAACATATGTATTAGGGCCATACTTAGCTTGTAGATTTGTTAACGGATAGTCTTTCAGGATGTCCGCGTGCAGCTTTCTCCAATTCACATTTTTGAACTTCAACATGAACGTCGCTGCCATATAATCTGGCTTTTTGCCTTTGTAGATCTGCTCCATGCCTGGAATCCGCTTTAGATCCAATTTGCCTGTTAAGGCGTTATGGTCCGTATTTTCCACCCAATAATTCGATTGAACGGTATAGGTCTTCCCGTCTTTCGCTCTATACGTTAACGATTGAATGGACTTCTCTTGCTTATTATAAGGAGAGGGCACGATATCAAGCGACTCTATCGTAATTCCGCTGCGAATTGGGATTTCTCTAAGCAGCTTCTCATAATAACGTGTAATCTCCTCTACCGTCCGGATCGTACCTGCCTTATAGCCGGCATATAGATTTTTCAATTCCCCTTGGACAAGACTCCGCTTCTTCTTATCATTCGGCTCGTCAAGCACCATCATTTGCCCTTGCACGAGCTCACCGCCCGGTTTATTGCGCGGGTCCAGAATCAGTACGTTCAGTCCAAGACTCCGTGCAGATTTGGCTAAAAGAACCCCTTGAATTTCACTGCCAACGACCACCACATCGTACCGATTGGATGCCGTTCCTGCAGCATAGGTGTAAGTAGGAATGAATAACTGAACCATGAGTGCAACGAACGTTAGAACCACCAACATTCTAGTACCTTTCCAAGTCGACTTCATACTTCCTGAACCTCTCCTCTTCAGAATATACAAATAGCATTTCAACCAACCTGTTAATCATCTCATGATCAGGTAGAATAATCCAGAATTTTGTATGCATTAACAGCATTTGGTGATCATAACGAACAAAAATCCATCCCTGTTCAGGATGGACTCTCGCTGTTGCTATGATTTCAACTCGCTCCACTTGTTCGTCTGCACAGGCGGCGTGTAGCTTACCATTTGACGAAGGAGATCTTGCGGTTCTGCCTCGACTAGGACAAGTCCCAGGTTCGATCTCTGCATGAATCCGGCTTCCACCGTCCGCTCGAGCATATCTGCCATCGGTTGGTAGAACCCATTAACATTCAGCACACCGACAGGCTTCTTGTGAATGCCGAGCTGTGACCAGCTGAGCACCTCGAACAACTCTTCATACGTGCCAAGCCCACCCGGTAAAGCAATATATCCGTCTGCCAGTTCTGACATGAGCGCCTTCCGTTCATGCATGCCATCAACCTCATGCAGCTCGGTTAAGTTCGGATGCACCATTTCCCCGCGAAAAAGATTCCGCGGCATGACGCCCACCGCACGGCCGCCAGCAGCCAATACGGTATCTGCCACCCGTCCCATGAGGCCAATTTTGGAGCCGCCATAGATAAGCTCGATGTTATTCGATGCGAGTAATTGACCTAGTTCTTCTGCCTTTTGCTCATATTCGGGGCTTGTTCCAACATTCGATCCTGCAAAAACACAAATTTTTCTCATCGATTCTCACACTCCGCTCTGATATCTCTTCGTTAATTTGCTCTTGTGGACTTCTAGAATATGTTCAATCGACACATCATACATGTTCGCGAGAATAATCACATTACCTAGAACATCTCCTAGTTCCTCGACCAGTTCTTCCCGCAATCGATCCAACGGCTGCTCCACTTCATCGGGCCGATCTCTGCCGATTTCGATCGCACGAATCGCTCTCGCCGTCTCACCAACTTCCTCTATTAGAAAGCCTACGCGCTCAAAAGGACCGTAATTTGACCATCCGCGGTCCTGATAAAATTGCTGAATCCATGCCTGTGTGTTTGCACGCTTCTCACTCACGATTCCTTCACCTCGTCCTCTTGGTTGCCAAGTTTCGTTGGATATATGGAAATCACATGCTTCGTGCCGCTCTTCCTCTCATAGAACAACTCTCGATTCCGATTGAATAAGCACCGGAGGCAGTGGATCCCGAACCATATATTCATGATAAACAACCCAAAACCGTATAACATACCGAAGATATTCGGCATGTCCTGTACATGAAAGATAAACAGCACATTTAGCCCGCCGATTAGAACATACAGCAGTCCGTATCGAATCACGAGCTCCTTCAGCCCTATGCGATCTCCTTTTCCTTTCAAATGAATTCGCACGATCCACTTACCTAAGGTCCGGCCATTCGTCACATACGGCAGCACAATGAAATACAGAGCAACGACAATCACATAAGAAATAGAGAGTCCAGCCACCGCCAGAAACGCAGAGATCGGGAAGACGATGCACCAATCGAACAAGAAAGCAATGCCCCGGCGCGTATATGACACACGTTTGGCCGTTAAATCTACGCCCGCATCCAATCGATCCATACGCGGCAGCAGCTTCGATACCCACTCCGCTAGGACAAACCCGACCATACCTCCAAACGTGTTCGCCATCAAATCATCCACATCGAACAGCCGATACGGATAATCATAGATGCCATAGATGCCCGACACTTGCGTAATTTCGAAGAAAAACGATAACCCGAAGGACATCACAAGACATTTCACCCATCCCGCGCGGAAATAGTAACGCAGGAACATCCCGAACGGTACGAGGAGCAGCACATTGAACAGCACTTGGAGAAACGCTCGTTCTTTCAATAGATGCACATAAGTAGAAGGACTCCCTAGCTTCGCAGAGGTTTCCCTCGCAATATCCTCCACGAAATTGAACGGAATCGTCTGGAAATAGGTTGCTGCCTTCGGAGGCAAATTATGAATAGATGCCGGCAGCGGTAGAATAATCAAATAGAAGGCATTCATTAAGTAGAGAAGAAGTAAATAAAGGACCAAAGCTCTAAACTTATGAATATAGCCATGCCTACGGTATTGCACAATTAAGAACGGCAACGTGAACAATAATGCCGCGATCGGAAACGTTATGAACGCATAAGAGATTGGAAATACGTACGCATCAAGCATGCATTCACCTGCCTTTCATGAAATAATCGTATCTGGAAAACACATTTTCCAATTATACCATATTCGTCTTCGTACCCGAACCAAAAAACGCGCATTTCCCACCTTCGCGGAAATACGCGTCATCCAATTCCTAACCAATCGATTAGGCGTGCTGAGGGGTCAATACGAACTTCTCTACCACCTTCGCGACGCCATCATTCATGTTCGTATCGGTCACATAATCGGCAAGTGCCTTAATATCATCAGGCGCATTCCCCATCGCGACGCCGAGGCCTGCGAACTCAATCATCGCAACATCATTGTAGCTGTCGCCCATCGCAATCACTTCGGTTTGCGCAATGCCAAGCTTCTGAATGAGGTGATGCAGGCTTGTCCCTTTATCCACACCCACTTCAGTGAATTCGAGGAAAAACGGCTTTGAGCGCATCACGTTCAGCTTGCCCGCATACTGCTGCTTCAGCTTCTTCTCCACCTCGATGAGCCGTTCTGGCGCAGCAACCATGAGCGATTTCACAACCGGTACATCAACCGTCTGCACGAAGCTATCCACTTCGCGAATATTCATACCTGTTAAACCCGTTTCAACCTCTGTATACTCGTTCTTCCATTCCGTGATAATCTGGTCGCCAAGATAAGTTAAGATCGACACGTTCTCCTCTTGACTCTTCGCATACAACTCATGGACGGTGTCCACAGACAAGGTGCTGCTGAATAGTTCCTCGCCGGTCTTGCAGTTGATAATCTTCGCACCGTTGAAAGATAGAATGAAGCTGCCGAACTTCTCAAGCTCCAGCTCCTTCGCGATCCCGACCATGCCATACGTCGGGCGACCTGAAGCAAGTACCACCTTCACACCCTCTGCCTGTGCACGCATTAACGCTTCCTTCGTCCGAGGCGAGATCGTCTGATCGTCACGAAGCAAGGTATCGTCTAAATCCAGTACAATCATTTTATAATCCATATTTTGCAACATCCTTTATCGTCTAGTTGAAATTCGCTATCTCTACTATATCATCTCTACCAGCGATCGCGGTACGTGCTTTTTGAACCCTCGAATGGATGATCATCCCTACGGCAGCTCCCGAAGCTCCCTGCTGCGGCGAATATGAGCAATCCCTTCCTGACATACGCCAAGCGGATGCCAAATGCAATCCGAGCAAATCTGGTTAATATCTTCCGGCATGACGTTTCTCGCAACAGCCTCACAAATATCCGCCCAGCTTGCACTTTCTCCAATCTTCATCAAGACCCGTTCTAGAATCTCTTGATCTTTGTGGTACACCGTGCGGTTGTGACAATGCGAAGGCTGATCCGAAGGGAACGCGGCACAGATCACATCCGGCCCCGAGACAATCTCAATCATCGTCTCCGGCTTCATGCGCAAAGTCTCATAGATTTCGGTCATGTTCGCGCAGAACCCCTCCGAATAGCCTTTTCCCCGGTATCCAAGCAGGCAGAATAGATGGTGTCCTCTCAGTTGAATACGCAATGCCTCACCTCATCCCATATGTTAACCAAATTGTATCACCGAAGTTGACGATTAGTAACCCCTTTACCAGCCAAACCAGCTCGTATTGAAAACGGATAGCCCCCAAACAGTTCTATTCTGCATGTGACGCATAGGCTGGAATTACCTCGTTCATAGATGCACCAATGAACGAAAAAAAACAGACCCCGTAAGGTCTGCCTGATCTTCTTCAATCAAACCGCTGTGTCTTATACCACTTGTTCTGTCGACCACTGATGCGGTCCACAACCATGGAATAGAACGCTTTGAGGGAAATGACTAAGAACAACTGTGCATACGTAAAATACGATACACAGGACAAAATAAAATTACGTGTGTTGCTCTGTCCAATATCCGACGCCAATGCCAGATTGATCTGGAGCACATAAATGTAATACATGAGCGCCCACGCGATAACCAAATAGATATACACGTCACTCGTGAATTGAAACGGTGAGACGACCGCCGGATTGAACAACCCGATGATCTGATACACGATATTCACTACGAAAATAATATCCGATATGATCAGTGCGATCATGAACCAGAAATAGCTCGCTGCATAATAGAGCACGTGCAGTTTAATCCGCCAGCTCGACGTATTGAATAGATGATGCAGATTATCCATGACGACGCGATAGTTCCCCTTCGCCCAGCGCTCACGCTGCCGCATATAGACACTGAGCTGCTCCGGCTCCTGCTGGTAGGCTTCTGCTTTAGGCGCCAGCGCAATCAGCTGGCCTCGGGTTAGAATTTCGAAGGATACCGCCGTATCCTCCGTAATCGCATCTTCGTCCCATCCGCCGATCTCTCGCATCAGCGCGCTCCGAACGATGAAGTTCGTGCCAGGAATCGTCCCAAGCTTGAACAGCTCCCATAGCCCCGTATGATGAACCCGTTGGATCGTAACCAGCTCTAAATTAATACAGCTCGACAGAAAATTATGATTCCGATTCCGCGCTTTATTCCGGCCAAATACAGCGCCATACTTCTCAGGTTCCTCCATTGCCTTCTGCACTAAGAAAAACAGTGCATTGCGCTCCGGCGCGGCATCCGCATCATAGATACAAATCCATTCCCCGGTCGCTTGCTTGAGCGCATCATTGAGTGCACCGGATTTGCCGCCCGTACCAACCCGCTCCATAATCTGTAGATTACGGTCTTGATACGCCGGTCTCGATTTCAATCGCTGTAAACGTCCTGCCGTATCATCCGTACAATTATCTGCAATGACAATGATCTGAACCTTCTCCTGCGGATAATTCAAACCCAGTATATGCTCCACCGTGGTTGCAATAACAATCTCCTCATTATGCGCCGGCACCATGACGGTCACGGTTGGGAAATGATCCATATCCGCCGGAATGGCGTTCGGATTCCGATGTTCCCTACGGATAAATCGTATCGCTCCGTACATCATGACGACCGATTCAAATACCGCAATCCAGATACTGACGATGGCGAATAACAAGAAGCCTTCAACAATCATCCCATTTCCTCCGATCGAAATCCCGAATCACCCTTGCCCGGAATCGGAGGGTTACGATCGTCAATCCCAGGACAGCCACAGCAAAAAAAACTGTCACAACCATACATACAATGATGAACCAATGCGTACCCATCGCGGTCTGCATTCCGTAACCTCCTCTAAATATATTCCCCGACAAGATCCGTCTCCGTCCGCCGCACCAACATTGCAATGACATCATCAACCTGCTGATACTTCGCGAGATCCGCTTGATTAAAGGACATCGCACCTGCGCGAACAATGAGCGTCAGTGTCTGTCCTTTCTTGTCCACGAGCGGAATAGCCGTAATCGCCTGCTTGATGCGATCTGTGACGCGGTAGAAATGGTCTTGGTCGGTCATCGGACACAGAATGACAAACTGGCCGTCACCGATGCTGAATTTGTAATCCTCGTAGCGGATCTGCTGTTGAATCGTCTGCGATATGTTGAGAAGCAACTGCCCATATCCTTCCGACCCCAGAGATTCCAATACCAGTGGACGGAACTCGATCTGGAACAAGGCCATAGAGAAGCTGTACTGCTTCGCATAGCGATTCGCTAGACTCGACTGCTTCACAAGCGTACTCGCGAAACTTGCCTTATTCTCCAGCTCCGTATATAAATCGATCTGCGGATTCACATCCTTCAGCGCGTCAAGTCTCTCCATCATTCGCTTCGAGCGGATGAACTTGGTTCGGATGAGCGAAGCAAGCGCCGTATTCGCTGGAATCCATACCAGTGATGAGATGGTTAGTAGATTTATAGGCGCAACTGTAGCGATCCATACAAAATAACTCACCATAAAAATGAAAATACACACAACAGATACACCTGCAGGCAGGCAAAAGCCAATCAAATAGGCGACCACCGCTGCTAGACACAATACGAGCTCCAGCATGGTGAACGATTGATCCCAATAGACCTTCATACAAATAAACAAATCTTGTACCAGGATTAACCCGATGAATAGAGCAAAACCCCAATCCAAGCGATTTATTTGCGAGCTTTTCTTCATAGGATACCTCCTTCCCTCTTCGTACCATCGATACCAAAGAAAATCTATGAAAATTTCCACAAAACAATCGCTACATTATATCAAAAATTAACAAAAATAACATGCAAACCCTTACTGGTAAATGTTGAAATTTTTCTGAAATTTTCATAGATGATCAGCAGTTGACGCATATACGGATAGAAAAGTTGTAATGCTATATTAGCTGGGAACGACAAAAAAGCCCGCACTCTGCTCGGTCGAGTAGAGTGGGGCTTCATGGCATCACAAAAAGAGCGCGTGTTCTTCAGCGTACTGCGGTGTTCCGCCTTCCTTGCTTCACACGTCTCTTCGCATGCATCATCTCTTGATCGGCGGAATAGATGAGATCATCGAGTCGCGTACTCTGCTGCGGGTACCATGCACGTCCAATCGAGACGGTAAGGGATACCGCGGTTAATGCAGGGATGGATTCAAAACGCCCCACCATTTCTTGATGGGTGTCTTCGAGCTCAGCTTCACTGTCACATAACGTAAGGACCAGGAACTCATCCCCGCCGAAGCGGACGACATGGGTCTGACGAGAATTCACCTCCATTAGCGCTTCCACAGTCTTCCGCAGCATGACATCGCCTACGGCGTGACCATAATGATCGTTAATCAGCTTAAAATCATTAATATCGATAAAAAATACAGCGACCGCTTGCCCAGTTCGTCTTACCTTCTGCTGCAGTCGATCGAACAGAAGATAGGCGGTTCTTCGCCGGTACGCAGTTGTGAGCGAATCCCGTTAAAATGCTGCTCATACCAGGTATGCAGCGCCTCGCTTGGCCCAACGCCCAATTCCTGCTGCAAGGTGAACGTAAGCCGCTCATACTGGCGCTTCACTTCCCCTAAATTGCCATGCATCACGTGAATCTTCATCATTCCAAAATAAATATCCTCCACATAAGGATATAGTTCCTGCAGCTGTTGGAGCAGCAGCATCGCCTCCGTATACTGCCCTAACTGCATGTGGCAATCGACCACCTGCTTCGCATGGACGAACCACATCATACTTAGCCGCTCCCGCTCGCTCTCGGCCCAGATGTACCGATGGTCGCCCAGATAGTCACCGCGATACAGATCCAGTAATGCATGATGCTGATGCAGCGTCTCCGGTGCGACAGGCGGGGCCGAGCGAATCCCTTGCTCCCAGACATCGACGTCGATAAGCACACTCCCTTGCTCCAATCGATACCCCTCATCTTGATATTTGACCTGAATATCCAGCCCCAATTGCTTGATCACTACCCTCATACCTTCGATGCTCCCTTTCAATCCCAAGACAGGCTATCCCAGTTATTTCTATTTATATCCATTATACATGGACGATTACAAGTTTAATAGAAACAGAAATCGGGCAAACTGCTTAATAGAAATCATCCTATCGAACATTCAAGGAGGAGTTAAATATGTTATCTGAGAGCTATAAGATCCTGGATCAATTACGTCTACCCCACGGTTTATATGTCGCCAGTCCGTCGAAGGATTATCAATATGTCTGGATTCGCGATTGCGTCTATATGTCGTTACCCTACTTAACGAAGCCGAATCGAATCTATGAGACAACCTACTATCGGCTGCTAGATTTATTCCGCACGTATGAATGGAAGCTGCATATTCTCTCGAAGCACAAGCCTACGTATGAATGGGAGTACCTACACGCCCGTTACTCTGCGCAGGATGTCCTTGAAATTCATGATCAGAACTGGGGCCACGTACAGCATGATATGATCGGAGCCTTCCTCTTCGGAATCGGCTCTGGGCTCGCACAAGGCAAGCGGATGTTCCGTGATGCCCAAGATCTGGAGATCGTTCAGCGTTTAGTCGAGTATCTAGGCCACATCGAATATTGGCATGACCCGGATAACGGCATGTGGGAAGAATCCCGGGAAGTGCATGCATCCTCTATCGGAGCTTGCGTAGCCGGACTTAAAGCCGTCGAGCCTTACGTCCTTGTACCGGAATCCTTGGTCGACAAGGGACTTCATGCCCTGCTCACCCTCTTTCCCCATGAAAGTAAGGAGAAATCAACCGACTTGGCGCAGCTCAGCCTTGTGTACCCTTATAAGCTATTTACCGGCATGCTCGGGGATATTATCGTGCAGCGTGCAGAGCAGCACTTACTGCGAGACCGCGGTCTGATCCGCTACGAGGGAGATAGCTACTACAGCACCCTCGAACATCACCATGGCAGGCATCATCCCCGTGAATTCTATCGCGGGACAGAAGCGGAATGGACATTCGGGTTGCCATGGCTCGCCCTATGCCATATAACACTCGGCCGTCTGGATGAAGCGAATCACTACATTCACAAGACGGAACGCATCATGACGAAGCCGGGAGTTCTGCCCGAGCTATATTATGCCGGGACAGCGGCGGCGAATCCGAATACCCCGCTCGGGTGGAGCAGCGCCATGTATATTTTGGCCAAAGAAGCAATGTCGGCCGAGACGAACCTGCTCAGCAACCTGGCCTGAACATTTCTAAGCCAGCCTTATTTCAATAAAGCGCTTACGAGATTTGCTCTTCTCGAAGGCGCTTTTTATTTTGTCAAAATGTGCAATGAACCTCGAAAATTCTACAAAAGGTCCTGAAATCCTCACTCATACTTCGGCAAACTTATCACGGCATATCCTATACACTAATCTATGAAAAGAACAAGGAAGCCTGTGAGTGACTTTCTTCTCATTTTCAAATAAGGAATTGGAGGGCAAGTTCATTGGATATTGAAAACATAATGCGATTACTAGAAGCAGGACGAACGCGTAAAGAAATTGCAGAACAGCTCGGCGTATCCTATGGCAAACTGAACTATCATTTGGCGAAGGAGCGCAATAAGACATCGCAGCAAGTTGCTGCAGCAGTACATAACGTCATGCCATGTCCGCCCGAGATTGACGAAGCTCATTTGCAAGCGAATGATGAGATCTTCGATCACATCACAATCATGCCAAGAGATCCTTCATCACTCTACGTCTATTGGGATATCACGAGTCAGCGGAAGCAGATGACAGAAGAACATTTCCATACTGGATTTCATAACCTGCCCAAATTCCTGCGTGTGTATGATATTACGTGTCTGGATTTCAACGGCGAGCACTGGAACCGTTCGACAGACATTGCGCTTCATGCAGATAGCGACAATTGGTTCGTTATGGGGATGGAAGCGAACTGCACTTATATTGTAGATTACGGAACAACAACCCTCGATGGGAGATTTGTAACACTCCTACGTTCGAATACAGTAACACTTCCGCCTCAAGACGAGAGCTCTTGGACGGAATATCACGCCGTGACGCTGGAGCTAGCGAAGCCAGCCCCAGCCCCCGAATGGCACAACGCATTTACAGGCTATTCCCTGTCTGCGCCATCAACCAATA
Organism: Paenibacillus sp. GCM10027629; assembly: GCF_042676425.1. NCBI lineage: Bacteria > Bacillati > Bacillota > Bacilli > Caryophanales > Paenibacillaceae > Paenibacillus > Paenibacillus sp. GCM10027629. The sequence continues at coordinate 76,067 of NZ_JBHTGZ010000005.1, read as the reverse complement.
CAACGGAGGAAGGAGTGAACAAGGCATGGTAAAAGGTTATTTGTCCCTTGTCCTACATGCGCATCTGCCCTTTGTGCACCATCCCGAGAGTGAAGATTACATTGAAGAGCGTTGGCTGTTCGAAGCTATGACCGAGACCTACCTTCCGCAGCTTGACGTATTCGAAGGACTGTTACGCGACGGGGTCGATTTCCGCATCACGATGTCGTTAACTCCGACGCTGCTATCGATGTTAGCCAGCCCATTACTCCAAGAGCGATACCTCAGCTATCTCAACAATTTGATTGAACTCGCGACATGCGAGTGCGAACGGACCGAAGGCGACGAATCCTTCCATCCCCTTGCCGTCCAGTACCTCGAACAATTTGAGCACATCAAAGACCTATTCGTAACGACTTACCAAGGCAGAATCATTGATGGTTTCCGCAAATTTCAAGACGCAGGGAACCTGGAGCTCATTACATCCGCTGCAACACATGCCTTCTTGCCTTATGTGAAAACCGAGCAAGCGATTCGTTCGCAGATCGAAAATGCGATCTCGGTACATACCGCCCTCCTTGGACGGAGTCCACGAGGGATCTGGCTGCCCGAATGTGGCATGAAGGAAGGCTTAGACCGCATTCTGAAAGACTACGGCATCGACTTCTTCTTCACCGATACGCACAGCCTGAATCATGCGAGCCCGAAGCCGCGGCGCGGTGTCTATGGCCCGGTCGTGACCCCGCATGGCGTGGCGGCTTTTGCCAGAGATCAAGAGACTTCCAAGCAAGTATGGAGCTCACTTGAGGGTTATCCTGGCGATTATGATTACCGCGAATATTACCGGGATATTGGGTATGACCTAAACTATGAATATATTAAGCCTTACCTACATAAGACGGGCGTTCGTCTGCATACCGGCATCAAATACTACCGCATCACAGGGCAAGACGGGCATAAAGAGCCCTACCGCCCCTCTTGGGCAGAAGCGAAAGCATCCAATCATGCAGGCAATTTCTTCTTTAATCGGGAGAGGCAAGTGGAACATCTCGCTGCGCACATGGATCGCAAACCGATCATAATCGCTTCCTATGATGCGGAGTTGTTCGGCCATTGGTGGTATGAAGGCCCTCGCTTTATCGACCAATTGTGCCGTAAAGCACATGATAACGGGCAGATCATTCAGATGATCACGCCTGCCGAATATTTGCACGAATATCACGAGAATGAACAGTGTCAGCTGGCCTTCTCCAGTTGGGGGCGCGCTGGATATGGAGAAGTATGGCTCGGGCAGGACAATGCTTGGATCTATCGCCACCTTCACCGGATGGAAGAACAGATGATCGAACTCGCAGATCGCTTCCCGAATCCAACGGATCTCGAGCAGCGTGCACTAAATCAAGCCGCGAAGCAATTGATGCTCGCTGAGAGCAGCGACTGGGCGTTCATTATGGATAACAAAACGATGGTGCCTTATGCGGTCAAGCGGACGCAGAATCATATGAATCGATTCCAGAAGCTCTACCGTGCACTCCGCAGCGGAATGATCGATGAAGCTTGGCTGCAAGAAGCGGAACACCGGGACAACATCTTCCCTGCGCTCGATTACCGGATCTACTGCTCATATCCTGCAGCTACAGCTGAACTGCATGACGTAGTCCAGCAAGCTCGAAATGGGCTCAAAATATTAATGCTCTCCTGGGAATTCCCACCGATGACCGTCGGCGGATTATCACGGCATGTGTATGATCTCACCCGCAGCCTGACGAAGCAGGGCATGGAAGTCCATGTCATTACCTCGCATGTCAACGGGTACCCGGCTTACGAAGTGAATCAAGGCGTTCATGTGCATCGCGTCAGAACGTATCAGGCCCATGACCTTAGCTTCATGGAATGGGTGTTCCAACTGAACCTTGCCATGACGGATTACTGCAAGTCATTAATTGCCCATTACGGTCCATTCGATCTGATCCATGCGCATGACTGGCTGGTCTGTCAGGCCGCCACAGCGCTGAAGCATCAATTCCATCTGCCGCTCGTTGCCACCATTCATGCGACAGAGCATGGACGTAATCAAGGAATCTATAGTGAACTTCAACATGCTATACATCATCTTGAATGGAAGCTGACTTATGAAGCATGGCGGGTCATTGGGTGCAGCCGTTATATGGAAGAAGAGCTCATTCGACTCTTCCAATTACCTGCCGACAAGCTGGACACCATTGCCAATGGCGTCGATTCGCAGCTCCTTCAACCGGTAGAGGTCGAGGCATCCATTCGAACGCAATTCGCACGGCCCGATGAGCACATCGTGTACTTCGTAGGTAGACTCGTTCGCGAGAAGGGCGTGCATATTCTGCTAGACAGCATCCCTACGATTCTAGCGAGCTGCCCGAATACGAAATTCGTCATCAGCGGTAAAGGGCCCGTCATGGAGGAGCTCCAGGCTCAAGCGAGACAAATGAACGTGGACCACCACGTCCTCTTCACTGGATTCGTTGATGATACGACGCGAAATCAATTGTTCCAAATGGCTTCTATCGCTGTATTTCCAAGTCTATATGAACCTTTCGGCATTGTCGCACTCGAAGCGATGGCTGCCGGAACACCTGTCATTGTCTCTGGAACGGGAGGCCTTCAGGAGATGGTCAACTATGGAGAGGATGGCTATACCGTCCTTCCTGGCGATGTTCCATCGCTTGCTTCGCATGTGATCCAAATGCTGCAGAACCCAGATTTGGCGAGAAGCATGGCACAGCAAGCTGTCTATAAATTAGCTACTGCGTATAACTGGGATCATATTGCTCAGCAGACGATCCATACGTACCACCGCACGCTGCATCGTGAGTTCGACCATCTCGCGTACCAAGAAGTCGCAGCGACCGAACATTTGAATAACGGGATGAAGAACAGGGGGAATTAAGATGAAAGCAGTTATTATGGCAGGAGGCAAAGGGACGCGTCTGCGCCCGCTGACCAGTAATACACCTAAACCGATGGTACCTTTATTAGACCGTCCTGTGATGGAATATACCATAGAACTGCTTAAGCAGCATGGGATTACCGAGATTGCTGTAACCGTACAGTATCTCCCTGAAATGATTCGTTCTTACTTCGGAGACGGCTCTGATTTTGGCGTTCAGCTGCACTATTTTGAAGAAGATAGCCCATTAGGTACGGCAGGCAGCGTTAAGAATGCGGAAGAATTCCTCGACGAGACCTTCATCGTCATCAGCGGGGATGCTCTGACCGACTTCGACTTAACACAAGCGATCGAATACCACCGCCATAAAGGATCCATCGGAACGCTCATTCTGACTCATGTCGACAGCCCGCTCGAATTCGGCGTTGTCATGACCGATGATGACGGCCAGATCATTCGATTCCTTGAGAAGCCGAGCTGGGGCGAAGTCTTCAGCGATACGGTCAATACAGGTATCTATATTCTAGAGACCGACGTGTTCTCATACTTCGATCGTGGGCAAGTGTTCGACTTCAGTCAAGACCTCTTCCCGCTGCTTATGGCTCAAGATCAGCCGCTATATGCTTACGTAGCAGACGGATATTGGTCAGATATCGGCAACCTGACGCAATATCGGGAGACGCAATTCGATATGCTGGATCGTAAAGTGAACATCGCGATGCCAGGCACGGAAATTGCACCGGGCATCTGGACGGGCGAACATGTAAAAATCGACCAAGACGTCATTCTGCAGTCCCCTTGCTTCATCGGCTCCGATTGCATTCTGGAGCCTCATGTTACGCTTGAACCTTACTCAATTATCGGCGAGGGCTCTATTCTAGGCCGCAATACGTCTCTAGAGCGCGCTGTCCTATGGCGGAATAATCTAGTTGCGCTGGGCGCAGAAGTCAAAGGCGCCACGCTATGTCAGAATGTGATTGTACAATCAGGGGCTATCGTCCACGAAGAAGCTATTGTCGGAGACGGATGCCAGATTGGGACGAAGAGCATCGTCCAACCAGGCGTTAAAATCTTCCCGAATAAAATCATCGATCATCATACGACCGTCAAACATTCCTTCATTCGGGGTGATCGCTTATCCAAAAATCTCTTCGGTCAATCGGGCGTGAACGGCACATGTAATGTCGATCTGACGACCAACTTCGCGAATCGACTTGCCTTAGCTTACGGAACGACAATCCCTGCAGGGGAGGCGGTGGGCGTCAGCCATGATTCTTCACCATTTGCCGCCTTGATTGCTAATGTGTTCCTATCCGGCCTGCATGCTTCGGGGATTCATACGTATCATTTCGGTTCGATGACATCATCCTTATCGCGGCACGCCGTCCATCATTCCGATTGCGCGGGCGGCATTCATATCCGAGCACTTACCGAAGGTAGCGACACTCAATTCGTCATCGAATTCCTCGATGATGCCGGCCTCCCGCTTCGCAAGAATGCGGAACGGAAAATCGAAAACGCCTATGTCCAAGAGGACAGCCGTCTCATTCATCCGAGTAAGGTCGGGCGCGCAAGAACCGCGCCCAACGTTCGCCTTCAATATCGCGAACATCTCCTCTCGCTCGTCGGAAACCGTTCGATTGAATCCCAAGGCTATACCGTCGTGCTGGAATATGATTACCGGAATTTGCAGCAAATTATCCCGGAATTGCTCGAGATTCTCGGCTGCAAAGTCATTCAACTCAACCGGGTTACATCTTCCCCAGACGAACTCGCGAGCTGGGTGACATCGAGCAAGGCGGATTTCGGTATCCGATTAGATGCCAATGGGCAGCAGATCGATGTCGTTACCGACCAAGGTGAAGTGATCTCTGAATCCATGCTGTCGATCCTACAGATTATGATTCAGTTGAACCATAGCGATCATCCAGAGCTCCACGTCCCCGTCAACATCTCGCACAGCGCTGAGATCCTCGCGGCGCAGATGGGTCGGTTGGTCATTCGCACCAAAGCGGATTCGCGCTCAATCATGGAAGGTTGCCAGAACCAAGGCTTCCACATCTACAGCGACGGACTCTATACGCTGGTGCATCTCATGCAGCTGATGGCTGACAAAAATTTGCGTCTATCTCAGCTCGTGGATTCCATCCCCGACTTCACCCTCTTGAAGGAGAAAGTCGAATGCCCGTGGGCGGACAAAGGCAAAGTTATGCGATTCCTAATGGAAGAGACCAAAGGCAAGCAAGTCGAGTTGATCGACGGGATTAAGATCTTCCACGATGAAGGCTGGACCTTGATTCTACCGGACAGCGAAGAACCAATGTTCCAAGTGTTCGCGAATGCTGGTAACCATCAGACCGCGAAGAAGCTTGCCATGACATACGCTCAGAAAATTCATGATTATCGTCAGCGTGTCTTATCGAGACCGATTTCGGTAGCCATCCAATGAGAAAAACCTCTATCGAGGCACTAACAAAGATGAGCGACCGCGTTTAAAGGTTGTTTTTATCGCCAAATAGAATTTTGCGTTACGATATATCGAAACTCCTATAAATTCTATTGTGGTGAGAAAAAGAGCACCATCCTCCTCCCTAAGGTGAAGATGGTGCTCTGTTCTGTTATTTCCCAGGGAATGGGGTCGTTGCTGCGCCTAACCCGCTTCTGTGTGATCTTTATTGATCTGCTTGCTCCGCAGCTGCCCACAAGCCGCATCTATATCCGATCCGTGTTCCAGACGTACGCTGACGCTGATCCCGTTCTTCTTCATCACATCGAAGAATGCCCGTACAGACTCCTGCTCACTCCGCTGGTACTGGCTATGCTCGTCTACCGGGTTATACGGAATCAAATTCACATTGGCCAGCTTCTTCAGACGCGGGCGGGCTTGAATGAGCTCTGCAAGTTCGACAGCCTGCTCTAGGCCGTCATTCACATCCTTCAACAGGATGTATTCTAGCGTAATTCGACGGTTCGTCTTCTCCAGGTAATATTCAATCGCCTGCATTAACCGCTCAATCGGTATCGCCTTATTGATCTTCATAATCCGTGTCCGCAGCTCATTATTCGGTGCATGCAGCGATATCGCCAGGTTCACCTGAAGGTCGGAATCTGCGAATTCTTCAATTTTGTTCGCCAGACCGCTGGTAGATACCGTGATATGTCTTGGGCCAATCGCAAGTCCTTTCGCATCCTTGACCACATTGATGAAATCGGACATATTCGTGAAGTTATCGAACGGTTCGCCAATCCCCATGACCACGATATGCGTAACACGATCTCCCTGCCCTTGCGCATCCAGATGATGCTGAACCTTCATAATCTGCCCGACAATCTCACCGCTCGTGAGATCCCGGCTCTTCGCCAGCAGCCCGCTCGCACAGAAGCTGCAGCCGATGTTGCAGCCGACTTGCGTCGTAACACAGACGGATAATCCGAACTTATGTCGCATCAGGACCGTCTCAATCAAGTTGCCGTCTTCCAGTCTGAACAGGAACTTAATGGTTCCGTCCGTGGATTCCTGCTTCAAATATTCCGTTAAAGTCTCGATGGCGAAATTCTCGGACAATAGCGATATGCAATCCGAATGCACATCTTCCATCGCGGCAAAATCCGTAACCCGTTTCCGATATAACCAGTCCCAGACTTGCAGGGCTCTTGATTTCTTATGTCCACGCTCCGACAGCCATACAGCCAATTGATCGCGTGTTAATCCATAAATGGATGCTTTATTCATGCCTTTATCCTCTTTCCTATCTAGGGGTCCACCATTAGACCCTTTTAATCTCAAGCACTTCATAGCAGATGACACCCATCGGCGCCTCAACCTTAACGACATCGCCCACCTTCGTCCCGAGAAGCGCCTTCCCTAACGGACTTTCGTAGGAAATCTTATTATCAAGAACATCTGCTTCTTCGGCACCGACAATCTTATATTCCACTTGCTCCGCAAACTCACGGTCATGAAGAACAACCGTCGAACCGATATTCACCTGGGAATGATCCAGGTTGCTCGAATCCACCACACGTGCCCGCTTCAATTTGCCTTCGAGGACCAAGATTCGCGTTTCCATGAACGCCTGATCGTTTTTGGCGGAGTGATATTCGCTGTTCTCCTTCAAATCCCCATAACTGATCGCGAGTTTAATCCGAGCCGCGAGCTCTTTACGCTTCACATATTTAAGATCATCCAATTCGGCTTGTAATTGTTCTAAACCCTCGGGGGTCAAAATCACTTCTTCGTTCGCCATCTCAACAACTCCTAATGCATTATGATTACAATTCTACCTTATATGTGTGAAATATGCGAAATTGAAGTGAAACTTTCTGCTGGATCTCCTCTTAACCTTGTTCTTGGAACCATACGTCATATAACCGCTTGATCCCGGGTTCGATCCGTTCCAACTCAATCCCAGCGAAACCGATGAAAAACTCTCGATAGGGATATGACGACGGTTCTATCCAGGTATGGGCAGCCGAAGCGACACGAACCCCTGCTTCTCTAGCGCGCAAGACTAGCTCATGTTCCGTTAGCGGATGATCGATACGCAGCAAAATGTGGAAGCCCGCATCCTTCCCGATAATAATCGCCCTCTCCCCAAACACCTCTTGGATCGATTGGATGAGGAGATCATGCTTTTGCCCATATCGTTTGCGCATTTTGCGGATATGCTTCTCCAGATGCCCTCGCTCCATAAACGCTTGTAAGGTGCATTGATGAATGCGAGAGGCCGATTGTTCGAGCAGCATCTTATACTCAACCTGCTGATAGACTGTTATCAAGTCAGGAGGAAGTACCATGTAATGGATGCAAAAAGCCGGAGCTAGCACCTGTGAGAATCCACCCAAATAGATCACACGATTCCCGCCCTGTAAGCCCTGTAAGGATGGAATCACCCGACCATGATACCGGAATTCTCCATCATAGTCATCTTCAATAATATATCCCTGTACACGTTCTGCCCATTCGAGCAGCTGAAGCCGCTTCGCGATCGGCATCACGATCCCTCTCGGATATTGATGGGAAGGTGATACACAGACCGCCTGAACTTGTCGCGCATAGACTTCTTCCACCTGTATGCCGTTATCTTGAAGTGGAATCGGACACACCTGCAGCCCTTGCTGTCTAAATGTCTCCGCATGCAGAAGATAGCCCGGATTCTCAACCCCGATATGCTGTAACCGTCCCTTCAAGAGATGGCATATCAACGATAACAGATGATGCTGGCTTGAACCAATAACCACCTGCTCCGGTGTGCATTCACACCCGCGGAATTGACGAAGATAATTACTTATCTGCACGCGAAGGCCGTATTCGCCTTGCGGATCGCCATAGAACAGCAGGTCCTGATTGCTCTGCCGGAGCACTTGATTCGATAGCCGGCGCCATAATTCAAAGGGAAATATCGTGTGATCATTCTTCGATAGATGAAAGTCATACTGGTATTCTCGATTATCTCTCGCCGGCACAATTCGGGGAATAGACGATACAACGAATAATGCTCGCCCCGACTCGCTACCTCCAGCTTGCCGGTAAGGATCCGGGAGCTTCTGAACATAATACCCTCGCTTAGGCTGGCTATCCAAGAACCCTTCAGCGACAAGCTGACTGTACGCCAATTCAACCGTTGTCGCACTAACTCCGAGCGTCCCGGCTAAGGAGCGAATCGAAGGCATCCGCATGTGCTCCGTCAGCTCCCCTTCGGTAATTGCCGTCTTCACCTGCTCATATAATTGCGCATACTGGGGAGCTTTCGCATCGGGGTCCAGCTTTGACATTAAGACCTTACGCATCTTGCACCCCTATCTGTCCTTTAGAATTATTCAAATCTGTATATTCTCAAGTATACAGATTTGCGATACGGTATGTACATCACAACATGATCAAGCACGATCAAGTCAGGAGGCATCTCATGAGTCATAACGCCAAAACGGATCGTCCTGTACGATTCCTGGAAGGCACGAAGGTCTATTTACGCCCGGTGAACAGCGCGGATACAGAAGCTTATTATCAACTGCTGCACGATGCGGACATGCTTCGTCTAACCGGAACGCAGCATTATTTCACGAGAGAACAAATCGAGCGTTACATCGATAGCAAGTCACAGGATTCATCCAGCATTCTCCTACTCATCGCGGATGCTGCAACGGACGAGGTTATCGGCGATATTGCGCTGCAGGACATCTCCGATACCAATCGCAGCGCCAATCTACGGATCGCGATCAGTGCAGCGCGTCATCAAGGACGAGGCTATGGAACCGAAGCGATCCAGCTTCTCCTCGACTACGGCTTCGGCATTCGGAATTTACATCGAATCGAGCTAAACGTCTACGCTTATAATGAGCGGGCGCAGCATGTATATCGCAAATTAGGGTTTCAGCAGGAAGGCATTCAGCGAGACGCCCTATTCTACAATCACGAGTATCACGATGCGATCTTGATGAGCATGCTGGAGCACGAGTATCGTGCACGGTATTTGACCCACACCACTTCATAACCGAAACCTCGGGAATCATGCAGAAAACAGGACGGTATCGTCCTGTTTTTTCGTGCTGAATATCATTATTTTCCACGCCTTCCACTTTGTTGATCCGCCTCTCCATTTGCATATAACTTTTATATAAAATCCTTAAACTTCGATGCGAATAATGACGATAAATAAATAAATAAATAATCACAATCACAAATATTTATTTAGCTTCACCTGTAATGATGTCTTGTACTTCTTAGAATGTATTGGGGGGCTTATCGTGAAAAAGAAAAGTTGGGTCAACAGAAAAAGTTTAATTTTCAAATCTAGTGTTATTCTTGCTGTGTTATTCTTCCTGCTCGAGAGTATTCTTACGATCACGTCATGGTTGCAATTACGCAGTCAGCAGACGGACGAAATTCTCAACATGGGATGGACGCTGCAAAATGTGATTGCTCAGAATACTGGGGAGATTGAGAAAGCAAAAAAATTAGTTGGCACGAACGAATTCACGCAAGATCCAGGCATTCAAAGTCTCCAGCGGCAGCTCAACAGCATGAATCAGAATGAAATCATTTCGAACAGCTATATTTACTTGCCTGAAGTTGCCTCCAACGGGGATAACAAGAAAGTTACCATTCTCCTTGCTAACCAAGCGATGTACGATATGGACACCAAACCGGGAGACAAGTATGAAGCCACAGGCGCATTTGCCAAAGCATTTGATCAGATGGAGCAAGACGGCTACGCCATGTCTGAAGTATACAAGGATAAATATGGCGAATGGATCAGTATCATCAGCCCCATTACCGATAAGAATGGAAAGAAGCTTGCCATATTCGGCATCGACATTAAATACTCTCTCCTGAAAGAACAACAGAGCGCCATGCTCATCAAGACGGTCTCGATTGCGCTTTCCGTCGTATTCTCGTTCATCGTCTTAGTCATTTTCTTGGTACGTATCACGCTGCGTCCTATTCGGAAGTTGTCCGAGCTCAGTATGCGCGTCGCAGAGGGGGACCTTACGGTTACTATTCCGGTCCATAACCAAGACGAAGTCGGAATTCTATCGGCCAACTTCAATGCGATGATTCACAATATCCGTCAGCTTATTCAGAACGTACAGACCACGGCGGACAATGTTACCTCTTCGTCCAAGGTGCTAACCATGAGTGCAGAACAGACCTCCAGAGCGACCGAAGAGATTGCCGGCTCTATCCAAGAGGTTGCATCAGGATCTGAGACACAGAGGCAATCCGCAATGGAGAGCCAGATTGCGATGGAGGAAATGGCATCGGGCATTCAGCGGATCGCAGAGTCCTCTTCACGGTTGTCCGATTATGCACGCGAAGTAAGCGGAAATGCGGAGCATGGGAATGTGATTATCCGCCAATCCGTTCATGACATGCAAGAAATTCACCAATCTGTATCGAATACAGTGGGAATTCTGGCTACTTTACAACAACAATCCCAAGAGATTGAACACATTCTATCCACCATTACGAACATTGCGGGCCAGACCAACCTCTTAGCGCTGAACGCTTCTATTGAGGCGGCGAGAGTCGGGGAACACGGCAAAGGATTCGCTGTCGTCGCGTTAGAGGTTCGTAAGCTTGCGGATTTATCGCATAACTCTTCACAGCAAATATCGGAATTATTAAACGATATTGCAGCGAACATTCATCAGGCATCAACTGCGATGAACACCAGCATGGATCAAGTCGAGCATGGGGCACGTGCGGTGCATACCGCAGGCGAGACCTTTGGCGGTATCGTCGGTGCACTACAGAGCGTCAACGAGCAGGTGCATGAAGTCTCCGCAGCCGCAGAACAAATGTCAGCAAGCAGTGAGCAGGTTGCCGCATCCCTCGATGAGCTTGCTCGAATCGGCCAGAATGCTTCGCAGAATTCACAGAGCGTAGCAGCTTCTTCCGAAGAACAGATGGCCATGATGCAAGAGATCTCAAGCTCCGCATCGACTTTGCGGGATATGGTGATTGAGCTCGATCAGGAAGTGAAGAAGTTTAAACTGAACGAGTAACCGTTCAGAGGAGAACGAGGAGGACGCACATGAAGTGCGTTCTCCTCTTTTTGGTGTATAGAGGGAACCGGTTCGATGAAATCAGCCCTTGAATGTCCGCAGCGAATCCTCTATAATCGTTCTAAATCACGTTCTGAAGGAGATCATCACAATGGATACTATCCAATGGAATAATCAACTTCATCATTACAAACAGCGTTAGCACACCTGATCGACATTCAGGGTGGGCTAACGCTTCTCGCGTTGGCCCACCTGCGGCATATTGAGGCGCGCAGGACCTATGGGTCCGGCGCGTTTTTTGTTTTACCTACAAAAGAGAGGGATGACGGCCATGCAAAATGTAAAAGGAACCTATGATTTCTGGGGACAAGAACAAGCACTTCGGCAAAACATTCAAGCCACACTTCAGGACGTGTTTGAACTGTATGATTTCGAAGGAACGAATACGACCATTCTGAATGAGCTCGAACTGCTGACATCGAAATATGCAGGTGGGGATGAGATCATCAAGGAAATGTATCAGCTCACAGACCAAGGGGAGCGGCGGCTTGGACTTCGATATGATTTGACCATTCCTTTTGCGAAGCTGATCGCCATGAATCCAGGGTTTAGCTTGCCGATCAAACGATATGAAATGGGCAAAGTCTTCCGCGATGGCCCGGTGAAACGCGGTCGACTGCGCGAGTTTCAACAGTGTGACGTGGATGTAGTAGGCATACAGGGGCCCGAAGCGGAAGCAGAACTGATGCAGCTTGCGATTGAAGCATTTCGTAGATTAGAAATCCCCGTTACGGTGAAATGGAATAATCGCCGTTTTCTTGGGGAACTATTGGAATCCATAGGCGTGCCCTCCCAGGAGATGCTCTCGGTTATGCTGACGCTCGATAAAATCGAGAAAATCGGACCGACGGGAATTCAAGAAGAGTTGAACACCAAGGGACTAAGCAAGCAGGTTACAGATGCAATCCTTGAATTCGCTGCGAAAAAGGACTGGACCTTTGAGGACGTATGTTCGAAGTACGACGGACTTCAAGGACTCCCTGGTGCTATGGAGGTTCGCGCTCTACAAGTACTCATCCAATCGCTCGGACTATCACAAGCATGCCCATTCGACCCGTTCCTGTCGCGGGGGCTATCATTCTACACCGGCACCGTCTATGAAATCTTCGATGCTTCCCTGTCATATCCCTCCAGCTTAGGTGCTGGAGGCCGATACGATGCGATCATTGGACAGCTCATTGGTCGAAATGACATCGACTATCCCACGGTTGGGCTTTCGTTTGGGATGGAATCCATTATGGAGATGCTTAAGAACCGTGCGAACCCCTTGCCGGTTGCCTCCGTCCTCGTCATCCCCATTGGAGACACAGCTTCCGAAGCACTAAGCATCGCGGCCGAGCTTCGAGCGAACGGCATTCGCACACGGACGGATTTTACGAAGCGCAAATTGAAGAAATCTCTAGCGTCGGCCTCATCGCAAGGGATTCGATACGTCATCTTGATCGGTGAAGATGAAGCCCGCGCCCGGAAAGTGTGCCTGAAAGACATGAACGAGATGACCGAATCCGTGGTCACGGCGGAAGAAGCTCTCTACTGCATCGAACATAGCCTATAATCGCGTCTTTTCTGTATGGCATGATCGCCTTAACGTAGTATACAATCAGTCTTAGGAATCGAATGAAGGAGGAATGAGACATGCTAGCGAACATAACGCCAAATGGAGAAGGTTGCATTGCAGAATTCCGCCGCATATTGAAGCACCCCATCAAGGAAGTATGGGCTTACCTGACCGACAACGAGAAGCTGCAGCAATGGTTCTCGGAGTTACGAGTAGAAGCACTTCGCGAGGGCGGACGGATCCTATTCGACATGCAGAATGGTACATTCGAGGAGATGACGATTACCTCATTCGAGCATAACGCTGTACTTGCGTTTACGTGGGGGGAAGATGCCGTAAGTTTCGAATTACATCCAGCACAGGAAGGCACATTGCTCGTGATGAAGGAGACGATCCATCGGATTACGCCGCATACGCCGAGAGACCTCGCCGGATGGCATGTCTGTCTCGACGTCATTGCATCCCTGCTGGATGGACGAGACTTCGGGTCACGCGAGAAAGTGTGGAAGCCACTGTATGAACAATATAAAGAAGCTATGGATGCGCTGAAGTAGAACATCGCGTAACATGACATATGAAAGCCCCGACTTCGTGACGAAGCGGGGCTCCTTGTATTATTTCTTCGGTAAATAGACAGATGGTGTCGTCTTCTCGATGAATAAAATCCCATCATACTGCTCGCTCGGCACGAACGGCTCTTCGATCATGCCCCAATATAGGCCGGTATGCATACTATTCTTCCATTCCTTGTTGTCTGCCGAAGTTAGATCGAAGAATGCGTACGGTTTACCCGCACCTTTCAAGATCGTCTCCAAGCTGTTCGGACCCATCTTCGCGTTCACTGGCATAGTAGACCCATCATTCCCTCCTGTTGCCCCTCCGTACATGAATAGACCGATCGTGTACGATTGCTGTTTCAAGCGCGACGGCATCAGTTCTCCCATGTTCGGCACCGAACCGCCTTCGTACAAGTGAAGCTGAACCGGCGAAGCCATCACGGAATTGTTCTTCCGGAGATGATAGTTATGGCCCCATACGATGACTTTCTGATCCTTGTAGACATGGTCCACCAGCCATGTTAACGTGTTCGCCATCATCTCATCACGCAGGTAAGCGACATTCTCGCGCAGGCTCGTCGAGACCACATAATTCTCCACCGTAAGATTGTTAAAAGCCACTTGCGCCTTAAGTACATTCTGAATCATATAGATGCGATCCGAGATGACACGTTCCATAATCGGCAGAATCGTCTTATCGTTCGGGAAATCCTTCTGCAGTTCCGCTTCGTGCGCCGACATAAACTTCTGGATTTTCGTATAGCCATCCAGCACATATGCGTAGTCTTTATCCCAATCCTTTTGATCCCAATCCATGTTGAAATAGATATCGGTTAACTTGTTCTCCAGCTTCTTCGCTTCTTCCGCAAATGCTTTGTCGATTGGTGCGAACCATGTTTCCATGAACCGGCCAAATGCGCCATTCGGCTGCATATCAAATCCTGTCAGGATCAGAGGCTGCTTCGTCGTCGATTGCTGCTTGATATAATCGTACAACGGCATTAATTCCTGCGCATGCCATACCGGATAGATCGATTTGCGCAGCGTTTCTTCGGCTGTTAGTTTCGAGATCCCTGCATATGTACCGCTCGCGTCCCCTAACCCCGATTCGAAGGCTAGGACGTTAAAGCCCATTTCTTTATGTAAAAATTGCACGATTCTCGCTTTCGACTTATTGAACTCCGCCGCACCGTGCGAGCTCTCGCCAAGCATGACGATTCGTTTATCGCCAATCGCTTTCTTAAGGAATTTCAGGTCTTCGAACTTGTCATCCGTCTTAAATTCAATCGTCTGAATGGTATTCGCCTTCACAGGTAGCGGCTTCGCAGCTGGAGCTGCAGATGCCGAACTGAGCACGGAAGTCAGACCAATCGATGTAACCATGGCGCAAATCGCCGTAAATTTCATGATGTTTGCAAATGATGTTTTCATTGTGATTTATAAATCCTTTCTGTTGAACAAGTATTTGGCTAAGAAGTAAGAAGCAATGAATAGAAGCACGACACCTAATCCGATAAGCGCTACGCTCGCATTGTTGATTGAACCGACATTCTGTTTATGCATCAGGTACGTCCCGATATTCATGAACGGCGTTAACCCAATGAGTATAATCATGAAGGCCATGTTGATGATCGCCATGCCCTTTTTGCTAAGCCAGTAAAACAGAGGCAAGTAGATGGATACGAGCACCAAAGATATCCCGATCGAAGCCAGGAATTGTCCCATCGAATAAGCGGGCATGCCCAGACTTGGTTTCACGTAACGTACAATGGTGTAGAAAATATAGCAAGCAATCGCTGCAACTCCCGTATACAGAAGCGCTGTGGCATACTTCGACTTAACCATTTGCGCCCGGTTCATTGGCATCGTAATGAGAAACGCATGATTATCGTTCTTCACATCCGCACCCGTGCTCATCATCAACGTAGTGAAAGCCGTATAGACAGCGACCAGGAAGTAAGCTGACATGGTATTGGATATGAGAACAATACTGAAAATCACGAAATATAAAGGAATGAGTCCAAGCGAGCTCCTCATGACGATGAAATCTTTACGAATCAGGTTAAGCATAGATAGGACCTCCTTTAGCGGTATAATACATGATGTCTTCTAGTGAAGGCGTCTCAAGCACGGCATAGCTGCCGAACAGCTCCTGGGCTTGCTTGCGATCGTCGACGAGTCCTTCGAACCCCACCGATGTCTCGCGAAGGCCGATGAATCTCGCCCGAATATCTGCATCGAGCAGGTCTTGGCCGCCTTTGACGATCGCATAACGGTCCAATACATCGTCTTTCACATCGTTGAACACAAGCTTGCCGCGGTTAACGAAGGCTATGTAATCGGCAATCCGATCCAAATCGGTCGTAATATGCGTCGAGAATAGAATCGTATTCCGCTCATCCTGCATAATGTCAGCGAGCAGATCCAATAGCTCCCTGCGGAATACGGGATCAAGTCCCGAGGTAGGCTCATCCATAATGAGCAGCTCAGCCTCATGCGATAAGGCAATCGCTAGGGCGAACTTTATCTTCATCCCTTTGGACAACTCTTTGATCTTCTTCGTCGGCGACAACTCAAACTGCTCCATATAGCGGTTGAATTTCGTTTCATTCCATTTCGTATAGAAAGGCGCGATCACTTTCTTCATATCCTTCAAAGATAAATGCTCATAATAGAAACAATCATCGGAGACAATCCCTACGCGTTGCTTAATCGCAATCTCCTCGCTTGGCATCTCAGCGCCGAGCATGCGGATACTTCCCGCCGACGGACGGACGATGCCGAGCATCATCTTGATCAGCGTGCTCTTCCCTGCGCCGTTCGGTCCGATCAGCCCGGTGATATAACCTTTCTTGATATCAAGCGATATATTGTCAACGGAAAATTGGGAATAGGACTTGCTTAAGTTACGTACTTCTATGGCATTCATGATGGCTGTTCCTCCTCGAACAATAACTTCAGATGGTTGATAACGTCTTCCTCACTCATATTCAAATCACGACTCTCACGAATCACTTCAATCATTTTCTCTTCCAACAGCTTCATGCGCTGTTCCCGGATAAACTCCATATTGGCGCCCGAGACGAATGAGCCTTTGCCGACCACTGAGTCGATCAGTTTCTCCTTCTCGAGCTCCTCGTACACACGCTTTGTCGTAATCACACTCACTTGCAAATCCTTGGCTAGCTGGCGGATGGACGGGAGACTATCTCCGGCCTTCATCTCGCCGCTCAATATACTATGTCGAATCTGATTCACAATCTGGATGTAAATCGGATCTTCAGATGCGTGAGATATGATGATGTTCATTATCTACCTCCGATAATTGATGTGTGTTTATTAAGTAAATAGTGTATATATATACTATATACAATATTCGCAAAATGTCAACACTTGGATACAAAAAAATCCCCATCTCTTGGAAGATGGGGATTCGGAGCGATCAACTCGCAGCTTATTAAGATAGTCGATATAAGGCAAAAGGCTTGCCATCACGGAAAGGTTCGCTAATCTCCTGAAGGGATTGCGCGAGCTCAGGCGTAAGCTGGACTTCTAGACTTTGCAAGTTATCCTCCAGCTGCTCCGGCTTTGTCGCACCTACAATAACAGTTGAGACAACAGATTGATCCATCAGCCATGCAAGCGCTAGCGCGCTAGGCGTATAGCCTCGATCTGCAGCCAGTTTGCTTACTTGTTGCCCTAGTGTAATCGTCCGCTCATTCAGGAATCGGTTGAAGTTAGGATCCGTCTCTGCTCTAGACCCTTGCGGCGCTTGCTCGGCTGCAAGGTACTTACCGCTTAGAATACCGCCAGCCAGCGGGAAGTAAGGAATCAATCCAACGCCTTGATCGATACACATCGGGATAAGCTCCTGCTCTGGCGTACGATCAGCCAGCGAATAACTCGTCTGACTGGACACATATCGCACGAATCCGTTATTGTCGCTAATGCCTAGCGCCTTCATGAATTCCCAAGCCGCATAATTGGAAGCGCCGATATAGCGCACTTTTCCGGACCGTACCATATCATCCAGCGTGCGCAGCGTCTCTTCGATCGGTGTGTTCGGGTCGAACGTATGGATCTGGTACAAGTCAATATAATCCGTCTTCAGACGCCGAAGACTCTGCTCCAGCTCCTGCTGCAGATGATACCGCGATGAGCCGCGCGAATGCGGGCCCGTCCCGGTCGGGAGCCCGGCCTTCGTCGCTAGCACAACGTGCTGCCGCTTCCCTACGAGAGCTTCACCGATAATGCGCTCGGATTCCGTGCCAGCGTAGATATTGGCTGTATCGATGAAGTTGATCCCGCGATCGATCGCATGATGAATAATCCGAATAGAAGTATCCTCATCCGCGCGTTTGCCGAAGGCATTGGTTCCGAGACCTAATAATGATACTTCGAGTCCGCTTTTTCCGAGTCGACGATATTTCATACGTCTCCACTCCTCTACGTTCGAATATTATCCGATTTCTACATCAATCAGCTTGAATTGGGTAACATCGGCAAGACCGCGATTCGTGATTCGAATCTCTGGAATCACAGGCAGCGCGATCAGGGAGAATGTCATGAATGGCGCGTTCAACGGGCATCCGATTTTTTTCCACGCCTCATCGAGCTGAGTCACTTCTTGCACAACCTCTTGCAAGGATTTCTCCGACATGAGCCCTGCGATCGCAAGTGGCACTTGCGCAAGTACTTTACCGTCTCGAACGACAATCGTTCCTCCGCCGATGCGAACCAGCTCATTCGCTGCAAAAGCCATATCTTCCTCGCTCACGCCCATCACAATAAGATTGTGGCTGTCATGTGCGACAGTTGAAGCCACGGCGCCCGATTGGATCTGGAAGCCATGGGTAAACGCATTTGAGATCTGGCCAGTTCCATGGTGACGCTCAATACATGCAAGTCGAATGACATCCTGCTGCAGGTCCGGTTGAATGATGCCATCCACCACAGGCAGTACAGCCTTCCTCTTCTCCGTCCGCGCGCTATTCTCAATAGCGCCAATCACATTCACTTCGGTCTTATCCGCAGTACCCCGGCTTGCAAGCTTGAAATCATCCGCCGTTAACTCACGCTTTACATTCATCGAATTCAGAATATGTTCCGGATAGACAAATTTCGGGAGCTCCACGGTATATTGGCCCTGATCATAGATCACTTGACCATCGGTAATCACTGTTGAAGGAACAACGCGGTGGAGATCATCAATGAGAAGAATATCCGCACATTTCCCTGGAGCAATACTGCCAAGGTCTTGGTCCATGCGGAAATATCGCGCTACATTAATGGTCGCCATCTGAATCGCCGTTACCGGATCTACTCCCTCTTCAATCGCGCGACGAACAACATGGTTCAAATGCCCGAGTTCCACAAGCGTCTGCGGATTCACGTCATCCGTGACCAGCGAGATATTGCTCGTATTCACTTTATCGTCGGTCACGATCTTAATAACTTCCTTCACATCATGCCATGCGGAACCTTCCCGGATCATTAAGTGCATGCCCAGGCGAACCTTCTGAAGCCCTTGCTCCCGTGTCACCGTCTCATGATCTGACGTCACCCCAGCGTTAAGGTAGGCTTGCAGCATCCGATCATCATCACTTGGGAAGTGTCCCGTCACCGTCTTGCCTGCTTCAATCGTCGCTTCAATCTCGCCGCACATCTGCGGATCGCCGAATACGACGCCTGGGAAGTTCATGACTTCACCCAGTCCCACGACATTATTCCACTGCATCCCTGCACGAATATCCTGGACGGACAAGCTGGCTCCGGCATCCTCCAAGTCCATCGTCGCAGGGACACACGACGGGAAGGTCGTGAAGACTTTGAGCGGAAGCTGCTGCCCTTCCTCATGCATCAAGCGTACGCCCTCGCTGCCGAATACATTCGCAATCTCATGTGGGTCCATGAAAATACCTGTCGTCCCCGTCGATAGTGCCGCTCTAGCGAACTCCGTCACGGACAACATCGTGCTCTCGACATGCATATGTCCATCCAATAACCCTGGAGCGATGTATCTGCCTGCAGCATCAATAACGGTCGTCTGTTCCCCAATGGTGTGATCTGCGTTCCCTACAAGCGCAATTCTCCCTGCTACAATGGCAACATCGATCTGTTCGACGAGTTCGCCCGAGAATACATTCACGAGTATTCCATTCTTAATGATGAGGTCCGCATGGGCTTGCCCCATTGCGACATTCGCTAATTGTCTGCTGACCTCGGTCAGCTTGTTTCTTTTCATATCCGTCATGGCAGTACTTCTCCTTATCCAATTGAATAATTTCCATTTCATACTTATCCCTCATTTAACCAGTTCGGCCTGCAGATTTCAACGTTTTGACTGACTTCAAGTTCTGTATCGACCTTGACCCCCAGATCATGTACAATGGATGTAATTTTATTTAACGAGGAGATTAAATATGAAGTATATCAGCACACGGGGGCAAGTCGCCCCGATCGGGTTCATCGACGCCATCCTGATGGGACTCGCGAATGACGGAGGATTACTTGTTCCAGAACACCTGCCGCAATTATCCGAAGAGACACTGCGTCAATGGCAAGAGCTCACCTATCCCGAACTTGCGCTCGAGGTGTTCTCCTTGTTCGTGAACGATGAAATTCCAAGAGACGATCTGAAGAAGCTTGTTGATGACAGCTATGGCACCTTCCGCCATGAGGAAGTGACACCGGTCCACAAGCTAGACGATAAGCGTTATATTCTAGAGCTATTCCACGGCCCGACCTTTGCGTTCAAAGACGTCGCGCTTCAATTCTTGGGTAACCTCTATTCTTATGTGTCCAAAAAAACCAATTCGATCATCCACATCGTCGGTGCAACTTCAGGGGATACAGGAGCTTCGGCCATCGAAGGCGTACGCGGCAAAGAAGGCATTCGTATCTGTATCTTGCATCCGCATCAGAAGGTCAGTGAGGTGCAAGCCCTGCAAATGACGACGGTCGATGATGCCAACGTATTGAATCTTGCAGTCGAAGGTACGTTCGATGATTGCCAGCGCATCATCAAGGAGCTGTTCGCTGATGTCGACTTCAAGCATGAATACCACTTGCGTGCGATCAACTCCATCAATATTGCCCGGATTCTGGCGCAGACGGTGTACTACTTCTATGCTTACTTCCAATTGGCGAAGCAAGGCGTTGACCGCAAGATTAGCTTCAGCGTGCCGACAGGCAACTTCGGCGATATTTTCGCCGGCTACCTTGCACAGCAAATGGGATTGCCGGTCCATAAGCTCATCTTGGCGACGAATGCGAACAACATTCTCGAACGCTTCGTAAATGTTGGTTTGTACCAGCCTGGAGAATTCCGCGGTACGTACAGCCCATCGATGGATATCCAAGTGGCGAGCAATTTCGAGCGATATCTCTACTACTTGAACGGCGGGAACAGCGAAGTGGTGTCCACGCTCATGGCACAGTTCAAAGCTGAGGGACGGATCGTCGTAGAGTCCGATGCGCTGAGCCACGTGCAGTCCGACTTCTCCGCCTACAGCGTATCGAACGAAGCGTGTCTCGACACGCTGAGCGACTACTATACGAAATACAACTATCTCATGGACCCGCATACCGCATGCGGCGCAGCGGCAGCCGACAAGCTAGCTGCTGAGGACGATGTCACGATCATCCTATCCACGGCGCATCCAGCAAAGTTCGACGAGTCCATTCGCTTGCGTGAGATCCGTCAGGAATATCCTGCACAGATCCAAGCCTTATTCAATAAACCGCAAATTCGGACCGTTGTTAGCGGAACGAATGAGGCGATCAAAGATCAACTCGTGAAGTTCTTCTAATTGTAAGAGCATCTACGAATCCATGATGAAGAGCCATTCCGGCTGGTTGAATCGCAACCGTGGAATGGCTCTTTTTGCTGCTTACTCACGCCGGATCAAGCAGCAGCATCTCTTCATAGTTCATATTCTGCAGCAGCTTGAGCCGCGTTGCAGGCGTAATCTGCTCTGATTCTTCTAGTTTCTGCACCAGATCTCGCTTCAATTGAATGCTCAGCAGCCGTACCTCGCTCACCTTCTCCATGAAGTTCGCTTCTTCTTCCTCACTGAGCGTTGCCTGCTGCAGCCTTGCATAATACTGAATCATGAACATCGCCTCGTAACGATTATCCGGCGTCATATGCTGCTGAATCGCTTGAATCGCAGCCTGCCGGAGTCCCCCTTTTACGCGATGCAGCTCTTCGACGAACTCCGTCATCTTCTTCGTGCGGGATGCGAGTTTGGGCGGCAGCTGCGCGGCACTTAACTTCTTCAATTTCTTCTTCATCCAATACATCTTATATCCGAACCATATTCTACGTAGATTGGAGCGCACGGTATAGAGCTCCTGAGGTTCGCTAATCACCGGATAATGCATCATCAATTGCGAGGACACCTCGCCTTGTTCGATCATTTCCGTCAGCTTCTTCATCTCTGCTTCGCGAGCGATCTCCTGGAGTTTACGCAATACACTGCTCGATAGCCGGGACGCCTTGCCTTCCTCCATCATACGCCGTTGTTCCTCCAGCTCACGAATCACGCGGAAGGTCGCACGCTTATGTCCTTGATCGGACTCCGCATGCAACAGTTGGATGGTCCGCTGGAGAATGAGCTGGGTCGCTTCTTGAATAGACAGAAGTGACTTCTCGTCCTTTACGTGATGAGTTGCATGCCTTAAGGTCAGCGGCAGAACGACGGTCGCGAAGATCAAGCTAAGGAGAATGACCCCAGCCGAGATGAATAGAATCGTATTCCGGTAAGGAAATAGCGTCCCGTTAGAAAGCTCATAAGGGATAGACATCGCTGTCGCCAGCGTTATCGTTCCATGGATGCCGCAGGTTGCAGTCAAGAACGCATACCGACCTCTGGATACATTGTCGGCTTCTCCATGAGGCTCATGCCCCTCGATCGCAGCGAAATTGCGATGGAGCACATATACCCAGATATACCGAATTAAGAATAGCCCCACGCTAATGAGGAGTGTAAAGCCAAGAACCACCATGATCGATATTTCTTGGCTCGTGAGCAATCCATGCACGACTTCCGGAAGAAGAAAACCCAGCAGCACGAATACAAACCCATTAAATAGATAACTAAGGACGGACCAAGTCGTACTCGAGGTGATCTGGATCTTCGTCGACGTCTGTTGGAGCCTGTCCCGCTCAATGCCATGGATGATCCCCGCAGCGACCACCGCTAGAATGCCGGAGACCGCTAATTCCTCCGCAATAATGAAGATCACGAAGGGCGTTATAAATTGAATCGCGACGAGCGAATTCACCTCTTCGAACCCATTCTGCCTAAGCGATAGCCTTAACTTAACGAATAAGAACCCGCAGATCAGTCCCGCTAGAATACCCCCGATCGAGACGATGAGAAAATTGAACGTCGCCGCTTGAACGGAGAAGACACCTGATAACACAACCGCCAGTGCTACCTTGAAGCTCACAATGCCCGCCGCATCATTCAGCAGCGACTCCCCCTCCAGAATAGGCATCAGGCTCGATGGCAGCGGAAGCCCCTGCGTTATCGACTTCACAGCTACCGCATCCGTCGGAGATAATACCGCAGCGAGTGCAAATGCTGCCGCAAGCGGCATGGACGGAATTAATATATGTATGGCATAACCAAGCCCTATGACCGTAATTAATACCAAACCCAAGGCCATGAATAAGATCGGCTTGCGATAGACCCATAATTCTTTGCGCGACGTCACGCGTGCATCACTGAATAATAAGGGAGCAATGAGACAGACCATGAATACTTCAGGTTCGAACTCTAGGGTGAGAGGGATGAAAGGCAACCACGACACCATCGCACCGAGTAAAATTTGAAATAAGGCAAGCGGTACGCGCGGGAACTTCTTATTCAGCACTGTAGCCACGACGATCACACCGATAAGCCCTAATAAAGGAATGACAAATTCCATTAGATACTCCTTTCTTCACAACCACGACGAGCAGCATTATGCATAAACCTAATTGACATATTATTCGCCACCCACATTTAACCATACGTAAAAATAGATAAAAATTGTTGACATTGGGCGAGAATCCCTATATCTTATTTAAGTACTGACATTGATAATCATTATCATTTATGATAACTAGCTTAAAGGAGAACCGATCATGAAAAAACTATTACTCCCCGTCCTTGCTGTACTCGTCATCTTGATGAGCGCTTGCAGCAGCCAAGCAGCTAAGCCAGCGGATGAATCCACAGCGAAAGAACCTGCGAAGGCAGAGCAGCCCGCAACATTTACGTACCAATCCGAGACGGGCCCTGTCGAAGTGCCTAGCCATCCTGAGCGTGTCATTGTCCTATCGTCGTATGCAGGCAATGTGATGTCGCTTGGCGTTAAGCTTGTCGGCGTCGATTCTTGGTCGAAGATGAACCCACGGTTCCAAGATCAATTGAAGGACGTCCAAGAAGTATCGGATGAGAACCTAGAGAAGATCATCGAACTTGATCCGGATCTCATCATCGGTTTAGATACGACAAAGAATGTGGACAAATTGAAAGAAATCGCGCCAACCGTGACCTATACTTACGGCAAGTTAGACTACTTAACGCAGCATATCGAAATCGGCAAGTTGCTGAACAAAGAGAAAGAAGCACAAGCCTGGGTCGATGATTTCAAACAACGCGCAGCCAAGGCAGGCGCTGATATCAAAGCAAAAATCGGTGAGAATGCCACCGTATCGGTTATCGAGAACTTCGATAAGCAGCTCTATGTCTTCGGCGACCACTGGGCACGCGGTACGGAGATCCTCTATCAGGAAATGAAATTGAAAATGCCTGAGAAAGTGAAAGAACTGGCTATGAAGCCCGGCTATTATGCACTATCCGCCGAGGTATTGCCTGAGTTCGCTGGCGACTATATCATATTCAGCAAAACCAAAGATACTGACAATTCGTTCCAAAATACCGATACGTACAAAAACATTCCTGCTGTGAAAAACAATCGTGTCTTTGAAGCGGATGCCAAATCGTTCTACTTCAATGACCCGTTAACGCTTGAATTCCAACTTCAATTCTTTATTGATAAATTTCTAGGGAACTAAGCCGATGACGAATCGACGTCCCATCCCATTTGTCTATAAACTGATCGCAGGAATTCTCCTGTTCGTGGCGATGTTCACGGTTGCGATGGTATTTGGGGCAGCCGATACATCCCTTAAGGATGTGTGGCTCGCGCTAACCTCGGCAGACGCTACGGGAGATAAAATATCGTTGATTCGTGAAATTCGCTTACCTCGTGAAGTTGCAGCCATCTTCGTCGGAGCGGCGCTTGCCGTCTCCGGCGCGATGATGCAAGGCATGACGCGTAACCCGTTGGCCGATCCAGGCCTGCTTGGGTTAACCGCTGGCGCTAATGCAGCGCTCGCCGTGACCATGGCCTTCATTCCGGGTGCGAATTATTTCTATATTATGATTGCATGCTTTATTGGAGCTGCGCTGGGGTCCGTCCTCGTGTTCGGGATCGGTACGATCAAGAAGGGCGGCTTCTCTCCGCTTCGAATCGTGCTTGCCGGTACAGCCATTTCTGCTTTCTTGTATGCGATTGCGGAAGGAATCGGCATCTATTTCAAAATTTCAAAAGACGTATCCATGTGGACCGCAGGTGGGATCATCGGAACTACATGGGAGCAGCTTCAAGTCATTGTGCCCTTCATTATCGTCGGGCTTCTGATTGCCATGGCGCTCTCCAAGCAGTTGACGATCTTGAGCCTAAGCGAAGAGGTCGCCGTCGGGCTAGGACAGAAGATCCAGAAGTTAAAAGCACTGTTGATCTTCGCGACCATTCTGCTCGCAGGCGCATCCGTTGCACTGGTCGGCAATATGACGTTTATCGGATTAATGATTCCACATATCGTGCGTGCGGTTGTCGGCAATGATTATCGCTACACGATTCCGATGTCCGCGATTACAGGAGCCGCATTCATGTTGTTCGCTGATACGCTCGGACGTACGATCAATGCGCCTTATGAGACGCCTGTTGCAGCCATTGTGGCGATGCTTGGCTTACCTTTCTTCCTGTTTATCGTTCGTAAAGGAGGGAAGTCCTTCTCATGATTCAACCTGCACTTATTCGCAAGCAACGGCTTATTCTACTTATTTTACTCGTACTTATTATACTTACGGTTACGATTAGTATGGGACTGGGGTATTCGAAATTGTCGTATGATCGACTTCTCCCTACACTGTTCGGGCAAGGCACATTCAAAGAAGAATTCGTCCTATTCTCGATTCGACTGCCGCGGATCGTGATTACGCTCTTAGCCGGGATGGCTCTCGCGCTATCAGGTTCGATTCTTCAAGGAATAACGCGCAATGATCTGGCTGATCCTGGTGTCATCGGCATCAATTCAGGAGCTGGCGTAGCGATTGCAGTCTTCTTCTTGTTCTTCCCGATTGATGCAGGCTCCTTTATCTATGTAATACCGATCGTTGCCTTTATCGGGGCGTTGATTACGGCTGGTCTGATCTATGTGTTCGCGTATCACAAGGACACGGGCCTTCAGCCGGTTAAGCTCGTGTTAACCGGGGTTGGGTTCTCCATGGCACTATCCGGCATCATGATTGTCCTGATCTCGTCGGCTGAACGTACCAAGGTTGATTTTATCGCCAAATGGCTTGCCGGGAACATCTGGGGTACGGATTGGCCGTTCGTCTGGGCGATCTTGCCTTGGCTGGTCATCCTCATTCCATTTACGCTCTATCGGGCCAATCGCTTGAACCTGCTCGTGATGAATGAGCCCGTCACTATCGGTGTCGGTGTCTCCATCAACAAGGAGCGCCTCATTCTGCTGTTAGTTGCGGTTGCTCTATCTGCTTCCGCTGTCTCGGTTACAGGTGGGATCGCCTTCATCGGACTGATGGCACCGCATATCGCCAAAGCGCTGGTCGGTCCTCGGAATCAACTGTTCATTCCGATCGCCATTCTGATCGGCGGATGGCTGCTCTTAGTCGCAGACACCATCGGCCGCCAAATCGTCGGTCCTGACGGTATTCCCGCAGGGATTATGGTCGCCTTGATCGGTGCACCGTATTTTATCTACTTATTGCTCAAACGATAATACAAGAAGCCTCCACAGGCCCTTTCATAGGGACAACGGAGGCTTCTTCATTTGATAGCCGTATCCCTTTCTAGTTGCGGATTTGGCTTCATCCCATCATATATGCTTCGGAATTGCGTCTTCCGCCACTTCGCCATCCATATCGAGATAATAGTGCCGGATCGGCTTCAGGTCTTCATCGAGCTCATACACCAGTGGTACGCCAGTCGGAATATTAAGATCGACAATCCCATTCGCAGGGATATTGTCCAGATATTGCACGAGCGCACGGAGTGTGTTGCCATGGGCCGAGATAATGACCTTTTCCCCTTTGCGAATGGCGGGCGCAATTTCTTCCGTCCAATATTTTAGCACCCGTCTCTCCGTATCTTCCAAGTTCTCCGTTAGAGGGAATTCCACCTCCGCCAAGGACTTATATTTCGGATTCGAAGCTTCATATCGCTCATCATTCTTATCTAACGCCGGGGGTCGCAGTTCCGCAGATCTTCGCCACTGCATGACCTGCTCCTCGCCGTATTGCTTCGCCGTCTCTGCTTTGTTCAGCCCTTGCAGCGCGCCATAGTGCCGCTCGTTCAGCATCCATGTCTTATGAACAGGAATCCACATCAAGTCCATCTCATGAAGCACAATCCATAAGGTACGGATCGCCCGCTTAAGCACGGACGTATACGCCTCATCGAATACATACCCATGTTTCTTCAAGATTTGCCCGGCTTGACGCGCTTCGTTCAGACCGTTCTCGGATAGATCCACATCCGTCCAACCTGTAAATCGATTCTCTACATTCCATACGCTTTGCCCATGGCGAATAAGTACGATTTTCATAATGGCTCACTTCTTTCCATATTGAAGGTGGTTACGGGTGTTATCTTGCCCAATTTCATACAAAACAAGAAGAACCGACTTCGTCGTCCTTATTGGACGACAAGCGTATCTTCGGAAATATAAGAACAATTTATCAGTGAAACTTATAAATTCTTATATTTGAACATTATTTGCGAATATCGATCGCACCGATCGAATGTACGATGATCCAGCCGAACAACGCACTTACAGGAAGCGCGAAGATCCCGCCCCACACCCCTTGGATCAATAGGCCGGTAACCAGACCGAGTACCAAGGTGAGCGGCAGCATCATGCCGTATACCGCGATCGGTTTAGCCGACTGGAGGTCCTCCTCCCGCCAACGAAACATTTTGACATACGCCGATTTCACGAAATCATTCCAGTCGCCCTGCATCCAATACCAGATTAACAAGATTAGCCCTACGTACACAATGATCTTGATCGTCGCAGGGGTCAGTAACACAGCAACAAGACCTGCACCTAGAAACTGGAGCATCGTCTTTAATTGCAAATTCGAACGGTATACGGATTTGATCGCGAGTTCGGCCACCACCATATGCGGCTTGCGGGAAGAGAATACATGATTCGAATGGCGGAATAACATCGGTCTGCGCATCCGAAACCATGGGGACTTCTCCAAAGTATTATGCAGCAGCAAGCCTGTCAATCGCATCCGCTGCTTGCCCTCTACGATGATGTCCTGTTCGAAAGCATTCACGCGCTGTATACGTGACCGCATGAACACCACGATGATCGCCGCCACCAGCACTGCACACCCAAACAGCAGCCATGTTAGCTGATTACATCGAAGAGCAAGCAGCACATACAATGCGCCGCCAGCCGCGGTCACGCCCCATTTAATCAGCCAGCGCCGCCAGCCTGAGAACGATATCTGGATGCGATTATTTATGAAGGACCATAGAATTGAATAGCTTAGATGGAACAGGAGAAGTCCTGTCCACGCCGTCCACGTCCATCCGAAGGAACGGATCCCGATCGGCAGCACCGTCACGTAGGCCAAGACACTGATGATTGCATCCAGCGCCATACTGTAGAGACACCCAACCCGAGTTAGCGTGTGTACCCAGTTTTCTTTTTGCCGAAGAAATAAGACGTCCGCTTCTTGCACCAGCACGCGGATATTTCCTCTTCTCGCACAGAGGAATAAGAGCGCCGCCACAACAGATGCTGGCATATATTCAATCCAGACGGGGAATGCATCCGTCCACAATGAACGATATCCGATAATCGCGAAAAAAATGCCCGGTATAATCAAGTACAGCATAACGGTCCAGTCTACTGCACTCCGCAGCGCTTTATATTGATAGACCGCTTCTTCTCTTAGCCGTCTCGTCGCTAGTTGCTTCGCATTGATGCGCATGCCTGTTCACCCTACTCTCTCTCACTCAAGTTAAAGCATCGAAACAATCGAGCAGCGTGCCATCAGGCAATCCGCTCTGAGCCTGAATCTCGGCAAGCGTGCCGCTCGCAACGACTCTCCCCTGGTCGACCATGACGAAGGAGCTGCAGATCCGCTCGGCCGTATCAAGCACATGAGTCGACATCAACACACCCGCACCGCGTTCCCGCTCCAAATCCAGCATGCGGAGGAAATCCTTCGTCGCTCTCGGATCCAGCCCGACGAAGGGCTCGTCCACAATGTAGACATCCGGCTCGGTTAAGAAACCGATGACGAGCATCATTTTCTGCTGCATGCCTTTGGAGAAACTGGCTGGGAGCTGATGCTTTACATCTTGAAGCCGGAATTGCCGCAGCAGTTCATTCGCTCGCCGTTCGAATACGTCCATAGGGAGGTTATAGGCAGCTGCCGCCAGCTCTAAATGCTCCCACAACGTCATCGCATCATACATAATCGGTTTCTCCGGAATATAACCGTAGGACTGCTGTGGACCTGTGAATCGGATCTCGCCTTTACAATGCTTCAGTAAGCCCATTAGGCTCTTCATCGTCGTACTCTTGCCCGCGCCGTTCGGCCCGATCAATCCTACCAATTCGCCGGGTTTCACTTCGAACTGAATTTCATGAATTTTCGGCTCGTGGACTTCGTAACCCGCTTCGATAATATCCACTTCTAACACTGTCATACTTGTCCGCTCCCTTCATTACCTGCTATCCTTTTCATTTTAACGCAAAAACGCGAACGACGACACGCGAGACACAACAAAGACACTAGCGCCTCATACTCAATCTAGTGTCTTTGAGCTCAATTCACCTATCTCTATTCAAATCAACTTCGAGCGAAGAATGAACTCACTGCGTAATAACACCTGCATATGATTGCCTTCAACGAGATGTTTGTCGCCCTCCAGCACAAATACGCTGCTCACCATGACATTCCCGTCACCCGCATCACTATTGACCGTACGCCAGACGGGGGCGCCATCAAGCTCCCCATTATTCATCGATCCTTGCACCATGCGAAGAAATTGCACGGTACGAGTCCCAATCCCTGCGATTAATGTCACCCGGATTCCGCGATGGTACATAATTGCACGACCCGCATTCAATCGATCGAGGAAAGCATTCTGTATCTGCATCGTGCGATATGGAACGAACCGCATCGCATTGTCACAGCCAACGACGAGGTAATCACCATAATCCCTGGCAGGCACGAGTTCATGCAAGCTCGGAAACAACGTATGTACGGCTTCGAGCGGATTCTCCGGGTTGTCATGCTTCAAATTATCCAAGTAACTGTTCATGGCCATGGTAACGATATTCTCAGATGCCTCCCAATCGGGCTCTAGTGTCCCCCCGGTCCAGTAGCGATAATTGGACGGCGATCCTGCATTGGGCGTACATAACAGGATGAGCTGGTCTACATCGTCCTGATAATGCCTGCTCTGAACATAACCTCTCGCGACCAATCCTCCCATACTGTGGCAGATGAGATGGACACGAGCTGCCCCCGTTACACGTCTAGCTTTGTTCAAGACAGGCATAAGATACGTATCCACGATATCGGGAATACACTGCCGCCAATCGTAGTAGGCGATGAACAAATCAACATGTAATTGATAACCCATTTCCTGCAGCAATTGAATGAACGGTTCGTAGAATACGCCCGCCACGCCGAAACTCCAATGCCCTGTCCCTGGAATAATGGTACTGCTCATTGATCCGAACATCCCTGGGACAAAGACGAGGGGTGTCCGGTTCGTGCGACGGATCGGCATGTTCCACCAACTTTTTCTACAAACTGTATTGCTTTCACTCTTATGCTTATGCCTTCTCTATCCCATGAATTCGTTCGTCTTTCGCCTCTTTGACGCAAAAAAGAACCGCCCCAAGCACATGTGTGCTGCAAAGAACAGTCCTTCTCCTACCTGACAACTTAAACCTGATATTCGCAATCAAAGTACGCTCGATGCTTGGCTGACCCATGACACGAGCTGTCCGGAATCCACCGTATCCCCCTTGCGCAGCTTCAAGGTCTTTCTTTCTGGCGGGCCATCGAACATTCCCTCTGGAAGCTCCAGGTCCGTAGCATGAAAAATCGTAAAGCTAACCGCATCCTTGGAGGTCGAGATCACAGCGGCATATTTGCCATTTTTCAGAAAATGGGGCTTCTTATACTGCATACGCTCCTGCACTTCCGGTATCGCCTGATGCACAATCTGACGCAAATTCGTGGACAGTTCTCCCTGCCATGGTTCTTTTAACGCTTCGATAAAGTCGGTGATTTCCTGATTCATCTTGTATATGCCCCTTTATTATATTTTTTCAACATGCTCCGTTGGTCTTCTAAATCATCTTCCATTGCCAGAATCCGGGGGTTCCTTGGCGTGTGCCGATTCTCTTCGAGCTTGCGCACCTCGATTTCAAATGCCACAGGCCCATAAGGGACCGGCATCCGGCGCGCCCAATCGATCGCTTCCTCTTCAGAACACACATCAATTAGCGTATACCCCGCAATGAGCCCTTGATCTACTGGAAAAGGTCCCGCCGTTACTTCAGGCTCTCCGCCATGTACCGGATACCCGATTCGAAGCCCGGTGCCACTCGGCTGAAGTTCTTCGTCCGCGAGGAGCACACCGGCTCTAGCCAACGATTTCATATAAGCTATCCTCGCCTCATCATATGCCTGACTGTGCTTCACACCCGCCTCTGAGTACGCTGTCGTCTTGATTATCAACATAAATCGCATTATCGTTTCCCTCCTAATCGAAAGATGATCTAGGTCAGCGGCAAGCTGCCGAATCTCTTCCTCTATGAAGTCGACGAACGGGAAACGAGGTAATCGACATGGTGGCTAAAAAAATTATTTCGATGTGTCATATGCGCATTCTGCCGCTCGACCTCGCAGCAATTCCTGCTCCTTTGCATTCCGAGTCATGGACGCTGCTCGTTCAAATTCCACACGAGCTTCATCGAGCCGCCCCAGCTTCACCAGTAGATCGCCGCGCACACTTGGCAGCAGATGGTAGCCCTTCAAGGAAGGTTCAGCACTTAGCCCATCCACAATTTGCAGGCCGAAGTCCGGACCGAACGCCATGGAAATAGCAACTGCCCGGTTTAGTTCAACAATCGGCGATGGTGATACCCGAGACAGCGCTTCGTACAAGGCTGCAATCCGAATCCAATTCGTCTCTGCTGCGGTAGGCGCCTCAGCATGGCAAGCCGAAATCGCAGCCTGCAGCGCGTAAGGTCCGAGTGGGCGTCCAGCCTTCTGACTGCGCTCGAGTGCCGCCAACCCACGGCGAATCAATAGTCGATCCCATTGCGCTCGGTTCTGATCCATGAGAAGCACAGGTTCTCCTGCCGCATTCACCCGAGTTCTGAATCGGGATGATTGAATCTCCATTAAGGCAACCAGCCCGTGAACCTCCGATTCCTGCGGTGCAATCTCAGCAAGAACGCGCCCCAGTCGAAGCGCCTCCTGGCAGAGCAGCGGCCTGATCCAATGATCCCCGGAAGTTGCTGAATACCCTTCGTTGAACATCAGATAAATGACTTCAAGCACGGCGGCCAGACGTTCCTTGAGCTCGTCCCCGACGGGTACCTCAAAAGGAACCTTCTCTGCATTCAGCGTTCTCTTCGCGCGCACAATACGCTGAGCAATCGTGGATTCAGCCGCAAGGAACGAGCGTGCGATTTCGTCCGTTGTCAGCCCGCACAGTAAACGCAGCGTCAAGGCAACTCTTGCGTCCTGCGATAACACGGGATGGCAGGTCATGAAGATCAGACGGAGGAGATCATCATGGATCTCCCCGTCTAGTGCAGCATCTATGTCTTCTTCGGTATACAAATCCATGTTGTGAGCCAGCTCTACATATTTCTGGTCACGCACCTTGTTCCGGCGAAGCAGATCAATCGCGCGCCGCTTGGCCGTCGTCATTAGCCAGGCACCCGGATTGTCTGGGATACCGATCTCCGGCCACCGTTCCAAAGCAATCACCAGCGCATCCTGGGCTAAATCCTCTGCGAGACCCACGTCCCTTACCATTCGCGTTAATCCCGCAATCAGCTTGGCAGATTCGATACGCCATATGGCATCAATGGTTCGCTGTGTATTCGCTACTGTCACGCTTGCTTCTGCTCCTCAAGCTGTTTGCGAAGCAGCGCTTCCTTGGCCAACGTGTCAGGGTCGGTCATTAAATCTTCGACTTCAAATACTTGTCTAAGCTCAACCTCGCCCTGCCCAAAGCCATGAGGATCCGGCATACGCATCGCCCATTCAATCGCTTCTTCTCGAGATTTCACTTCGATCAGCGTATATCCCGCGATCATTTCCTTCGCCTCGGTGAACGGACCGTCCACCACTTTTGGCTTGCCTCCAGGCTCTGGATAAGAAATGCGAATACCGCTTGAGCTTGGCATGAGACCATCCGCAGCGAGCAGCACACCGGCCTTCACCAATTCCTCGTTGTATTTTTGCATCGCATCAATAAGCTCCTGACTAGGCATTACCCCTGCTTCCGAATCGGTTGTTGCTTTGACAATCATCATAAATCTCATGCGATCTTCCTCCTCTAATGTGTTGAAGCTCCGTTTCTTACGAAATCCGCTTCTATACTATACGACGAATGCGATTGGACCCAATCGACATCAATATTATTTTTTTCAAAAGAATGCTGTTAGCTCGGAGGCAATCATTGGCGCATTAAGCTTTTTGGTATGGCCGAGACCTTTCTTGCTCCGCAGCTGCGCATTAGGCAGCACACCCGCCAGTGCCTGTGCACCGTGTCGCAGCTGAATCGGACTCTCTGTGCCCTCGAGGATGACGGTTGGCATCGCAGCGGCGGTCCACAGGTCATCAGGCAGCGGCTTGCCGTCCATATATCCGTTAAGCAGAGCCGCGTCATAAGGGAGCGTGGGCGCCACGTCCATCAGCTTCGACCATACCCCCGGCATCAGCCGCATCATACCGACCACAAATGAAGGCGCGCCCATGCCCTGCGTCATAAAATATTTGATCGCGTCCGCTCGGCGATTCGCAGCAATTAGCTCCGTCACGTGCTTGGCGAAATCACTCGGCGGCTTATGGCCTGCCGCATCCACGACGAATGGCGGTTCATGCAGAGCCAGCTTCGTAATCTTCGCCCCGCTCGCTGCCGCCTGCAGCGCAAGGACCGCTCCGGATGACAATCCCCACACATAAGCCGAGCCGCCAGCTTCATCGATCATGGCTTGGAGATCTTCAATCTCGCGTGCGATATCGTATGAGGATGAATCACCGCTATCGCCGCGACCTCGACGATCATAGTTATATACTGTGAATTGCTCAGATAACAGCTTCGCCAATTGTACCTGTCCCGGAAATTTACGATAGCTAAACGCTCCCGCTACCAGGATGAGTGATGGTCCGCGACCTGCTTTGTCATACGCGATTTTAGTTCCGTCCTTTGAAGTTGCTGTTAACATGGAAATGTCTCCTTTTCGATAGAGATTAACGTTGCATTTACTAGGACGACGAACGGAAACTTCCGAAATCGACAGGTTCGCGATAAATTTTTAGAAAAAATATAATTAGGACTTCCAACGAAGCGCGATGATAAACAAAATAAGGGATCCAAGCGATGCGATCGTACGCACATGATTCCATGGCACCCAGCGGTCTAAGTAGGTACGCCATACATCAGCACCAGAGGCACTATTCGGATCCACAGCAGCGAGTGCATCATTGAGAGGTACATTAAATACCATCGTTATCAATATGACACCAATCAAATAGAGTAGACTAGCTGCCAGAATTAGATTGGCACTGACGGTACCTAGTCGGAAAAAGGATGTAATCGCGAGGAAAATACACGCCAAGGCCGTACCGCCAAATACAAGCCCGAACAAGGGATTCAGAATGGTCAGGTTGATGGATTGCATCGCGCTAATGCCGTGTGACTTCGGTATCCGTTCTAGCGCCGTCATCACAAAGGTCGAGAATGCAAAAAACAAACCTGCCATCAGCCCAGCACCCAATGCTGAGAAATACGTTAAGCTCAAGATCAATTTTTCCATGGTTCGCTGCCTCCTATAGACATCAAAATGTGTGATGTAAATCTATGAGGTCATCTCTAACTTACCATGAAATTAATGGAAATTATACGTCAAAAAATATATTATTTCATAGGTTACATTTGCGCTAGTAGTTGCTTCACTGTACGGCTTAAGTGCTCGTGATAGCCGCCCCAAGGCCTTTTATACATCATGCCAAGCCTTCGAATCCCAATCCATAAAGCCCAGAGGTCAATTTCCGAATGATCATCGTTCGTAAGCATCCGTACTTCGTGATACCCCGCCGCCAAAGCATCAAATCCTTGATAACGTTGGCCGTCATGTAACTTGAAATGTCCCAGATCATACAATGGGCTGCCCCCTTGTATTTCTCCAAAATCAATAATGCCTGTAAACCGGCCATCCTGCTGAAAAATATGGGAGTCATCAAAATCCCCATGGATTAATTTCGAAGAATGCCGCGTCATAAGATCGGTACCATCACCCAATATCCTCCTGATCCGAGAAGCTTCCTCCAGACTAATTACATGACCTGCTAATATTGATAAATCTTCGTCCAAAAATGCATGAATGACATCATAAAGGTTACTTTTCTCAGCCCGTAAAGTCATTTCAAGAGAAGCATCGCCTCTCACAATCCAACCGAATCCGTCGACGTCTACTTGATGAATTCGAGCGATCTGATGCCCTGCCTCCTTAAGGAGATTCTTATACCTATCGAAGGATGCGCAACTACTTGCGTCTATACCCGGAATCTCTGTGACCAACATGATGGACATGCCCAGTATTTCATTGTGATGCTCAAAGTGGATCACTTCAGGAACTTGCACGTCTCTTCGTCTCAGCAACTGGTGCAAATGCACTTCTACGCCAAAGCTCAACTCTCTCTCCGGTAGAACGCGAAGATATAGCACTTTACCAGACGAATGAACACGATAAACATAGGTTGATACGCCACTGAGTACTCTTTCAACCGTGAAATGGGAGGAACGAAGACATTCCGATACAACTTGTTGAACACCCTCAAGGGATGGGGCCTCTTGTTTCATCCAATGCATTTCTCCTTTATCACTAAAATATATTTTCATCCCCCGCCATACTGATCCACCAGTGCGCTAAGCATCTGCCGAATACGATCTACGAGCTCCTGCGGACGCTGCACTCTGGCATCTTGGCCAAGCCCAATGAAGAACTTCGCTAAGTATGGAATCTCACTGCGCGGTACCTCGCCTTCCATCGAACCCGATCCATCCTCACGCTTACGAACATAAGGCGCTGACCAGATTTCGGCCTCACACAGCTCCACGCCTTCTTTACTGAGTTCCACAACCAGTTCTATCTTCGGTTCTTCTAAGCTAGGTGAACAATTCAAATCCATCGTATCCAAATTAAGCGAGCGGATGGCGGGGAGAGGCTCCGTTATTGAAGGACTGACAGCATGCATCCGATCGCAACGATACACACGTATCGATTGATACGAGAATGTGTACGCTGAACAATACCAGAAGCCGTTTTTGGTATAAATGCCGATCGGCTGCACCTCGCGCTCCGATCTGCCGCCACGGGACTCATAATCGATGCTGAGCACCTTCTGATGGACGGCCGCATCCAGTAGCTGTGCTAGAAATAGCGATCCCGCATCCCGCATCGGCGTGACAATATCGACTCGAGATTTCATCTGGTCAATCCGCGCCCGTACGTCTTCTGGCATGTAGTAATAGAATTTACCCAAGGCAGAAGAAGACTCCGTCTCGAAGGGCAGCGAGGTATAGTGGCGCAAAGCATGCGTCGCGAAAAAGATGGCAATCGCCTCTTCCTCCGTAAAAGCAATCGGCGGCAAGATTCTCTCCTTCAACACGCGATATCCGCCATGCGGCCCCACCTCCGAGTACAAGGGTACACCAAGTTCGCTTAATTCCTGCAAATCCCGAAGAACCGTCCGCTGCGATATGCCGAATTCCTGGGCAAGTTCCTTCACCGTAAATTTCCGCTTCTGATTGACGACCATCATCATTTCCATCAGTCGTTTGGATTTTGGCATGATCTGCCCCCATTTTATTAGAAAATTTTATTGTGTTGGAATTAACCATGACAATAGTTGTCACCATTATGATCTACAATAAGATCAAAGTCCAGCAGCAAGGCAGCAGAGCTGGATCGATCGATTACCAATATTGAAGGAGTTGTTGAACATGTCTACACAAGTAAACCCATTTATACTACTGGACGGAACTGCCAAGGAAGCGATTCAATTCTATGAGCAAGCTTTAGGAGCAAAGGTTCTCTTCCAGCAACCCTTTGGAGATGCACCGGAAGGTACGCTTCCTGCTGATGCCAAGGCGCGTATCGCACATTCGGTATTAAGCATCGATGAGGCGGTATTCTTCGTATCCGATAGTATCCCAGGCGATTCACTTGTGACTGGAAACCATGTAGGCATCTGCCTCTCGACGAGCGATGCGTCCACATCGCAGCAATTTTTTGAAGCGTTGCAACAAGGAGGCAAAGTCGAGATGCCGCTGCAAGAAATCTATTTTAGCCCTGCATATGGTGTGGTAACGGATAAATTCGGCGTCACGTTCCAGATCTTCACGAAAAGACCTCGTTAATGGATATGGAACAGCCCCTTCAACCTTTAGGGTTGAAGGGGCTGTTGTCATTCACTTTTATTTTTGTTTTTAACTAACTTTACTTGAGTGACAATAAAAATTATAGTATAATATTCGTAATTAAGGGAGGCAGAGAACATGACCCAACCAACAAAACGAATGGAACTTGGTATCAGCACCTTTCTAGATGCAAGTCCAGATCCAGTGACCGGCGAAGCAATTAGCCATGCAGAACGGATGCGCCGTGCGGTCGAAGAAATCGTCCTCGCCGATCAAGTCGGTCTCGACGTCTATGGCATCGGCGAGCATCATCGCGCGAATTACGCTGCTTCTTCACCGGCTGTGATTCTTGCAGCAGCCGCTTCCACGACTAAGCATATCCGGCTCTCCAGTGCCGTTACCGTACTATCTTCAGCGGACCCGGTTCGCGTATATCAAGACTTCGCTACACTCGACGGACTCTCGAACGGTCGAGCTGAGATTATGGCGGGTCGTGGCTCATTTATTGAATCGTTCCCGCTCTTCGGCTATAGTCTGGAGGATTATGATGAGTTATTCGAAGAACATCTCGAGTTACTATTAGCCGTTCGTGCATCGGAAAAGGTATCATGGCGCGGCGGTCATCGTCCAGCGTTCGATAATCTCGGCATCTATCCAAGAGCTGTGCAAGAACCACTGCCTGTGTGGATTGCCAGCGGCGGCACACCAGAATCCGCAGTTCGCGCAGGAACACTCGGACTCCCGATTACCTTCGCGATTATCGGCGGCATGCCGGAGCGGTTTGCTCCATTAGTCTCGCTCTATAAGGAAGCTGCAGCGCGGGCCGGTCACGATCCATCCAAGCTGCAGATCGCATCGCATTCGCACGGCTTTATTAGTGATACGAACGAGCAAGCTGCGGAGATGTATTATCCTTCCACGCATGCGGCCATGAACAAAATCGGACGTGAACGCGGGTGGCCGCCGTATACGCGTGAATCCTTCGACGGTGCACGCAGCCTTCGAGGTGCGCTCTATGTCGGCGATCCCGAATATGTCGCAGAGAAAATCGTCCTATTACGCAAGAATCTTGGTCTGGATCGGTTCTTCCTACATGTCGATGTCGGCTCATTGCCGCACCGGGAAACCCTTCGCACCATTGAGTTCCTCGGCACCAAGGTTGTGCCGATCGTACACAAGGAAATTGCCCGTATGGAGGCCAACTAACCAATCCTCATTCATCTATAACGATTGTGCACAATAAAATAAGGGACATTCACACATCATCGATTGATGACAGTGAATGTCCCTTTTATTTCCTTCAGATTGCTTTTTAGCCATCGCCATCACCGATCCTCATCTTCGAAATCGATACACTCTATCTTATTCCGAGGAGAGGATTTGGAATGGACAGCTTTTCTACTTGTAGAAAACTTTGTCTACATTGTACTTGGCTTGCAACGCATTAATAATATATGTTTCGTAGATTTCGCGATGAACCGCATCTTCTACCACACATACCTCGATCTTCGTTACTTCCTCGCGGTGTTCTTTGATCGGGGATACCGTGTCTTCGAAGTGCTTCTTGATCCGTGGTCTAAGCTTTCTTGCTTTCCCGACGAACAACAATTCATCCTTCGCATTGTAGAACATGAAGATTCCCCCCACCTCTCTCGAGATCAAATGGAAATCCGTAAATCCATAAATATGGCTTAGCTGCGGGTTCTCTTGCTTCAAAATTGTAACATCCGGTGTTGGAATGGTAATGTTGATCAACTACGTTCACTTCCTCATTCAATATAAGAGGTTGTTCAAAAAGTCATCGTTTGTCCACATCAGAAAGTGACGTTCTTTCTGATTGGCGTCTAAACCTACATTACGATCGCGGTCGCTCATCGAGGATTTGCTTCGATAAAGGTTAATACATCACGAAGTCATTCTCAACCTAAGCTTACGCTTACGATGTAAGTTTTCTTTGAAAACTTTCAGGTGCTGAAATGCCGACTTTTGAACACACATCATAAGTGTAAATCTTATCACAGATTATCGAATGAATCCATGAAGATCAATGGCTTACCTCGCGACCGCTTTAAAATACCGATAAACCTTATCTAATTTCTCCGCATGCCGCCCCTTCGGGCTCTCCATATTCCCGAACTCGAAAAACTTCACAGGCTTGATCCCGACATAATGCAGCAGCGCTTTGCGCATTAATATTTTATGCGAGTTATTCAGCCAGTATAGCGGATAGAGCGGCGGGCCCTTCATCACAGAAATACACACCGCCGACTTCCCTTTCAGCAACCCTTCGGGCAACATGCCGCCGGTGTCCCGATACGCAAAGTTCGATGAGAACATTTGATCAATATAGCCGAGAAGCATCGCCGGAGGACGTCCCCACCAGATCGGATAGACGAACACGATTTTATCAGCCCATTGGATCTGATCTCGATATTTCGCGAGCTTCGGATCGATATGCATATCCCGTCTGCGCTTCTCCTTATTGAAGACTAAGACGGGATTGAACCCCTCTTCATATAGATCAAGCGTCTGAACCTCGCCGATATTCGCGTTCTCGCTGCTGCCTTGGATCACTTGCTCCAAAAACGCATAACTTAAACTCTCGTGATTCGGATGCGTATAGATTACCAGTACTTTCATGGTCCCACCTCATTAGTTATCATTTGATAACTAGATGCTATCATGTCATTATTTAGTTGTCAAATGATAATTGTTTATAGATAATGAATTTGTTATCGTGGAAGGAGAGGTGAGCTATGGTGGATAAAGAAGCATTTTTTCAACAGATCGTGGCCTTCACGACGGCTGTTCATGAAGTAACCCATACATTTACGAAGGATATTAAACCTGATGACATAACACCACTTCAGTACGGCATTCTAGAATACTTGGCCGTTAGCCAACCCGTCACCCTAAGCCAGATCAGCGATTGTAAGCATATCTCTATGCCGAATACGAGCCGTGAAATCCGTAAATTATGCGAGAAAAATCTATGCGAGAAGTTCGATGCGGTGGATGATCGACGAAAACAAATGATTCGCCTTTCCGAGGAAGGACAGGCGATGATGAATGCCGCTTTCGCGCGTATTGGAGGGCGTTTTCTAGAGCGCATGAAAGGTGCATCCGAAGAGGAATGGAAGGATATTCAACAAGCCATGCAGGTGCTTCATACCAAAGTATTTTATTGATCTGTCGCTATCGCTGCATTTCAAATGAACAACAAAGGGCACTCCTGCGAGAGGAATGCCCTTTTCGTGCAGATATTATATTTTTTTCACGAACTCCGACTTTAATTTCATCGCACCGAAACCGTCAATTTTGCAATCAATATCATGATCGCCGTCGACGAGACGGATATTTTTGACTCGTGTACCGATTTTGATGACGGAAGAGCTGCCTTTGACCTTCAAATCCTTGATGACACTAACGGTGTCACCGTCGCTTAGGATATTGCCATTGGCATCTTTGTAGACTTTCGTATCTTCGCTGTTCGCAGCTTCCGCTTCTAGCGTCCACTCGTGTGCACATTCCGGGCAGACCAATAGATTGCCATCTTCGTACGTATACTCAGATTGACATTTGGGGCAGTTGGGCAAATTAGACATCGAATGATTACCTCTATTCTTCGTTGTTAGGGGTACCTTATAGGGTTGAATGATAACATAGACTTCTCATATAGACAAACCCGCATCTTCCAGCATTGCTCTGGCAATGATCTGGAAATCTTCCCCTCCGATCTCGAAATGACCGAACCGGAAGGAATATCCCCAATTGCGATTCCCACGCGTAAAGCTAAGCTGGTCCAATAAATCGGCGATCTTCACTTCCCGACTCGGACGATAGTGAATATTCCGGCGAAATGGCACAAAGGATTCGGACATTTGAAATTCGTAGACGCTGTCATCTGCAACCTGCCCAATGGCTGTGAATGCTTGGAGCGCCTCCCCTTGGGCCATTTCCGTTCGTGGAGAATAGTAGATCAACCAGTCATTCTGACGCATTCTTCGCAAAGGCGCTGACTTACCGTGACAGAGTTGTGCGAACCCACCCGCCACGCCGCGCTTCACATGTGTTGCAGATACGACACCAATCCAGTATCGGCATGGCTCGCTTAGCGCGTCGGTTGCCATCGTTCCCACCCCTTCGTTCCCCATGTTCATGCGTATAGAAATTCCTTCAACCGGCCGAGCTGCAGCAAATGATGACGGTAGTGCATCTCAATGAGCAAATACCATTCTGTCGCGTTCATCGCACCGAATCGTGGATGAGCGACTTTATTGGACTGAGACGCATGAGCGAGTGTCGACTCTACTTCTCGCATCCGCTGAATCACCGTCTTCAACCCTTGCACGAGCTGCTCCTTGCTGGCCGGTTGCATAGGGGTATATTGCGGGGATGGCGGTACTTGGATACGCACTGGCGGGAAGCTCCCCTGTTCAAATAACGCTACGCCAGCTTCGGATTTCTCCGCAGCTAGCTCAGCCCCGGTCTCATTCGCTGTCATGCACAGCTCTACATTCCGTAAATGCATATAGATTGCCGAGTTGATGAGATGCTGCATCATTTGCCCCAGCGACCATTCACTTTCACTGGGCTGACGAGTCAATTGCTCCATACTGAATTGGTCTAACACATGAATATAGTGATTCGCCGTTTCCTCAAATTTCTGTAAAGATTCGCGTGTATTCATTCTTACGAACAGCTCCTTTATTGTCATTTGATTCCACGATATCACAGCACTACTGACACCATTATGTCAGTAGTGTTCGAGCATGTGATGAATTTCTTCACGAACCCGTGTACAGAGTGAATCCGGCTCAAGCACAACGACGCCCGCGCCCCACCCAAGCACCCATTGGAGCATCTCCTCAGGCTGTCGGACACGGAAGGTCATATGCAGACCCCCACCTTCCTGCTCCTCGATGGCTTCGTTGTAATAGTTCGGGGACTCCTTCACTTTATCCGCGATCGCCGCATGTACCTGAACTCGCACGACGATATTACGGTCATCTGGAGGTGCATAATCCTGAAGGTTGAAGTCCGACGGCGGCTGGAAAGTATCCTCTAGCATCGTCAGTTCGTTCATCCGCGATAACCGAAAATGACGAATATCCTGCCGCAGCTCGCAGCTCGCCACAAGAACCCACGAGCCTCTAGTGAACACCAGTCCATAAGGTGCCGCCACCCGCACGCTGTGGCGATTCCCGTCCTCTCCTGGCAATCGTTTGGCGTAGCCGAATTTCACTTTGCGGCCGAGTAGAATGGCTTGGCGAATCATCTCTACATAAGTTTTCTCCGGACCACGATATCTCTCGTCATCCGTTGTCAGCAGCCGTATCGTCTTACGCGCCCGAGCTGCTTCCA
Organism: Paenibacillus sp. GCM10027629; assembly: GCF_042676425.1. Lineage (NCBI taxonomy): Bacteria > Bacillati > Bacillota > Bacilli > Caryophanales > Paenibacillaceae > Paenibacillus > Paenibacillus sp. GCM10027629. The sequence goes on along the minus strand of NZ_JBHTGZ010000005.1, from coordinate 33,103 downwards.
TCCGAACGGGTTCCGGCAGAATCGCTTCGATTTTCCCGCGTGAAGAGCGTGCCTTCAGACCATAATCCTGATCGAATCGCTGCTCGATGAAATCCGTCCCAATCAGCAAAGTGACCGCTTCCTCCGCTGTGAAACTAACCGGCGGCAAGAAGTACCCTTCCATCAAGGAGTATCCTACCCCCGGCTCTCCTACCACGGGTACACCCGCCTCGCTTAACGCTTGAATATCACGATAAATAGTCCGAACACTCGTCTCGAAAATTGCCGCCAGATCCTCCGCGCGTAACACCGCAGTGCGCTGCAATTCCAATACGATGGCCAATAATCGGTCTGTCTTGTTCAAGCAACCACACGCTCCTCTTCCCTCTGTTCGGGTGCGACTACTACTTTATTCATCAAACGACGTAAAAAAGACATCCTTCAGAATGGCCTTTGCCTTCTTCAACTCAGGGCCCTTCAGCGGTTTCAACATCTTCATGATTTCGTCCCGATCTTCGGCATCCTGCAAGATCGGCTGCGCTGGCGGCTGGACGGGTGTAGGATCAGGCAGAGACCATTCCCCTTGCGAATCGTCATGGATCCACGAGGCTTCGAGCGTATCTTGCAGACATTGCGTGATGAACTTTAGCTCGTCTTCGTTGTACCGCTGGAGGAATCGATGCACGCCCCGGTCGATCTGACGATGTAGCGCTTGATGCAGGTCGAAGATCTCCTTGCCGAGTGGTGTTGTGCAGAATAGCACCTCTTTTTTGTTTCCGGGAAGATATTCGGTACGAATGATCTCCTTCTCCACCAATCGCCGTGTGATCTTCGAGACACTGCCTTTCGGAATACCGAACTGCTTGGAGATCGTGATGCCATTCACCGGCTCCAGCCGTCCGATGGCATCAATCACATGCAGCATCATCACCGTCGACTCCTGCAAGAAGCTTAGAACCTCCGGGTTACTGCTATTCGCAACCAGCCACTGCTTTTCTTCATCATCCTCCGCTTGGAATTTGGCCTGCAGCTTGGTCGTCGTCTCCATTAATTCCTGAACTAATTGTGCTTTATGGGTTGCTTCGATTGTGCTCCAATTCGAGTCTGATGGTTGCGTCATACGATAATCTCCTTAACAAAATAGACTTACGCACAGTATATCAAGAACGCACTTTATTTTAAAGTTTCTCCGAAACAATATTGACAACACAGCATACGCATAATAATATATTTTCCAAGAAACAATAATTTGTATCTATGAAACAAAATAAATATATCAAAGGAGTGTATTTCAATGAACATGCAAGCGATTCGTATCCATGCCTACGGTGGTCCTGAAGTGATGCAATTCGAGGAATTGCCGATACCCATGCCTGCACCAGGCGAAGCCCTCATCCGCGTGCAAACAGCAAGCGTGAATTTCCTCGATATACAGCATCGGCGGGGCGACCTCGTGCAGCAAGCTTTTTACAAAAAAGAAGGTGGTCTGAAATACGAACTCCCTGCAACCATCGGCAGTCAATGTATAGGGATTGTAGAAGCGCTCGGATCGGGAGACACTCCTATGAAGATTGGGGATCGTGTCATTTGCGGGGGTGGAGGCGGAACATACGCGACACATGTCGTAGCGCCCGCCAATTACCTTATTCCTGTCCCGGGAGAGCTAACACTTGAGCAAGCGGCAGCCGGGCTGGTGCAAGGCTTCATGGCTTATGCCCTGACGCATGAGGCATATCCGATTAAGCCAGGCGATTGGTGCCTTGTGCATGCTGCCGCAGGCGGTGTAGGACTCTTCCTCGTGCAGATGGCCAAAATTCGTGGAGGTCATGTCATTGCTGTGGTATCGACCGAAGAGAAAGCGAACGCCGCCAGAGAGGCAGGGGCAGATGAGATCATCATTTCCACGCAGGCGGATTTTGCGAAGGAAGCACGGCGCATCACGAATGGCCGAGGCGTCAATGTCGTCTATGACGGCGTAGGTAAGGATACGTTCGAAGGCAGCCTCGACAGCCTTGCCCCGCGCGGATATTTGGAGCTTTTCGGGCAAGCTAGCGGATTCGTTCCGCCCTTCGATCTCATGACCCTGCAGGAGAAGGGTTCGCTCTATATTAATCGCTTCTCCCTCTTATACTTCAGAGATTCATGGCAGACCTATGCAGAGCATTTCGTCCAATGGGTTCAGGAGGGCCAGGTATCCGTCAAAATTGACCGCATCTACCCGCTCGCGGATGCAGCTCTGGCTCATGAGGCGTTCGAGCAACGGAAGATTAGCGGGCGAATCTTGTTGGTTCCTTAACCGAGCGAGATCGAATGACCATCTCGATAATGACTAAGTTCGGTACCCAGCACAGCCAAGCCGTAAATCTATAGGCGAGCTCAAAATCCCCCAAGGCGAGACTCAGGGGTCCTAGATACACCCGCAGCGTAACCGCAGCGAACGTCAAGGCATAACTGCGGAGCATCCAGTTCCGATGTGTGGGAAGGTCTTGCCGCATAATCTTGGCAACGGCCATATAGGTCGTGAACATCCATGCAAGATCTAAGGCGATAAACCCGGTCTGCGCGATCCATCCCGCAGTAGCATATAACGATAGATAAATATTGACGATGCCGCTAATAAAAATCGAAATGACATAGACCATCCCGAGACAGCGGTGCATATCGCGAGACTTCGCATGCCGCTGCTTGCGAAAGATTTGGAATGGGCCGATGAGCAGCGCAAGCGCCCCCGTCACAATGTGAGCATACAAAAAATAGACCCATGGCGTAACATGAAAATCTGGACTTTGAAGCTTAAACTGCACCAATCCAGCAAGCTTGGCATCAAAAAATCCGTATTGAATCACCGTATAAAGAACAATCAAAATGGCACATAAGAACACAAGAAACGTCTTTGTTTTCCGCAAGACGGAGATCACCTCATCAGAAGATTAATAACATGAACGCCAATTTCCACAATTAGTATATTATTCCACTGATGATTCTACAATCACTTTATCGTCTCTTTACCATACAAAAAGACGACCGCCCCGCAGCCCGTAAGCCGTGGAGGGTCGTCGATACTTCTATTTTCCAACTATTCTTCAAAAGGCTTGCGCCCTCTCCCGTGCGGGATGACCATCGGTGTGCCGAACAACGGATCCTGCGAGATCACGCATTCCATGCCGAATACCGAGGACATAAGCTCGGCATTCACGATCTCCTCCGGCTTGCCTGCCGCCCAGATCCGGTTGTCTTTGATTGCAACCATATGGTGCGCATATCGACAGGCGAGGTTAATGTCATGCAGCACCATAATGATGGTGCGATTCTCACGTTCATTCAATTCGTATAGCAAATCCAGGACGTCAATCTGATGTGTCAAATCCAGATAGGTCGTTGGCTCATCCAGCAAGATGGTATCCGTCCCCTGCGCCAAGGTTAGCGCAATCCAGGCTCTCTGCCGCTGTCCCCCCGACAAGGAATCGACCGTCCGCTCTGCGAATGGCGTCATACCCGTCGCTTCAAGCGCCTGCTTCACCATGTCCTCATCTTCTTGCGACCATTGCCGAAGCCAGGATTGATACGGGTAGCGCCCCTGCTTAATCAGCTGCAGCACAGTCAGCCCTTCCGGGGCAATCGGTCCTTGAGGCAGAATCGCTAGACGCCTAGCGACTTCCTTCGTCGATAGCTTGGCAATTTCACTGCCATCCAGCAAGACCTTCCCGTCCTTCGGCTTGATCAAGCGTGCGAGGGAGCGCAGCAGCGTGGACTTCCCGCAGCCGTTGCTGCCGACGAAGACCGTAATCTCGCCTTTTGGAATGGCAAAATTCAATTCATTAAATATGAGCGCATCACCATACGCAAGACTCAAATCCTTCGTTTCCATGGCGATCATAGGTCGAACCCCCTCGATGTACACATTTATGATTTACGATGACGATAGAGCAAGTAGACAAAGAACGGCGCACCAATGATCGCGGTGAATACGCCTGCCGGAATATCGAGCGGCGTGAACATCGTTCTGCCGATAAAGTCGGCAAGGAGCAGCAGCAATGCGCCGATCAAGGCCGAGACGGGGAGCACCCCACCGAAGGCGGGACCGACCAACCGGCGCGCAATATGCGGTGCCATGAGACCGATGAAAGCAATCGCCCCGCCAATCGCGACGGCAGCGCCTGCAAGGCCAACGGCGATAATCAACAGCACCAGTCGATGCTTCTGAACCGAGCTGCCCACACCTGAGGCGACATCATCGCCGAGCTCCTGTACGTTCACATGACGTGCATACAGCATCGCAGCCGGCATCAAGATCAGAACCCAAGGCAGCAGCGGCAGCACATCATTCTGCCATGAGGTACCGTAGATACTACCTGTCATGAACGTCAGCGACTTCTGTGCCAGCACGAACGGCGCCGAGATCAAGAGCATGTACGTAATCGAGGTAAAAGCCGCATTCATCCCGATTCCGATCAGCACGAGCTTCAAGGGGGATACCCCTTTTTTCCAAGCCATCAAATAGATAGCGAATGTAGAGACGAACGCACCGATGACTGCGCCAATCGGCAGCATATGAATACTTGTCGTCTCTGCGAAGAAATAGAAATAGATGACCGCGCCGAGCGTTGCTCCGCCCGAAATCCCGATAATATCGGGTGATGCGAGCGGGTTGCGAATCATCCCTTGCAGAATCGCCCCAGATACCGCGAGCGCAGCACCGACGAGCATCGCCACAACGATTCGCGGTAGGCGCAGACTGAAGATAATGACCTGATGCGAGCTATCCTTCGCATGCCCGAAAAGGGCCGAGATCGTATCCATAACACTGATCCGCACACTCCCCATCCCAACGCTTAAGACAATGACGGCCAGCATCACGAAGAACAACAGCATACTTACCATTAAGACTTTGCGGCTCATGAGAAAAGAATAGAACGGACCTCGAACCGTGATGAACTTCTTCATTTCGCATCCACTCCTCTGCGCGCAATGTACACGAAGAAAGGAACGCCGACGATCGCTGTCATCACACCGACCGGCACTTCCTTCGGCATCACAATGAATCTGGAGCCAATGTCCGCCGTCAATAGAAGGAGTGCGCCAAGCAAAATACTGTATGGAATCACCCATTTATAATCGGTTCCCACGAAATAACGAGAAATATGCGGAATAATAATCCCCACGAAGGCAATCGGTCCCGCAACCGCAACAGACCCCCCTGCCAGAAGTAGAATAATGATCACCGCCATGATCTTAATTACCGCCGTACGTTGGCCGAGACCAATCGCGACATCTTCCCCCATGCTGAGCACATTCATCTGGCCCGCCATGAACAACGCCAATATTAGGCCTATCGCCATATAAGGAAATACGGCCGTCAGCATATTCAGCTCGCGGTCCGCGACCGAACCTACCAACCAGTACAACGTCTGCTCGAATGCCTTGCCGCTCGTTAATTGAATCCCTTGCGTTAAAGAGGCGAAGAAGGCTGTCATTGCTGAGCCTGCGAGCGTAATCTTAATCGGCGTCATGCCATCCCTGCCGAGTGAACCGAGAATATAGACGATGACAACTGCAACCGCAGCGCCCAAGAATGCCACCCAAGTCAGCACATTTAGCGAGATGTCCGAGAAGAGCGCGTACGTCGCAACAATAAAAAAGGCCGCACCGGAATTAACCCCAAGTATGCTTGGCGAAGCCAAGGGGTTCCGTGTCAGACCTTGCATATAAGCACCTGCAACCGCGAGTGCTGCACCGACCGAAGCCGCGATGAGCGCCCGGGGCACACGCGTATGCTGAATAATTAAATGCTCATTCGAGCCGTTAAATGCCGTATAAGATTCAATAACCGTGTGAAATGATATTTGCGTCACACCGAACAACACACTGCAGATCATCGCCACGGCAACGAGTCCCACTAAGATGAACAGTCCTGTAATCTTATAAGGTTTGGCTAAAATTCCTCTATTCATTATGATCGACTCCGTCTGCCTATGCTTATTCGAGACCCTAATTGCTATAATCCAAGTTAAATTGTAGGAGACCAAGTCATCGCTGTCAATTGTTTTGAGAATCATTTTCAATTAATTGTTGACACCCTCCTAACCATCCCCTATGATAATCATTATCAATTAAAGTTTTAGGGGGATTTATCAACATGCGTGCATTAAACCGTACATCTCAGTTAACCAGAATGTTTGCCCTACTATGCGCAGTGATTCTCGTGCTTACCGCATGCGGTGGCCAGTCCGGCTCCGAGTCGAAGGCGGCGGAAGACAAGGCTCCAGCGGCGGACACAACATCATATACAGTCAAGCATGCCATGGGCGAGACGACAATCAAGGGAACACCAAAGCGCATCGTGGTTCTTACGAATGAAGGAACCGAAGCTGTGCTGGCGCTCGGCATCAAGCCGATAGGCGCAGTGAAATCTTTTACAGGCGACCCGTGGTATGATCATATCAAAGCCGACATGGAAGGCGTCACGGTACTCGGTGAAGAGTCCCAACCGAACATCGAAATGATCGCAAGCCTCAAGCCAGACCTAATTCTAGGGAACAAAATGCGCCAAGAGAAAGTCTACCAACAGCTAAGCGCGATTGCACCAACCGTATTCTCCGAGACGCTTCGCGGTGAATGGAAATCGAACTTCTCCTTGTATGCGGAAGCCCTAGGCAAGAAAACCGAAGGCGAGCAGGTTCTAGCAGATTTCGATAAGAAAATTGATGATTTCAAAGCCAAAGCTGGCGATAAGCTGAACGAGAAAGTATCCGTTGTCCGCTTTATGGGTGGCAAAACACGTATTTACCTCTCCGACACGTTCACAGGTATCATTTTCAAACAAATCGGAATTGCGCGTCCGGAAACGAACTACAAAGACACCTTCGTGGAAGAAATTACGAAAGAACGCATTCCTGAAGTCGATGCCGATATGATGCTCTACTTCACGTATGAGACAGGTGACGACAAAGGGAATAAACAAGCGGAAGAATTCATGAATGATCCATTGTGGCAGAACCTGAATGTCGTGAAGAACAAGAAAGCGTTCAAAGTCGATGACGCGATCTTTAACACAGCTGGCGGCGTTCGTGCAGCGAACCTCATGGTTGATGAGCTCTACAACATTTACGGATTGCAGAAATAAGATCACAACCATATGCAGCACACCCCTTAGACGGTCTAGGGGGTGTTTTTTTGTGGGGATTAGCGCTATATTTGTCGCGTTTCTACGATACGCATGATCATGCTTGTGATACGATCCCATAATAAGGAAATCTAACTCCATAAATAATGAGGGGGCCCGATCATGAGCAGCACGTTATCGATTCAGAAACAAAGAGAAATCCATGCAACAACCCATACGGTATGGGATGTCCTAACCAACCCAGTACATATCGAGCAATGGCTTGGTGTAACCATGAAGACAACTTGGAACATAGGCGATCCGATTTCCTTCCAATTTATGTGGAAAGGCGAAGCGTATGAAGATAAGGGGCATGTACTGCAATTAGAGGCGTCAACCGTGTTCTCCTATGACTACTGGAGTGGTTTTTCCGGGATGGCGGATAGCCCGGAGAACTATTCCGTGATTACATTCACATTGACCAACCGAGATCATCTGACGATCCTGCAATTAGAGCATTGCAACTTCGCAACCCCTACGATGTATGAGCATTCTGATCGGAACTGGGAAGAAGCTCTCAATACGATCGTTAGACTAGCCGAAAGTCCCGTGTCCACATAAATCAGCCGAATCGTCACAAACATAGCAACACAAGCTAGAGCCGATCATCCATATGATCGGCTCTAGCTATTTCACCTGCATCAAATAGCAAATTCAGCAATGTACTGCTTACAGATCACTTCATAACCAAGCGAGCGGTAGAGTTGAACAGCGGCTGTATTGTCTTCCAGCACATTCAAATACACATGCGGCGAGATGGCTCTCCCCTGCCTCGTCAGCTCGGTACAGATCCGTCTGCCCAGCCCCTGTCTTCGCCTCGAGATATCCGTACCGATGTTCCCGAGCTCGACATAATCCTCACTGTAGACATGATACCCGCCCACTGCAATCAGTTCCTGCTCATCCATCACGCCGAAGAATGGGTACTTCAGCTCTTCGCGGGAGAAGGCCATCGTATTCAGCGCTGCCAACCTCGACTCGATCCGCTCATAATCGCCTGCTCCAAGACGCATGACATGTTGATCCTCCGACGGCATCGCTTCTCTATCGGTATGCTTCATAAGCAGCAGCGGCTTCGGAGGCCTAACGAATGTGAGCTGAGGAGCGAGCAGCCCCATCTCCTCCTCCGTGAGGATAAAGTTGCCGACGGCATCCTCCAGCTGTTGAAGCTCCTGCTGCATGAAAGGCAACATCGATTGAATTCGAAAGGACTCCTGCACAAGGTATACGGAAAAGGCGTTGAACGATAATCCCGTAAAGTATGCCAAAACGCCAAGCAGCTCGCCTCCATCTGTGAACTGCCCATAATGAACAGTGTGCTGTCTGCGATTCGTTAAGTAAGAATAATAGAGAAAATGCTGTTCCCTCTCAAAAGTGTGTAATAACGTATCCAGCTCATCCTGCGATAGCTTGCGAATCATGTCTCCAGTCTCCATTTCCCTACGCATTGATATATGTGATCTATTATTCTATATCCGGCCAGAATTTCGCAACACTAGAACGCTGTCGTATGGATACTATCTTCTGGTATACTATGGAAAATTACGATCCACTGGAGGAGATTCCTATGAAGGTCAGCCGAATTGTTACGAATATTGCCACGCCAGACATTGCGCTCGCCAAATCCTTCTACCACGATATACTCGGGCTTGAATTGCTCATGGATCATGGCTGGATTGCAACGTATGGATCGCAGGACGAGATGGGGATTCAGATCAGCTTCGCTGCACAAGGCGGATCCAATACACCTACACCGGATCTATCGATCGAAGTGGATGATGTCGATGAAGCGTATGCGCGCATGAAGGAATCCGGATTTCCAATTGAATATGGTCCCGCAGATGAGCCTTGGGGCGTACGCCGCTTCTACGTTCGCGATCCCTTCGGCAAGCTCATTAACATTCTTGCGCACAAGTAAATAAGCACTTAATGGACGAGCACAAGCATTGTCGCTTGGATGTGCTTAACATATTTCCTCGCCTCTTGTACGATATAGTCATCCGTGCCTGCATTTGCATTATAGGTGACAAACGCAGGCAGGAATGTGCCGTTACACTTCGTCAGTGTGCGCTGGATTGGTCGTAATAGTTCGCTAATCGTGAACCAGTTCTCACCTCCTGAACGATACGCGCTCTCCGTTCCTCCTGCCGTCGTAGCCACCATGAACTCCTTGCCTTTCAGATGTTCTCCCCCTGGACCAAAAGCCCAACCAAATGTCAGTACGTCGTCGAACCATTTTTTCAGAAGAGGTGGACAGCTGTACCAATAGAATGGGAACTGAAATACAATTCGGTCATATTGCAGGAGCAGCCGCTGCTCTCGCTCCACATCGATCTCCCAATTGGGGTACTCCTGATAAAGATCGCGGACATCAATGTCTGCATGTTGCTCCAATTCATGCTTAAAAGCCAGATTGGCACGGGATGTATTTAAATGGGGATGTGCGATAATAACCATCGTTTTCATTATTTATCAACCTTTCACGTTGTTTTTCGAATCGCGATTACACCCCCATTATTGAGTAGAAACTTGCTTTTGTTAAGTACGCTCTTTTTCCATACTAAGTCCTGTTGAACGTACTCTAGACGCTGCATCATGTTGATCCCGATAGTACGGAAAATCATACTATGTACCATAAATCATCGTACTGTCGTGAATCCAGATACTCTGATATAGTAACGCTAAAGAAATGATTCGAACGGATAGGGAGGACTTGGAGCATGAAAGAGGGATTACGAGACCCGCGCACGACACAGGGAATTATGGCGACACTACAAGTGATCGGAGGAAAATGGAAGCCGCTCATCCTGTTTATTCTGCTGCATGAGGGCACCAAACGATTCGGGGAATTAAGACGCCTGCTCCCGAACATCACTCAAGGCATGCTAACCAATCAGCTGCGTGAGATGGAACGTGACGGACTCATCGTGCGTCAGGTGTATCAAGAAATCCCACCCAAGGTGGAATATTATTTGTCCGATCATGGGAAGACGTTAAGCTCCGTGCTCGCGGATATGTGCGGGTGGGGATTTCAGCATATGGCATTTATGGAGAAAGAGGCCGCGAAGACTGGCGATCTAGGGGATGCGGGTACGGTGTAAGCAGAGTATTACAACATTTACCACATAACAAATTCGGCTAATTGTCGTCCAATGATAGAGTACAAATCTATCAACAAGGTGATGACAAATGAAGAAGAACAACTATACACTCCTCATGCTGCTAGCCGCTTCGCTTCTCTATTCAGCCCCAACGCATGCAGCAGCAGCTCCGCAAGAACAAACGACAACCAAGGCCGTATCGATCTATATGGATGGTCGCCAGCTTCAACCAGAGACACCCCCAGTCGTCGTAAACGGATCGGCTCTCGTACCAATGCGCGGACTATTCGAAGTTCAAGGTGCCAAGCTTTCTTGGAATAACGCCAGCAAGACGGTTACGGCAACGAAAGGGAACACAACGCTTACTTACCGGATAGGGGATCAGACGGCCAATCTGAATGGACAGACCCTGCATATATCCGTCCCTGGTCAAATTACGAACGGGTATACCTTGGTACCGTTACGCTTCATCAGTGAGGCGCTCGGAAGCACCGTCAAGTGGGATCCAAGCACCAAGTCCGTCTGGATCACATCCGCTGTCAAATATGAGACCTCAATTCTGCAAGGCGTCAATCTGCGAACGTCACCCAATTCACAGAATGATTCCAACGCCTTAGGATTACTGCCCGCTGGTGAGAAGGTCCATGTCATCCGTGAGGTGGATGCCCTCTGGCTGGAAGTCCAGACGAAGAATACCGGGAACGGGTACATATCGGCCAAGCCCAAATATACGGATTACACCAGCCCTGCCTTAATCCAGAAGCAAGGCAGCGAGCTGATCGCAACCGGCATGAAATATCTAGGTGCACCATACGTGTTCGGGGCTTCGTCCGACCAGACAAAGACCTTCGACTGCTCCTCGTTCGTGAAGCGTGTCTTCGGAGATACGTTATCGATTGACCTCCCTCGCGTGTCCTATGATCAAGCGAAGGTCGGCAAGGAAGTTAAGCTCGATGACCTACGCGTAGGCGACTTGCTGTTCTTCACAGCACGCAAGCTGGACATTGGACATGTTGCCATCTATGCCGGGAACAATCAAATTCTTCATACGTATTCGAAGGAACAAGGTGTCCATATGGAAGCTTTCGAAGGGCAATGGAAGAAACGGTTCGTTACCGCAAGGCGCGTATTCTAACTTATATTTGCAGCATAACAAGAGGCAGGAATCCATCCTGCCTCTTTGCTTTTTTGTTCAATGACACTTTCTCCTAATCATCATGCTAGAGCAATAGGCGAATCCCTTTTTATTGCAGAAATGGTTATTTGTCCATCGCAGGGCAGATTACTCACGTATACAATGAATATATCCACGAATAGACGGAGGAGATCTGTCCCTATGAGATTTAGCGTAATCATTCCTACGTATAATAGGTCATATCAGTTAATGCTGACCTTGACTGCTTTTGAGAAACAGACTTATCCGCTGGACCAATTCGAAGTGATCGTTGTCAACGATGGTTCGGTCGACAACACATTGGAACGGCTTAATCAGTATCAAGCTCAAGCGCCGTATCGACTTCTCTTCACCTCGCTGAGCCACACATCAGGTAGATCCATGGCACGGAATGTTGGTGTCGCAGCCGCCAAAGAGGATTACATCATTTTCTGCGACCCCGATTTTTTGGTTACCCCGGATTTTATTAGCGTTCATGCAAAGTATCATGAAGAGAAACCACTCATTGCTTCCGGTATACCTAACATGTGGAGAAATGTCTACACGCAAATACATGCTGACTTTTCTGAACAGGAGAAGGTCGCAGCGGCCCATATTCTAAAACCTAGCGGCTTATGGAGCGAACATTACTTCAACACAACTGATACCATTGATTTAGTCACGCAGGACCATGTTCGGAACCAAACAATTCCGCTCGATAGCATCATTATGCCTTGGGATATCGATGATGTCGGCAAAGTTCAATACTGCTCAACGGACGTATCCCCCTGGCTCCTATCCGTAACCCGTAATATGTCCCTACCTAAAAAGGTCTTCTTGCAAGTAGGCGGATTCAACGATAAATTCCAAAAATATGGGCTCGAGGATTGGGAGCTCGGCTATCGGCTCCATCGCACGGGCTATAACTTCGTCAGTATCCAGGAAATAATCGGATATCACCAGCAGCATCCTCAATCCTACCGCAATTCCGATTGGCCAGATGAGAACCTGAAGTTCGTTTATGAGTCCCATGGATTTGAGGATCCCGAATTAAGCATATTGTCCATTTGTGCACCTTGGGATAGTATCATCTTATATAAGAACGCGTTGCGTATCATAAAGTCTTGGCAGAAAAGCAAGCACTCGGTTTACCGCAATGCATCCAAAAAACTGAGACACGCTTGCACACGAAGTGCCGAGCTCTACTATGAAGACCGCCATTCCCCGGCTTACCAACATGGCTTAACCGTTCTAAAAGAAGCTTTTATCGCTATGAATGAACTATTCGTTCAGGATCAATCCGAACACAATCAACAGGAAATGGTACGAATTGCAAGCCACGCCTGCAACAAACTAAATATGTCTAAAGCCCCGAAAGTCTCCAAGGTTCGTAAGGTTCATAAAATCCGTAAAGTTCATAAGTTCCGTGGAATTCGCAAGCTCCGCAAAATTCGCAAGACCCGTAAGCTTCATAACGTATAACGTTCGTAAGTTCCGCATAGTCTTCTAACCTTTCAATTCAGCTGCTCCTTATCGAAGCCGCCTGAAATGCGCTTACTGCTGTCAAGCGGCTTCATCATCCCTTATAATGACTTCATAACAACCTATTGGAAGGAGTTGTGGCCGGGATGATCAGAGTCGACAGACTGGAAATAGATCAATTAGGAGCTATTGGAAGTAAAACGAATCCTAGCTTCTCAGGTATTATAGCTGGAGAATGCAAGGGTGACGTATGGGTCGATGATCTTGAACAACCTACACTTGCATTGGTGTACTCCTCATCCGTAGGTGGGTTCTGTATCTTAGGGAAACCTGAGCAGCAGCAGACTTATGCACAGTTCAAAAGTTTCCTTGATAACGAATTATTCGCTCAATTGAGAGAACTCGGAGACCATTATTTTGAATTTTCTGTTGCCGATCCTGAAGCCGAAAAAGCCATTCTTGCGTTATTCTCACATGTGAAAGTGGATTGGGAATACGAGCACACCTACCAAAAATCTACTGTAGCTGCAGAGGAACGAACGAATAACTATGGACCGTATACGATTCACAACGTTGACGGAGCATTTTTGGAACGGATGAGTGCCGGGCAGATCACGAACAGCATTATGATAAGTAAGCGGATCTTAGGGGCTTGGGGTTCTAATGAAGCTTTTCTCAGTAAAGGGCTAGCTTATGCCGCATTACACGGGGAGGAAATTGTCGCAGTCGTCGTAGGTACGGCTTATTACAATAAGATGCTCCCCATTGATATTGAGACGTTAGCGACACATCAACGACAAGGACTTGCTCATCAACTGACGGTACGTTTTGCAGATGCATGTATACGAAAGGGTTGGATCCCCCATTGGAACTGCATGGAATCGAATAACGGTTCGTGGCGAACCGCCTTGAAGGCAGGGTTTACGTTAGTACATAAACAATACGTGTATTGGTTCTCGATCTAGCGACGAGAAAGGGCACCCTTAGATGGATGCCCTCCATTCATTTAATTGGATTGATCTTTCCGATATAACTCCCGGCTTTTGTAACCTGCCTGAAGAATCATCTTCATCTCCTCGCGCCGAGCTGCCTTGGTCTCCTCCTGCTTTGCGCTGTATACATAACGTGCCCAGTCTTTACGGTACCCTGGCGTCAGAGCTTGATAGATGGCAAGCAGCTCCGGCATATCCGCCAAATCCTTTTCGATCTCTGGAATCAAGGCAATATAATCATCTACCCGCTGGCTGGATTTCGTAGACGGCTGATCTGCCTTGCTCTTGCCCTTCGCGTCCTCTTTGAACCCGACAACCGTGAACACATCGTCCAAGCCCACCATACGAGCAAATTTAATGGAGCTTGTCCCAACATAACCATTCTCATCACTGTCAAGCCCACCTAACAGCTCATCACGGTGAATGAAGGTCGGATAGACTTTATTGCCTTTCTTCGGATACGCCGCGAACAGATAACCGCCCGGCTTTAGATGCTGGTGTTCAATAACCCGATGCATCAAGGACCGTAACGATTCCATATCCAGCACAAAGGCAAAAATAAGATCATACGCAGCACCTTCGGTTAACGTTGTATCATAGCCGTTCAACTCCGTCAGATAATCGCTTCCTTCGGGCTTGTACAATACAGCAACTTGCTCGTATTTATGTAAATTCAATTTCTCTACGATCGATTTGGTCATTATGATTCATCTCCTAAGACGTTTTCGTGTGCTTCTTCTTCGACCCTTCAATATAACTTCATTATATCCAACAAAACATTCAAAATAAATCGAGTAAAATGATAGAATAGAAGTTCGAAATAACCGAGGGGGAGCGATATGTATGACAGAAGTCGTTGATTGGAAAACCGGTGCGCACGGGCGCAAGTTTATCGCTTCTTTTAGCGGAGGGAAGGATAGTGTCCTAGCGTTGTATCAGGCCATGCAGGTCGGAGAAGCCGTGGGGCTCATCGTCATGCTGGAGGAAAAAGGAGAGCGATCGAGGTCCCATGGCATGCCGCCTGAAGTCATTCAGGCCCAAGCGGAATCGATCGGTCTACCTGTATTTACAGCCGCTTCGAGCTGGGCAGATTATGAAGCGAACTATATGGAGCTCTTAGCGACCGCTAAACGGCACGGGGCTGAAGCGTTAGTCACGGGCGATCTGGATATGCCGGAGCACGGCTGCTGGCATGATAAAGTAACGCAGAATGCAGGCATGAAGCTTGGCATGCCGCTGTGGGAAATGAATCACCGCGAATCGGTCGAGACGTTCATCGGACTTGGATTCGTTACGATCATTGTGACGGTCAACTGTTCACTCGGCATGACCGAAGACGATCTGGGGCGCGTTCTAACACTCGATTATGTACAAGAGCTTGTGGATCGCGGGATTGATCCCTGTGGGGAAGGTGGAGAGTTCCATACGACCGTTATCGATGGGCCTCTATTCAAAACTCCTGTTCCTGTTCGCAAATGTGCGATCCTGAGGGACGGGGACTACGCTTTTCTGCCATTGGAGCTAGATCGATAAGCAACCAAAAGGCTCGTAACCGCCTAACGATGGGCAGTTCGAGCCTTTTTCATTCGTAGAATCGGAAAGGAATTGCCTTGATCATCGAGTTCCGACCGTTCATAGACTTCGAATCCGACGTGTTCATAGAATCCTACAGCTTGTGGATTCTGTTCATTTACATCTACGTAATTCACATTCATGTCATCAAATGCATATGTGATGAGCTTCTTCCCTATGCCCTTCCCTCGTAGCTCGGGGTCAACGAACAACATCTCGATCTTATCCCCGTGAATCCCCATGAAGGCCTGAATCTCCTGCTGCTGGTCTTCGACACAGATAACATGTTCCACCTGGGGTACGCCGCTCTGTACAAACGGGATGAGCGATACGATATCTTCCTCCGCCAGAAAATGGTGCGTTGCACGGACTGAGGCTTCCCATACTCGAAGGATTTGGGACAACTCGTTGTCCGTGAGGTTGTCTTTATGGATAAGCGTATATGAATTCATGATTTCACCTCGCTTTCGTTGATTGAATTACTTGGATACTCTGTCATGAGAAGACCGGAGCAGCATCAACTGATCCGGTCATTTGCAAATGTTTATTGTTGTGGTAGAGATGGAGTATACGTGACCGTGCAAGTCACTTCCGTTGTTTTCCCAAGCTTGTTGCTAGCAACGATTTTGAACGTATTAACACCAGAAGTCAGTTTTACGTCCATGCTGGTGCTATAGTAGACCATTTTATCATTCACATACACCTTAGGAGAGTCATCGTTGTCGTCACTTACTGTCCAAGAGAGCGTAATCGTCTCTGAAGAAGTTGTTTCCGGTGTATATCCTAAGACTAGATTCGGGCCCTGAGGCTCAAATACGATTGTACGTGTCTCTTCCGTTGTTTTACCAAGATTGTTAACCGCTCTGATCTTAATTGTATTGGTTCCCGTCGTCAAGGATATGGTTGTACTCCTACCATAACTCTGCTCGTCGTTAACATATACTTTAGGAGAGCTGTCATTAGTGTCCGACACCGTCCAACTAATCTGCAATGATCTTTTGCCTGTCGTCTGTGGAATGTCACCAACAGTTAATGTCGGACCATTACTTGCAAAGGAAACGTTCTTCGAAACTTCTGCAATCTTTCCTAACTTGTTAACCGCTTTAACTGTTATCTTATTTAGTCCTGGCTTTAATGAGACAGTCATACTGCTGCCATATGCTTGTTCTTCATTAACATACACTTTTGGAGAACTGTCATTTTGATCCTTAACACTCCAGTTTACGCGTATAGAATTATTGATCGTTGACTCTGGTAATGGGTCTACAGTCAGAACAGGAGCTCCTCCAGTCAATACGACCGTTTTCGTTACTTCCGTTGATTTGCCCATCTTGTTCACAGCTTTAAATAATAACGTATTTGTTCCTTCTTTAAGCGTAATTGTTGTACTCGTACCGTACTGCTGTTCTCCATTCAGATACACCTTTGGGGAACTATCGTTTTTATCTTGTACGGTCCAGCTTATTTTCAATGTCTCTTTATCCGATGATGCCGGAACATCAAACACATTCAAAACCGGACCATCGCCTTGGAAAACAACGTGTTTGACAACTTTAGCTGATTTCCCAGCGCTATTCTGAACGACAACAGTAATTTCATTATCGCCCTCCTTAAGACTAACCGTCGCAGAAGAACCGTATTGCTTCTCATCGTTTAAGTAGACGACTGGAGATGAATCGTTCTCATCTTTAACCGTCCAAGACACTGTAATGGATTGTTTATCCGTTTTCTCCGGTACCCCTTTGACATCTAAAGTAGGTGCACCCTTCTCAAACTTTATTGTCTTTGTTACAGACTGTGTCTTACCGCCAGGTAGTCGTGCTGACACGGTATATTTGTAGCTACCTTCTTCTTTCAATCGGAACCCAACACGAAATTGACCTTGATCAACCTCAGCCTTTTGATTATTAATAAGCACCTCGGCCCCATTGGTCACATCACCTGTGATATAAAATGTCGGCGACGATGTCGTCTCAGGAACCTCAACATTCAGCGTAAGTGTTTGCTGACTATCTCCTGCTGCACCCTTAATTACTCGGTACAGTAGCGCTGCAGACTCTGCCCGTGTAACCGCCTGTGCAGGTTTAAATGTTCCTGTGTTGTATCCATTTATCAACTTTTTCTCTACAGCTAGAGCCACATATGTACGCATGTTAGGGGAAATATCATCTTCATCGAAAAAACGACTTAAAATTTCTTTATCCTTCAAGTCGTCTGTCTTATAGCCCAACGTCTTCACAAGTGCTACTGCAACATCCTCCCGAGTCGCTTTTCCTGTCGGGTCAAAAAAAGCCTTGCCCGAAGGTGGATAATAACCTGTGATGAAATCTTTGGATGCCTCTATCGCTGTATAGGACCATCTCGATTTCGTAACATCAACAAAAGTTCCCGGCGTACTCCCATCAGGCAAATCCAAATAAAAAGCCCGCGTAATAAGCGCAGCAAATTCCTCTCGCGTCACAGTATTATTAGGCTTAAAGGTATTATCAGAATAGCCTTTCACCAGTCCCAGCTGAGCCATACTGCTGATTTCATCCTGCGCCCAGAAAGTACCACTAACATCTGTGAACTTATTTCCTTCTTCCGCAAATGAAGAGCTTGGAAAAGACAAAGTAACCGCTAGCAATAAACCCAACAACATTCCTGCCCATTTCTTCATACTTCACACCACTCCTGACCCCAATGAATTAGCACATAGGTAGATAGAATTATGCACGATTAGACTATTATAGCAATCGATTACTAGAATTATTGTCGAATTGTGTCATAAGATGCATAAAAACTATATCGGAGCAGGTACAAAGAACCTGAGAACGAGCAGATTCTCTATAATCAAGTTTGAAAATGCAAGCAAAAAAATGCGTTGACAGCAAAATTTTACCTATGCTAGGATGAACTCAATTGAACCGAATGGAGGGTTACGTGTGGCTAACTAATTTTTCGATGTCTTTGCACAAGGAATGGAATAGCGGCTAATAGCTATATTGTGTATATAGTAATCGGAGAATGGTGTGCCTGAAAGGTAACCCAAATAAGTTATGTGAAAATAAATGAACCCTTACTGTTCCACCCAGGGATCGGATAACGAATGGTCACGTACTATTGTTGTTCCTCCTTATGTGAACCCGTGAGGCGTCCGTTCTATTCTCCTTTATTCGATTACTGTAGACACAGGCAGCTGGCCTGTGTTTTTTTGATTTTATATCGTATTGGAGGAATCTCACAATGAGAGAACAATTATTACAAATAGATGGCATTGAACTATGTACGGAGTGCTTCGGAGATGCTGCTAAACCAGCGATTTTGCTGATTATGGGCGCCCAAGCCTCGATGGTATGGTGGGAAGAAGCGTTCTGCGAACGCCTAGCGGATACAGGTCATTATGTCATACGCTACGATAACCGAGATGTCGGACGCTCCACCGTCTACGAGCTGGGGCAGCCGGGATACACGTTCGAAGATATTGCGGATGATGCGATTCGTATCTTGGATGCCTATGGTATTGCGCAAGCACACATCGTTGGCATGTCGATGGGTGGCTTGCTGACTCAGATTCTGGCGCTGCGACATCCTGAGAGAATGCTAGCGGCGACACTCCTCTCCACATCGAATTTCGCTCCAGATCTCCCTCCAATGGAAGAGAAGGTGATGAATTTTTTCGCGAATGCCGGAGCCATCGACTGGACAAATGAACAGGAGGTTGTCGAGTTTACAGTCGAGAAATGGAGAATTCTTACAGGGTCTAAGCATCCGTTCGATGAACCTCGTGTTCGTCAATTGGCACAAGATGAGCTACGTCGGAGCCACCGATTTGACAGCATGAATAATCACGGCATGGTCACAGGCGGCGAAGGGTATCTGCGGCGAACCGGCGAGATCAACGTCCCTACGCTCGTCATTCACGGCACGGAGGATCCGATCATTCCTTATGCACATGGGATCGCACTAGCGAACAATATCCCTGGCGCCGTTCTGCTCACCCTTGAAGGTTCTGGGCATGAACTCCACTACAGGGATTGGGATCAGATCATCGAGGGAATTGTAGAGCACACGCAATCGAATACAAATTAGAGAACATATCTAAAAAGTGGCCGTTCTGAACATTCTCTTCTGTTTAGAACGGCCACGCTTGGTTATGGTCGGCGCACGATCCGTTGTCCCACTGTATCCCAGCGCCATTCTGGATCATGACCTTGCAAATGCACGCCGCCATACCATTCATCGATTCCATTCCGTGTGACCCAATCCTCTTGTCCCTCCATGACGCGCTTACCGAATGGTGTCATCAAGACTTCACAATTCTGCAGGGACATGTAGGCACCGTTATTGGCAAGGATTTCTTCGGCACCATGAAGCTCAATCAGCGGATGCGAACCTTGCGTCATACGCCTAAGGATATGTCCATATTGCAAATCTCCCATCCCGAGGACATGAAGCTGATTCCCGACATGCTTGAAGAGGTCATGCGTGAATTGGGTACCCGCTTGCAGCTTCGCAAGCGTGGTCTGCTCTACAATACCCAGCCCATTAAAGGTCGAAGGAAACTGGGCAAGATGATGCTTGAATGCGTCCTGCGCGAATGGAAGAGCTGACGTATCCGTGCTGAGCAATTGCTGAAGCTGCGCTGGATTCGGCGAGGTATAGGCCTGCCATAATGCACTGCCTAGCTCTAATTCCTCCGTACGGATCGTTCTCCACGTTCCCGAGATCGTGCTTAACTGTTCCGGCGAGAGCTGTCCAAGTCCCCGGAAGAGCTCAATGCCTGGATAACTGCCGATACATAACAAATTCAGCGTAGTCCCTGGCAGCGACTGTCTTGAGAACCAGTCGAGCAGATAAGCCAGCATAGCCTGATCGAACAAATCATGCTCGAACCATAATACGATGTCCTTATATTTATGACAATCCGCGAGCGTCTTCTCTTGCGCCTCACTACCTTGAATAAACTCAAGTCGCGGTACCCCGATTGTCTCCTCCAAATAAGTCGCCCGAAACATACGATGTTCCGTCTCAGCAGGATTGGTGAACACCGGACCATGCGGATATACTTCTCGCCAGACGAGAATATCCCCTTGTACAACCCCTTGCCGCAGCTTCTCTGCTACGTGGTCGCCATTAACAATATGAAGCATTCCTTCTCCTCCTTCGTACAGATGGTTGAATACGGAGATCAGATCGGCTACGGGCAGCGCCTGCTTCAGTTTGCGCCGAGCATCGTACAGCCGCTTCTTGAGCACCGGGACCGATACGTTCAGGAACCCAGAGATCTCCGGGATCGAATAGCCTTGAAAATAAAACAATTGTACAGCAATCCGCATATTCGAAGTTAATGACGATATAGTATGATGAACCATTTGCTGCAGTTCTCTTCGCTCCATTAATTCGGTTACATTGAGCTGCGAAACAGCCGATTGCGCCACATCTTCGTAAGGCACCACAGAATGCTTCTTCCTCCGCAGCATCCGATAGCATTGCCGTTCCACGATCGCTTTGAACCAGCCCGGAAATGCTGCCGGTGTCCTCAGCTTGTCGATATGTAGGTAAGCTTCTGTGAATGCCTCTTGCACCACGTCTTCTGCGAGCTGAAAATCATGAAGCTTCTCATAGGCTACCGCATTCGCCATCTCAGTATAGTGCTTGACGATTTGTTCGAAGGCCTGTTGTTCCCCCCGTTTCGCTTCTTCGATGTATTCAAGCATGCGCACCGCTCCTTTCATCTATCTCTATATCATAGTGCCGTTAACATCCTCAAAGGTTACATCCCCAACATACCAAAAAAGCCCTTCTTAGTATCCATAATTTATCACTAGATCCTTAATAATCGATAGGTCCGCCCAGCAAAAAAAGCCTCTCTGACATTTGACTGTCATGGAGGCTTTGTTGTCATACATACTTATTTCACACTATAAATGCCTTCCTTGTACGTCAACATATACGCGACACCATCCTCAGTCACGATCACTTGCCGAATATTCCCTACGACAAGGCGCGTTGAGCTGCCATCCGGATTGATGCGGTACAAACCCGGTTCGTAGCCGTCAAGCGTGTAATACGTCGCAGACTTTCCAAGATAATAAGCGCTGACGGCATGTTCAGAACGTTTTTTGTTCTGCCCGGATGCAATCTGGTATTCGTATAACACACCCGCGTTATATGCTATGGCTTTCCCATTCACCGTATAATAGAAGCTGCCTTGATGCAGGCGCACATTCAATACTTTCTGGTCTATGATCGTCTTTACAACACCTTTAGTGGTATCCAGCATCTTGAATGTACCTGAAGCGGCATCGATATAATAGATTTTATCGTCGATCAACCAGAATTGATTCGTTGCACTTGTAAGCTTCGTCTGACTTTGGTCTTTCAGATTTATTTTATAAACCCCGCCTTTGTCCTTCGGGTCGCTCTCCTTGTAACCTATCGTATACAGATAATCATCCATCACATATAACGACGACTGGCTATAGTTCATACTTGTGCCCTGATCCGTGACCTCACGATAGACGCCATACGTATAATCAGGTTGGCCGATTGCCGTGGATTGACCTGTCTTCATGTCGATCTTCGCAATATTGCGGGTACTGCCTGTCATAAAATGAAAATCCTCAGCGTATAAGTATTCGCCATACTTCTCAAATGTAACGAAATTCTTCCCGCTGGCTAACTCTCGCAATGCACCATTCTCAACTTTATAAATCGACTCGTAGCCCATGGTCAAATCCCCATAATGCAGCGTAACATACCATGCCTGATCCAGGTAACGAACATCGCTGAGCCATCCTTCTTGCTTATCCCATTGTCCGATGGGGGCGATTTTGCTGATGAGGTTCTTTGCCAGGTCATAGGCATATATCGTTCCTTGATCTTTCTCTAACGATATAAAAATAAGCTGGTCGCCTACTACTTTAGCATAAGACAAGATCGGCTTGCCTGGCAATTGAACCTGCTTCTCCTTACTTTCCCCTTCCATACGCTCGAACAAGGTATACGTGTGTTCCCTCTCTCCATACGCCGTGCGGACGAAATACAATTTTTTCCCGAATTTAGACAATAAATCGATCGACTTATTAGGATAAGAAATCGGCTTGCGAGAGTCTTCTAACTCTGCCAAAATACGACCTTTGATCGCCTTTGTCTCAGGGTGCTGCAAATCGATCGGTTCATGGCTGATCACAATTAGTCCATCCAACCAGTCAATATGCGCGCCTAGCGCCTCAGATGCGCTTCGGAGCGGCAATACGATCTGTCCATTCACCATTTGCGGCGCAACATCCATCTTGATAGATTTATTATTCACCAGCATCGTTTTATTGTTTACCGTAAATTGTATTGTTTTATGTAACTTTTCATTTTTGAGCAACACTTCTTTCGGTTTTTGCGCCTGCCAGATGGCTTGCCACTCGCTCCTGTCGTCTTCGATCTCCGAAGCCAAATAACTCATCAACCGGATCGGTACCATGATGCGGGAGTTATGTTTTACGATATGGTGGTCACCATACACATCTCTTTTTGCTCCGTTAATAAACGCTTTCCCTTGATAGTGATAAGGAATGATAACCGCTTGATCGAACGCTTCAACCATTGATTTTTTGATTAAAGCATCCCCAGCGAAGGCCAATGATCCATTAAACTGAAAGGCTAGCACAAACGTTACGATAAACAACGCAATTCTATTTTTCATACTCATCCTAAATATTCCCTCTCCCTCTAACAGGTGAATGCATCTTTTATGTTAAACGGAGCTGACCTGGAAAATGTTACAAGTGATATATGAGTGTCGGATGCAGTCCAATACGTACAAAAATGAATATTTTGCAAAAATTGATGAATCCTGATGCATTCTTGAATTAAATAATAGGTTCCGCACACATTTTCCAGAGGAATTAAAACATATTTATGGTAAAATAATAATTAACATGCGTGAGTTAATTTATATTAACTTAAGTGATATACTGTTATTCTGTAGCGGAGAGTATTGCTTACGGCTGCATTTCTTGTCACGCTCTTATCTGGCAAGGAACCCTTAACAGTAAATAGAAACCATACTTAGGAGGATTTATCATGGCATTAGAATCAATGAAAGACATGCTCAACAAAGCGCTTAAAGAAGGCTATGCGGTTGGTCAATTCAACATCAACAACTTGGAGTGGACGCAAGCGATTCTTGCTGCAGCAGAAGAAGAGAAATCTCCAGTAATCCTTGGTGTATCTGAAGGCGCAGCTCGTCATATGGGCGGCTTCAAAGTTGTAACTGCTATGGTTGCGGCACTAATCGAAGAAATGAAAATCACGGTTCCTGTTGCGACTCACTTGGACCATGGTTCAAGCTTCGACAAATGTAAAGCTGCGATCGATGCTGGCTTCACATCTGTTATGATCGATGCTTCCCACCACCCATTTGCTGAGAACGTTGAAACAACGAAAAAAGTTGTTGAATATGCACACAGCAAAGGCGTTTCTGTAGAAGCTGAGCTTGGTACAGTTGGCGGTCAAGAAGATGATGTTGTCGCTGACGGTGTTATCTACGCTGACCCTGCAGAATGCGCTGAGCTTGTTAAGCTTACAGGTATCGATTGCCTAGCTCCAGCTCTTGGTTCTGTTCATGGTCCTTACAAAGGCGAACCAAACCTTGGATTCAAAGAAATGGGAGAGATCTGCAAATCGACTCAACTTCCATTGGTACTTCATGGCGGAACAGGCATCCCAACAGATCAAATCAAAAAATCTATCTCCTTGGGTACTGCAAAAATCAACGTGAACACAGAGAACCAAATCGAGTTCACGAAAAAAGTTCGTGAAGTCCTTGCAGCAGACAGCGAAGCATTCGATCCACGTAAATTCTTGGTTCCTGGACGTGACGCAATCAAAGCTACAGTTATCGGTAAAATGCGTGAGTTCGGTTCTTCGAACAAAGCGTAAGCCTAGTTCTTAGGACAAGCATCACGATAAATAAAACGACCTTCTCTAGATGAATCTAGGAAAGGTCGTTTTTGTTATGCGCTATGTTAGAACCGAGCGTCCCAGCTACCGCAGAAGGGATCCACGGGGCTTCTACCTTCGAAGCTAGATGCTCCGACGAGCTTGTTCACGACAGCCCTTACCGTATGCTCGCTGGCTAAGTATGCATTCACATAGACCGGCACTCTCGGAAGATCATACAGATGGTACGGGTTCGCGAAAGATACGAATACGGTTGGCAGCTCGTGCAGGAACCAGGGTAGATTCTCATTAAAAGGTTCCGACCACTCTAAGCGAAGCGTAGGCTTCAGGTTAGCACTCGGGAGATTGGCAGTATAAATCACCAAGTCCGCTCTCTGCCGGACCGCTCCCGCTCCCTCCATAAAGGCGGCGTAAGGGTTCGTCCCCGGTTCGAAAACCGTCACCTCGAAGCCCTCCTCGCTTAGCAGCCTAGCAAACGGCTCCGTGATCGAGGAAGAATAGAAGCCTTCCTCCGCTAGCTTATAAGATTTCGGCTCGATCGGCACGAGCAGTACCCGCTTCGTCTTCCGCGGATCGAGCGGCAGCAGCCCCTCGGTGTCCTTCACGAGCGTTACGGCCTTGTTCGCGGCTTCCGCCGCCCAAGCTTGATGTTCGTTACAGCCTATATTCACGTTGGCATCATCCGTCGGCACCAACGCCTCGCGATCTTGCAAATGTAAACCTAAAGAGGCTTTCAAAGCTAGAATCCGCGTTACTGCCTCGTCTACCCGCTCAAGTGATAACAAGCCCGTTCGGATACCTTGGAACATATAACCGATATCCTCACGGACGTCCCGATTGAAGAGGAACATATCGCAGCCCGCCGCAATGCACATCGGCACCGCCCACTCCCGCTTGGCCGCCATCGTGAACCCAGCCATCATCGTCGAGTCGGATACGATCAGCCCATTGAAGCCCAGCCGTTCCCTCAGCAGCCCATTCAGCAGCTCCGGGGCGAGCGTCGCCGGCATCACATCCTGATCGCCCAGCGCTGGGTTCAATTGCTTCGAATACGCCGGCAGGCGAATATGTCCTGCCATGACGGTCTTGGCGCCCGCATCAATTAAATCGAGGTATACCTGACCGAACGTGGCATCCCATTCCTCCACCGATAATGTGTTGACCGCCGTGAGGAGGTGCTGATCGCGATCATCGACCCCATCCCCCGGAAAATGCTTGATCGAGGCGGCTAAGCCATGCTCTTGCAGCACCTTCACATACGTCCTGGACATATCAGATACCACCTTCGGGTCCGATCCATACGTCCGAACATTTGTGATCGGGTTCCGGAAATTCATATCAATATCCACGACCGGCGCGAACGACCAATTGCACCCGACCGCAGCGCCTTCCCGCGCCGCGACAACGCCAAGCCGCTCAGCCGTTTCGATGTCATCCGTGGCCGCAATTTGCATGGGATTCGCGAATACCGTGCCCTCTGTAACAATCCCGCTTCCGCCACTCTCTAAATTCGCTGCGAGCAGAAGCGGAATGTTGGACTTTGCTTGTAGATAGCGGTGGGTTTCGCGAATGCTCTCCTTCGATTGAGGGCGGAACATAACCCCTCCGGGCTGGATGCCCGTCAGCATTTGATCAAGCACCTCCCGCTGCTCCGTCATGCCGTGCATGCAGAACAATTGCCCGACCTTGGCTTCGAGCGTCATCGCTCCTAACGTTTGCAAGACCCAATCGATATCCTCTTCCTGCAGATGGAACGGCTTGGCTCGCATCATTTCCCGATTAGACATGTACCGACTCTCCTTTCACCTGCACCGTAGCTTGCTGTTGTTCTTTGGTTTCCCGGCGCAGCTTAATTTCACCCAAAATCCGCGCATAGAACTCCTCGGTCAGCTCATATTTGAGGAATGGTAGTGCTGCCAAGACCATCAGAATCCCCGGAATGACGCTGAAAAACAAACTGATTGATGTCACAGTCCCAGCAGCTTGTACGTGGTTCGGTACATAACCCGTTAACGCAAGAGCAAAGGCGCCGATGGAACCACCAATCGCATCCGCAAATTTGGAACGGAACGTATTGGTCGAGAAGATCGTTGCTTCCGCACGGTCTCCCGTTTTCCATTCCCCATACTCCACCGTATCGGCGAGCATCGAGGACATCGCGATGGCTCCAATGCCGAAGGCTAATGTGCCAAGGCTCGAGAAGACGAACAACATCGCGACGTTGTGGCCTGCGAAGAACAAAAGGATGTGCATCACCCCGAATCCAACGTTGCCTATTATGGCCGTTTTTTTCTTGCCGATTTTCCTTGCGACCCATGTCGAGAGAACGGCGCCGAGCAGAATAGGAACGATGCCTACTATGGTATAGATCGGAACAAGATGCTCTGCTTGCAGCACATATTTGAAATAATAAATCGAGAAAGCGCTCCGAAGGTTCATCGTCATGTCGCCGATCAACAAGGAGAACAGAATGATCAGCAGCGGCGTATTTTGGCGCAACATCTGCCACGCATCAGCAACCTTGAACTTATCCGTTCGTGGGACATGAACATTCTCTTTGACGGTGAAAAACGTCACCCACATACACAGCATACAAGCGCCGCTGAACAACAGTGCCGGAACAACCCAAGAGCCTGTCGCTTTGACTAAAGGTAAAGTTAAGGCGCTGGAAGCAATGGCGCCGACAATGGCCATAATCCGCGGAATGACGACCACTTTGGTCCGCTGCTGCGGATCATCGGTAATGACCGCGGTCATCGACCAATAGGGGACATCTAGCACCGTATACGCTAAGCTCCACGCCGCATATGTCACGAAAGCATAGATAAGCTTGCCTTGATCACTCAGATTCGGCTGAAAGAAAAGAAATACGGTTAAGACCGTCAGCACAATCGGTGCGAACAGCAGGTAAGGACGGAATTTGCCCCAACGCGTCTGGGTATTATCCATGAACACCCCGAACAACGGATCGACGAAGGCATCCACCAATCGTACGATCAACAGCAGTGCCCCGGCCGCGGCTGCGGCGATTCCCAGGTAATCCGTGTAGAACATTAACAAATAACTGACCATCAGGGCATAGAGCATATTCTGACCGAGGCTCCCGAGTCCAAAGGAGAGCGCTGTTTTCATAGAAACTTTCATCTATGCTTCCCCCTACGCTTCGTCTTCGATTTCAGTTAAATACCAGGCTTGTAATTGTTCACGATCCGTTTGAGAGATACCAAGGCCTTCCGTTAAATAATTCTCTATCGATCCATAGACGCGCTGCATCTCTGTGACCGAAGCTTGCAGATATTCCGGCTTCACGCCTAGTAAAGAACGAATGAGCGACAGATGTTCCTCGTTCTGCACCACGTGACGAAGCTGATCGATGATCTTCGCGTTCGCCTCTTGGCGATAGAGAGCTGTCATCAGGTAGTCCTCCATGATGGTCTCCATCGGTACATCCAGAATTAGCAGCAGGATAGCTGCCGCAAACCCGGTACGATCTTTGCCCGCCGTACAATGCCACAATATAGGCTCGCCCTCTGCTTCGAGGATCGAGCCGATCAATTGCCGATAGGCCTGCCGGGACTTCGGATCCGAGACGAACTGTCTGTAAGCTTCTAGCAGAGGATCTTGAGCGGATGCTCCATTCACCCCTAGCGATTTGAAAAAATCACTCAGATCCTGCATCGCCACAGCGCCGCCCATGGCAGGATTGCTCAAATTCGATACTCCCGTGATTCTCGGATTCGGCTTCTCCCGCTGCTCCTCCTCAGAGCGCAAATCGCAAATAAACGAAAGGCCGATTGACTCAAGATAAGCCACATCCTCGGAAGTCAGCTCAGACATTTCACCGGAACGGAACAGTCGATGG
Organism: Paenibacillus sp. GCM10027629; assembly: GCF_042676425.1. Taxonomy (NCBI): domain Bacteria; kingdom Bacillati; phylum Bacillota; class Bacilli; order Caryophanales; family Paenibacillaceae; genus Paenibacillus; species Paenibacillus sp. GCM10027629. Next base: position 4,860 of record NZ_JBHTGZ010000005.1, on the reverse strand, counting down.
GATCTCACCTTCTTCCCGTTTGATGATTTATAACCGCCTAACTCTCGGAAATTGACACGCTGCATTAAATCGTTCTTCATATGGCTTATTCAGACTCCTCTCACAATATGTTTACATTATGTTAATAACCATTAACAACGTGTTAATGGTGTTCATGTTACCTGACTTTTATTTGGGACACGTTAACGGCTTGTTAACTTTTTGTAAAAAAAAGAGTTGAGCAGGATAATCCCTGCTCAACTCTTTTGCACTTCGACCTGGTCACTTGGCAAATGCCGCACCTTGGTACTATTATCATTTATCGCTAGGTTTCTCTGTATCCTTCACAACATCCTTCGATGCTTCCAGCTCCATACTGTCTCGTGTAATGATCTCGCTAATTTTTGTCTTCAGAATGTCCGATTTCGGACCGAAGATCGCTTGAATATTATTACCGACCTCTAATACGCCAGAAGCCCCTAGCTCCTTCAACTGACTTTTATTCACATCTGCTGAGCTCTTCACAGTCACGCGCAGCCGCGTAATACATGCATCTAGCGACGTGATGTTCTCTTGACCGCCGAGTGCTGTCAGAATATCGCGGGGCAGTTCATCCGCATCCTTTGCACGAACCGTTCCTCTTTCTCGGGTAACTTCTTCTCTGCCCGGAGTCCTTAGATTAAAGGCACGAATAGCAAACCGGAAGCCAAAATAGTAAATGACCGCCAGTATAAGACCAACCACGATAACTAACCACCAACGCGTACGATTCGGCAGCACACCAAACAGCAAGAAGTCGATGACGCCGCCCGAGAAGGTCATCCCTATTTTCACATTCAACAATTGCATCGTCATGAACGACAATCCCGCGAATAACGCATGTACCGCGAAAAGCAGGGGTGCAACGAATAAGAAGGAGAACTCTAACGGTTCCGTAATTCCTGTCAGGAAGGACGTCAGTGCTGCGGAGCCCATCATCCCTGCTACCAATTTCTTATGCTCAGGTCTTGCTTCATGGTACATCGCTAACGCTGCTGCCGGTAATCCGAACATCATGAACGGAAATTTCCCGACCATGAACGTACCTGCTGTTAACTTCACACCATCTGATAATTGGGCGAAGAAGATCTTCTGATCCCCGCGGACGAGTTCCCCGGCTTTATTCACATATTGACCGAACTCGAACCAGAACGGCGAATAGAAAATGTGGTGCAATCCAAAAGGAATGAGCGATCGTTCAATAACCCCGAATACGAATGCCGCCAAAGTCTGATTTTTATCAATCATACTGTGGGAGAATGCATTTAAGCCCCCTTGAATCGGTGGCCATATAAAAACCATGATGATCCCGAGTAGCAGAGAGGATGCCGCTGTAATAATCGGAACAAATCGTTTACCTGCAAAAAATCCCAAATAGGAAGGAAGCTCGATCGTAAAGAACCTCTTATACAGCGCTGCTGCCAGTATGCCGACGATGATTCCCCCGAATACCCCGGTCTGCAGCGTACTAATCCCCAACACGTTGGCATACGACAAATTTGTTTTGACCATTTCTGGTGTGATACCAATGATGAGTTTCATCGTCACATTCATCACGAGATATCCAATAATCGCCGCTAAACCGGCAACACCATCGCCGCCGGCAAGACCAATCGCGACCCCCACCGCGAACAGCAATGATAAATTATCGAATATGATGCCGCCCGCCTGCTCCATAACAGCTGAAACCCCTCGAACAGTGTCATTATCAAGGGCAGGAATCCATTCCAGCAATGACGGATTATGCAATACATTTCCCAGTGCAAGCAGGATCCCCGCGGCTGGCAATATCGCTACCGGAAGCATCAGTGCTTTACCGACTTTTTGAAGTACTCCGAAAATATTTTTGAACATCCCATTAACCTCGCTTTAACAATTAGCCGTCTGTACCGCTTGTTGAAATTTCGAAGTTATCATTTCCTGTAAATGAATAATTATCCAAACACTCCAAAATAAATAGCCCGTAAAATCCATAGGATTCTACGAGCTATTAGCCGAATCAGGAGTGTAATATTAAATTACGTTCCATGTCCTATCGATTCGGTTGTAAGTAGGCGAGGATCATGGTCGTCATTTCACGCAGTACTAACGCTGGATCGACGCGCTGATCTTGGTGCAAGATGTCGCCGCGAATGGCGATGCGATGCATCGTCGCATTCATCACATTACTAATCATCGCTGTGCATACATCGACCGAAATATCTTGACGAATGGAGCCGTCCTGCTGCCCTTCCTCCAGCCATTCGGCAAACGGGCCTTTGCCGCTGTGCAGGAAGCTGCGGTAGCGCTGCTCCAATTCCGGCGTTGGATAGCTGTCACGGAAATTAAAATCAAACATGCCAATGAACCGGTTCCGGTTCCTATTCTCTTCAAAATTCTCCAACAAATGATCGAACATGGCGCGGAATTTCAAGAACCCGCTCGATGCGCTGTGAACCGTCTCCTCCAGATCCGCCTTGAACCGTAACAGGATCCGAATTTGCACCTCGAAGATAATCTCATCGATCGATTTGAAATATTTATATAACGTGACTCGGCTGAACCCGCACCGCTCTACGATATCCTTCATCGTCACTCTCGTCAGCTCTTGTTCCATGAACAATGCCTCCGCCGCGTCAATGATTTCTTCCTTGCGCTTGCCGCGGTGCTCATCCAGCTGTTTTTTCCAGCTAGCATTCATGCCTTACAACCTTCCCCTCACATACGTATTGATCTGACTTATTCTCATGTCGTTCGGGCTACAATTTCATCCATGAAGCATTGCAAGGTACTCGTGACATAGGAATCTTTGCGTCGAATGAAAATCGTTGTAATCTCGCGAAAAGGCTCAGGTATGCGATGACAATACACCGTGCCACTTGCCGCTAGATCGGTCACCGAGGATTCCGGAAAGATGGTAATGCCTATGCCTGCAGCGACGCTGCCGATAATCGTCCCGAACGTGCCGAACTCCATAATATGCTTCGGAATAATTCCCTCCGCTTTCATCCAGCTCTCCAGCTTCTCGCGATAACCGCAGCCTTTATTGTACAGCAATAACGGCCTCTTCGTCAGTTCTTCAATGGAGAAAGCGGGGCTTTTGGAGACAAGTACGAGCTGTTCTTGCATAACCTCCACCTGCTCAATGAACGGATGCCGAATCGGGCCTGATACGAAAGCGCCGTCGAGCTTCATATCGATCACATTTTGCAATAATTGGTCGGTCACCCCGGCTTTTAACGATAATTCCACTTGGGGGTACTTGTTATAGTAAGCGGATAGAATACCTGGCAGGGCATTCACCGTCTCCACGATGCCAATCTCTAGAATCCCCGAAGGGCTCGATGTATCTTCGAACGAACGTACCATCGCTTCCACGCCCGACAGTATCTCCCGCGAATGCTCGAGCAATCGCTTGCCTTCCGGATTCAGAATCATTCCTCGTTTATGTCGATAGAACAGCGGCGTCCGCAGTTCCTTCTCCAGCAGCTTGATTCTCGCTGTTACATTGGATTGCACATAATTGAGCTCCAATGCAGCTTTGCTAATACTCCCATGGACAGCAACCGTCTGAAAAATTCTCAAATCATTGAACTCCAATGTATCCTCGCCTCTACTCTCCCGGATGTCTATGACTTTTGCTAGGTATCATTATAAATGATGCCAAACTTTATTTTCAATCATTTTACTATCCATCTTTCCTCTCCTATGATGAGTTTAGACAAAAAAATGGCAGTTCTATGTTAGAGAGAGATTAAGGGAGAGAGTCAGACATCATGCTTAAAAAACAAACCATCATCGGGTCCATCCTGTGCTTGATCGCAAGTATGTCATGGGGGGCGATGTTTCCCGTCGCACATGTGGCATTGCAGCAAATTGATCCATTCTATTTCTCGTTCATCCGTTATTTCGTCGTTGCCATCATACTCAGCGTCATGCTGTGGATGAAAGAAGGGCGTGCAGCATTTCGTCTGGAGGGCAGGGGCAAGGCCTTATTGTTCTTTGGAACGATGGCCTTTACGGTCTATAATATGGGCGTTTTCCTCGGACAACAGCTGATGGGGGAAGCCGGCACCATCGCCGCCTCCATTATGGAAGTGATGATGCCGATGATCTCAATCATGGTCCTCTGGCTCACGACGCGCAAAGCGCCGAATAAATTCACGCTCGTCAGTGTTGTGATTGCGCTCGCGGGGGCACTACTAGTCATCACGAACGGTAAACTAGACTTCTTCTTGATGGCTGGACAGCACCTATTCCCATTGCTTCTGGTCTTTACAGGTGTTATGGGATGGGTTATCTACTCGATGGGCGGAACCCGATTCAAAGACTGGTCGATTCTACGTTATTCCACGCTCACTTGCTTGCTGGGAAGCGCAGTGTCTCTCATCGTCGTATCGGCAGCATCGATCTCGGGTGCACTTCCGGTGCCGACCTTACACACAATTTTCTCGATTAAGTACGAGATGGCATTCATGATCCTGTTGCCAGGTCTGGCTGCTCTACTCTGCTGGAATCAAGGGATTAAACTGTTATCTCCGCTCAACGGTATCTTATTTATCAATTTCGTTCCGATTACGACCTTCGTCATTATGGCGTTTCAAGGGTATCAGGTCAGTATGTACGAATTCTATGGGACGCTGCTCATTATTTTCGCGCTCTTGCGGAATAATCTGCATCAGAGAAAGGCACAGCGGAATATCCGCATCGATGTTCCAAAGACGGTGCCTACGGCAACAACGGTAAAAGAAGAACGCATGAAAGCAGCCTCCAGTTAAAACTGAACTGCACCCCAATTGTTAGACACCATCTAGCAATTGGAGGTGCAGTTTTTTTGTCAAAATTCAATTTAGATTTGAAGAT
>NZ_JBHTGZ010000003.1:1154344-1163839 GCF_042676425.1 Paenibacillus sp. GCM10027629 | reverse complement strand
GAACCATTCCTGATAGGGATATAACGTGCAAAGACATCTCATCCACTCCCATGTACACTTAATTTGTGCAATTCAAAATTCAACAAATCGAGTACTTGTTCCAGGAAATCGTGAAGGGGCTGCAGCTGGCCAAGCAGCAAGGGATTGAAGCGTGCACTCTGGGGATCGATACGTGGACCGTAGATTATGTGCTGCTGGATGATGCCGGGTCTCGCATGCACGAGGTCTATGCTTACCGCGATCACCGCACGGAGGATGTACCGGATCGGCTGCATCAACGGATAAGCCGAGAAATAGTCTATGCGAAGACGGGTATTCAGGAACAGCGGTTTAAATACGCTATATCAGCTGTTTGCTCATGGTCCGAATGAATTGTCCCGTGCAAGCAGTATTCTGCTCGTAGCCGATTATTTATATTACCGGTTATCGGGCCGGCGGATGAATGAGCGCACAAATGCTTCCACGACGCAACTGTTGAACGTGAAGACGGGCGATTTTGACGAAGATTTGCTGGGCCTGCTGCAACTGCGCAAGGATCAGTTCGCCAGTTGCAGGAACCGGGTGAATTCTTGGGTTCTATTCTGCCTGATCTTGTCCACGCGCATCGCTTGCCGGACTGTCAACTGGTCGTCGTGCCCACACATGATACGGCTTCTGCCGTCGTTGGGGTCCCAATCCAGATTAACCGCCCATGGGCATATCTAAGCAGCGGAACTTGGAGTATTCGAGAAATGGATGAATATCCCTTTAATAAGATTCAACTATCCTGCCCGTTAGCTTAATAAAAAGAGCAGGCTACGAGAACCTGCTCACCAATACATGTCATTCAACTATCGTGTCCCGTTAGTTTAATCCCGAGGGACGGCGAATGCCCGGCACGAAGCGTGAACACAGTGTTATAGGATGTCGGCATCTTCTTGGAATACTAACGTATTCTTCTAATTACTCTTTCAACAATTAAAAATAACAATGACCCTACAATTCCAATTTCATAAAACATGATCATCTCTTTTTCAAAAAGTCTACTATAGCGTTCTCTTCTAGATATTGCATAGAAAATAATTGTTGATACTACTCCACTGAAAACATATAAGAAGGCCAATAATAGTGTTCTCTTGAACTTACTTATCATTTTTATCCTTGAGAAATACATATCAATTAAGATTGATACTGGAACTCCGATCACTGAATAGATAATCACAAAAATTACTGAACAAAATAGACTAATGGACCAAAAATCCTCATATCCAAAAAAGATAAGAGCGCAGCCAATGGCCATAATAATACTTGAAATTAAAGATGTTAATAGTTTCACTATCACTCTTTTCTTCATTGATGAACCTCACTATATTTTTTATAAAATAATATGCCGATTTCCTATAACGTCTTATTCACGAACTTCGTAAACAATTCCATATGTAGGGTATTCGCGAAACTTTTGAACTATCCTGCCCGTTACTTCAATGAAGAAGGGAGCAGTTGCCACGGCGATCTGCTCCCTGTCTAATTCAACTATCGTGTCCCGTTAGCTTAATGATGAATGTGTCTTAAAGTATTGATATACCATCTTAATTCCATCCTCAATTTCTTCTTTTTCATAAGGATTTACCCCAAATGATTCATATACGTTCCTCCAAAATTTTACTGCTGGAATATTGGTTTGTGCCTGACCAATTGCATATCTACCAGGATACATTTCAAAGAACTTGTTACAAGCAGATTTCCCAATCCCTTTCCTTCTCTGATTCTTGATTATAAAGAAGGAATTCAACACATAATCTGCATATTCTTGATTTGAATATGGACCACTTTGTAATAGAATAAAGCCTACTGGTTCACCATTTAAGTTGATAAAAAATGGTGTGAGTCCCTCTTTCTCAAAAAACCAGTCAAGTACATCGAATTCGAAAAGACCATTGTTCGAATTCAAACTGATGTTATCAATGAATTCGGATAAGTCGTGTAAATGCAACGTCATTAGATTTTTTAATATTTCTTTCCTTTCGGGATTCACCTTATCTATGAGTAACTCCATTATTCTTCCCCCCACCTTAAATCAAACCTCTATTGCTCTAATAATCATCCAATAAAACCTAATAAATGGAAGATTGAATTTAATTTAAACCGTTCATTACTGCTCAATATTCATGCGGAGGTATCAGTCTGCCACCACGCAAAACTGCCCTTTAGTTCAATAAAATAAGCAGACCTCGGCAGTCTGCTCAACAATTTGTGTTATTCAACTATCGTGTCCCGTTAGCTTAATGACTACTCCCAGTACGGAATACCACTAAACAAAAATTGTTTATTTACGTATGACTTAAATTCGCGACTTGCCAATTTTCCAATATGACCCGGTAACCATTCCTTGGATTCAGGTAAGCCTATCCAAAAATTCATAGTTTCAAGTTGGGCTGCTACAAAGAAGCCTTCCAACAGTTCAATATAATTAATTGGTAAATCAAAATGTTTGGTGTAAGCTTCGAGCAAATTACTTCTGAAAGAGGGGTGAATATAAGAAAATGTCCAGCCCAAGTCGAATAAATAATAGCCAAAAACACAAGCTCCAAAATCAATTGCTCTAGCCTCTCGTTCATAGAACACAAAGTTACTTGGGATTAAATCTGCGTGAATAATTCCCCAATTGCCGGATGTCCTTTCAATGTCATTCATCATTGAAATAGCACGCTCTCCAGCTAACTTCACAATTTTTACCTCATCTTTATTAAGTTCGTCCTTGTCAGCGAGCTGGCTGAGCTTTTCTAATGATTGTAAAATTCGCGTATGATCAAATAGTGGACGGTGAAAATTTAAAGGGACAATCCAAGACGAGGAGTGCTTATGTAACTTCCCAATCATTTCACCAACGTATCCAGCTTCCTCACTGGACGGCACAATAGGTTTTTGCTCACCATCCACCCATTTTAACAACGTACAATTCAAGCCGTTAATCGAAGTAACATAATCACTATCGTTATTTTTTATAGGAGATGGGACTACCAGATCTGTTTCTCTAGTTAAGGCTTCCAACCAAACCATTTCGGAATGAATGACTTCTTTCTCAGTCCAAACGTCATCCATTGCATCGTTTCTTGATTGGTGGATACGCAAACTGTAACAGTTATTCATTTGATCCATTATCTTAAAGACGGTATTTGCATTAGTACCGATATGAACGATGGATTGATAATGAATTGAGGAGTAATTATTTATTGCTTCCATTGCAAATTCCTGTGTTATTTTCACGATTCCCTTCTCTCCCTTGTTCGACATAATAAATACATCGTACCATAGCAACTTATGCTATTTAAGGTGAAAAACCATTATATCTAATTTTACCCATCATCTTCATGCTAAACTGCCCGTTACTTCAATGAAAATGGCAGCTGATCGTTTGACCGGCTGCCTCTATTTCACGATTCAACTATCGTGTCCCGTTAGCGTAACGGGGCGGACACTGATTTGTTTTAGGGAAATCAATATATATAGATAACGTACTCTTATCGAACCGAACCACTGCACCAAAAGTTTCGGCAATAAAGCGAAGGTTTACATACATTAAATCGTCATCTTCAGAAAGTGCAGGACTTTGTAGAAGACTTACTTCTTTACCATATAACGTCGCAACTCTTTTTCCAGCGGTCAAAGTAATCGTAGTATCGTCGTTCTTGGCGGTAACTGTTTTCGTTTGGTTATCAAACTGAGCATTCAATTTTAAACTTGAGAAAAATGCTCTAAACGGAACTAATGTAGAACCGCTTGGAGGAATGTTACCTTTCAGCTCTTGTTTCTCGGCGTTGATATAGATGGTCGGTTGACACGGCCAACATTGGTTTGTGACCTTCGCTGTACCCTCCGCTAATACAATGTGTCCGCCAACTAACATGAAACAAACAATTAGAACGCTAAGGGAGAGCAATGAATGCCTTTTCATGAACAACAACTCCTAACTATTTACGAGTGGGATTCGATTTCCGTGATTCTTATGGATGAGAACCACTAACTGTTAGACAGTTCCTAGTAAATAAAAGTTGCGTTATCCTGCCCGTTAGCGTAACACGGCTGGCGGTTTATCGGATGTCAATGCTTTCTCTGAGAAACCTAAAATATCCGTTGTTCAAGGAAAGATCATGTATCTTCATCCGTTAAAATAATCTTATATTGTATTAATTCCGTCCTACTTCCCATGTAGTATTCGTCCCCAATTCGGCTAATTTCCTTAAATCCTAAATTCTCAAGCATCTTTCTTGAACGATAATTTGTTTTGTGCGTTTCACCATTCAAAATTGTTATGCCTAACTCCTTCGACGCATAATCCATCATACATATAGCCGCATTAGCCCCTATTGCCTTACCCCATAAATTACTCTCACCAATTGCAATACCTATTTCCGCAGATAAATCTTTAATACATGCTAAATCTACATATCCCACTAATTTTCCGTTATACTCAATACCCTTTCTAATGAAATCTTCTGATTTATTATTAACACAATTACTCCACCACTTATATATTTCCTCAGCGCTTCTATCTTTCTTCCACCCATTAGCAGAACAAAATACATCGTCCTTGCTCCAATTCAATACAATATCGTAATCATCCATATTTAATGTTCTTAATCTAACATCCATCTCTCTTCCTCCAAAGCTCGAAAATATTTCAGTAATCTTTTTGTTTTGCATTGATTTCCTATACGTCTTATCACGAACTTTTCAAATAATTCCATATGTAGGGTATTCGTGAAACTTTTGAACAATCCTTCCAGTTAGCGCAACGAGGCTGCCGATCTATGCCGACAGCCTCGCTTTAGTTATTTATTAAGCTACAGCCGTTAGCGTAACAACTTCACAAAAATAGGTTGGATTATGAACGCATCTTACTGTTCGCATATGCAGCCGCGCCGATCATACCAGCTTGTCCACCTAATATGGCTTGCTCTATCTTGCAAGCTTGGGAAGAAAGTTTTAATGCATGATTTCCAACGGTATCACGTACTGAATTTAGCAAGCGATCACCAGCTGCAGACATTCCACCACCAACAATAATTACTTCTGGATTTAAAAGGTTGATTACATTCGAGAGACCGAATCCAAGAATCTTTCCTGTTTCATGCATAACCTCAATTGCAAGTGAATCTCCCATATCGTATGCCTCTGAAATCATTTGGGCAGAAATTCCCGTCCGATCGTCTCCCACCCATTGTAATACGATGCTTGACCGACCTTCCTCAAGTTTATCTGTAAAGGTTTTAACCATTCCTATTGCAGATACGTATCTACCCAGACAACCTGAGCTTCCACAACGGCAAGGACGGCCTTCCCGGTACATATTCATATGCCCAATTTCGCCCGCGCTAGATGTTGTACCGTAGAATACCTTTCCATCATTTACAATACCTAATCCTAAGCCAGTGCCTAACGTGATCAATACCAAGTTTTTGTAACCTGTTCCTGCACCAAACAGCCATTCACCATACATATTCACCCGCACATCATTGTCGATAAAAACAGGAAAGTCGAAATCGCTTTTCATTTGATTCACAACATGAATGTTTTCCCATTCTGGAAAGTTTGGTGAAAATATTGATAGACCTTCTTCTGGATTAAGTAAACCAGGGATTCCCATACCCATGCACTTAATAGAAGTTTGATTGATTCCTTCGAGCGACATCATCTCTTGAACAATTTCTTTAATTCTGTTTAATACATGAGTAGGTCCTTTTGATGCTTCCGTGGGGTCACTTCTTTCTTGAATTTTTTGAAACTCCTTGTTGAAAATAGCTGACTTAATATTTGTTCCACCAAGGTCAATTCCAATAATAAATTTACTCATAACTAATCCCCGCTCTCATGTATTTTCAAATATCGTAAATTACTAGATTATTAAAATGAATGGACTTATGAGACTATTATCATGGAGATTTATCACATCGAGTTTTACTGCAATAATCTCCCGTTATTCAATGACAAAGCAGACCGCCGTGGCAGTCTGCTCCGTTTCATTATCGTGTCCCGTTAGTTGATTCGAATCATTGAATCACAGTTTTATATTATAATGTCATAATTTCTTTACGAAACGATAACCAGTAATTTCATATCCTAAATCTAAGTAAAACTGATGAGCTTCATCTTTTCTTCCAAAACCACTAATAAGATATGCGCCTATACATCCTAAATCTGTCGCGAGTTGTTCTGCAAAAGATATTAGACGCTTTCCAATACCTTGTCTCTTTGCTGATGATTTAACTACAAGGATGCAAATCTCACCATATCTGCTTACCTCACGTATGTTCTCTCGAATTCGAAATACAAGCGTCGCTTTAATATCCCCTTCTTCTTCGTATATAAAAATTGAATCTGTAGAACTTTTCTCTACCATCTGGAGCCTGTTCTTCATATCATCATGTGAAATAGGTATGCCGCTCAATTCCTTCATTAGTAAAGAAAGAACAGGAATATCATTTTCATTAGCTTTTCGAATGAAGTAGGCCATAAAATTCCCTCGCTTTAACGTTTCATTTAATGAAACTATATACTATACAATGGAATAAATCCATTATACTACGCCTTGTATATATTTTCCATTAATAACTAAGAGATATTTACTGTTTTTTTACTTCTCCCAATAGCTTAACGATGCCTCATCATCTGTGGCAGCCTCGTTGTGTAGTTTTTTAAGCTCTCGTGTCCCGTTAGCTTAAACTCCATATCTCTATAAAATTCCCGTCTGGGTCGTAGAATGAAAAGGATTTGCCTTGATAGTTAAAGAATTCTCCGACTTTTATGCCTTTATCGTTGAAATACTGATACGCAGATTCTGCGTCATCAACCATAAATCCGTAAGATGACTGAAGTGCTCCATTCGGATAGACAAAATGAGAATTAAGATTGTGTTCATTTTGTTGAAGTAAGATTTTTATTCCAAATTCATTTTGCAATTCAATATAATTCGGATCCCTCATAGTTACCTTGAAACCCAAATGTTCACCGTACCATTCTACAGACCGATCATAATTACTTACTGGGATGGTCAAGTATGTCGATCTAAGTGTTATTCCCACACTAGATACCCCTTCCTCATTTTTGCAATGTAAATGATTTGACCTGTATGACCAGGTAAATGTCTAAATTGATGCAGAATCATTTCAAGGACAGTAGCTTGGTTGTCAACTCCGCTATTCGTCAGAGGTGGCAAATTCAAATAAGGTTGTTCAAGTAACATTTCAGGTCTGGCTTTCACATTTTCCAAAACCTCAATTATACGATCAAAAGACTTAGTAATAAGCTCCAAAGCTTGCTCTTTCGATAGTTGGAGACCACGCTCGAATTCCTTATCTCTGTTTCTAGTATCTGGAACATTAAAGAATGCGACTTCTATTCTTTGATGAACAGTTCCCCAAATGTGTGCCACTAAATTGGCAATGCTGTTGCTCTCAGGTGTAGGTGCCCATACAATATCTTCGTCTGTTAATTGTTCAATAACTTGCAGTGTCCCTTTCTTTTCCGATTTATATTTCTTCAAGAGAAAGTCAATCAATAACGATGTGCTGTCCAATAAACTCACATCTCCTTGAATAGTTTGCATATAAAACTCCCCCCGCAAAAAATGGAAGACTCCAATTACCAATTCTCTATTGCTTATTTTTTTCCCTTTATATATCTAAATTAATCTGCCCGTTAGTTGAGAAAAGGCAACCTATCACAAGTAGCCGGCTGCCTTCAAATGTCTTTATTGAGCTATCGTGTCCCGTTAGTTTAATGATCCGTACTTCTACCAATAATACGGAATCACCGTAAATCTAAATACAAATTATTATTTGTCCGCCGACTGTCCCATATGGTTCTTGCCCAATATTCCATATCCTGTGCTATATGTGGTTAGGTTGTGTAGCGTTTGTCTGCTGAAATCACTCCCGAAAAACCTCGGTAGACCAAGGAGCAAACGCAACGCTACTTAGATACGGTGTTACACGAAGATACCTGAGATACTTTCACAATGTTTTTTTCATCTTTTCTATGGTTGTAACATCTACTACTTCCCATTTAAAGATTGACTTCTGCACCAATTTAAATGATAAATGTCCTATGTATATATTCTCAATTTGGTTATTTTCACTATATTGAAATATCTCAAAAGTTGCTATTAATTCTTCTTCATTTCCATTTTTATAAGTTTTTCTAATTTTTATTTCAGGTCTATTTAATTCATTATCATCAGAAAATTTAAACATTTCTTTTATTGAATTTACCTGTTCGTTACTCAATCCTCCCCATTTAAGATTACCTCTCTCAACATTTTCTATTAATATTTTTACGATATTTATTGTTCCATTCTTGGAGCTAATATAACCAATAATACTACCTACTATCACGAGCATAATAACTGTAAGAACAAATAATCTTTTCTTCATTATACCTCCGAAGAAATATCCAGATTTGTGTTACATTAAAGTCTACTAATGTTTCATCTAATGTCTTATTCGCGAAACTCTTGAACTATCCTGCCCGTTAGCGCAACGAGGCTGCCGATCTATGCCGACAGCCTCTCTTTAGTTATTTATTAAGCTATAGTGTCCCGTTAGCGTAATAGTCATCTGGCTATTCAGTCATTCTTCGTTTATTTTTCTATGGATCAGCCAATCTATCATTAAACCCGTAAACAACCAGGTACATATATGTATTCCATAGAGTACGAATTGCCACAAGAGTTCATTTTCAAATGAGTAATGTAAAGTAGTCAGCCAAGAATTTAACGATAATAAAACAGGACTAGTTAAAAAAAGAAGCATATTTTTATCATCGTTCCCAGATAAATTAAAGAGGCAAATGATCAAAGATAATATCAGTAACCAAAAACTGAATTTCTTGATGATTTTCATATTTAGACCTCCATTTTGATTGGTAACCAACGCTATAATTCCATATAAAGAATATTCGCGAAGCGATTAACCTATCCTGCCCTTTAATTAAGCAAAGGCAGCCGACACAAAAATCCGACTGCCTTCAAAAGTCTTTATTGAACTATCGTTCTCCGTTAGATTAACCCAATCATCTTCTTTGCCTCAATAAAATAGTTCAAAGAATAAGTTTACTTTCTGTTCCTGAAAGCAGTCTTTTTATATTTCCCGTATGCCTGAAAATAGTCATAAACGCCATTAGGCATGCAAATAAATAAAAATATAAGGTATTCCCAAAAACAGGAACAAATGAAATAGCCGCAAAAAGCATTGTAGCACATATTGTGCCTAAAGAAACATAACGGGTTAAAGCTACTATTAATACAAAAAAGCCAAGGCATAAAAGGGCCATAACCCAGTTAACCATAAACAGCACAGCCACTGCTGTAAGTGCTCCCTTGCCCCCTTTAAACCCAAAATATACCGGCCAGTTATGCCCTATAACTGCTCCTGCACCTGCCGCTAAAAGGCTTACGCAATCTTTAGCCTCTCCCGAATAAAAGTAAACGCCAAGGAACAAGCCTATATAACAGGCAAT
>NZ_JBHTGZ010000003.1:1149394-1154199 GCF_042676425.1 Paenibacillus sp. GCM10027629 | reverse complement strand
CCATGGCTTCTTATGTCCTTGCCGTATATTTTCCCTACAATCACCGCTGTATTAAGGCTGCCTAACAGGTAGCCCAAAGCTACGGCCACAATAAGCTTTAAGATATCAATCATGACTCTTCTCCCTTGAAATTATTTATTACGATTTATCTTCTTCAACGATCGCACCCGTTAGTGGAATATCAAAATCTACCCGACATATTGAAGAATTAACTGATATAATGCTATGGAAAGTCCTAAAATACTCGCTTTCATTTTAGATGGATGATTTCTTTTGCTGCGAAACAAGTAAAAGAAAACCACTATAAATCCCAAGGGAATCCATAGCTGAAAGACACCATCTGTTGTACTGCGAGAAAAAATTGGAGTAATGAAAGTGCTAATCAAAAAGTAAAAGAAAACCGTAAAACGTCTTGTTTCTAATTGCTTGCTCCACCTTACTAAGAAGAAAATAATAATTATTGCGATAATCGTAATGTGTAATGGGGGTAGAACAATAGCAGCGTCCCCAAATTTGAATTCCATTCTGCATTGCCCTCCTTTTTTTTAGTGCATCACCACTTATGGTTCGCATGAAGACATATCTTCCTCCGTAAATATCATTTTACCTTATTCCTACTTAACAAACCTGCCCGTTAGCGCAACGCGGCTGCCGATCCATGCCAGCAGCCGCGTCTAAGGTATTTATTAAGCTATAGTGTCCCGTTAGCTTAATCATTTTTATTAAACTAGATCATACAGGTTATCGGTAGATTGCTCATGATAACCTCTCTATGCTTTGCCCAAGTATTATCTGGTTCAAAAATGTCTTTGCCTGTGCAATAGAAAACATATTAGTCGCTACGAACTCTATTTAATAACTTAAAATCTGTTGTATCACTTTTCAGAGGTGCTATCTCAATTACAAAATAACTATTTGGCTAAATAAAGAATCATGAGTATTGCCATTCCTCTTTTGTCATAGAATATCTTACACTATCCTCTAAATTTTTGCTGTATTTTCGTAGTGTGCCTTCATAAGTAAAGCCACATTTTTCAATAACACGTTTGGACTGTGCATTAGATAGATAATGGCAAACCCCTACAATCACCAATTCTAGTTCACTAAAGGCGTAGTCTAACACGCATTTGACTGCTTCAGTAGCATATCCTTTATTGTGAAAATCATCCGATATAATAAACTCCAGTTCTTTATACCCCTTGTGTCTGTTCGAATCAAAAAGTTCAATCACACCGATTGGCTTATTATTCTCTTTTAAGACAATAGCCCAAGACTCTTGTCGTTCAATAGCTGAACGAATATATGTAAAGCTTTCATCAATATTCTCATGAACTCTCCAGCCTGCTTTCATTACATTAGCACTTTGAGCAAATGCAAATATATCAGCTGAATCACTTTCTTGCCATTCTCGAAGAATTAATCGTTTAGTTTCAAGTATTTTCATAACTACGCCTCCTTTAAACATGAGTCATCTGTTGTTGTAGCTTCAAGCATAGTTCTATCTATAACAATTTCAAACCTCTGCATTACCATCACTTGTGATAAGGTTCACCTTGATTGATCTTTAACAATCCTGCCCGTTAGCGTAACACGGCTACCGATCCATGTCGGCAGCCATGTCTTAGTTATTTGTTAAGCTATAGTGTCCCGTTAGTTCAATCCCGAGGGACAAATGCCACGATGCGGGAATGCGGTGTTAGCTGATGCACCACACTTCTTTGATTAAACCCTCACAAATCTTTAATTTGAATGTATGAATCAAATTCACTTTCAGGATCTTCGTCCTTAAATCTT
Source organism: Paenibacillus sp. GCM10027629 (assembly GCF_042676425.1). Lineage (NCBI taxonomy): Bacteria > Bacillati > Bacillota > Bacilli > Caryophanales > Paenibacillaceae > Paenibacillus > Paenibacillus sp. GCM10027629. The sequence goes on along the minus strand of NZ_JBHTGZ010000003.1, from coordinate 1,152,405 downwards.
CCATCATAGACTTCAAAACATACAATGTCATGTTGTTCATAATTATTTGAGGCTAGCCAGCTGATAAGAATTTGAAATGTTTCACCAATCTTACTTATTGGCCCTTTATGGGTCATTCCAATATACTGGCCAGCTGGTATAACATAAGAAAACATACCTTCTGGAATTTCTATCAATTGTTCAACTTCTACCCCATGTAAATACCCGTGTTCATTTCTCTTAATTACTCCAAGAGTTTCAAGAGTATTCTTACGACTACGAATTTCTTGAATTCTGGAAAATAAAGCAGGCCAAACATCTCCAGGGTTTATAGGATTACCTATGTTTCCAACTCCAATTACTTTCTTCTCTTGAAATTCATAAACCTCAGGTTTCATGTAATACCTCCGTCTTTTTTGGTTTTATAAGTTTCGTGGTGTTTCAGCTAACGTTTGTGTATTCGCGAACCCTCACTGGCTTAAGTGAGCGAAAGCGAGCGGGTCCGACGGACTTAGCCAGTGCAGGGTTGTCTGCTGACTCAGCTACTCCGAAAATACTTTTGCAGACCAAGCGGCGATAGCCGAGCAGCGTGAATACTTTGTTAGGCGATGCCATTTGCCTTTGATTATTCTATATTATAAATTAATTCATCAATTTTACCTGGTATTTCTGCTGTTCCATTTGATTTATTACTCATGACATGTGCTCTAATACTACTCTTGACATATATTGAAGAGACCATCATTGCACCTGGTTCACCACCCATAACATAATACTTAAATATTTCGTCACCAATAATAGTCATCCAAACGCCGTAACCATAATTTTGAAAATTATCTGTTTCGACTTGTGGCGACAACATTCTTAAGGTTGTTTCCTCATTTAATAATTTATGACCTATAAGTCCTGACCAGAAGTTATTTAAATCATAATTTGTAGTATATGCCCCTCCATCCGCTCCACCGATGATAGGCACTGAATATATATTCGTTCTCCATTCTTTACTTTTTTGATCCTCAATGTATCCTATTGCTGTTCGATTAGGTAACTGATCCATTCGGAAGTATCCAGAATCTCTCATATCACACACATCTAAAATATTTCTTTGGATATATGTTATAAAATTCATACCACTTATTTGCTCAACAATTAGGCCAAGCAGAATAAATCCAGCATTACAGTATGAGAATCGTTCACCAGGTTGAAACTTCATTTCTTTTTCTTGAAACAAGGGCAAAAAGTCTTTAGAAGCAAGCACCCGATACATCGGATAATTCTCCCATAATTTTTCATAATCCGTCATGAATTCTTCATCAAAATAGTCAGGTATACCCGAAGTGTGGGTGAGTAAATGATGGATTGTAATATCACTACTGAATGTTGAAAATGAAATATCTATGCACTCTTTAATTAATGTGTCAAAAGTAATAAGTCCTCGTTCCACAAGTTGGCATATCGCTACTGCTGTAAATATTTTAGAACCTGAAGCCACCGTGAATCTAGTGTCCATTGTATTTTTAATTAGCTCTCTTCGATCTGCATAATCGTAGCTAGATTTAAAAAGATCATTTCCTTCTCTCTTTATTAATATTGAACCTGAGAATTTTGAGATTTCTGTTTCAATATCTAGTAATTTTTCTAATTCTTTTGAAATTATCATTTGAAGTTTCCTTTCAATTTTTAAAGGTGGTTTCGCCTAACGTCTTATTCACGAACTTCGTAAACAATTCCATATGTAGGGTATTCGCGAAACTTTTGAACTATCCTGCCCGTTACTTCAACAAAGCAAAAAGGAGCTGCCTTCAAGCAAGCTCCCCAACTCTCGTGTCCAGTTAGCTTAACCTAGTACTTTTACTTCACCCCAATCCCCTGTGGTAATTACATTTTTCTAAAGCGCAATATAACCGCAGGAGGAAGCTCGTACCAATCAAATTGTTGTTTATTCGCATTTTCATCTTTTTGGAAACAAGGCTCTTCCCATCCATCAAGTACAAAATTTGAATTAATAAACAAGTTCATATAATACGATAAAGGTCTGTGGAATATTAAATGAGGAATAGGTTGACCTCTTATTCCTATCGTTTGACACGATTCGGGAGTTAAATATTTTGAAATTTGAATACTATTCCTAGTAACGATCTCTCCATTAATATCTTCCGTTTCGTGTATTTTCCTAGTGTTAGGTGTCTGAAAACAAGGGTGAGGGATAGAAAATACAAATGCGCCATTTTTCTTTAACATGTATTCAAGTGCTTTCACTAAACAGGTTATATCTGCAATATCCATTAAAGCCATATTAGCTACGGCACCATCATATCTTTCTGTTCCAAGTTCAGTAAGCGAATCAACATTAGTAGCATCAATCACTTGATAGTCAATACTATTCAAGTAATCCTTAGACCTTGATTTGGCTCGTTCAATCATTTTTGAGCTATAATCAAAAGCAACCACCTTTGCACCTAAGTCAGCTAATCTTCGTGAAAAATTCCCGTTACCACATGCAATATCAAGTATGGTTTGGCCTTCATTTACAGCTAATAATTCTTCCGTCTTTGGTCTAATAATTTCCCGATGGAAACGATTACTGTGTTCACCTAAGTAATCATCCCAAAATTCCGCAATCTCTTCCCATCTTGATTTAGAATCGTCCGTTAACTCACTCCATTGGCTCAAAAAATACCACATCCCCTTTCACACTATTAGTACAAAGAGTTCTTATATAACAATACCACATATTGGAATTATCGAACCTTAACGATTGACCAAATTAATATCATAGCATTACGCATAACTGGCCGTTAGCGAAACAAAAGGCTACCACTTGGTAGCCCTTATGTATTGAACTATCGTTCCTCGTTAGTTCAATGATCCGTACTTCTACTTATGATACGGTTCACCGTAATGTATCTAAACACAAAGTACAGTTTGACCACAAAATATACATCAATATATAAAGACAAGACCACTCCTGACAATGGAGTGGTTTCTTTGGATAGAACTTCTCTTTTATTGAATTATCGTACCCTTTATCA
>NZ_JBHTGZ010000003.1:1072147-1149384 GCF_042676425.1 Paenibacillus sp. GCM10027629 | reverse complement strand
AGAAATCAAGATACCGTTTATTTTCAATCCAGTAATGTCGCAATCAGTTATCTCAACATTTGATAAATCACAATTTCTTAATAGCCCATTGGAAAGGTTACAGTTATGAAAACTTACTGGTTTATAATGCCCATCGGGATTGTAATTTCCGTCCCCTTCCATAGGGAGAACCACATTATGAAATTCCGTTCCAAATAAATGGATGTGGTCAATAACAGCGTTGCTAAAATTAGCATCCCTAATGCTTAATCCCGACAGATTAACATCATTCAAAGTCATTCCACTCATGTTTACGTTATTTATTTTCGTCTTTGCCAAGCTGACATTATCAATGACAAGTTCCTCAGCTCTAACCTCCTGCCACTTAGAACCTGAGATATCCGCCTTTTGCAAATCCAACGGTTCAACCTTTAAGCTCATTCTCATATCCCCTTCGAAGTATAGATTAAGATGCATTAATAACTTCGACATACCCCCCCACATTTTCCTTTATTATCCAATCGACTAAATCCGCCCTTTCGCTGAACAAACGTTTAACGTATCGTCCAAAATCAATCCATAGTCGGTCGATGGAAGTGCCTACGCATATCTGAAAACGACAAACACGAAAAAGGTGTAAACTCTCCTCACCCTTCGACACCTCATCAAACCGCTCAGAATCCATTCTGGCGTGTTCTAAATGTTACTTCCATAACTAACGGGTTAAGGACACGGTGATCCGTATCAAAAATTTAATGTATTGTTACACTATACTGCCCGTTAGCACAACGCGGCTACCGATCCATGGCGGCAGCCGCGTTTTAGTTATTCATTTAACTATCGTTCCCCGTTAGTCTAACGCTTCATGTATTTTATTCTTTCCGACTAGAGATCCTTTTGTATTGTTAACATTCTCCCTGATATTACAAGCTTCTTTATATTTACATCATAGACTTGTGAAATCCAAGTCAATATAAGGAATATCATTTTTTATATTATTAATATAAAAAGTTAATGCTTCCTTATTCCAATCACTCCAATTATCAAAGTTACCCATATCAGAACTACGGTATATAAGACCAATAACGATAGCTTGTCTTAAATTAATAAATAATGGAATGGCATCTAGTGAACTACGGCTTAATGAATTTTCTTTGGAGTATCCTTGAAAAAAGTTTGAAAAAAATCGTTTTGTTATTGTCTTTCGTCTATTTACATCTGTAATAATAAATGGAATTGGAGTTTCATGGAATATCGATGTTGCAATTTCAGAAGCAAACCAACTGTACTCGCATTGATCAAAGTCAATGATGCTCGGGTGATCTTCATGATTCAGGTAATTCCCCGGACTAATGTCTCCATGAATAAGCCCAAACGAATCTCTGTCTCTTGACAATGATTGAATTTGACTTATTATTAACTCAAGTTTCTGTTGAAGCATCATCTCATTAGGTACATAATTTTGAAATTTTGTAATAGCTGGATTGTCATTCCAATCATACCTTTTTTGAATAGGAGAAAACTGTTTTGATAGCTTGTGCATCTTCCCAGTAAACCTGCCAATTCGTTCATAAAAGATATCACTTTCGATGCAAATTTCAGCCCTTCTGCCAGGAGCGAATTCAAAAGCAGTCGCAATAAAACAGTTATCAGCTTGTTCAATAACTTCAGCGTATTCACCTTGATTAGAAAGTAAAGCTTTCGATACAGTCATTCCGGAATCGGCTAGATAAGAAATAAACTCGATCTCAGCTAGCGTTATATTCTTACTCCTATGTGAGCTATGAGCAATCCTTAATATCACATTTATTGATTCACGTTCCCCTAAAAACACAAAGTTTTGAAAACCGTTAAGTTCTATAGTATCTGCAAAGTTAATGCCAAACCGACCTGCTGCCTCTAAAAAAATTTCTTTTGTAAATTTGTCTTTAATAGAACTTTCGATATGAATCTCCTCCAAATAAATAATGTTTTATTTCTTATTGAACTACCGTACCTTTATGATAGCTATCCATGTTGCTATCATCTTGGTTCCGCATGAAGTCGTGTAAATGCAACGCCATTAGATTTTTTAATATTTCTTTCCTGTCGGGATTCACCTTATCTATGAGTAACTCCATTATTCTTCCCTCCACCTTCAAATCAAACTTCTATTGCTCTAATAATCATCCAATAAAATCCTAATAAATGGAAGGTTGAATTTAATTTAAACCGTTCTTTACTGCTCAATATTCATGCGGAGGCATCAGTCTGCCACCACGCAAACCTGCCCGTTAGCGCAACGCGGCTGCCGATCTATGCCGGCAGCCGCGTTTTAGATATTTATTATGCTATAGTGTCCCGTTAGCTTAAACCTCAACAGGATCAGTTCTTATTGGCATACGATCAAAATGAGCTAAATTAAGCCACCTGAATTTCTCAATTCAATCGCACTGGCGACTGCCTATCCCGTCAAATTAATATAAGCAACACTCAGGAGCCACAAGCAAAAGGGGAGCAGAGGACTCGCGAGGGCTATATTCACCTTAATTGGTTTCTTCCATTTTAAAGAAATGATGGTGTCAGAAATGAAGAAGAGAATTGCTGCTATCAAACTGATGTGGAGTAAAATTAAGCCGAAGCCACAATGCAAAATTGCCGAGACAGTAAGCCGTAGCCATTGTCGTTGAGTAACAGCACATGCGATCATTTCACTGATCAATGAAGTAGCTATTCCGTAAAGGTAAATAGCAGGTGCCGCATACATCATATAGACGTTGATTATGCCAAAAGCCTCGTGTGAACGAGCACCGATGGAAAGCATACTACTGTCACCAAATAATTCAGGTTCCAACCAAGCAAAGATGATAGAGAAAAAGAAGGTCGCTATTGCTGCACTTATGATTTTTCTAATAAATAATTGCCTGAATGGAATGTACATTAGCTTCCCCATTTCATTTATATCCAAAAATTTCGTAACATCTCCTTACTTGAAACATTCGCGAAGTAGATTACACTATCGAAGTAGATTACACTATCCTGCCCGTTAGCTCAATGATCCGTACTTCTACCTATGATACGGTTCACCGTAGTATACCTAAGCACAAAGTAAAGTTTGACCACAATATATTTATCAGTATATAAAGATACAGCCACTCCTATTAGGAGTGGTTGTTTATTAAAAGCTATCAGAAAATGAAAGATCTAAATTCCTGAAATAATCCATCTTACTATCAATAAATCCATTATCAAAGTCAGCTTTACCTATAAGTTCCGATTCACTAAAACATAAACCAAAGAGCCAAAGTTGTCTAAGTGCAACGAATATAGGGACGACTTTAACATCATTTTCACTGAAATATCTTACGTCCCTATATCCTTTTAGAAACGCTTCCCACAGCCTGTCGACTTCATCTTTATCGTGCCTACTATGAATTTCTCTTGCTAATCTGAACTCTGCAATATCATAGGCTCTCCATCCATATCCACAAATATCGAAATCATAATGTGTCAATTTACCGTCGTCCGTAAAGGCTACATTTGTATTGCCATGCAAATCCCCATGACATACTCCCCAATCTAACCCTTCTTCCAAATGTCTTATCAACTTTTCCTTTAGTCGCATAGCAAGTTCATAAAGAAAATCATAATCCTCGTGACGATGTTCCATATGTGACCTAATTGTATTAAGCGGATTCTCAATAAGATGCTCAAAATCCAAATTACCTCTTACGTGTTCACTATTAAAGGTGTCAGCAACTTTGTGAATTTGTCCTACTGCTTTTCCAAACAGATAACTATCTTCTATAGCATGAATAGGCTTTTCATTTCCTTCAGCAAAACTAAACATAACGCCATACTTTACACCCTCAGAGACAAAAAATTCGTTAATAAAAGTCCCATCTTTTTTTCTGATGGGTATTGAAACGTCCACACCTTGCACATTGAGATAATTCAATAAATCTAATTCAAATGCGATCTCTGAACTATTTCTCCTATCAGCACGATAAACTCTGAAGATATATTTTGCTTGCTTAGTTACTAATACATAAGTATCGTTCATCCCTCTAAGGAAATACTCGAAACTAACTGGTTCATCAATATCATAATTATCTTTAATATGTGATAATATTGCTTCTTTTGACAAGAGTGAATATGCTACAGGAAATAAACTCATACTATCCCATCCCTCTATCTTTTCAATTACCAATAAATATACCATATGTTGGTATATATGTATTCCTTATCGTTTCATTTTCTATGTCTAGTCGACAGCTAGGTGTGCTATGCTCTCTATCGCAAATGGAAATAGTATCTTATATGTAAACTCCCCCCCTTTCAAATCACGTCACTTGACCGTCTAGATGCTACTTACAAGGCTACATGGTAAGTCCATTAACTTGGATACTGCCGAATAACCGTTGCCTGTAAGCCCCGCTCCCGCTTTCTAAAATGTCAAAAACTATACTCTTCGAGAAAGAGAAATTTAAAGATTATTTATGTGACATAACCTTGCGCTTAGTTCGAAATATTTCAAAATCAATTTTTCATGATTTGAAACATGAAATCTGCAAGCCAATCTGATAGGTTGTAGGTTAATTTACGGTGAACCATATACTAAATCAATTCATAAGCGGATCGCTAATTCTAACTGCCTATCACGCTATACTACCCGTTACTTCAACAACAGAAGGTTAAACATCAATTCTCCGACAAAGCTTTCTCCACAGGAGGAAAGCTTGTATTCCGTTCCGCGGTCCGTCTTTATCTCGTCGATCGACTTACAGAATTCCAAACACTTCGTAGGTGTTCCATATTGATCATGTGTATTGTCGTACATGTGCCTTATCGTCTCTCCGTCAAACGATAGATTATCGAAGATTGGTCCGCCTTCGATCGTATATTGGACAACTTGAATTTCGTCTTTGACACCAACTTTCACATTCGTCACAAACTTCTCCCAAATGTCCAAATTGCTTAGTTTGTTACGTGCATTCACGAAATCCCCGTTGGTTGCAGCTTGCTTGGAGTCGTACCTTATACCCCAGATAAGGTTATATAAATCACTGGTTGATTCTGTTGTCAGCTTATATCCTGTGCCTGTATCGGAGACGTAGGTATACATGCCGTGCGCATTACGCGCATCGATCCACAGGTGAATTTCCCACTGCTTTCTGCCTTGCATAATCACGATGTCGTAATCTGGCTGGCTCACATCGAGCCTGCCTTGCATTTTATCAGCAGACTGAACCGCTTGTGTGAAGATCTCGATCTGCTTCTTTTCTGTAAAAGTACCGTAAGGCGCTGCGTTGATGCTTCCGAAGCCAAGCGAGCGGCTCACTACAACTTGATCGCCTGTTCCTGAAACGACCTGGAGACGCGACTCTGTTACGTGTGAAGAGCTTGATTTCTCAGGGATAGCCTTTCCTTGTTCATTCTCGCAGCTTGCTATAAAAAATAGTAATGCTGCTCCCAAGATAATACTTGCCATTCTCATTAAAACTCACCCCTTAGTTCCTCCGACGCTGTTATAAAGTGGAAGGTTGCATCTTTGGGAAATGCACTAAACTGCCCGTTATTCCAACAAATAAAGAAGGAGCCGCCGCTTGGCAAGCTCCTCCGCAATCGTTCCTCGTTAGCGTAATTAATGTACAAACTTTATTCTTCTTTCATCGAAAGTTTTTTCGTCATCTCTTCCGAATCCATACCCATCTGTAATTATTGATTTAACTGGAATATGAGGGGTTAAAACTATCTTCCATTGATTATCCTCCAATGCGACACTTATGAGGAAATAATTCACACCATTGATGTGATATTTGTCTTCCCTATAAACGGTATAATCAACTGCGACATAAAAAACTCGTGGGTTGATAAATTTCTCAATATACCTCATGGGCAAAAAATGTTTTCCATACTCGATAGGAAGTTCTTTCCATGCAGCAAGAAGAGCTTTATTTATGTTGAACAGACCCAGTTTGTTTTTTTGATTCTCACTATTATTGATAAAGCCCCTAAGAGTATCACGTTCTTCTTTGACCCACAAATCAGGAATTGCAGTCCATTTTTTTTGATTTTATGCCTTAATGTATTGATTTATCACAGTTAATGCAGCATCCTCTTTTGCTAAGACAGAAGGTTCAATAGCAGAAAAACAAAGTACCAACGGAACTGTAAATCCAATAATGAATGATTTTACTAATCGCATGAGTCAGCTCCATAATGAGGTCACCTTTTATAATCCCTAATTTTTACAGTTCAATACATGACGCTAAACTGCCCGTAAGCGTAATAACTCTCCGCTAATTCAACACGATTCTGAACCCAGCACTCAAAAGGACCACGGAGACCAGACCTAAGATAACTCCCAGTGCCAACGATTTAAGCGTAAACCAGCGGAATTGCCCCGGCTCTGTTTTATCGATTTTTTTAATGCGGTACAGGATGGCCACGTTGCCCAATAAGGTAAAGATCAAAACTAGAATAGTTATAATCGTCCAAAACCCAGACACATCCCGAATTTGCATGGGATCGTCATCCCTTATGCGAGTAAAAGCAACTAATTGATTCACAAGTAAGAACGTAAAGGCAAATAGTCTCACAATCCGACCATTTCGATCTTGCTTCTTGCCTAACTTTTCCCGTTCATATTCCGCAATTTCACGCATAAACCGGGGGCCGTGTAAGAAGAGCAGATGCTTCGGGAAAAAGAGGCCCCAAAATTCAAAAAGTAACAGGGCTCCATACAAAAAAACGCCTACAAGATAAGCGTCCGAAGGCGACGGCTCTAGAACAAGTAAGAGACCGCCGGATAATGGGATGAGGATGCAAATACATGCATTAATGAAAATGATTTGTTTCACGCGCAAGGATTTAAGTCTACTCGTGTCCATGGCTGGCACACTCCTATCCGGTCCATTTTACAGCACCGCTATCGAGTCCCGTTAGCGGAATGCAGAGTATCGCTCTTCATTATCCTATATCTTCTTCAAACTCAGTTTCCTGCTCGCGCTATAAGTGTCACAACATCTCTATCTATATCCAGATAACAAATCCCTTCACCAAGATTAGTATCGTGGTTTGTCACAATATTTTTCGATGTCAATCTCGTATTACCATTAGGTAAGAATGTAAAGGTAAGTACATTCTCGCCATCCAACCATACAAAGTGTTCTGGTGGATAGATTGTAACGACTTCTTCCATTGTATCCAGGATATATAATGTAGTTTTTTGATCACTGCCTTGACTAATTATTGAATAATACTTGTTATTAATACATCTAATAAAATCGTGTAATCCGTCAAAACTTAGACTTTCCTTATCAAAAGTTAAAGGATTATATCTTATTATCGAAGTGGTAGATCGATCAAACTGAATCGTATAATAAACGATTTCATTTAAATCAAAGATATACCCTGCAAATGCACTATTATTCCCACATGTATGAATTACATAGGGACGGAGATCTAAAGAGCCTCTTCTAGCTAGTTCAACAAATTCCGCAGCCTTAATCACTACAAGATTCTCATCAACATTATCAATGCTTTTATTTACCCACCAACGCTTTTTTTCTTCAGAAAAATACTGGCCCGTTTTAATTACAATATAAGGAAACTGATCATTTCCTAGAATTGAGAAGTATTCTAGAGCCTTCAACATAGGATCTGGAGCAAAGGGTATCCACTCTCCCGTCGAAGAATCAATCACGTAGTAATGTTTCACACGCTCTTCTCCTAAATAGAAATAAAGGAACACATAACGTTCATCAATACCTACAAAAGTTAGATCGTACATGAAATCATCTTTTGACGCTATATCAGGTGAATTGAAGTTTCGTATAGAAACAAGAGTAGTATCTTTTGTACGACAATTTAATTTGTGAAGCGATACGCTTTTATGCTCATCACTACTTTTATAATTATCACTGTAATTTAAATAAAATAACGTAGCGTTATATCCATTTTGACTCAAACGAAACACATTTTTCTCCGGGAAATAATAAGTTTCATAGGTTTCGACACAAGAATCATGTAAAAGAATGCCTTTGTAAAAGCCATATTCAATCTGATGATGGTCTTCATTAGAAAAATCTCTTTTATTATGAAAGGCAAATAATCGAGTATCCCCATACGAATAATCCTGCTCATAAATATCATACTGATCGAGCCCTTGCAAACTAACAACCTTCACACCTTTCAACCCCTCTCACAATTTATATTCGTGAAGAACCATAATAACCCTTTCGATAAGCTCCATTAGCGTAATCTGCCCTTTAGCAGGAAAAAGACAGCCGATAAACTCGGCTGCCTATTTCGTTATGCGGTATAGCTCTTCGTTAGCTTAACATTGAAAAGTGGTTTCATGGCGTGTAAGCTTATAATTCGCCCTTACTTTAGTCATAACCTCCTTCTGCTTCAGGCAAAGATTTATAAGCCTCCGTACCCTCAACCATGTGTTGGATGTAGATTCTTAATTCCAGTAATTGATTCGCATCCTCCGTCATTCCACAGTTTTGGTCTGTCCACGAAAAAGTTTTCGTTTCGCCATCAACAGTTATTTTCCACTTATCTTCGTTGCTTGGCGTTTTGAAACAACTACCCTCTTTAGATAATTCTTTCGGTCCCATTATGTCTATTGCTTTCATTTTGTCGTATATTTCACGTAATTCATCTGTGGTAAATATGATGTTTGCTGTTTCCGAGCCTTTAATAATCAAATCTTTCGTTACTGTTCCCATATAAGTGTCTATTACATTCTTGGTTACATCGCCATAACCGAAGCTGACCATGAAATTGAAATCTGTTGGCATTTCTAACGGCATTTCGGTCTTTTCAGAATTATGAGAACATCCCGTCATCACCCACAACGAAAGAAGCAACGTACAAAGTATCCCTTTCATTGCACTCCCCCTCCCGCTAATGTTATGACGATAACTGGATGGAATTGGTTGCACTATCCTGCCTGTCAACAAATCAAAAAGGAGCCGCTTCAAGCAATCTCCTCAACTCTCGTTTCCCGTTAGTAAAGCTTTTACAAAAAAGATAGCACAGACGAGATTCTCTCGTACCATGCTATCCTTCCAACTTACCTGTAGACTTGATTCTTCAATTATCCGACTTCGTCCGAGATACACGTCAGGAAATTCTCCCGATATTTGCCCGGCGTTACGCCTTCAATTTTCTTGAATGCACGGATAAATACGACGTCACTTGTATACCCCACCAATTGTGCAAGTTGAGCATTGGTCATTTCCTTGGTGGTCATGAGTACCTTGGCTTTCTGAATTCGCCTGCGGGTAATCGAATCAATGACATTCATGCCGCTGCACTTCTTATAGAAGGTAGAGATATATTGAGGTGTCATGCCAAAGTGATCAGAGAGCATCACAAGACCCAAATTCGGATCGGTGAAATTCTCGTCCAGAAATTGTTCCATATCTTGAAGCAGCTGCACGCGATGATCCGTTCGCTCGATAACGAATGATCCCGTGAGCATCTCGTACAATTGTTGTATGCGCCGATACATGCTATCAGCTGTCTCATAGGAGAAGATATCTTTGATCAGGTCGATATCAGGGCCGAGAATAACACGCTGATCCGTACCTGTCGCGTTCATGATCTTGAGGAATGTGCTCGTCATATTGAAGAACAAGCATCTCCCTACTTCCGGCGTGATGCTGCCGGATTCGAAATTCATAGCATAGATCGTATCAAGGAGCTTCAGCACATTGTCCATATCTCCGCTACGCACGAAATTAATGAGCTGAACCTCAATATCAATCGGGTAATAGTAATGGGAATGGACGTTGGTAATATCCCGGAAATAAATGATGGTACCGCCACCTTTAATAATTCGGTATTCCAGTGCCGCGACCGCTTCCGCGTAACTCTCGCCGATGCTCTTCGCTCCTACATGCGTCAGACCGACGGAGACCGTAATATCAATATGGAACCTGTCTTCAATCATGTGCTTGAGCGATTCGGCCATCTCTTGGATGTCCGAGTCCATCACTTCGGCTCGATCCGCCGCGAAGTTATTCAGGAATACAACGCGATCCCGATCCAGTTCCACCGCGAAGGTCTGATGAGGAGCCTGAATCATATCCGTTCCGACATTCGATATAATGAATCGGGCCAATGCCCACTGCTGCTCGTCGTGTTCGATATGAAATCTTGCAATACTATCCAGTTGAATAATCATCACCGAGAAATATTCACTCATAAACGTAATATCCATAAATTGCAGCGACTGCACGCCTTTCTCTGTCGTATCGACATCCATTTGTCCCCGAATTAATCGAGACAAATAGTTGGACCGAAGGACAGGCGCCTGTCTCGCTAATAGGTTGCGTAAATTTCGCTCTTCCTGGAGGGAATCTTCAATGGTCCGTTGAATGAGCTCATATTCATTCACAGCAAGCCGCCCTTGCCATCCCATTCCCCTAGGGATAACTTCCACAGCTTTACGGAGCGGACTGTAATTACGGTAAGCGATGATAACCGCAGCAATGACACCAATCCCTAAACAGAGGAGAAATAGAATCAGCGTCCATTCTTGAATGAGATTCAACTGCTGCATATAGACGCTTCGAGGCGTTACCAGGATGTACTTCCATCCCTCCTTCTCGGAGGAAGTGAACGAGACCACCTTCGGATCGCCGTTCAGCTTCTCATTGAACAGACCCTCATCGTGATGGATTTGACGAAACAATGAAGCAGGAAGCGGATCTCGCTCCGTGGACATGATAGTTCGGCCCTCACCATCGACGACGTAGATGGAACTGTCACTCGCATATTCAATTTGCGCGAACATTTCTTTCACTCGGCTCTCATCAATGAGAATGACAAAGCTACCTGTAATATCTTTACGATCGCGGCCTGGGAGTGACTGGGTAAAGGTAATGACATCCCGTGGTGTATTCTCAATACTCTTCATCGGATCCATTTCTGAACGTCGGAGCAATGTAGCCGAAGGTAAGTAGGCCATCGTATGAAATCCGTGTAATACTTCGTCTCGCCATGCCTCATACGTCTTACCTTCATAGCTGTAGTACATGTCATAAAATTTGCGAGAATCCGTTAACAGACCCGATTTCAGCACCAGGTCACTCTTGCGGAAATATACATAATAATCCAATATGAAATTGGAACGGAGGTTCGAGCGAAAAGCCGGCCCGTGCATAAATTCGATAAACTTATAGCGGTCAAAACCACTCTGGTCCTCTTTTAACTTGAGCAAATAATCGAGTTTCGGATCGAATACAATCTGCTGCGCCAGCTTGTCTACTTCTTTCAATTCAATATCGAGTGACAATTTGAGCTGCTCCAGCATCGCTTGATTCGATCGATTCGCGCCCTGCTCGAGACTGTCTTCTACTTTGCCATATAGAAAAACACCAATGGATAAAGGGATGAGCAGCATGACTAAATTGGAGATAACCATCGTGATCCATACACTTTTCAAATGACGAAACCTAAGCAATCCTCGTGACCATTTCACGAATGATCCCCCCTACCTCCATAAGATGACTTACATTAATACCCAAATGAAAACGTTTACGAGTATTATAATGCAGGCAGGCAGGTTAGGATACCTATTTATTCCTTAATCGCACCAATCAACACGCCCTTCACAAAATACTTCTGCAGGAATGGATACAGACAGATAATCGGCAGCGTTGAAATAATAATCGTGGCGTATTTGATCGTTTCTCCAATCGCGTATTTATCATCTGCAGCAGCCCCCGTTGACATCGAATCCGTCGAATTCGCAATCAGTATATCCCGAAGGACCAGCTGTAATGGATACAACGTACGATCTCTCAGATACACGAGCGCGGAGAAATAGGAGTTCCAGTGTCCGACGGCATACCACAGAATCATGACCGCCATGACAGGCATCGATAACGGAATGATAATCCGGAACAAGATCGTCAACTCCCCAGCGCCATCAATCTTCGCGGATTCCTCCAGAGATACGGGAATGCCTTGGAATGCTGTCCGCATTATGATTAAGTTAAAGGTCGAGATCGCACTCGGAATCAATAAGGCCCAAGGGGTGTTCATCATGCCCAGCTTGTTAATTAACATGAATGTCGGAATGAGGCCCCCATGGAATACCATCGTCAATACAATGGCAAACATCAAGAAGTTACGAAAGAAAAGATTGCGCCGCGAGAGTACATAGGCTCCCACTGCTGTCATCAATAAGTTAATTGCTGTCCCAACGGTCACATAGAACAATGTGTTCTTATATCCGCTAATAATCATTGGATTCTGAAAAACGGCCTTATACGCATCCAAATTAAAACCAACGGGACGAAGCAGCAGCCCGCGATGTTGGAGGAAGGCCGCTGCATCACTGAAGGAGGCGAACAACACATATACGAACGGATATAACGTAACAAAGCATAGACCCAGCATCAATATCGTATTGAAAACGCCGAATACCTTCTCACCAACGGTTTGTGCACCCATGTCATGGATCCCTCCTTACCACAGTTTATTCTCGGACACGCGTTTGCTGATGGCGTTCGCCGATACAATAAGAATGAAGCTAATTACGGAGTTGAATAGACCAACTGCTGCCGTAAAGCTGTAACTTGCTTCGAGAATCCCTTTGCGATAGACATACGTCGAGATCACGTCCGCTGTCTCATAGGTCAACGGATTATAGAGCAGCAATACTTTATCGCTACCGACAGAGAGCATATTCCCCATATTCAGAATCAGCATAATGACAATCGTTGGCATGATCCCGGGGATGGTGATATGGAACGTCTGCCTCCACCGGTTGGCACCATCGATTTTGGCCGCTTCATACAACGTGGGATCAATATTGGCGATCGAGGCCAAATAAATAATCGAACCCCATCCAATCCCTTGCCATATCCCCGAGGAGACGAACAGGAATCGGAACCAACCCGCTTCTTTCAAGAAATCAATCGGCGCAATCCCGATAAATCCGAGCAATTGGTTGATGAGTCCGTCCCGGCTTAAGAAATCGAACATCATGCCTGCCACAACCACAATCGAAATAAAATGGGGTAAATACGAGATGGTCTGCACCCAACGTTTGAACATCATCCCACGAATTTCATTCAGCAGGAGCGCGAGGATAATAGCAGCCGGGAATGCAAACAACAGCTCATAAATGTTAATAAGCAGTGTATTCCGTATTAATCTCCAGAAATAAATACCATCGAAGAAACTCATGAAATGCTTGAATCCAACCCATGGGCTCCCCCAGATTCCCCGTGCGGGAGAGAAATCCTTGAATGCGATCTGAAGACCATACATCGGCCCATAATGAAAAATGAGATAATAGGCGATCACAGGTAGCGCTAGTAGATAAATCATCCAATTTCTGCGGATATCCTTGCCCATGATATGCCAAGTCGACGGCTCGTTCTTCCTCTTAACCGATCGCTTTTTCATCGGTCCCTTGTCCAAGACTTGCCTCATCTGTGTTCCTGCCCTTCGCGTAGATTCTCCTTAGGTTAGCCGGGAGAAGATCCTAATCCTCTCCCTGACCTCACCATGATTGGTACGATTAACGCTTGTTGAACCGTTCTAGTGCTGCTTGTTGAATTTTCAGCGCATCTTCAATACCCATCGTTTGAATTTTTTTGACATATTTATCGAAGTTATCGAGAGGTTCTGCACCCATAATGAACTTTAGGAACATCTCATCTTTATAGGTGTTGATATCGGTCATGAGCGAAGCGAATTGGGAACTTTCATCATTGGTCGGCGTAACAAGCGGCATTTTGCGCTCACCGGTCGGCTTCGACCAGATCGCAAGGGCATCTTTTTGGTTGTCTAAAGCTAAATATTGCATTTGGAAATTCTCGCTCAGGACGAATGGCGCACTCCAGGTGGAACGATTATGCTTCGCAAAGGACTGTTGAAGACTTACACCGCTCGGTGGATTCAATACTTCAGGCAAGAAGGTCGGGACGCCATTGACCATGCTATAGGCTTCACCTTCTTTACCGTAGTTAAATAGCAGATCACCCTTTTCGCCATAAGCGTAATCCAACCATTTCACGGTCTCGATCGGGTTCTTGTTGCTCGTGGATATGGCGGCTCCGATTCCATTCGTTGCAAAATCCTTCTGTCCCCACATCTGCTTATCGCCTTTCTTCAGCACGGGATACTCTGTTGCAACAAGATTAAACTTCGGGTCTTTATCTTTCATCAAATTCGCATACTTACCAATTCCGCCCCCATTATACACCGGTGCGGCCCCCATCTGATTCCCGGTCATTTTGGCATCGAACAGCTTGCCGTTAGGTGCTGCAAAGTCTTTATCGATTAGGCCTTCTTGATACCATTTGTTCATAGTCGTTAGGAAATCTTTGTACTCCGGCTGTGTCGGACCGTACTTCACTTGGCCCCCGTCTTGATAGAAACCATAGTTGATCCCCCATGCGCCGAGGAACGGTGCATCCGTAGCGACGTCATCTAACGTGAGGTATAATGGGATTTCATCCGCCTTGCCATTGCCGTTCGGATCTTTGTCCTTGAATGCTGTTAGAACCTCATGCCATTCATCAATCGTTGTCGGTACCGCCAAACCCAATTTATCCAACCAATCTTTACGGATCGCTGGACCATAGAATACACGGACCTTATCGCCCCCACGGAAGAACGGGAACATATACATATTGCCATCATCTGTCGTGACTTGCTTCTTCCAATCCGGATTTTCGTTTAACAGCTTTTTCAGATTCGGGGCATATTGATCGATAAGATCGTTCAGCTTGATAATTTTATTATCTTGAATCGCCTTCTCCGGGCCCCCCGGATATCCAATCCACGAGGTTTCAATCACATCCGGCAGCTTCTCTGAGACCATCATGAGATTGAACTGTTCTTTAGCCTGCGCAGCATCCGTAGGTGGATGTTCGAAGCTAACCTTCACGCCGGTAATTTTCTCTAATTCCTTATACATACCCATTTCAGCATAGGTTTTCATTTGCGCAGAAGCCGCGGAGTGCATGCTCACCCAATATGATAAATTCGTCAGCTTAGCGCTCTCTGTCGCTTTCCCATCGGCAGTTGTACCTTCTTGCGTCTGATCGCCACCCGTAGTACTGCAAGCTGCGATGGATAATGCAAGTAGGGATGTTAACAAGATAACTCCAAATTTCTTTGCTTTTCCTTTCATGAAAGCGCCTCCTTTTTATTAGTTAAAATATAACGTATCTAATTCCATGTCTACTGATGAGCATCAATTCGTAGGTTCCTAGCCTCGACCCTCGATCTCATCCTGATGTATCACCTTACCAGTAAGGCTTCCAATCCCTTGTGACGCGTACCAATGCCTCATAGAAGTAATAATCACCCCATATGCAGCACTCATCGATCCCCGTTCCATTCGGTTTGCCGTATACTGCATGAAGCAGAATTCCATTCGATTCTGGTACCTCTTGAGCCATATAATGTGCGATCAGTGAATCCAAAATAGACAAGGCCGCATTCTCGTATCTATGTCGGTTCGGGTCCATCAACGGCAGGTGTTTGGCTGTCTCCAATAATCCGCATACGGCGATTGCAGCTGCCGAGCTGTCTCTCTCTTCTGGGCCGCTTGTAAAGATAAGATCCCAATAACATACTAGATCCTCCGGCAGTCGATCAAGAAAATAATTCGAGAGCTTCGTTGTAAGCCCAATAAGCTCACCATCCCCCGTATATCGATAAGAGAGCGGAAACCCATACATCCCCCATGCTTGGCCTCTTGCCCAACATGAATCATCTGCAAATCCTTGCGCGGTACTCCCGTACTTCGGCTCACCTGTTTGCGTATCCATATAAAAGGTATGGAAACTAGATGCATCCTCACGGATTAAATACTTTGCAGACTGATGAACATGCGATTCGGCAGCGTGATCATACTTTGGATCCCCTGTGACCTCACTTGCCCAATATAAAAGCGGTAAATTCATCAGGCAATCAATAATCATCCGTCCTTGCTGTTTCGGATCATTCAGGTTGCCCCAAGCTTGGATAATGCCAGCTTTCTTTAAATATCTCGCGTAGAGCAGATCCGCCGCCTCGATGGCTAATTGCTTCGCATCTTCATTACCCGTCAGCTTGTAGGCAGATACGCAGGATAACGTATACAGAAATCCAAGATCATGCGTCTCCGTATACCGCCGTTCATCTACCCGCTGACGATAACTCGAAAGTTGGCTTTCAGCGGCGAGACGATATTTCTCATCTCCTGTAACTTCATACGTCAGCCACAGCATGCCCGTCCAGAACCCTGGCGTCCACGCCACATTGCCCACTTGTCGGTACACTTGATTCGTACTGCTTTCCGAGGGGAACGTATCTGCAAATGTCTCCAGGTTTCGATCCATTTGGCGGATAATAAATTCCATAGCTTCGTTACAGCGTGCCCTTGTAAGCGGATTCATTGGTGCGAATTGCTCGATCATTGACATTCCTCCCAAGTGGTCGTTAATCGCATCTGGGTTCATTGTAAGCAAGAGAGGTACCGCCTACAATTTCCAATTTTTTAGGTGTACTGCTGTTTTTATTTAGGTGAAAAAAAGTATGTAGGCATTAAAAATCGTTCACCTACTATTTTTCTCCACAAAAAAACCGCCAGAGGCAGCCCCCAGCGGTCAATTCACACAGTTTGGATAAATTAAGATAATAAAGACGCTGCATCGGGCACTTCACCCTGAACGATTTTGCTGATCTTTCCGTTTTCGTCAATGATAAAAGTAGCCGGTAGACCGATTATTCCATACTGCTTGGATATCTTGCCGGTAGTATCGATAATGACTGGAAACGCAAATTGATGTTCCTCCATAAATGCTCGGACGGTACCTTTTGTTTCACCAATATTAATGAACAAAGACGCTATTTCAGAATTCCGTGATTGAAGAAGCTGATGAATATGCGGCATCTCTCTTACGCATGGTGTGCAGTAAGAAGCCCAAAAATTAATCAATACGATTTTTCCGCGGTATGCAGATAGGCTGGCAGGCAACCCTGATGTCGTTGTTGCGGTAAAATCAGGAGCTTGAGCACCAACCTTTATTGCATTAGATATTGAGCGTATTCCATCTGCTTGTTCGAACACGATGATCCAAAGGACGGCCAATACAGCAGAGATGCTTATCAACGTTGTCGTCACTGGGACGAATCGAATCTTCCCATTCTTCTTGTGACCTCCCATCATGAAAGACCCAGACTATGATGAAACGCCGCATGAATGGAACCGAAAGTATCACGGAAATACTCCGTTGAACCTTCCCCGACATTTAAGCCTTTATTCAAGAATAGAATTTGATCAGCCACCTCATCCGCTATTTCGAGTTGGTGCGTGGAGAAGATGACGGTATGCCCGTCCCGCTTGATGTTCAATAAGAGCTGAACAAATGATTTCATCCAGAAGGGATCCAATCCATTCGTCGGTTCGTCCATAATAAGCAGCGGTGGTTTATTAAGTAATGCTTGAGCGAATAAAATACGCTGACGCATGCCTTTAGAAAAGGTATGGACCAGACTTTTTCTCTTCTCCGCAAGTCCGACGAGTTCAAGCACTTCATCCACTCGTTCCTTAGGAACTTGTCGTAATGCGGCCCAGAAATTTAGCGCCTCATGCGCTGTTAACCCTTGGGTGAATTGATAGTCGTCAGGCATATATCCAATCTGTTGCGAGAACGTTTTCCTATCTTTTTTCCATTGGAAGTTATTCACGAAAATTTCGCCAGCCGTTGGCTGCATAATTCCCGAGATCATTCGAAGAACTGTACTTTTCCCCGCTCCATTGCCACCGCAAAGCGCTAGAACTTGCCCGGAAGGAATATGAAAGTTAATATCTTTGACGATCGTCTGTTTCTTGATGATTTTAGTTAACCCAACGACCTTCACTACGTCATTATCCATGGGATCGCCCCCTCTCCCATAACCAATAGACAACCATGATAGAGAAGCTGATCCATAGCATGCAAACCGCAATAAAGAGCCAACTGCCACTTGATCGCTGAATCCAATCAACCCACTGATAATATTCTGGTCCCAAGATCGATCCGCCGCCAAGCTTAATGACGACGAACAATCGGACCAATTCAGCTGGATTAATGAAGGTTAGGGCAACCAACGTAGGCTTTATCCACGTATATGGCAAAAAATTTAGGACGGATATAAGGATTGTCTGCCAGCCAATGACGGCAAAAAACCATATGGATACGGAGACGGTTAACGCTTGCCAACGATTTTTGGACAAAGAACCGATTAACAAGGCCAACGTTAAAAACAATAAGACCAATCCGCACGAAAATGCAATGAAGAGAACGTATGTCGTTGAATCAAAACTCATGCCTACTAAACCGCTGATAACCCCCATGAGACCATATCCAAAAGCAACGATCGTTAATAGAACAATCGACAACCCGATATATTTGCCAACAATGAAGGACAATGATCCAATGGGATAGGTTGATAGCAATTGCCAGCTCCCTTCCTCTTTCTCTGCCGTCAAGGAGAACGAACCAAGAAACAAGGTCATGAGCGGAAGCAAATATAGAATGAGACTTAACATGGATCCCGTAACACCAGAATATCCTTGAACGATACTCTGAGAATTTATGACCAGTAGGCATAGACTAAAAACGCAGAATAGAATCAGAAAAGAATAGGCCCAGGGATTGCGAAAGCCTGTTTTTATTTCTCTTCTCGCCACTTGTAACATATCATTCATAATCTATCTCCAACTTGGTTCCGTATTATTTGTGACTCGACGTCATTTCGCTTTTCATGTCCATACCTTTCTTATCTTCTTTATGCATGTGTCCATCTTCATCCATCATTTGCATCTTATCCGTATTTTGTTTCCAATCATGACTTGCCAGCTCTTTTGCGTTCATGATTTTACCTACGCCTTGTTCCGATACGAAAGTTTCAGCTGATTTCTTATCTTTAAACGTGATGATTCCATAAGCCATTGGTGTGCGGAATGAAGCATCATACACGTAAGTTGCGTTATCATATTCAATCCATTCTTTGTTATTGTAGTCGCGGACATAATCCATCCCTATGTTTTCTGTTCCTTGCTGCTCCTTCCATTTATGCATACAACCAATGTCATCAAATTTATATTTTTTCCCATCTTTTGTTGTCAGTTGTGTTGCAAAAGCATCATCTTTTACCTGCATATTACAAATTGCGCAAACATCTGTATCTTCGTTAATCGGAAGAGCTTCATATTTATCTCCACACCCAGCCAACATGATCAGTCCAAGAAATAACGCGCATACCGTAATTAATTTTTTCATTCTCTCATTACCCCCAAAAAGATTATTGTATAAATTGCAATACATAGAAGCAGCAACCCGATAGCCAGAACATCGGCGGATCCTTTAGCAGATTCTGTTGATACCCTTTGACTAAAATCGGCGTTCATGAGCGGAGAAGAGTCTATAGACCAACCCTCTTGCCCATTCGTAAACATATCACTCAAAAATGTCATGCCAGGCGATTGGAAAAAAAGTTGGTACGCTGGCGTTTGCGTGACTAGAAGCTGATAGAACGGATTAATCGCATATGGTATCTCGCTTGTCCCATCATGATTCAGGTCTAAACCTTGAAATGAATCCCAATAATTCCCTATCATTTCGTTCTTCTGACTATCTGCCGCCTCCGCTTCAATGACGTTAGCAATAAATTCGTTGCCATGAAATTGATTACTATTCGAATTTATCAACTGGATGCCTATGAAATTTCGAAGCACTGCGTTGTTACTTAATTCATTCTCTGATGATTGTTCCATATAGATTCCAACGCGATTGCCTTCTACAACGTTTTTATTGATCGAAGAAGACTGTACATCATATAACAATATCCCTTGCGAATGGACATTTTGGCTTTGTCTGCGAAAGACGTTCCCTGACACGACAACATTCTTCACGCCCATGACCATAGCGCCGGTTATATTATATTGGCCTTCATTATCGATAACAGAAGAGCCGTCGATATACATACAATGGATGCCATATCGAGTACGTGACAGTTTGTTCCCTTGAATTCTCGCATTGCGGCTCTTCTCGAGATAGATTGCATCTCTTACTCCTGTAATGCGATTATTCTTGATCAGCGTACCGTTCGAATTGTACAGGTCGATGCCATTGCCTTTTTGCTTCGGCTTATTCGTCTCAGGCTTGAACCATGTGATCGTATTGTTTTGAAGAATTGCTTGATCGGCATCGCGAAGGATGATCCCATATCCACTCGTCTGAATCGTAAGGTCCTCAAGTGTTACTTGGTGAGACTTTACCAGAATAGCTGGTGATTGATCGCCGCTCGCATTGTTTTTAATTTGAATGTTCGCTAGATGAACCCCGTCCGAGAGAATTGAAATCGCAGGCGCTCCGGATGGATTCAACAGCGTAACTTCACTATTTCCTCGTATGTATACCTTCTTGTTAATCGTTGCAGGGCCAGCATATGTACCCGGTGGAAGCTCTATCGCATCACCTGCGTCCAGCTGATCAATAATCGCCTGAAGCGAATTCACTTGGTCGATCGATGAACTTGCTAGAGCTTCCTCCATATTCAATACTTGATGACATATAAGCAAAAGCACAATGAATAGAAAACGGTAGATTAGGGTCCACTTTGCCTTTTTCATATATTCATCTTGTGATTGACTTCACAACCAACCTCATTTTCTCGTTTAGATATCATAATATGGGTATGGTGGTTATCCCGAATTAGCTTCAGTTCCCAGTTCATTTCTTCTGCTCTTTCCTTCATAATGTTCAGACCATAACGATCTGTCAGCTGGAACGGATTACCTTCAAATCCCTGGCCATTATCTTTGATCGTTACTCTCCAGTTCTGCTTATCCCCTTCTCCTTGAACCCAACCTTTAGACGCGTTTGCATGCTTTTCGATATTTAACACAGCTTCTCGAATGCAGGCTAACAGCTCGACCTTTTCTTTTGGCGTTAACATCTCATCTTGGAGCTCCCAGAATACATCGATATCCACATAAACCTCTTTTGCTATTTTCTGAACTTCAACATCAAGCGCCTCGTTCAAGTTCATAAGCTTCACCGCCGTATCCTCGTACCTTAAATTCGAAATGGCTTGACGCACGTAGCGATTCACCTCGTGAACAGTCTTTCTGATATTATAAATTTCTTGAAGTTGCGACTGCTGCTCATCGCTCTTCTCCAATCGATCTATCTTTACAGATAGCAAAAACAGCGATTGTGCAATCCCGTCATGAAGTTCTTTGGCTAAGTTTTCTCTTGCTTCCAGAGCGAACTTGGCTGTTCTCTCTTGCTCTAATTCACGTCGAATTCTCTCTAACATGTGAAATAGCTTATTTAATAATGTTACGCTCACTAGGTATACAATCAGAGGGGTAAGCCAATTCCCAAGATCCATCGAAATATAAGGCAATAAAAACTGGTGTCTGACATACTCCCATAATCCAACGGTGATTGTAGGAATGAACAGGATTGTCCACTTGATCTGCTTGTACGTCATGTTGTTCTCCTTTCTTGCGATTTGATCACTCTTCGTATGTCATATATCAAGTTTTCAATATTGACAGTATATCGATAATGCAATAATAAGAGTTGACTCGATCGGGCTATTTTTCACCTAAAATATTGAACAATTTGTGATCATTGTCATTTCATTTGTAAAAAACCGTAACAAAAAGCACCCGATCTGGGTGCTTTGGGTCCTGCATGAACCTAGTCTTTGTCTTCACATGACAGATGGATAGCCTGACAAGAATGAATGCTGTCGTATTTACAAGGTGTGGATCACTCTTCATCCATTGCTTTCCGAATATCATAATCATTCAGATCGATATCGAGCTCCATGCCAAGCGTGAGTTTGGCAAGTTGGCTCCCCAGGAAAGGTCCTACCGTCAAGCCGGATGCTCCCAGTCCATTGGCCGTGATGAGACCTTCCCAGCCAGGAACGGCACCAATCACCGGCAGAAAACCGGGGGTAAAAGGCCTAAACCCCACTCTGATCTCTTGCAATGTGCTCGATGCTAATTTAGGGGCTAGTTGCAATCCTTTGTTCAAGATTTCCTGCATACCACCCGCCGTTACGCGTGTATCGTACCCTTCGATATCGTTTTCATGCGTTGCCCCTATAACGATTTTTTGGTTCTCAAACGCAAGCAAATACTGATCGGATGGCGGAATGACTAGTGGCCAATTGCCGGTGTCCTGTTGATCAGGGACATGTAAATGCATAATTTGTGCTTTTTGATAACCCACTTTAAAATGTAATCCCAAAGGCTCGAAGAGCGAATTGGCCCATGCCCCTGCACAGACAACCACGAGATCCGAAGTGTAGGTTTTATCGCCAATTGAAACGCCTGTAACGCGATTTGACTGATATTCAAGCGTCGCATCACCTTGAATCAAGTCAGCGCCGTTCCTCTCTGCTGAACGGATCAACGCATTGCGGAGCGCACGACCATCTACCCGAGCAGCACCGCTAATATGAACCGCCTGATAACCTTCGGCTAACAGCGGAAACCGCTTAAGCGTTTCTTCGTCATGAAGCAAGTCAATATCACCGATTTCTGGTGCATCTACTTTGCGAATGCGTGCCCGCTCCTCGATCTTTCTGATCTTCTCCATATCATCATGGATACAAAGCGCGCCCACTTGAGCATAACCTGTTTCTGTTTCTCCCTCGCTTTTGAGTTCATGGATTAACCCAGGATAATAACGTGCGCCCGCCTTAGCTAACCGGTACCAAGCTTGATTCCGTCGCTGAGATAGCCAGGGGCAGATGATGCCAGCGGCGGCGTCCGTGGCCTGCCCTTGATCTTTGCGATCTATAATAAGGACATCCGCCCCCATTTTGGCTAACGTGTATGCGGTTGACGCCCCAAGAATTCCTGCTCCGACGATGATGATTTTCTTCATGTATGCAACCCTTTCCAATCGAAGTCTAACGATACATGCGCAATGGCTTGATATCGTTAGTCCGATGATCTAGGTCTATTATACATTGCTTCTACATCACCGAATCAAGTTTGACTCATATTTAGCTAATCCTCGTAACCGGATATCATGTTTTTATCGAAATACAATAGAAATAATTCGCATGATATCAGGGCATCTGGACCTCGAAAAGTCATTAAAAAAGCCCAAGCCTAAGATTGTTCGGCTTGAGCTTCTGCTTAACTGCGTTCCTTGATGGCGACGATGCGCAATCGACTTGTGTCGATCATCCACTGACCGTCCCGGTATAGAAGCGGCTTCACCTGCGCTTCGATGGCGTTGTAGATCGACGCTTTGTCCACAGCAGTAACATCGTGGAAGAAATAATCGGAGAAACTGTCGAGCCAGATCCGAACTCCTGCCTCTCTCTTGAGCGGCGTAGGCTTGTCGAAATGCTGAGCGAACATGACGCGGAAGCCGGTCCGCTCGAGTAGGCTGGCGTATTCGCCGATAGTGGGATGATACCACGGATTCCGCCCCGCCCACGCATAACCATGTGACTCAAGCGCCTGTTGAATTGCTGTAGTTAGCACGGCGACATTGCCTCTGCCGGCGAATTCGGTCACGAATCGGCCGCCATCGCGCAGCGCCAGCCAGATGGAGCGAGTGACACTGGTTGCATCCAGGATCCAGTGCAAAGTCGCATGGGAGAAGACCGCATCATAGGGGTTCTCTGTCCGGTACTGAGATGCGTCTGCTACTTGGAAGTCCAGTTCAGGATACTTCTGTCTCGCTCGATTTACCATCCCCTCCGACATGTCGATCCCTGTGGGTACCGCACCTGCAGCCGCAATCTTAGCCATCAAGTCCCCATTCCCGCTACCTACGTCAAGGATTCGCTCACCCGCTTGAGGCTGAAGCATTGATAAGACCCCGGAATCTATAATTTCGCTATACATCAGTTCCATCTCCTTTGGTATGAATATCTTTCTCTCTATTATAGATCTTATATGTCTATAATATCTACAATTCAGTTATCCTGTCAACAAACTGGACGTTAATGCCAAAAAGCCGCGATGTTCGCGGCTTTGAGTTAGATATAATATAAATATCGAGAAATGATCTGAACTAATTTTGTTTAGGCAGTACATTCGGCTTCCTGAATGAGTTCAAATTTATGACCTCTTGGATTTCATAAGCATCCTTTATGTTATGATAATTTTATGGGCTAACGCTGCAAGATCCACAAAATCAATAACATGATTGCCATCAAAATCCGCATCCTTGACTTTATCCCACTCCGGATCAGATGAGGTCTTCCCGTAATAAGAGGCCAGAATCGCAAGATCCCCGATGCTTATGCGGCCGTCATGATTCAGATCTCCTGAACCGACGCTCGGCGTAGACGTAACCTCGATGCGTAATGAAGCTTGCGTAGCAGTCGCTTCTGTACCCAGCTCATCTCCTAGCGTTGCGTTAGTTACAGAGATCGTACCGGATTTGGTTTCTTGTACGTCTTTTGCTTTGAAATCCAAGGTCAGCAATGGCGTATTGCCGCTAATTCCTTTGTCCGCGCCTTCGCTAGCTGCGATGAATCGAATTTTCCCAGCCTGCGGATTGGTTGATGCGACGATACTGATTCCTGGTTGTATGGACTTTGCAGAGACGTATTCCATTAGGTTTGCGTCATAATTCATCGAGATATCCATCCCGTACATCTTATTCTTCACTTGATTCATATCGATCTGGACGGTGAACGATTGACCTGATTTTACGGAATTCGGAGCTGTCAGCGCAGCAGCCGCTTCATCGGTAATCGCTGCTTCGACATTGACGTTTGACGTTGCCTTGAAGCCTCCGTCCACTGCCATTGCCGTAATTTCAGCTGTGCCTGCCTTGACGCCACGTACGGTCGCCCTTCCGTCGCCTAAATCTTCTAAGGAAGCCACGGTGTCGTCACTGCTCGACCAAAGAACGGTCTTATTCGATGCATTGGCCGGCATAACAGTTGCCGTCAGTTGCCCCGATTGGCCGATCTTTAATTTTAGCTGTTGTTGGTCAAGTGTAATGCCGTTAGCTTTGACACCTGTATTGTACACTTGGAACTCGTTGATTGTCGGACCCGCTGTCCCCGTTACGGAAGTGATATTCAGCCTTACTTTCGACCCTGTTACAGGATCAAACGTTATAGTCTTATAAGGACCCGCTGTCGTTCCTTGATATGCATCTTTCCACGCTGTTCCATCCCAGTACTGGATCACAAACCCGGCAATTCGCAGCATGTTGTTATAAATCCATTCATCGATCACCACTTTATTAAAGGTGGTATTCTCCCCGAAGTTTACTTCAAGCCAGGCCGCATTCGTAGGATCATCGGTTGCCCATCGCGTGCTAGAATCGCCATCTACTGCTTTGGATGCATTGTAATTCGCGTCATTCTTATAGAAATTGCTTGCCGTTGCCGGTTTTTTCAAGGCCAAATTCTCAAAAACCTGGATTTTAGGAACTCCGTCGACATCGATAACGTACACGGAATCATAAGAGTTCGGTAAAGATGCAGGAAGATTTATCGTTATCTCTTCCCCTAGCGTGTAATTTAACGTCACCTTGTCATCCGCCAGGGAGTAAACCTTGTTCACTTTGTTCAAAAGCCGCGGAAGAACGATTTGATTGTTCGCGGGTTGATTCAATACGTGCAAGTACACTTTTCCATTCTTTGTCGTGGAATAGCCCCAAGGGAACTTGCTTGCGAATATACTCGCCTTGGAATCATAAATGCTCTCCCCATAAAGCTTTAACCAATTACCTATTTCGGTTAAACGATCTACGCTTGCCTGCGGGATAAGTCCTTCCGGCGTCGGTCCCACATTCAGTAAGTAATTTCCGCCCTTTGAAGAAGTTTCTACCAAATTCGAGATTAATGTTTTGGTGGATTTCCAATTGAGATCCTTGGCATGAAATCCCCATGAACCGTTCATGGTCATACATGTCTCCCAGATATAAGGCAAGCCTGTCGCGGGTATTTCTTGCTCTGGTGTCCCGTAATCTCCGTCATCCGATTCTCGTTTGCCAACACGGTTGTTAATAACAAGATCATTTTTTAATGTCCGAAGATATCTGTATAATTCCTTCCCATCTTGCTTCGTCCACCAGGCGTCCCATTCTCCGTCGAACCATAGTAGATCAGGATCATACTTCTCAATGAGCTCGCGCAGCTGTTCCTTCATTTCGGATACATAGAGTTCTTTCTGCGCAGGCACCTTAGGATTAACCCATTCTAATATGGAGTAATAGAAGCCGAATTTAATGCCTTGTTTCTTCGCCTCTTTCGATAATTCCGCCATAGGATCCTTTCCATAGGCGCTAGTCTTTACAATGTTGTAGTCCTTGAATCCGTTGACCCCGGTATCGAACATACTGAACCCGTCATGATGCTTCGACGTGATCACCATATATTTCTGCCCTGCCTGCTTCATCACATCGACCCATGCTTTCGGATCATACTGTGTCGGATTGAACGGGGTCGCTGCCTGCTTAATATAATCATCTTTGGGGATATTCAGATAATTCATGATCCACTCTGCCGCGCCGTTAACTGTCTTGCCGTTATAAGTCCCTGCGAGCTGCGAATAGGCTCCCCAATGAATGAATTGTCCAAAGCGCGCATCATTGAACCATTGCATTCGTTGATCTCGCTGCTCCTTGGTTTCATGGTCGGGCGTCTGGCCCAACGCGAACCAGTTCATACTTCCAATAGAACCATCTGGAAATGTGAGATATACGTCATGGACCCCTGTCACATTCGCAATCGATGCGTATTGTTCTTTGAACAAAGCCACGTTCCCCGTAGAATTGACGGTTAACGTTCCGATCAGCATCCCTGATTGCGAATCCAGACGAATCTCAACCTTTCTGCCCGCTTCGGACGAGGAAGCCGCAATCGTGGCCATGAATGTATCATACGAGCCTGTTCCAAAGTCAACCCCGGCGTATTTCACCCAATCGCCTGATGCTATATTTCCGATTGCATTGCCATCCGGCGCAGTACCTTGAACGATCTGCACACTCCCCGATTTATCAGACCATTGATGCGCTTGCACAATTTTAACAGGGGCTTCGGCTGCTAGAGCTTGAGTCTGGACTTTCGCTGTGTTAACGTTCACCTCCGCCGCAGCGGCCTGTGAATTGAAGGCATACATATTCAACAAGGACAACGTGAATGACACTGCCGTAACCCATGCCAATCTCTTCAATATGCTACTCTGGATCACCATATGAACCTCCTTCGATATAGACTTTATTAACCGCCTATGATCTTCTTGGCAACCATCGATAAATCGGAAATGTCCACTTTTCCATCGTGGTTCACATCGGCTTTCTTCGCTTCCTGCCAATCGATGCTGGATTGATCTTTGCCGTAATGGACAGCGACGATCGACAGATCGCCAATGCTGACCTTGCCGTCTTTGTTTACATCTTCGATCATACCGGCCGCGGTAATCTCGATTCTCGCAGATCGCTCCGGAAGAAGTGTCTCTTCACCAAGTCCGTTAGCTAAAACCGCTTGGTTTAACGCAATTATCCCAGACGTATCCTGATTTGAATCCTTAGCCCGTAAGGTTAGTTCCAATATATGAGCATCTCCATCAATAGCCTGATCAGCTCCCTGGCTTGCAAGAATGAACCGAAGCTTACCTTGCGGTTCTTTCACTGTTTGCAGGATCTCCGTTCCGGTCTGCAAAGACTTTGCCGATACGAATTCGAACACATTAGGATCGAAATTGAGGTCAAGGTCCTGGGCATAAACCCCCTTAACTCTTTCCAATCCTAAATTCAGCTTGAAGGTCTCACCCGCCTGCACCGATTGCGCACCGGAAAATACGGCAGCCGGATCTTTAGAAGGAACAACGTTTACGGATGTGTATAGCTTACGCACTTCATCGTTCGATAGCGGCTTGCTATATAAACGAATTTCGTCTAACACGCCATCGAACACATTCACCAATGTCGAGCCGTTCTCGTTCAATCTAGAACCAATCCGAAATTGGTAAGGGTTATAGGGTTGATCGATAAATCCGGAGATCACTTTCTCTGCTGCCTGCTCGCCATTGATAAACATTTTATACTTATTCCCATCCCGAGTAACGGCAACATGGGACCACTCATTAAGTGGGATCGAGCCTGCCGGCGTAACAAACTCATATAGACCAAAATCTTGGCCAAGCTCGTTTGTTATTTGGAAATACATTCTCCCTTTCGAAATCCACCAATCCCATTGATATGGAGATTTGTTCTGCTGTCCCTGAGATAAAATCATTTTTTTATCATCAAATGAACGCGGATTGATCCAGAGTGATAACGTGAAGTTAGAGCGAGTAACAATCGGATCAATAATGATCGAGTGATCTTTGCCATTAAAGTCGAGTGCTTTACCAGCTTTGCCTTCAACCCAGACAGGAGTGGAACCCTGAATGACGCTAACGTGACCCGTTACTTTATCGACCACGGTATTGCCCTGATTCTCGTTGAAATGAAAATATTGTTCGAGGCTAGAATTGCTCGTGAATGTCATTTTCGTATTCGATGCTATCGTATTCGGCGCAGCCGCACGATCTTTTATCCCGGAAATCGTGAGAATGTAACTTTTCAATTCCTCAAGCGGTCCTGCCAGCGTCAATTCAACCGTCTTGTCGTCCACTAACACGGCAGAACGCACGGAGATCGGGGTATTCAATACGTAATTTCCTGTATTCTGAGCAGATTGCGGATCGACTGGCTCGCTGAATGTAACGGAAATTTTATCATTTTGCAGAGATGTCACTTTATCTACTGTAGGAGGGATCGTATCCTCTGCTGTACGCACGGTTACTGTACCGCTCTTCTCTCCTTCCATGCCTTGACCGTTCACAGCCGATACCTGGTAGGTATACTCATTCGATTCGGTTAATCCATTATCGATGTAATTCGTACCTGATGTTTCCGCGACCTTTATCCCGTTACGGTAAATATCATATTGTTTAATTCCTGTTTCCGGATCGGAAGCGGCGATCCAGGATAAGGTAACGGAAGTATCGTTCTTCACCTCGGCTTTCAGTTCGGATGGAATCGTTGGCGGTGTTGGATCTATGGCTTTGATACCCGTTCTAGTGACATACAATTTCGATATTTTCGGAGTCAGAACAGATTCGCTGATTTGCAGGCGAACTTTCTTGACGGTAACGGGATTGATTTTGATGATATGCTTGTGGCCGATCGCGTCGCCATCCGCCAGCTTGATCCATGTGCCGTCTTCCTTTTGTCCTTCATACGAATATTTTCGGACTCTCTCGCCAAATGCGATATCTTCCATAGCAATGATATGGTCGATCTCCTTGGTACCGTTCAGGTCAAGCTCGATCGACTTGCCTTCTCCTTTGGTGATGGCAAGCGGATAACCGACCCGGTCCGATATGGCGGTCCCTAACTCCTTCGCCCGTTGAACATAACTATCGGGGATCATACCATCGGTTTGCGGTGTTACATTCAACAGCAAATTTGTTCCTTCCCCTACGGAATTGTAAAAGGCATTCACCAATGTATTTAGCGGCTTCGGAGTGCCTCCGAACCATTGCCCCTCGTAAGTTCCGCCTTCATGCAGACTGGTGTCCGTCTCATTCGGCAGCCAGTAAACGCCGTTCGGATCACTATAGTCGCTTGTTACATCGCCCTCTTTGTTCATGAAACGGTCCAGACCAGCTTGAGAGACAGTATTCCACGGCTTGAACGGTTTACTTCCCCCCTCGTTGCCTACCCAGCGAACCAGGTTGTATGTGCCTTGGAACTGTATGGCATTCGGCTGATTGCGGTCGATTGTCTCTTTCACACGCTCTACGAGACGAGGGTCCAAATTGCCATCGAACCAGATTTCGAATATATCGCCATATTTCGTCGTTAATTCCTGCAGCTGGCGCACATAATAATCAACGTATTTTTCCATTTTGATCGGATCGCTGATCGTTCCTCCCAATCCGGTGCCAAATGCCTTGTCTTGCGGGGAGAGATAGAATCCAAGCTTCAGTCCGCGCTCTTTCGCGGATTTCACGAGATCCGCCATGACGTCGCCTTTTCCGTCTTTATAAGGGGTCTGATGGATACCGAGAACATTATCCTGGGAATTCCACCATGCGAACCCGTCCATATGTTTAATGACGACAACCATATATTTCGCGCCTAAACTTACGGCAACGTCTGCCCATTGATCCGTATTCAATTTTGACAATGTCATTTGTGACGGTGGAATGGCGGAACCATTGGGATGACGGTTAATATGCATGAACATCCCGATCTCTTGATTTGCCCAGTCGACTTGAGGGGACGATGGAATTTCAAGACCCCCATAATGGATCATCGCCGGAACCTGATCGAGATCCTTCGTCCCTCCAAATGCACTTTTCTTCACTACAATTTGAATGGGTGTATCGTCTTGAACTGGAACAGCGGTGCTGCCTTTCACGATGATGTCGATCGTCTCATTGGAGCTTTTCTTTACATCGTAACTTAATCCATTCGGCAAACCGGTTACGGTAACATCACTTAATTCCAATTCGTCCTTCACGGTCTGCCCTGGTACGCGAACGGTCCATTTATTTTTAAAGGATCGAATTTGTGCGTTGTTCTTCTCGAATTGCACGCTGCCTGCGAGTTGAAATTCATTATATTTGTAAGTGGACGGTGGAGGCTCGTATGCGCGGTAATTGGGATTAAACGGATTGATGACTTCCTTAGCGATCTTAACGGTCGCCGTTGTCTGCTTGCTGCCGTCCTCCGTTGTCGCAGTCACGGTTGCCGTACCTTCCTTCAAACCCTCCAGTATAACTTTGCCTCCGCTTTCGTTCGCGATTTTCACAACGGACTCATCGCTAGTTGTCCACTTGATTTGGTTGTTGGTCGTATTAAACGGCTGCAGTAACGCTTCCAATTGCCCCATCTCGCCTTTCTTGATCGTGAGTCTCGTCTGGTTCATTTGAATGCCTGATACTTCATTCGTCGGTTGATAGACCTCGAAATCATATAAAGAGTATCCATAATTCGTAGCACGGCTTGTTCCTTGCATTTTGACATATTTGGCACGAACCGGATCAAACGTTATGTAATCGAATCCGCCGTCTCCCGTGTTCGTTGTAAACACGTCTTTCCACGTATTTCCGTCCGTTGAGACTTGAATTTTGTACCCCTTGCCGTATGCTGCTTCCCAATTCAGCTTAACACCGTTAAACTCGTGGATTTGACTCAAATCCACCGAAATCCATTCCCCATCTGTGTAAAGGCTCGACCAGCGCGTCGTAGAATCACCGTCTACCGCTTTCTGAGCGGTAAAGCTGCTTGTTTCAGTGGAAGAGACCGTGACGGGATTATTCAACGCCAAATCGCCGGCCGATGCCGCATGGACATTCGGACATACAGGCATTAGATAACCCGCCGTCGTCGCGATCAGAATGGTAGCAAGCCATCGTTGTGGTCTGCTGGAATTCATAGGCTTCATGGTTAACCTCCATTTCTATGATTTCACTGCAGTTATATGTGTACGGGATAACGGATGAAATAATAATTGAATATTTAACTTTAAATGTTTGTTTTTCTACTATTATTCAAAACCATATTAAAACAACAAAAACCCGACTGATCAGAGCACGTCGTGTGCCTCGGTCAGTCGGGTTAAATGCGCCCCATATTATCGTAATCTGTTAGAAGTCTATACTCGATGAATATTATAAATATCGAGAAATGATCCGAACTAATTTTGCTGGCAGTTCATTCAAATTCGTAATATCCAGAAATCTCTCTCCGCCATAGATCTGGCTAATGACATCCTTGTCTTGACCAATGGCTGCTGCGAGAAAGGTTATTCCCTTTCTCTCATAATGAGCAATCGTCTGATGCATGTCTTGCATGGCAAGGCTTCCAGTATAATCTTCCATTGCTTTGGGTTGCCCGTCACTGATGCTGATTAACAGCTTTGTTTGCTTGGGTGCAGCAGCTAACCGTTCTGCCATAATGCGCAGAGCCATGCCATCTCGGTTATTGCTTCGCGCACGAATTCCCATCAGCCTGAACCGATCACGGAAATCCATTTTATCATAATCGGCATAAGCAAAGATGGACATCTGTTCTAATCGGGAGACATCCGCCGTATCCCCATAGATGAGAATCGGAATATTACATATTTGACAAAATTCATACACTGCTATGACTGCGCGCTTTGCCGCTTCCAATCTTCCGAAAGCAGCCATCGATGCGGATTCATCTACCCTCAAACCGACGACAAGACCAGGGGATTCCGTCGGGGGACGTTTCTTTGCAAAATACCTGAAGTCTCGGTAGGCCACGCTGTCAGCCTGAAATTTAGATCCATAATAATGGTTCTTTGCAAATTCCGTGCTTACCTCATGCTCTAAGAGCGGCAGCGTCGTTCTGGCAATTTCACGTACGATGGGCATAAGCCCCCGGCTCAGATTAAAATACTCCTCCTGGTTGGTCGCATCATATTCAGGTCGGTGAACAATAAGCTTAACAGCCTTATGAATAGAATCGGATACAATTTCCCTGGAGACCCGATTCAGCTTTTTGCGAAAGTCCCGTTCCTTTTGCTTCTCATCCTCCGACATGGGTTCAGGATTGCCTTTATGATATTTCGGTGATCCGTTCTCGCCCGAATCGGTACTCTCCAAATCCGCTGACTCATCTGAGCTGATGGATGAACTCTCTTCGCTATCAGCGGTCTTTTTGAACGAAATCCCTTCTTCCTCAGCTTCGTTCTCAGGGATCAAGTCAGTGTCCGTATGAATTTCCTCGATTGCGATCTCCACGGCGTCTAAATTTCGTTTTTTTTTAATTCATTGGGGACTTCATCCAATCTACCCATCAAACCTTGACCATCCAACGCATCTTCCAGCAGTTTGATTTCATCTGCATCGGTTGTGATCTTGTAGATAACTTTATGATAAAGGGATTCTCTTGCGGAAGCCCCTCTTGCAACGGCATCTGCCCAGTAGAAATAGGAGCGCATGCCGGCCACACCTTTAATCGCATTTGCCCGGGCTGTTTTATCCAACAGAATAATTGTATCTGCCAAAACATCGAGCACTTCATTGTCCCTAAAGCCGGTTTTGGCCATTGCGCGTTCGATCATAATCTCCTTGCTCGGCAGGTCCATCTTCTCCGTATGCTGAATCCTGTCACGCAGCGCCTCGTTAAGCGGCCTAGATCCTGCATAACTGCGATTTGCCGTGATAACCGCGATGAAATCCGGATGCCTGTGAACGATTTCCATTGGAAGATTAATGGTGCCATCCAGCTCCAAGGCAGAATTTAGCGCCATCAATACCGCAGCATCTCGAATCACATTCGGTTCTTGTATTTCTAACAGATAGCCTTGTCGAAAGGCCCTCACGATCTCGGATGGGTAAAATCGATACTCTACGGCTTCATCCTTGGCATTATCTGAAGCCAACTTCAGTAATTGCCTCATCTTCACAGAAGCCATTTCTTGCGTTATCCCCAGCGCAGCTATTAAAATCTCCGTCGAGCTCTGAAAGCCATCACTCTCATATAATGAGCTCAAGGCAGTTTGGTCTGCAGTATCTAACTCATTCATTCGATCCGAAGAAAGTACCGGTAAAATGGCTCCAATGATATCCGATTTATCCATATCCGCAAAGCAAGTTACTTTGGTGTAAGGTACCCT
Source organism: Paenibacillus sp. GCM10027629 (assembly GCF_042676425.1). Taxonomy (NCBI): domain Bacteria; kingdom Bacillati; phylum Bacillota; class Bacilli; order Caryophanales; family Paenibacillaceae; genus Paenibacillus; species Paenibacillus sp. GCM10027629. Next base: position 1,115,760 of record NZ_JBHTGZ010000003.1, on the reverse strand, counting down.
GAAGTTCGCCGACAATGCTTTGGCGAGTTGTGTCTTGCCGGAACCGGCATCTCCTTCGAGTAGGATATTGGCAATTTTCATCTCGTCACGATCCCAATTGCGCTTCACTTCACTGCAGATTCGGCGTTCGACCTCGCTCACTTTATGAGATAATGGCTTTTGCCATACAAGGACTTTCTCTTCATCTGTCAATTCTCTCCCTGGTGACAATACATATTGTTCCACTCTCATTATGAATACCCCAAATCCCCTAATAATCTCGATAAGGTTCGCAGACGTTCTCCGATCATCTCACCGTTATCGCTCAATGCTTTGTTGAACAGCTTGATATCCTCATTTATTTCATTATTATCCGTACACACGGCCACTGTCATCGCATTCCCTTGCAGTCCAATCCGCTCGATAACAGGATTCTGCGGATCATATAAATGATCGTATCGATAGGCTTCACTAAAATGGTTCAGTGCGCTACAAAGAAGAATGGACAAATCAAGAATGCGATGGAGAGGTATCTCCTCTGACTGTCCGGACCATTCTTCCTCTGTGTATCTCCATAGATCGGCGGAAATATGGGTCTTTCCTTCATCATTCAATGGGGTCAATCCCAAAGTTAAAGCTTTTACATCTGTATTATTAGCGAATCGCCCATCCACTTTCCCATAGTTGTCCGAAATAATAACAGGTTTATGATTCCTAGATTCAGTTATTTTCATTGTGTCTCCTCTTTTCGCTTATTGAACTGGCAAGATAATTTTATAGACATTTTATTATTATGTCTATATTTATAATAGACAATTTATCATTTGTTGTAAATAGTGATTATATTCATTCATATTTTCCGGACGCACACTGAAACGCAAAAAAGCCCGCGTACTACGCAGACTTTTATGGATTGATCGATAATATTTTGTTCTTCTACATGGAGATGATTAATTCGCAAGCAACCTTTTATCGATTACTTTAAATGGAGCTTCTGGGCCTGTTCTTCCGTCAAAATATATTCCTCGCTCGGCCATATCTCATCCTCATTATCCACGCCGAACATTTTCATCACTTCAGGCCAGATCCCTTTTTCCACTGCTTCCGCTTGGGTTATGATCATTTTCATGATAATTAGCCTCCTTATCCGCTATATCTTTTAGCATTCCCCTAAAAGTGTCTTCTGATTTCCATTTCACCTTTTTTTATGTGTGACATAGGCTGTAATGAATGAAAGATAAAGGAGGGTTAATATGAGATATCGTTGCCCCATTTGTGGTAATTGGCGCACGGATTGTACCATCATTGACGAATGGAGTACCGTCATCGCCCCACCTGCACCCGAGTTAAAAGCAATCTGTATTGACCCACATACGAGTGCGCTCCTCATCTTAGATATGGAGAATTCAATATGCAACAATGATCGCTGTATAGCTTCGATCCCTAAGATTAACAATCTATTGAAGCAAGCACGTAAACATAACATGTTAGTTGTTTATAGCCTTACACATATAGGAACTGTTTCAGATATTGCCCCTCAGCTAAGCCCCTCGCCATATGACCCTGTTGTTAAATCGAATGTAGATAAGTTCTACGGCACCGATTTAGAAAAAGTTTTACAAGAGCATGGTATACAAACTGTAATCATTACTGGTTATGCTGCAAATGGCGCAGTCCTCCACACCGCCACGAGCGCTGCATTCTGTGGATTTGATGTTGTTGTTCCTGTTGACGGCATGTCAGCTGTTAATCCATATGCCGAACAGTATACGGCATGGCATATGCTCAATAGTCCTGGTACACGAAACCGAGCAACCCTAACGAAGATGGATTTGATAACTTTTTGCCAGTAAAAGGGCATTCGCGATAATCAGCGAATGCCCTTTGGTTAGGAGAATGGATATGGGGTTTGCATCGTGATTTTATCTATATGAAGTATTCAAAGCTTTCAACAAGGTGCGAACGTCATACATGTGAGGTGTTACCGGACAGACCTTCTTATTCAATCCCATCAAGGTATAGACGGCAATTCTCGCTGCACGAATCGAATATTCTTCCGTAAATACCATATCTTCAGGAATTTCAACGAACTGACTAATCAGACCCAAGTTCGTCGAACCATCTGGTACCACTTTTGGACGATCGCTCAAGGCACGGGGTTGGAATTGTGACACAATGTAAGGCATCATGCATGGAATAACATTCACGACGCTATCCATGATCTCATCCATATCTTCTTCCATATGCAGATGGTGAATTAATTCAACCAGCATCTCTTTCCCTGTACAATCTCGCATTGGCTTCTTCACATAATTACCTTCTTTGTCTGTGTACAAGCCGTATCCCCAGAATATTGTCGTATCTGCTGATTGGTTTTTAAAGTGAGGCTGCGCCGCAACAACGATGGACATCAGCCAATTCGAATCTTTGAATGTCATAAGCGCACCGCTGCCCGGTTTATTGCGGGAATATTTCTCAATCATCTTCAGCAGCTTATTGCCTTTGCAAGTCACGGTGAAGGACTCCCAATTCGTCTCCTCCGGATTACCGAAGAATGGCGTTGGATTCCCAAGTCCCTCCTTCTTCGCTGCGATCTTCGCCCACAGGTTGCCTGACATCGGATTCTCGTGCACCATTGTGGCAGGTGTGTTCAAATCACCTAACGTTGCATTATCGGTCATGCAACCATTGGTCACGATACACAGATCATCCTTTTGAAGTTGAATCACGCCTGATTTGCCATCTTGCTCATAATGGATCGCTGTGACGGTGATCCCGTCGCCTTCCGCAAAATCAAGATCAGTTACGGTATATTTCAAGCTGAAATCAACACCATACCCATCCAGATAGGTTTTGATCGGCAGAATAATGGAGTCATATTGGTTATACGGAGTACGCGTAACCCCTTCGAGTGTCTGAATCCGAGAGAATTCGAACATCATGCGATTCATATAGCGTCTGAATTCAAACAAACTGGACCACTTCTGGAAGGCAAATGTCGTCTGCCACATATACCAGAAGTTCGTTTCGAAGAAATGAGGTGTCTCTGCAAACCAATCGCAGATCCGCAAATTGTCCAATTTCTCCTCCGGTGTGATCATCAATCGGCCAAGTGCCAATCGATCAGCCGTGTTAAAGCCCATCGACATCACATCGAGTACTTCACCGTCTTTGTTAATTAATCGAGCATTCGCATGTGTGGGATGCGCGTGGTCAAAAGCTAGAATCTCATCGCATACGGACACACCTTCTTGCTCAATCGAAGGAATGGACGATAGCAGCTCCCATGTATTCTCGTAGGTTTCTTCGTTCAACATCCGTCCGCCTCGGCATACGAAACCTTGCATTTTGTCGCCGGCTCCATCATTACTTCCTCCGAGGATGTGCATGCCTTCTAAAATATGAATATTCTCTCCTGGAAAGTCACAATCACGTAAAAGATAAGTTGCACCCGCGAGAGATGCTAGACCGCCACCAACAAAGTAAACTTGTCTGTTTCCGTATTCTTTTTTCATCGATGTAACCTCCATATGTTCAATTGTATTTCTCCGTGAGTCCAATATACTGCACCTATGGAACGATTACCTTAGACACCAAAAGGACTGTGTATAAAATTTATACACAACCCTCTTATTGTCTAATCAGATAGAATAACTAGTGTCGGAAATTAGCAGCTCTTCACGTATTTTGTAATGGCTTTCTCCATATCGCCTTCAATGAGGACACTTAATCGATCGATAATCATCTCTGGATCTTCCGTCATATCGTGTCTGATCCACTCCAACATAATACCGATAAACGCATAGGTATAGAAATTCGCGATAAAATTCTTATCTTCCAACCTCACCTGCTTATTGGCGTTGACTTCCTCAATGACGCCCATGAGCAGCTCGAATACCGCTAGGTGGAGAAACAGGTCCAGATGTTCCCGCCCCATGGAACGATAGGTGCTCATACAGAATTTCTTGTTATCCAGTACATACTGAAATATCTTAAGAAAACCCTGCTGCCAAGTGTCGTATGTACGATAATTTGCGATACTATCCAGCGCTTCCGTCTTATAGATCCAACCTAATAGATCGTATATATCTTGAAAATGGTAATAAAACGTCTGTCGATTCACGCCACAGTCTGCAACGAGATCTTTGACTGTGATTTTATCGAGTGACGATCGTTCCATCATGGCTTTTAAAGTGGAGGATAAAGCTTTTTTGGTCATCCCGGACATGTCGCACAGCTCCTTCCAAACTAGAGAGAGTGATTGTAATAGACAATAAACGCTCATTCATTGATTATAACTGCGCCATGTCACGTGGTACAAGGCCCTGATCTCTATAGCGTTAACCGGACCGCCCCTCAGTTAGCGTCGTCTTCTGTTCGCGATGGGATGACTTATTTTATTTCTTTCATAAATTCTCTCAAATTCTCTACGATTTCTTTGCCTTTGGTCCGATGGATGTAATGATCTGCTTCGAACAGCATCACTTTTCCATGTGCAGAATTTTTTAATTGCGCTTCGTGCTCGGGTACCCATCGATCCGTTACGGGATGATTCGCTTGGATAAAGAAAATAACGGGAAGATTTTCGGGAAATGATACGCTTTCAGCTGCTTTAAAATTAGAATACATATGTTCAACTTCATTTATTATGTTTGAATTAAACGTGTTTTTGTGCATAAGAATTCTCATTTGTTCTTTCGTTTTATCATCATAGGGCAGTGCAGCCAATGGGTCCTTACCCAATTTCATGGCCAATCTGGAGAGACCTGATTTTTTGAGCCATTTAACCATTTCTAGTTGGGAGGATTCAATCTTCTCCGTTAGCGTCGGAACACTGCTATCGAGCCCGACAAATGCAATGACCTCGTTTTCGTATTTATTCACATAATCGAGTCCGTAAACGCCTGAAATGGAGTGTCCCATGAGAATATAACGTTCAATGTTAAGACCTTGTAAGGCATCGTGAATTTCACGGACAATATTCTCTGTGGTCCGTTCCTTTTCGGTTAAATCACTTAATCCATATCCAAAAGGCTCAACAACGATGACTTTGTAGAATGGTGATAGCTCTTCGATTAGAGGCTTAAAATCCAGTGCGGGTGCCGCTGTTGCAAGACCGGGTAGGAGTACGACGGTTTCTTCGCCTGTTCCTTGGATCAGAACATTCATATTTTTCCCGTCTACAGATACGTGCTGGCCGTAGGGCTCTAATCTTTTTGACTCCGAGTTATTACATAGAATATTTACAGTATAAACAATGGCTAGAAAGAGCACGATGGCTATCAATATTGCTCCGATGACTTTAAGAAACATGTTTCGTACTTTATTGGTTCTCGTTCGATTCCTCGTTATTGATTCCGCTTGGTGTACCATTCGCATCTACTCCTGTTCTTATTTGTTTCTATGAATGTAAGTATGAACATGTTACAAAATGCCACATCGACATATGCACAGCGAAAAACCGCCCCAAAGGACGGTTTTCCATTCAGACATGATCGGTTAGAGGTCTCCCGGCTCTATAAATTTCACCTCTGGATACAGATCGTTTGGCCCCTGAATCAGATTTCCACCCGTTCCTTTTAGTTGCTTATTGAAGAAATCGAGTACATATTGATTGACAATGCTTGATCCTCTTTTACCACTTATATCTCCTGTTATCCCCGTCAGTTTAATCAACTCAGAATAGAATTGAAGGTCCGTGAAGTTGAAGTGTTGGGTTCCTTCTACATAAATCGCACTTCCCCCCTGATTGATAACATTTTTAATAATGTGCAGCTCATCTGAAAGTTGTTTAATTATTTCGTTATCCGGATTTTTATCCTTTTTAAAATCTACTAACCAGTCTTTAAAACTTCCCGATCTTATGAACATAAACGGCTTGTTTATAACATCTCTATTTTCCACTTCATAGAGTGACCCGTCCATATTGATCCCGGCCTTGATTCTATGATCTAAATAAGTTGTATTAAACGCCGTTGCACCCCCAAAAGAATGCCCCATCGCGCCTATGTTATTTAAATCTATTTTCCCTTTGAATTGACTTTCGATTGCACCTGAATTTAGCTTTTCGATTTGATTGATGACAAACTCTACGTCTTGCGTCCATATATTTCCGATTTTTCTACGATCATCTATTGTTGTCATCTTTGTTTTATAGTCCGTTACACGGCCATCCGGAAAAATGGTAGCAAAGGTGCTATATGTATGATCGATTGTGACCACGATAAACCCATGACTAGCCAAATTCTCTGCCTGTGATGCATGTAGAACTCTACTGGATCCCATGCCATGAGATAGCAGTACCAGAGGATAAGGACTTGTAGAAGGTAATATTTCTACATTTTCATAAGAGTTGGTTCTACTATACTTCCAGTAATCGAACACAAAATCGGGAAGGTTTAAAGAATTAGAGTATGTCTGAATGTATTTTTTGAACATTTCTTTATCTTTTGGAAAAAGCGCTTCACGCTTGTTGTTATTTTTATTTTCCGTAGGATACCAAACTTGAACCATTAGCTCCCGCTTATCGCTTTGATCTTCAGTTAAGACTTCATCTCTATTCTGATCTGTAAAATGAAATGTTTGAGTACCCACTTTCTCTGGACCATCAAGTTTCGGCAAATGAAAGACAGGCAAGTATACAGACAAGCTGGTAGATACAACAAGTAAAATAACAATGATGGAAGATAAACTATATTTCAACAGCTTCCCTAATTTTAAATTTACCATCTTTCTTGAATGTCTAAATAACACGATGAGAAGGAGTAGAGCCGTCATGATATATACCAAAAGCAACTGCCATCTGTATCCCTCAACCAACAATTGAACTACGAATATAACGCTACTTCCTATACACAAACCCAATCCTGTTTTCTTTGCGCTTCTTTTAATAAACAATAAATCGAGTAGTAAAGCCAAACAGGATATAACTAAAAGGATTTCAAATAATCTCATATGTATCCCTCTCTTCCATCAATAGGACTGTGGAAAACCGTCCTTTGGGACGGTCTTCCACAGTCCTATTTATTTTGCTTCTTCCATAAAAGCTCTAACGTCCTCAGCGATTTCTTTGAATTTGGTGTGGTGCAAATAATGCGATCCTTCCATGGTGATGACTTTGCCATGTACCGAGTCTTTGATCTGCCCTTCATGCAGAGGGATCCATCCGGCTATATCTTGATTATCCGCTTGTACAAAGAGTAGAAGCGGGAGGTCTTTCGGGAAGGTTAAACCTTGAGCTCCTTTAAAATTGGAAGAAATATGGTCCATCTCGTTCAACATCGTGGAACTATTCGAGTTTCTATTCGACAGCATGGTCATCTGTTCTATGGTGCGATCATCAAATGCGAGTTCAGCATAGGGGCTGCCACCCAATTTGACCGCTAGCCTTTGGAGACCTGATTTTTTAAGAAATGCAAACGTTTTTAATGGGAATTTAACATCCATACCCGGTTGTGTTGGAACACTGCTATCGATTCCGACAAATGCAGTCACCTCGTTAGGATACTTGTTCACATAATTAATCCCGTAAATGCCTGTAATGGAGTGGCCCATGAGCATGTAGCGGTTAATGTTAAGCTGCTGAAGCGCTTCATGAACTTCACTTACGATATTCTCTGTGGTTCGATCTTTTTCCGTTCCATCACTTAATCCATAACCGAAAGGCTCAACGGCAACAACTTTGTAATATGGAGATAGTTCATCGATGAGCAGCTTAAAATCAAGCGCCGGTGCAGCTGTTCCATAACCAGGCAGAAGCACGATCGTTTCCTTGCCATCGCCTTGAATTAACACATTCATATTTTTTCCGTCCACAGACACGTGTTGACCGTACGGCACGATTTTTGCTTGATCCGATTTTGTTGCGAACACATTCACGAGAAATACAATAGCTAGAAAAAGCACAATGGCTATAGCTATTACTCCTAAGGTTTTAAGTAAAATACGCAGCGGCTTACGTATCCTTTTTTTCGTTACCTCTTCTTTTGGTTGCATGTTCATCTACTCCTGTCCCTCTTCTCTATATTGGGCTGCCTTGAATAAGAAGCCGTTAAAAGAAGCATATATGACGAAGATGTCCTCCCCATGACGACAATATGAACGGAATATGAACTGATCCAAAATAAAAGGCTTCACACGCAAGGAAGCTTGCGCATGAAGCCGTACAATTGAATTACTCTGTTGAGGTTACTGGCAAAGTGACAAAGAAGGTCGTTCCTTGACCAGGCTCGCTCTCCACTCGAATGTCGCCTTGATGCAGCGAAATGATTTGCTTCACAATGGCAAGACCCATACCGCTGCCGCCATACTTACGACTATGGGAACGATCGGCCTTGAAGAACCGCTCGAATATACGCTTCTGGTCCTCCAAGGAAATGCCAATACCCGTGTCGGATATTCGGACGATCACATTTTTGATATCTTGTTTGATGCTGACGTTAATTATGCCGCCATCCATGGAAAATTTAATACTATTGCCGATGATATTCGTCCAAACCTGGTTTAATAGATCATGATCAGCCGTTAGGTGCACAGCCTTCAAATTGAGATCGAACTGGATGTTGCGGGCAGACCATTGCGGCTGGAGCGTCACGATGACCCGTCGGATCTGTTCATCAAGACTGCGTGTGACGAGCCGCAATTGCTGTGACTGCGATTCAAGCAAACTCAGCTTCAACAGGCTGTCGCTCATCTTGGACATCCGCTGCGCTTCCGTGATGATAATGTCCAGATAACGGCTTCGTTCGTGATCTGTGAGGCTTACTTGCTTAAGGGCTTGAGCATAACCGGATATCGAGGTGAGCGGTGATTGTACCTCGTGCGATACATTCGATACGAATTCCCTGCGCATCTGCTCAAGTTGCTGTAGATCATGCATCATTTCTTCGAAGCTGCGAGCGAGCGTACCCAGCTCACTCGTCTGCTTAATATTCAACTTGACGTTGAAGTCACCCGCTGCGATCCGCTTGGTTGCTTTTGTCAGCTTTTTGATTGGTCTGACCAGGAATATAGAGGCAACCAGAATCAACAAGCTTCCTGCAATCAACGAACAGGTTGCAAAGATCATTGCCCAATTGGCGACAAAAGAGGAAGAAGGAGGGGCGAGTGTTTCCAAAAACATCGCTTTTGTTCCCATTTCCGTTTTCAAGGGCAACCCTAAGAGGACCGAAGCAATCCCATTCGGCGTGACTTGGACAACGCCTCCATCTATTACCTTTTTTAGTTGCTCCATCGTCACAGTGGCAGGTTTGTGTCCGTTAAGTTTTCCGTAAGACTGGAACTGACCCGTTGCTTCGTAAATTCGAATATGATAGGAATCGAGCTGCTTCATTTCACTTACGAACAAGTCCGCTTCACGTAACGGAAGGGTCTTGTAAATCCGGACGATGTCTTGGCCAAAGTTACGTAAGTTGATTTGCGCGTTTTCGTTTAATTTATCTTCGAACATCCAAGTTGACGCAAAAAAAGCAATGATCGTACCTGCGATGACGCTGACTAGAAATGTCAGGACAACACGGATATATAAGGATCTGATCATTCGTACACCTCAAGCCGGTAGCCAAGCCCACGCACCGTTTCGATCTTGAAATCGGATGTCGTCGCGAATCTTTCGCGAAGGCGTTTAATATGTACGTCTATCGTTCGATCATCTCCTGCGTAATCGATCCCCCAAATCTGATCGATCAACTGTTCGCGCGTATAGACTTGTCCGGGTGTTCCAGCGAGCTTATACAGTAATTCGAACTCCTTAAGCGGCAATGTGAGCGATTCCGTCCCTCGTATCACTTTATAGGTCTGACGATCAAGGGTAACGTTGCCGAACTTAATCGTCTGTGTGGAGCCAATCCGGTATCGTTTCAGCAATGCCCGAACACGAACCGTCAACTCCAACGGGTCAAATGGTTTCGTCAAATAATCATCCGTCCCAAGTTCGAACCCTTTCACTTTCTCCCATGTTTCGCCTCTCGCAGTCAGCATAAGTAACGGAAGATCAGGATTGGCTCTTCGGAGCTCCTTGCATAACGTCCAACCATCCATGATTGGCATCATAATATCGAGCACGACAAGATCGACATGCGTTGAGGCGTAGACAGCCAGTGCTTCCTTGCCGTCCGCGGCTTCTACAGTTGTAAATCCGTCATTGCGTAGAAATAAACAGACGAGTTCGCGAATGTTCGCATCGTCGTCAGCAACTAGTATAGTAGGCATCTGTTCCCTCTTTTCGCTGTTTCCATCCCTTATTGAAGTCATCATTATACTATAAATGGATTTGAATTACCCTATTCTTCCTATCATCACCTTCACATTGACACTTACCTTTTTGTAAGTACCTGTACTAAAAGTGCATACTTACATATTTGTAGTGTTCACCTTATACTCGAGAAGTAAATCATCCTTAAGGAGGACGAATCATTGAAAACTCTTGTTATCGTAACACACCCCAGCATAGAAACATCCGTCATAAATAAACAATGGGTAGAGGAACTCCAAAAATATCCGGAAAAGTATACTGTACACGAGTTGTATAAGGTTTACCCTGACGGAAACATTGATGTGGAAAAAGAACAGCAATTCATTGAATCACATGATAATCTTGTTTTACAGTTCCCTATTTTTTGGTTCAATTGTCCTCCTCTCCTTAAAAAGTGGATTGACGATGTTTTTGCTTATGGTTGGGCCTATGGTTCAAATGGAGGCGATAAATTAAAGAATCGTAAAGTTGCTTTAGCTGTTTCTGCCGGCATTAAAGAAGAAGATTACCGCGAAGAGGGTCGGTATCACTATACCCTTGACCATTTATTATCTCCTTTTGAAACGACCTTCCAATACTGCAATGCGGATTATCGTTCGTTCTTTGCATTCTATGGTGCAGAACATGAAACGGTTGCAAGCGACCTGGAAAACAGCGCACTAGATTATTTGAATTTTGTTGACAACCTGTAAAAGGCAGCTGAATTCATTAACTAAAAAGAAGTATTTCCTTGTTAAGGAAATACTTCTTTTTAGTTAAACAAAATTGTTAAGCCTTCCGTTGTACAGCCTCCGGGGATGGTAAACTGTTCTTCTCCCCCCACTCGCACATCATATGTAACAATGGAATGAGAGAGAGGCCACGTTCAGATAATGAATATTCAACTTTTGGAGGTACTTGGGGAAATTCCTTGCGGATGATAAGCCCATCTGCCTCCATCTCTTTTAACATGATGCTGAGCGTCTTAAAGGAAATGGTCCCGATACTTCGCTTGAGCTCATTATGCCGCATCACTTTATTTTCAGATAACCAATACATAATAATCATTTTATATTTACCGCCAATTAAGGACAAGGTATACCCAAAGCCGGTATCTTTTAGTAATACGCCAGTCGGCACACAGGTTTCTTGCACAAGTTTCACGCTCCTTCAAGTAAAGTATATGATCTAAATGTGCATACGTACCAATAGATCATTATGCAATCTTATTAAAAGGATGTAAAGGTATGTTCCGAGAAATTTCGAACACTTCTTAATGTACTTTGATACTTGTTGTACCGAATTCTTTAATTTTCACTTTTACACGATATCGTATGGATGCATTGGCGAACTTGTCATCCCAATCCTTTTTTATTTTCTCCCAGGTTCGAGGGTAATAAATTCTCACATACTGATCCAGTCCGATGACATCGGCGCGATATTCTTTTTGAATTCTGTGCAGCATTTTGTCTATCCGCTTTCTCACCTGCTTAACAGTTTCCTCTTCTACTCGCCTGATAAATCGGTTATCAAAGCCATTTCCATTCTCCCATTGCTCCCCAAGCCGACCATCCGATTCGATCTCGACGTCAAAGGATATCCGGTTCCCTTCAATATGAGGACGAATTTTACTCTTCATCGACGTGATCTCGTACAGGATCGGCTGCCCTGTGTGGGAATCGTATGATTTCAGAACGCCGCCCTTCACTTTCGCTGTCATCCAATTGATGGATTCCAAATCCTCCTCATTGAGGAAACCGATCAATTTTCCCGTTTTGCCATAGATAACCGCAGCTCCGGCAAACTTAACTTCGCCTTCGGCAGTAATTACGTTCTGCAGCAAGAAGCTGGATGAAGAGTTGATCTCTGGCAGTAACTTGGTTAAGGATACAGGCGGCAGGATACGGCTGCTTCTATATTGGTTGTTGGTAATAGAGCGCAACCTTAGCGAGGGGAACTCGCTTTTATCTTTTTGGTCAAGTGCGCTGCGGGCCTCTCCTGTGCAAATAAAGACAAGGCAGCTTGGGCGGAACTCCTGCTCTCGAATAAAAAAATCAAAAAACATCCGCATATTGAACGCTCTCGCGACTTTATCGCTGATGACAATGACTTTATAGTGCTGTCCAAAGATCGGACGATCCTTCGTCAGCGCAATTTCTCGTGTAACTTCATATAAGGAATCGCCTGTTACCGAGATATTCCGGTATTGTTTCCCTCCTCCTCCCCCTCCTTTACCCGCAACACCGCCGCTCTGTCCGGGTTGAACCATTTGGTAGGTCAGCGTCAAGACATTTTTTTTGCTGTAATCTCCGCCTTGTTGCTCAATCTCTTGCTCAAGCTTTGTCTCTTCGCCGATATCTACGGCTGCGCCAATCGTAATGCCTAGATCTTCGATCTCCCTGCGACTCCAGCAGCCTGTTAATAGGATCAGTATGGCAAATATCCCACATATCCATGGTGTTCTTAATTTAAGCCATTTCTGGTTCACGTCTGAACACCTCTTAATTTTGCAATTCCGAGCAGTACAATAGGCAATATCACAAACATGACGAATGACAATTTCCCAATGCTATCACTGAAATGAAATAGATCGTTAATATTTTTAGGGAGCATAGCCACGATATAAATGACAGGCATCAGAACATACAAAAACGGACGGATGTCCTTCCTCATGCTCCTCGCCATCCCCATGGCGGCTGCATAATGCGTGATCACGAATGTCGTGAAAATCTGCATCATCCATATTACGAGCAGCAGTGATTCGTATCGTTCAAAGAATATCCCGGGGAATTCAAAGCTTTTAATCAACGTAATCGTAGGCCAAGTGAGGCTGATCACGCCCTCAATCGTCAACGCCCCAATGACCATCACCGCTGTTGTTACGTAAAAGAGCAGTGGTATGGCGATCCCAATCAGCACCGCTTTTTTGGCTGTTTTTGGATTCTGCATAGAGGCAACAATTAAGAGCATGATTTCAAATCCGCTGAATGAAAGCGCCGTCGTCTTTACCCCATTGAGTACGGGGACAATGCCAAGCCCTAATACCGGTCGTAAATTATTGATATCGAATATCTTCAAGCTCATCACCGCGATTAATACAAAGATGATGACAGTAATCGGAAAAATAATCTCAAACATACGAGTAATGGCAGACAATCCCCCAACCACGAGATAGATCCCTACCCACATGAATGCAATAATCATGGCCCAACGTGGGGTCTCTTCCAATAAGAACAACGTGTTTACTTCCGCCATGGCCCGCAGCATAACGCTCGCCATCGATATGAAGTACCCAATGACGATCAGATTGAGAATACATCCAATCCACTTTCCGACAATCTGTTGACTATAGTCGTAGAAGGTCATGCCAGGGAATTTCTGACTCAACTTGACGACAATCAAACCCGCTAGCATAGCGATTAACCCGCCGATAATAATAGAGAGCCATATATCTGGCGTTTTTACCTGCTCTGCCGCTGATCTGGGAAGCGTAAGAATACCTACCCCGAGGATGTAATTCGCGACGATGACGACTGCCTGATGGGTTGTGATGCTCTCCTGTTCGCTCATTTGCACTCTTTGTTCGCTCCCTTTTACTTCCTACGTAACGGATCCTTCGTATTCATCATCTTCGGCCGGTGTTTCATCAATTTGAATGGTGCTCGTACAAGGAAGTCCTTCCAATCTTGGAGTCGATATGGAACAGCAGGGCTGATATACGGAACCCCGAAGCTTATCAGTTTCGACAGATGACTGCACAGCAGTAAGAAGAACAACACGACTCCATAGAGTCCAAATGTGGCAGCAAAAATCATGGCGATGAAGCGAAGGATCCTTAGCGCAATGCCTGCATTATATTGCGGGATCGCAAACGATGATATCGCCGTTACTGCCACCACAATCACCATGAGCGGACTGACGATTCCCGCTTGAACGGCCGCCTCGCCAATGACCAAGCCGCCTACGATGCCAATGGTCTGACCGATGGGCTTAGGTAGCCGTAAACCCGCTTCACGCAAGATTTCAAGTGCGATCTCCATGATGAGCACTTCAATGAGTGAGGGAAATGGCACGCCTGCCCGTGTATCTGCAATCGATAGCGCCAGCTTTGTCGGTATAAGCCCCTGATGAAACGAAATGAATGATATGTACAAGGATGGGCCGAATGTAGACACAAATGCTGCGAAGTAACGCAGCATGCGGACCAATGTCCCCGGTATCCACCGTTCATAATAATCTTCGGGTGATTGCAGCAGCATGTTAAAAGTCGTTGGGACGGTCAAGACGAAGGGTGTTCCATCGAGTAGAATTGCAACTCTCCCTTCCATTAATGCGCTGATGACACGATCAAGCCGCTCTGTGCTCTGCACTTGTGGGAACGGAGACAGGTAGTTATCCTCAATTAATTGCTCAATGTATCCTGTGTCTTGGATATCATCGAGATTCATTCGCTCCACTCTTTCGCGTACCTCTTGGACCAAATTTTCGTCGGCAATATCCTTGATATACACTATCGCGAGTTCCTTCGTAACGCGTTGACCAACGCGGAGTTGGGTTATGGTCAAGTTTGTTTTTTCGCCATGTTGCCGCAATAACGTTGTATTATCGCAAATGCTCTCGTTAAAGCCAAGACGAGGCCCTCTAACCAGAATCTCTGATGAAGGCTCTCCTGCGCTCCGTGTGATCTCTTTTCTTGTACCGAGAATAATGACCGATCCGTTGCTGTTGTCAAGTAACAAAGCGGTGTGACCACGCAGCAATTCGGATGATAAATCCGTGAAACGATCCACTTCTTTGACAACACCTACGGATAGAACATTGTTCTTGAGATATTGCTTCGTGAACGGAGGAGATGACGCATCCCGACCTCGCTCATGACCTACTAGAGCAAGATCGACCATCAGTGATTTCAAGATATGCTTATCAATCAAATCTCTATCGGAAATGCCATTCACAAATAAAATAGCTGCTTGTTGATTGGTATTGCCTAGACAAAAAGTCCGTATGTTCAAATCTGCCTGATCCCCAAATTCGGTTCTCATCCGATCCAAATCGTTGTCCAGTTTGCCGGAGAAGTCACGCTGTGGATTGGCCTCCTGATCGTCCTGCTTTATGTTGCTGTCTGCTGCGTTTTTGGTCATGGACATGATTCTGGACAGTACGTAGGGAATAGACACGACAATTAGTGCTTGCAGAAAAACCGTCCAATCTGGAAGATAAGACACAAACATATTCCACATTCTTGATCACCTGTTAAATAATATGCAACTTGGATACATTGCCTATACATCGAGATTGTTTTGACGGGTCAAGCTCTATTAAGCTGTTCGATTGCTAGATGAAAACGTCGAAAATCTTTCGTCAGGTATTTCAGTTCTTTCTCGTTTTTTCTTCTAATTTCGGGGTCGGTAAATTCCAATAGATTATCTATATACCGATCAAGCGTCTCCTTCATTTCATGTATCCAGAACGGATTATTGTAGGGGTGCAGCTCCTTCAAGTCTTCAGCAAATGCTTCGGATAGAAAACGAATCTTAGGCGTATCTATCCAATTGCGAACGGTAAAATAGTCGGGTGTGAAGTCTTCTCGGTATGCGCGACCAGGTACTTGAATCCAAAATTTCTCCCACTCAACAATTAGGCCAGCTTCATAGAAGATAAATTTTAAAAATCCGCACAACCAAGCCGTGCAGCTTGTATTTCGTTCTTGACAGCCTACCTCGTTTATTAATGAACGGCAACCTGTGCAGCAAGAACCACCACTAGGAATGCAAACATTACAAATATAATCCGCCCCTACCCCATGGAGAAATTCAAGGCCCACTTCGATTACTTTTTGTTTATTACCTTGTAACTCTTTTAATCCAGACATCCTTGCACACCTTTCTTCCACAAACTTAACTTAAATATATTTGATTATTTGAATATAACAATATTACACCTTTTTTAGTTTGTTTTACAAAGTACTTCATCAATGTGTTATTCTGGTTGTATATTCAAAGCTTCAAATGTTAAGGGGATTAGATCTATGAATCGTGACATTCAACAATTCAAAGCAGAATTTTTCAAAGCACTGGCTCATCCCATGCGCATACGTATCCTTGAAGTGCTATGTGAAGGGGATAAAAACGTTAACGAACTTCAAAGTATTTTAGGTAGCGAAGGTTCTGCTGTATCCCAGCAGTTGGCCGTACTTCGTAATAAGAATGTGGTTAATGGAACAAAAGATGGTACTTCCGTTATTTATTCCCTTAGAGATCCTCTAATCAAAGATCTACTTGGGGTGACCAGACAAATATTTGATAATCATCTGGTGGATGCTATTTCCCTGTTGGAAACCATACGGAATGAATAAAACGGTCCAAGAAACAAGGCGTCATAAGATGCCTTGTTTTTTATTTTAATCATGTTTTTGTGAAAAATCGTATAGGTATTTGTTCATTGACAAGAAGGAATGTCGGGTGTATATTCCCCATATATTCAAATAATCAAATATATGAAGAAGAAGGGTTCTTATGAAATGGTCGGGTAGATTTGAAGGTTATACGATCCAATCGTTGCGTCGGGATCTTGTTGCTGGGTTAATTGTCGGTGTCGTAGCGATTCCACTTGCCATGTCTTTCGCTATTGCATCAGGGGTAAAACCTCAATTTGGGATATATACGACCATTGTAGCAGGGTTTCTAATTTCACTTTTTGGCGGATCCAAGTTTCAAATTGGAGGTCCAACCGGAGCTTTTGTTCCGATATTATTAGGTATTGTCCTGCAATATGGATATGAAAATTTGCTCATCGCCGGAATGATCGCAGGGGTCATTCTTATTTTGATGGGCATTTTCAAGCTCGGTATCTTAATTCAATTTATTCCAAGGCCCGTTACGATCGGGTTTACGTCAGGTATCGCGGTCATCATCTTCTCAGGCCAAATCGCGAATTTCTTGGGACTGCAGCATATAAAAAGTCATGAGTACTTTTTATCGAATATGAAAGAAATCGGGACTCATCTCTCCACCTGGAATGTGTATAGTGCTCTGACTGCTGTAATCTGCCTTGCCGTCCTTCTCTTTCTACCAAAAATACTTCCGAAACTTCCGGCATCATTGGCTGGAATTATCGTTTCAAGTGTTATTGCGTCTATATTTTTTAGTGGAAAAATAGCAACAATCGGTTCTACCTATGGCATGATCCCGGATACGCTGCCAAAGTTCTCCATGCCTCATCTGTCGCTGGATATCATCATACAGCTTCTCCCTGCTGCGTTCGTTATTGCGATGCTCGGTGGTATTGAATCACTGCTCTCTGCTGTTGTAGCAGATGGTATGACAGGTAGCAGGCATCATAGCAATCGTGAGCTTATAGGGCAAGGGATTGCGAATGTCGTCACGCCGTTTTTTGGAGGAATTCCTGCGACTGGGGCGATTGCACGTACAGCTACGAATATTAAAAATGGCGCCGCTTCTCCAATATCGGGGATGATTCACGGACTTGTCGTTTTATCTGTTCTGGTCTTATTTGCTCCCTTTGCTTCAACGATTCCATTGTCCAGTATGGCGCCGATTCTGATGGTCGTGGCCTGGAATATGAGCGAGCGTAAAGAGTTTGTCCATGTTTTAAAAACAAAATCTAGTGATTCGATCATTTTGTTGATTACATTTCTCCTTACGGTATTAACAAGTCTAACTACGGCGGTCGAGGTCGGATTAGCGCTAGCGGTTATTATTTTTGTTATACGGATGCGGGATATCCTTACCGTGACAAAGGTCTTGCCTGATCCATCGATGAAGAATGAGAAGGTAAAACCATATATGGTCAATGAAAATCACGACTGTCCCCAGATCAGCATTTATACGATTGATGGCCCCCTATTCTTTGGAGCAGCAGATATGTTTCAGAAATCCATTATGGATACAACGAGCTCGCATGTGAGAGTATTGTTGCTGCGTTTTGCGAAAGTACCCTTCATGGATGCTACCGGTGAGGCTAACCTTGCTCGTATTGTACAGCATGTTAAGAATTCTGGTGGTACTGTGCTTTTTTCAGCCATGCAATCGCAACCAAGAGCTTTTATGAGAAAAACCGGATTAGACCAACGCATTGGAACAGAACATTTCTTTGACCATACCGGCGAAGCAATTAGCTCTGCTCTAGGTAAACTGGATGATAACAAATGTTTAGGCTGTAGCCATTTTGCATTTCGTGAATGTACCGCGTTATCTTCAAATAAGGACGGATCCAAAGTCATAACATATATTGACAAATCACGATCAGTAGATTTATAATCCATATAAATCCTAGTATATTAGTATGATTAATTCGTCGGTGAAATACTCAACCACACTTGGGTGTTCAGAAAAAGGAGAGTACATGCATGCCAAATGTCCAAACTTTCAAAGCAACGGCCCATTTACAAGATGGGGTCAAAGTCATTACCAATGTAAGACAATTCGAACTCGTCATCGACGAGCCGAAAAACCTTGGTGGTACTGACACGGGTATGAATCCTGTCGAAGCATTGCTTGCCTCCTTGGGCGCATGCCAATCCATTGTGGCTCGGGTCTATGCTCCAAAATTCGATGTCGTGCTTGAAGATTTCAGGGTAGATGTTGAAGGTGAGCTGGATCTTGACGGATTTTTCAACCGCTCTGAAGTTCGCCCTGGTTACTCCGATATACGCTACACTTTCTACATCAAGACCCAATCGTCTGCCGATAAAGTCGAACAATTTGTTCAATTTCTGGAGAGCAAATGTCCAGTGGGCGACACGCTTGCGAACCCAGTGAATCTCAAGCTGAATCGCGTCGTTATTGAAAATTAAAAAAACACCTTCAAGCTTAATTCCTATGGAACCAGGCTTGAAGGTGTTCGATTTCAGCAGCTTATTATTTCTCCATGACAGCAAAGTAATTATCTTCATCATCTGCAAAGTTAAATACTCTACCCGATGGCATGTTTACAATTTCTCCGACTTTTACATTTTTATTGGATAAGTCGCTATACAACCCATCAAGATTCTCCGTAAAAAACATTAACGAAGGTGTACCCAGATTCATTCCAGGCGACATTTTCGCAACGAATTCCTTGTTATGTAGAATAATACTCGTTTCTGCTCCTTTTGTTGGAGCAACTTCTATCCATCGCATGCCTTGACCGTTATTTTCTTCAGAGATCATACTGAATCCGACTTTTCCGGTCCAGAATTTAACTGCCTCATCTTGGTTATTGACATATAACATAATTTGGCCGACTTTACTAATCATTGATTTACCGCCCCTTGTATAAGGAATATTTTGCTTAAGCTACAGGTTTCTTGAGTAAACCCGCCTGTACAATCAGTTTAATATATAAATTTACCAAAACACAAGCAATGCCTTCCACGTCTGGGCTTGAATTGGTACCATGATTTAAGCTGCCCTGCCCCGGTACAAGAGTAATATGACGAAAGAACTCATGCCTGCCAAAACTAATACGCCGTATACATTCTGGTACGTATGTGCGAGCGGCGCTCCCTTTTGAATGTCGAGCAGCTTGCCGCAAACCGCAACCGAGATCGAGCCGCCAAAAAACTGAATAAGCTGCATGAGGCCCATGCCGGAGCCGAGCATCGTTTTCAGAAGAATGCGCGAGGCTTCATTGTTGAGTGATGCTATCGTGGCCGAATAAGCCGGAGCAAAGATCAAGTATCCGAACAGGACGACGAAAGATGAGACGTGGAGTACAAAATAAAATGCAATCATGACGGTGCCCAGCATGCAATGCCCGATCAACAAAAATCGCATATTCCCAAAGCGGTCAATCCAGCGCCCTACAAAAGGGGTCAAAACCGCGGATAAAATGGCCCCAGGCGCAATCATCAAGCCGATCACCATTGCAGATCGGTCGTACAGATGGGCCAGCACGAGCGGCATAAGGAATAAGTTGCCTAAATTCAGAACGAGAATGCAGAACCCGATCACAACCAGCTTTCGATATGCCGGATTAGCCAGCAGCGCAGGGTTAATGAACGTTTCTTCCGCCCGTTTCATATGCCGGGCATGGGCGATGAACGATACAATGCTGACCGCGAGCCAGATCGCTGAAAGCTGTGTCACCGCCAACAGCAGCGATGCCGCGTTAAGAACGGTGTACAGCGCACCAGACGTATCGAAACGGAAAGCCGCCGCGCTCTCCTTCGGCAGCAGCCTAAGGAGTATGGGAAGCAGGACAGGAACCAGGCATGTTATTGCAAACAAGCCGTTCCAACCCCAATATTCGCTGATCAATCCACCGACAATCGGCCCTAATCCGAAAGCCATCGCACTGCCGGTTGATATCATCGCGATGGCCGATCCGCGCCGTTCGATCGGCACATACCGGCTGGCCAGAACGAGGCCCAACCCGGCCATGACCCCTGCCCCCGCGGATTGCAAAATCCGCGCCGCCAGCAGCATGTAGAAGCTCCGCGCAAACAAGCCGAACACCGACGCGAGTCCCAGCACCATAAGCCCGACAGTAAGCAACCGGCGTATCGGCACGGTGTCGGAGAGCCTGCTGTAAATGACTGTAGATAAGGCATAGCCAATAGAATAGCTTGAAATCACCCATGCCCCAAGATCGGCAGAGATGCCCAGATCCTGAATGATACTGGGGACAGACACATTGAACATTGTCGTATTCATAACTACGATAAAGAGGCCGATCGTCCAGACCGGCATGACGACTTTATCGTTCATAGCAACAACCACCAATCTGACTATGAAATAAATAAAGAAATGAAAAACTTCTATCTAGGCCTTCAAAAATGTGCGACTGCGGTTAGAAGTTGGCTTATAACTAGCTCATATAGTATCGCTGGCAATCCAATGCGGCCATACAGCCGGAACCGATGGCGTTAAAATTTGCCTCTAGCGCCGGTCCTGTACGTGTCCGCAGGTAAATACGCCGGGAATCCCGGTTTCTGTCGTGCCAGGCTTGACCAGCACGTAGCCCTGTTCATCAATGGACAGTTGATTGGAAAGAAATGCCATGTTCCTCGGACGACGACAACAACGTTTTTACGCGGAAAAGGAATCCGCTGCACTGCGCGTAGGTACTAACGCCAAACCCCAGATGCTCTTTCTCTCCGGGGTGTCGAGGAGCTCCGGCCCGTTGATGCCGTGCAGGAATCCGGCAAACCCGCCCCCGATAGATGCTTTTATGTTCCATACCCATCACCATGATGTCAACAATTTCATTATTATGACTCGTGGTTAGGCGAGATATTCCCATAGGTCGGTTTAATCGCTTCCCTCAGCTCTTCCCAGAACGTAATTTGGGGCAAGCTTATATGCTTGTTATAACTCCTATCTCTGAATGTAGCCGAACACGTCGAGCTGTTGCGAGATATTTCACCGTTGTGATTATGGATTCGACTTTGAAGGTTCTTTAGGAAACAATAATCAACATATGTCCCTACAGAGAAAGGCGATATTCTCTTTTTCAGCGAGCTGCTCATTCACACCTCGAACAAGAACCGAAGCGAGGATCGTTGGCGCCGATCTTATGTGTGCCACTACATCCGCGAGGATTCGAACGCGCTACATCGGGAAGATTTGCGGCGGATGTGTCCGCTAGATTAACGAACAGAATCTTCATTTCACAAATCTGTAATCCAAAAAACGGACTACGTTAAGATCGTAGTCCGTTTTTACATGTTCGATTCTCACATCATTATTAGTGCTGAATATCTTGTGCGAACAACTCGGCTAAGGAGAAAGGCGGTAAGACCTCTTCGATGAGCGCCAGCAAGGCATCGTCGTAATTATGGCGTACTTCACAGGTACGATCGAATATCATCGTCGCTTCGTCGTCCGCCGTAACAGCCGGCCAATGCGGCAGCCCTTCGTGGTTCGGGTTACCGGTGCGGGCAAAGTTAATTACAGCCCCGAACACCTGCTTCTCCAGCTTGTCGGAAACACCAGGTACGTTGCAGATCTCCACCTTGCTCGTGTTGTGGAACACAAAAGGGATATCCGCGCAGTGCCACGCTGTTTTGCCATTTTGATAAGGAAACTCAAAAGTAAAATTGTATAGATACGCCGGTGCTTGCTGACTCTCAGCTTTCAATTTAGCAAGCTCTTTGGAAGGCACTCGGAAAATTCGATCTAACGCCAGTAAATCGACAGCATTTTTCTCAGGATACGCTTGAACATACAAATCGATGAGTTCTTGGGTGCGTTCGCCAAAACGCTTGGTTAGAATCGCCTTCATCTCTTCGTAGGACAGCTCATTTTTGTTGAACGGCAATGGCGCGAAGGAAAACTCGCCGATTACAGAGCCAACCATCATCGGGATGGTTTTGGCGTGCTCGGTAAAGCCGCTGAGGAGCGGCTCACCCTTGTAGAATTCGTTCTCCATCGGCATGCAACCGATATACCCGCCCTGTTGCGCTACAATAGGACACACCTTATTGTAGGCCAGTACCAATTCGTGATAAGGGACCGTCTCCAGTTTCTCTACATCGTTCACATCAATTCCAAGCGATTCCAGCATCGCAGTAACGATCATCGTGCCGTCACCTGTAGGGATCGGCATCAGCTTCCCGTCAGACACGCCACTCATCACAATCGCTTTGTGGAACAAGCCGTCCGCGCTCGGGATCTGCATCAAACCGGTCGTTTTCATGCCTCCTCCGGACTGGCCAAATAGTGTCACGTTCTCCGGATCTCCACCAAACTTCGCAATGTTCTCGTTGATCCATTTTAGCGCTGCAACAAGATCGGCATGGCCAGCGTTGGCCGAATTCGCATACTTTTCGCCGAATGGGGATAGGTCCATGTAACCTAGGATATTAAGACGGTGATTCACCGAGACCACCACGACATCGCCTTCTCGGCTCATATTGAAGCCGTCGTAGGCTTCCTGTTCGATCGAAGAGCCCGCTACGAAACCACCACCATGCAGCCATACCAAGACCGGTTTTTTTGCCTTCGCATCCAGCGTCTCGGTCCAGATGTTCAGATTATGACAGTTTTCATCCTGCGGCCAGTATCGATGGGGTACAAGCAGCTCACCGGTGGGCTTTTCCTGCGCCATCAGTGGGCAGACAAATCCATAGGAAGTCACTTCCTTCACACCCTCCCAAGGTTCAACCTCGTTAGGCATCTGGAACCGTTTGGCTTGTGCGTAAGGGATCCCTTTGAAAATATACATGCCATCGAATGAATAACCTTTAAGTTTACCAGCTTTCGTCTCTATGACAGGTACGTCATCGAATCTGAATTCTTTCACCATCTTCAATCCCTCTTTCTATGAAACAAAAGTATTTTGAAATTGATTCAATCTTTTATAATTTCATTTTAAGAAATAAAGCGATTTCAAAATATACAAAATCAATAGACTTCGTGTGAGAAAATGATTCATTTTTCATGCTTCGATCATCGATCACGCTAAACATGACAAAAAACATATTAAAAAAGACAAGAATCGGATATACCGTTTCGCGTACCCGATTCTTTGCTTCGTGTTACCCTGTTAACCTGTGATGGTGATTAATTGAACCTCATGCGGCTGAAGATGGGCATGAAGCGTGATGCTTCCGTCGCTGTGCACGGTTTCTCTGCTGTACAATGGATGTGACTGATGATCCAGCAAATGCTCCTCTTCCTGATTGAGCTGTTCAGGTGCCCCCATTCGAATCCAGGCATCAAAGGTGCTGCCGCCACCTGGGCCAATGTGATAGCGGCGCAGCGTGTGCTTTCCTTCCTCAAGTCCGTCCAATCGAATATGGAAAGATTGCGGCCGCTTTTCATTGAATACGTTATACCGCTCCGTTTTGGTAAGATGGGTGGTATGGCGGTAGCGATACAGCATGTCATAGTGCGTATAGTTATACAAGTAAATTTGAAGTTCACCATCATTTTTGGTCATGAAATAGCCTTGGCCAGAGGCAACCAACTCATCGCCGATCCGGTTAAGCAATTCCATCGCCCGAAAAGCGCTTTTGGGGAGGCCGTTCCGGGTGAACAGGCCAAACCCGCCATGGAACAATTCGGCGGCAGGCGCGATCTCATCCATTTGGTCGCTGGCGCTGAAATATCCCATCGCATGGTAGCTATCGTAATTTTCTAATATCGCTTTGAAAATATAGGTCGATTTATAGCTCGTATCATTGCACAAATCGCGCTGCCAAATATTGTTGCTCCATTCCTCCAGCATTACTGGCAAGTCAAGGCCTTGCTCCTTTACTACTCCACGGATCGCTTGTAGGGAGCCTGCAAGGTACTGCTCGTCGCCGCTCACCGCGAGATCCAATGCGTCATTCGTCCTGTTTAGACGTAGTCCGCCTTTTTCGGTACCAGGTACAATGCTCATGAAAGCGCGAAAAGAGAGAATATCCGGCATACACAACTCTGATTTACACATGTCCAAAAACCACCGGTTGGCTTCAAGCGAATCAATGCCATTCCCCGGACCGCATATGATAATATCGCTGCAGACGGATTTGATGGCACGATACGACGCGAGATAAATCTGGGTATATTCTTCCCGGGTAAATAATCCCAGCCCTGAAAACTCCAGCGCGCACCACGGGGAAAATAACCAGTGGCGCAACGATTTCTGCCCATAGCGCTGCACAAGATGTTGAACGATCGCTGTGATCAGATCCCCCCACTGGTCAATGTCTCTAGGCGCAGATATAATCGACGGCCGGCGAAAAACGGAAGGTTTATTTTGGGCGAGAATCGATGGCATATAACTGAACTCCAGCATTGGCATTGCGCCCGTTGAGAGGATAAAGTCCACCACGGTGTCTAGATAGACAAAGTTATAGTTCGGGTTACCATGGACATCTGTGGTAAACAGCATCATATCATCGTCAAGAATTCCCTTGCAGCGGATGTACTGGAATCCAATCTCACGCTGAAGCTTTGCAATCTGCGTTTGCACAGAACCGTTAAGAAGATCCTTGCCATAACCCGCGTTCATAAGACGCTTCCAATGGTGTTGCAGCGGCTTAATGGTCTTTTTCGTATCCACCGTAATCTCTGTCGTATCAACAGGTTGGTAAGTGATTTCTTCATATGCAACGTTTGCGTAACGCATCAGTGAAGAAAACGCAGTTGAAAAACCATCTACCGTCTCCGTAAGGTTGACCGCATTTTCGATTTTGGGCTCCTTGATGTTGCGTCGATAGTGACCAGGTGTCATCCCACGATACTGCTTATATGCTTCGATGAACGTATGGGCGCTTGAAAATCCGGTGTTGTAAGCGATCTCCGTAATGGTCGCTTCACTTCTCAAAAGGACGGTAGCGTGTATCAAGCGAACCTGAGAAAGGTAAGCTTTGAAGGTTACCCCCAGAAATTTATGAAATATGCGAGAAATATAGGAGCTGCTCAGAAACGTATGCTTGGCTAGATCGGCTAAGGTGATGCTTCCCTGATAGTGCTGATGAATATAATCTGTAGCGACACGTAAGTGTTCATTAACTGAGTTTTGCTCCTCGATAGCAGGTCCATCGACTAAAAAATGCTGGAATAAATCATCCAACAAACTTACCAACTTCCCCCGCAAATGGATGGAAAGCTGAGATTCATTTTTATATTGAGCCCGAAAAGCATTGGCAAACCCCCGGCGCAAGAGGTCAAAAGGCTGTTGACGATCCTCGGAGAACAAAAAGGATTTGCAGTTCACCACTGGCCTTGTGATCTCGGGGCACACCGACGTAATAAATGTTGGAGATATCAACAGCGAAAGTGCCGAGGCGCTCTGGTCCAGAGCTATACTACGTATCTGGAAGCTGTTGACGGCAAAGATGTCCCCTTCTCGGATCGCATAGGACGCTGCCCCTTCCCCACAGTGCAACCAGCCTGTCCCTTGTAACACAAAAATCAACTCCAGCTGCTGGTGCCATATGGAAGCTGCATCGCTGGGTTTGATTAACACAAATTCAAACTCTGGAGACAACAGAAGGCGAACCGCCTCTTGCTTCACTTCTTCGCTATAACGGGTAATGCCTTGTCCTTTCTTGTGTGGCATAACAATATCCCCTCCGGTCAACAGTGTTGAATTCATTTTACCATGAACTCTTTTATCACTGTCTACCTTGAGGGGATAATATCATGGCTCGGCAGCCTCTTCAATATCGTCCAATCCCTTTAGCGAACAATCGAATAATCCGTCAGGATGACGTCAGCATCCTTGATCGCGTAGGCAAAATCATCGTCCAACATCAACTTATACTCCCATACCCTCTTCTCCCAGTCTGGAACTTGTTGTAGCATGTTTTCGTCATCGACGGCTGGATGAATATACGTCTCACTGATCCCTTCAGGCAAGTTGTACATTTTAGCGATGATCTCTTGCTTAAATCCTTCGTATGTCTCCCCTTCTTGAATATGAAAAGGATGCGATAACAAGTAATCGGGAATTGCGACACCAAACGCATCCGCGAGTGACGATACATCTGCCGCTATACGATCAACTCCAGGAATCATCGAGAGTAGTGGATCGCTCAAATAGACTTTGCGGAAGAAACGGAATGGCAGGTTCCAATCAGCGCATAATTTCAAGGCTTCCGCTATATGGCTTCTCCCTGTCGCAAGACCATACAGACTGCCCATATGATTATCCGCATGTGTAGGATAAATACCGGATTGTATGATCTTATCGTATTGAGCATGCAATTCCTTTAGAATGGCATCCGTCTCTGCATGTCGTTCGAATGCTTCAACGGTTTTGTGCATCATTCCACTCTCGTCATGAAGCGAAGGATGTCCGGTTAAGCTGGTCCAACGAATGGCATCGAACTCACTTGTAAGCGTCATATGAAACCCAATATTCTTCTGACCTCTTTTTCTGCACCACGCTGCAGCTTCCTCGAATCCCGGCGCTGGAGCCATCATTGTCGCCGAGGATACCTTGTTCTCCTCAAGCAGATGCATTATGGCCTGGTTCATCGGACGGCTCTGCCCGAAATCGTCACAGTTGATGATGAGATACTTAGGATTCATGTTCAGTTCTCCCTTCTACTCTCACGAATAACGATATAATGATGGAAATGGTCAGCAGGATAAACGGAACGACACTGATCAAATAACGGAAGGTCGACTCAGGATCAGGCCCCGGATTGTCTCCGCTTTCGTATCCGAAGATCATACCAACGATTAGAAAAGCGAGTGCTGAGATCAAACCACTGGACCGAACGATAAATCCACTTACCGCCGTGTAAATACCCTCGCGTCGGCTGCCCGTCTTGGCCAGATCCTGATCAATAATTCGACTGTTGACCATGGGTGGAGACACGAGGAATCCGGCCAATCCAAAGCCAACAATGACGCCCGCTATAATTCCGCTTGTTAAATTGCTACCGAACCAAAATGATATGACGGCTAATGCATAGACGATAAAGGACAATCTCCATCCTTTGACTGGATCCATCTTGCGTAACAGCCAGTACCACACGCCTACGAGTGGGATAACCGAAACGAACACGGCCGCGAACAAAATCGTATTCTGTTCCTCCGGGATGTGAAGGACGTACTTGGCGTAAAAAGGAATGGTTGCACTGAGCAAACCGTTAACGGTCTGAGCGAACGAGTTAGAAATATTGACGAGCCAAAAGGGTTTGTTTTTAAGCGTTTCTTTAAAGGCTTCTTTCAACTTCAACTGGGGCCCTCTGCTCGCCTCCTCATCCTCTTTGATGAATTTCAAGAATAGGAGCATAAGAACAAGAAACACAATGGAATAGATAATTGCCATGTTACTGAAACCAAGCGCTTGGAACAGTATAGGTGTTAGCGCGGTACCTATCAGGATCGCTAAGATTTGAAAGCCCTGTTGAATGGCTGAAGCTTTTGTGCGAATGCGGTCTCCTTTGAACAATTCAGGAAATAGTGCACCGTAGTTGACCCAAATAATTGTCGCCATGGCTTCGTAGAATATAAGCACAACAAGAAACCATGTGAACAATTCCGTATCTGACATGTTGCTCGGTGGGGAGAATACTAGAATAAACGCAAGAACGAATAACGGTGAGGCGAAGAATATCCATGGTCGTCTGCGTCCGTATTTCGTTTTCGTTCGATCTGACCAATAGCCGAACATGGGTTGGTTCACAGCGTCCCAGATTAAGAAGATCGTTCTTGCGAGCGTAGCGAGACCGATGCTGAGACCGAGCTTATCAACGTAGTAATAAGTATAGAATGAACTGAAAGCTTGGCTTGGAATCATCATAGCCAGCATCCCGAATGCATAAATCATTGGGGAATTGAGAAGCTTCTGTTTCATATGTAGAATAACCTCCGATAATTAATCGCAACTTTTCTCTCAATTTGATTCTCTGTATTTATTATTTGACTACCCAATACAACCTCTGCTCCCTTCCTCCATTGCCAAGAATATACAAACCTGATCATTGATATTCGTTAATCAGTAGGCTTATCCCTCTTTTTATCATGACCCTCCTGATGACAACTGGCGGAACAAGCGGACGAATCTTCGCAACCCCTCCCGCAGTTGTAGTTCATTCAAATAGGAATAGCTCATTCGAATCCTAGAATTCATTTCCCTGCGCGGGTCGCAGATGGAGCCTGGCACAAAGGTAATGGATTGCTCGATGCAATTGCCGAGAAGGCTTTCCATCGGGGTAGATTCCGGAAGCTTGATCCACAAATTAAATCCTCCTGCCGGGGAATTCCATTGCCAACCTGTAGCGGACAACTCATCTTCCATAATTTCCTTGCGAACCGCCAGCGCCGTCCGGAGTTTCTCCAAGTGCTGCTGCATGCGTTCCGAAAAGAAATAATGCAAAAAGATTTTTTGGTTCAGCAAAGGCGTCCCGCTGTCCGATAGCGATTTCGCCTTGACCAAATATGTCATGATGCTAGGGCGGCAGGCCACCATGGCAATACTCAAGCCCGGGGCAATGTATTTGCTGAAACTTCGAATATAAATCGTGCACCCGGCCGTATCGTAAGCGAAAAAAGGCGGCGGCGGTTCTTCACCGAAATAGATATCTGGACAAGGATCGTCCTCTACCAATAGACATTGATATTGAGCCGCCAGATCAACAATCCTCTTCCGTTGTTCTGCAGGGACGGTGTAGCCCGTTGGATTTTGAAAGGTAGGATTGAGATAAAAAAGACGCGGCTTGTATTTTTGCATAAGCTCTTCCACCTGATCCAGATTATATCCGTACGGGTAGATATCGATCGGGACAATATTTGCTCCCTGCCTTCTGAACACGTCAATCGCCGGGCTATAGGTGGGCCTTTCGAGCAATACGGTATCCCGCGGTTTGACCAGCACTCTGGCTATGAGATCGATAGCTTCCTGCGAACCGGAGGTGATCAATACTTCATCCTTCGTCAGATCGAAATGATGACGGTCCGCAAAATATTGGCAAAGTGTTTCCCGTAGTTCCATGTCCCCCTGCGTTGTAGAATAGGTCCCTAGCACTTTTGGATAAATATCAAACACTTTTTTCACGTATTCAGAAAAATACCGGTTCGGCAGCAGATTAGGATCCATTAAAGCCTTGGAAAATTGATAAACGGCCTCCACCTGATGGATTTCGGAAAGACAGCTTTCATGTACATAGGCGGAAACGATCGGGTCCTGCTGTGCAGCGGGCGACAGCGTACTGCCTGGCTGCACATAATATCCGGATTTATCTTTTACATACACTTTGCGGTTTTGTTTGAGTAATTGGTACGCTTTGAAGACAGTTAATCGGTGAACTTCAAATTCCGACGCCAGTACGCGAATCGAAGGGAGTTTATCATGTGCCTTCCACTCCCCACGTCTGATCCGTTCCAGAAGATAGTCGTACACTTGTTCAAAAAGCTTATCCGAATGAACATTTGAAAGAACGTCTTTTTTCATATGCCCCTCCCCATCCCTCTTTTCCTCATATTTTAAACGATTTGTATAGTATCTGTTCTATTTGATTTCAACTGTTCTGTTCCATCCCCCTTATGATTGAAAAATACAAGGAGGAATGGACATGATTTGGATGAATTATTTGATAATGTGCTTGGTTTTCGGGACGACTTTTTTGGCTATTAAAGTAGGGATTGATGCAGGTGCGCCACCGTTTTTCTCAGCTGGCCTCCGTTTTCTTCTGGCTGGGAGCATCATTTTGTTATACATGGTTGTCAGACGAAAAGCGAGGTTGTCTCTTTTGCTCCGTAAAGAGATGTTATTAACGGGCGCGGGACTAACCTTTGGTGTATTCGCAACCTTATATTGGGCCGAACAATATTTGAGCTCCGGCATTGCGGCAATCTTGTCGGCGACGGCACCACTCATGATTTTGTTGCTTCAAACTGTGATTTCCCGTCAGCGTCTATCACTCAGCTCTTTGGTAGGCTGCCTCACAGGGACAGCGGGTGTCGTTTTGCTGCTCTTGCCCGGCATTGCCTTTACCTTTAGCAGGTTTTGGGTTCTTGGATGTGCGGCCGTGTTATTGGGCCAAGTCTTTTATTCCACGGGTACCGTATATTCGCGCCGTGTCGTGCAGCGGTTTCAAGATACGTCTCCCATTGCTTTGAATGCAGCTCAAATGATCTATGGCGGAGGGTTACTTCTGATCCTATCCCTGTTCACCGAGAAAATACAGATCGAGACCATGCTCGCTCCAAACGCCATTTGGTCGCTTTTGTATTTAATCATCGCCGGTTCGATGACTGGACACACCATCTTCTATTGGCTGATCGCCAAAACCAATCCCGTGTTTCCATCCACTTGGCTCTATATCTCGCCGTTAATTGCCCTTTGTCTTGGGACTGTATTGTATGATGAGCCTATTTCGGTTTTATCGGTGGTCGGCGGAATCATAATTATCATCGGAATCATTGTGATTAACATGGACAGTTTGAGAACCTTCGTGTTCAAAGGGAAACATGCGGGAAAGGAAATCAACAAACAAGTTACCGAGTAGCTATATAGAGACTCTATAAAAAATCCCAATCAAAACACTCGTGCAGAATCATTTCAGAAATGTCAGGGAAAGATACTTTTGGGATGTTACACAGACTTCGTAGTAGCGTTCAAATCACGAAAAAAGGAGTGAAATAGATGGCTAACAATAACGATCGTAATCGAAACGGTGATTCAGCTGAAAACACAGCTGGAATGAGTGCTGGAGATGCTGTAGGAACCGTGGGTGGTGGTGCTGCGGGTGCTGTCGTAGGTACTGCTTTTGGTCCTATAGGAACCGTTGTAGGTGGAATCGTAGGCGCATCACTGGGCAACCAGGCGGCAGATAGTGTCCAAGACGACGATAAATCCGAGTAAATACCCTACGAGTGAGGAATAAGTGAGAAAAACCAGGGTGCGGAGGATATCTCTGCACCCGACCTAATGGATATCAACTCTTCACGATGTGTACCTTTTCTGATGACTATAACAATCTATCCATAAAAACCCTCTTATGAATTTCTCATAAACGGGTAAATTAACTTCGCAAGACAAACCATACTTCAGGAGGTTAGTACATTGAAAAAATTCGCAGCTGTTGTCCTTTCTGCATGTTTACTCCTATCTGTAGCATCTGTAGCTTCCGCGGCCCCGGCACACGAAACAAAGCACAAAATGCACGCGAAGAGCACCCATAAACACAAAATGCATGCAAAGAGCGCTCATAAAGGCAAAAAACTTCATGCAAAGTCGCATAAAAAGGGTCATATGAAAATGAAGGGTTTGACACCAAAAGCTCTTCCAAAAACAGGCTTCGGCGGAGTAAGCGAATAAATGAAATGAGGGGAAACCCTCATTTTATTTATTCTAAGGAATATACGTATGGAACAAATTCATCGATTTAGTATCATGGTTATGTTCTTGCTGCTATTATGTGCCGGTTGCTCCTCTGGAAATCAGTTGAATCCCACACCGGATATTAACTCACAACCGCAACCACAGCCGCAGCCGCAGCCGAAGAACGTCCATATCGAGCATCTCCCTGTTAAACCAGAATTAATGCACAAACCTTTACCTTTGTCATCATTACCACCATCGAAATCAGCATCCAGACCTGCAATCATTCCTAATAAAATCTATATTCCGTCCGTCCGGATCCAGGCCAGCGTAGAACCCGTTGGAGTGTTGGATAACGGCCAGATGGAGGTCCCTGAATCCACCGAGAACGTAGGTCTTCTGATGAGCGGGGTCAAACCAGGACAACGTGGAAATGCTGTGATTGCTGGGCATGTCGATAATTATACCGGTCCTGCTATATTCTATGGCCTTAAGAAATTAAAACGAGATGATCCGGTACTACTCTCCGATGCATCTGGTAAATATTTAGTCTATAAAGTCCTTTCCGTTGAATCATTTAAGACGGTCGAAGCGCCTATAGACCGCATATTCGGAAAGACTGATGAAGCTCGGTTAAATCTCATCACATGTGCAGGTAAATATAATCGGCAAAAGAAAGAACACGAGAAAAGGCTTATTGTATTTACCCGGTTAATGGAATGAGATCAATACTACACAAAAATGGACAGTCCATAAAGGAATGTCCTATTTTTATCTCTATTGAACTTAAACTTCAATGATGATCGGCAGGATGATCGGTCGTCTTTTGGTGCGAGCATATAAATATTGCCCTAATGTATCTTTTAACGTCTTCTTCATGGTATTCCATTGACTCATTTGTTCGTGCTTCATCTTCTCAATAGTCTCAATGACAAGCTGGTTGATACCTTGAATAAGCTCTTCAGAGTTTCGGACATAGACGAACCCCCTGGAGATTGTATCTGGGCGGGATAACAGCTGTCCCTCAATTTTGCTTAATGTAACAACGACAATCAAGATACCATCAGCAGACAACTGACGTCGATCCCGAAGCACAATATTGCCAATGTCACCAATGCCAAGTCCATCCACTAAGATTTGACCCGCTGGAATACGACCCGATTGACGAGTTACCCCACTTTCTGTCTCCACTACATCGCCATTATTCAGAATAAAAATATTCTCATGCTTTACCCCTACAGCTTCTGCAAGCTCACGGTGTTGATGTAGCATACGGAACTCACCATGTATCGGCACAAAATATTTGGGCTTCATTAATGTAAGCATTAGCTTTAACTCTTCTTGACTGCCGTGCCCGGATACATGTAATTCGCTGCGAGAACCATAAATGATTTTTGCGCCAAGTGCGAACAAGTTATCTACAATCCGAGCTACATTTCGTTCATTTCCTGGGATGGGGTTCGCTGCAATGATCACCAAGTCTCCCGCTTCTACTTTCATTTGTCTTTGCGTTGAACTTGCGAGTCGAGCTAAAGCTGCCATAGGTTCCCCTTGGCTTCCAGTACAAAGGACGGCAATTTTATCGGGAGGGAGCTTCTTCGCTTCGTCGGTATCCACGAGCATTCCAGATGGAATGTTCAAATACCCCAACTCTTGAGCCACAGATACAACGTTCAACATGCTCCGGCCGAGTAAAGTGAGTTTGCGATTTGTTGAAATAGCAGCGTCTACAACCTGTTGAAGTCGGTAGACATTCGATGCAAAGGTGGAAATAAAAACTCTCCGATCCGCTTTATTGAACGCTTCCTCGATATGGGCACCTACAAGACGTTCGGATGGTGTGAATCCTGGGCGTTCCGCATTGGTGCTCTCTGACAGGAGCATTAGAACGCCCTTCTTGCCAATATCTGACATGCGATGCAGGTCAGGGTATTGCTTATTCACGGGCGTCATGTCGAATTTAAAGTCACCGGTATGTACAACAGTTCCTTCAGGCGTGTCAAATACGATACCGAGACAGTCCGGTATACTATGGTTCGTATTAAAAAAGGAACATTGAATTGCACCAAATTCAAGCTTGGAATTTGCGTCAATACGAACCATATGCGTTTCATTGAGAATAGCATGTTCCCTTAGCTTGATTTCAATGAGGCCTAATGTCAAACGTGAAGCATACACAGGGATTTGCAATTGCTTCAATAAGTAAGGAATACCT
The DNA here is from genome assembly GCF_042676425.1 of Paenibacillus sp. GCM10027629. Classification (NCBI taxonomy): domain Bacteria; kingdom Bacillati; phylum Bacillota; class Bacilli; order Caryophanales; family Paenibacillaceae; genus Paenibacillus; species Paenibacillus sp. GCM10027629. The sequence continues at coordinate 1,081,621 of NZ_JBHTGZ010000003.1, read as the reverse complement.
CCGATATGGTCTTCATGTCCATGGGTGACAATGATCGCTCGTACCTTATCTTGATTAGATAACAGATAACTTATATCAGGGATGATCAAATCTATCCCGAGTAAGCTTTCATCTGGAAATTTAGACCCGCAATCGATAACTACAATGTCATTTCCATACTGTAATACATACATATTCTTACCGATTTCGTTAACGCCGCCTAATGCTGCAACCCATAGACGGTCATTAGTCTGATTCATAGTAAACCCCCGTCTTTTTTGTCGTTTGTTCTTATGCATAACCCAACTGTTGAAAGTCGATTTGAATTTATGATATCCATTCCACACCCTAACCAACCAAAGCTTTTGCTCAAAAGGAATTAATATTTTCTCAATTGTGCCTAACCGCCATGCCTGTAAATAATCATTTACTTATATAATCATTTACTTATATAAAAGGCTGTGTATAATGTAAATGTATGAGTTCAGCGTGGAATGTCGAAAACCTCTATCCTAAACGTGTGAAGGAGTGCATCTATTGACACAAACCGTAGAAACACTTGTTGAGACGCTTAAGCTGCTAGCCGATAATACGCGGCTAACGATCCTTGCTCTTCTCAAAGAGAAAGAAATGTGTGTTTGTGATATCGTCGATATTCTTCAGACCACCCAGCCCAATATCAGTCAGCATTTAAGAAAATTGAAAAAAGGGGGACTGGTGATAGAAACAAGAAAAAGCCAATGGATTTATTACTCCTTAAATCTAGAAGACAAGCCTTACTTAGAAGGGATTTTAGAAGAGCTGGCTTCTATGAAGGATGATATTAGCAAGTTAAATCCAGATTGTTGCAAGTAATTCAAGGAGGACACCATGTTAGCTGTTGCATCCATTATTTTTATTCTTACACTTGTCTTCGTCATCTGGCAGCCTAAAGGCTTAAACATCGGCTATTCCGCTGTGGGTGGAGCGATCTTAGCCCTATTATTCGGGGTTGTCGACCTCCGTGATGTTTGGGATGTCACCGGCATTGTCTGGAATGCGACGCTGACCTTTGTGTCGGTCATACTCATTTCACTAATTCTGGATGAGATCGGTTTTTTTGATTGGTCAGCCCTGCACATAGCACGGTTTGCAAAAGGAAACGGGTATCTAACGTTCACTTATGTGGTTCTATTGGGAGCTGCCGTTGCTGCGTTCTTTTCTAACGATGGAGCCGCACTCATCCTAACGCCCATCGTCCTTGCCATGGTCAGAGCCTTGAAGTTTGACGATCGAATGATACTGCCCTTCATCATGGCCAGCGGGTTTATCTCGGATACAGCCTCCCTTCCGCTTGTCGTAAGTAACCTGGTTAATATCGTTTCTTCTGATTTCTTCGGTATTGGATTTGCGAAATATGCCAGCCGGATGATTGTCCCGAACTTCTTCTCTATTGGTGGAAGCTTACTCATGTTGTTTATCTTGTTCCGTAAAAGAATTCCAAAAACGGTGGATCTCACTGCGTTGAAGCAGCCTAGGGAAGCCATCAAGGATATGCGAATGTTTAAGCTGTCATGGGTCGTTCTTGCCGTTCTACTCGTGGCATATATCATCAGCGAATTTATACATGTACCGGTATCCTTCATAGCTGGATTCGCTGCCATTATATTTATTTTGTTCGCTAGAAAAAGTTCGGTTATTCAAACTGGAATTGTCATTAAAGGAGCGCCGTGGTCCGTAGTTGTGTTTTCGATCGGAATGTATGTGGTCGTCTATGGGCTTCGTAACGTTGGACTTACGGATGAGCTCGGCAAAGTGTTTCAGTGGATGGCTGATCAAGGATTGTATATTGCAACAGTTGGATCTGGATTTGTCGCTGCCATACTCTCCTCCGTGATGAATAACATGCCAACTGTCATGATTGATGCTCTTGCAATTCAAGGAACCACGACGCAAGGTGTGCTGCATGAAGCACTCATTTATGCGAACGTCATTGGCTCTGATCTTGGTCCCAAAATTACGCCAATCGGCTCGCTTGCAACACTCTTATGGCTGCACGTACTTGCGAAGAAAAATGTCAAAATCACTTGGGGTTATTACTTTAAAGTAGGAATCGTGCTGACTATACCCGTACTGCTAATGACATTAATTGGTCTTTATTTGTGGCTCAGCATCATTCATTCATAACAAAGGGGAAATGAAAAATGGAAAAGAAACTCGTTTACTTTTTATGTACAGGCAACTCCTGCCGCAGCCAAATCGCCGATGGATTCTTGAAATCGATTGGCGGACAACAATATGAAGTTAAAAGCGCTGGTCTTGAAGCTCATGGCTTAAACCCTAGAGCGGTTCAAGTGATGGAAGAAGCTGGCGTAGATATTCGTCAGCACGTCTCCGACGTGATTGATTCAGAGATCCTAAACAACGCTGATTATGTAGTGACGCTCTGCGGACATGCGGATGAACATTGTCCGGTTATTTCTAATCCGAATGTCGTGAAATGGCATTGGGGATTCGATGATCCTGCAAAAGCAACGGGGACGGAAGAGGAAATTATGGCACAATTCAGAAATGTTCGTGATGCAATTAAAGCCCGTATCGAAGCGTTTGTTGCGACTGGCAAATAGATTCTCGAATATAGTAATGCGGTCGTTGCGTAACGACCGCATTACATTTAAGTATGATTAGTCTAGAAAGTGCTGTATGATCAACGATCATACTAAAAGAGTAGGACCTGAACAGAAAATTGAATTGTGCTCATACCATTACCCTCCATAATATGATTAGATCTATACATTCAATCGGTTATACCAATCCTGACATATACAAATCATATGCCCATCCGGGTCATATACATCGAAATATTTGCCGCATCCCGGATTATCGTAACGTTCAGTTACGTGAATTCCTTCCACTTGGAGCTGCTTATATAATCCATCAATGTCTCTTGTACCAACTTCAAATAATGCTTGTTCCTTCTTATCTACGGATGAGAACTTAAGTTCAGATTCTACTTGATCAACGGGATTCAAAAATATCGTTGGACTATTACCAATCTTGATTAGTGCATTGGTATACTTCCCATCCTCTTGTCCGCGAATAAGCTCAAATCCTAGGCGTTCAACATAAAACTCAACTGATTTCTCAACCTTAGTAACTGGTACATGAATACAGTGAAGCCCCATTACTCTCTCAACCAATCTAACATCTCCTCACCATAGATAATGTTGCAACGCATTACAAATTTTACCATATTCGTTCGGTTAAACTTAATACAACTCCTCCAGCTCATCAATAAGTGATCCGACGTAAGCTGCAGCGCTGCGAATCGGATCAGGCTGAGACATGTCTACGCCTGCCAACTTCATCAATTCGAGTGGGCTCATTGATCCCCCGGCTTTTAACACCTCGAGCCAGCGATCCACGGCAGGTTGCCCTTCCTCTCGGATGAGCTTAGCTACGGCTGTGGATGCAGTTAGACCCGCAGCATATGTGTACGGGTACAAGCTCATATAGTAGTGTGGCTGACGCATCCAGGTTAACTTGGCATGCTCATCGATAACCACATCCTCTCCCCAGAACGAAGACAGGATATTCCCCTTCAACTCACACAATTTAACGGCAGTAATAGGTACATTTTTCATGGCAAGGTCGTAAACCCGGCGCTGAAGCTCCCCTTCAAGTAAATGGGTGACAAAGTTGTGGAAATAGGTACCCAGCAGCTGGGAAATCACCCATCGACGCATTCTCGGATCGTTAGAACGTGCCAGCAAATGATTCGCCAGCAGGAGCTCGTTCATCGTAGAAGGAGCTTCAATAAAATACATCGAAGGTCTGGCGTTCGTCAAACGCTGATATTTGCTCGCCAGCATGAGATGACCAGCATGGCCTACCTCATGGGCAAGCGTAAAGGCACCTCTCATGCTATCCGCCCAACTGATTAGAATATAGGAATGCACGCCAGAAATCGACATGCAGAACGCCCCCGTTCTCTTCCCTGCGTTATCCGCGTAATCTACCCACCGATTTTTAAAGGCATCCGATACGATCTCCCCGTATTCCGGACCAAGGATGGATAAGGCTTCCTTGATTAGATCTCCTGCTTCCTGAAAAGAAATGCCAGGACTGAAATCAGGATCAAGCGGAGCTTTCAGATCCGCAAACGTCATCTCGTCTAATTGCAGCACGCGCTTCTTAAGCGCAGCATATTTTCGCATATGTGGTGCTAGTTCTTCCTGCAGAATATCCAATATGTTGTTATACATTTCCGTTGATACCTGCTGCGGTTCCAAAAGCATGTCCGTAACAGAGTCATACCCACGCAAACCCGATTCAATCACTTGGCGCTTCACTTCGGTCCCATAGGCTTCAGCAAATGTATTGCGGTATTTGTACAATGTCTCGCTAAAGGTATTAAACGCATTTCGGCGCAGATCTGTATCCGGTGACTCAACGTACTTGTTCTCATATAGCGCAAATGATACCGGCACTTCTTCGCCTCGGCCATTCTCTGTTGTCGGAAATGTCATATCCGCCAGCTTACTACGTTCATAAATACGATATGGTGCTCCCAATACTTCGCCAAAGGAAGCAAGAACTTTTTCCGTCTCCGCCGTTAGTCTGTGCGGTTTCGTCTGAATAAGCAATCCAAGACTGCGTTCGAACTCTTGAAGCTGGGGCTGCTCTATGATGTACTGGTCAATCGAGCCGTCTGGTAGAGCGATAATTTCAGATTTGATAAAGGAAAGTGCTGAACTGACTCGTGAAGCAAGATCACGCGCTTTCGTCGCATTCATTTGATTTTCAGGACTGATGCTGTCACCGGATTGATGTAAATATGCAAAGGATACGACACGGTTGAGTCTAGCTTGAAGCTCTTCCTGTGCATGAAGACAGGCCAGCAGCATATCTGCTCCATCAACGAGTCTTCCTTCATACTTCGTAACGGAGGTGATGTCTTGCTGAACAGCGATTAATTCTTTTTCCCATGCCTCACGCGTTTCAAAAATATCATTCAAATTCCATGTTGATTCCGTAGCTACTTCAGCTCGGCTTAAAATTTTCGACATACGCTAAACACCTCTCCCATATGATTAATCGACATATTTGCTACCAACAAATCCCATCATATCATAGATTCGTATGCTTATAGAGAACAACAAATGCCAGAAGGAAAATTCCCCGCTGGCTGAATGTTTATATGAAAGTAAAGAGTAGTATATGGATTAGCGCACCCCTTATTTCTATACTTGATATATCAACTGATTCTTGTCAGGAGGTAAATGGTCACGATGAAATTGCATATTACATATGATCATCCCATTCCTATCAATGCTTTCGAATGGACACCTGCAACGTACCAACAGACACCCCATATGCATGCAAGTCTGGAAATCGGCCTATGTCTGTCAGGCAAAGGTACCTTTTCCTTCGGGAATAAACGCTATGCTGCGAGTCCTGGCGATTTGTTCCTTGTCAATCATGAGGAACGGCACGTTGCGCAATCAGATTCGGACGATCCGAGCCGCTACCTGTTCATCAACTTTGATGCTGCAATGTTGCTAGCGGAGGAGCCTGGTTTACTGCTGCCATTTTCATATCGATCTACTCACTTCTGCAATCATATTGCTGGTGGCTCAGCGCTTGCACAACAGCTTACGCCTTGGATCCTGACCATTGCAGATGAGCTGAAAGAGAAATCACCAGGCTATCTAGCGATGGCCAAAAGTGCACTGATCCAACTTTGCGGACGCCTTCTGCGCCATTATAACGGTCTGCTCACGGAGGATGAACGCTTAATCATGGTGAAGTCCGTTCATCAAGTCCAGTCGTTAGCCACATTGGTCGAGCAGCGCCACAGGGAGCCGATTGGCCTGGGAGAATTGGCCGATGAACTGGGTCTAAGTGTCTCACGCGTGAGTCGGGCCTTTCTGGAGACGACAGGTTATCGCTTCTCGGATTATGTGTCCCTACTGCGTGTACAATCCGCAAAGAGGGATTTATCAGGAACGGACAAAGCGGTTGCTACGATCGCATTCGAATGTGGCTTTCAGAGCTTGCCAACCTTCTATCGGGTATTCAAAGAGATCGTTGGCGTGTCTCCGATTGTGTATCGGCAATCCATGGGGTCAGCGCAATAAGCAAAAAATGAGAATATCTTCTTCATCATTCGAGAAGTCATTGCGCCGGGCGATCGTTATAATAAATGCAAACATACGTATTTCAGGAGGGAACATGTCATGACGAAATGGATTGGACTTAGAGAAATTGTACGCGAGGAAATAACGCAGCGCCGAGAGGAAGGTTGCGACGTATTAGGATTCACAGAGCGTCTCGACGCAGCCGGTACAAATGAATCGCAGCTGATGGACGTATATCATGCACTCATGGCGCTTGAACAAAGCACGGATTTTAAGTATGTTGAGCCATCAGAGCTGGAAGAAATTCGCGCCGAGCGACCGATTGGACCGCGCATGATGGTCAACAAATGGGACGACAGTACATGGCAAGACAAGTTCTATGGTGCTTGGCTCGGCCGTGCGGCTGGTTGTGCGCTTGGCAAACCGCTGGAGGCCCATTCTTTCATGAACGGTTCTGGTGACAGACCAGGCTGGCACAATATTAAGCTGTGGTTCGAAGGTGCCGGACAATGGCCGATTCGTCACTATACGCCGAGTGAATCGACTGCGGAGGCGCAATATAATCTCGAGATCGCTCACTGGAGCAGTCTGGCGAGTTGTGGCGACAATATTCGTTACATGGAAACGGATGATGATATTCGTTATACCGTGCTTGGGCTGCTAATGCTAGAGGAGCGCGGTCTAGATTTTAGTTCATGGGATGTTGGCAAACTGTGGCATCGTCATCTGTCATTTGGACAAGTATTCACGGCCGAAGCACAGTCATACTTAAATTTTGCACGCGTGACTTCGCATATAAGCGGAGAACGCCCGGAGGATTGGGAACAGCATATTCAATGGGGCCGTTCCTATTTGAACCCATACCGCGAATGGATCGGCGCCCAAATCCGTGTGGATGGGTATGCCTATGGTGCAGCCGGTCAGCCTCAGCTTGCAGCTGAGCTAGCTTGGCGTGATGCCTCCTTCTCCCATGTGAAGAATGGCATTTATGGCGCGATGTTCTGTGCAGCGATGATTGCTGCTGCATTCGTAGAGAGCGATGTGAGACGAATCATTGAGATCGGATTGCGTGAAATACCGAAGAATTGCCGTCTGGCCGAAGATATTTCGCTCGCGGTTAGGATCGCCGAGGAAACGAATGATCAGGTCGAACTTGTAAGTAAAATATGGGAGTCATTTAAACACTACCACCCTGTTCATACGAATAATAATGCTGCATTATGTGCGGCTGCACTCATTCATTCCGGTGGCGATTTCGAAAAAGGCATTACGACAGCCGTGCTTGGCGGTTGGGATACGGATTGCAATGGTGCAACGGTCGGTTCCATTCTCGGTGCATCGCTTGGAGCGGCAGCCCTTCCTAGTTCGTGGATCGCACCGCTTAACGATACTTTGTATGCCGAAGTCAGCGGCTTCCACCCCATATCCATTTCAGAATGCGCACGCAGAAGCTACAATGTCTTCCGTAAATTACAACCTTAACGAGAAGAATCGGCATTCTACCGACTATGATGATCGTTTGACGGAACCACGAACCTTCTAATGCCGAGGTTCCGTCGTCGTTCTGATCATCCGTCTATGATGCTATCTAACAGAAGTATTTTTATTCATGAATTGCTAATTATTCTCAAATTTAATATAATCGCATGGTGTGGCATTGATCCTTGATGGGTGGTGAACATCGTGACAGACCTTTATCCAGAGCTGGATGAGTTGATTCATTATATTCATGCACATATTTATGAACCGCTCACTTTATCTCAATTATCTCGCTATGCGGCATATAGCCCCTTCCATTTTACTAGAATATTTAAACAAAGGTTAGGGCTATCCCCGCAGCATTTCATTTCATCATTACGACTCCAGAAGGCTAAAGATTTGTTGCTCACGACGCCCTTCCCTATCCGAGAAATCGCAGAGGAGATCGGACAACAGAGTCTCGGCACGTTTACGACCCGATTTACACAACGTGTAGGCATGACGCCTTCCGTATTTCGTCATTCAACAATGTTCGCTGACGATCATTTACATCAGTTAGCCAATCTTGAACAATGGCCAACGCCGGGCATTGTTTCTCACATATACCCCAACCTAACTGGAACCATTCATAGCGCGTATTCGTTTGAAGGTGTGATTCTGATCGGGTTGTTTACGAAGCCCATTCCGGAAGGTCTCCCCAAATACGGAACCTTATTGCGCTCCCTTGGCGATTTTTGTATACCTTCTATCCAACCAGGAACATATTACCTCATGGCGACTTCCGTAGCTTGGGGGATGGAATCGAGAGAATTTTTGCTGCCGCACCATACACTTCGCACGCGCTCTAAGATGCCTATTATCGTCAAAATGAGTGAACCTATTCCGGATCAGAATGTTGAGCTCTATCCACCACGAATAGATGATCCTCCGATCCTGATCTCACTTTCATTGCTCATGAAACGTTTCCTGAATCGCCCACAATAGATCGCCCTATGCTCTCAAAAGAAAAAATCCCTTCTGCAAGAAAGGGACTTCATCGATCTATTAAATTCCTTGATTAATCTCAATCAAATTTCCAGCAGGGTCACGAAAATAAGCTACTCGCATATTCCATTCAAGCGTGTCATGTGGCTCTTTTACAAACTCAACTTCTCTGCTCTTCAATCGATCATATGTTGCGTCAACGTCATCTACTCTGAAAATGAGGGCAACCTGATCAAGGGCACTAAATTCATTCTTATTACGGAAGGCTGCAATAGGTTCACTCGCCATTGGAGGCTCCAATGCGATATGAATATCTCCTGTCTTAAACTCAGCAAACGGCGTGTCTTCATTGCCATACAGAACTTCAAGGCCCAGAATATCCCGGTAAAATATAAAACATTCCCTCACATTCGGCACTAATAATCTTACATGAGAAAACTTCAAGTTATTGCCCCCTTCATCATAGAATGATTTCCTCTTTCATGCTTGGAACCCTAGGTTTTGCTCCAACTCGTATTTCTGTCGAAGATGATGGCGAAAATGCATGCCGACAAGATCGTACCATTCTTTCGCATTCAGCCAGCCAAAGCCGCCATGGTTAACTTTGTAGTTTGGATTTATCGCATCTATGCTAGTTTCTAATTCTCTCAATCTCAGCATGACTTGATCGAGTCTATTCATAAGATCTTCTTGACTATCCCAATTGTTGGGGGGTGCATTTAATTCGTCTGGTAATTTGATTTTAATGGGTGGAAATCCTCCCATTTGATATAGACGTTCCCCAAAATCGCTCTTCCCGAGGTGTTGCTCTTCTTCCTGCCTCGCACATGCTTCTACATTATCCAGGTACTCATGGGCAACGAGAATCAAATGGTCGTACATTTGTCCGATTGACCAGACCCCTTCAGAAGCG